>NZ_JBIFFP010000009.1:0-135880 GCF_043557225.1 Sulfitobacter sp. 1A13496 | reverse complement strand
CTTCTGGCTGATCTCGGTGGCCTGGCACCATCTCTGGGCAGCACAGCGGGCCGGGCGACTGGCGGTCACGGGTCCCTACGCCCGGATACGGCATCCGCAATATGTGGGGTTCGTTCTCATCATGGCAGGGTTCCTCGTGCAATGGCCGACAATCCTCACGCTTGCAATGTTCCCGGTTCTGGTCTGGATGTATGCGCGACTTGCCAAGAGCGAGGAGGCCGACAGTCGGGCCCGGTTTGGCGAGGCATGGGAGAGATATGCAGAGAATGTTCCGGCGTTTCTGCCTCGATTCCGGGAAGTTGCCGCGCAATGAACGCAAGCGTTCTGTTCCGTTTTTTGCAGAGCGCAAGCTGGCTATCGGGAAACCGGAGCGGCGTCAGTTTTTGCCGACGATCGAGCGCTCGCCTGCGAATTGATCGAAGATTGAGTTTGATATCGGAAATGCAAGACGGATTTGCGATTTAGAAGCGCCGAGACCAAGAGGGTGAACGGAGTGAGCAATCTGGTGATCCTCGGAGGATCCGGTGATGTCGGGTCGCGGCTTGTTCGCCTCCTTTCCGACCATCAGGAATGGAAGGTTTGGGCGGTTTCCAGGCGAAACCGTGCGGTTGAAACGGCGCATGAAAACGTGGTTTACACAGCCCTCGACGTGGCGCGCCCCGACGCGGCCCATTCACTTCCCGACGACGCCATGGTCGTAAATCTGACCGAAGCGACACCGCCGGGGCTGGTCGCTGAAATTCTCGCAAGAGGCGGTACGGTGCTCGATACATCGGCGACGCCGAGCTATGTCCACGCCCTGATCCGGGCGGCGGACGGGACAAACGGGTGTCTTGTGACGGGTGTTGGAACTGCTCCGGGTCTCAGCACATTGATGGCGACAGCTCTGGCAAGCGACAAACGGGTAGAGACGCTGCGTATCGGAGTCGAGCTTGGCATGGGCCGTCACTACGGGAAGGCAGCGTCTGAGTGGTTCTTTCGGACGCTTGGACAGCCTTATGACGACCCGGTGACGGGCCGGTCTGTATTTCCTGGCACGCACCCCTGGTGGTTTAGTTTCGCACAGAACGAGGCGCCGAGACTGGCGCTCGATGTGGCGTTTCCCGATGAGGGAATTCATCCTGGCGGACGCGAAGTCCGTGTTCACCATTACCTGGCCGTCGATCCGCCATTTGTCACACGCCTGTTTGCAGTGGCACAACGGCTTTGGCTCGGACGCTGGATGTCAGAGCATTCCCGGCGATTGACAAAGCTTTCAGAGTGGCTGCCGCAATTCGGGCAATTAAGAACACGGATCGCGGCGGTTGCGTTCGATCGCGACGGCAAAGAGATTGCCGCGAACCTGTTCGAAGGTGGCGATCAGGCTGATTTGACGGCTGCGATGATATTGGTGACACTTGATGCAATGCGGTTCGGCGATGCGCGACAGGCAGGGGCCAATTCGATTGTTGACCACCTTGATCTGGAGCAGGCGCTGAGCGGTCTGCGTCGCCACTTGGCAGGCGGAGCGGCCATACACACGAACGCTTGGCAAAGGCCAAACTAAGAAACAGGAAAGACGGGGCAAATCATGAATCACGAGCACGGCCACGGCGGCGACGGCTACAAGAAGAACTCCATCACTTTGGGCGGCGCGGTTGCCATGGGCACGGGCGTGATGATCGGGGCAGGGATCTTTGCCCTGACAGGGCAGATTGCCGAACTGGCCGGGCCGCTCTTTCCCATTGCGTTCATCATCGGTGCGATCGTGACCGGGTTCAGTTCCTACAGCTACATCAAGATGTCCAACGCCTGGCCTTCGGCAGGGGGGATCGGGATGATCCTGCAAAAATGCTACGGGCCGGGAGGGATTGCGGCTGGGGCGGCGCTGCTGATGGCGCTCAGCATGGTGATCGCGGAAAGCCTCGTCGCACGGACCTTTGCCACATATCTCTTGCGTCCCTTCGATATCGAGGGCGGACCTCTGGTGCCCATCCTCGCGGTCGGGGTGATCCTGTTTGCCTTTCTTGTGAATATCGCGGGCAACCGATCGATCGGGCTGTTCTCGATGGTCATGGCCGCGATCAAGATCGGTGGCATCGCGCTCTTCGGGATCGCTGCCCTGTGGTCGAGCGGGTTTGGCTTTGCCGCCGCGACGCAAGACGCTGGCGACTTTGGCGCGATGGGTTTCGTCGCCTCGGTCGCGCTTGCCATTCTTGCGTTCAAGGGGTTCACGACGATCACCAACAGCGGGGCTGAGATCACCGATCCCAACCGCAATGTGGGGCGCGCAATCATCATTTCGATTGCGCTGTGTGTCGTTGTCTATCTGCTTGTGGCCTTCGGTGTCGGCTCCAGCCTGACCATCGATCAGATCATCTCCGCCAAGGACTATTCGCTGGCCGAGGCGGCGGAACCGGCATTGGGACAGGTCGGCTTCCTGCTGACGGTCCTGTTGGCCGTGGTGGCGACAGCTTCGGCCGTGCTGGCAAGTGTGTTTGCCGTCTCGCGGATGCTGGCGATGCTGACGGACATGAAGATGATCCCGCACAGCCATTTCGGCATGTCCGGTCCGATCCAGCGGCATACGCTGGTCTACACGGTGGTCATCGCATCCTTTCTTGCCGTGTTTTTCGATCTGAGCCGCATCGCGTCGCTGGGTGCGTTCTTCTACCTGACAATGGATATGGCTGTGCATTGGGGTGTCTGGCGCTACCGCAGGGCAGAGATCGGCGCCTCGGGTGTCGTCATTCTTGCAGCACTCGGGTTTGATGCGATCGTTCTGGTCGCGTTCACGGCCATGAAGCTGCAGAGCGATCCGGCCATCGTCGCCTATGCGGCCGTTACGATCGCGGGAGTCTTTCTGTTCGAACGCGCCTATCTGTCGCGCTGGCTGGCGCCGCAAGATGAGCCCGCCCACAGTTGACGGATGTGGCCACGCAATCGGTCCGCGACGGGCGGCGCGCGGGGTTCGCCATGCTCGTCGGTCTTGCTCTGGGTATGGTGGCCGCGAACTCGCCGCTGGCGGACATCTATGCGATTGTGCATCACCTGCCTCTGCGGGTTGGGGCGGGCACCTGGGCAATCGAAGCCCCTCTGATCGAGTGGATCAATCAGGGCCTTCTGACGGTCTTCTTCTTTCTGATTGGCATCCACACAAATCACGAGCTGACCCGTGGGGCGCTGTCCGAACCCAGTGCGGCCATGCTTCCGGCAAGTGCGGCGCTTGGGGGCATGATCGTGCCGGCAGCCATATATCTTGGAGTCAATTTCGGAGATACTGTCGCCCTTCGTGGGTCGGCGATCCCCATTGCGACAGACATCGTCTTGGTCCTTGGCGTCCTTTCGCTGTTTTCGGGTCAGCTTGGTCCTGCGATCATCGCCTTTGCAACGGCCGCCGCGATTTTCGACGACCTCGGCGCAGTAATTGTCATCGCATTGTTCTACGGATCGTTCGATCAGCTTTGGCCGCTTTGGATGGTGGTTGGCGGCTTGGCAGGTCTATTTCTACTCAATCGAACCCGAAGGGCATCGCTCGTGCCTTACCTCGCCTTCGGCTGCGTTCTCTGGGCAGGACTTATACTGACCGGTCTCGAAGGAGCGATTGCAGGGGCAATTGTCGGGTTTTCTCTGCCGCTGTCGTCGTTTCCGCCAAGAGCGACAGCGCGCGCTGAGCGGCGCGTTTCGCCATTTGCTCTGTTCTTTGTCGTGCCGATCTTCACCTTCTTCAACGGCGGCGTTATGCTGGATTTTTTTCCCGCCGATCCACAGGCATGGTCCGTGGCCATCGGTATTGCGATGGCGCTGATTGTCGGAAAGCCTTTGGGACTTCTCGCCGGAACACTCCTGGCGCTTCGCCTCGGCATCGGAACACTCCCGCCCGGCACCTCGATGCGGGACGTCATTGGGGTCGCACTGCTGTCCGGTGTCGGCTTCACCATGAGCCTGTTCATCATCGGCGCGGCTTTCGACGCAACCCCGATCGCCGCAACGGCAAAACTCGCCGTTGTGGGCAGTTCAGCTGTCGCCGCTTTGCTCGGCCTCATTGCGTTCAAGAGCCGCTGATCGGTTGAGCCCTCTAACAACGGATGCCTCACTCCTCATCTTTGGGCTCGAGGCAAGGCTCCCAGTCCCACAGACGGTTCATTGTTGCAAACAGGAAGGACGCAGACCAGGCGATCATCAAAAGCCCGTTCAGTGCCTCGACACCGGCGAGAAATCTCAGATGACCGGTCGGGACGATATCTCCGATCCCGAGCGATGTGTACATGACGGCCGAGAAATATAGGTAGTCGAGCGGGTGTGCCATGTCGGACCCCTCAAAGCCACCGATCCCGAACCACGCCCCCGCAATCCAGAAGCCGCCCGCAAAGAGCCCGATCTGGAACAGATGGGTGACAAACAACAGACTCACGATGGAAAGCACGCGCGTATGCGGCCGCATTGGAACCGATGCCATGCGGCCTGAGCAGAAGCGCAGGGACATCAGATGCAGATAGGCTGTGGCGACGAAGAGTGCGACGGATATGGCTATCGAAACTAACAACTTATGATCCCTCTAACGATCTTTACGCAAGAAAGCGCCGTGATCCAATGCCTCAAGTAAAGCTACCATACGTTTGATTGGACTCCGGGTCCAACCCATAGTACAACTTTTGCCATGGCTCCCATGAAGCGCTTCCAGAATGTCACGCCCGAGAGACAGGCGGCAATCCTCGATGCTGCGGCGGCAGAGATCGCGACTTATGGCCTGTCCGGCGCCTCGATAAACCGTGTCATCACCGCTGCGGGGATGAGCAAATCGTCTTTCTATCATTATTTCGAAGGCAAGGACGATCTCTATGCCGCCGTGACGCAACGGGCGCTTGACGACCTGCTGGCAGCCATGGTTCCCGGCGCGCCGCCCGCGACCGCCTCGGACTATTGGGCGATGTGGGAGGCGATGTATCGCGCCTTTTTGCAACGCCAGTTGACCGATCCCGTCCTGGCGGCCCTGAATTGGAGCGCGATCCAGGCGCGCGCCGACGGCACGGCGCATCCCGCACTTGAATTACTGGCGGGGCAGATGCGTCAATGGCTGGAAGCGCTGATCCTTCAGGGCCAGGCGCTTGGCGCGGTGCGCACCGACCTGCCGCAGGACCTATTGATGGATGCCACCTTCGGGATGCTTGAGGGCGGCGACCGCTGGTTTGCCGCAACATGGAGCGAGATGTCCGAAACACGAGTCGCAGAGGCCGCAGCCCGGATCGTTGGCCTTTTGCGCGACCTGACCGAACAAAAAGGAGAGCGGGAATGACTTCCGCGACCGAACACGCATTCACCGCGGGCGGGACTGGTGCTGCCCGCCCCCTGAAACTGGCGCTCCTTTTCTCGATCCTTGGCGAGGCTGTGATCCTCCTCGTCTGGGGGTTCTACCTTTTCCCCAAGGGCAGCTGGTTCAACAAGACCATGTGGACCCTGGTCTATTGCGGCGTTGGAATGGGCGGTGCATTCGGTGCGGTCTTGGTGCTGGGTTTGCTGGGCCGAGTGGACGGCTGGCGTGCCGTGGGCCTGACTGCGCTGCTGTCAACGGTGATGCTGGGGCTGTTTTGCAATACCCTTTGTCTCAGGCTCGATATGACCTTCGGTTATTTCGGTGCCCAGGGTGCGGGCCTTCTGTTCATGCTCAATGGCATCGTCATGTCCGCACTGGGCGGCGCCGTCCTTGGCTGGATGACATTTACGGATCGGGGCAGGGCCTTCGGGCCTGACTGGCTGAAATGACCCACGGACAGCGCCTGTTCCGCGTCCTGTTCCGCCCGGTCGTGCGCGCGGCGGCGATGCGGGCCATTCTGGGCCGCAACCGGGTGCGCGGCGAGATGGCGAAGGGCCGTTTCACCCGGGCGGAGATCCACGCGCTCCTAACGGATACATGGACCCGTTTCGAGAAGCACGCAGCCGAAATCCCGCACGAACGCAGCGCCGGTGCGCGGCTCTGGCTTTTGAACGGCGCGCTGATCATCTCTGCGATCCAGTCCGCCATCGACCGCGGCGTCGAGCGTGCCTATGCCATCGAACTGGTCGGCGATGCGGCATGGATCATTTACCGCAGGTTCATGGCCGTTCCGGACGCGGTTGTGCGCCTGACGACCCGCGACCCGGCAAAGCGTCTCGAACGCGACACGCATCTGATTATGGACGTCTTTCCCTTCGGCCCGAAGTCCTATTGCAAGCGTTGGATCGACAGCGATCGTGGAGGGGTTTTCCTGGTGACGCGGTGTCCCTACCAGGAGCTGCATCACAAGCTGCTCTCGCCGGAGGACGCCCGTGACTTTTGCCAAGGGATGCCTGTAATCTGGACTATCCGCTGGCGGAGATGTGGGGAGGGCAACTGGAACGCTCTCAAACGCTCGTCTCTGGCGGCAGGTATTGTGATTTCCGGTATGTGCGCGCGGACCGGATGAACCTGAAAGAGACGAAATGCCCATGACCAAAGGCAATATTTTCGCGCATCTCGGTGCTGGATAAAATTCTCGACTGGATCTGCAAAATCTCTTTGGGGTAATCGCGAAACCTCGCGATCCGTTGGAATTACGGATGATCGCCGCGTCTATTCGAAAATGGAGGATCGGACCGATTTTCTCTACGCTTCTGCTGTTTAGAAGATGCGGCTGAGCAAATTGTGTGCAGATGTTTTGATCAGGCATTTTAACATAAACTTCATTATGCGTATTTATACTTAGTGTTGGGCACATTCTAAACTGGGTTGCGACACTTCCGGTATCTTGCTGAAAAAGCAAGGAGAACAGACATGGCACATACAGAGCTGGATTTGCGTGAAAGACGCATCATCGAGGACATGCTCAGAGCAAAATTCTCGATCAACAAAATAGCCGCTGAGCTTGGGAGACACCGCTCAACAGTCTATCGCGACATAAAGCGGAATTTTTACATTGATGGCGAAATGCCAAATCTCAGTGGCTACTATTGTGTGATTGCACAGCGGAAGGCAGAAGCTCGACGTGCGCGGCGGCGGAAATTGATCCGTCTCCCTAAGCTTCGGAAGGCTGTTATCACTCAGTTGAAAGAAGGCTGGTCGCCCGAGCAGATTGCCGGTCGGCTTACATTCGAAGGACATGCCATTCGCGTCAGCCATGAGACGATCTACGCCCATGTTTACAGCGCTGAGGGACAATCCGAAGAATTAGCCAGATACCTTCCAAGTCGTCGCAAGAAACGACGGTCCCGGTATGCCAGACGCCCCCGAGACCAGGTATTCCCGCTGGATCGGTCCATTCACGAGCGCCCTGAACATGTGAAGACACGCGAGGCGTTCGGTGACTGGGAAGGCGATCTGATGATCTTTGAACGTGCCAATGGCAAGATGAACGTGGCTTCGCTCGTCGAACGCAAGACCAGGTTCGCCGTCCTGTTTCGCAACAACGACCGCAGTTCGACCCACTTCATGCGCAAGCTGATGGATGTGATGGAACCCCTACCCCAGCCGGCCCGCAAATCGATCACCTTTGACCGTGGTTTCGAATTCCGGGAGTGGAGAAAGCTCAAGTCGGGCATCGGCACTGACAGCTGGTTTTGTGACCCACAAGCACCCTGGCAAAAAGGCTCGGTCGAGAACCTCAACAAACGCGCACGGCGATATCTTCCCCGTGACACCCAGCTCGCGGCGCTCTCAAATCGCAATATGAAGGCGATTTGTGACCGCCTCAACGGCACGCCAAGAAAGTGCCTTGGTTGGCGCACACCGACGGAAGCGTTCAGGGAAGAGTTGAGGAAACTGAGATAGCGGAAACTGTCGCAACGACCCTTGAGACACCATTGGCGCGCGCTACCCTCAAGCGCGACTCTTGTTAGAAAACAGTAGTTTATCTAATGAGAGGAATCGGTATGGGAGCCGTTTACGACCAACTGAGTATCACAGAACGACGCAAGATAGAACGCTGGAGACACGCTAAGGTCCCAGTTGATGAGATGGCGCGCGTTCTGAAGCGCTGCAGATCAACGATATTTCGCGAGCTAAAGCGCAACCATTTTTCGGACGAAAGCATGCCGGGTTGCGATGGCTATTACGGTGCCGCTGCTCACCTGATGCAAGCGGAACGTCGTGCTCGAGAGCGCAAACTGATCAAACATCCTGAGCTTCGCAAGTGCGTGATCGAGCGTATCAAGAACGGCTGGACACCAGAGCAGATCAGTAACCGTATGATTCACGAACGCGCTCCTCTCAGGGTCTGTCAGGAAACCATCTATCGTTACATCTACTCCAAGGAAGGTCAGCGCGAAGACCTGTGGTGGTATCTACCGACCCACCGTGTCGCCCGCAGACCACGTCGCACCAGAAGGCGCAGAGAACCCAAATTCCACCGCGATGTCAGCATTCTGTTCCGACCCGATGATGTCGCTCATCGCCGTCAGTTCGGTCATTGGGAAGCTGATTTGATGCTGTTTAAACAAAAGCTTGGCCAGTCCAACGTTACCTCACTGGTTGAGCGCGTCAGCCGCTTCACTGTGATCCTGAAAAACCCGAACAAGCGCACCAAGCCGGTCATGGCCAAGATCATGAGCGCCATCAAAGACCTCCCCCTCGTCGCCCGTCGGTCCAACACTTTTGACCGCGGAACCGAGTTTGTCAGTTGGCCCCACCTGCAAGCCGAGATCGGAACCCAGACGTGGTTCTGCGACCCCTCCAGCCCCTGGCAGAAAGGCACAGTCGAGAACACTAACCGACGCCTTCGAAGGTGGTTGCCCCGCAAACGCGATATCCGGCAATGCACAGATCACGATATGAAGGTGATCTGTGATCGCCTCAACAATACGCCGCGCAAGTGCCTTGGATGGAAAACGCCAGCTGAGGTCTTCCGCGAAAAGATGTTGGAGGAAATGCGATGACGCCCCTACCCTGATCCCAACATGAGTCGCAGTTCAGGTATCGCTCACATTGCGATAGTATATTATCGTATATATGCTGGACTCCTCTCACGGAGGTTCCGCAGCATGCACTATCTGATCAAGAAGCTCCTCCCCTCGGTTGCAGTCGCTTTCACCGTGACTGGTCTTTCGCTACCAATGTCCGCCCGAGCGCAGACATACCCGATCGACTGCGCGATCCTCTTGTGTCTGTCTGGCGGCTGGCCCGCTTCCGTCCCTTGCGCCCGAGCTCGCGCCGAATTCATCAGGCGTATCACGCCTTGGCCAGTGGAACCGCCGCTGCAAATCTGGCGCTGTCCCATGGGCGCCTCCTATGAGGGCGATCGGCCACCAAACAACGCTGGCCGTATCTTTGAAGCCTTGTACCCGCCCGACAGCCATCGACCGCTCCAATCCTTGCCAAGAGACAAATTCGTTCCCGCCGACCAGGCCCTCCGGCTCGTTCAAGATCGGGCGGACATCGATATCAGCGGACCTGAGTTCAATTTCGTACGATCCATCCGTGTCTTTGATGTTCGTTACGCGCGGCAATACGAAGCAGGAAGCGAAGGAGACTGCGAACGCTACGCCACTGTAGTCCTCGGCACTTATGGAACCCAAGGCGATTTCTCATGGCAGCGATCTTCTATAACTGCCCTGCCTGAGGCCCATGTGGGACTTGAACGTTGGGGCCAGAATTGCCCGGGTATCTATCACCGATCTGTCTTCGTCGATTGGCGTGACTATGATGGCAACTACGACTTCGAACAGGTGAACTACTAGCGCTGGCAAAGACAGCTTTGCCATCATGCTGCGAGAATTTGAGCGTGCTGAGTTGCTCAAATACCGGCTTTTCGCTGCTTTCGGTGCGCATGTCCGGAGAGCGGACGAAGGGGCCGTTCAGAGGTCTGAATTCAACGGCCTCTTCAGATACCGACCTTTCACTGATTTCTTACGAATCTAAACAGTAAGTATGGCTCGGGTCTGCGAAGCCGCGGCCAAGCCTCCCCCATCGTTCGGCATTGTGATCGGCGACGGTTTGCTTCATATCAGCGGTTGCTGATACCTTATTCCTTCCAAGCATTGATGGCAGGCTATGAGTTCGAAGGATAACCAAGAAAAGCGGCGCCGGAGCGGACGGCCGCTCATGATTTTGCCTATTCTTCTGTTTGGGTTGCTGGGCGTAGTCTTCTACTGGGGCCTCTGGAACAACGACGACCGGTTGCCCTCGACGCTGATCGGAAGACCAATCCCGGAATTCGCGCTCCCGCCCATCGAAGGGCGGCAGGACGGCCTAGGCTCGGCGAACCTGCAAGACCAGGTTTCTCTCGTCAACGTCTGGGCGTCGTGGTGCGTCCCCTGCCGCACGGAGAACCCGCTTCTCGTCGATCTTGCCGAAGCGGGCACCGTTCCGATCTACGGTATCAACTACAAGGACGATGCCGAGGAGACGCTGGGTTTCCTCGAAGAGCTCGGCGATCCCTTCACCCGCATCGGCGCGGACCGATCAGGCCGCGTTGCGATAGACTGGGGCGTCTATGGAGTGCCGGAAACATACATAATCGACGCCGAGGGGCGCATTGCATACAAGCATGTCGGCCCCTTTGATCAGGCCTCGCTTGAGGAGGACATTCTGCCGGTCGTGCGCCGGTTGCAGGCTGAGAGCGACCCGTGAGGCGACGTGACGTCCTTGCCGGAGTCTTGGCGCTTGCGGCAAGCCCTGCCTCCGCCCGACCACCGATCCCTAATCACGGGACTCCGCGTGATCTCCTGTCGCCGCCTTTCGTGGATGGAGATGGACGGGATCTGACGCTGGCGGACTTCGAGGGACGTGTCGTGCTTCTGAACATTTGGGCGACTTGGTGCCCGCCTTGTCGCGAGGAGATGCCGACGCTCGACGCGCTGCAAGCGCGCCTCGGCGGATCGGATTTTCATGTTCTGCCGCTGTCGATCGATCGGGCCGGTCTCGAACCTGTGCGCCGCTTCTACCGAGAGACCGGCATTCGCAACCTCGATCTCTATATCGCGGAGGATACGCGCGCGATGCTGGCCTTGGCCGTGGTGGGTCTGCCGACAACGATTCTGATCGACCGCATTGGGCGCGAGCGGGGGCGCCTCGCAGGCCCGGCCGAATGGAACAGCCCCGAAGCCGTTGCGCAGATAAGCGCTCTTATTGACGAACGTAAGCAATAGGACATGGAAAAGCACGACGACCGCGCCAGCCGTTCCGCTCCGTGCGCACACGTGGTGGCGGTCTACCGATCAGTTTGGAGATGTGGATTTGATTGAACTTTCCGTTCTTGGACTAATGGCGGCATTGCTGGCCGGTGCCGTTTCCTTTCTGTCGCCCTGCGTGCTGCCGCTCGTGCCCGGCTACGTATCCTACGTTGCCGGACGTACGGTCACCGGCAGTGCAGCGCCTTCGAAGGGGCGGGCCGTCTGGCTCAGCTTCTGTTTCGTCCTTGGCTTCTCCACGATATTCATCGCGCTTGGGGCCTCTGCCACCGCGCTCGGTCAGACGCTGCTGCAGTGGCGCTACGAACTCAACCTCGTCGGCGGCGCGATCGTGATCCTGTTCGGTCTGTTCATGATCGGGGCAGCGCGCCTGTCGGCCATGGAGCGCGACCTGCGTTTCCATCTCGACCTGCCGGGCGGGCAACCGGTCGCCTCCTACGTGCTCGGACTCGCCTTCGGTTTCGGCTGGACACCGTGCATCGGGCCGATCCTCGGTGCCATCCTAACCGCCAGCGCGACAAGCGCGACGATTGGCGAGGGCGTCGCATTGCTTGCCGTCTACTCGGCCGGCCTTGGGATCCCGTTTCTGGTCGTCGCGGGGTTCACCGACAGTATTGCCGGCAGGCTGCGCGGCATCGGTCGTTGGGGTCGCCGCCTGCATCAGGCTGCGGGCGGCGTCATGATCCTGATGGGCCTGGCGATGATGACCGGGCGGTTGAGCGCACTGGCCTACTGGCTGCTGGACACCTTCCCTGTCCTTGCGCGGATCGGGTGAACAGATGCGACTGTACGAGAAACATATCCTCCCTCGGCTGACGCATCTGGCGATGGGCCAGGATCAACTTCTTCCCTACCGGCGCCGCGCCATCTCCGGCCTGCATGGGCGTGTGCTGGAGATCGGAATCGGCTCGGGCCTGAACATTGCGCTCTACCCCGAGGCCGTGCGCCAGATCATCGGTATTGATCCGTCGCCCGAACTCCTCTCTCGGGCCGCGCAAACCTCCCATGGACTGATGCCCGCGGCCGAGATGATCGAGGGCGTGGCCGAAGCATTGCCGCTCGAAGATCGCAGCGTCGATTGCGTCGTCGCCACCTGGACACTCTGCAGCGTTTCGGAACCGGAGAAGGCTCTCGCCGAGATCCGGCGCGTTCTCAAGCCGGATGGCGTCTTCCGCTTCGTCGAGCATGGCCTGGCGCCCGGACCCCGTATCCGGCGCTGGCAACGCTGGCTGACGCCTGTCTGGAAACACTGCGCCGGGAACTGCCATCTTGACCGCCCGACGGCCGACTTGATCGAGACAAGCGGCTTCCGCATGGAGCGGCTCAACACCGGTTACGCGACAGGTCCGAAGCCCTTGGTTTTCATGTATGAGGGACAAGCTCGCCTCTACTGAGGAAGCTTGGAAACAGGACAATCTCGGCTTTCGATCCGTGGCGCAACTGATGGCAAGGTAGCCAATTCTCGCCTCGAACTTTCGCCGAAAATTTTGCGGTGATGAGATGTTATGAGCAGTCATCAAGATAACCGGCAGGCCAATCTGACGCGCGGCATCCGGGTCGAGATCGCCAGCCTCGTCTACAACATCATCGAGGTCGTCGTATCCGTCACCGTGGGACTTCTGA
Source organism: Sulfitobacter sp. 1A13496 (assembly GCF_043557225.1). Taxonomy (NCBI): domain Bacteria; kingdom Pseudomonadati; phylum Pseudomonadota; class Alphaproteobacteria; order Rhodobacterales; family Roseobacteraceae; genus Sulfitobacter; species Sulfitobacter sp. 1A13496. The sequence goes on along the minus strand of NZ_JBIFFP010000009.1, from coordinate 123,139 downwards.
CCGGCAGCGCAGCGCTGGTGAGTTGGGGCCTCGACAGTACGGTCGAGGCCACCTCGGCTGCGACTCTGATCTGGCGCTTGAAGAGTGAGGTGGACGGTGCCGACAAGCGCACGGTCCTGCACCGCAAGAAGGTCGCGCTCTACGTGGTTGCCTGTGCCTTCTGGATCGTCGTCGCGGCGATCCTCTACGAGGCGGTCTCCGCCTTCATTTCGCAGAAGGCGCCGGGCTTCAACTGGTGGGGTATCGCGATTCTGGGTGCTTCGCTCGTGGCCAACCCGTTCCTCGCCTGGGGCAAGTATCGCTACGGCAAGCGGCTCGATGCGCCCGCCCTGAAGTACGATGCCAAGGACACCATGATCTGCCAGTATCAGACGATCGTGGTGTTGGCCGGGATCGGTCTGACGCAATGGATGGGCTGGTGGTGGGCCGACCCGGTGGCGGCGCTTCTGATCGTGCCCTACGTTGCATGGGAGGCGTTCGAGGCCACGAAGGATGCGCGGTCGGTCGATCCGGACGAGGGCGAAGCTACTGCCGAGGCCTGACGTTACGCATGATGAACCGAGATTTGGGCATGGGCGGCAGTTCTCCGGTTTCCAGATCCAGATCCTGATCCGGCACTTCGTAGTCGATGGCGTTCACGAAGAAACTGCAAAACGCCTTCATCTGGCTGATCGCGATCCACTCGCCCGGACAACGGTGGTTCCTGTGGTGATCGCCACCGCCCTGCGGAATGAACTCGTAGGGAGTGACCTCCCGATCGTGAAACCGCTCGGGCCGGAACTCTTGCGGCGCGTCCCACGAACGAGCGTCGGTATTCGTGCCGTAGAGGTCGAGCAGAACCCTGTACCCTTTGGGAAAGCGATGTCCGCGCCACTCGAAATCGCTCTTCACCCGTGCCGCAACCGCGGGAAAGAACGGATACAGACGGCGGACCTCTTGCACGAAAGGTTCGAGCTGTCCCTCGTCGTCCTTCAGCTTTTGCCGCCACTCGGGATGCCGATGTAAAGCATGCGCCGCCTGAACTATGAACACGGATACCGCGACGGTCGGGCGCAGGACATTCAACAGCTCTACGGCGGCCACCCTGGGGGTCAACAACTCCCCATCGAGATCGCGCCATGTCGCGATGATATGAAGGGCACTTTCCTGCGTCGGCTGAAGCTCACCATCGCGGACCTGTTGGATTAGCCGTGCTGCCCATTTTTCCAGGCGGTGGCGCGCCAGACGCGCGCGCCAGTGTTTGGGGCCAAGGGCCCCGGCGTCCTGAAAAAGCGCTGTAAGCTGCGCCGTTCGGGTCGCCACCTCAGCTTCATTAAGCGGCACCCCGGCCCAGGCGCAGGCAGCTCTTGTGAGCATTTCGCGCACTTCGTCATAGAGGACGACCTCGTTCCTCGCCTCCCAGTCCGGCGCATAGTTGTCCAACATGTGAAGCGACGTGCCCTCAAGCGCGGCGATCCGCTCGGTCCCCATGAGTGACATGAACATCTTCTTGCGGTGCTGGTGGGCAGCGCCGTCCAATCCCTGAACGCCGCCTTCTCCCAGCAGGGACTTCTGTATGCGGCCTGGCATCGAGCCTGCGCGGATCAGCCGGTCTTCCCGATAGAAGGCTTCTGCCGTCGCCGCGCCGGTCATGCAGATCGTCTCTTGAAGGAGGATGCGGGTTTCGAACAGGTCTGTGTCGAGTGCGCGGCAGGTCTCCGAAATGAACCCATATGGGTTGCGCAGCAGGGCAAGTGTGCTGTCAAAGCCTTTCGCAGATGGTATGCCGAACATGGGTTACACCCCCGTTGTGTTTTCCTTGCGTTGACCCTGACCAGGCTTGTCCGTCGCAGAGCGGAAGCTGTCCCAGAACAGTAGGGCCGCGCCGCAGAAAATCGCCACATCCGCAAGATTGAAGGACGGCCAGTGGTATGTTCCGTAATGGAAATCCAGAAAGTCTGGGACGGCCTGATAACGCAGCCGGTCGAGGACATTGCCGAGTGCGCCGCCGATGATCAGACCGAGAGCGGCAGCCGTCAGCCTGTCCGGCGCGCGCCACAACCAGATCAGCAGCCATAACACGATCACGCCAGCAAGCGCGATGAGACCCCACCAAGGCACGATCCCGCCCAGCATACCGAAGCTGACTCCATCGTTCAGAACCCGCACGAGATTGAGAAAGGGTAGAACCTCGACGCCGCCCTCAAGCGCAGGTGTGTTCAGGGCAAGCGCCTTGGTGCCCTGATCGAGGGCGAACGCCGAGATGGCGCAAACTCCGCCTAGAACGCGGCTGTTCATGCAGTCGTCTTCAGATCGGCCCGCGCATCGCGAATGATCGCCCAGGACGAGTGCAGGAATAGCCCGGCGATACCGAAGGCAACGATAAGGTCGGGCCACGCGCTGCCCAGCCAGGCCACAAGACCGGCGGCAACGACAACCGCCGCATTGCCGATGGCGTCGTTGCGAGAGAAAAGCCAGACGGCCCGCATGTTCGCGTCGCCCTTGCGGAACGGCAGCAGCGGCAGAACGGAGATGACGTTGACGACAAGGGCAATCATGCCAAGCAGGCCCATGAGACCCGCATCCGGCGTCGTCCGTTCGAAGACCCGGACGATGGTCGTGCCGAGGACGCCGAGACCGAGGAGCCCGAGGAAGATGCCCTGGATCAAGGCCGACCGTGCCCGCCAGGCGAGGCTCCAGCCGATGGCCAGCAGGCCAAGGAAGGTGATCGCGCCGTCGCCGATGAAATCGAGCGCATCGGCCTTCACGGCCTGTGACCCGGCGATGAACCCGCCGATCATTTCAACGACACCGTAGCCCACGTTCAGGATCACGACGATCCAGAGCGCGCGTCGGTAGGCCGGGTCCTGATGGGCGGGATTCGGCGGAATGTCTCCATCGCCCTCGATCCGGTCGAAGCCGTAGCCGGTCACCGCAACGGCCTTTTCGATGTCCGGCAGGCGCCCTTCGGGTGCAGCCAGTGTCATGATGTGGGTTGCGGCCGACACTTTCACATCGCCGGGCGCTACCCCGGCCGACTGTGCCGCCCGCTCGATCTGTGCAGCATCCTTCGCGCAATCCATGCCGGAAACCCGGTATCGAAACAATGGCGCATCTGCTATCTCGTTGTCTGTGTTGGCCATGATCGCGGCTTTCCTGCTAAAGTGGATAGAAGATTCTATATATCAGCGAGAAATGATATGGCGCAAATCGTTATGGAAGACAAGACCACCACTATTGAACAGCGCGCGAAATTGCTTCGCGGCTTCGCAGATACCAGTCGTTTGACGATTCTGGACGCCTTGGCAAAAAGTCCGTTCGTCGTTCAGGAGCTCGTCGCGCACACGGGACTAACGCAGCCCAATATCTCCAATCATTTGCGATGCCTGCTGGAGTGCGGGCTTGTCGCCAGCGATCGAGATGGACGGTTTGTTCGCTACCGTATCAGCAATTCACGTATCACAACGCTATTGAGCGATGTAGATGCTCTTCTTGATGTCGTCGCAGAAGGGGTTGAGGCTTGTGACAACTATCGCGAGACGTGATTCAAGATGTCGTGGCCTTCGGCCAGGTCGTTACATCGCTCCGGTTTGGTCGTTCTTTAGATGTAGTTCTTTCGACGTGAGACACAGTCGAGATGTTACCGCGAAGGTTTTTTCAACCAATGGCGAACATCGGCCCCGCACCCAGAATACCGGATAGTCCTGCGGTGACGGGCCACGACCGAATTGCTGGCGGACTGGTCTGTTCTTGTCTAAGTAAGAACACGAAAGCCCCGGTTCGACCTCAATATTTCTCTTGAACCTACAGTAGCTTTAGGAGTTAGGGCCGCAGACGAAGAACGGCATTCGAGTCAAACAGGCCATACTGCTTCAGGCTTTCCTTACTGAACGGCAGAGTGGCCTTGTTTAAGCTTAGTTTGCCTACCTAACGTTGAAGGAGTAAGAATGATGCTGACAAGACGACATTTTCTCCAGACCAGCGGTGCGCTGTTTTCTACTCCAATCGCTGGCCCGCTACTGGCAGCCACCCGGCCCACCAAGGAGGAGAAGGCCGCCTGGGACGCGCAGGTCACACCTCCCGCTTTTGATCCAACTACGTCAAACCCGTGGGGCCTGCACCCGCGCTTTTTGCCCCAGCGGGTGGACGCTAAGGACGGGCTTGTTCCGGGAGACGTCCACGTCGATGCCGTAGCGCGCTACATCTATCACATCGAAGAAGGGGGAACTGCGATGCGTTACGGTGTGGCGATCGCCCGTGGTAACCTGTACGAGCCCGGCACGTATACGATCCAGCGAAAAGTGGAATGGCCAAACTGGACGCCGACCCAAAACATGATCGCACGCGATCCCGAGCTCTATGGCCCGGTTGCCGACGGTGTTGACCCTGGCCCAGAAAACCCTCTTGGTTCGCGGGCGCTTTACCTTTTTGAAGGCAACCGAGACACCTATCTACGCATTCACGGGACGCCCGAACCAAGAAGCATCGGCGGGCGCGCGAGTTCGGGGTGTGTCCGCATGGTCATGGCACATATCAACCATCTATACCCGAACGTCAAAACTGGTTCGACGGCGTTCCTGTATTCGGCAGAAGAAAGCGTGACCCCGCGAACGTGATCTACGCCCACCCAGTTTGCACTGGTCAATATCTCACGCCGAACGCGTAGTGCAGATCGGGTTGCCACCTATTGAGCAGAGCGGCACCAGTGTCGTTTTTGCTGGACCGCTGTGCTTATGCCAGTAACACCCATCCTCGGAACGAAGCCGAGCTGTAGTGGGGTCCTGACTAGGGGCAGCTAGGTTAACGATTTGTTCGGGAAGGTTTCCAACCGCGTCTACCCGGACAGACTTGTGGCTTGAAGCTACAGTAACTGTAGTAACTACATTTCCTTGGAAGCGATTCGAGGAGATACCTGATGTCCCTTGCCGACCTTTTCCGACCTGGACCGAAGAGAAACCAGCGCTCCAAGTACTGAATTATCCAAATTGTGGCTGCTGCACGGCTCGCGCGAAAACTCGCCACTCAGCGCGCTGAAAGGAACTTGAACACCCGTCTTTCGGCTTCCACCCTAGTAACCAAAACAAGGAGTAAGATCATGCAAGTTCACGAAATCATGACCAGCAATCCAACATGTTGTAGTACCGACACTACGATTCAGGAGGCCGCAAAGCTGATGGATGAAAAGTCGGTCGGCGCGATTCCCGTGATCAATGACGCCCGTGAGCCGGTCGGCATCATTACGGACCGCGACATCTGCTGTGGTGCCGTCGCAGAGGGAAAGGCAGCCGACACGCCGGTTTCTGACGTCATGTCGGATGACCTCCTGACAGTCTCACCTGATGAGGACGTTAAAAGCTGTTGCAGCAAGATGGAAGAAAAACAGGTGCGCCGCAGCGTGGTTACAGACGAAAGCGGCAAATGCTGTGGGATCGTGGCTCAAGCGGACGTGGCACGGGAAGCCGACGGCGCGGAAACAGCCGAATTGGTGCAGGAAGTGTCGCAGCCAGAGAAGAGTTCTGGCTGCTGCTGACCCAATGGCACATGGGATCCCGAGTGACCGAACCTGTTGCGAATAAGTCCGGTCTGGCTGCACATGTTGAAAGGAAGTCAAAACGCGGCGCTTGACCGCGTTTTGATCTGCCGAACAGATAGGAAGTTGCCTGATGGCCCACGATCACGCCCATATCGACCTCGAGTCCGGCGACCGTCGAGTCTCCATCTCCATCTGGGCCAACGGTCTTCTGACCGTCGCGCAGATTGTCGGCGGCATCCTATCCGGCAGCCTCGCACTGATCGCGGATGCTCTGCACAATTTCTCGGATATGGCATCGTTGGTGATCACCTTTGCCGCTCGGAAAATCGCGCGGCGGCCTGCGGACGCGCGCATGACCTTCGGCTATGGGCGGATAGAAATTGTCGCAGCGCTCATCAACTACACGACCCTTATCCTGCTCGGCTTCTACCTGATCTACGAGGGTGGCATGCGCATGATCGACCCGCCCATCTGTGGCAGATGCAGGAGCGCAAGGCGGCTTTGGACTGCCACATCGTGCTGACAGCGGACGGCTGGCGTTAAATCGAAAATATCAAGACGGCAATCAAGGACCGGCTGAAGGACGATTTTAGCATCGGTCATTCGAGTTTGGAATTTGAGCACGAAGACCGAGCCCATGAGAACGCCGACCTTTACGGTCACGGCAGGCCGGAAGAAGACGAGAAAAACCATGTTAACCAAGACACTGGCTGATCATGACGAGATGATTGCCCTTGTCGGCGAAGGCAAGCTGAGCGAAAGCGATCTGAAACGGATGCACGTCCTGCTTCAGTAGCGTCTGCAAGAGACAAGCAAGCTAGGGCCGAGACCTCAATCTCACGAGGTTCGAAGCCGGCGCATAGTCGCGTTTGGCTCTGTGAATCTGGCCTACTAGGTCAGATAAGAAGATGGTTCCGCGGAGAGGGGTGAGCCTAGCCGGAGGCAATCAATCGGCAAGCTGGATCGTGATCTAGTCCTCCCGCTTCTAAGAACGATTAAGAGGAGGAAGACCTTAAATGGACCCAAAGTTTTCGAAATCCGGCGCTACGTGGGGATATATCCTTTCCGCCCAAGGTAGGCCGTCCGCCAAACGGCAGCGACAAGAAATTTCGCTGCATGGGGTAATTGAACAGGTTTGGTGTGACCAGTTTGAAGGGCAAACTACGCGTCCTCGAAAGCATCTCATCCAACGAGAGCAACTGCTGCTGTCGCTAAATCAAGGGGATAAGGTCGTTGTGACGGCACCAGAATGCTTGGGATTGTCAGAACGTGACGTGAACTGGTTCTTGACAGAACTCGCCATTCGCGGCGTGCTTCTGTTGGTCCATTCCGGAACCATTGTTGTTGATCCGGGTGGATCGAAAAGAGACCTAGCTGCTGTAGTTGGCCGATTTCACAGCAAACTGCGGGCATGACACTGGAACGCGGAGAAACCGCTCAACAGCAATTTCCGCCAGCTTGAGATCATTATGAGGTAAAATGATGACCGAGCATTCTGTATTCACCTGATTTAGGTCATGCCAAGCGAGGATCATCACAGCTCCGCTTTCAGCAGCATAGGATTGCAAAGCCTCCGATACCTCGTATTGGAGGCAAAGGTCGAGCGCGGAGGTGGGCTCGTCCATGAGGACAACCCGCGGCCGCGTCACCAGCGACTGTGCGATCGATACGACCTCACGTTGCCCGCCTGACAGTTCCGGCAATTGCCGCTCAGCAAGAGCGGTGATGCCCAATCTGGCCAATACGTCGTTCACGGCCGTTAGCTCGGAAGTAGAAAGGCGTCAACCGCTCCCACCGCGCTTCAGCGCGAGTATGATGGATTCGTAGACCGTCAGCGCTGCATTCATCCCCGTATCCTGCGGCATGTAGCGCAAGTCCTCCGTGGCTGCATCGCTGAAGCGCACAGTCCCTGCCCCCCGCATCTGTCCTGCGATGCGCCGAAACAGCGTGGACTTACCAGCCGCATTTGCCCTCACAAGAGCCGTCACTGCCTCCTCGAATTGGCGGTGTTGTTGCCTTGCTGAGGACCTCATGCCGACCATAGCGCGCAACGAGGTTTTCAAGTTGCAGCGTCACCATGCTTTGCGCCCCTTGGTCAGAATAAGAGCGGCAAAGAAGGGAGCGCCCACCAATGCCGTGACATTGCCAATGGGCAGGACAGCGCCGAACAAGGCCTTCGAGAGCACAGATGTGGCCGAAAGGATCAGCGCGCCAGCTAGCATTGCTCCGGGCAAGAAGAAGCGTTGATCTTCCCCTAAAAGAAGCCGTGCCACATATGGACCGACAATGCCGATGAAACCGATCGTACCGACGAAGGAAGCCGGCACGGCCGCCATGAGTAATAGTGTTATCCATATGCAGGTCAGTGTCCGCGATAATAATGTCGATCAGGCTCTTCGGGTTTTAAAGAAAAAGCTTCAAAGCGAAGACGTTTTCCGCGAAATGAAACTCAAGCAGCACTTCGAGGAGCCTTCTAAGAAGAAAGTTCGCCAACAGGCCGAAGCGATCCGCCGGGCTCGCAAAGCGGCGCGCAAGCGCTTGGAGCGTGAAGGCGTGATGTAGGTCTACCGATACACATCACTCAGAAAATTGCCCTTCGGCGTGAGTTCATCTAAAACAAATGGCTTTTTCCCGACTGGGCTCAGTAGTTGACCTGCTCGTAGCCATATTTGCCCCCGTAATCGCGCCACTCGACGAATACCGAACGGTGGCGGATGCTCGGACAATTGTCGCCCCACCTCTCCAGCCCCACATGATCTTTCGGCAAGGTTCCGATCGATGAACGCTGCCAAGAGAAGTCTCCTTGAACGCCATAAGTTCCAAGTACAACGACCGCGCTCCGCTCGCAGTCCCCCTCGCTGCCTGCCTCATATTGTCGAGCGTTCCGCACATCAAAGATTCGTATCGAGCGCACGAAGTTAAACTCCGGACCGCTGATGTCGATGTCGGCGCGTTCTCGACCAAGCGTAATAGAAAAGTCACTGCTCTTATCACCCGTTTCAACCCTTTCCGCCGGGAACACGCCCGTCGATGACAGGCCGACTTCCTGAGATGGGGCAACGGTAATCGTCTGGAGCAGCGGATGACGCGGTATATCGAACAGAATGTCGAAGATACGGCCGCCATTTTTACCAGTGCCATTGAGTTCATGGGATGCTCTCATCGGACAACGCCATATCTGCAATGGAGGCTCTACTGGCCAGGGGGTTATTCTTCGAATGAATTCCGCGCGGGCGCGTGAGCATGGCACTGATGCGGGCCAACCCCCTGAAAGACAGAGGAGAATCGCGCAATCGATCGGATAGGTTTGCGCCCTAACCCGCTCGGCCGTTCCGAAGAAAGACGTGGAGCCAAGAGCGACAAGGACGACGAAACGAGTAAGCGCTTTGGGCATGAATACTCTCCTACAGTTTTGGCAGGTTGACGGTCTCTCTAGATATTTTATATTCATTGCGCCAATAGTATATTTTTGAAAGACCTGCTCCGATGACTATTAAGGCCTGCTAATTTGGGTATGCTCGCCGCCACTCGAAAGCGCTTCGAGGTATTCGATCACTTTCACTGGTGTCGACGATTTTGCCTCTGCCAGCACTTCGGGATGAAGCGGCGGCTCGATAGAACCGGCAGGTACCTGCTCGTCCAGCCAGAGCACCGACAACTCAGAGGAATCCCACAGGTATACCCATCCAACCGTGCGCTCCCGATCATTTCCAAACAATCGGGCTATGGGCTCTGCTTCTTCTTTCAACAGTCTCACCGCTTTCTTCATTCCAGTTTCCAACCACCAAGCAGGATTTCGATCACGTCAGACATTCTCTGGCCCAGTAGATGGCGATCGAATCACACTGCCTTTAGTTGCACTGTCGTGAGCCGCGAATTCACGATACGAAGCGAACGCCGGCGAAATAGAACGAAACGAACAACGTTACGCCCTTGATAAAAAATGGAAAATACTTTGTTCCTCCGTTGGATGACGGAAGTGACTTTAAGGAGTTGTTCAGACGGTTGAGCGCGGCCGGAGCGGGTCGGCCTACTGACAAAGATGGGATACCCTTGGGGCCGTGGACACCCGAACTTCTTGCTACCGCAATCACTCAGATCGAAGCCAACCGGTCCGGGATCGAGCTGCGAACGGTGCAACTTTGGTACCAAGACAACGAGAAAGGAATCAGCACCGAGAACATTCGATGGTTGGCAAGGGTGTTTGGGTGTGATGATCCGAAGGCGACCAGCGAGTGGCAAACGGAACTTAGTGTGGCCCGGGCACGATTGGTAGCCAGGAGGCGAGCGCTGCGTGCGGGGTCAGACGGCCACGATGCGCATAGTCCTCCAGATACGGTTCAGAACGCGGCAATCGATGTTGATACCGTGGTTCCGTCACCGCTGGCGCACAAAGGTGAGGTTATATGGCCGAGGCGGAGATTTAGCTTGGCGAGAACATCGGAGGCCGTGTTCAACCGGGGATCCCCTTTGGATTTGTCGGCGTCAGTGTTCGCAGGGGCAGTGGCCCTTGGATTTTCCTCTTACTTTTTGGGCATTCACAGCATTGTTTTTCCGCAGGCGAATGGTGTGATTAAGCAGGTTGGGTACTTATGGGCACCGAACTGGACACTCCTCTTCATGGTGCTCATGCCGCTATACTTCGTATTCGTGCGTGACTTAGTGGTCTATTGGAGGGGTACAAGGCGGTCATTGTTAAGTCCTGAAGGTGAAGGAATCGCGAATGACGACATGTGGGTGCGAAAAGTCGCGACCTTTTCGGTGACGTATTGGGCGGCCTTTCTTGTTTGTTTACCTATAGCTACGGTTCTTCAGTGGATCGATAGGTGTTTAGGCCCATTACTGACCCGCGATACCGGCAACTACCCGGTGGAATGGGCTCGGATGGCGATTGAGCGCCCGCACATCATTTCAATACCGGAGGCGGTCGCGTTCACCGGGTTCGCCTATCTCTACATGGGTGCGGTATTTTTTCTCTTCTTTGCAGGACTCATTTTGCTCTTCACAATAGCGCACGATTCTTGGGAACTTGGACGAAAGTCTGAATCGTGGGTAGATGGAGAATATCAATGTCAGCCTAATCAAGTCGGTCTCAAAATCATGCGTGGGATTTTTCGGTGCTGTATTTTGGGACTCTTGATTGCCATATGCATGAAGCTCCAAAGCACTTTTATGCTATCAAGTGAATCGACCATAACGGCTTGGTTGGCTAACGATTTCCTGTCAGTTTTGGGAAATCATGAGAAGGCAAGCGACTGGCTCGAATACAGCATGCCGACGAACTATAGCAGCCTGCTGATCGTATTGGCGACCTGCACTGTGTTTCTCTATGGGCTTATGCGAGTCCAGGCCGTGTTGCGTCAGCAAGGAGACATTGGACGTGGCCGAAATTGGAGAGAATTGGGAATGATGTTGGCGCTCATCGCCCTTCTGGTCATCGTCTACGTGCTGATCGGCGCGGTCGCCGGCTTCTCGATCTTGCTGTGCACCGGGCTGCTGTCTGCAATCTACGGCCTGATTTATCCAAGCATCGATACATGGCGGGTGACTGACCAAGGAGAAGAAGAAAGTGTATCATAGCTGGCTCGATCGTTGGGATGAGCGACGCGCAGAGCGGGGGGACGAAGTAAAGAGGCGGACAGACTTCGCTCTGGACACTGAACTTGCCTTCCCTAGCTCCGGACATCCGGCAGGTATCGAGGCCTTCTGTAATCTTGCAGACCAGGCTGTCGAGGACCCAACCTATTTCGATGAACCGGGTAACAACGACTTGGTCGTCGAACGCAAAGGAGATTGGGCCAAATTTCCTTCAGGAATTTCTACTGACGTCGCAGAGAACAATCTCGTCTGGGCGAAAGTAACAGAAAGCAGATCATTCGATAAAGCTTTGGTTGTGTTTCACCATTGGAATGCAAGCGCGCGGTATCAACAGATGGCGAACTTTTTCTCCCGGCGTGGGATCACGGTAGTCGAGATGGCACTGCCGTATCACTTCGAACGTAGCCGTCCCGGCGCCGATTATGCCGACTACATGCTAAGCCCGAATCTCGGACGGACGACTCAATCCGTGAGACAGGCGGTATGGGATGGTCGAAAGCTTATACGGTGGCTAAAGGAGCAAGGTTATAAAGAGATTTCTGTACTCGGAATGAGTCTGGGTTCCTGGGTTGCCGGGTTGATTGCCGCCCATGACAAAACTGTTTCAAAAGCTGCGCTATTTCTCACGGCCGGAAGTCTTGCGGACATGGTGTGGACCGGGCGCGCAACGCGAACGATTTGCGAGAGCCTTCAACCCGTGATCGAATTGGGCGACCTCAGAAGGGCTTGGGGACCACTAAACTTGGTAAACCATGCGCATCATCTGGCGCGGGACAATCTCGAACTTCAGGTAGTATTGGCCAAACGAGACAAGGTGGTGCTGCCGGAGCTTTCTGATAGGCTGATTCAAGGGCTGAAGCACGCCGGGGCCGCGCCCAGCATACTGAAACTTAATTGCGGCCACTATTCACTGTCCATGCCGCCCTACATTGTGTCGGCCGGCCGAAGCGTGGCTCGCATGTTGAAACCCGGCCCCTAAGCCGCTGACGTCGAGACTGGAACGGGTTCTCGGCTGAATTGAGCCCGTAGCCCAGTTATCGAATTCGGAACCCGCGACTCGGGCCAAAAGTTTCGCCCCGAAGTTATCGGTGAAGCGAGCCCAAGAAGCGCCCATATTCCTCGCTGACTTCGCGCGCTTCCTCGAAGGCGCGAGCACGCTCCTCGTCGAGGCAGCGAAAATAGTTCTGTATGTCGCGGAAGTAGAGCTCGAAGTCATGACGGAGGATGGTCACAAATTCCGCGACAACCTTCTGATCTCTTGGAACAAATGGCCGAGGCGGAGGGATGCATGGTTCGGCGAGCGCCGGACAACCGACAAGCGAAAGCAGACCGAATGTGCGCATCAAAGGCAGGATGCGCAACCGAAGATAGCCAAAGCCGCTTAAATCCTTGAACGAGCGCATGTTACGTGCCTAAAGGTATCGGATCAACGTATACCGCAAAAATTGTAATATACTATTGCGGTCATAAGTATAATATCGTAACTCTGGGCTTCAAGTAGGAATGCCTAGGGTCGCGCCATTGGAGAAAGCGTGAGCCGGGCCATGAACTGGGACATTGAAGCACCAAATGTGGTTACGGAAGCCAGGTTCCGCGAGCTCGTGGAAAGCGGCTACGGCGCAGAAATCCTGTGCCAAGAATCGGCACACAAGAAAGGCCCCAGCTATTACGGGGTCTGGATCATGCGTGTGGTCTCCAACGAAGGCGTGGAGAAGCTGCTGGTCACGGCCCGTACTCGGACGACCTATAACGACATCAAGATCCGCGAGTTCAAGACGATCTCTGGCGTGGTGTCTTTCTTCATTGGCCTTGGTTTTGCGCATGTCGACCTGCCGCTTGAGGCGGGGACAAGCCGTACGCACAAACTTGCGCCGTCAGACAAAGACCCATCAGACAAGGGCGCTGGCAACTAGTCTCGTCTGTCTCTGGCTGGTCGCAGCACCTGCCTCAGCGCAAATGGTTCTTATCATGGAAAGCGACGGCTCTCTGACCCCGTCGCGGTCTCAGAGCGGTTTTGCCCGAAACTACAATGACGGCATCGGTCAGGGTTCGGCCTCCGATGGGATCGCGATCTACGGAGAGGTAGAGGCCGAGCAAGAGGGCGTCCAAGTCGCGGCCCTTGCCCGCCCGACTCCGCTGCCCCGCGCCGATGTCCTCTCCGGGATTCAGACCACGGCTTTGCGCTATGCCCGCCATCCTGGCCTGCGTCGCGCCGGGCTTTCCGTGACGGATTGGCTGGCTCTCTATCGAGCCAATATCGAGGTTGAGAGCGCCTATCGGCAGAATGCGATTTCAAGTGCAGGTGCCATTGGCCTTGGCCAATTGATGCCAGCGACGGCGCGCGATCTGGGCGTTGACCCGCGCGATCCGATGCAGAACCTCGACGGCTCCGCCCGCTATCTTGCGATGATGCTGGAGACGTTCGGCGATCCGCGGCTCGCGCTCGCAGCCTACAACGCTGGCCCGGATGCGGTCCGCCAGTATGACGGCATTCCCCCCTACCGAGAAACCCTGAACCACGTGGCCCGTGTCATGGCCGTCGTGGCCCGATTGGAAGGATCAAATTCATGATGTCCCAACCTTTTTGGAATTCATTCCTCAAAACACTTATCGGCAATGTCACGAGAGCGCGCAGCGCGGCAGTGCATTGGCGATACCGCTTTTTCCAAACAAGTTGGATTTCAAACCTATTCGTCGCTGCGCTCGCGCTCTTCCTGCTCGTTGCGGAACCGGCCCTCGCGCAAAGCATCGATCTCTCACCGATCCAGAGCCTGTTGCAAGGGATCGTGGATGCGCTGACCGGCCCGCTTGGCGTTGTCATCGCGACGCTCGCTGTGCTCGGCGTCTTCTTGAGCTGGTTCTTCAACATCATCGATCTGCGCCAGGCGCTCTGGGTGCTTGTCGGCATCGCCGGTGTTGCTGCCGCTCCCACCATCGTTGCCGCGGTCTTTGCCGGTGGCTGAGCGCTCGCCCCTCTTTCTCGGCCTCGTGCGCCCGCCCAAGCTTCTGGGCCTACCCATCATGTACGCCATGGTCTGGCTCTTCGGCTCGGTGCTGCTCTTTGTCTGGGTCCAGCACATCGCGGTGCTGGGCGTGGCCGCCCTGCTCTACCCCGTGCTGTGGAAGGCCGCGGACTGGGACCCGCGCTTCATCGACGTGATGATGACAGCGCTGCAGGAAACCCCACCGACGCGCAACCGCTCCATTCACGGCGGTGACAGCTATGCGCCCTAACAATGCCTTGGATGAAGCAATCGATCTCCGCACCATGACGCCGGACTGGTATGCGCGCGAAACACGCCTCGCGCATATGCTGCCCTATGTCAGCCTAGTCGATGACCGCACCGTGCGAACGCGGGTGAATGAGCTTTTTCAGTGCATCCGGCTCGATGGGGTCAATAGCTACACGACGGATGATGCCTATCTCGACAAGGTGACGGCGCTTTTCGCCCGGATCATCGCGCAGCTGGGGCCGGAGTTCAGCTATTACGTCCACAAGGTCTCCAAGGCGATCACGCCGGAGCTCGAGCCCATACGCGAGGAGAGTTTTGCAGGAGTCGTTGACCGTCTCTGGCGCACGAAACTCGAAACCAGCGGGTTGCGCGACAAAACCCTGACGCTCACGGTCATCCATCGCCCACCTCCCAAAAGCGTCCTGCCCTTCCTCAATCGCAGCGCCCCTAATCGCCTCAAGGAAGCAACCGAGAAACGCCTGCGCCGTCTCGGCGAGGCCGTAAGCGTGTTTGTGTCAGGCCTGACCGAGCTGAACCCGCGCGTGCTGACTTCCGAGAGCGGCGAACTCATCGGCTTTCTGGGCGCGCTGAATACCGGCCAGGAATTGCCGCTCTACCCCGCAAACACCTACGGTTTTCTGTCCTTCAATGTCGCCAATACCCGCGTGACGTTTCAGGGGGATCACTTCGAGCTCTCGGAAGGGGTCGTCGGACATCGCTTCGGGAAGAGCTTCACCATCGGGGAATATTCCGAGGCCACCTCCTGCACGATGTTCGACATGCTGAACCTGCCGGTCGACATGATCGTCACGCACTCCTTCACGCCGATCAACTCGAACCTCATGGCGGGTCGGATCAAGCGGCAAAAGCGTCAGATGCAAGCCAGCCAGGATGCGGCCTTCTCGCTCATGGAAGCGCTCGACATCGCCGCCGACGATCTGGAGGCCAAGCGCCAAAGCTTCGGCGAGCACCACATGGTCGTGACGATCTTCTGTGATACGCTGGACGAGTTACAGACGCTCAGCGCAGAGATCGTCAACGCTGCTGCCGCCGAAGGCGTGAAGATGATCGGCGAACGGGTGGCGGCCAAGGCGCATTACCTCAGCCAGCACCCCGGCAACCAGCCCAAGCGCGTCCGCGCCAGTGCTATCACCAACCGCAACTTCGCGGATTTCGCGGCGTTTCATCGGACTCAGCTTGGCAAGCCTACTGAGAAAACCCCTTGGGGCCGCGTCATCACCTATCTGCCCACGCCCGAGCAAAGCGCCTATCGGTTTTCCTATCACGAGCAAGGCTCGCCCGACAAAGAACCCACCAGCGGGCATACGCTGATCATGGGACGACCCGGGTCAGGCAAATCGGTCCTCTCGGCCTTCCTCATGACGCAAGCCCGTCGAGCAGGGTCGCGGATCTTCGTCTTCGATTACCGCCTCGGTATGGAGATGGCGGTCCGCGCCAATGGCGGGCGTTATGCATCGCTCAATGCCGGCCAACCCACGGGCCTTAACCCGCTCTGGACCGAGACCGATGCGCGCGGCACCGCCTGGCTCTCGGACTGGCTCGCCACCCTGCTCTATCGTACCGACAAGCCGCTGACGCCCGCGCAGACCAACCGCATCCAAGAAGTCGTGCGTCAGAACGCGCAGGCCTCCAATCCGGCCCTGCGGAACTGGCGGGATTTCGCATCGCTCTTTGTCTCCACCGACGATGGCGGCGATCTGCACCAGCGCCTGCTCGAGTGGACCGAAGAGGGCCGCTATGGCTGGATCTTCGGGCAGACGCTGGAAGACACGTTCTCGCTCGAAGGCGATGTCGTCGGCTTCGATCTGACCGGCATTCTCGACAGCGAGGCCGAGAAAGAACGCATGGCCGTCCTCTCCTATCTCTTCCGCCGGGTTGAGCGCGAGATCGAGGATCGCCGCCCCACCATCATCGTGATCGACGAGGCCTGGAAGGCGCTCGATAACGCGTATTTCGCCGAGCGGCTGTCGAACTGGCTGGTGACCGCGCGCAAGCAGAACACTGTCGCGGTGATGATGACGCAATACGCCAGCCAGCTCGAGCGCACCCGGACCGGCAAGACCATCGTCGAAGCCGTGCCCACGCAGATCCTGCTTCCGAACATCCGCGCCCATGCCGCCGATTACGCGATGCTGAACCTCTATGAGAAGGAGCTGGACGTCCTTCTCAATACCGGCAGCGACAGCCGTCTCGCCCTCATCCGAGACGACCAGGGCTCCATCGTCGTCGATGCCGATCTGAGTGCGCTTGGGCCCAATCTAACCATCCTTGGCGGCATGGAAAAAGGCGAGGCGCTTGTCGGCGCCGATTACCGCAACCGCCCGGACTTCTGGAGGATTTCATGACCCGTATCTTGTTTTTGCTCGCCGCACTCGGCGCTTTGGCCTCCTGCGCCCAATACCAGGAACCGCAGGCGAACTGCTTCACCTTCCTCGCTTCGACGGCCCCCATCGCGCCTGATTGCAGCTTCACGCCGATCGGCGCACCGGAGCGCGACATTGAAGTCTAGCCTGCCCCATATCTTGGCCCTTTGCCTGCTGCCCGGTGTTGCCCTTGCTCAAGGGGTGTCGACCAATGACAGCGGGCTGACCGCGCGCGACATCGTCGAGACCGGCGACCGCGAAACAGACTTGGCCCTCCAGGCGGACAAGCTTGCCGTGCGCGAACTCATCGCCGAGATCGAGCGCGAACAGCTGGAAACCCTGCAACGCATCCTCGATGCCCAGACCAGCTTCGGCGGTCAGGGCCTGCCGGCCATGGTCTTGGGGCTTGAGGGCGGCAGTGGCGATCCCGAACGCGCCGTAGAAGCCGTCTATGGCACGGCCGAAATCGATCCCAACCCCGGCGGTGCACAGATGTTCGGGGACGCGTCTGAGACTATCGAGCCGCTCATCATCCGCGTGGCTCAGGAAACCAGCGGCTTTGCGGGAGTTGGCCGCGCGGGTCTCTCCCCCGTCCAATGGCGCGCGTTGCTGCAAGCGCTGATCTGGCAGGAAAGCCGGTTTACGATTGGGGCACGGTCTCCCGTTGGCGCCTATGGTCTCACCCAGATCATGCCGGGCACCGCCAGCGATCTGGGCATCAACCCGGAATACTATGACAGCCCCTACCTTCAGGTGCAAGGCGGCGCGCGCTATCTCGCGACCCAGCTCAACACATTCGATGGCAACATCATCAACGCCCTCGCGGCCTATAACGCCGGACCCGGCCGGGTTTTCGAGTATGGCGGCGTGCCACCCTTCCGCGAGACCCAGCACTACGTCCAGGTGATCCCCGAACGCTATAACCTCTATTTGACCCGTATCGGCGGGATCGAAGCGCTTGGCACGATCGACCCCGCGCTTCTCGCCAATGCCAACCTCTCGCTCACGGGTCATGGGGCGGCCTTTTATGGCAGCAACTCACCCGCCGCGATCCGCCAAGCCGCCCTGCGCATCTCCGACATCGTCACGCGGATTTCCGAAACCGAGGACGTGCAGGAGAGCGTCGCGCTCAACACCTATGCCCGCGCCGAACTCGTGCGTCTCGTGGCTGCCCGCATCCGGCTTCAGGCCGCCCGCACCCAGCTGCTCTTCGCCGAAGAGCTGGCCCAGGCCAGCGCCCGCATGGCCGAAGGCGCGTTCATGGATTTTACGATCAGGGAGATTGAATGATGGGACATTTGCTCGTGAGGACGGCCTTGGCCACGACACTTGGGATCGGTCTGCATCTTGGCGCCCTATCCCCTGCCCTCGCGCAAGGTGTGCCTGTCGTCGACACCCAGAACATCGCGCAAAACATCCAGCAGCTGCGGCAGATGATCGAAGACGAGATCCTGCAAAACGAGCAGCTGACGCAGCTCCGTGAACAGCTTGCCACACTCACGGATCAACTCGCGGAGCTGCAGCGCACCTACGAAGCGCTGACCCGCCTTGCCGAGCTTCCAGAAATCATCCGCATGGAAATGGAAGACGAACTCAATGGCCTGCTCGACCAGGAGTTCGGCGACATCCTTGCCACGATTGAGGCGATCAAGACTGGGGATTTCTCCGGCCTGTCCGGGTCCGGCGCGGGCGAGATCGAAACCCAGATGGACCGGGTGCTGGCCGACCTCGGCTTTGACGAGGACACCCTCTCGGAAATGGCCACGAGCGGCAATCCCGGAGCCAACCGCGTGGCGACGCAGGCAACAACCGGCGCGCTCGTCTCAGCCGCCGCCCAGAACAGCTACGAGGACGCGGGCCAATCGCTCGAGCGGGTAGACCGCCTTGTCGGGCTCATCGACGACATGGACGAACTCAAGGAAAGCATCGATCTCAACACGCGCGTGACCGCGGAGCTCGCCATTGCGCTGGTCGCCATGTGGCAGCTCGAAGCGGTGCAGACCGTGGGCGACGGCACAGGCGGCGTGATTGATGCCGCCACAATCGCCGAAGAACAGCGCTTCATGGATTTCACCTTGCCGGACCTTCGGGCCGAGTAATCGTGGGGGCATGAATGGTGGCGAGTGAACAAGAAATCATCGAGGAAGAACTGGTCTACGGTGCCTTGCGCCGCGAACGGCTCTGGCAACGCCTTGGCCTGACGGGCCTTGTCTTCGGTGTCATCGGCTGTCTGAGCGCCGCGGCGGTCTCGATCCTCGATGTCGACCCGCCCCCCGTCGTTGTTCCCTATGATCCCGCCACCGGCTTTGCACTCCCCGAAGCCTCGGTCGGCGCCTCCTCGGTGACCGCCAACCAGGCGATCATCGAGGCGGAGGTGTTTCGCTACGTCGCCGACCGCGAGGTCTACAACCAGCTCGATAACGATCTGCGCATCCGCAACGTCCTGCGCCGCTCGGACGGGGCCGCCGAGAGCGGGTTGCGCCAGATCTGGAACAGCGCAAATACGAACTATCCACCGACGGTCTACGGCCCCAATGCCCGGCTCGACGTGGAAATCCTCAGCATCAACCGGATAGGCACCAACCGCGCCACGGTGCGCCTGCGCAAGCGTCTGACCTCCATCAACGGCACCCAGACCGGCCTCTTCACCGCCACGCTGCTCTTCGAGTTCCGTCCCGAGACTCGCCGGTCCATCGACGAGGTCTGGACCAACCCCTTCGGCTTCACGGTCCTAGAATATTCCATCCGCTCCGACAGATTGGAGAATTGAATTTGTTCCCCGCTCGACTTTTCATATTGCTGATTGCCCTGTTGCCCGGCCTTGCTTTCGCCGAAGCCATCCCGCGTGGCGGGACCAATGACAATCGGGTGCGGCTGGCAACATATCAAGAAGGTCAGGTCTACCGCCTCAGCGTGTCGCTCACCCATGTGACCACGGTCGAGTTCGGGGGAGGCGAGAGCATCCGCTCGATCATTGCGGGCGACACGGAAGGCTTCGAGATCGACGGCGTACCCGGCGGTCAGGCCTTCGCGATCAAGCCGGTGGCACGCGGGGTGCATACCAATGTGACCGTCTACACGAACAGGCGCAGTTATTACTTTAACGTCCAGGAGACCCGCAGTCCGACCTTCTACGTGGTCCAGTTCCGCTACCCCGAGGATACCAGCCGCCCCACACGTGCCATCGCAGCCCAAGCGCCGAACTATAATTACGGTGCAAGCGCGCGGACCGAGTTTACCCCTGCCCGCGTCTGGGATGACGGGACGTTCACGTATTTTGAGTTCCCACGGAACGCACCGGTGCCAGCGATCTTTCGTTACGCGGGTGGCCGTGAGCGCACGGTCAACACGCAAGCCACCGAGGACGGTGTGATCCGGGTTTCAGGAGTGAACCGACAATGGGTGCTGCGGATCGGAGAGGAGGTGGTCTGCATCGAGGCCACCCCACCTGCGGGGGTAGGCTCATGAGCGATACCGGAAACACAGACCTCGAGAAACGCCTCGCGGCCCTCGAACAAGGCAAGGGCGCTGGTTCGCCCCCTGCCCCGCGGCGCTCGTCACTTCTGGCCTTGGTCGTTGTTCTAATAATCGGTGCTGGCGGAGCGCTGCTCTATCTCCTGTCCCAAACCGAGGAAGAGGAGGCCCTACCCACGGCCACGCCGGACGTGTTCCAAAACGAAGGCGACGGGTTCGGCGCCATCGAAACCCTGCCCCCGCCTGAGCCCGAAGTCGTTCTGGTCGCGCCGGAACCGGTGGAACCAAATGCGGAGCTTCTGGCACAGCTCGCAGCCCTTCAGGCCCAGATCGAGGAATTGCGCAACGCGCCTGAGCCGGTGGTCCAAGAAGACACGGCCGCCGCAGAGGCGATCGACGCGCTGACCGCTCAGATCGCTGCGCTCCAAGCCGCCTCGGAAGCCGCACAGCAACGATTCCAGGACGAACTGACGGCGCAGGATCGCAGCCTTGAGCAACTCCGCATGGATCTGGAACTGGCCCAACTCGAGGCCAACCGCCCGCTCCCCGCACCCATCGGACCCACCGAGGACGAGTTGCGCGCGCGGGAAGAAGAACGGCTCCGCCGCGAGGAGGAAGCACGACGGCTCGCGGAACTTGAACGCCGCGCCGCTGAAGAACGTGCGTTTCAGGAGCGCCGCGTCACCTCGCCCACAATCGCCTTTGGTGGCACCTCAGGCGCAAATGAGACGGCACTTAACGAACGCACCTTCGGGGAAGTGACGGATTTTGTATTGAACGGCGCGCTGCCCACTTCGGTGACGCAGGCAGAGGTCATCGCCAACCCGTCCAACACCATTATCCAGGGTACAATGATCCAGGCGGTCATGGAAACCGCTCTCGACAGCTCCCTGCCCGGCCAGACCCGGGCCGTTGTGTCCGAGGATGTCTACAGCGTCGATGGCGCGCGCCTCCTGATCCCCCGCGGATCCCGCCTCATCGGGCGCTATCGCTCGGGCGTTGATATCGCGCAGCGCCGGGTCACCATCGCTTGGGACCGGATCATCCTGCCTGACAACCAGACCATCCAGATCAGCTCTTTCGGAGGCGATGAACTTGGCCGCTCCGGCGTGACTGGCTTCGTCGACACGCGCTTTGACGAGCGCTTTGGATCGGCAGCGCTGATTTCACTGATCTCCGCCGCACCAAGCGCCGCCGCCGCAAATGTCCAGGACGAAACCGCCGCGGATGTGCTGGAAGACGTGGGCGATGATCTGGCCGATGCCACGGACAGCGTGATTGGCGACTACCTCTCCATCGGCCCCGTCATCTATGTCGATCAGGGCGCGCGCGTCACGGTGATGGTCGACCGCGATCTGGAGATGTTCTGAGCCCATGTCGCTGAGCTATCTCCAGACCTCGCTTGATCGGATCGATGCCGCCGCGCGCGACGATGTCATCGAGATATGTATCAACCCTGACGGCACCTGCTGGGGCGAATTCCAGGGCGATCATTTCATGCGGAAGCTGGATCAGACGCTGACCGCAACCGAAGTGAAGGACCTCGGCAACCAGATCGCTTCCTCCGCCAACACTGCGATGAGCAAGGACCGCCCCATCGTCTCCGTCTCGATCACCTACAAGGGCCGCCCGATCCGGGCGCAGGTCATCACCCCGCCAGCCGTGCTCTCAGCCATGTCGATCAGCCTTCGGTTCTTCTCAAGCCTGCCGCTCGACGGGATCACCCTCGATTTCCTCTATGGCAAGGAACGCAAACTGGAAGAACTTCGCCTCGAGAAAACCCGCGAACTGCGCGAAGTGGTGGCCGCGGGCGCCATCGATGATGCACTTGCCTTCTGTGTCGACAACAAGCTCAACATGATCGTCTCGGGCGGCACGTCCACCGGCAAGACCGTCGCCGCGCGCAAGATCCTCTCGCACGTGCCAACAGAAGAACGCATCGTCACCATTGAGGAAGCGGCCGAGCTTCTGCCGACCCAGCCCAATGCCGTGACCCTCATCGCCAACCGCGACGCGGAATTCCAAACCGCCGATGTGCTTCTGACCGCGACGCTGCGCATGCGCCCGGACCGCATCATCCTCGGCGAAGTGCGCGGCAAGGAGGCCATGACCTTCCTCGAGGCGATAAACACCGGTCATGGCGGGTCAATGACCACGCTGCACGCCGAAACCCCGCAACTTGCCGTGCAGCGCCTCGCAATCGCGGCGCTCAAGACCGAGATCCCAATGACCTATGCTGACATGATCCAGTACATCGAGAACTCCATCGATGTGATCATCCAAGCCGGTCGGAATGACGGCAAACGCGGCATCACCGAATTCTACCTCCCCGGCGCCAATGAGATCGGAGCTTCCCAATGAAGACCTTTGAATATGATATCCTCAGCTTTCCCATGACTCGTAAGACCAGCCTCGCTGACATGCAGGCCAGCCTTAATGCCAAAGGGGCAGAAGGTTGGGAGGTAGTGTCGATCAGCTCTTCGGAATTCGCCAACGTGGGACACACTGTCTTCCTGAAGCGGGAAACGACAGCTGGCGGCGCGGTCTGATGATACGTTGCCGGATCGATATCACTTTCGTCACTCTTGCTCTGGTACTGGCGGCGTCATCCTCCTTGGCCGAGCGCAACCTGGTCCCGAGCCTTGAGCGCAGTTTTGATGTTTGCCCGGACAGACCGCTGGAGTCCGAATGGATGCAAAACATACCATTGCGCCAAGCCTATCAGCGGGTTCTGGTTCAGGACATCTACCGCGCCCAAAACCTCGAGCGCATCGTCGAGACTGGCAACTGCGATTGTGAAATCCGGTTCCCCTCTTGGGAC
Source organism: Sulfitobacter sp. 1A13496 (assembly GCF_043557225.1). Taxonomy (NCBI): domain Bacteria; kingdom Pseudomonadati; phylum Pseudomonadota; class Alphaproteobacteria; order Rhodobacterales; family Roseobacteraceae; genus Sulfitobacter; species Sulfitobacter sp. 1A13496. Next base: position 100,117 of record NZ_JBIFFP010000009.1, on the reverse strand, counting down.
GCTGCCGAGGCGGTGTTTCGGGAAAGGTACGCGAGTGACGAACGATGGGAGATGCTGCAAGCCTCGGACGCCTACAACCGCCGCGCAAACGCTGCCCGCCCTGCCGCCAAGGCCATCTGCGAAGCCGCGGGCAATTGGTAAGGCAGCCCCGTCATGAGCGTCGTCACCTATTTCGTTGAAACCTCCCAGGGCTATCTCGACACCGCCGCAGAAACCCAGTTCGGGTCCGTCGCGGCGACAGTCGGCACGCTTCTGGTGCTGGGAACAACTCTGGTGGTGATCCTCGTCTTCCTGAACATGATCTACCAGTACAAGGCGATGGACGGGCGCATGGCCTTCTGGCTCGCGGTCAAGATCGGGCTCATCGGGATATTCGCGACCAACTGGGTGCAGTTCAACGCCCTCTCCTCCGCCATCCTGGCCGGCATCGACAGCATTGCGGGGGCGCTTGTCGCCTCGGTCGGTGGCGGAACCCCTGGTCCCTCTGGCACCTTTGCAGAAGAATTCGATCGGCTGATCGCGGAACTAGGGGACTATCTCAACGCCGCCGGGTCCGAGCTGAACTGGATGGCAGGGGCCATGCTCGACATTGTCGGGGTCCTCTTGCTCTCGATCCTCGGCGGGCTGGCCGCCTTCATCCTCGTGGCCTCCCGCCTGATGATCGCACTTCTGATCGGGATCGCACCGGTGATGATTTTTCTGACCCTCTTCGAGGTCACCAAGGACTATTTCGCGCGCTGGCTGTCGGCACTGGTTTCCTTCGCGCTCTACCCCATCGTTGTGGCCGGCGTGTTCGCGACAATCACGGGTGTCTCCTCCGCACTCATCGGCGAGCTTGGCAACCCGGAAGGGGCCTCAAACATCGGCGCGCTCATCCCCTTCTTCATGATGGTCCTCATGGCGAAGGGCTTCATTATCGCCACGCCGTTCATCGTTCGCGCGATCTCCGGAAACATCATGATGCCCGCCCTCTCAGGTGGTCTCGGCGGCGGTTACAGCTTCGCCCGCGCCGCCATGGGCAGCCAGCAAGCCTACAACCGCTACTTAATCGGTGGCGCAAGTGGTGCGGAATTTGCCGCCCTTAGAGCGCGGCAGTTCTTTGGTGTGCAGCAGATGCCAGTGCGGCAAGGCATGGGACAGACAGGTCAGGCAAGCGGCACAGGGTCACCGGGGGCCGGATCCCAGATGCTGGCGCAACTTGCACGTCTGGGAAGGCTGGGGCGGAGGTGATGAAGCTTTGTTTTGCGCGGCTACCGAGCCTTGGATGAACGCAGGCCCCATAAACATTCACCAGTAAAAACGGTACCACTAGAGCGGGTTCAAGCAGTCCTGCGCTCAGCAGTGAATGGAAGATCTGTCGGGCTTGAAGAGGCAATACGTGTTCTGGACTGCGATGCGCATCATGCCAACCGCGTCTTGCGCCAGATGGCCGAGGCTGGGTACTTGGAGCCTGCCGACATACTTGAAGGCTTGTTTTGCTGGCAGCTAACCCCAAACGGAACTCGCCTGGCACTGGAACCCAAGCGAAAGCGTATCGGGCGCGATAAGGTTCAGACCATCATTTCTGAACTGCTTGCTCGGGCCAAGGTCATCAACAGCGATCCGAACCGCCTGCAACGTATCACATTGAAGCTGTTCGGCAGCGCGCTCGAGGAGCTTGACGACTATGGGGACGTAGATGTTTCGATTGCGTACATGCGGCGCCAGCTAAGCGATATCGAACGAGAGCGCATCGAAAACACACTGAAAGCCCGTGAAAGCAAGTCAGACCGCCAATCCTTTCACGGACGGCTCATGGGGGCGGAACGTCAGGATACGCGCGAGATCATGGCGTTCCTCAAAAAAGGTCTGCCACATCTTTCGCTCATGAATGATGATCCTATGGACCTCGGGACACCGTACCGCTGGCTGGTCGACCACGACGTGAAAACGGACAGACCAGTTGATGTTTCTGACGATATCGTTCGACCCAACGGGCCTTCGATCCTCGACCAATACCCGAGGAAACCGATACCGCCCATCACACTGCTTGAAGCACGACACAGAACCATTTCCGCGGATACCAAAGTTGCGATTCATGACTTACACATAGGTTTGGAGGATGCAGCCACGCTCGAGGAACAAATGTGGTCTCCGAAGGTCACGCGCGAAGGCGCTTTCATTGCCAATGACATCAGAAGTCAGAAGCGGGTCAAATTCGCCGGGTTTCAGCACCTATGTCCGATCTGGAAGAAAGACCTCGGCGGCGTAGCGATGCTGAAGGAAGCCCTCGACTGGTGCGATGAACATAAGGTTTGGGTCAGAGACCTATATCCGGGAGTTTCAATCCAACGGTCCGACCGGACACATATCATACGCCTCGGGTGGGGCCATGACCTGATCTATTTCAATGTCGGCGGTAAATCGACAACTGGGAGCCTGCTGCCCAGAAATAGAACACGCGTTTCCAAAATTGACTTGGCCGGAGCCTATGCGGTCGGAAGGGCACTTTCGAAGATGTATGATGAAAGCAGGTCCGCGAAAATGCCATGGTTCAGCGCTGACATTTTGCTTCCGTTAGTCGAGCTAGACAGGCTTCCAGATTTCCCTCGGCTGCATAAAACGGGCGCGTTTAGAGAAGGTGCATTTCAAGGTCTGCGGGAGATCACCTTCTTCTGAGCCGGGATCATACCCCCGTGTGCACCAACGGGCCACTAAGCCGTGGTTGAAACTAAACTTGCTATTCATCTCCAACCGCAAGGTGCAGGAGCCCGTCGACCCGCTCCAGACCGGCCGGCAGCAACATGTTTTCAAGCCATCCGATCGCTTGTCCGCGCTCACTGCAATAAGCGAAGAAGGCCCTTTGCATGGCACGCGTGAAGGCGACAAAGAAGGAATTCAGCTCTTCATCCCGTCCGGGTGAAAGGCTCCACCAAGTCTGTGCATCGAGACCGAAGAAGATCATTGTGTGAAACTCAAGACCCTTGCTTTTGTGGATCGTCATAAGTGGCACCTGGCCTATGCCTTCGAAGCGATCGAGAGCGTCTGACCAAGCGTCCACAGCTTCGGCGCATTCGCAAAACAGCGTGATGAACCCTGTCCGTACCCGTTCGAAGTCCGCGTCCCGTCTATAGGCGGGAAAAGCCTGGCGCAGCCGATCGGCACCGACAAATTCAAGGGCGATCTGAAACACATTTGCCGCGCTCTCGCCATTCTGTTCGTTATCGCGCATAGCCGCACGCAAAGTGGAGGAGAATTCTTCAATACTTCGCTGCAGCCGCTCCTGGGCTCGTTCATCGCCAGTATCGATGGCGAATAGCGCTTGCAGCTGTTCTTGAGTGGCGTTCCAGGCACCCGGGCTACGTTCACCAGTACCGAGCCTCAAGAGCGGTATAAAGATACCTGTCAGTTCTTCGGCAAGTAGTTCCTGAATCGCAATTCCACCAACACTACGCGCCAAGTTTCTGATCTTCAGGCCTTGCGCTGCAAATACGCCCGTCAGTTCGGCTTCAACATCGTCGGCGCGCATACGCACGAGAATGGCGCAATCATGCGGCTCCAGAATTCCGTGCTCAATTTCTCTATCGATCCAAGCCGCGATTTGCTGTGCTTCCTGCTCGCGTGTATCGAAACGCCAAAGCGCAGCGACCTGACCGTCGACGGCGCGCTGCCCCCTTGCTTCAACGTCTTCTACGTTTGGATCGATGCGCTCCGCAATCACCTGTTGAATGGCGACCAGATCCGCATGAGACCGCCAGTTAAAGCGTAGCGCTCCGTTCACTGCATTGAAGTCAGAAGCAAATTCCTGAAAGGCGTTGTCCATCGCCCCGGCCCAGCCCATAATGCGTTGCTTGTCGTCGCCGACGGCTGTGAAAACGGCATCACTGCCATGAAAAGCACTCTTCACCAGATCATATTGTGCATATGTCGTATCTTGGAATTCATCGAGGAAAACGAAGGGATAGGTGAGCTGCAGGGCACGCCGTATCGCGGGGTTCTCGCGCAGCAAATAATCGACAAGTCTGTTAATCATGGCAAACGAGAGCAGCGTACCGGTTGGACGCTCCAATTGCTCCTGCCAATAAGTATGAAGTAGCTCGCGCCAAGCCGGTGGTATTCCCTCCGCATCGAACGGAAGCGGCGCGCGTGCGATCGCCTTTTCGAATTTTTGCCAGCCGATGTCACGCCGACCGCTCCGGGTGAGGAAGTCCTCCAAATCATCGCGCCGCGGAAACCCAATTTCATAGTTGCGGGGCGGCCCAAAGGGTTGAGGGATCGCGGCCCGAAAGCGGTCTAACATATTTTTGGTGAACGCATCGAAGGTAAGCGAGTGAAAACGGCGCGCCTGATCGGGCGGACAACGCTTGCCTACGCGCGCCTTGAGCGTCTGTGCAGCATCCCTTTTAAAGCTGATGGCCAGGATGCATTTGGGCGGCAGACAGATGCCAGTTTGCAGGAGGTATGCTGCTTTTTGCGCTAGGAATTCTGTCTTGCCCGCGCCTGCGCCGGCGGTAACGCATACGCTTCGGTCCGTTTCGCGCAGCGCTTGCCACGCGCCCGGCTCGAGATCGTCGACGCCCTGAGGCCTCCAATCATCGGGAAGCACCAACATCAATCTGCGCCGTTCTCGAGACCGAGCTTCATTTTGACATGTTGAACCAGCGCGCACAGTTCAGGCGGAGCGTTTGCGGCAAGATCTGCCTTCGGAATGCGATTAATCGCGGCCAGATGCGTTTCAGGCTTGCTTCGGCTCAAGAACAGGTATGGATACCAGATAAAGCAATCATCCCACTCAGGATCGTAGAGACCAGCGTTCCCGCCCTTTTTGAGAGTGGCGGCTTTCTTGCGCTCCAAGGCCTCTTCACTGTCGTCAGGACCGTGCGCGCCCGGATCGAGCTCCTTATAGGCGTCTGGAAATGCCGCGAGCATCGCGAAGTCCAGATCGAGTGGATCGGAGAAAAAAACACCTTCGTCTTTCAGCGCCTGCATCCAGTTGTTTTCGGCAAATCCATCAGTCATCTCTTCGTCGGACAGGGCAGGAAGGTTGGCGAGCTCGACTACTTCCATCATCACATCCAAGTTGTTGCTGAGATCGTTTCCAATTTCGGCGAGCGATCCGACGGTCGTTCTTATCGTGTTCGCACCGCCATGTGAGCGCCCCAGGTCGAGATCAATCAGCGTTGCATGCGGTATCTTCAGCGCGTCAAGAAGCCGCCAAAAGTGATCGACATGGCGACCGCCGAGCGGCACAACAGGCACGAAAGAAGGATCAAGAGGGACGCCCATCGCCTCCGCGAGCAGAGGCAACACAATTCGTTCGGAGTCCCCCTCGCCGAGGATGACGAACCGCGCGAAGTAGAGCTCCGGATACGCCCGCACGGCGAGCCGGACATACTTACCCGCCTCGGTCGCATCGTCAGGTAGCGTCAAAGATTTCACCGATGAGGCCCTGCTGGTCGTATCGAGCCGGAAGTAGCGCACCTCGTCCGGCTTGATACGGCTCAAAATGCTAGCGCTGTGGCTAGAGATCAGTACTTGCGCCGAGCTGAGCGCTCCGATGTCGCGCGCTTGGTTCATAATGCGAGAGAGGAAGAACGGCGACAGGCTGTTTTCCGGTTCTTCGATGGCCAGAATCGTAAGATGAGCACGCCGCAGCTTTTCCTGATCGAACGGGCTATCGGCAGCGGCCAGTCGCAGAGCATCTTTTTCGGTTTCAAGCGTCGCCGCAGTTAGAGCTATATGAAACAGAGAGCGTTGACCGTCGCTTAGGTCGACAAGCGCCCGCTCGCGACCGGCCTCATCGGGATGGAATGCAAATTCGACGCGCCTGACCAGTTCCTCGAGCCGACTTTCCACAAGTCTAAGCACTGGCGTCGAATCTGTGTCGGCTTCGTGGACCTCCCGCCAGCGCTTCGTAAGCCGCTCGACGATGAATTCTGCGGGTGCTTCGCGCTCAAAACGCTTCTGGATGAGCTTGGCTCCGCGCTCGGTCGTCTTGGACAGGCGATCCGACCATTTCGCAGCCCGCCACAAACGCCCCTTAAGCAAATCAGTGACACGATCCGCCGGATTACGGGTCGCCGGCACATAAACAAGTTGGATGGTGCCACGATCAACGGCGGCGACCCTTTGGCACTCATCCCAATCGTAGTCATCACCGAGCGTACCAATCCAGCGAACGTCCTCTTCCACCGTACCATCGGGCGTTCCGTCATCCGTCCAGACTGCCTGCAGGCGCATGCGCGCTTTAAGCGGTTCTCCAGGGCCGGTTGCTGCCATATGGTTGAAAAAATCCGGCACGGCGTCGGCCGCCGCCGCCTCGTCAAGACCGTCTAATTCTGGGAAGGACAGGATACACTCGATCGACAACGTCGCTCCAGGATCGAGCTCGGTTTGGTCAGGCCTAAGATGAAAATCGCGTGTCTGGATCTGTCTTTCTGCACTTGAGACACCAAAAAGCCGTGCTAACGCCTGAAGCGCCGCCGTTTTTCCGGCTCCGTTTCCGCCAATCAATGCCGTAACCCCGTTCTCAAACCAGAGAGTTTCAGCCTCTGCGCCGAAGCATCGGAAGTTCCGTATAAAAAGTGTGTCAATCTTCATCCGAATTCCCTAGCGTTCTATTTTTTCAAATCGGTTTCTGCAAATTCCCGAAGGCCCAAGAGGCTCTAAATGTACTTCCGATAGTCACTGCTGACCTTTTGCCCCGAGGGAACGTATTTCAATACGTCACCAACCTTACGGGCTGCTCGGATCGGAATCGGCAAGCGTTGGTTCATCTGGGTCGAGTTCCAGTTCACCTTCGTGAGGCTGAAAACTTCCTTCGCAATCTGTTCGATTGTGCTCTCGCTTTGCGGGTGTGGACAGAGCAACAGGGGGTTCGGGACATAGAGGCCAGGATAGGTCCCATAGTAGGGAATGCTGCCGTTGGTATAGAGCAGCCCATTGCCGTCCAGTTCAACGAAGGTGCCGCGGAGGACAGGGAAGTCGCCGTCGCGCAGCACCTTGACTGAATAGCTCTCATGAATCCAAACGAGATCGCGCAGTTCCACACCTGCCTCGTCGAGCGCCTTGCCAACACCCTCGGCCTCGTCCTCGCGAAAGCGCGACGTCTTCATGACGATCACGCGTGCCGGCATCGTTCTATGGACCGATTTGTAGGCGGCCAAGGCGCTCTCGGTAAGCTTGTGAGCCTCATCGATAGTGAGGAACGGGTGGCGACCCCGCGACTCTGACTGTGCAGGACCGCCTCTAAGAATGAACCCTCTGCCCCGCTCGTCGAACATTTGCGCAGCACTGGTCCATATCTCGTCGGTTTCGGCATCCTTGAAAAAGCTGATGCCAATGTAACAGGCGGTGAACTCGCCTTCTTCCGGCAATCTGCGCCAGGGCACCTTGCCGCTGCCCTTATAGTAGAGCGTCGTCATAAGGTTCCATGCGAGGTCAGCTCGGTCTTGGGTTTGGCGGTCAGAGTTCTCCTTGATTTTGCGAGGGATCTTGGCATCGGGGTTGATGACATCCTCCCAAACAATCTGAATTGAGAATCTGAGGTCCATCGCTCTGGCCTTGAGCAAGCCACGGAAGTTCGGAGAGGTTTCTCTGCCAGCTTTCGCGTCGGCCGCTTCGTCCTCTATAACTCCGTCATCGCGCGCCCGCTCGTTTCTCCAGACCCGTTCGATCAACTTGACAGGGAGAGAAACCATGACCACGCCCGGCCGTTCATGATGCGCCTCCAGCTTTTCCAGTTGCGCCATAACTGCGTCGACGGCCATCTCCACAGCACGCGCATCGCTCGGTTCCTTAGCAATCTTCTCGATCTGACCTTTGGTCAGTACTCCATCTTCGGCAGCCACCATTTCAAACCGGCACCGATAGGGGTTCTGGTTTCTCAACCCGGGGAAATCCGGGTGCAGGTTCGGGTGCTTTTCGGTCTTACCCTCGAACCCATCTTCGATCGCATTCAGAAACTCGCCTGATTTTTCGACGGTCAGAGCGCTGCCAACAACGCCGACTTTGATCGTGTCCCCCAGGTTCGTTTGCAACGGGCCCGCCTGTAGCAACCCCAATCGTGGATCAGGATGATGGTGTTGGTCACCAAATTCCAGTTCAGGCTCCGGGAAGATCTTTGTCTTGAAGTCGCTCATAGGTCGAAGCTGCCTTGTTCATTCGAGCCGGACGGCTTCCTCGACTTTTGCGCCTTCGCGCCCCACACGTCCTCGGGCACACTCTTCGGCAGTTCGATGGAAGGCGGGTCACCAAACTTGATGATACGATCCGTCTTGGTGTCGGGTGCCAGCAGTTCGCCGGCATCTTCAAATTCCAGACCTGACAGCAATCGATGCCACATGATCACCTGGCCTCGAACGGTGCTGTTTGTGTCGAGGCGCTTCTTCCCGGACAACAAGGCATCCGGATAGTTGAGCGCGCGCGCTCCATCCGAAGTGAAGTAGTAGGATGGGTTGATGATCAGGTACCATTGGTCCGCCAAGCGCTCGAACCGGGGATGGAATGAATGGTGCCGCACATAGTCGATGGGCCCCTCCCCCTTCGACTTCTGATAGACGCTGACAACGTCGGCCTGTGTCTTCTGCTTCGCACCAAGATAGCGAAACTTGCGCGCGACGCCTCCAGGTGTCGGCAAGAAGTAGAACTGCTTTTTCTTTCGGTCCCATCCAAGCAAATCCCGAAAGTCATGCGCCAGAGTATGTCGCAACAGGCCCGCAAATTTGTGCTGCTGATCTACGGCGTCGTGTTGTGCCAGAAAGTCGGTTTCGATCCGTTCGACCTGATCCCGCTCAACTAGGTCGCGAACGGGTGTGGTTAGCGGGTCGCAGAATGTCCAAAGCGAGGTTTCATCGATCATCCAATCGTACCGTTGGCCTTCCCGGACCTTATTCATCCGGGCGAGCGCCTTCTGGGTGGAGAGCTGTGTCTGTGCGACGAAGATTTCCTCAGGAAGCTGCAATGGCACCATGTTGATGATCGCGTCCTCCCCTCCCCCAAGTGGCGGGACGTAGTAACCGTGTCCTTGCTTGGCGACGGTCAGGGCAGCGAGGCGATCCTTCGCACGTCCGTCCAAGACGTCGCGCTCCTTGTCGAACTGCAATGTGCGTTCGGCCTCGCCAACGAGGTTTTCGAGCGACTTCCAGAAGAATGTGTCATCTAATTGCCTGTAGAGAACTAGGATGACGGGTAGGTTGGAGCTACGCCAATAGTCGAAATCTGAAGCGCGGACACGATAGGTGAAACCGGCGTTCGTCTCGCCGACATAGCTGCCACGCTCAGTAGCCTTGACCTGAACGGCAATCATCTTCGCAGTCGGCTGATCATCGTCCATCACCTCAGCGATGCCGTCTATCCCTGCTTCCAACCGCGAACGCCCATCGAATTGGAACCCAATTCGCAAGAATTGAAGATTAGCCGCCTTCTCCCCGATTTCGCCAATTCGCTGGCTGGTTGTAACTTTCTTATTCACATCTCGATTCCCGAAAACAGGCTTTTCCAGATGTAACACTTTATCTGGAGTAACATAAGGGAGGAGCAACAAGATATGGAGGTTACCCCTGCAAAGGGTCAAACCTGATAGAGAGCGAAATCTCAGACTTCTAGAACGCGGCTGGTGACCACCTCTTACTGCATCAACTTCTGGATGCGACAACCCATCAAGTTAGAGCCCCTGTGTTAGGGCTGTCTCCAACTCGCCCAAATCATGTACGGCCGTTCGTACCTGCTCGACATCCGCATCTTTCACCGAACCAAGAGCAGCCACTTCCCCCCCAAAATCCATTTCAATCTGTCGCTGTTCCTCGGCGATAACGGCTTGAACGACCGGCGAAGTTTTCTTTGGAGCGACATCAGTTTTCCCTGACGATTGGCCATCAGCAGCCTGGCGTTCGGCCTCAACGTCGGCCTCGGATCCGCCAGACCCGTCCAGTGGCGGTGTCATCGGCATGGCGCGCATGCTCAACGGCAGCGTGCCTTGCGGCCCCCCTCCCCCCGGCTCTGGAAATGGCAACTCGCCTGTCTGCGCCGCATGGATGGCCTTAAACAGCCGGTCGTCAAAATACTGGATCCGCTTCGCCCGGACAGGCATCTGGGCATCGATCACCATGACGATCTCGTCGAGCGGCAAGCGGCGCGCCTCATCTTCGGGCAGCAGAGAGCTCTCTTCAGTCCGTGTAGATTGGCTGCGCCCTTCGAAGGGGTTCTTGCCGATGGACTGGGAGCGCGTGATGACGGTTTTCGTGGTCTTGCCGACAGCCTTGCTGAGCTCTTCGACGGTTTTTTCATCCGAGGGCGTGAGATAGAGTTTCACGCCCGCGTTGCCCTGCAGCGCACGGCGGGTGTTCTCGCCATAGATTTCATCGAGGGCGGGGATCGTCTGGGTAACCACGGCCAAGTGGCCGCGGTAGGTGCGCAGGGTCTCGATGCTTTCGACCACGATGGGCATCTTGCCCAAACGGTTGAACTCGTCGAGCATGATCATCACGGGCCAGGGCTCATCCGGCCCGGGATCCTTTTCCTGCATGGCCGAGAGCAGGTCGGAGAAGAAGAGCCGGATCAGCGGCGCCAGCGGCTTCACCATCAGCGGCTGGACCACGAGATAGACCGAAAAGGGCTTTTTGCGGATCGTCCGGAAATCAAAATCCGACACCGCCGTCGCCTCGTCGATCGCCGGGTTCTGCCATTGATCGAGCCCCGATGTCATCAGAAGCGAAACGTAAGAGGTCAGCGTGTCGTTGTTGGTGGAGGCCAGCCGCGTGAAGATCAGCTTCGCGGCCCTGTTGTCGACCTCATGGCCCCGCGCAAAATACTCCTTCTGCTTGTTCCCGCCCGAGGCGGCGATGCGGTAGATCTCGCCCAAGGTCGGGCGCTTGCGCTGGAATGCCAAAAGCCCCGCCGCCACAAAGAGATCGATCCCGCCCTTGAGGAGGCCCTGCACCCGGTCGTTGTCGCTTTGCAGGAAGAGCGTCGCCAGGAGCTGCAATTCCATCTGCTGGCGCGCAGGGTCCTTCAGTTGATAGATGCGCAGGAGCGGATTGTAGCGATGCGTGCGCTTGCCCTCCCAATCGGTGGGGGCAAAACGATAGACCTTGTCGCCCTGGGCTGCGCGGTGACGGGCCGTGGCCTCGAAACACTCGCCCTTCACATCGAGAGTCACGGCGGAGCCTTGCCAGATCAGCAGGTTCGGAATGACAAAGCCCGTGGTCTTGCCACGGCCCGTGGGCGCCACGATCAGCGCGTGCGGGAATACTTTCGAGCAGATGTATTTTGCGCGGGAGCCGGGCGTCCCAAGTTTGCCCAGGATGAACCCGGTCCCGGGTGCGCCAAAAAACCCGTTGGCCTTCATCTCGCGCGCAGACTGCCAATGGGTCTGGCCAAAGCGTGTGAGGGCCGATCCCGAGAGGGCGAGGCTCAGCATCAGGCCGGCAGCGGCGAAGCTGCCGATGATCAGATGGATAAGTTGCGCGTCCTCCGGTCGACGATCGCGGATCGCCATGTAGTTCTGCGCGACATAGGCGAAGTCGATCTCGGCCCCGAAGCCAAGGTCCTGGTATGTCAGCACCGCCGAGGCAATGGTATAGCCCATGGCCCCTGTCACCAGCGTCACAAGCAGGGCGCCCGTGGCGATCCGCGCTTTTCCCATGGCGGCGCTCAATGGACCTGGCCCCGCTCGGTCTCGCCATCCATGTCTGTCGCGCGGTGTTTTTCATACTCGGCGTCGGCAAGTTCATCGACCACCTGGCGCAAGGCCTCGGTGTTGGCCGTCGCCGCATCGGATTGCAGGTAGACCTTGGCGACATAGAGCCGGTCGAGACGGTCCTCGAGAACCTTGTCCAGCGCATCGGCATCGCCGGATGTGAGGCGGCCCAATTGGCGGTCATCCAGCACCCGCGCTATCTCGCCCCGGAAGGCGTCCCGCTCCGCCTCGGTCTCGAAGGGCGCGGACAACTCCCCCGCCCGCTCATGCTCCAGGACACGCGCAATCTCGTCTGCAAAACGGTTGGCACGGTCAGTCTGCGGCGCCGTTTCACCGCGGGCTGCGAGGAGGTCGTCGCGCTTGGCAGACCCAAGCCCCTCGCGCAACTCGTTGTCGCGGCGGACCTGATTGATGGCCTCCGTGTCCCGTATCTCGACGACGGCCGCATAGGTCGCGCCGAGCCCACGGGCGAGGTGGGACGGCATGTCCGGATAGCGCACGTGCAAGTCATCTGCGACAGCATCCGCAACGGACGTGCGGAGGTCGCGTCCCTCCATGATGCGGTCGACTTCACGGGTGATCTCACTGGCGCGGGCCGCATCGGTGATGGTCTCCCTGTAGGGCTCAGACCGGTCGATCACATCGCCAGGACGTGCGAGCAGATCCGGATGTGCCTCGAGATATGCGCGCTGCTCTGTTTCGATCCGGCGCTCCGCCTTGGAGGCCACCTCCCAGACCCGGTCCTCGATCTGCTGCGTTGTCAGACCCTCGGCGCGCATCTCCTGACGGATTGTCCCTTCCATCGCCCGAACCGCGTCCTCGTGATAATGGAACCGCTCGCTGACCGCTTCCGCTTCCATAACACCATCCCGGCGCAGCACGTTCTCCCGTTCCAGCAGCGTCCCAAGTTCGACATGCACATCGTTGAGAATGTCGCGCGCCTGTTCCAGGTCGGCGCGGCGTTCGAGGTTCAGATCGCACGCCTCGGCCACCTTCGAGAGATCATCGGCGATCCATTGATGTTCGAGCGCTGCATTTGAGGCGCCCGTCTCGATCCGGGCCACCACTTCCGATGTGCTGATCCCCGTGCCGCGCAGGGCCGCGTCAATGCGCGACCGCAAGTCCGGCTCGGCCAGACTGTCTAGCCGGCTGGCGTCGATATTGGCCTCGGAATAGATCCCGCCTTCCGACGGAGCCTCAGACAACGTGCTCGAACGCAAACCGAGCGGCTGCATGTGCTGGACCTGCGTCTGGATCTCGATGAGGCGTTTTTCCAGTAGGGGGCGTTCCGCGTCCGCCTTCTCGGCGATCATGCCCTGTACCCGCGCGAGCTTCTCCGCATAGAGGCTTCTTAGATCCTCGAAACTTTGATCCTCGGCCATGTACACATCTCCTGTTCGGTCCACCTGCCCGCCACGCGCCAGCACCTCGCCCGCGCGGAAGAGGGCTGCGGCGATGTCTTCCCGGGCTTCCCGGGAGGCCTCTGCGGCAAGCGAGTGGTAGACAGTTCTGGTATTGGCGATCTCCGCCAGCGTCCGCGTCAGGTCCTGCCCTACGCGTTCTCGCTCGCGGGGTGCGCGCCCCTCTTCCTTCGCGGCATAAACTTCGCGGGTGGGGGCCGGGTAATGCACAACCCCGCGATCCACCCGGCGCGTGGCCTCCAGGCGCACGCCGTACTTCTCCGCCTCCTCGACCATGGCAAGGCGGAAATCGTCATAGTTGAAGCGATGGTTGCGCCCGAGGAAAAAGAACTCGCCTTCTTGCGAGCGGCGGTTCAGCACCAGATGCGCATGCGGGTGATCGCGGTCTTCATGCACCGCGATGATGTAGTCGAAATGCCCCGCGTCACTCTGGAAGAACCGCTCGGCCACATCCGTCGCGATGTCGCGCACATCCTCACCCCGCGTGCCGATGGGGAAAGACATGAGCATGTGTGTGGTCTGGCCCAGCTTGGGTTTGAAGCCTGCATCCCACCGCTTGGCAAAGCGCTCGGTCAGATCCTTGATTTCAACCGCCTCGAGCTTCACCTTGCCATCCAAGAACCCACACGAATCCACGATATGGGTGGACTTGGTGGTCAGGTAATCGAGCTGGTTTGCGAGCTGCGATTTTGTATGCGTGCCCCCGCCCCGGATCGCCTTGAAGACGGCTGGCCTGTGCCCAGCTGCCGCGCGCATGAGCTGTTTCTGCTTGGCGACATGCAGCCCCTGCATCGAGCCCCGGACGCGGCTCCAGCCATCCCGGAACACCTCCCCGGTAACAGCGTCGACAGCATCATTCGGCCGCATGGGCAAACTCCCTCAGCGCGGCCGTGGCCTGCAGCTGCATGGCGTCCCGACGGCGGCGCAGGAGAAGGTCGATCTCGTCAGCGGAATCCAGGATGAACCGCGCCAACCCGCGCATCTGGGCAAGGCGCAATTCCGTGAACTCCGGGCCAGCGCCCTGCCCCTGCCGGTTGGCCTGCGCCATCTGCTTGGCGATCTGCGCGACGCCATTGCCAACCTCGTGCAGAGAGGCGCGGTAGCGCGCCATCTCTACTGCCATCTGCACGTCCGGAACGAACACCCCGCCTGCCGCCTGGATGAGCCGCCGCAGCCCCTCGGCCCGGCTCTCGATCCCGGCTGTCGCCAGCACCGCATCCAAGGCTGCAAGCTCCGCAGCCGTGACCTTCACGCTGACCGCGGAAACCGGGATCGCGGCATCCGCCTGGCGCTCGGCATCAGCTTTGAGGACATAGCGCACGGCCCGCGATGTGACCTCGAAGCGCTCGGCCAGCTCAGACGTCGACACACCTTCCGCGGCCTCGCGGACGATCTGCATCTTCTCGGTCTCTGTCAGGCGTTTTGTTCGGGACATGCGGAAGAAAGACCCCCTATTTCCTGCCACCTTCCACCAAGGCTGCCCCTACCATACGATAATATATCTATCTGTCAATTATATACTTACGTTGCATTCAGACTCAGGCAGCCTTGGTGTCCGCTTCACGCCGCGGCCCGCAGGGACGCGGCTCTGCTGCCCTCACCACCGGGCGACCCACCTGTCCATTGGGTCCCCTTCCCCAACACCGCCCGAGGGTCTGACCGAACACGCATGTGTTCGGACGGAACCGCGGGCGGGCGCAAACCCCACCGACAGGGCGGACAGGCAGGGTCAAGGAGGGCCAGATTTGGCTCCGCCAAATCTCTGCCGCAAAAACCGGGAGGCCCTGGCCGATAGGTTTTTGTGGATGGCCCCCTTGAGGCTGACTGGCCGGTCTGTCGCGGCCTGATCATCCCGGGGGGGAGTGCGCCCCTTGAACGCGCAGCGACCGGCACCAATAGGAAGTCGCTATCGGCGATCACCTACGCCGGTGACGGCATCCCTGGAACAGGGATCAGGCCGCCCCAAGATCGTCCTGGGGCGGCCCATCCTCTTCAAAGGATTTAATCCTGGGGATCTTTCGCGCTCGGCGGGAACATCACCAGCTCCGAGACCGCGACTGGGAAGTCGAGCTTGAGGCTGAAGAACTCCGAGCCGTCCCCGTTGCGGGTGTTGCGGAACATCGCGCCCACGCGCTGAAAACGGGTGCGCTCCTGGCCATCGGTGTCGGTGAACTTGACGGGGACGGTGGCGACGTAGTGGTTGGTCATTTGGGTTACTCCTTGTTGCGATGGGGATCTGCCAGCACGGGGGCAAGAGGCCCGGTCGCAAGCGCAAATGCGGAGGGTCCGCGGCTCCGCCGTGGAAGCCGTATTTGTGCTTGCCGAAGCGTGAGCTGAGGG
Organism: Sulfitobacter sp. 1A13496; assembly: GCF_043557225.1. Taxonomy (NCBI): domain Bacteria; kingdom Pseudomonadati; phylum Pseudomonadota; class Alphaproteobacteria; order Rhodobacterales; family Roseobacteraceae; genus Sulfitobacter; species Sulfitobacter sp. 1A13496. Next base: position 84,679 of record NZ_JBIFFP010000009.1, on the reverse strand, counting down.
CACGATTGGGCCGACCCCGTGCGATCCACATCTATGAGCAAAAAGGAGTGATCCGGATGACCCCTGCCATCACGCCGCAGCCACCTTCCGCGTCCTAGTTCCGCCGATCCTGGCCGGGGTGCTGATGGAGCCCGCCCGCGTGGCTGCGATGTTCCGAAACACCCCCCCGAGGGTTGTGCAGGTCTTCAGCCTCATGTGCGACGTTTCGACCCCTCGGTCTTGCGCTGCTGACGATTTGCGAGGTGCGCACCATCCCCAGCCCGTACCGATGCGGATGGGCCGAACTCTGACGGGCTGGGTAGAAGGATGACGGTGCTGGACGCCGTGAGCTGCCGATCAAGTGTGACCGATCGCACGCGCCATGAGACATGACGAAAGGGCCGCGCCAAGCGCGACCCCCTCTCTTCAATCTTGCGCAGTCTTCTTCGCCGGGTCAGCAACCCGCATGACCGTCAGGCCTTTCGCTTCCGCTTTCTGCCCGAGGTTCAGCGCGACCCCGTTGCCGCCGAAGAGCACAACCCCCGTCGCCGCGAACTTTTCGTCCAGCATTTCGTCGTTGCATTTGAACGGTGCCGCCCGTCCGTGAGCGGACCAGCGCGGATCGAAGCGCGCCTGCGCGATACCCCGTGCCCGGGCCCACCGCGCCGCAATCATCTCCGCCCCGTGCTTGCCACCCTTGTGGCAGAGGAATATTTCCTGATTGCGGTTCTGCTTGATCCGCTCGCGAACCTTGTCGAGCGTATTGAAGATCACATCGACATCGGTCCAGTCGGTGGCGCCCGAGACGATCAGGGGCACCCCCTCGACTTTGGACTTCTCGGCAGTCTCGCGGTCGTGCTGCTCCAGGAGCTGCCGCGCCTCGAAGACCGCCCCGGTCTCTTGCGCCCGGGTGCTTGCGCGCGATCCGGCTGCCGGGATGAAGGCGTGGCCCGTCTCGACCTCGTAGCATTCCGCTGCGGCCTCGCTCATCACCTCGATTGCGCCGACGATATCGCGCAGCTGCAGAAAGCGCGACTGCGCCTCTTCGAGCGCGGTCTCGGCGATCTCGGATCCATCGTGGGATTTTGCGAGCGCGCCGATCTTGTCAGCGGTGCGGTCGACCTCCTTGCCGAGCGCCACCTTGCGGCGCTGCAGGATCGTCGCGAGCCCGTGCGCCAGCGGTTCGATTTCCGCTTCGAGCCCGGTCCCGCGCAGCTGCCCGAGCAGAGCCTCGAAGCTCTCGCGGATGATGCGGTCGGTCAGAACGTGATCCTCCGGGATCGGCAGCTGTGCGTCCTTCTCGGTCAGCCCGAAAAGCTCGATGGTCTCGTAGGTGTTTGCGGTGTCGTAAGCCATGTTCTTATCTCCAGTGTTCGGTTCCAAGGCCTCCACGTGAGTGTGGGGGCATGGCCGAATGCCTGGTTTCCGAATCTGCCCGGGTCAGGGACGGCGCAGCCGCCGGCTTGCCGGGCGCAAAAGTTTTCCGAGCGCAGCACCCGACACAGGCCCGCGCTCACGCACGGGATCGCCCCAAGCCATATGTACCGCCCTCGCCGAAAAGTTTTGCGATCCTTGACGCGGGCTGATTTGGGGGCCATCCGGAGGATATGCTTCCGCACTCATGTGTGTGTGTTTTGACGGTAGGTTTGCCCGACCCGAGCAGGCAAACGGCCCGACCGGACGCGGGAGACGGATGGAGTGGCGGGATCGTTTTGCTCTCAAGCAAAACAGACCAGAGCGCAATCCGGCGGAGCGGCCGGGGAGGGAGGTGCTCGCGAGGCGGGCAAACCGGGGGCCTAGGTGCAACGCCGCGGTGAGGCCGCATGGCCGAATGCGCGACGGACCGAAGGGCCGTTCTCCCCTGCGACACGCGAAGCCGAGCGGGGGAGGCCGCAAGGCAAGCATCCAAGTCGATGCTCGAGAGCACAAAACCGACACACTCTGCTTCCAAACAGCGCAAATTGTCTGGTCTGCTGAGGGGTTCGAATGTAGAAAAGACCTTAGTATCATTGAAAATGATCATTCAGAAAGAGCAACTCGACCTTGGCTTCCGCCCAACAACTCATCGGTCTCGTCAAGAGCCACGCAGAAGGGGACGCTGATCGTTTTTACGATCTGGCGATGCAACTCTCTGCGGCTGAAGAGCAGAAGGGACATACCCGTCTGGCTGAACAGTTGCGACAATGGGCCGAAGCGGGACAGAAGCCGCCTTCGAAGCGAACCCCTGCGATCACTCCTATCGCAACACCCCGCGGTGATCTGGCGGAGTTCCTTGCCGCGTCCTATCCGACCGAGCGCCTCGTCGATGTCATCTTGCCAGACAGGATTGAGAGCGAACTCGCGCATCTCGTTGTAGAGACACGAATGCGCGAAAAGCTCGAGGCGAAAGGGTTGAAGCCACGGCGGCGCGTTCTCCTCTCCGGTCCTCCCGGAACCGGCAAGACCCTGAGTGCTTCAGCGCTTGCCGGTGAGCTGCAGTACCCTCTCTTTTCGGTCATGCTCCACGGACTGATCACAAAATTCATGGGTGAAACAGCGCAGAAGCTGAAGATGATATTCGATGCCGTCAAGACGACGCGCGGTATCTATCTCTTCGACGAAATCGACGCTTTGGCCGCGGCCCGGGGCGGTGAGAACGATGTCGGTGAGGCCCGGCGGGTTCTGAACTCGTTCCTGCAATTCCTGGATGAGGATACCGGGCCTTCGATCGTCATTGCCACTACAAACCTGCCGGGAATTCTTGACCGCGCTGTGCTGCGCCGCTTTGATCTTGTTTTGCCATATGTCATGCCCGATGGCCCTGCCATTCGGCAGGCGCTCGAACGCCGTTTGATCGGCTTCTCACTCGCTCGCATGGGATGGAAACGGGTTATAGACGTTGCCACAGGCCTCTCAACGGCCGATGTTGTGGCAGCGGCGGAAGATGCCGCTCGACGTGCTGTTCTGAATGATACCGACAAGATTGCGACACAGGATTTGCTTGATGCCCTCGAACGCCGACGGTCGCTCCAAGAACTAGGGACCGATGACAATGGCACGAGACCTTCGGCACTTCCACCTTCGCAATCTCGGCCAACCTCGCCCGTTCCAAGCAAAGGGCGGGGGCGGGTCCAAAAGACCAAGTGATGTCCCCAATCGCGCGGCGCACGCCCAAGCATTGCTTCAGGCCATCGACGCGCTGCCAGATATTCCAGCAGCCGAACTTCCCGGCGTCTATCTGGAAGTACGCTCGCGTATCGACGAGCGCCTGAAGAAAGGCAGCCTCGACGCTAGTGGCCTGACTCTCCTTCGCGTCGCCGAGACCCCTGATCCCGGTGGCACCGAAGAGCGCGCGACGGTGTTTGCGACAGCCAAGGGTATTGAAAAGCTGCGCAAGAAGGTCGAGCAGTTTCGGACGGAAGACACACCCGACCGGGAAAAGGATGGTGAATTCATCCCAGGCCGTCCGAAGAACGCGGATCTAGTGCAGAGCGTCGCTGCCATCACGGAAGCGGGATTGCGTGCCCTCTGGCGCAGCCCTTCAGGCAAATTTCCAGCAGCGGATGTTGCGACCGTTTGGGAGGTTTGGCTCGAGCCTCAAATGACCGAAGGTTTCGTCGCAGCCGCACCAAACTATGGCGTTACCGTGGGAGCAGATCGGCTGGAGTTTCCCGAAGATATCGTTGTGATCGTAGAGGCCGATCGCAATCAGCTCGCCCAAGCCGTCCGCCGACTAGGCGGCGTGCGCGCCCTTGCTGCTCCCACCATCACAGCGGATTTTTTCGACGGCTTGCCGGTGGCAGAACAGGCGCAGTGGGTCGACGAACTCGCGGGTCGTACGACCTACACTGACAATCCCGATCCTAGCTACGTCACGCTTTTGGATACCGGTGTCAGTCGCGCGCATCCTCTCATTCAGCCGGCGCTCAGCGTGGATGACCGACATGCCGCCAACCCGGCCTGGGGGCTGGAGGATGTGAAGGGCCATGGCACGCAGATGGGAGGACTGGCGCTCTTTGGAGACCTGACGCCGAAACTGCACCAGGCGAATCCGGTTTCTGTCGTGAACCGTCTGGAATCCGTGAAGCTGCTGCCTGATGCAGGGATGAACCCGCATCATCTCCTCGGCGCGGTTACCAGGCAGGCGATCAATACAGTAGAACAGGTCGGCCCCCGGCGCCGGACCTTCACCATGACCACGACGACGGGTGAGGACACCCCGCATGACGGCGCGCCGACGTCATGGTCGACGGAGGTCGATCAGCTCGCCGCCGGTGTTTCAGGTGAGGTGAAACAACAACGCTTGGTGCTTGTCTCCGCAGGGAATACCGACAACTTCACCTTTGGTGCCGGAAACTACCTGGACCGATGCGATCACGAAGACAACGAAATCGAGTCGCCGGCCCAGGCATGGAATGTTCTGTCTGTTGGGGCCTTTACAGAGAAGACCGTACTGCCAGACGGAGAGCCGGCCCAGGCGCTTGCACCATTCGGCGATCTATCGCCAGCTTCGAGAACTGCATCGTGGTCGTCCCATTGGCCGAACAAGCCGGACGTCGTCCTTGAGGGTGGAAACTGGGCGCTAAGTGCCATGCCACCGCCAATGCGGCATGGATGGTTATCGCTGCTTTCGACTCACCACAATTACCCAGTCCGATCCTTCACATTCACCTTCGATACCAGCGCGGCGACCGCGCTTGCCGCGAAGGATGTAACGGAACTCTGGTCGGACTATCCGACGCTTTGGCCCGAGACAGTGCGTGGTCTCTACGTGTCGTCAGCGCGGTGGACGCAGCAGATGCGTGCGCATCTGCCGGCCCAGCCAAACAAGGGTCACTTCACGCCCCTTTTTCAGCGCTATGGGTATGGTGTGCCGGACATGGCGCGTGCCCGCCGCAGCGCGTCGAACGCGCTGACCCTCATCGTGGAAGATACGATTACGCCGTACGGGATTTCAGAGAAGACCGGCGGTGATGTCCACAATGAAATGAAGCTGTTCGCCCTTCCCTGGCCCGTTGAGGCTTTGCGCGCGCTCGGCAATGCCGATGTGACCTTGCGGGTGGCACTCAGTAGCTTTATCGCTCCGAACCCGTCCGAAGCCTCGCGCGGCGTTCGGTATCGCTACGCGTCCCACAACTTGCGTTTCCAACTCAATCGCGCTGGCGAGAACGAAGCCCAATTTCTGGCCCGGATCAGCAAAGCGGCCGAACAGCCCGATGGTCCTGCAAGCGACGAAGATGATCTTTGGGACTTCGGTAGCAATCGGCGCCATGTCGGGTCGCTCCATATAGATCAGCTGACATGCAGGGCTTCAGATCTGGCGCGGCGCAACTTGCTGGCTGTTCACCCAGTCACCGGTTGGTGGAAGTCGAAAAAGCTTCTCGCTGAGAGTTTGCCTTCCGTACGCTACGCACTGATTGTGGAAATCGACGCAGCAGAGTTGGACACCGAGCTCTACGCCGAGGTTCAAGTTGCTGTTGACGCATTGATTGCCGCTCAAGCAGTTGTACAAGTCTGACTTTAATCGAAACTCCGCGCGGCACTTCCGATCTAGCAGTCTCATCTACACCGGAACGCCATATGAAGTGGCAGTTCGATCGCTCTATTGAAGCAAGCACAGCAAAAGGGGAACCGTGAACCCACGGCTCCCCTTGCAGTTCAGATGTTCAAGCCTCGTACCAAGGTCACGCGACCAGCGAGAGCCCCGCGCCCGCATCCTGCGGCTGCTCACCGCTGTCGATGAACGGGATGATCGAGAAAGTCTGCCCGCCGCGCTGCTCTTCGTTCTGCACGGCGTTCACGCGCAGATCACCATCGGGCGTGTTGATCAGCAGCGAAAGGTAGTCATTGCCCGTGCGGCTGCTCTTGGCCATCCACGCCGAGCCAACGCGGATCGGCGTGCCCCGGGGCGAGCTGACCTCGATGCGGTAGTCTGGGTGGGTCTCCTCGGACTTGTAGCTGTTCTCGATCAGCATGAACTCCAGATCGAACATCATATTGGCGATGTAGCCGGTGAAGGCGTTGTCAGCGTCCATGGCGGTGAGCTCGCCCGAGATCGAGCCGGATTTCATCAGGCCGTTCGAGACCAGCGGGATGATCTCGAATTCGCCGCTCTGGGCCGCGCGCGCTTCCTTCGTCTGCACGGCATTGACGCGGAACGGGCCCAAACCGACATCGATCTGCATCGAGATGTAGGGATTGCCGCTGGTCGTGCCGGTCTCGTTCCAGGCCGTGCCGATTCGCACCTTGCGGCCTGATTTGTTGACTGCCGTCACGTCAAAATCCGGGCTGCGTTCGGACATCTTCGAGCGGGTTTCAAGCTGGATGGCGATGTCAAAGCGCGTCCCGTGGATCATGCCGGTGTACTGAGCGGCTGCGGTCTCGACATTGCGGGTGAGGGTTCCTGCGAACATGGGATGGTTCCTTTTGGATTGGCCGGTGCCTGACGTCCTTGCCAGCGCATCCGGGATTGCTTTCTTGACCCCTTGAGGGATCACAAATCAGAAAGCCTGCTTTCCTTTCAGCCCCGCCCACGGGTCAGAGCTGCTGTCCGAGTGGGAATGCCCCCGCGCCTCCGGGTGCTACGCCCCTCCCCTGCCCGTCTGGTCTTGATTGGTTGCCCGGATATTCTGCGGCGACCTTCGATTGCGCGATGAAGAACTCCGCCTCTTTGCCGTTCAACCGGTGCCCACCACGGTCGGTCAGGCCGATGCAGCTACCATTCGGGACATAGGTGATGAGGTACTGACCGAGCCGGTCCTTGTGGACAACGTAGCCGGTATTGGCCCAGTGCACGGTCTGCCCGGCATCGACGGCCGCCTTGATGTCATCGAGTGTCATGTGATCCTCCTCAAGTAGAATGGTGGGGAAACGACGCAAGAAGCCCGATCTTCCAACCGGGCTTCCGTGCGGCATTCAATTGGCAAAAAGCCGGGTCCTGTCAGGCGCTTTGCGTGGCTTGCGTCGCGTGCGCCGCCATCCAATCCTTCAGACCAAGAACCGTTCTTCCGGCGGCGACTTCAGATGCCCAGGCAACCCTTGGGTCGCCGCAGGGCTCATCGCCGACATGCCGGTCGATGTGGCCATTGGCCATCCATGGCTCAGGCTGGATCCGTCGCAGCCAGTCCGCCATGCTCGGGATACGGCCCTGACAGTCTTCACGGACATGCTGCTCGCCGATCCAGCGCACGGGGATTTCTCGACCCGCGCTATTGGTCAGGGTCAGGCCGAAAACCCGTTCCGCCTCGAACAGGCCTTGAGCGTGGTGGCGCATGGCTCGGTGCGTGAAGAGCGCGAGGTGCTCTTTCGAGGCATCGAACCAGTCATGTATGGACTGATAGTCAGACGGCACGCCGCCGAATTTCCGGGCAGAGCTTTCAGCATGATGAAGCGGATGGGCCATCTCACAGCCCCTCGTCATAGCTGTGCGAGCATTCGACATAGCTGTCGGCATGATCGAGGGTGATGCTGTCTAGTGCTATGTCCCAGGTCAGCGTGCCGTAGCCGCCCTCGTTATTTTCAAACCCCGGGTGATGGTGATAGGCGAGCGACCAGGCGAAATCGCCAACCTCTGTGGCAAGCGCCTCCGGCAGTTGGACCTCTGCAGGCTGCACCGTCACATCCTCGACATTGCCGGAGTCGCCATAGCCTTCGTATTCGGCAGTGACCCCGCTGATGCCAAGCGCACGTAGTTGCGCGAGCAGCTCCGCTCGGGTCGCCTTCAAGGTGGTTTCGCGCTCCGCGCGCCACTGAGCCGCCATCGCGGCATAATCGATCTGGGGATTGGTCATGGGTCTGTCCTCTTGTCTGCAATTGGGGGGCCGGGCGTGGCATTGGTCAGCGCGCGCCCGGAAAGCGCAGATCGGCCAAATCCCGATCCACGCCGCCCGACCGGAAGCTCGCTTTGACTTTTCAGGCGGCTTGTTCTGCCGCTCTAGCGGCTCGCTGCCCCACGATCCGGGCCAGAATGCTTCCCGTGTCGATCCCGTCCCCATGCGGCAGGAACACCCGCAGCTGGAAGGCGATGATCTCAGTGAAACACCCCATTGCCTTGAGGCCATCAATCATGCCCCGATCCGCGCCGCCCAGCTCGAGGCGCATCTCGCCTGCGACACGGCGACGGGTCAGGGTCAGACCCCGGCCCAGATCGACAGGCGCGGTGGTGCCGAGGGCGGCGGTCAGCATCTCCTGCGGTGTTTGGGGGTTGGACACGAGGAAGCGGGCGCGCAGCGCCGCTGCCCCTTCCTCACTGAGCGTGCGCCCGATCATCGCGGTCGCCCCGTCGGGCGTGACCCGGTAGATGCGCTCATTGGTGGTCGGAATGTCCTTCCAGATCGGCAGGAGCAGCCCGGTCAGCAGATAGAGCTTGGTCGTGGTGGTTTTTGGCAGGGACGCAGCCTCGGCATCCCAAAGGCGGGTGAACTCGAGCCTGTCGATCTCTTCCCAGGCGGAGGACTCGAACCGCGCCTCTTCGAGATAGCTCGACCCGTTGGGCCGCACCGCCTTACGCATCAGCGTCACGATGTCCTCGTCATACATCTGCATGGGCCGCGCCGAGATGAGCGCCGCGCGGCCGGAGGCGCGATTGACCATCGGCAGCTTATCCGGATTCCGCGATAGGGCCTCTTCGGCCCCAAGAACGTGGACTGGGTCCGTCACCTCAAGTCCGATGATCCGCGTCACGGCGCCGGATTTCGGGCAGGTCCAGAGATCCTCGGTGGAGACCTGTTCTATCTTGTCGCCGCGTAGGGTTTCCACGCCGAGATCGAGCGTGCCCGCCGCGCGCGCCCGCTCAGACTGATCAGCGATCCGGCGCATGAACTCGGCAAAGAGCGCGTTCTGCATGTGGATGGGCAGCGCCAGCACCTGGTTCAGAAACCGCTGGATCGGGGGAAGCTCTTCGAGCAGCACACCGTCCTTGTCGATCAGCCGCAGGGCTGTCCAATCGGTGAAGCTCTCGTAGCTCATCGCCTCGGCCCGTCCGGCGGCGAGATCGGCAAAATATCCCCGCAAAGCCGCCCGCGCAATCGGGCTTTCGAGATTGTCCTCCTCGCGGAACATGCCCTGCGAGCCGGTCTCGCGCTGGCCCTTGGTGAGCGCCCCCAGCTGGTCGAGGCGTTTGGCGATCGTCGAGGTGAAGCGCTTCTCGCCATGCACATCGGAGGTGCAGACCCGAAAGAAGGGCGCGTTGACCTGGGCCGAGCGATGCGTGCGGCCCAGTCCCTGGATGGCCGCATCGGCGCGCCAGCCGGGCTCCAGCAGATAATGCCGCCGCCGCTTCTGGTTCTTGGCCGTTTGCGCCGCGTGATAGGATCGGCCCGTGCCGCCTGCATCAGAGAAGATCAGGATATCCTTTTCGCCGTCCATAAAGGCTTGGGTCTCGGAGGAATTGCTGCTTGCGCTGCGCTTTTCGATGAAGAGATGGCCATCCTCGGCCTTGAGGGGCCGGATCGATCGGCCCGTGACTTCTGCCACGGCCTCGTCGCCAAAGGCCCAGAGGATCTGATCGAGCGCCGAGGGGATCGGGGCCAGCGTCACCAACTCCATCATGGCCGCGTCACGCAAAGCGAGCGCTTCACGCGAGACGACCAGCGCGCCGGTCTCATCGCGCAAGGGTTCCGCGACCATATTGCCGTCGATTTCCACGAGCTTTTGCGCATGGATCGGAAAGGTCTGCTCGAGATAGCCGAGAACATTGTCGCGCGGCGTCAAGGCCCCCTCAACGAGTTCATCCTCCGGGTCCATCGCCTCAAGTCGGCGTTTGAGCAGGCTCTCACCTGTCGAGACAACCTGGATGACGCAAACCTTGCCCGCCGCCAGATCGTCCTTGATGGCGTGGATGATGCTTGGAGCCTTCATGCCCATCAGGAGATGGTTGAAGAAGCGCTGCTTCGTGCTCTCGAAGCGGGACTTGGCCGAGGCGCGTGCGGCCGACGCATTGGTCTCGCCCGAGGCGTCGTTGACGCCAGTCGCAGTCAGAGCTGCCTCGAGATTGTGGTGAATCGTCCGAAAGGCGCCCGCATAAGCGTCGTAGATCTCGATCTGGGCCGGGGTGAGCGCGTGTTCGAGGACATCGTATTCCACGCCATCGAAGCTGAGGGCGCGGGCCGTGTAGAGCCCGAGCGTCTTGAGATCGCGCGCGACCACCTCCATGGCAGCGACACCGCCTGCCTCCATCGCCGAGACGAAACTCTCGCGGCTCGGGAAGGGGTATTCGGGGCCTTGCCCCCAGAGCCCCAGCCGCGCGGCATAGGCCAGGTTGTGCACGCTCGTGGCGCCCGTGGCCGAGATGTAGAAGACGCGAGCGCGGGGTGCTGCCAGTTGCAGCCGCAGGCCAGCAAGGCCCTGCTGGGAGGGTTTGCCCCCCCTGCCCTGCTCGGACCCTGCCGCGTTCTGCATGGCATGGGCCTCATCAAAAGCGAGGACGCCTTCAAAGTCTGCGCCCATCCAGTCGAGGATCTGGCTCAGTCGCGTGGTGCCGCATTTGCCCGCGGACCGCAGCGTGGCGTAGGTCACGAACAGGATACCGTCACCCATAGGGACGGGCTGGTCCGGTTTCCATTTGGAGAGCGGCTGGATGTCGGCGGGCGAGCCGCCGAGATCGGTCCAGTCGCGGATGGCGTCCTCGATGAGCGTGGCGGATTTGGAGACCCAAATCGCCTTCCTGCGCCCGGAAAGCCAGTTCACGAGAATGAGCCCCGCGCATTCGCGACCCTTGCCGCAACCGGTGCCGTCGCCGAGAAAGTACCCAAGGCGATAGGCCCGTGCGTCTGGGTCATCATCGGCGCGCGTCAGCTTGGTCTGGTCGTCATCGATGGTAAACCGACCGGGCAGATCGCGCCCATGGGCATCATGCGCCATGATGATGGTCTCGAGCTGCGCCTCGGAGAGATCTCCCTCCTCGATCAACCGTGTGGGCAGGCGCAAGTCATCACTGCCCGTGTTTGAGGGCATGGGCGGGGCAACCGAGGCCATGGCGATGCTCTCGACCAGCGGCGTGGGATGTTCCTGCGCACCCGCGATCTCGATCCGCTGCGGACGGTAGCGCGCATAAATGTCCGAGATAGGCTTGTTGTCGCGCGGGGTCTCAAGGCTCGTGAAGCTGAGCGGGCGGACGGCCTTGACCCGAGGTTTGGAGGCGGCGACAGGTGCAGCGGCGGTCTTGCGCGGAGCAGAGGATGGAACGGTCGGCCGAGCATGAGGGGTCGCTTCAGCCCGTTGGGCGGGACGCATCTCGGGCCGGGTTGCGGCCACGGCGTCGACAAAAGGATGGGCTTCATCCAGATCCCGCACAGGGACGCGGATCATTTCGCAGTCCTCCTGCACCTTGTCGAAGACCATCAGCTGGGTTTCGACAGAGGTGCCGAGCTTGCGGTAGACCTGCCCCGGCATCGTCAACGCCAAGCGCGGCGTCAGGAGACCGCAGGCGCGGGACCAATGCGCGGCATCGCGTTCGGGCGTGAATCCCGGCGGCATGATCGCCACCAGCCGCCCGCCGGGTGCCAGACGCTTTGCAGCCGCGATAAGATGTTTGGCGGCGATGTGCTTGTCTCGGGAGCGATCGACCGAGGAGGCGAAGGGCGGATTCATCACCACGACGTCGGGCAGAACGGGCGTCTGCAGCAGATCATCGATATGCTCGCCGTCATGGCCTGTGACCTCGCCGCCGAAAACCGCGCGCAGGAGGCGCTGGCGAAAGGGGTCGATTTCATTGAGCAAAAGCGTGGCACCGGCCCGGGCGGCGAAAGCAGCCTGGGCACCGGTGCCCGCCGACGGCTCCAGCACCGTCTCGCCCTTGCGGATCGCCGCGGCCCGCAAGACCAGCGCCGCGAATGGCAGCGGCGTGGAAAACTGCTGCAGCCGGATCTGCTGCTCGGAGCGGCGGGTTTCCGTCAGGAGCCGCGAGGCAAGCAGCCTTGCAACGGCGATGTCACCTGCCGCGCCGTCCTCACGCAGCAGCACCTGAACAGCCGCGGCCTGCATCAGGTCATATGCCATGCGCCAGTCCCAGGCACCGCCGGCATCGCTGCCAAGAAACGTCTTGCGCATAATGCGCGCAAGCGCTGAACTGCGCAGGGGTTGTTGGTCGATCTCCGTGCCGATCTGCGCGAGGGCAGAGGTGAGGTTAGCGTCGGAGATTGAGAGAGCCGGGTTTGCCAGTTTGGGCTTGGACATGGGGGTTTCCTTTGGATCAGGGTCTGAGTTCCAAAGGACAAAAAGCCCACTTTCGCTTTTCAGGGTGAAGGAGATCAGACCGCGCTGACCTCCAAGGCTTGGTCAGGACTTGGGTTCGACCTCCCGTTTCGCATCAATCAATGCCTGTGCGGCCTGCATCACCTGAACTTGAAAGTTCCCGTGCATTCCTCCTCCAGCGCGGCCTGTACCTTCGCGCGAAACCACGCGTCATACGAATTGACATCAACCGCCACGGAAATGCTCCTCGAGCCCGATATCCAGCAGCTTGCCGAGGTCATCGGGCATGTCTGCAACGTGCACAGCAATTGGGAAACGGTGCCCCGTCAGGTCAGGCGCGCATTGCTCCTCTAGCCCGAGGTGCTGCCTATCCTTTTCCGCCTCAATCATTGTGCTTTCTCCGGCCCTATTATCAGCCGAGCTACATCTTCCAGCGGGGCGTCGTAAACGATAATGCCAAAGGGTCACAGCAAGCTGGCCCACTTACCGATCGGGCACCGCTTCAAGGGAAGTTTCGAACCGCTTGCCCGCCGCTGCAGCTTCTTTCAAGAGCGCGTCGAAATTGTCAGGTGGATTGCCATCTTCCAACATCCCTTTGAACGTCGCATAGGCATCCGTCTTGCTGCCGTAGGCGCGCAGGGTCTTGTCGTCGTTCACCCAGGCCACCACGATGACCTTTGCATCGCTGTTGAACCGATAGAAAAGCCGATACTGCTGGAAGAATTTCGCCCGGAACCAGTGCTTGCGGTGATCGCCGAGTGTGCCGCCTTGCCGGAAGGCGGCGGCACCCGGATCTGCCGGTATGGCCTCGGTGACCAGCTTGAAGATGGCGGCCAGCCGTTTCGTCGGGTTTTTCTTGCGCCAGGTCTTAGGATCACGTGCTTTACGCGCCTCGACCTCCTGGGTCAGCCCTTCGAGCTGGTCCAGAAAGAGCGGATGCGCATAAATCGACCATCCGTTTACGACAAGGGGCGCCCCTGCGGGCACGCTATCGCCGCTCATTCATCCTCGGGCGATAGCGGCGCATCGAGATCGACGTTAACGTCTCCGACAAGTGCTGCAAGACGGCCATGCAAAGCCCCATCGAACGCCCGAATGCGATCCGGATGCGCCTTGATATCGGCCTCGACAAAATCGAGAAAGGCGCCGAGCGCGGGATCGTCCTCGTCGCTGCGCACGGGCTCGATATAGACCCTGCCACTCGGCTCGGTACAGTAACGAATCTGGTCGCCCTTACCCAACTTTAGCTGTTTGCGCACACCCGCCGGCACGGTCGTCTGATACCGGTCCGTGAGTTTCGAGACATCTTGTGCGAGCGCTGTCATGGCAGTCTCCTGAAAGAAAAGGGTCTTTGCTACTCGTGATATGTAATGCATTTGCATTGTCATGTCAAGACAAGCCGCAGCATCTGCTGTCGCCGGGCAGGCCGATGAACCGTCCGGCGCAGGACCTAATCTCGCCCGACCAGGAACTCCGCCAGCACCGGGCTAGCCGCACCTTTCGCGGAGCTGAGCAGCTCCGAGCCCGCAAGCGAGGCCTTTGACAGGCGTACGAGCCCACCAGTTTCCTCGATGCGGTAGCAGCGGCGTTTTTGCCGCCCGCGCCTGTAGTGGGTCGCGGTGACAATCTGGCAGGTACTGCCATCGGTGAGCGTCACAGGTGCTGCGAGCTTGATCTTGTCGCCTTCCTCGTAGTCCGGGATCGACGCCCAGTCCCGGCAGCGCTGACGCCAGTCCTGGGCGTAGCTGTCCGGGTCCTTCAGGTCGGAGAGAAGCTCGATCAGCCCAAGGGGAGCACGAGACTCGTTCGGGCCAGCGCTTTCCTCCATGTCCTTGTAGCCCCAGAAGCCGTCATCATATCGGGTGAGGAAGACAGCGCCAAAAGTGATCGACCCGTCCGCATCGGTCACATAGGTCGTGTCTTCGACAGGGGTGCCGTCGAGATTGATGACCTTTGACGCCGCGTACCAAGTCGAACCCACCTTGCAGGCTTTGACCAGTTCCGTCTTGCGCCTTTCGCCCTCGAAGGTGGACAGCCGAGCAATCTCCGCTTTCTCATCCGCGTAGGATTTGACGCGGCCGTCGGTGTAGAAAAGCCATCCCATCACGCCGCCCTCCGGTCATCGATTTCCATCAGCGCATCGAGCGGCACGCGGTAGGGCTGCATGGCGTCGAAATCCTCGCAATTGCCGCAGTTCTGCACGATCGCGAAGGTGTCGCAGGCATCCTTGAGAATGACCCGGAAGGTGCCGCCGAGGCCCGAGGGCACCTCGTAGGTCCCGCCGATGAGATAGTCCGAAGCCCGGCGCACGAAGACGCGGATGCTGTGGCCATCGGTGGCGAGCCGGATGGCCCCCCGCCCCCGGTCGATGAGCACCTGCACGTCATCCAGGATGTCGGTGTAGAACTGGCCGGTCAGATCGCGAAACGCCATGCGGCGCTGCGCCATCCAGTCGGTGTCCCGAAACGGGTTCATGCCTTCGGCGAAGGCGAAGGACGGATCGGCCTGTTCGGTGGTGACGATGCGGGTGGTCGTGCCATCGATGCCGTTGGAGCGCAGATGCACACCATTGCCGACGATGAGGATCAGGGCGGGCCTGTCCACGGGTCCGTTCCAGTTGGGCAGGAAGGTTTTGCAGGCGCGCGCATGGGCGATTTGCGCCGCGACAGCGGAGGCAGAGAACTTGAGAATAGCCATGGAGATGTCTTTCCGTTGGGTATGAGAGGATCGACCCGCGCGCGCGAAATACTTCGCGCGGGTCGCATGAGGTCTCAGGCCGCTTGCGCGACCTCGCTGTCAGGCTCGGGGGTTTCCGCAGCGGGCTCCGCCTCATCACGGGCGACACCGGCGGTCTGCATCATGGGCGGGCACCAGGCGGCCACGGCAGCGCGCTGCGCGTCCGTGAGCGTGGCGAAGGGCTCGGCGAAGAGCTTGTCGCAGAAGGCCACGATCTCCTTCTTGCTCGACGAGGCCAGCGTCACAGCCTCCTGGGCCAGACCCAGATCCTCGCCGAGGATCTTCAGGAGCCAGGCCTTCTTGAAGCGGTTGAAGAGGGCCGCATTCGGCGTCCAGTGGGCGCGGATGTCGGGCATGATCTCGATCTCGAACGCATGCATCAGGCTGTCGCGCTGGCGGTCCCGCGCGAAGCAGGACTGCGTGGTGCTGGCCGTGGCATAGGCCACGAGCTTGGCCTTCTCGCCGGCCTCCAGCGCGCGAAACGCCGCGAACTGATCGGCGGGCGCGCGGGTGTCATCGAGCCAGGACAGATCAAGCGCATCATGCGCCGCCGCCACCTGCTCGAGCGAGGTCTCGTCGATCTCGTCCATCTTGGCATGGCTGCGGTATTCCTTGCGGGCATCGATCTTGATCGCCTGCGTGACACTCATGCCACTGGCCAGAACGTCACTGACCAGCTTGAAGAGCGTCAGATCGAGCGTGGCTTCCGGATGCAGCGCCATCGCGGTGCCAAGGGCCATGGCCCGCTCGGTCTTGAGATCCTCGGCCAGTGAGGCCGGGTAGCTGATTTCGCCGGCGTCCGGGGTCTCCTCCCCGGTCGGGCTAGCCGAGGAGCCGCGCGCGCCCTCCTTTTTGACGGTGTCTTCCGGGCGGACGAGGCCAACATGGAGGGTCAGCTGCCCGCCCGACCAGGACGCGATCACGCCTGCACGGGCGAGGTCCTCGTTGCTGTAAGCCTCCTGCAGATCGCGCGCTTCGTCTTCCAGAGCGTCCACGCGCTCGTAAAGGGCATTGTAGGCACCGTCCTCGAGCCCCTCATCCTTCATCTCGAGCTGCAATTTCTCAAGCTCGGCGGTGATCTCATCAATGCGCTTCTGGGCAGCCTCATCGGGCTCGATCGGGCCGGGATAGACGCGGCCGTAGTCGGCCATGGTCGCGTAATCATAGCGCACCATCGCATCGGCCCAGGCAAAGCCCAGCCTCACGCGGGCCTCTTCAGCGGCGGCCCCGAGCTTCTCGAGCAGGATGGTCTCGACTAGAGCCGCATCCTCGAGCACGGAATGCTCTTCCAGAAGGTCAGCCGCGACGGTGCCGCCGCGTGCCTCGTAGTCGTCGCGCACGAAAGCCCCGATATCGTCGCTGACTTGCACGCCGCGAGATTTGAGCGCCTGTCGAACGGTGTAGGCCTGTAGATAGCTGTCTTCCTTGGTCAGCGCCTCGTAGACCTCCTTCTGCACCTCCTGGCTCGGGTGCTCGGCAAAGGCCTTCATCGTGTCGAGCGTGATCACCTTGGCCCGGGCCGCGGCGCGGATGTCGGGGTGGATAAGGCCATAGCGCAACCGGCCTTTCACGGCCGCGACCGTGGCGCCGAAGGTCTTTGCGATCGTCTCGGGCGTCTGGCCGTCGACCTCCATCATCCGGGCGAAGGCCTCGAACTCGTCGATGGCATTCATCGGTGCCTGGGTGATGTTCTCGGCGAGCGACAGGGCCGTGATGACGTCGCAATCCTCAGGGACAAGGCGGCAGTCGACCTTGGTCTTAGCGGTGAACGCCTTGGCGGCCTTATCTGCCGCCAGCTCCTTCAGGGCGGCATGGCGGCGACCGCCTGCGAGTACGGCATATTTGCCGTCGATCTTCTGGACCAGGAGAGGCTGGAGCAGGCCCAGAACAGCGATGCTGGCTTTCAGATGCGCGATGTTCTTGGGGTCATAGGTTTCCGGGGAGTTGCTGCGCACGTTGGCGGGATGGGCGACAAGGTCGCCGATGGCGACAGAAACGGGCTTGAAGCTTGCGGTCATGGGATATCCTTTTCGGTGGGTTTGGAGCGGCCCGCGCATTCAGATGCGCGGCCAATCCCCGTCTTCAGGGATCAACACAACAAAAGGCCCACTCTCCCTTTGAGAGGTCCGTGGGCCTTCATCGCCTGGGGTGTCAGGAGAGGGTGTCCCCTGCCCTACCAGTCGCGCGCCAGCATGATGGTCAGCACGCGCATGGTGGTGGCGGGATTGTCCGGGGCCTCGGCGCCATAGCGGAAGTCGGAATCCGCTTCGTACAAATCCAGTTTCCAGAACACGGTCTCGCCACGGATCTCGACCGCCCCGAAGTCATGCCATCCCTCAGGGTCGTTCTCGGGCTCGAATGTATCGAACGCTCCGGTGGCCTTGACCGCCTCGGCCATGAAGCCGTCACCAGCCTCCATAAGCGAGCGCGTGACATGCATGCGGCCCTGTATAGGCTGCGCGGGCGGGACCCCGAGGCAGGCGAGCTTGCGAAACGCGTCGTTCTGCGCGGCGATCACGGTCGGGTTCGGGCGGTCTGTCTGGGGCTGTGCGGTGATAGTCATGGGGCATTCCTCTGAAAAGTTGAAACACCCTTCCAAAAGCCAGCTTTAACTTTTGCCGTCACACACTTCTCAAGCGGCCTTGGCGCCCTCCCCTGCCCTGCCCGCCTCCGATTTGGCGATCAGATAGTCGCAGGCGCGCTGCGCGTCAGCGGCGTGCTTGAAGATGGCGCCCTTGTCCGAGCGCAGAACGCGCAGCCAATTGTAGAGATACGCCGCGTTCATCTCGAGCGTATGGGCCGTAAAGCCGAGCGTCTGGCCAAGGAACACCGAGGTCAGCTCGGCGACGATCTCTTCGCGGGCATAGGCCGTATTGCCGAAGCGCGAGAGGCCGTAGTCGCGGTTCAGCCGATGGCGCGCCTTGGTGGCATGGGCCAGCTCATGGGCCCAGACCCCGTAGAAATTCCGCGGGTTCTCGAACCTAGAAATGGATGGCATGAACACCTTGTCTACAGGCGGCAGATAGTAGGCTTCCGTGCCCGTGAAGACGGTCGTGATGTCAATGGCGTCGAAAAACGCCTGCATGTGCGGGATGGGCTCGGACGGCGGATGTTCAGGCACTGGCTCCGGGTCAGGGAAGAAGCTGTCGGGCAACCCTTCGATCTGGCAGGCGTTGAACACGCGATAGGATTTCTGGAAGCGGAAGACGCGGGCCTCATCCCCATCGGCCTCGTCGGCGTCTCCAGACGCCTCGTCCTGTTTCCGGCTCTGGCCGTAATAGACCACCACGGAGGATTTTTCGCCCTTGCGCACCTTTGCATCCAAGGCATTGGCCTGTGGCAGCGTCATCCAGAAGGGCGAGCTGTGGCCCGCCATCATGGTGCGCATGGTCAGCAGGAAGTTGTTGACCCCCTGGTAAGGCTCACCGCCCACGCGCAGGGGACGAGAGCTGCCGCCAGCGGTCCAGGGCTTGCGCCACGGCAGAACGCCGCACTCGATGATGCGGATGATTTCGTTTGTGATGACCTCGGAGGCATCGAATTTTGGCGTGCGGGATCGGGCCATGGCTGGCCTCCTTTCGTGTGTTGGTTAGAAGTTTGGGGATCAGGTTGACCGACGGGACCGCGGATCGTTGGCGATCTTGGCACCGAGCTCTTCGACCATGTCGATGTAGGTGGTCAGCGAGACGCACTTGCCGGCACCCGAATGCTCAGGGTCGAGCGATCCGTCCCGCGCCACGCACGGCAAGTTAGCGAAGGCGATGACATCACTGATGGGTCGGATATCGATGAACGGGGTTCCTCGTGCGACCGCGAGGGCGGCCAAGGGAAAGCGCTCGATCGGCGCGAAGGTCGACACGGTGGTCCAACCCAGATGGAGGAATGTCCCACCCTCCCCGCAGATCACATGTGCGTTTGGCAATGACGCCGCCTGCTTCAGATAGCCGAGATCACGCAGGACGATCTGGCGTTCGAGCCGCTGTGCCAGCGCCGTATGGTCAGTTCGGCGCAGCTCTCTATGCCGCCACCAGGAGGCGGCGGTTGCGCGGAGCACGCGCAAGACACCTGATTGCATAGGAATGCCCTTCATCCGGAACGGCAGACCGGAACCCCGCCCGGACCCATCTGAGGGACCCCAAAGGCCCTCATCCGTCAGTCACAAAACCCGAAGTCCACTTTCACTTTCCTCGGCCCCTTTGGACACACAACAAAACCGAAAAGCCCGGCATATCTGCCGAAGCCTTTGATTTCATGCAGCAATTCTAGATCGGCACCCAAGATCGGCAACGCATATCGGCAAAACCTTGCCTGTGGCTCCGAAATGTGTATGTTTTTCAATTACTTTACAATCATAGAAGATCGGCAAAAATGCTGGAAACACCCGCCA
This sequence comes from Sulfitobacter sp. 1A13496, assembly GCF_043557225.1. Classification (NCBI taxonomy): domain Bacteria; kingdom Pseudomonadati; phylum Pseudomonadota; class Alphaproteobacteria; order Rhodobacterales; family Roseobacteraceae; genus Sulfitobacter; species Sulfitobacter sp. 1A13496. Next base: position 65,406 of record NZ_JBIFFP010000009.1, on the reverse strand, counting down.
GGATCGAACCCTGCTTCTTCGAGGAGCATATTCCTACAGAATTGGCAGACCTTTCGGTCGACATCCAGAGGGAAGCCACCGGGCTGGGACAAGGGCTGCATCCTGACAGCGCAGCCGAGCTTGCCGATCTCGTCCGCGTGATGAACTGTTACTACTCCAACCTGATCGAAGGGCACAACACACGCCCCCGCGACATCGAAAAGGCGCTGGCTGGCGCCGAGCTTGAGGAAGAAACCCGCCCTCTCGCCCTTGAGGCCCGGGCGCACGTCATCGTTCAACGGGCCATCGATGAGATGCATCGCATAGGCACCCTGCCCCGCCCCACATCTGTCGAATTCCTGACTTGGGTCCATAAGAGCTTCTACGACGAGATGCCTGATGAGTTTCGGGTCATCGAGCATCCCGATGGCACACAAGAGCCCATCGTTCCGGGGTGCATGCGCCAGGATGACGATCGGGAAGTTGCGGTCGGACGCCACCTACCCCCCTCATCATCGCGCGTTGCGGCATTCATGGACCATTTCGACAGACGGTTTCAGATTGCGGCGCGGTCTTCGAGCGGAAGGATCATCGCGATCGCCTCTGCACATCACCGGCTGAACTACATCCACCCTTTCCCGGATGGTAACGGCCGTGTCAGCAGGCTGATGTCTCATGCGATGGCCCTCACAGCGGGGATTGGTGGCCAAGGGCTCTGGTCCGTATCGCGTGGGCTGGCCCGCGGGCTGACCGACCGGGGTGAGTACAAACGGATGATGGATCTGGCCGACAGCCCACGCCGCGGAGACCGCGACGGACGGGGAAACCTGTCAGAAGCGGCACTGAAGACGTTCAGTGAATGGTTCCTAAAGGTGACGTTCGACCAGATCACTTTCTCAGCAAGATTGTTCGATCTCGGCGGATTGGACCAACGGTATCGTCGTCTCGTTGCAGATACCATCGATGACAAGCGAGCGCCGGAACTGATTTCGGCGGTTCTTCGGCATGGCGCACTGGAACGTGGTGACGCGCAGATTGTGCTCAAGACGTCCGAACGTACTGCTCGCAACACACTGAGTAAACTGACCACCGCCGGATACCTGACTTCTGCCTCACCGAAGACTCCGGTGCGGCTGGCGTTTCCGTTGGATTATCGAGAGCGGCTCTTTCCAAACCTTTTTGGTGATGATGACCTCCCACAATAACTTTAGGGATTTAGGGTGTAATGCCTGACCGCATATTTCTTCCATGGCCGGCGAGATTTCCAACAAGGCTCGCTCGTGTGTCACTTGTCCACCGCGGTGGACATCTGCTGGTCTGAGATAAACTGAAGAACCACCACGCGCCGTTAGGGGCGTTTGGACAGTTGTGGTTGCCATAAGCGCTGTTTCCCGTTCGAAGTCCACCGCGGTGGACATTAGACGGTTTGCTCATTGGTTTCGGACAGTCGCTTGATCAAAGCTAATGGGTCAAATTGGTTTTGTCTTTGACCCAGGGTGATACTGTGGAAATACGCTCCAAAATCCCTGATGCGTTTTCCGAGCTGTAGCATGATGAAGATCGCGCATGACGTTTTCTGAGCTCCTACAGCATTCTTGGCTTTCTCGAAAGTTTCTGGGTGAATGCCCATCATGGGTGCAAGTGTTCGAGCATGGTTTTCAATGTCCAACCAGTTTCTAAGTCTCTCAGTGGAGAACGATGTCGCCTGATCGCAGACTGAGGTAAGCAAGTCTGGTTTCAGGGCCTCATCGCCTACGTTGCTATCTAAATCTTTTCTTCCTTTCTTAGACTTAGATTGATGCCGGACAGTTTGTCCGTCATTGGCGGGCAATTCCATAGTTTCAGGTGGGCCATCCGGGGTAGATAAACTCTGGCATTTTGCATCTGTATTGGCGAGCAGAGCGTGGTATTCGGGGAGGCTCAGCTTCCTGCGTAGAGCTTTCCGTGCGTGGTTGATGAATGTGTTGCTGGGATCATGCTCTTCCAAATGGGCGAGCTTGGTAAGGATCTGTTTGCGAATAAATATCCGATCGCGCCGGTTATTCTCTATCTCTTGCGCGATGGCGATAAGCTCGCTCGCACGTTGGAGCAGGGGGGTGAGAGACAATCCATAACTGATGCACTCGCCGCCGGATGAGCGTACGCGGTAGCGCTTTCGGTTCGAGCTGTCATTGCGCTTGATGAATCCGAGTTCAACGAAGCGGTTGATGTGCCTGCGGAGTGTCCGTTCGTCGATCCCGCCAACGCGCTGGCAAATGGTGTAGTTGGACGCAAACACCGTTTCGCCGTTGCCAGGTTTCAAAAAGCTGAGCATTGCTTGAAGGGTCTGGATGTGGCCAGGGCGAAGCCCGAACACGCTGCGCGCGTCTCTCAGGGCCCGGAAGATGGTCCAGATATCGATTTCAGATGCGGGAATTGAGCCGCGTGATGCATCTGCACCAGCAGCCTCGATTGATAGTTTTGTAAATGCCATGATTTGATCACGATGACCGTTTGGCCCACAGCTTCCCTGTCTCCTCCCAAGATTTCATCTGGGAAAAGGCAATAAAAATCGGTTCACCGAATCGGTGACTCTTGACCGGTTTGCTGGAGGTTGCTACATCATGAGTGCAAATCGAATGATGAGGGCTCTCCAGGGGAAACTTTGGGGGGCTCTTTTCTTTCTGGTCTTCGCTTTTCTCCTTTGCTCGGGTTCCTCTATGTGGCTTGGGTTAGGACCCAGAGCCGCTCTCATTCCGCCACTCATCGAAGAGTTGCAAAAGCGTAGCTTCCGCACGTTCCTCGAGCCACTGGCCGAATTCCGGGTTGTCCTTTTTGGCGATCTTGATGGCGATCGCTTTCTGATCGACTGTCAGCGTTCCGACAGTGTCGCCGCTCTCATTCTTGACGACGGACGTCACGCCGCGACTGGTCGGTTTCTTGTCTGCACGCGCCTTGTGCGAGCAAGCAGAATAGACTGCCTGAAATCTCTCGGGGCTTGGAGTGTCGTCGGGCAGGGCGGCGATCACCTCTTTGGCCGAATTCACCAAGTCTACCTTTCCCGATAGGGCCGCTAAATCACCCCACTGCCGTCTTCCGATGCCATGTGCCGGCCCGATAAGCTGAACAAGCCCATCAGGCAGTTGATCGATAACGACCCGGTGGTTGGACACGCCTTGCCGGGTTAACCCCAAAGCATCCTGAATGACGCCGGGTTTGTACCCAATTTCCTGCATCTCTCTGATAAACAGAGATTTTTCGATGAAAGACGGATCAAGTCGAAGGTTGTTTTCTTGACCCTGTGCGATAAGCGAGGCGTCGTCGTCCAATGTGCGAACGATTGCCTTGACCGTTCCTCCGATTTTGCGGATCGCTGCCAGTCTACGACGGCCGTAGATGATGCGGTATCTGTCGGGTTGGCCCGATGGGCGGACCATGATCGGCACTTGTTGGCCATGCTTGCGAATGCTCTCGGCAAGCTCGTCGATACTCGTATCTTCCAGCGCCAACCGATCGCGAAGGCCAACCATGTCAATCTGACCGGGTTCGATGTCCCGGATCGAATTGGCCGTGATTTCGCGCAAGGAGTCCCGCAAACCGCCAACAGAGCCGGGCAGCTTTGCAGTTTTTTGCAGGGTAGGGGAGGGAGCCGCGCTCTCTTTTTCGTCCTTCGGAGGTTGGTTGAAAATGTTTCTGGCCATCAGCGACGCCCCCATGCCATTTGGATCGTCTGCTCCAGTTCATCGGCAACGCCGTTCACGCTGGTCAGAGCGCGATCAATCGTTTTCCTGATGAACTGGCCGGGATCAACTTCATAGACGGTTTGCTGGGTCATTCCGGCGTCAGAGATTGCGGTAGACTTCAGCATGGGTTCAGTCATGACCTGGCCGGCGAGAATTGATCTCAGGTAGCCAGCCATTTGGGTCTGTGGCCCATCTGACGGCTCATACCTTGTGATCAGGAATTTGACGAAATCCCATGTCACACGGCGTCCGATCGCTTCTTCAACGGCCTTTACCGTTTCTGACGCAAGTTTCAGGAACTGGCTCATGGAAGCGATATCCAGCATTCCTGGCACGACCGTCACCAGGAGCCCTGTAGAGGCCGCCAATGCCGTGAGAGTCAGAAAGCCGAGTTGAGGAGGGCAGTCGATCAGTACGATGTCGTAATTTGCCTCTACCTCCTCAAGTGCCAAGGCGAGGCGCTCCGCAAAAATGGGCTGCATCCGACGGGCGAGTGCGTTTGCTGTCTCGGTTTCGTACTCCGAGAGCATCAAGCCGGCCGGAACCATGTCGAGTTTGTGAAAGTAGGTCTTTTGGATCACGTCAGAGAGCGGAACCTGATCCTCATATCTCAGAGCATCATAGATTGTTCCGCCCTCGGCGAACTCGAGCTCAGGCCGAAAGCCGAAAAATGTGGTCAAACTTGCTTGCGGATCGAGATCCAGGACCAAAACACGGTAGCCGCGCAAGGCATAACGCTGTGCAAGATGAATCGTCGCTGTTGTTTTCGACGAACCACCTTTGAAATTGACGACCGAAAGCACCTGAAGTCGGTCGCCATCGCGTCGACCTGGCCGATACGATTCGGCGTTCTTTCCTGTGCGCTCCAAGATGTTGCGCAATTCGTCCACTTCTTGGGCTGTATAGAACCGGTGCCCGCGGTTATCAGTATGCACTTCCGGGAAGCTACCGTCCTTGTGCCGGTTGCGCAGGTTAGACGTGCTTACGCGCAGGAGACCGGCAACTTCGGTCGAGCTGAAACGCCGCAAGGCTTTACGCTCTTCGGGTTCGAAGGCGATCTTCATCTGCCGATCCAAGGACTCGGCCAGATTGTCGGCAAACGTGCCGATGTCAGAAGAGCCTATGCCTTGCGCATATCCAACGTTTCGATCATCCATATCCTGCCGCCCGCTCTTGGCCTCTGTTAAGGCTCTTGATCATTTTGACGACGCACAACGTGTCTGACGCAATTTGCCGTCAGAATGGGAATGCCACGATCCAGTGAGTCCGGCAAGAAGAATCTAGATGTAGCGCAAAAGTTATCCACAGCACCTATAGGTGTTGCCACGTAAAAAAACAGCAAGTCATTGAAATGGATATATTAAATGCAGATCCAACCGAATCGAGCCGCCACTCTGTTGAGTTGGCACAATAGTAGCTAACCCCAAGCAACTAATGGCACTTTCTGCCTCCTGCGGAGTTTTCTCCCGGTGAAATTTTTTGGATTCGGGTCAGAAGCTACACCTGATCTTGGCTCGATTCGTACGGCATGAGGCCGAGTCGTTCCGCCCGCTCCAACAGCATTTTTACCGAAGACGGCTGCCAGCTGGCGCGTCCGCGCGGGGAGCGTTCGCGCATGGATTCCAGCCGGTCACAGATCGCCTAGAGCGTGATGTCAGGGTCCGCGCCCTTGATGCCAGCGACAATCACGGGCAGGCGGTCGTCGGTTTCGCGTCGTCCAGCGCGACCAAGCACTTCATTGGGCAGAAACCCGTCGCGCACATAGGCTTTCACTGCGCGCAGAAGTCGGCTTTGCGTCCAGTGGCGGTCGTAGGGCAGGGAGCCATTGATGATCCGAAGCACATCTTCCCAGGCCATATCGGGTCGAAGTCGTCGGACATGTGGCACCCAGTCTTGAGCCGTCTCGTTCAGCCGCTCCATGTAGCCGTCTTGCCGCGCGAGCCGCACCTTGCGTAGCGCCGCTGGATCGCGGGCGCGTAGGCCCGGGTTCCCGCCGACCCGGCCCTTAGTACGGGCACTCGCCAGCCCCGCCTTGGTACGTTCGCGGATCAGCGCCCGCTCAAACTCGGCCGCGGCGCCCAGAACCTGCAGCGTGAACTTGCCTTGCGGGGATCCGGTGTCGATCGGGTCCTGAATGGAACGAAAGAACGCCCCCTTGGCCTCCAACCGTTCGATCACCTCGAGAAGGTGCGACAGAGACCGCGCAAGCCGGTCGATCCGAACGACAACCAGCGTGTCGCCCTTGCTGATGCGCTCCAGAACGCGCGCAAGCACTGGCCGGGCACGATTGCCGCCTGAGGCGTGCTCTTCATGGATTTCTACGCATCCAGCAGATTGCAGCGCCTCAGACTGGGGCAGGGGGGTCTGATCGTCTGTGGATACGCGCGCATAGCCTATCAGGGGCATGAAAACGGGCCATTTGCAATTTAAGGTGCCGCTACTAAACGACCGTTTGTAACCAAATGCAAGTAGGTGCTCTCTCGTCGTGCTCGTCCAAAAACCTTTGGTTTCCTTGCGCTGAAAGCGATCTGAGAGGTTTCACCTGCAGTCGCGCGCGCGTACTATATAAATGGCGCAGGCAGCGGCCACGAAAACGCCTGGGCAATGTGCAAAAAATCAGTATTTTGCACACAAGATGACGCAAGCCTCTTCTTTGACTGATGATTACGGCGACCTCCTTATCACCATCGAGGAGGATGAAGAGGCTCACGAAGACGATCTCTGGTTTCTACCTAGGTCACTTGAAGAAGAACCGGATGATTTGCCTCCAGGGCCACGGGCGGAACCGCCCGACACTGCTGTCGTCGAAGACTGGGCAAAAGCAGAAGGCGTTCACGCTGCGCGACTGGCAAGAGTGGCTGGACGCCTGGGAGCTCTGGATGACCGGCTGCTGCGTGGCCCGGAAGGCTGGCGGCATCGCCTCGCTCTTATCGAGGCAGCGGATCTCAGCTGGTTCGCAGGGGATCGGGTGAGTTCTGATCGTCTGGCGCTCTGGATATCGATGCGGCTGTCAGGTGCACAGGATGACCCAAATGCACTGGCAAGAGTTGGATGGGCTGTTCGGCGCCTAACAGGCGGTCCTGGACCGAAAGCTGACTTGGCCGCCTTCCTGGATCGCCGCGATCCCGAGAACATTGAAGACAGCGCTGAGCGTTTCGAGGATCGCGCGGGTGGGTGGCTGGACGTCATGGCAGCCGCAAAGGGTCTCCACCCGATCACGCGGGCGTGCATGGGGTATCACCTGTGGAGCTTGGCGGGCCTCGGACGCCACGGCGACCAGATCGAAGCTGCCGTCACCGCGTCCAGGATCGCGACCAGCGATGGAAGCGGTGCCATCTTCGCGCCGCTCGCTATGGCCGGGGCCGGGGGGCTGCGCGTTTCGGGCTTGCCACCCGAGCGTTTGGCCCGCTGGTTGGATGGGATGAACAGCGCAATTCTAACGGCGATGCGAACACTTGATGATATTGAAGTGTGGATCGGGCGGGCAGAAAACGTCATGGCGCAATTATCTGGCCGCACGCCGGTTGCCTTGCGAAAGGTTTTCACGGAATGGCCCTTGGTCTCCGCCCCGATGGCTGAGGCCATGACCGGAGCCAGCCGCGCCGCCGTTCAGCGCAATCTCGCATGGATGGAGGCAAGCGGTTTGATCCGCGAGGTGACGGGGCACGGGAGGTATCGCATGTGGAAAGCTGACCTAATATAGGTCATTTGTCGAGGCTGACACCGGCTTGACCTGGCACGCTTTAGTGCCGCCCCAGATGATCGTTTAAGCCACTTTCCGTTCGAATGCGACAAGGCTTTTCCAGCCCAAAGCGTTCGTTAGCCATTCGTCTCACGTTTTGTGACAATTGATCGCTTGAAGCTCCAGTGGGTGAAGGTTGTAACCAGGCGAAAGAGGCACGACCGAAGGATTGATCATGAAGCTAATTAAAGACTCATTTATCTCACGTCGCGGAGCGCTGCTCGGTGCGGCCGCAAGTGGCGTGTTCCTAGGAGCAGGCGTTGCAACAGCGCAAACCACAGCACCACTTGCTACGCCACCAGTGCGCCGCAATATTTCATCCTTCAGCACCTCAAACTGGCGGGATCACTTCGATAATCTAAACCACGGTGCAATCCTGTGCGACATTGATTCCCGAGCGGTGCAATATTGGTCAGAGGATGAAAGTGTTTATAAGCTGTATCCGTCGAGCGTTCCGGAATCCGAAGAACTGACAAAACGCGGATACACTAGCGTTATCAAGAAAGTGGAAGGACCAAGCTGGCGCCCCACGCCTTCGATGAAGATCCGCAATCCGGATTGGCCAGACTATTTTCCACCCGGTCCAGACAACCCCTTGGGTACACACGCCCTCTACCTTTCATGGCAATATTACCGCGTCCACGGAACGGGCGACACGCGGAAAATTGGCCGCCAATCGTCGAACGGATGCATCGGCCTTTACAACGAACATATCAAAGAACTGTTCGCTTTGGCTGAGGTAGGAACACAAGTGAAATTGTTCTGATCGCGCACCTAGCATGACTTGTTAAAGTCTTTTTTCGTGTACCGGCGTTCATTCAACGTTCACCGTTCGAAAGCCACAGCTTCATGAATCGAAGAAAATTCCTCCTTGCCGCCGGGGCTGTTGGCACTTTGGCCAGTCAGCCAGTTTCAGCCCATGTAGTGCTGCCAAAGTATGATTTACCGCCGGAGTATTTACCTCAAGTAGTGAGCATTCCAGAGGGCTCCGCTCCATACGAAATCCATGTTGTTCCAAGCCAGTTTGCCCTGTTCTGGACCCAACCCGATAACACTGCAATTCGCTACGCTGTCGGGATCGGTCGCCCGGGCCTTTACGAGGCAGGCGAATTCTATGTGGGGGCAAAGAAGGAGTGGCCCAGCTGGACACCGACCCCGGGCATGTTGCGTCGTGAACCGAAAAAGTATGGACCGTTTCGGAATGGAATGCCTGGCGGTCTGAGCAACCCTCTAGGTGCGCGGGCCCTCTACCTTTTTCAACCGGGACGCGGGGATACCTTTTTACGTGTGCATGGCACAAATGACCCAAGCACTATTGGCAGTGCCGTTTCAAACGGATGCGCCAGATTGGTTAACGATCAGATTGTCCAGTTGTATGATATGGTTCCGCTGGACACGCGTGTGATCCTGTACCCCGCAACTTTCTAGGGTCAGGATGCATTGATTTTCAAAGCGCTGCGTGATTCACGGCCCGGAAAACGGAGCGGTGACATGAGCGACCTTTTCTGGCTGACCGACGAGCAGATGGCCAAGCTTTCCCCTTTCTTTCCCAAGTCCCACGGCAAGCCTCGGGTCGACGACAAACGCGTCTTGAGCGGGATAATCTTCATCAATCGCAATGGCTTGCGCTGGCGCGACGCGCCTGAAGCCTATGGACCGCATAAGACGCTGTACAGCCGGTGGAAGCGCTGGAGCGAGAAAGGCATCTTCGCCAGGATGATGGTCGGCCTGGCTACCGGACACCGCGAAGAAAAAACCGTGATGATCGACGCGACCTATCTGAAAGCACACCGTACCGCGACCAGCATGGCCGCCAAAAAGGGGGGCGCGGTCGCCTGATCGGTCGAACCAAGGGCGGCATGAACACAAAACTGCATGCCATCTGCGACAGCCAAGGACGACCGCTCAACCTGTTCGTCACCGCCGGACAGGTCAGCGACTACATCGGCGCACGGGCGCTGCTCAGCAGCCTTCCAAATGTCGAATGGCTGCTCGGGGATCGGGGCTACGACGCTGATTGGTTCCGAGAAGCATTGCAAGACAAGGGGATACGCGCCTGCATTCCCGGCCGAAAGCAACGCAAGACCCAGGTCAAATACGACAAGCGCCGCTACAAGCGGCGAAACCGCATCGAGATCATGTTCGGGCGCCTCAAGGACTGGAGGCGCGTGGCAACCCGCTATGACCGCTGTCCAAAGGTCTTTCTCTCAGCCATCGCGCTCGCAGCAACCGTCATCTACTGGTTATGAATCCTGACCCTAACGAATTGTCGCTGCGCAACTTCGGACCAGGTATCGTGCGAGCAGTTTTCTCCTCCCAAGCAAACTGGAAACTGCAAGGATCGCATGTTTACTCACGAAAATTTGCCCTTGAACCTCTAGCCACTAGAAGTCCTATCTGTTCAAGGAGAACACATACCGTTCTTGCCATCAATCGCCGGTGGGAACCGAAAGGGTACGACATGCTGACAAGACGACACTTCATTCAAACAACAACGGCGCTATTTTCTGCGACCGTTCCCGGCGTGACGTTTGCCGATAGCTGGCCCACCGAGGCGCAGAAGGCTGAATGGGACGCACAGGTGACGCCTCCAAATTATGTCCCCGAAACCTCCAATCCCTGGGATTTGCACCCGCGGTTCCTGCCGCAACGAGTCCTTGCGAAGGCCGGTCTCGTGCCGGGAGATATCCATGTCGACGCGGTCGCACGATATCTTTACCACATTGAAGAGGGTGGAACCGCGATGCGCTACGGCGTGGCCATCGCGCGGGGGAACCTCTACGAGCCGGGTGTCTATACCATCAAGCGCAAGGTCAGGTGGCCGCACTGGCAACCGACACAGAGCATGATCAATCGCGACCCCGAACTTTATGCTGACATTGCCGATGGCATGGAACCGGGACCGGAAAACGCGCTTGGATCGAGGGCGCTGTATCTCTACGTCGGGGATCGCGATACCCTTTTGCGCATCCATGGCACTCCGAGCCCACGGAGTATCGGTGGCCGCGCAAGTTCGGGCTGCGTACGGATGGTCATGGCTCATATCAATGATCTTTACCCGAACGTCGAGACCGGCTCTACGGCCTATCTTTACTCGGCGGAGGACAGCGTGACTGCCCGCAGCTAAGCCAAGCAGCGGACGGCAAACGCAATTAAGTTTCGCGAGGGGTGCAGATACGATTGCCGTTCGCCGTGCGCAGCGGCAGCAAGGTTGTTTCTACGGGGCCGCTGTGTTTGTACCAGTAGCACCCGTCTTCCGGTACCAAGCGCGCAGTTGCAACATCCTGATCCGGGGCAGCCATTGCAATCACGGCTTCGGGAACGTTGCCCCCCTGTTTTGCCACGTCGCCCGGTCCAGTCGGCTGGACTGCGCACCCGGCCGTGAGCGACAGCGCCACTGCAACCATCATTTTTTGCTTCAGAATCAAAACCCGCATTAAGTTTCCTTTCGTGACTGTTTTTCTTTGCAGCGGCTGTTCATGCCTCAAGGCGTGATAGAGCCAGTCACCGCATCCTCTAGCAATAAAACAATCTGAAATACCACCGTATTTTGCTCTTGAAGCTCTAGCCACTGTAGGGGCTATGTCATGGTAAAGCACCCGAATCCAGAGGTCCATTCATGCCGTCCGACACCCATCGTCACGACCACGATCACGCCGAAGATGCCCAGACAAGCGGCGGCAGCTGCTGCGGGAGCGCCGGAACGTGCGGCGACATCGTTCCGGCGACCCCCGCGCCAGCGGGCGGGCGCAGTTTTCAGGTGTCCGGCCTCGATTGCGCCGAGGAGGTAGCAATCCTGAACAAGGTGGTCGGCCCGAAGATCGGCGGGGCCGAACATCTTGCGTTCGACGTGATCAATGGACGGATGACTATCCTCGACAGCGCCAAGAGTGTATCGGACGGCGAAATTGCAGAACTGGTCGCAAGCACCGGCATGACCGCCAAGCCCTGGGATGCCGAAAACGCGTCGGTCGACCAGGCGGCCCATCTTGCACGCCAGCGGCTGTTTACGGCGCTCAGTGGTGGCTTCTGGGCCGCGGGATTTCTGTGGCACATCATCGAGACCGGCATGGGGGGGGCACTTGGCCTCTTCGCAGGGCACGGCGAAGCGCCGATGCCACTGGTCGAGGCAGGGCTATTCGCGGTCGCGATCCTGTTCGGTGTTTGGCTCGTGGCGCCCAAGGCATGGTCGTCCGCACGGCGGCTGTCGCCCGACATGAACCTGCTCATGGTCGTCGCAGTCGCGGGTGCAATTGGCCTCGGCGAATTTTTCGAGGCGGCGACGGTTGCGTTCTTCTTCTCGCTCTCGCTTTTCCTCGAAAGCTGGAGCGTCGGGCGTGCGAGGAATGCGGTTTCAGCTCTGCTGGACCTGGCGCCGCCGACGGCAAGAATTCTTTATGATGACGGTTCGGAAGCGGACGTACCGGCTTCCGCGGTTGCTATCAACGCACGTTTCGTCGTGCGCGGCGGAGATCGCATCCCATTGGATGGTGAGGTTGTCGATGGGGCAGGGGCCGTCGATCAGGCGCCAATCACCGGAGAGAGTGCGCTGGTCCCAAAGGAACGGGGCGACGAAGTCTATGCCGGTACGATCAACGGCGAAGGCACACTGACGGTGCGCGCCACGAAGGCCGCCTCGGACACCGTGTTGGCCAAGATTATCCGCATGGTCGGCGACGCCCATGCCCGCCGTGCGCCGGTGGAGCAGTGGGTGGCGAAGTTCGCCCGCATCTACACGCCTATCGTCATGGCTCTCGCCATTGCAATTGCCCTGCTGCCGCCGCTCATTTTCGGTGGGGCCTGGGATTATTGGTTCTACAATGCACTCGTGCTGCTGGTGATCGCCTGCCCGTGTGCTCTGGTCATCTCGACACCGGTCTCCATCGTCGCCGCACTCACCGCCTCAGCGCGGGCTGGGGTGCTGATCAAGGGCGGTGCATATGTTGAGGCACCGGGCAAGACCACTGCACTGGCCATGGACAAGACCGGCACGATCACCATGGGCGAGCCGGAGGTGGCGGCGGTGCATCCGCTGGGCAAAGCATCGGCGCAAGATCTGATGACCCTCGCCGCTGGGCTGGAGGCACGTTCCTCGCATCCCTTGGCGCGCGCCATTCTCGCGCGGGCAGAAGCCGAAGGCATCAATGTGTCCGCCGCGCAAGATACCCGAACCGTTCCAGGTAGGGGACTTGAAGGACGCACAGACGGCCGGTCGATCTGGCTAGGGTCCGACCGGTTTGCCGAGGAGAAGGGTTTCGGCGACGCCATTCCGAAGGATCTGCGCGACCGCATCGAAGGGGCCGGCAGCACCCTTGTTGCCGTGGGCGACGACACCGGCGTCACCGGCATCCTGGAATTGCGCGACCGTATCCGCCCCGATGCCAAGGGCATCGTGGCACAGCTCCACGCGCAGGGCGTGAAGACCATCGTCATGCTGACGGGCGACAACGAGCGGACAGCGCGCGCTGTTGCAGCCGAGGTCGGCATCGACGAGGTCCGTGCCGAGCTTCTGCCCGAAGACAAGGTGACAGCTATCGAAGAACTGGTCGAAACGCATGACATGGTGGCCATGATCGGCGACGGGGTCAACGACGCCCCGGCCATGGCGCGCGCGCATTACGCCATCGCAATGGGTGCCGTTGGTTCGGACGCGGCAATCGAGACGGCGGATATTGCCCTGATGACAGACGACCTCGGGAAGGTGCCTTGGCTGATCGGTCATTCGCGCCGGACAATGTCGATTATCCATCAGAACATCGGTATTTCCTTGGCGACCAAGGGCGTTTTCGTTGTCGCTACCGCTTTCGGAGTGGCATCGATGTGGGGCGCTATTGCAGCCGATGTAGGAGTGTCATTGCTGGTGGTGGCCAACGCCCTGCGCCTGCTGAACAGCCAAGAGGCCAAGGCGCCGCCGTCTGGCGGTGAACAGGTTGGCGAAGGCTTGGCCAAAGGAGCGCTGGCACATGGTCATTGAACTGGGAGAACCCGGAAAGGAGCCGAGACGAGACATGAGCGTGAAGGGCAGGATGATGTGTCCGGTTTGCGAGGTGCCCTTGAGCATGACCGACCGCCAGGGGATCGAGATCGACTTCTGTCCCGATTGCCGGGGTGTCTGGCTCGACCGGGGTGAACTGGACAAGATCATCGAGCGTTCGGCACCCGATGTGGCGCCTCAGCGGGTGCCTGAGCCGCGCGGCTACGACGATGATCGCGGCTACCGGCGCGGAAAGCACGGCGGCGGCGACCGCAAGCACGGCTATCGACGCAAATCCTGGCTTCACGAGTTGTTCGATTAAGGCTTGCCGTGGTCTCCCTGCCGGTCGCCCTCAAGGCGCTGCGGTAGGCCCGCAAGGCATTCAGCGGTGAGCAGGTTGGTCCAGAGATGGCAAAGGCCGCGCTTGCCCACGGACATTGATCACGCAGCATTTGCAAGGTAACGTAATGTCCATATCAGACCTCACGAAAGAGGCATCGAGCAGTGAAAACCATCCGATTTCCCCGCCGCGCCGTCCTGTTGGGCGGATTGGCAGCGTTTTTGTCTGGCTGTGCCAGCAAGTTCCGCAGCTATGGCGGACCCGAAGTGACCCGTGTTCGGCTTTACAAGGGGCAGCGTTTGCTTGTTCTGGACGGAGCCGATCGCGTATTGCAAACCTATCCGGTCGGGCTGGGTTTCGCTCCTGAGGGTCACAAGCAATTCGAGGGAGACGGCCGGACCCCTGAGGGCGCTTACGTAGTCGATAAGCGCAACCCCGACAGTACGTATCATCTTTCGGTTGGCATCTCCTATCCGAATGAGGCCGACATCGCCTTTGCTGAAGCGCAGGGCCTTTCCCCCGGCGGCGACATCTTCATCCATGGTGGTCCACGCCCAGGCATCGACCCAACGGACGTCCGCGACTGGACAGCTGGCTGCATCGCGGTCACAGATCGGCAGATCGAGGACATCTATGCAATGGTGAAAGACGGAACACCGATCGACATCTACGCCTGATGGGAGGAGATGATCTTCCGTCAGATCAGGCAAATCGTCGGCACAGGGCCACGTTGATCGCTTCGATGGCGATCACGGCCAAAGTGACACTTGCCGCCGTGGGCCAGCGCAAGCACCCGGTACGCGTAAGGACACTACAATATGTGTCCAGCCGTGGCAGTGGCGAGACAGGCGGGCCCTAGCGGAGAAGAATACGTCTGGTCTCATGTCGAATTCAATCTATCCGAGGGCATAGACGATGGTCACGACGGTAACCATGACAACCATGAACATGGAGAATGCGCCAAGGGCGAGCGTACGGCCCATGTCTCGGTTCGGCTTCCCTACTTTCAGACGCAGTTCCTCCGCGGTTTCCGGAAACTCGAGCGCCGCCGCATTCGATTGGCGCATCAGGTCGTAGCGGGACGTCCAGCGCCGTTCCTCCGCCGCGTTCCAGCCGTTCAGCACCAGAATGATTGCCGCGATGAGAACCATCGACGACGGGACCCAGATTACGTAGCCACCGATTGTCTCGTCAGCCAGGGCGCGAAGTCGGCCACCGCTCGCTGCGATGATTTCTGATCCATAGAGAGGCACCTCTTTGAGCGTTGTCAGGGAGCCCAGAAAGATGTTGGAAACGATCACCACGAACCCTGACATCAGCCGAGCACCGCGCCGCGCTCCTTCAGGCGGATCACGCAGATCGAACAGCATAGCAAAGTACCAAAGCCCAGCCAGCACCATAGACAGATGTGCTAGCGCTTCCATCGCCGCAATACGTTGTGTAAGGGCGTAGATCATCGGGATCTGCCAGACGAAAAGCGCACCAATCAACAAGGAGGTGGCAGATGCAGGAAGCGCCAAGAATCGCGGGATGCGCGCACGCCCAATCGCGGCAAGGCGTCGGCGCCATTCCCTTTTCAATCCGGCTTGAAGGACAAGCCAGGGTTGAGAAACCGCAATGAGAATGGGTCCTGCCAGTCGCAGAAGAAGATGCTCGGCCTGGTGTACCGAAAACAGACTGTGCCCCAATGGCGGGAGCGGCCCATTCGTCGCGACGAGGACGGCCGCGAGGCCGACAAAGAAGACGGCTCGACGCCAGCCAGAAACCCTTCCGAGACAGCGAGCGTGTATTTTGAGCCCACGCAAAAACAGCCATGCTGTAAGACCGACAACAATGAGCGACACCGGTGACAGCACATAGCCGAAAGGGTCGTAAAGGAAGAAGAAGTTCGTGATCATTCGCTCTGGCCCTCGCTCATCCGAGGGTTGTCGGAGGTAGCCGGTGTGAGCCGCGATATCCCGGAAGCGCCGCCACGGGCTAGTGACAGATCGGTCGACATGGCGAGGTATTCGCCTTGTATCCACGAGGGAAAAAGATTGTCGTAGAATCGAGATAGCGGATGTCCCGACTGTCCGGCGGGCGAGATGTAGTATGATCCCGCTGCTCCCGATATCGACATGACCGCCTGAAAATTGCTTCCGGCACTTACAAGGAATGGACGGTCTTCTTCAACACCAAATGACGTCAAGAATTGCGTAAAGGGATCGCCTGAGATCGGCGCTTGAAGGGACAGCAGGTCGGTCAGCAACCCACGTGAACTGATCGGCGACCACTGCATGTCCAATGTATGCTCCTCCCCCCAGGTCCAGGTCGAAAGATCGCGCCCATATCGATCGACCAGCCAGCCAAGGGCATCATCCAAGGCCACGCGAACCTGCTCCTCACATGTCTCTCGAGGTGACGATGGACGGATGTCGCACCAGATCGCGCTGCCGCGACGATCGCTGAGTACCGCATAAAGAAAGTCCGGGTTCGGACGGGTCCAGAGTTGCTTCGCTGTCGGAAACTCGTCTTTCAAAATGCGCTGCTGCAAAGCCCAGACCCAGGTCCAAAACAGCAGAGGTTCCGGCGCATATCGATCCATTTCGCCATTCCACGACGCAAGCCTGTCCAGTAGCTCACGACGAAGGTCGTCCGTATCGGTGCCTTCGATGCTGTCTCTGGACTGCACGAACCAAAGCTCTTTCGCCATTAGGGGCAGGAGGGTTCGCGCCACGGAACTTACGGTGTCCCTTTGAACACCCATGACGCCTTCTGTCGAGAAGATCGATTGCCGCGTTTCAAGCTCCGCCAGTCGAATGTCGCGAAATGACGACGCCCGTACGGCTTCCTCTTTTGGCCAACGGTCAACGGTCTCTCGATCAATTACCAATGCCTCCATGCCCTTCGGCAACATGTCTGCGGCAACTCTAGTGGCATCGTTCGCGTCGGCTGAACGCGCAAACAGCTCCAGCATCGTCAGGAAACCTGCCGTCTGCATGGGTGATGGCCCCCCTGGCGCCTCCTCGTCTGGCACGGGAAGTGACCGGAAGGCCCAGGCGACGCGCGCGTTGCGACCAACAATAACGAAAGGTACGCCCGGCATTGTGGCCCCTATGGCCGGCCCCGTCGAAAATTGAAGATCAGCGAGATACCATTCCGAGGGAAGCGACAGGGAACCGCTGATTTCGGCGGCGAGAATTGGCGTCCCGGTAGCGGTTCGGTCACCGTCCATCGCCCACGCATTGAGGCGCTGCTGCGGATCAGTCGCCAGTAGTTCGGGCGCTCTCGGGCGATCCGTCGGTATAATGGCACCTGATATACTCGGCATTCCTTCCCGTGCGCTTCCCGGTCGCAGGCCATTCAGGAAAGACCGGGCAATCCTCAGGCTATCGCCGGGTGTCCAGGCCGCGATCGACCGTTCGTCTGCGATCAGCAGCTCCGGAGAGCCTCTGCCACGCCCGCCTTCCGACACAAGCTCGAGCCACGCATTGACGCCCGCGGCATAGGACGCGAGCGCGTCTGAGACCGCTGGCGCAACGGACAATGTCCCATCGGCTGGCCACGAAGCTTCCGCTTTTCGCCTTGCCCTTAACAGTTGACCGAGCCTGTCTTGGGCGTGAACGAAGCCGATCGCGAAGTAGACATCTGCAGCGGAAGTCGCGGAGATGTGCGGGACTGCCGAAGAATCTCGCAGAATGTCGACCGGTCCGCCTAAGCCTGCGACCGTGAAGTCCTCGTCGTAGTCGGGAACGGATGCGCTCAGCAGAAAATAGACCAACCCGGAACCAACCGATACCGTGATGCAGATTGCCAGAAACCCGTACAGCAATATGTTGAAAAGCCGTCTCATGTCGGTGCTGTTTCGAAACCCTTCTTAAAAAAAGATGCGCAAGAGGACCACCGATATGAAATAGGTGAGAAGACCGAAGGCGATCGCCGAACTCGCCGCATACTGGAGGATATCCAGCCGGTTTCCTTTTCGGCGTCGCGCCAGATATCCACCCCAGATCGCACCCGCGACAATGCCCGCGATTACCAGCATGACTTTTTCTCCGTTCTTGTTCTCTTGTTGCACCGGTGTGTGCCGACCAGACCTGCAGCCAGTCCGACGGCCCAAGTAGTGAAGATGAGAGCCAGCAGCGCCCAGTCACCGAAGCGCGCATAGAGCGTTGACGGATGAGCAGAGGGCAGAGCCGCATCTATGACACCGGTTTCTCCGTTGCCGAGCCGCGCGACGAGGTCACCGTTTGCGTCGATGATCGCGGAGATCCCTGTGTTTGCGGCCCGGACGATGGGAAGCCCTTCCTCGACAGCGCGCATGCGTGCGGACGCGAGGTGCTGCTCCGGTCCAATGCTGGTTCCGAACCAAGCATCGTTGGTCGCATTGAAAATCCAGTCCGGCCGGAACAGATCGTCGACCACATGGCTTGGGAAGATGATCTCATAGCAGATCGCCACGGCGACCAGCGGCACACCCGGAAGCGCAAGCGTTCGCGGGCCCGGTCCGGGCGTAAAGTCGCCCAGACCCGCCGTGAGCCGCTCGATGGGCAACCAGCCACGGAATGGCACATATTCGCCGAAGGGTACGAGATGGTGTTTCGCGTATCCGGTCAGGATTCTGCCGGTCGCGCCAAAAGCCTGGACCGTGTTGAAATATCGGGTGCCATCCTCGCTCGGTACACGGTCCGGCACACCGGTGAGCAGCACCCTGCCCTCTGTGAGCGCAGCGGCAATGCGGGCCTGCGCCTCCGTATCCTCGTCGAGGAAACCCGGAAAGGCGGTTTCCGGCCAGAGAAGCACGTCGAAATCGCCGCGCCGGGTTGAAAGCTCAAGATAGCGCGCGAATGTCGCCTCGCGGTTCTCGGGCGCCCATTTCTCCTCTTGTGGAATGTTGCCCTGGACGATGCGCAGGTCGACACCGGGTGGCTGTTGTGCATCCGACTGGAGGCGCAGCGTGCCGACAGCCCACATCGTCGCGATTCCGGCCAGCGCCATGAGCGAAACGGTCAATCGTTGCCGCCCGGACGCCATAGCAGCCGCGCCAGGGAGTACCGCGACGAACACGGTGAGAAAGCTTAGCCCATAGCTTCCGACCCAGGCGGCGGTCTGGCGAAGGGCGGCGTAGTCTACAAGTGCGTAACCGGCCAGATTCCAGGGAAACCCTGTCAGAACGTGACCACGCAACCACTCGGCCACGGTCCAGGAGGTCGCGAACAGGAGGCAGGCCAAGAGACTGCCCATGGCTCCGCGCCGCGCGATTTCGGCAAAAAGCGCAGCGGCAATGGCTGGGAAAATCGCGAGACCTGCGGACAATCCCGCGACCGCCGGAATCGCCATCGTCCCAAACCGCTCGGCCTCGACGTAGAAACTTTCCGCGATCCACCAAATCCCGAAACCGAACTGGCCGAGACCAAACGCCCAGCCGACGAGGAAAGCACGCCCGAAGGAGAGATCGCGAAGCCCGACAAACAACGCGGAATAGGCAACGGGAACAAGCAGGAGAATCGAAAGAGGCGGGAAAGTCAGAACGGTCATCGCCCCGGCGGCGAAACCAAGCGTCATCCGCGAAAGAAAACGGTGGCGCAGAGCGATGCGGTTCAGAATTTCCGGCTTCACGACTTGATCGAACGCCGCGCGCTGATCCATGGCGCGGCGAGCAAGAGCCCCACGCCACTGACGACAAATACATCGGCCAAGTTGAAGGCAGGCCAATGTGTTGTGCCAATGTAGAAATCGAGAAAGTCTGTTACAGCCCGATACCGCACACGATCGATGACATTGCCCAGGGCTCCGCCAATGATCGCACCGTAGGCAAGCATTTCCACCGCATTGTCGGCGCGAAACAGCATAACCCCTAGCCAAACACAGATGGCAAGAGCGAGAGCGATTAGGCTCCACCACGGAGCGCCGCCCAGCATCCCGAAAGTCACGCCGTCATTACGATAAAAGACGAGGTTGAATCCCGGAAACACGGAAATCCCGGCGCTTAAAGTGGCGGCATCCGCAACAACAATGGCTTTGGTGATCTGATCAATCGCGAACGCAGCAAGCGCCGCGAAGACGCCGATCACCGGAGATACCTTGTTTAGTGACATTGCCTCATCCCAACCAGACATCGAGAAACAGCATCAGAACGAGCCCGACTGCGAGACCGAGCGTCGCCCTGTTCTGATGGCCGCTGCGATGGGTTTCGGGGATGATTTCGTGGCTGATGACGTAGAGCATTGCGCCCGCGGCAAAGGCCAGTCCCCATGGCAGCAGCGGTTCCGACAGTGTGATGATCCCGGCCCCGAGCAGGCCGCCAATCGGCTCGACCATGCCCGTCAGCGCCGCGATGCCCCAGGCGCGCAGCTTCGGATATCCCTCGCCCAGCAGAGATACAGCGACGGCCAATCCTTCGGGCGCATTCTGAAGCCCGATGCCGACAGCAAGCGGCAAACCGCCCTCCATACCTCCGGATCCGAAGCCGACCCCCACGGCAAGGCCTTCGGGGAAGTTGTGGATCGTGATCGCAATGATGAACAACCAGACCCGCCGCAAAGACGCCGCTTCGGGCCCTTCGCGTCCCATCTTGAAGTGCTCGTGCGGCAGCTTTTCGTTCATCAGGGCGACAGCCCCCATGCCCAGAAGAATCGAAACGCATACGATGGCCGCAGGCATCGCGCCGTTTTCGAACATCGGCTCCGCCGCATCCAATGCCGGGATGATCAGCGAAAAGAAAGAAGCGGCGAGCATCACACCGGCAGCGAAGCCGAGCGACAGAGCGCGTGTGGCCCGAGACGGGATGCGCCCGAACAGCACGGGAACTGCTCCGACTGCTGTGAGCGATCCGGCGGCAAGACTTCCGAGAAAGCCGAGCATTATCGGAGACAGATTTCCCATGGGCGGGCCAGATTATCCTTCGGCGTAGCTCGAAAAGACTTCCGTCGACCCGTCCTTGCGGATGAGGAAGACATCATAGGCTTCACGGTCGTCTTCTGGCCCCATGCCGGGCGAGCCATAGGGCATCCCCGGAACAGCGAGGCCGACGGCGTCCGGGCGCTCCTCGAGAAGGCGGCGGATGTCAGCGGCCGGTACATGGCCCTCGATCACGTAGCCGTCAATGAGCGCGGTGTGGCAGGAGACCATGCGCTGCGGCACGCCGTTGTCTAGCTTGAAGCGCACGAGAAGCCCGCCGAACATGTCCTGGCCGGTCGGCACAAACCCGTTCTCTTCGAGATGTTTCATCCACGAGAGGCAGCAGCCGCATCCGTTGGTCTTGCGGACGTCGATCGCCGTTGCCTCTGCGAGGGCCTGGGCCGCTGGGAACAGGGCGAGCGTGATGGCGAGAGCTTGGGTCATGCGTTTCATGGGTCAGAGCCTTTCGGTTGTCGTTTTGGCAATCTCGCTGCCGAGGTTTTCATTCAGAAGCGCGCGCGCCTCGGCCAGACGCGAGAGCGCGGCGGTATCATCCGCTTCGCTCTCGGCTGCTTCGGCGAGCCGGTCGTCAGTGAGGGGGTCAGTCGGGCGCCCATCCACGAGGACTTCGTAGTGCAGGTTCGGACCTGTCGCCGTGCCAGTCGCGCCGACGCGGCCGATCACATCTCCCGCCGCAACGCGTTGGCCTTGTGCCAGGTCTTCCGGCACGGCGCTCAGATGCGCGTAGCGCGTCATGGTGTCGGAGCCGTGCGAGATTTCGACCACACGGCCATAGCCACCGCGCCAGCCAATGAAACTAACCCGCCCCGGTGCCGTCGATTGAACCGGTGTCCCACGTGCCGCTGCGAAATCGACGCCGGTGTGCATCCGGACGTTGCCAAAGACCGGATGCGTGCGGCGTCCGAACACCGAGCTGAGGCGCGCACCCTCGACCGGCTGTGCGAAGACGCGCAGCACCTCGCCATCGACGTAGATCGTCGCCTGACCGCTGCCGTCGTCCGGCCATACGATCTCGTAAAGCGAACCGCCGACCTCCAGTGCGGCGAAGGCGAGTTCGGGCTGTCCGATCCTGTCCTCTCCGACCCGCGCCTCACGCCAGAGAAGCCTTAGTGTTTCGCCACCGGCCATCTCGCGGCGGAAATCCACGGTCCCACCCAGCATCTGCGCAAGGTCCACGGAAAAACGGGCGGGTATGCCGGCTTCGTCGAGTGCCGCGAAGATCGAGCTGTCGATCACGGCTTCGCCGGCAAGGGTTACGATCTCCGGATCCGGAGCCACGACCTGTGTGGACAACTGCTCGCCGAAAACCACCTCGATCCGAACCCCGTCCTCGACGGCGAGTGAGACGGTGCGGGGGCTGCCGTCCACGGTCGAAGCGACAGTGACCGAGTGCCCCGGCCGCAGCCGTCGCAGATCGTATTCCGCACCAAGCGCGAGGGCAACTTCGGCTCTGTCAGGTGCCGCAAGACCGGCCTCTGACAGCAAGAAATCGAGCGTTTCGCCCGGAGCAATGTCGCGCGACCACGTCGACAGGGGTGGCTCGATCGCTTGCACCGGCCTGTCGGCAAACGCGGCCTGCAGAAGGGGCAGCGGGCTGAGGTCGGGTGCATCGTCTGCCCATGCCGCCGCGGGCAACGTC
This sequence comes from Sulfitobacter sp. 1A13496, assembly GCF_043557225.1. Lineage (NCBI taxonomy): Bacteria > Pseudomonadati > Pseudomonadota > Alphaproteobacteria > Rhodobacterales > Roseobacteraceae > Sulfitobacter > Sulfitobacter sp. 1A13496. The sequence goes on along the minus strand of NZ_JBIFFP010000009.1, from coordinate 43,110 downwards.
ACGGGGATGTCAACGTTCTGGGGGGCTTCAGGACCTTGGGGCATCCAGCTACCTGCCTGGGCAAGTTCCGGCGGCACGGGTTCTTTCGACATGGAATCAGAGATGGCGATAGCCGCTCCCGAAACCGTCCCCGCAATTGCGACACAAGCCGCCAAAGATCTGAGCCTCATGTCGCCCCCTCCATTTCTTCTTCCAGCGCGCGGCGGATCTTCGGCACCGCGAATTCTTTGGGCTCGTGATAGTCGATCATGGTGACGAATCGCCCAGAGGCTGCGAACAGGAAGACGCTCGCGGTGTGGTTCATCGTGTAATCGCCGCTCTCCGCCGGTACTCGCTCGTAGGTGGCGCGGAAGCCGTCCGCGACGCGCGCTATCTGCTCTTCCGGTCCCGTCCAGCCACGTATCCCAGGATGGAAGTAGCCGACATATTCCGCCATCGCCTCGACGGTATCGCGCTCGGGGTCGACCGTAATGAAGACCACGTTCATCTCGTCGGCCTCGTCTCCCAGATCGTCGAGCCATCCCGAAATGTCCGAGAGCGTGGTCGGGCAGACATCGGGACAGTAGGTGAAGCCGAAGAACACCATCGTCGGGCGACCGATCAGGGTTTCCGGCCCGACCGCGTTGCCCTCATGATCCGTCAGACGGAAATCCATCTCGGTCAGGGCCATAGGCCGCTGCCCGACAGGTTCGGGTCCACCGGGTCCATCGACCTGCCACCAACCGACGAAGAGCATCAGGGCGACCGCCCCGACACCAGCCGCGCCGTACCCCAGGATCGCCCGTCGCCGCATCAGTCCTCCGGCCCTCGCGCGGCGATGCCGAGGATCGGCACATGGACCGTCACTTCGCCTCCGTCGTCGAAAAGCAGGGTCAGCGGAAAGGTGTCCCCTTCCGTCATCGGTTCTTTCAGCCGCATCAGCATCGCGTGCAGGCCGCCCGGCTCGAGCGCGACGCTTTCGCCAGGGGCGATCGCGATCTCCCCCGCCGGGCTCATGGAACTCACACCTTCGGCATTGGTCTTCGTCTCGTGAATTTCGGGCATCATCGCGAGCGGTGTTGTAAGGCCGATCAGCGTCACCGGTTCGTCGCCAGTGTTGCGGATCGCCATGTAGGCGGCCCCGGGGCGGTTCATCCCGATGGAGGCGCGGGACCACGCGTTCTCGACGACAACATCCTCTGGTCCGGCCAGCGCGGGCACTGAGAGCCCTCCAAAGGTCAAAAGCACGGCCAGTGTGCCGGTCAAAATATACTTTTTCATCGTTCTGATCCTGCCCTTTCCATTCAGCTTTACGCGGCAGCGACTTCGGCAGCCACCAATCGCCGCAGTTCTGCCTCCCCGAACGGATCGAGCGGCTTGCCGTTCACGAAGAATGTGGGCGTCTGGCGAATTCCCACGGTCTCGACGTCAGCACGATCCTGGTTCAGGATCGCCACGACATCGGGTGCCAGCATTTGCGTGCGCGCGGCCTCGGCATCGAGTCCGGCCGTGGCGGCGATTTGAAGGATCAGACCAGGCTCCGGGGCACCGTGCGACGCCCATCTCGGCTGTTCCCGCAAAACGGCCTCGAGCACCGGCACGTAAATGTCCTGCATGCGCGCCGCCTCGAGCACGCGGATCGCTTCCTCGGATGCCGCGCCGTGGAAGGGCGTGTAGCGGATCACGACGCGGACAGCATCCCCATGCTCGGCCATGATGTCCTTCACGATGGGATGAAAGGCGCGACAGGCCTCGCAGGCCGGATCGAAGAATTCGACGATCGTGACGGGCGCTTCCGCAGGCCCGAGGATGGGCGAGTAGGGGCGGATCATCGCGTCCGCGAGTTCCGGCGCAACAGGCTCCGCTTCGGCCACCGGGCCGGGGCGGGTTGCAAACCAGGTGGCTCCGCCGAAACCGGCGACGCCGAGGGCGAGAACGGACAGGATCAGGCCGCGTCGGTTCATGTTCGTGTGTCCTTCAATGAAAGGGCCGAAAGCGCCCCGATCAGCGCGAAGGCGGCGAGCGCCATCAGCGGGATAGGGATGCCTAAGACCAGTTGGTTGTCATCGGTGCAAGAGGGGCCGGTCGCCGTGCAGGGCTGGATGCGTTCGGGAACAAGACCGACGTACAGTCCCATGTGCCACAGGGCGACTGCGCCGCCGCCAAGCGCCAATGCGATGCCATAGCGCCCCACGCGGCCGTCCCGCCACCAAAGGCCCAGCCCGAGGATAATGGCCAAGGGGAACATGAAGGCGCGCTGGAACCAGCACAGCACACAGGGCGTCTGCCCCAGCACCTCGCCGATGAAAAGCACGGCAAGCGAGGCGACGAGCGCGATGATCCACGCCAGCCCGAGGGCTGTTTCTCCGGACATACGGTTCATGTCGGTCAGATCCTCTCTTCCAGGTCGGCGAGGATCTCTTCGGCGGAGGTGCCGTAGGGCCACGAGTCGGCGAAGCCCGCGTCGGGATCGAAGAGGAACAGATGCGACGTGTGGCCCATCGTGTAACCATCCGGCGCCGCAGCCTCTTCGACGCGTTCGAAGAAGATCGGAAAGGTCTCGGATGTGGCGGCGATCTGTTCCGGCATGCCGGTCAGCCCGATGATGCCCGCATCGAACAGCGGGACGTATTCGGCGAGTGCTGCGGGCGTGTCTCGTTCAGGGTCGATTGTTATGAAAATCGGCTGGACCTTGGCGGCATCGTCGCCCAGACCGTCCATCACCGCCGCGACCTCGGATAGGGTCGTCGGGCAGACGTCGGGGCAGTTGGTAAAGCCGAAAAAAACCAGCATCCAGCGCCCCGCAAAGTCCTCCTCGGTTCGAACCATACCCTGGTGGTCCGTCAGTTCGAACTCAGCGAAAAAAGGCGGTTCGGCGTCGGTTCGGGCGCTATCGGAACGATAGTCGGACCAGAGCAGAAGCCACACGAAGGCAAGCGCTGCCACGCCTGCCAAAACCCAAAGAAACTTCTGTGCCGATGTAAGGGACAATCCTGTTCGCCTGATTTTGATTCTTATTGCCTGTGCGGATACATCCTCTAGCCGCTAGAGGTTCAAGCACGAAATCATGGTATAGCTTGAACTCACGCGTCTGTGAATCCGACACTTGTTTATTCCGACGGCAAAACCTACACAGACTGTATCTTTTTCATGGAGGCGAAAATGCTCACGATCGGTACTCTGTCAAAGAAGACTGGCACAAAAGTGCAGACCATCCGGTACTACGAACAGATCGGACTCATGCCCGAACCTGGCAGGACCGAAGGCGGACAGAGGCGCTACGACAATGCACAGCTTGATCGACTGTCCTTCATCCGCCACTCGCGACAACTCGGTTTCTCGCTCGATGCGATCCGCGAGCTGCTCGACCTCAGCGACCATCCCAACCGGCCCTGTGATGAGGCTGATGCCATCGCGCGTCGCCAGCTCAAACAGGTGGAGCAGCGCATGGCCCGCCTGAAGGCGCTGCGCACGGAACTGAAACGCATGGTTCACGAATGCAGCGGCGGGCGGACGGGAGATTGCAAGGTGCTTGAGGTGTTGCGGGACCATTCGGAATGCTTGACCGAACACGAGGAAATCGGGGCCTGAAGGAATTCAGCCAACAATCCGGCTGGAACGCAGATCAGCCGCAGAAGTTAATGTGTCGTACAACACAAGCTGGAACCACAAAATGGCCGCTAGACAAGATTCAATGGAGAGACGGACGCTTTGGATCGTTCTGGCGCTCAATATTGGTTTGGCCGTGGCCTTTTTCGCAACAGGCGCCTTCGGCGACTCAAGTGCCCTGATCGCCAACGGGCTCGATAACCTCTCCGACAGCTTCGTCTACGCGATCAGCCTTTTCGCTTTGTCCCGATCCGCCAAATGGAAACGCGGGGCGGCGAACGTTTCCGGCGGGCTGCTGATCCTGTTCGCTGCAGGCATCCTCTACGATGCGTGGCGCCGCTACATCGGTGGGTCAGATCCGCTCGGGACGATCATGATCGCCATGGCCCTGATCGCAGCAGCCATCAACGCGGTCTGCGTCTGGCTGCTCGCTAAGCTCAAAAATCCGGACGTCAACATCCGCGCGGCCAACACCTTCAGTTACAACGATTTCGCCGCGAACCTTGGGATCGTCGTGGCCGGTGGCCTCGTCGCCTGGCTAGGAACCAACTGGCCGGACCTCGTCGTCGGCGTGATTGTCGCCGAGATCGCGGCCTGGGGAGGTATCGACATTCTGCGCGACGCACACGGCGAACACCACAAAGCGGTTCACACGGACAAATAGTTGCGGGAGATTCTTTCTGAAAGAAAGGATTGAAGCTACAGTGACTATAGAAATTAGTTTTGTTCCAAGACGATTCGAGGGTAAGCGTCGTCTCGACCCCACGTTGCTGCTGATGGCTTCGGCTGCGAAGTGATCTCCATCTCATGATGGGGAGTGCGTTTCGCAATGTGCGCTACAAATTCGTTTCTCAAATCGCTGGGCGTCGAGATCTACGCGTCGGGTCATCGTCGGTGGCCGGATGAAGCAAAGGCCTTGGCCGTCTCGATGACCCTGGAAGCTGGAGCGACTGTAAATGCCGTAGCGGAGCGGTTTGGCATTCTGCCCAATCAACTTTCGGCGTGGCGACGAGAGGCCAAACAGGGCAAGCTGGTGCTGCCTGCAGCCGAAGTCGAGGAACCTGTCTTTGCGCCGCTCGTCGTCTGCGAGGTCGCCGAGGAGGAAGCGCGTCCGGAGGTAACATCGCAGGCGGCCCCGATCAGGATCATTCGGGGGCTGTTGTGATCGAACTGGCGCATGACATGCCCGTCGCCCGGGTCGCTGAGATCGTCCACGCGCTCGAGGCGCATCCATGCTGATGCCCTCGCAGGGTGTGCGGATTCTGGTGGCGACGAAGCCGGTCGACTTCCGCAAAAGCCATGACGGCCTCGCGGCCCTGGTCCAGTCTACTCTGGCGGAAGATCCGTTTACCGGAACGGTCTTCGTCTTCCGCTCGAAGCGCGCCGACCGAATGAAGATCCTATTCTGGGACGGCAGCGGGCTCGTGATGGCCTACAAGCGGCTGGAAGAAAGCACTTTCACCTGGCCTGCGATCAGGGATGGGGCCATGACGCTGAACCGGGCACAGTTCGAGGCCCTGTTTGCCGGCCTGGACTGGCGCCGTGTGCGATCGCTGGAGGTGCGCAGACCAGCTGTGGCAGAGTGACTCGCCCCAGGGAATGATAGGGCATCGACGCATTTGGCGCGGTATAATCTGCGCATGTCCAACGCCCCGCCCATCGACCTGTCCGCGATCCCCGAGAGCCAGCGCGCCGCCGTTCTGGCGCTGCTGCAGGAGAATGGTGCGCTGAAGGACGCAAACCGGCGCCTCGAGCATCTCGTCGCCGAGTTGAACCATGTCGTGCATGGCAAACGGTCCGAGAAGCTGAGCGAAGACGACCGGCAGCTGGCCTTCGAAGACCTGGAAACCGCCGTCACGGAGGTCGAGGCCCGCAAGGAGCAGGCCGCGCCATCCACCACGACGCCGCGCCGGAGACGGCAGCGCAATCTCGGCCATCTGCCCGCTGATCTGCCGCGCATCGAACGTGTCATCGAACCGGCGAGCCTTGAGTGCCCGTGTGGGTGCGGCCGCATGCACCGGATCGGCGAGGATCGGACCGAGCGGCTGGACATCGTGCCCGCGCAGCTTCGGGTGCTGGTCGACATTCGGCCGAAGTATGCCTGCGGCATCTGCTCGGATGGGGTCATTCAGGCTGTCGCCGCACCCCGGCTGATTGAAGGCGGGCTGCCGACCGAAGGGTCCATCGCACATGTCCTGGTGTCCAAGTTCGCGGACCACCTGCCGTTTTACAGACAGAGCCAGATCCTTGCCCGCTCCGGCATCCAGATCGATCGCAGCACCTTGGCGGACTGGGCTGGCACAGCGGCCTTCCACCTCGGCCCCGTGGTCGACAGGCTAACCGAGCATCTCAAGTCCTCCGGCAAGTTGTTCATGGACGAGACGACCGCCCCGGTGTTGGATCCGGGCCGTGGCCGAACCAAGACCGGCTACCTCTGGGCGCTTGCCCGGGATGATCGTGGATGGGGCGGCGATGACCCGCCCGGCGTGGTCTTCACCTATCGTCCAAGCCGTGCTGGCGCCCATGCCGAGCAGATCCTGCAGGGCTTCGACGGCATCCTGCAACTGGATGGCTATACCGGTTACGATCGACTGACGCGCCCCTCCCGCAAGGGCGGCGCGCCGATCACGGTGGCCCACTGCTGGGCGCATGCGCGGCGCAAGCTGAAGGAGGTCTTCGACCGCGACGGCTCGGAAATCGCCGCCGAGGGCCTGCGCCGGATCGCTGAGCTCTACCGCATCGAGCTCGAGATCCGGGGCATGGGCCCGGGCCAACGTCTGTCGGCCCGTCAGGCCCGCAGCGCGCCCCTCGTGGCCGAGTTCGGTGATTGGCTGCAGGCACAGCGTCTGCGTATCTCGGTTAAGTCGCGCCTCGGCGAGAAACTGACCTACATCCACCGCCAGTGGGGCGGCCTGCAGACCTTCCTCCACGACGGCCGCGTCGAGATGGACTCCAACGCCGTCGAAAACCTGATCCGCCCGATCGCCCTGACAAGAAAGAACGCACTCTTCGCCGGCCACGACGAGGGCGGCCGCACCTGGGCCCGCATCGCCTCCCTGATCGCCACCGCGAAGATCAACGGCGTGGAGCCCTTCGCCTACCTCGAGGCGACCCTCGAAGCGATCACCGCCGGTCACCCCGCCAGCAGGATCGACGAGCTGATGCCCTGGAACTTCACCACGTCAAGCTGATCCCGCGTGGGGCGCAGACAGCGCTTACATTCGAGGAGCGACCCGTTGCATATGACCGACCCCCTACTTGTACCCACCAAACTACTGGATTTTGATGCCGCGCCTCTTGCGCATCTAATTGAGAACCGCAGCTGGCGCGGCTTATCCGAATACGATCGGATCGGAGCTGCCTATGATTTCGTTCGGAATGAAATCGCGTTCGGATACAATCGAGCTGACGACATCCCCGCATCGGAAGTGCTTTCCGACGGCTACGGGCAGTGCAATACCAAAGGCACGCTCTTGATGGCGCTGCTGCGTGGTGTCGGCATTCGTTGCCGGTTGCATGGGTTTACGATCCATAAAGGCTTGCAGCGCGGTGTTGTACCTGAGCTGGTGTATCCGCTTGCTCCGCAGGAAATTCTCCACTCATGGGTCGAGATCGAATTTCAAGGTGCCTGGATCAACCTTGAAGGCTTCATCCTGGATGACGCTTTCCTCAAAGTCCTGCAAACGTCTTTCTCGGACACGGACAGTCTCTGCGGTTATGGCGCGGGCACGGATTGCCTTGGCGCGCCTCCCGTCGCCTGGAACGGAGAAGATACCTACATTCAGAAAACCGGCATCGTGCAGGATTTCGGCGTGTTTGATACGCCGGACGCCTTCTATTTTTCCCATGAGCAATCCTTTGGATGGCTGCGTGGTGCCCTTTACCGTCATATCATACGCCACTGGATGAATGCGCGCGTTCGTGGTTTCCGCAGCGACCGCCTCAAGACTGACCGACGCGCGACACACGCGCATGAGGAGCCTGCCAATGCTACATGACCACGGGCACGCGCATATCGATCCGGATTCTGGCGATCGGCGGGTTGCCATCGCGATCTGGGCGAACGGGCTTCTTACCGTTGCGCAAATCGTCGGGGGCATATTGTCGGGCAGCCTGGCACTGATCGCCGATGCGCTGCACAACTTTTCCGATATGGCTTCGCTTGTCATTGCCTTCGCCGCACGCAAGATCGCGCGCCGCCCAGCCGATGAGCGCATGACCTTCGGCTATGGTCGGGTCGAAATCGTCGCAGCCCTGGTTAACTACACCACCCTGATTTTGATCGGCTTCTAACTGATCTACGAAGGTGGCATGCGCATGATTGATCCACCCGAAGTCATGGGTTGGACCGTCGTCATTCTCGGTGGAATTGCGCTTGTGGTCGACACGCTGACCGCAATGCTGACCTATTCGATGCAGAAGGGCAGCGTGAACATCCGCGCGCTTTTCCTGCATAACCTGTCGGACGCGCTTGCTTCGGTCGCGGTTATCGTCGCTGGGTCGCTGATCATCCTTTACGACATGCGTTGGGTCGATCCTGCCATCACCATCGGCATCGCCATCTACATCCTGTATCTGTCTTTCACTGAAATAGGCGGCCCAATCCGAACCCTGATGCTCGGGAGCCCGCCGGACATCGACAACGAGGCCGTCGTCGAAGCGATGCGGAAAGTCGAAGGCGTCGCCGACGTCCACCACGTCCATCTCTGGCAAATGCAAGAGCACGAGGCTGCGCTCGACTGCCATGTCGTCGTGGCAGCCGAGGGGTGGTCGAAGATTGAAGAGATCAAGAGCGCGATCAAGAAGCGGCTGAAGGGAGAATTCGGCATCAGCCATTCCAGCCTCGAATTCGAGCACGAGGATCGCGCTCATCAGAACGCCGATCTCTATGGTCACGGTAATTCGAGAGATGGGGAGGAAACTCATACTCACGAAAAAAGCTGACCGAGCATGAGGATATCATTTCCTCATTTGCGACGGCAAGTTGACGTCGACCAACGTCAAGTGGACTGATGAACCTTTGCATGAGCAACTGGCTGCGAAGGGCAGTAGGGAAGGTCTGAGGCGGATACACTACAGGGGTATCACGTCCAAGTTACAGAATGTCACTTGACCTCCCCTTGCTGGAAGGTTGTAGCAGTAACTGTATGACCTGCGTTTTTCGCCTTGTTTTGATTCTCATGCTGACCTTCGGTGCAGTGACTGCGCCGGATATGTCGTCGGCCAGTATGTCAATCACGGCTATGGCGCAGATGGAACCCACCGAAAGCGCGGATGGCCGTTGCGGCGGGTGCGATCCCACCGGATTTGCTGAGGGCACTGCCTGTGAAGGTGGGTGTCCTGTTCCTTGCGCCTCCAGCGGTACTTCTGGCCTCCTTGCCAAGATGCCGTCAGCGCGGCTCACGAGGCCTTTTGGTACTGCCGTCCGGGGTGCCGAACCTCTGATCTCACTCGGCACGAATCCGTCGCTTGATCCATTCCCTCCCAAACTGCCTGTCTGAATCGTCATCGTCTCGCCCGGCGCTACGAGGGTCGTGTCGCGAAGGTGGGTTCGCGCACCATTCTGATCGGTTTCCCAGAAATGGTGGCCATGCAGGTGGATACCGTGCGGAAAAGCAGTGTCGTTCACCATCCGCACCTGCACTGCTTCATCACGTCTTGCCGAAATCAGCGGTTTGTTCGGCAGACCGCTCACGTCGTTGAAGGCCCAGCCCCCGAACCCGCCGTGCGCGCCGTCCCCGGCACCGCCTTGCATGAAGAGATCTGCCGTTTGCGTGATCTCTCCGGGCGCGGGCACGAGGTTCGCGGGGAGGGGAGCTATCGGCGCAGACCGGATTTGTCGCTGACCGTTCAACATAATGCCCCCCAGTTCCTCGCCACCCGAAGGCACGGTTTCTCTTAGGATCACATCACCCGTCACATCTGCGATGATGTCGATGCGCTGCGCCGGTGCGAGTTTTAGATTGCCCAGCGAAACCAGCTCGGGCAGCGGCATCCCGTCATAGGCCACACAAAAGCCCGTCAGCCCGTCGATACGTATCTCGAAAATGCGATCCGGTGTCGGATTGATCAGACGCAACCGGATGTGATCCCCCAGCCGCGCCTGCTCAGACGACAGGAAGGTGGTCATCAAGTTCCCCAGCCTACCTGCTGTTATGAAATCAGCGCGGTCGAATTCCATGTCGAACTGGCCGGTGTCATCAAGCCGAATGTCGAAGAGGATGGCCGTGATGTCCTGATCCACGTCTGGCGGGGCAGGTTCTTCGACGATCAGGGGCCGAACAGTCCGCGGGCGACCTGTTCGTAGGAAAGGTAGTGGGAGTGATACCAGTAGGTTCCGGCATCGGGAACCGGAAACCGGAAACCGGTACTCGTAACCCTCATTCGGGATGATGACATCCTGTGTCAGCACGTTTACGCCGTCCATCGCGTTGGGCAACCGAATGCCATGCCAGTGTACGAGGGTCCCGTCCTCCAGCCCGTTTTCCACCCGCGCCCGCAGAATATCGTTCTGGCGCTGTCTGATTTCGGGGCCGGGACAGGTGCCATTGAATCCAAGCATTGCAATGTCCCGCGACCCGATCCGGGTGAAGGCCGGGCGTCAGGGTGACAGGCACCGAAGCCGCACTCAGGGGCAGGGGGAGCGTGGCTGCGCCAAGCGCAACCATCATCTGAAGACGCTTAAGCATGGGTTTCCGTGTATTCCGTTTCTGGGGCCTGCAACCCACATCCCCCACCGTTGCGGAAGGGCGTCCCGGCGAGATATATTGATACATTGCAGATCGGCGCCCAGGTTTGGCGGAATACCGGAGAGCACCTAACGTATCTGCAGGTCCTGAATGGCCGCAAGGATCTTTCCGTCGGTATCATCGCTGTCGGCTGTCACCGCAAGACCGACCAGAACCTTTGGCATGTCCCCGAACGCACGCACGAAATCGCGATCCAGGTTCACATTCTCGGTGAAGTTGCCGGTTTGTGCCGTTTGCAGAATTTTCGATTTGAGACCCGTCGAGTAGGGGCTGTTCAGCAATGCGCCTTTCGCATGATTGCCACCCCAGACATAAACCAGCGCCCGCGTATTGGGATCACGCAGCAATTTGCGCGCCGTTGTTCGGCCAAGCGTGCTTGCGGTCTGCGGATCGACGAATATGAAGTACAAAGCAAGATTGCGATCATCGCCGCCGCGCCGTGTGAGGTCGGTTCCCTTAACACCCTGCGTGACGGACCATTCCCACATTGCTGCCTTTGCGGTGCCAAGGGCTGCGCTGACCGGACGCCAGAGAACCGAAACCGTGCCATCGGAAATCACGTCCAGCCGCCGACCTTGCAGGCCGTACTCGTTCGAAAAGAGCCGCAAGAGGCCCTGTTCTTTCCAGCTTCCATCGAATGGAATTGTCTTTCCTTGCGCATAGAGGGGCGGGGCGTTTGCAGCTAATGCAACAAAAGCGATGAAAAGTGTCGCTGCGAGGGACCGTATAAACATCTGAACTCCTTTTGCGATGCCGCTGGTCCTGCTTTGATCCCGGTTATCACCATTATGTGCCGTCATGATCCGTTGAATTGTGCCGGGCGCGCGCAACTTCAATGAACATATCCGTGATCATAGATGTGGTTGCGCAATGGTCGTTGCAGGACGCGGGAGCGAATTCAGATCATGGAGCGCGACCTTGATCGGCTGATTTCCCGCGACGGACGGATCCAGTAGGCGGCGGAGCTTCCAACCGTTACAAACAAGTACAAAACTCATGGGATACAAGCGCCTGAACACATGGACGCGGGTGCCGATGTGCGTCATCTCTGGTTCAACGGAACCGACTCCCGCACGCAAGGATGGCACATTCACCACAGCGCTTTGGGCTGGGGACAACAGGGTTGAACGCGCCAACGTCCGTTGCGGGAAACAAAATGTGGCCTTGTGTGAAACAGGCAAAGGTAACAAAGAATGCTGACTTCGATTATCCAATTTCCTGACATCGGAACAGAGATTTTTGCCGTTGATATCGGATCGTTCCGCTTTGCCCTGCGTTGGTATGCGCTGGCCTATATTGTTGGCCTCCTTATCGGCTGGCGCATCTGTGTCGCATTGGTCCGCTCTTCGTCAGTCTGGGGGGCCGGGGCGCCGCCGCTGCAACCCAAGCAACTGGAAGACCTGCTGACATGGATCATTCTGGGCGTGATCGTGGGGGGCAGGCTGGGGTTCGTGCTTTTCTATCAACCTCAGTACTATTTTCAGAACCCCGTCGAAATCTTCATGGTCTGGCAGGGTGGTATGTCATTTCATGGCGGCTTTTTCGGCGTGGTCGTGGCCACCTTGCTTTTTTGCTATCGCAACGGCGCACCCGTTCTATCAACGGCGGATCTGCTCGCTGTTGCAACACCACCGGGTCTTTTCCTCGGTCGGCTGGCCAACTTCACCAATAACGAGCTTTGGGGCCGTCCGACCGATGTGCCCTGGGCGGTGGCATTCCCCGGCGAGGCGGCCCAGTCCTGTGCGGGCGTCGTGGGCCTGTGTGGCCGCCATCCGTCCCAGCTTTATGAGGCTCTTCTGGAGGGTATCCTGCTTGGCTCGGTCCTGATCTTTCTGGCCTGGAAACGCGGTTGGCTGCGCTTTCCCGGAAGCCTTACTGGCCTGTTCCTGGCGGGATACGGAAGCGCAAGGTTCCTTGTCGAGTTCTTCCGGCAGCCTGATATGCAGTTCGTCACGCAGGACAACCCGATTGGACATGCGGTTCATTGGGCGGGCTATGGGCTGACAATGGGCCAACTGCTGTCGTTGCCGATGATTATCCTTGGCGCGGCCCTGATCGTATGGTCCCGCAGGCGTGTGACGGTTAATTCTGCGGATCTGGTGTCGACATCAGATTCTTTGTGAATATCCGAGCGTAGTGTTGGCGAAGTGACCATTGCGGCCTGGGTCCGCATATGAGCCTTGGGCGCGTGCTCAATGATGCGGCTTGCGTCCTTTCGCAATCATCAGATGGTGCTCTTGATGATGTACACCGATTGTCATCAGACCAAAGAAACCAAGGCCCTGTATTTGTTCACCATCGCCACCCACGATCAGTGCGACACCATCCTCCATTTCTTCTGACGCAACACTCCAGCCTGTTTCACCGGCAAGGAACGGTGCATGGGCGGGAACCATTGTGTTGATGGCCGACAGGACACGCGGGCTGCCACGCACTTCGAACCGTGCCCCGTCGGGCCGCAGAATGCGGGTGACCTCTGCCTTTCGTGTCAAAAGGTCCATATCGACCAGATGGTCCCTCAGTTTGTCGATATTGACGGCGCCCCAATCGGTTTCGGGATCGGCCTGGAGCAGCACAACTATTTCGGCCAATGCGGCGAAGGCGGACTGGCCGGTTTCCTGGGGCGTCGGACGCGTGACCCATGGATGAATGCATTTGTTGCGGCGTAACGGGTGTCGCAAGCAAGACAGCGAAGAGAACGGGTATCAGTCGCATGGACCAGCCTTTCCTGAGTGTATTCGGATTCAGCCTAGTACCTGATCGGACCCTGAAATATGATTTGGATCATATGATGCCTGAACCCTATAATCTCATACCGCCCTCCGCCTTGCGTCCGCTGACGAGGGCCGCAGGGGATACGGTCTTTCGTCAGGGCGCGCGGACCTGCGGCCTTTATGTTGTTAAGTGCGGGCGCGTTCATCTTGAGCGTGTCGGCCCGGATGGCGAACGATTTATCATCTACCGTGCCGAGCCCGGGATGAGCCTTGCCGAAGCATCGGTGTTTTCGGATAGATACCACTGCGATGCGGTCGTGGCGGAGGCTGGGGCGTTTGTACAGATCGACAAAGCGGCGGTCTTGTCTGCCTTTGCAGATCCGGATTTTGCACGCGCCTATGCGCGGCAAGCGGCACAGCAGATACAAGCGCAACGTCAGGCGCTTGAGATCGTAGGCATCCGCCGCGCAGAAGAACGGGTCTATGCCGGTATGGTGGCGGGCCTGCTTGAAAGCTCCGTTGTCGATTTTGCCAGCGCGCTGCACCTTTCGCACGAGGCCACCTATCGGGCCTTGCGAAAGCTTGTGAATGATGGCCGGATCGCAAATCCGACCCGGGGAACGTATCATTTGCGCCCCTGAATGGATCAGCCGGACCATGCCCGGTTCGAGATAACAAAAGGTGCGGTAGCAAAGCTTGGCGGGTATTTCGCTTGCCCGATAACAATGAGAATTGCTGCCCGCGACGATGACCTGTTTTCAAAGATCGCCGTTATGCCCTGTCTTACTGCTCGCCGCTGAAAGGTCGATTGCCTCAGCGCCGCTTTCGTCGAAGCACCGTGTTTCGATCTGCAGGGTTGCGAAAAAGAACCCGAAGTCCTTACGCAGCATGTCGTAGGCGGTTTGCAGGACCTCTTCTTGATCTGTGACACGCAGATGCGCGGAGAAGACATGCTTGCCACTTGTCAGCGCCCAGGCATGAATATGGTGAACATCGGAAACCTCGTGCAGTTCTTCAAGGGTACGTTTGATTTCAGGCAGACTCACTTCGGGAGGCGTGCCTTCCATCAAAAGATGCGCCGCTTCTTTCAGCAATCCCCAGCTCGCCCATAGCAGGACAAACCCGAACGCCATGCCAAGCAGCGGGTCGATCAGCAGAAACCCGGTGAATTCGATTGCGAGGGCGGTCACGATGATCAACAGACTGCCAACAAAGGTCTGGATGATATGCCAGAACGCTCCCTTCGTGTTCAGATCTTCCTTGCTTTGCTTCCAGATCAGCGCAAGCGAAATGAACTCCGTAAAGAGCCCCCCGGCAGCCGCAATCAGCATCGGACCCGTTGGAAGATCAATTGGCGCAGACATGCGCATGGCAGCCATCGCGATGACAACAACCGCCATGGCCAGCAAGAAGCCGCCATTCACAAGGGCGCCGATGATTTCGGCGCGCGCCCAGCCAAAGCTCCGCTCTTCATCCGCCGGACGCAACGCCATACGCGCCGCGACAATGGCGACCAGCACACCGCCCACGGCCGAAAAGGTATGGAACGCGTCGGAGATGACCGCGATTGACCCTGTCCATAGGCCAATCGCCAGTTCAATCACAAAATAGATGCCGGTCAACTAGGCTGATATCGCCAGCCCCTTGCCGCCGGACGGCATATGCCCCTGATGTCCGCCTGCCATCATCTATCTCCTTAGTTTGCGACTAAAGCCATACCCGTCGCAGCCGCAGTGCATTGCTAATGACGGAGACCGAAGACAGGCTCATCGCGGCGGCGGCGATCATCGGCGACAGAAGAAGGCCGAAAAACGGGTAGAGAATACCAGCCGCGATGGGCACACCTGCGGTATTGTAGGCGAAGGCAAAAAACAGGTTCTGCTTGATGTTTCGCACCGTTGCCTTTGCCAATCGGCGCGCACGCACGATGCCGACAAGATCACCACCCAGAAGGGTGATGCCTGCGCTTTCCACGGCAACGTCGGCACCGGTGCCCATCGCAATGCCCACATCAGCCGCCGCCAGGGCAGGGGCATCGTTCACGCCGTCTCCTGCCATGGCGATCCGGGCCCCTTCTTGTCTGAGGGAGTCCACCAATGCCTTCTTGTCTTCGGGCAAGACGCCTGCGTGGACTTCATCAATACCCAGCTTTGCGGCGACGGCTTCGGCGGTTTTCTGATTGTCACCGGTTGCCATTATGACCCTGAGACCGAGGCGATGAAGGTCATCGATGGCGTCTGCCGTGGACTCCTTGATGGGATCGGCAACAGCGACAATGCCGGCAAAAGTGCCATCTATCGCCACAAGCATTGCTGTCTTTCCAGATTCACGAAGGTCGTCCGCAGCAAATTCCGCAATCGAAGCGTCAACGTTGATCTCTGCCATCATGGCGGGATTCCCAAGTGCCACGACCTGGCCATCGACCATGCCTTTCACGCCCTTGCCAGTCACGGCTTCGAATTCCGTTGCGTTCGGAAGCGTCAGCCCCCGTGCCAGCGCACCCTCGACTATTGCTTCGGCCAGCGGATGTTCGGAGCCCCGTTCGAGGGCCGCAGCCATTGTCAGCAGGTCATTTTCAGCCTTGTCCCCCGTGGGCACCACGTCTGTCAGCTTGGGGCGCCCTTCGGTGAGTGTTCCGGTCTTGTCAACGATGACGGTATCGACACGCGCCATGCGTTCCAGTGCTTCGGCGTCTTTGATCAGAACGCCAGCCTGTGCCCCGCGGCCCGCCGCCGTTGTGATCGAAATGGGCGTCGCAAGGCCCAAGGCACAGGGGCAAGCAATGATAAGAACGGATACGGCTGCAGTAACAGCGAAGGCGAGCGCGGGATCGGGCCCTAAGAACAGCCAGACAACGAAGGATATGATCGCAATGACGACAACCGTCGGAACAAAGACGGACGATACCCGGTCCGCCAGACCCTGAATCGGCGCGCGCGACCGCTTTGCACCTGCCACCATGTCCACGATCTGGGACAGGACCGTGTCCGCACCGACCTGTGTGGCCCGGATCGCCAATGTGCCGTTCTTGTTGATCGTGCCGCCTGTGACCCGGTCGCCTTGTGTTTTCTCGACCGGCAACGGCTCTCCGGTGATCATACTTTCGTCGATAGATGAATGCCCTTCGAGGACCTCGGCATCGACGGGTATGCTGTCGCCGGGGCGTACCCGCAACCTGTCACCCTCAACAATGTGTTCGAGAGGTGCGTCATATTCCGTCCCGTCCGGCAGGATCCGCCGCGCCGTTTTTGGTGCGAGATCGAGCAATGCACGGATGGCATCACCCGTCCGTTCGCGGGCGCGCAACTCGAGCACCTGACCGACAAAGATCAGCGCAACGATCACAACCGCAGCTTCGTAATATGTCCCGACGCTTTGGCCGTTTCGATACGCTTCGGGGAAAATGCCGGGCAGGAATGTTGCGGCAAGCGAATAGATATAGGCAGCCCCGACGCCAAGCGCGATCAGGGTCCACATGTTCGGCGATATATTCCTGATCGATTCCCACCCCCTTTTGAAGAAGGGAAGAGCCGCCCAGAGAATGATCGGGGTTGCGAGGACGAATTCGATGTAGACAGCCGTCTGATGTCCGATCCATTCCCGCACAGGTAGGCCGACCAGTTCACCCATCGTCAGGATAACCAGCGGAACGGCGGCTGCCGCGCTGATCCACATGCGTGTTGTGAAATCGGACAACTCTTCTGACGGCTCGTCCGATGGAAGCATCGGTTCAAGCGCCATGCCGCAGATCGGACAGGACCCGGGCTCATCCTTCAGGATTTGCGGATGCATCGGGCAGGTCCATTGCGTACCGGCCTCGCCATGTGCTGGTGTCTTTTGGGCGTTTCCCGACGCATAGTAAAATGGGTCTTTGCCAAACTTGGTTTCGCAGTTTTCCGAGCAGAAATGAAAGACCTCTCCATCATACTCGGCACTGCGCGTGTCTTCGTCTATCTCGACGGTCATGCCGCACACCGGGTCGGTCGCTGTATCTGGGTCTGATGCGGTCGAGGTGCGCGTCATGTCGTGATGATGTTCTTGGTCCGTGGCCATCTTCTAATTCCCGTTTTCAAGACAATTGAACACATAACCCTTCCAGTTACTGGAGGGTCAAGACTCTTCCGACAACGCTGCGTATGAATTTTATGGGCCTTCGCGATGCGCGAAGCTCCTGTCAGCCCAGGGTCAGTATCATGTCTTCCGAAACGGACATCGTGGGAATATGCAGGTTCTCCGGTGCCGGACCCTTTCGAATGCGTCCTGCTGTATCATAATGGGAGCCATGACAGGGACAGAACCAACCACCAAAATCGCCGGCTCCGTCACCAAGTGGTACACATCCCAGATGCGTGCAAACGCCTATCATGACCAAGAAATTCTCATTTCCCGCCACTGCCCTGTTTGCATCGGTGGCCAGGTCATCTCCGGATATGTTGGGATTTCTGGCGACGGTATCAGGAAGGGAAAGCACATCTTCCGAACGGGCCTGCGTGATTTCCGCGTCGGTCCTGTGCCGGATGAACACCGGCTTGCCGAGAAAACTGACAGTCAATTGCGTTCCGGGTTCCACACCGGAGATATCGACGCGGATCTGGGACAGCGCGCGGACATCGGCGGATGGGTTCATCTGATTGAGCAATGGCCAGACCGCAGCCCCTACGGCAACCGCGCCCGTTCCGGCGGTGGCGTAGTACAGGAAATCCCGGCGGAGTTGTGGTGTTTGTGTATCCATAGCGATTCACGGTCGCAGCTTCCTGTGGGGGAAGGTCAATGGTAAAGTAGGCAATCACGGTTTTCATTTTTGCTGACATACTCAGACTTAGGAAGCGTTGGTTGACCGATTTGTTCGCCAGAGCGCTGCGACCAGCAACGGTGCGGCAGTCATCAATCCAAGACCGATGATGATCCACTCAGCAGTGCCGAAATCTCCCGACATGGCCTCTGCTCCGAAATGCGCGAGCAGGAAACTGGCTGGAAGAATGCCTGCCAGAGTTGCGATCAGGAACCGCCAAAGGCGCAGGCGGCTGAGACCGGCAGCGTAGCTCATTGCGTCAAACGAGATGAAGGGCAAGAGGCGAGACGCGAACACCGTCAACATCAACAGATTTTGAGAGCCCAATAACCCGAAACCGGCCTTATCCCCAAGCCAGCGCTCAACGTGGTCGCGCCCGATATAGCGGGCGATGATGAATGCCACGAGTGCACCCAGTTCCGACCCGATGGCGACATAGACAGCTCCGGCAACATGACCATACGCCGCGCCTGCCACCAGTGCGACCGGTGCACTTGGAATGGGGCTTGCCACGATCGAAACCATCATGAGCACGATGATGAGCAACGGTCCCAAAGCGCCGGCCCGCTCTATCCAGACCTCGATAGTCTCGCGGGCTATCGCCGGGCCATATCCCATTGCCCATATGGCTATCAAAAGTACGCCAAGCGCAACCACCAACCATAGCCCAACCCGATGCAGGCGCGGTTTGCTAAGCGGCATGGAGCACCAAAAGAAAGAGAGCTGCGAAGACAATTGGCCTTTGCTCGGGCAAGATGAAATGCATAGGCGCAGAGATGACGATCAACAGCCCGCCGGCGAGGGTCAGCCGCTTGATGTGCAATTCGGTTTTCATCTCAAACCTCTATCGAGGAATAGGATTCCCCTAAAGGTTCCTGTCAGCGGAGGGTAAAGGGATTTCTGCGCTAAGCAACACTGAATTGCCCCATCATGCCGCCGTCTTCGTGTTCCAGAATGTGGCAGTGATACATGTAGGGCGCAGCCGCTGAGGCAGGTTTTTCGAATTTCATCGCAAGCTCCACTTCACCATCCACCAGTACCGTATCCTTCCAACCCCTGTTCTCTGCACGCGGTGCCGTACCGTTTTCCGACAGGACCTGAAACCGGACGCCGTGAACATGGAACGGGTGCATCATCATGGCCCCACGCACAATCCAACGCTCGATGCTGTTGAGTTTGGTGGAAAAATTGAGCGTTCCCGAATCGTATGACGCGCCGTTGATCGAAAATCGGTTACCGGACCGCGAGAACATCATCCCCATGCCCATCGACATATCCAGTGACAGACGTCGGACTGGCGCGTCCTTGACCGCAAGATCAGGCAACTGCCCGTCCAGAGAGCCGGGCAGGGCGTCGATGCGAACCGGAAGGGTTGTGTCGACAGCGAAAGGCAGCACGGTGAATGGACTGCCGGAACCGCCGCCGCCCATCATTCCGCCCATGGCCGAATTAATGATATCGTCGGACTTCAAAACACTGTCCCGCCCGCTTGTGAAATCCACAAGCACTTCTGCGCGCTCTCCTGGTGCAAGGGTCAGGCGGTTCAGCGCAATCGGTCGATCCAGAAATCCGGCATCTGTCGCGATGAGATGAAGCGACCGGCTGTCAGACATGGACAGGCGGTAAACCCGCGCATTCGAGCCGTTGACGACACGGCACCGCACGATCCCCTTCGGAACCGCTGCCGACGCGCCGATTTGACCGTTCACAACCATTGTGTCGCCCTGAAACCCGTTCATGGACTGGTGCATGCCGGGATCGTATTTCAGGCGTCCGCGCCAGTTGAACTGACGGTCCTGCAATACAAGGGTCAGATCATCGACCCCGTAGGCGGATGGCAATCCACGGGCGTCATCCGCGTCATCCGTCACCTGCAGAACACCCGCCAGCCCCAGCATGACCTGCCGTGCCGTCGCGCCGTGAATGTGGCTGTGATACCAGGCCGTTGCCGGGGGCTGGTCAAGGTCCAGCACCGGCTTCCAGGTGTCTCCCGGTGCGATGGCCTGATGTGGTCCGCCATCGAACTCACCGGCAACAACCAACCCGTGCCAATGCGCCGACATCGGCTCGCCAAGCGTGTTGTGCACCTCTGCCCGTGTCTCGACCCCGGCCTGCACCCGGATCGTCGGGCCAAGGTATCCCTGGTTGTAGCCGAACGTTTCGCTGGCGGCACCGTCGTCAAAACGGGTCTCGCCCGTGCGGGCTTCCAGCTGAAAAAGCCGGGATGTCGTCGCATCGAGAAGGGGAGGATACGCGAGCCTCTTGTCCGATGCCGCGAATGCAGCCGATGGCAGGGCAAATGCAGCCCCAAAGCCTGCGGCATGGCCCAACAGTTCTCGACGGTTCAACAGTTTCACTTCAACTCAATTCCTCTGGCAGCGCCGCCAGAGCCATATCGACACTGACGACCGGATAACCGCCCGCGATCCAGCCCGGTCCGGCGGCAGAACCGAGCATGCCTTCGGATACGTCAAGAAAGCCGCTGTAGCCAGCCTGCCGAAGACTTCGCATGACGCGGCCAGACCGCCCGCCTGTCGCACAGATGAGCGCGACAGGCCGCCCTTCGGCCCGTTCCCGGGCGGCAAAAAGCCGCTCGGCGAAACGGTCCTCATGCAGGCTGATGGGCCAGGTACCGTCGGCAACGCCGGTGTCGGTCCATTCCGGTCGCGACCGAACGTCGATCATCCGGATCAGGTCCTGTTGCAGCGCATCTGCTGCCATGTCCGCCGACCAGACCTCGGCGGTCTGGGCGACAGCCGAGAAAGGTGCAACGGAACTGGCCAACATCGCAAGGCTTGCGCCGCGGCGCGTCAGAAAGAAGGCCATAATTTGCCCCCATCAAGCTGAGTGCCGCAGGCTTGACCCTTATTCGCTGTCATGATGACCTTCCATGTCCGTTCCGGTGGAAGTACCGTTCATTTTGCTCATCCGTGTACCGGCATCTTCCATCTCGTCCTGAGAGATCTGGCCGTTACCGTCCGCATCGAGATGCTGAAAGCGATCTACCATGCGCGCGCGCATTGCGTCCATATGCAAGGCTTCGAACTCGTCAAGTGTCAACGCTCCATCGGAATTCGCATCGAACTCCCGCATTTTTTCGGACATCTGCGCGGCCATTTCATGAGGCTGTCCACCGGACATCATTGTCGACATCATGTCCCGATCCATCATTCCCATCATGTTGCCCTGGCCACCCATCATAGCGGCATGCATCTTCATCATTTTTCGCATCATCGGCATCATGTCCCCGCCCATCATGCCCATCTGATTGTCGCCATCGCCCATCGCCATGCCGGACATATTCCCGCTGTCAGGCTTGCTGTCGGCAGCCCCGTCGGATTCCGCAAATGCTGTTTGCGCCATGCCAACCGCGATCACCACGCCAAGCGCAATAATTTCTTGTTTTTTCATCTCTCATTCCTTTCAGACTTACCCTAGATACATTGGCGTTATAGCGCTTTGATTAAAGGCCAAGCGCGGGCCGTTTTGTAATCATTTGTCACAGCATCCTGTTACAAACGGTGACAAAGCAACCACTCACAGTTCGCCGGACGATTTGCTAGACAGACGTCGATCCAGTGAATTCATTGAAGAGGCTGATGATCCTTTGACACCTGAAATCGGTCATTTCGCGCTGGCACTGGCCTTGGCCATGGCGCTTGTTCAAAGTGTGCTGCCCATCCTCGGTGCGGGGCGCGGAAACATCCTGTGGATGCAGTCTGCCAGATGGTCCTCGTTCGGTCAGGTTTTCTTTGTCGGCATCGCGTTTCTGGCGCTGATGCAAGCCTTCGTCACAAGCGACTTCACGGTCAAGAACGTGGTGGAGAATTCCAATTCACTCAAACCGATGCTGTTCAAGGTGGCAGGCACCTGGGGCAGTCACGAAGGATCCCTGTTGCTGTGGACCCTTATCCTGACGGTGTTTGGTGCGGCGGTCGCCCTCTTCGGATCGAACATTCCTCTGTCGCTGAAGGCAAGAACGCTGTCGGTGCAGGCCTGGATCAGTGTCGGTTTCCTGACTTTCATGCTGCTGACGTCCAATCCCTTCGACCGCGTTTTCCCTCCGGCAGACGACGGTCAGGACCTCAACCCATTATTGCAGGATGTCGGTCTCGCCATGCACCCGCCGCTTCTCTACTTCGGGTATGTCGGGTTCTCGATTGTCTTTTCGTTCGCGGTTGCCGCCCTGATCGAAGGGCGGGTGGACGCGGCCTGGGCACGGTGGGTACGTCCGTGGACGCTGGCTGCCTGGATGAGCCTGACCGCAGGCATCGCGCTGGGATCCTGGTGGGCCTATTATGAGCTTGGCTGGGGCGGCTGGTGGTTCTGGGATCCCGTTGAGAACGTCAGTTTCATGCCATGGCTGATGGGCACGGCACTGCTGCATTCCGCAATCGTGACGGAGAAACGGGATGCGTTCAAAAGCTGGACAATCCTTCTGGCGATCCTGACTTTTTCCCTATCGCTCTTGGGCACGTTCATTGTCCGATCGGGCCTGCTGACCTCTGTGCATGCATTCGCGGTCGACCCGGAAAGGGGACTTTATATCCTTGGATTGCTGGCCGTTTCGATCGGCGGTTCCCTTGCTCTGTTTGCCTGGCGCGCGCCGACAATGGAGCCCGGCGGCCTGTTTAAGCCGATCAGCCGGGAAGCGGGGCTATTGGTGAACAACCTGCTGCTGGCCACGGCCACCGGCATTGTGCTGTTCGGCACCTTGTACCCGCTCTTCTACGAAGCCGCGACGGGCGGTGAAAAACTGTCGGTGGGGCCGCCCTTCTTCAATGCGTCCTTTATTCCCGTGATGCTGCCGCTCGTCTTTGCGATGGGGCTGGGGCCTTACCTGTCCTGGAAACGTGCCGATCTGGCGGGCGTTCTGCAGCGGTTGCGTTTCGTGGTCGTTCTGGCCGTGCTCGCGACATTGGTGACCTGGTATCTCGCCGAGGGCGGTCCGGTGTTGGGGTATCTGTCGCTGATGCTTGCATTCTGGCTGTTTTTCTCAACCCTGCGGGAATGGGCGATGCGCATAAAGCTGTTTGAGGCACCGTTCCCGGAATCGGTGCGCCGTGCACGCAACCTGCCCAGATCCTCTCATGGGATGACACTGGCTCATGCGGGGCTCGCGATGGCGATGTTCGGATTTATCGGCTCGACGGTCTGGAAATCCGAGGAAATCATCTTTGTCCGGCCCGGTACAGAGGTCAGCATTGGTGGGTTCGATGTCACCTTTGAGGGGGCCGAACGTGTGCGTGGGCCAAATTACTTCGCGGATCGTGGCACGCTTCGTGTGGCCCGGGAGGGGAACTATGTCACCGATCTCTTCCCGGAGCGGCGTACCTATCCGGTCGCGCAAACCACCACCACAGAGAGCGCCATCAGATCGACAATGGCCGGTGATCTCTATGCGTCCATCGCAAATCCGGCCGCCGAGGACGAGAGCACGCAAGGGGCTTGGACCCTGCGCATCCTGTATGAACCTCTGGTCAACTTTATCTGGATCGGATCGGCGATGCTTGTGCTTGGTGGGGGTCTTTCGCTGTCTGACCGGCGGTTGCGCGTCGGGGCACCCCGTCGCAAGGCGACAGCGCCCGCAGCACTTCCTGCGGAGTAGGCATGGGACGTATACTGGCATTCATTCCGCTGGCAATCGCGGCCATTTTCGGGGGGTTTTTTCTGTGGGGCTTGAACCCGGACCGGGACCCGAACAACATTCCTTCGGTTCTGATCTCGCAGCCGGCACCCGAATTCGATCTGGCCGCTGTCGACGGGTTGGAGACGCCAGGGCTTTCCCGCGCCGATCTGGTCGGGAACCCGCGACCGGTCATCGTGAACGTGTTTGCCTCGTGGTGCGTGCCCTGCCGGGCCGAACACGGGGTTCTGACCCAGATGGTCGAAAAGGACGGGCTGACGTTGTTCGGGATCAATTACAAGGACAAGCCGGAGGATGCGACTAAATGGCTTGCTGAGCTTGGCAATCCCTACGAAAGGATCGGGTCTGATCTGAGCGGCAGAGTGGGGATTGAATGGGGCCTTTCGGGCGTACCTGAAACATTCATTGTCGGCTCTGACGGGACGGTGTTGTTCAGATATGTCGGCCCCGTCGTGGGCGAAACGGCGATTTCCACATTCAGGGAAGCATTGATCCAGGCTGGCGCGTTAGCAAGGGGCCAGAACGGATGAGGTATATCGCATTTGCTTTCCTCCTGCTGCTTCCGGTGACGGCCTTGGCGGTCGAGCCAGACGAGATGTTGCAGGATCCTGTACTGGAGCAACGCGCCCGTGAAATATCACGGGAACTGCGCTGCGTTGTCTGCCAGAATCAGGACATCGACAGCTCCAACGCCGGGGTTGCGCGGGACCTGCGCATACTGGTGCGCGAAAGGCTTGTTGCCGGTGACAGCGACAAGGAGGTCATCGCGTACATCCACGCCCGGTATGGCGATTATGTCCTGATGCGCCCGCCCCTGAATCGCGCCACTCTCGCGCTCTGGATGGCGCCCTTCGTGTTTGCGCTTGTTTCGCTGCTTGTCGGCTGGACCGTCATTTCGAGAAGCCGGCGCAGGGCTGCCGCAACGGGATTTTCCGATGACGAAAAAGCGGAAATTGCGCGTTTCATTGAAGAGAACGCTTCAAAGGACGGTTCATGATCTGGTTGGTTTTCGCCCTGTTATCCGTTGTAGGTCTGCTTTTCATGGGCCTGCCGCTGCGCCATCGGTCGTCGCGGACACCCGTCCCGGCTGACGCCACGGATGCGGTCCTCATGGATCAGTTGGATGAGGTTCGGCGGGATCTTGAGCGCGGTGTCATTTCCGACACCGAGGCCACGGCGGCGGAGCAGGAGATCAAGAGACGGATCCTCGTGCAGTCGCGCCGGTCCGTTCTGTCAGATGGGAAACCGGCGGCAGGGGGCCGCTTGATGGTCGTTCTGAGCGCAGTGTTCGTGCCGGTCTTCGCTTTTGGATATTACTCCGCAATGGGCTCGCCAGAGATCCCAGGTGTCGCCTTTGCCGAACGTGCCACTGAACGGCAGGAAGCGGCGGAAATCGCCGAATTGACAGATCGTCTGTACGTCCGGCTCAGTTCAGACCCCGAAGGCGGGCCTTCGGAAGGCTGGATGCTGCTGGGGCAAACCTATTCGAAAATGGGCCGGTATGCGGATGCAGCCGATGCATATAGAGTTGTCGCACAACGACCGGAGGCCGATTCCGCCGTCTTCTCCATGTTGGCCGAGGTTCTGATCTACGCAGAGCAAGGTGTGGTGACACCTGAAGCGGACACCGCGATTGATCGGGCGTACGAACTGGATCCTTCCAATCCCGGTGCTGCCTTTTTCAAGGCAGTCTCGCTCGAGCAGAAGGGCGATGAGGCTCGGGCTCACGAAACGCTGGTGGCCCGGCTGGACGATGCGGATAGGTTTTTCCCGTGGATGGAAAGCTTTGTTGGCGAAGCCAACCGGATTGGCGCGAAGATCGGCAAGGCTCCGATCTCGCTGGCCGACTATGCCCCGAAGACCAGTGCGTCCGGCCCGACACAGGAAGACATCGAAAACGCGCAGGACATGAGTGTGGAGGAACGACAGGATTTCATCCGCTCGATGGTCGAACGGCTGGCCACGCGGCTGGAAGATGAGCCTGACGATCTTGATGGATGGATGCGGCTTGGCAATGCCTATTCGGTTCTGGGTGATACCGCGCCGGCAATCGCGGCGTTTGAACACGCTGAAATCCTGTTGTCGGAGGTGCCGGGAGATGACCCGCGCCGTCAAGCCGTGCAAAGCGCGTTGGAACGGTTGCGCCCGTAGTGGCGTGGGCGACCGTCGCTGTGCAGGTGAATGTGAGGCAGGATCAAGGTTTGGCGCTTAATCGAAAGCCCATCCGGTCCGGCCGTCGTCACAGACTATTTCGTGGGTAGTACCTTCAGACTGACCGACCAAGCGACATCCTACGGGAAGCATGACGTCGTGTGCCGCATCCCGTGTCACGGAAGGGGGCTCAAGTGGGCAAAGCTTGCCCGAGGCCGACTGGGCACAACCGCCGAGGGCCAGAATACCTGCAATCGGAATTCCGATTGTCAGCCGCGTTCTAGCGGGCGCGTACCAGTTCTCGTTCGGGAGCTTGGCCATCTTCAAATTCTGCATCCACAGTCGCCTCGTTCGCCTGTTCAACTCTTGACCCGTGACACGACTTTCCCATCATCCTGTGCATGACGACATGCGCACCAAGACAAAGTGCGAGCGGCGCAAAAAGGCCGACGTTGCCCCACAGACCCGCGATCGTGCCGCCTGCAATAAAGAATGCGGCGACTGGAAACAACATAACGGCACAACAGGCCATCATACCATACTGCATCAGTTTCGATGAACCGGTGGATTTTTGACTTTGATTGTCAGACATGTAGCTCTCCAGAATATGCTCGTGTTCTTCTGCGACATTCCAGTGAGGCAAGGTCAAGGGTACATTCGGATACAATTTGATCAGATGACAGCCTGCGGGTCGTTGACCAAGTTGGCCCGTCAGGTTGCCAGATCCAACGCATAGGACAGGAATGTGACGAGGGGGATCGGGGTCAGGCTGAACAGCAAGGCCATGCTCATTGTCCTGAACATGGTAGGCTTCGATGCCTCGCCAGAAGGTTCTGTCAGAACCACCAGAAGCGCGATGAAGGTGCCGGGCGCCAGGGCATAGAGATATACGCCCGAGATGTTCCCAAACATGAACGACCGCTCGAGCGTTGGTCCGACCACGCTCAAAGCTGTTGCACGGCTGCCGTTGAACGAGCCGAACAGATCGGCCGACATCACATAGACGGCAATGTGAACCCCAATGAATGCGACACTCCGCAGCAGGCCATCTAAAACCAGGTAAACAATCGGCCGATGCTGGTACTGCTTCAGCGCGACCGATGCGGAAACGAACCCCAAGTAATTCACGAGGAAAACGACCACAAACCCATTGGTAAAGACCTGCCGGAGGAAGCGCGAGAGCGCGGTCCCATTCGTCAGCAGCAGCGTCGCAAAACCAGGCGTTGCGAGGATGTAGACAAGCAGGAACGGCAATATGCTTGCCAAGCTCAGAACGGATACGTTCCAACAAAATCTGCCGAATGGTAAGGTCGGCGAAAAACTTTGTCGGAACGTATCGCGGGCAAACACGTCAGCCGTGGGTTGCGAAGACTTGCGTCGACCCATCCATCAGTACAAGCAGCACATCATAGGGATCACCTTGGGGGCCCATGCCGGGCGAACCCATGGGCATTCCCGGTGCTGTCAGTCCGCGCGCGACAGGTTTTTCGCTCAGCAACCGCCCGATGTCAGCCGCAGGCACGTGACCCTCGACGAAATATCCGCCCACGGACGTAGTGTGACATCCTGCCAGTTCCGGCGCGATGCCGTGTTTCTGCTTCAGAACCTGAAGCGTGTCGTAATCCACGTCCTCGACCGATGCCTTGAAACCGGCAGCGATCATCTCATTTACCCAAGCGCCGCAGCAGCCGCAGGTCGGTGTCTTTGTCACCTGCAACGTGGGTGCGGCGGTTTGCGACAAAGCAGGCCCGGCCAAGGCCAGGCTGAGTGCCGTAAGGCCAAATTCACGTCGGTTCACTTAAAACTCCTCGATGTTCTTCCTTAAATAGTTGCTCGGTATCCCGAAGTCGACTGCCCGCGCTGTTACATTTGGCTACAAACACGGGATGGGCGTCCCTTGGTGAAAATGACTATGTTGGCGGCATGAGCGATCTGCCACGCATCCTTGTCGTCGATGACCATTCAGAGATTCGGAAATCCGTCACCAGTTATCTGGAACGCAACGGCATGCGTGCTTCAGCGGCGGAAAATGCAGTTGAGATGGACGCAAGGCTGGCGGAAGCGCATTTCGATCTGATTGTCCTCGATGTGATGATGCCGGGGGAAGACGGGCTGTCCGCGTGCAGGCGATTGCGCAAGGAAGGGCATATTCCGATCCTGATGCTGACCGCATTGGGTGACGACGAAGACCGCATCGCGGGTCTGGATGGCGGGGCAGACGATTATCTCGCCAAGCCGTTTAATCCCAAGGAACTGGTGGCGCGGATCAACGCGATATTGCGTCGGACGCAGCTGATCCCAAAACCGAATGGTTTTGCGGGGAAAACGTTGAAGTTTGCACACCTAAAGCTGGATTTCGATGGCCGCACACTGATTGACCAAGGCGGTTCGCGTACGCAACTTACATCCGGTGAACTCAAACTCCTGACCCTGTTCCTGCAAAGGCCAAGGACGGTCATTGGCCGCGACGAGCTGCTCAAATTGAGCACCGGCCGGGTCGCCGGTCCATTGGACCGAACCATCGACAATCAGGTGAGCCGGTTGCGCCGGAAGATGGAAGAGGACGTTTTGCGCCCGAAGATCATCGCGACTGTCCGGCATGGGGGGTATAGTCTTTCCTGCGATGTCGAGATTTGCGAATGAAGCTGCTTCCGCGGACGTTGCGTGCACAGATTGCCCTTCTGGTCCTCGGTGTCTTGATCCTCGCGCAAGCTCTGAGTCTTTGGTTTTTCGTTGATGAACGCTCGTTAGCCATTCAGGCCGCCATCGGTGCCGAAGCCGCCGGAAGGGCCGCAAATGTCGCACAGTTGATTGAAGGCGCACCCCCGGAATTGCATGCCCAGATCGTCCGCGCGGCAACGTCTCCGCTCGTACGGTTCGACCTTACAGACGAGCCGTCGGTTGCACACGGACAACACGATGACGGTGGAGCGGTCGAAGCGCGGATACGGGCACTGCTTCAGGAAAGCTACAGCCGGGATATCCGGGTTGAGGTTCATGAAATCGAGGGAGGTCTGCTGCCCCTTCCGAACCTGTCACCGGAAATGGCGCAAATGCACGCCGAAATGATGCAGGGCAGCCTTGCGGCCATCGAGATGGAGCTGTCCATTGCGCTGTCCGGTGGGAATTGGCTCAACATCGAGACGCGGTTCGAACGGCCGCCTCTGCAAAGGTCGCTGGCGTCCAACATATCCTTTGCACTGACTGCGGGACTTCTGCTGGTTGCAAGTTTCTGGTTTCTCCTGTCCCGATTGACCGGACCACTCAACGATCTCGCGACTGCGTCCGAACGTCTGGGTCGCGGCGCCGCCAAGGGCGATCTGCCGGTCGTAGGGCCGAAGGAAGTTCGGGATCTGACCCGATCATTCAACATCATGCAGGATCGCCTGACGCGATTTGTCAGTGACCGGACCCAGATGCTTGCAGCGCTTGCGCATGATCTGCGCTCGCCTTTGACGGCGCTTAGGGTGCGGGCCGAAATGGTGGACGACGAAGACACGCGCACGTCCTTGGTGGCGTCAAGTGAAGAGATGCAACGGATGGTCGATGCGACCCTCGATTTCGCGAAGGGCGTCGGACAGCATGAAGAGGTCCAATCGGTTGATTTGCACGATCTGATCACTGGTATGGGCTTGGACAAGGTTCAGGTGACCAGCCAAGGTCCACTCATCGTATCCGTGAAACCAAGCGCGATGGGGCGCGCGTTGAGAAACCTGATTGAGAACGCGATCCGCTACGGGAGTGAGGCCAGGGTTTCGTGGCAACGCATGGGCAGTGAGGTAGTGGTCGCCATCGACGATCAGGGGCCCGGTATTCCCGACAATCAGCTGGAGGCTGTTTTCGGACCCTATGTCAGGCTCGAGACGTCGCGATCACAGGATACCGGCGGTCATGGCCTGGGGCTGTCGATTGCGCGCAGCATCATCCTTGAGCACGGTGGTTCTATCGAACTGAAAAACCGCACTGATGGGGGTCTGCGCGCTGAAATCACGCTGCCCGTCAAACAAAGCGCCGAGTCAGCCCCGAAAGAGGAAGGCTCGCCACATATGGCGCGGGTTGTTCGTCACCTCAAACCCGACTAGTTTAGTGAGGCAAGTATATGAAACGAAGATATTTCCTGACTTCTGTTGCAGCTCTTTCGGTGAGTGGAAAAACAGCATTCGCGCATAGTGACGCAGAGCACGACCGGCGCGTCGGGCCATCTGTGGTGCCCCCGGAGCAGTTGCCGCGCCAGGTTCCGTTCACCGAGGCAGACAAACCGGGAGAAATACATGTCGATCCGAACCAGTTCGCTTTATTTTGGACTTTGCCGAACAATCGGGCAATCAGGTATACCGTCGGAATTGGCCGGGAGGGGCTCTATGAATCCGGCGAGTTCTATGTCGCGCGCAAGCAAAAGTGGCCGCGGTGGACGCCCACACCCGCCATGATAGCCAGAGATCCTGACCGATATCTTCGTTTTGCGGGCGGTGTGCCCGGTGGGCTGAACAATCCACTCGGTGCCCGCGCCTTGTATCTTTACCAGCCAGGGCGTGGGGACACCTACCTGAGAATTCACGGCACAACGGATCCGAAGACGATTGGTCGACGTGTCT
This sequence comes from Sulfitobacter sp. 1A13496, assembly GCF_043557225.1. Taxonomy (NCBI): domain Bacteria; kingdom Pseudomonadati; phylum Pseudomonadota; class Alphaproteobacteria; order Rhodobacterales; family Roseobacteraceae; genus Sulfitobacter; species Sulfitobacter sp. 1A13496. Next base: position 12,874 of record NZ_JBIFFP010000009.1, on the reverse strand, counting down.
CAAACGGCTGTGCAAGGCTTACCAATAATCAGATCATCGAACTCTATGAGAAGGTCCCGCTCGACACGCGTGTTGTCCTGAAACCCATCGAGGTTTGAGGCAGCAGCGCGAAGACGTGTCCGTTGGCCGGGATACATATCGTTACATAATATCAGGCCCCGGACTGTTCATGAAATGCGACCAGGCGGGTAGTCTAGTGGATAGGCAGACAACAACATGAGGCCATATGATGACCCGCAAGCAAACACGTGTAACGCGTCGAGCATTCACGGCAGGTGCCGCATCGGCAGCTTTCGCGGCCCCGTCCATCCTGCGTGCGCAGGTGGATCAAACCAGTGTCCGAAGGAATATCTCATCGTTTCGTACACACGCTTGGCAAGACCACTTTGACGCTTTGGACAAGGGTATCATCATCGCAGACACCGTTACCCGCGTGATGCAACACTGGACGGCCGATGGCGAAATGCGCATTTATCCGACATCGGTTCCCTTGTCTGACGAGCTGACAAAGCGCGGCTACACGACAGTCACGTTCAAGGACCCCGAACCTGACTGGACCCCTACACCCTCCATGCGCGAACGTGACCCGTCTTTGCCAGCCTATATGCCGCCCGGGCCGGATAACCCGTTGGGCGTCCGTGCCCTGCACCTGAGTTGGACGTACTACAGGATTCACGGCACCCATGATACGCGCAAGATCGGAAGACGCTCTTCAAGCGGGTGTATCGGTCTCTACAACGAGCAAATCATCGAGGTGTTCGAAAGGACACCGGTCGGCACGCAGGTACGATTAATCTGATGTCGAAGTCCGGCATCCTGATTGCGGCGTTTTTTGTCGTCGGTGGCGCGGTTGTGATCTGGCAGCAATTGCAGCCATCGTCTTCGATGCCCGGCCACACAATGACAACGCCTGATCTTTCGCAGACGGAAGAGGGCGCGCCGATTGCAGACGTGGTTGTGCCTGCTGAATTCTCAGCAAATGCCCAATTGGGAAAGCGTGTTTTCGATGGCGCTTGCGCCGCTTGTCACGGTGCGAATGCTGCCGGACAGAATGGCGTGGCACCGCCGCTTGTCCACAAGATCTATGAACCGAGCCATCACGGTGACGCCGCTTTTTTGCTTGCCGCGAAACAAGGTGTCAGAGCGCACCATTGGAAGTTTGGCAATATGCCGCCAGTTGAAGGCGTCACGCCCGGCGATGTGAAGATGGTTGTTGCATATGTGCGGGAACTTCAGCGCGCCAACGGGATCAATTGACAGGAATGACCAACTTGAACATGAAGATATGGATTACTGCCATTGCGATCGGGACGACCGGCGTTGCTGCCTTGGCGCATTCCGGAGCAACCGGCGTGGTGCTGGAGCGGATGCAGGGCATGTCCGCGATGGCCAAAACACTCAAGACGCTATCACCCATGATGCGGGGTCAGGTACCTTATGACGCCGATGTCGTCCGCAGGGAAGCTGGCGCGATGATCGGCCATGCCGGTGAGCAAATGACGCGACTGTTTCCTGAAGGCTCGGGTGGCGGAGTGTCCAAGGCGTTGCCGTCGGTCTGGGAAAACAGCGAAGAGTTCGCGGCCCTTGCGCAAGAGTTGAGAACAGCCGCCGAAGGATTGAAGTTGAGCGCAGGCAATGGGTTGGCCGCAGCACAGGGCAACGGTAGCGAATCAATGATGGGCGGCGCCACTGACGGGATGATGGGTGGCGGGTCCGCGCCTGCAATGGGAGGGGGCATGATGGGATCGGACCTTCCCATGACGACCGAGATGTTTGCGGACATGCCGACCGACCGTGCGTTCGCGATGGTCGCCCAGACCTGTTCGGCCTGCCACCAGAAGTTCCGCAAAGAGGACAAGTGATCAGATGCGGTGGTGGCGTTGGATCATCGGTGCGGGGGTCGTCGGCGGCATCGGCGTTGTCGCGGCAACGATAGCCTGGCCGATCGGTGCGCCAGTCTCGGACCTGACCCTGCAAGGCGATGCCCAGCGGGGGTCGTATCTGGCGCGCGCCAGTGGATGCATTGCGTGCCACACCAACTTTGAAGCTGGCGGGGCGCCATTGGCAGGAGGAGCGCCACTCCGGACCGATTTCGGGACATTCTATCCGCCAAATCTGACCACCGATGTCGAATTCGGGATTGGCGGCTGGACAGTAGAAGAGTTTGCAAAAGCGGTAAGGCAGGGAATTTCCCCGGACGGAGACCCCTATTATCCCACCTTCACCTACCCGTTTTATGCAAATTACACGGATCAGGACATTGCCGATCTGTGGGCCGCGTTCCAGACCGTGCCAGCCGTGAATGTGCCGACCCCGTCCCATGAGGTGCCTTTTCCGTTCGATCAGCGATGGGGGATGAAACTTTGGCGGGCGGCTTTTCTGACAAAGCCTGACACCGCACCAGAGGCGGACCGAAGCGATGCTTGGAACAGGGGCAAGCTGCTGGTCAACGGGGCGGCACATTGTGCTGCCTGCCACACAACGCGGAACTTTGCAGGCGCACGCATAGTATCGAAGAGGTTTTCCGGCAACGACGCCTTGCCGGGAGGTGGCAAAGCACCTTCGATCCGGACGCGCGATCTTGTGTCCGAAGGCTGGACAACAGACGATATGGCTTATGCATTGCGATCTGGCATAACGCCGTCTGGCGACGTATTTGGTGGATCAATGGCCGAAGTCGTGCGCTATGGCACGGGCTTTCTGAGCGACGCAGACCTGAATGCGATGGCCACCTACCTGCTGGACAACAAATCATAATCTTGGGAACCCACGAATGATCACGCTCAATCGCCGCCAATTTCTGGCAACATCTGCTGCGTTCAGTGGTCTGTCGGCCAGCACTGGATTTGCGGGCACGCCATTCGCGACCCTGACAGCCCAGCAAAGCGACGTGCAGCTGCTGCCCGGCAACTATGGCAAGACATCGCTTTGGTGCTTTGACGGCGGCTCACCCGGTCCGGAGATTCGCGTGGCGCAGGGGGGGCGTGTCCAGCGCAGATTGGTCAACCGGTTTTCTCAGGGAACGTCGACGCATTGGCACGGCATCCGCATCGACAATGCGATGGATGGCGTTTCCGGCCTGACACAGGATGTGGTCCAGCCGGAGGAAACATTCGACTATGACTTTACTGTCCCGGATGCCGGGACCTATTGGTACCATGCCCATAATAGGTCGTTTGAGCAGGTGGGCAGAGGGCTTTACGGTGCACTGATCGTGGAAGAGGCCGAGCCTCTCGACATTGATCGCGAGGAAGTCCTGATCCTGGATGATTGGCTTATTGACCCCGAAACCGCGCAGATCAAAGACGACTTCGGAGCGCCTCATGATCTCAGCCACGCAGGGCGCATCGGCAACCTGCTGACGACCAATGGAACCTTCAATCTGGGCCTGAGTGCACGCAAGAACGAAAGACTGCGCTTGCGGCTGATCAATGCTGCCAATGCGCGCAATTTCCAACTGGGGCTGGAAGGCCTTGACGGTTGGGCGGTTGCTTTGGACGGCATGCCCCTGGCTGCACCCATTAAGGTGACGGAGCCGATGATCCTCGCTCCGGCTCAACGGATCGACCTGATCGTCGATGTGGTCGCGGATGTTGGTGAAACGGCTCATATTCTTCAGTTCGGCCGGGAAGAGGCCTTCAGCCAGGTTACATTCGAGGTCGTTGAGTGGGGCTCGAAAAATCGTCGAGACGCGCCTTTGGCCTTGCCGCCGAACGACCACAGGATGGTCGACTTGAGTGAAGCCACGATGCTCAGCCTGAGTATGGAAGGCGGTGCCATGGGGCGGATGAGGTCCGCTTCCCTTGGGGGCGAACTCAAGCCGATCGGCGAGATCGTCGAGGCCGGGTATTTCTGGTCGTTCAACGGCAAAGTGGACGGGATCAACGGTGATCCCCTTGCGCGGCTGGACCGCGGCCAGAATGTACGATTGAAGATCGTGAACGACACGGCGTTTCCGCACGCGATGCACCTGCATGGCATTCACTTCCACGAGGTCGCCGAAAACGGCACCCTCGGACCGCTGCGTGACACGACCCTTCTTGAACGGGGTCAGACGCGCGAGATTGCCTTTGTGGCGGACAACCCGGGCCAATGGCTGCTACATTGCCACATGCTGTCGCATGCGGCTTCGGGCATGATGACCAAGATCGTCGTTGGATGACCCCGCGATCCGTCTATCTTGCGTTGGGCGTAGTTACCGTTGCGGTGGCTACCATATTCCTGTGGACCCGGTCCGGCGGAACCGACCATACGGCGGAAAACCTCATCAACTCCTCAGCCGATGTGGCCGCGGGCGAAGTCCTCTATGCCGAAAATTGCGCCGCGTGCCATGGCGCAAATCTGGAAGGTGAAGAAAACTGGCGCAGTCCGCGTGATGACGGAAGCCTGCCCGCACCGCCGCATGATGCAAGCGGCCACACTTGGCACCACGCGGACAGCATGCTGTTCGCCTACACCAAGCTGGGGGGCGCCGAGGTTCTCGCGGCGCAAGGCGTTGACTTCAACAGCGGCATGCCCGGTTTCGGCGACCAACTGAGCGACGGGGAAATCTGGGACATCCTCGCATACATCAAGTCAACATGGCCGGAGCGTGAACGCGCCACGCAAGCCGAGCGCACGGCCCAGGATATTGCCTCACAAGGAGACGGATAATGAAAAGATTCTTGGCTACCACCGCACTGTTAATGCTTCCGATCGCTGCGATTGCAGACGGCATGGACGAAGACCGGATCAAGGAACTGGTGCTGGAAGCCATCCGCGAGAATCCGGGCATCGTGTTCGAGGCCGCGCAGTTGTTCGAACAGCAACAGCAGGCGTTGCAGGCGCAAGCCGCAGCGCAGGTTTTCGATACGGAAAAAGCCACGCTTGAAAATGATCCCAATGCGCCCGTTCTGGGCAATCCGGATGGCGATATCACGGTTGTCGAATTCTTCGACTACAACTGCCCCTATTGCCGCCGGGTTAAACCTGAAATGGAGGCCCTGCTCGCTGCTGATCCCAACGTCAGGGTCGTTTACCGGGAATGGCCCATTCTGGGGGACGGGTCGGTTTTTGCCGCCCGCGCGGCGCTGGCGTCCCGAAACCAGGGCAAATATGAAGAGTTTCATTGGGCCATGATGCAACTGAAGGAACGCGCAGAGGAAGCATCGATTCTCCGCACTGCGGAAGACATCGGCCTCGATGTTGCACAGTTGCGTCGCGACATGAACGGACCGGAAATCGAAGAACACATACAGACTTCCATGCGGCTTGCGCAATCTCTGGGGTTCAGTGGCACACCTTCATTTGTGATCGGCGACAGTCTTGCGCCGGGCCTGATCCAGGCGGACCAGATGATCGAGCTTGTCGATCAGGCACGGGCCGCCGAATAAGGACAATCCTACGCGGCTGAAGCGTCGTAGCCAGCGTCAGCGATGGCTTGCCGCACGGTCGCCTGTTCCAATGTGCTTTGGACAGTGACAAGGCGAAGGTCCAGATCGGCCGTGACAACGGCTGATGGATCCTTTGCCTTGATGCCGCTTTCTATAGCGGATGTGCAGTGTCCACAGCTCATTTTCGGGACGGAAAAAATCATGAAGGCCTCCATTTTTGGTACAACCTCAGACTTGGTCGTTCCATCGGGAGGAAGGTCAAGCAAATATCAAAAAAAATTAGATACTCTCTTGAGCTTCCAGCAACTGGAAGCCCTATATCAGGGTAAGTTCAACCGAGGAGGCCCTCATGACCGACCCCAATACGATACGTCTATCCGTTTCCGGCATGAACTGTGCGTCTTGTGTGGGCAGGGTTGAGAAGGCTTTGAACGAGGTTCCGGGCCTTTCGAACGTCAGTGTCAACCTTGTGAACGAAACGGCTCAATTTCAGATGGATAATCCGGCCACCACGGGCGTGGCGGTCACGGCCCTCTCGAACGCCGGATACCCGGCACGGACGGGGCGCGTAACATTGAACGTAGACGCCATGTCCTGCGCGTCCTGTGTCGGTCGGGTTGAAAAGGCGCTTGTACGGACACCCGGCGTATTGAATGCGGCGGTCAATCTGGCAACCGAAACGGCTGTGGTAGAGTATCTGCCAGATGCCATCACCCCGGAAAAGATTGCCCGGATCAGTACGGAGGCGGGGTACCCGGCCGAGATTGCGCAGAGCGATGCGCACGAGGACCGATCGGACCGCAAGGCAGAAGAAGCCGACGCGCTGGCGCGCCGTGTCATCCTTGCCGCGATCCTGACCGTGCCGGTGTTCGTTCTGGAAATGGGAAAACATACCATACCCGGCTTTGAGGGCCTGATTGAGAGCACAATCGGCATTCAAACGTCATGGCTGATCCAATTCGCGCTTGCCACGGTGGTTCTTTTCGGACCGGGTTGGGGGTTCTTTGCGAAGGGCATTCCGGCGTTGATCAAGCGTGCCCCGGATATGAACAGCCTTGTCGCACTGGGAACCGGGGCGGCGTGGACTTATTCCGTAGTCGCGACCTTCCTGCCTCAGGTGCTGCCTGACGGTGTGCGCGCCGTCTATTTCGAAGCAGCGGCGGTTATTGTCGTTCTGATCTTGTTGGGTCGCTGGCTTGAAGCGCGGGCCAAGGGCAAGACCGGTGCAGCCATTCAGGCCCTTCTTGGTCTGCAGGCAAAGACAGCCAGGGTCCTGCGTGACGGGCAGGCGACCGAGGTTGACATCAAGGAACTGCGGATCGGCGATCAGATCCTCGTGCGTCCCGGTGAAAGGCTGCCTGTCGATGGCGAGGTCACAGAAGGATCAAGCAACGTCGATGAAAGCATGATCACCGGTGAACCCCTCGCCGTGCCAAAGGCTGCTGGCGAACCGGTGACCGGCGGCACGGTGAACGGCACCGGGAGCCTGACCATAACGGCGACGCGAGTCGGGGCGGATACCACGCTGGCGCAGATTATCCGCATGGTCGAAGATGCTCAGGGGGCCAAGCTGCCGATCCAAGGCCTAGTGGATCGCGTGACCATGTGGTTCGTGCCTGCCGTTCTGGTTCTGGCGCTTGCGACTGTGGTTGTCTGGCTGCTGGTCGGTCCCGATCCGGCTCTGACCTTTGCGCTTGTGGCGGGTGTCTCCGTTCTGATCATTGCGTGCCCCTGCGCCATGGGGTTGGCCACGCCCACCTCGATCATGGTGGGGACAGGACGCGCGGCTGAGATGGGGGTGTTCTTCCGCAAGGGAGATGCGCTGCAACATCTGGATGAAGTTGGCGTTGTCGCATTGGACAAGACCGGGACGGTCACGCAAGGGCAACCCAGTTTGACAGACCTCATCACGGCCGACGGCTTTGACCGGGCAGAGACACTCGCCCTCATCGCATCTGTCGAGGCGCAGTCTGAGCACCCGGTGGCAGAGGCCATTGTGCAGTCCGCAAAGAGCGAAGGCCTGTCCTGGCCCGATGCGACGGAATTCCGGTCCGTGACCGGCTACGGTGCCGAGGCGCTTGTCCAGGGCCGCAAGGTTCATGTCGGTGCGGATCGCTTCATGGTGCAGCAGGGCATTGACACCAGCCCGCTGGAAGACCGCGAAAGGGCCTTGGCCGAAAAGGGACGCACCGCGCTTTATGCTGCGGTGGACGGATCCCTGGCGGCCGTGATTGCCGTGGCAGACCCGGTCAAATCCTCCAGCGCCGAAGTGATCGCAGCTCTGCATGATCGAGGGATCAAGGTCGCGATGATCACCGGAGACAAGAAGGCCACGGCAGATGCCATCGCCCGCGAGGTCGGGATCGACCATGTCATTGCAGGGGTGTTGCCGGATGGAAAAGTCGCCGCCCTGGACGAATTGCGGCAAGGGAACAGCAAGATCGCCTTTGTCGGAGACGGCATCAACGACGCGCCAGCGCTGGCCCATGCCGATGTCGGCATCGCCATCGGAACCGGCACGGATGTCGCAATCGAAAGCGCCGACGTGGTGTTGATGTCGGGCGACCTGCGCGGCGTGGTGAATGCCATCGACGTGTCGCGCAAGACCATGCGCAACATACGGCAGAACCTTATCTGGGCCTTTGGCTATAACGTCGCGCTGATCCCTGTGGCGGCGGGCGCGCTTTACCCGGCCTTTGGATTGCTCCTGTCGCCGGTGTTTGCCGCCGGGGCCATGGCGCTGTCCTCCGTGTCGGTTCTGACCAACGCGCTGCGGCTGCGACGGATCAAGGCGACGATGTCGGAACAGGATCCGCCCCACGACGCGGAGACGAAATTCGCAACGCAGCCCGCAGAATAGGAGACAGGTGTGAACATCGGAGAAGTATCAGAACGCGCGGGTTTGCCAGCGAAGACAATCCGCTACTACGAAGACATCGGCCTTGTCCGGCCTTTGCGCAGCGACAACGGCTATCGCGCCTTTCGCGACAGCGACATCCACAAGCTCGCATTTCTCGGTCGCGCCAGGACGTTCGGGTTCTCGATCGAAGACTGCCGCACGCTGCTTGATCTCTATGAAGATGAGACGCGGGAAAGTGCACAGGTCAAGGCTGTCGCTCAAGAGCATCTGGCCGCCGTTGACGAAAAAATCGCCCAGCTCAAGTCGATGCGAGAGACCCTGGCTCACCTCGTTGACGCCTGCCAGGGCGATCACCGCCCCGATTGTCCAATCCTGAAAGATCTGGCCAAAGACCCGTAACGCACGATGCCTGGGCCAGACATTTATGGGGTTTCATGCCGTTTCGATATATCGTCTTGAAACCCTCCAGCGCTGGAATGTTGTTCCTCCACAAATAGAATCCATGATGGAGAGATCAGATGTCTGAAGATGCGATCGGGAAATCTCGTGGCGGGTCCGATACCCGTTCAAGTGAAGGTGCAGCACATTCGGGAGGCCATTCAGGTTCATCCTATGGCCGGTTTCTGGCGATGGTCGGCACATCGACTGCGATCATGTTCGGCCTGATGTACATCAACTCGTACTCCTTCGAACATGTCTACTGGAGCGAAACCCGATTTTACATGACGTTCATCATGGGCGCGACGATGGCGACCGTGATGCTCCTTTTCATGTTGAACATGTACAAGAACAAGGGCGTCAACGCCGCGATCATTCTCGGGTCTGTCGTGATGTTCGCCGGCGCGCTCTGGCTCGTGAGAAGCCAGGAGACCATTCAGGACGAAAGCTGGATGAGCGCGATGATTCCGCACCACTCCATTGCGATCATGACAAGCGAACGGGCCGAGCTGACAGATCCAAGGGTCGAGGCGCTGGCTTCGGAAATTGTGACGGCGCAAAACCGCGAAATTTCCGAAATGCGTTTCCTCATAGATGACATTGAGGCAAATGGCGAAGCCGGTCCTGAATGGCCACTTGGTGAAGCGGACGGTCCGGCTGAAATGGAGGGGCTTCAAGAAGCGATTGCAACCCCGGTGATTGCCGGAATCCGTCCTGCACCGCTCAAAGCCGAAGAAATAACACGCGCACTGGGGTCCGACGGACAATGCCGTTTCATTCGCGCCGTGAACGCCGATCCCATTCTGGTCACGGACGGGGCGGGGAACGGCGTCGCCAAGATATCCGGATCGCTGGTCAACTTCACGTCGCAAGACACAGTGACGTCCGGTGGCGTCCTGTCTGCCGATGGTGGCCAATTCACGCTGGCGCCGGGTGACGCGGACGGTGAAGACGCCACCCTGCTGTTTGAATTGACGGGAGAGACGCCTCTGACTGTCGGATTTACCGGGTATTGGACCTGCAACGGTTAAAGGATTTAAAGGAACGCGTCATGACGAGAGAGGCAAAATCCACCCCGAAGACGGCGGTTTTGTACCGAATGGTGATGGAGGAGCATGTTTGTCCCTATGGGCTGAAAATCGAAGGACCTGCTTGAGCGGGAGGGGTATTCGATTGAGGACCGGCCTCTGAACACCCGCGAGGAAACGGATGCTTTCATGGAAGAACACGGTGTCGAAACGACTCCGCAGACCTTTATCGGCAATGAAAGAATTGGTGGCTATGACGCGCTGAGGGAATTTTTCGGCCAGGACGTAAAGGATGACGACGAGACGACTTATCAACCCGTCATTGCGATATTCGCGGTCGCATTCCTTATGGCGCTTGGTCTCAGTTGGGCGTTTTACGGTTCGATCCTGACGCTGCGGGCATTCGAGTGGTTCATCGCGATCTCGATGAGCTTTCTTGCTGTTCAAAAACTGCAGGACGTCGAGACGTTTTCCACGATGTTTCTGAACTACGATCTGCTTGCCCAGAAATGGGTGCGCTATGGCTATGTCTATCCCTTCGGCGAAGCACTTGCCGGTATTCTCATGGTCGCCGGTGCCTTGGTCTGGATCAGCGCGCCTGTTGCACTGTTCATCGGTACGGTCGGAGCGGCTTCAGTTTTCAAGGCCGTCTACATCGATAAGCGCGAGATCAAGTGCGCCTGCGTGGGCGGCGGTTCAAACGTGCCGCTGGGTTTCGTGTCCCTGACCGAAAACCTGATGATGATATTCATGGGCGTCTGGATGTCGGCGCGTGCGATGGGCCTCTTTTAGGCCTAACCATCCGTTTTCAAAGCGGTCACAGGGTCGCCAAGTGCAGCCCTGCTCAGCGCGTCGAGAACGGCTTCGGACGTCAGAACCTCGGACAGGATGATCCCGTCTGGCGCGTTTGGCCCGTAGACGATGTTGAACGGGATGCCAAACCTGTTGTGGCTTTCCAGATACCGGGAAATGTCAGTGCTGGACCTAGTCCAGTCTGCCCGCATCGCAACGACATTATCACCCCGCAGTTGGTCGACCACGGGCGCACGGTCCAGCACCAGCGTCTTGTTGGCCTTGCACGTCAGGCACCAGTCTGCGGTCACGTCGACAAAGACGGTTTTTCCCTGCGACACCAGTTTCGGTATCTCGGAGCGATCGAACGCGACCCAGTCCTGGCCCACCGCTCTCGTCTGCGGCGGGATTGTCAGCGCCGTCGGCACCAGAAGGCTGAGAACAGCAACCACCACCAGCGCTGTCGGGCGCGTCAATCTGCCCGGCAAACGTATTGTTGCGAGAAGAATGAAAAGGCTCGTCATAAGCAGCACGGTCATGGCCACCCGGCCACCCGCCACCCCTATCAGTACCCAGAGCAGCCAGATCGCGGTCCCGGCCAGAAGACCGGCAAGCACCCATTTGACGACAACCATCCAACGTCCCGGCCTGGGCAACAACCGGACCAGACCAGGCTTCCCCGCCAGAACCAGATAGGGCAGGGAGAGCCCAAGCCCCAGAGCCGTGAAAACGAGAATGACATCAATCGGGCGCCCGGACAGGGCAAAGGCAACCGCTGTCCCCAAAAACGGGGCCGAGCAGGGCGTGGCCAGCACCGCCGCGAAGGCGCCTGTTGCAAAATCTCCGCCATACCCGTCGCGACCGCTTGATCTGGCCAGCCGTGACTGCAACCCGGAGGGCAATGAAACTTCGAACACCCCGAACAGATTGGCAGAGAACACGGCAAGCACCAGAAACATGACGGTCAGGAAAACAGGGCTTTGGAATTGCAGGCCCCACCCAACGGTGACGCCGACGGATTGCAGAACCAGAATGATTGCGGCGAGGGCCCACATGAACACCAGAACGCCAAGCGCCGACATCAGGAACCCATTCCGGACCTCGTGCGCTGGCTTGTTTCCATGATTGAGAACCGATGTCAGCTTGATGGACAGGACAGGCAGAACACAGGGCATGACATTCAGGATCAGACCGCCAAGAAAGGCAAAGGCCGCAATCGCCAGGATTTGCGTCAGATCCGGCAGGTTCGCCATAACCTCGAATGGTGCACCCGGGATGCGGTCTGACCAAGCGGGCTGCGCTGTCACCGCGCGTGATCCATCGGTCAAAGTCAGTTGCAGGGGCGGCGGATCCTCCCCTTGCGCGAGAAGAGGCAGCTTGGCCCAAAGGGCTGTTCCCGCATCATCGGTTCGGATGTCCGGTTTGCCAAAGGTGAATTCCGGCCCCAGTTCCGGAAAGATATCCGGCTTCACAAAGGCATTCGCACTGCGCGCCGTCACATAAAGCGCATCATCCGCGATCACCGCCGTTTCGACAATGATGTCGCTCTCTTCGGGACCAAGCGGCACCCGCTGGGCATACTCCGAAATCAGGCCCGCCGCCTTCGCGTCAATCCCGGTGCCCGCCGGAATTGTCAGTGCGAGATCGAAATCATGCGGCACACAGACAGTCGAGCACGCCAGCAATGAAACACGCGCCTGCAATGTTGCGGACTGGCCCGCAGTTTCGAGAACTGCCTGAATGGGCAGGACGACACGGGTCTTGTAGCCAAAATTCTCGATGCCGAATGCCGTGAAGCGCTCAGGCGCGGGCCAGAGCATCTGTGCGCTCACCAGATTTTCCGATCCATCCCATGAAATTTCAGGCGGCAGACCCACCTCGCCGGGCGAACGCCAATAGGCTTTCCAGCCCTCGGCCAGCTCGACATCCAGGCCAAGGGAAAGGGTTCTGGAGGTTTCCGCGACCCCATTTTCAACGGAGATGAGCCGGGCCGTGATTGTTGAATTCTCGTAGGTATCGCTCGATGCAGCAAAGCCCATGGAGGCCCAAAGGCAAGCCATGAGAAGGAAGAATAGGCGCAACGTGGTTCGCATCATCTTTTGGCTCGCTTCCACCCTTGTCCCGAGATCGAAATCCGAAGCACCTCTATGGCTGCATCTCCCGGTTGGTCAACTTTACAAACGGATACAATGTCGTTTGTGAAGCCATCCCGCTGCGAGAATAACGCGACGAAGTCCGCGTTCGTAGCAGGAAGGCCAATAGAAGCTTTTTTCTTCATTGAACATTTCAATCGCAACCGCGGCCTCCAACCTTCCAGCGCTGGAAATTGAAACCAAATGCGGATGACTTAGTTGAACGCTTAGCAATTGAGAGAAGGAAGAAGA
>NZ_JBIFFP010000008.1:0-163710 GCF_043557225.1 Sulfitobacter sp. 1A13496 | reverse complement strand
GGCCCAGAAAGGTGATTGCGCCGTCGCCCAAAAAATCCAGGGCATCTGCTTTCAAAGCTTGCGATCCGGACAGGAACCCGCCGAACATCTCGATCACCCCGTAGCCGAGATTGAGCAGGACTACGATCCAGAGCGCGCGGCGATAGCTCGGGTCTTTGTAAGCCGGATCGGACGATGTATCCCCGCTCTTGATCAGCTCAAAGCCATAGCCGGTTGCGTCCAGTGCTGGACGCACTTTCGGCAAGTCGTCTTCGGCGATCCGCAATGTCATGACATGGGTTGCGGCAGACACCTTCACATCGCCTTCAGCCACGCCCGCAGACCGAGCGGCCCGTTCGATCTCGGCGGCATCCTTGGCGCAGTCCATGCCATGCACCCGCATCCGGATCGGCAAAGACGTTGTAGGCAATGTGGTGTTATCTGCTCGGCTCATATGCGATCCTCTTGAAGGTAGCGTGCGAAAGAAGTCGCCGCTAACATATCAGTGGATAATGATATGACATTGCAAAACATTCAAGACGATCTTTCGGCAGCTGACACCCTTGAGCCGCGGGCAAAGCTCTTCCGGGGTCTCGGCGACCCCAGCCGTCTTGCGATCCTCGATGCGCTACTGTCGGACGAACGCAGCGTGCAGGAAATCGTTACCCAAACAGGTCTTGGTCAGCCCAATGTCTCGAACCATCTGCGCTGCCTTTTGGATTGCGGTCTGGTCAGTCGCAGGAACGAAGGTCGGTTCGTCCGGTATCGCCTTGCGGACAGGCGGATTGCTGATCTCATCCGCGACGCAGATCAACTACTTGCCTCGACAGCCGTAGGGGTCGATGCCTGCCGAAGCTATACGGATTAACCGACGTGTCCTGCTGCAATGTTCTATTGGTGCGCCAGGCCTAAAGCAGCCATTTGCGCAGCCGCAGCAAAATGGCGCTTTGTCCGCATTGCGGTCATTGACCATACCAAAATGCTGCACTCCGCCGACAACGTCCGCTTTGGGGAAGCTGCATTGCGGCACTGCGACCGTCGGTCAATGTCTCCTTTGGGCCGATCATGCCATCTACAGGCCATCACTTTTCGGTGGTCAAACTCTTCTGCAGGCCCTCACTCCACTTGCGCAGTTCGTCCAGGAAACCCAAGGCTGTGCGCCCCAAGTCGGTGATTTCGTAAACCACGGTGATCGGAGCAGTGTCGCAGACTTCGCGCCTAACCAGCCCCTGGTTTTCGAGTTGCCGCAAGCGTTCCGTGATCATCTTCTTGGATGCGCCGCCGATCATCCGGGCGAGGTCGTTGAACCGCACCGGCCCATCTTTGACGTGCCAAAGGATAGAGCCAGTCCATTTCCCTCCGATGATCCGCATGCCACGCTCGATCGCGCAGGGCTCGGTGCAGGCATTTGCCGCGCTCCGTCGGCCAGCACCGTCTATTTCGATCTTTGCATCCATCGTTTCGCGCTCCGCTGATCTGTTCCGGCTTAGGTTACAAAAAGTATACTGGTTGTTTTTGCTGCCCACCACATTCATCTCATCCCGGACCCCGCCTATGTCAAGCGGGCGCAGCAACGATGGAACAGACGACATGAGCAAGATCTACATTCTGAACGGCGCGCAACCCTATGAATTTGCCCCCGGTAAACTCAACGAAACGCTGGTAGAGCGCGCCAAGGCCACATTTGCGGCGCAGGGACACGAGGTCCGCCTGACTACGGTGGCAGCCGGTTACGATGTGCAGACCGAGGTGGACAGCCACCTCTGGGCGGACGGGGTCGTCCTGCAGTTCCCGGTGAACTGGATGGGCGTGCCGTGGTCGTTCAAGAAATACATGGACGAGATCTACACGGTCGGCATGGGCGGGCAGCTTAGCAACGGCGACGGGCGTAGCGCTGCCGCACCGAAAGCGAATTACGGCATGGGCGGCAAGCTGGCAGGAACCCGTTACATGATCTCGGCAACGCTGAACGCCCCGGCTGAGGCCTTCGACGACCCGGCAGAGCCGTTCTTCGAGGGCATGTCCCTGGACGACCTCCTGCGCCCGGTCCATCTGAACGCCAAGTTCTTCGGCATGGCGCCGCTGCCGACTTTCGGGGCTTTCGACGTGATGAAGAACCCCGACGTAACCACAGATCTTGCCCGGTTCGACGACCATCTGGCAATGACCTTCGGGGAGTTTTCTAATGACGCGGCCTGACATTGTCCTCTACACCGCCAACACAATGAACGGCTGGAAGCCTCTGATCTTCCTGCACGAAGCGCAGATCGACTATGAGCTGGTGCCGATCGATTTCGGCAAGAAGGAGCAGAAGGCGCCGGATTATCTGCGCCTGAATCCGAACGGGCGCATTCCGACCATCGTGGATCGCGGCGCGGATGACTTCGCCGTGTTCGAGAGCGGTGCGATCCTGTGTTATCTCGCCGAGAAATACGACCGCTTCCTCAGCCACGATCTCAAGGAGCGCTCGGAGACGCTGCAATGGCTTATGTTCCAGATGGGCGGGATCGGCCCGATGATGGGCCAGGCAATGTTCTTCCAGCGGATCGCCAAGCCGAATGGCGACGAGGTGCCCTATGCCGTTAACCGCTACGTGACCGAGAGCCGCCGCCTGCTGGAAGTGCTGGATACGCGGCTTGCCGGGCGCGACTGGCTGGTCGGCGATGCGATGTCCATCGCGGATATCGCGACCTACCCCTGGGCGCGCAGCTACTTCTGGGCCACGGTGAGCGTCGACGGATTGCCGAACCTGCAAGCGTGGTTCGACCGCATTGACGCCATGCCGCGGGTCCAGGAGGCGCTGCAACTGCCGGAGCCGCGATCGTCGGCTTTCGGTCAGGGCGATACGGAGGCTGCGGCCGCAGAGAACGCAGCGCGTTTCCGCTGAACAGCTGACGCGCTGTCTCACGGAGAGGTCAAGTCAGCGCGTCATTTCCCTTCTAAGAGCAGTGGTTCGGATCAATGTCCGCTTGATGCTGCTGCGAAGCAGCGTCGAAGCAGTGTTCTGAAGGTCGGGAATGGGCCGAGAGCTGACCCGGTTGCTCCGGGCGGTGAGCAGACACTCGCCGCGGCACTGACTGAAAACCGCTTCGGGCCGTTCGCGACAAGCGCATCTATCCTGCCACCGAAGCCTCCAGATATTTACGAAGTCTTCTTGGGCTCGGAGGAGACTTGCGGGGGTGCCGCGTGCCATTCGGTTTCATGCCCATCTGAACGTCTGCTCCTACTGTTCCAGCGCAATCCCCCCTCGCAACAGCGGCGAATGGCTCCTCCCCGCCCAAAGTAATGGCTCTAGGCAACGGCGAACATACGCGCTCGCCGCGTTCGGATATGGTTTGCTTGCGTCAAATATAGACCCCGGCTGGTCGATTTTTTTAGGTTTAGCATAGCCTAGTCACTGCAATGAAAACTAACTCTCCCGCCTTCGCCGCGCAGCCCAGTCCTCAATGATCCGCCTGATCAATTCCGGCCTGCTGGGGAGATCTTCATCCACTCGCCGCGCCTCGTCTAGGGCCGCTAAAAGTTCTGTTGGCATCCTAACCATGACCGGTTGAGTGTCGACTCTTGGGCGTCCGCGTGATTTCATGATATTGCCTATTGACAGGTTTGATTTCTTGATATCATATGGAAGCACGAAAGCGGAGAAGCTGCAACTCCTCCGCTTTCGCTAACCGAAACGATCAGATGGAGATCATTATGGCTGACACACATACTACCACGGCACCGAACGGGGCTGAACCCTCTGTTGAGTTCGCGTCTCCCGACCGTCTGGAGTTCCGGAATACTCTGGATCTTCTCTTCGCGGCGCTCCGTGCGGATTGGGAGTATTTCGCGGCACCGTCGAATGCTCCTAGCCGCGCAAAACTGGGCCATGCCGCAGCATCGGTTTGGGCAGCCTGCATCCAGTCGCTGCACGCCGTTCAGAATACGCAAGATGGGCACCCGGATCTGCAAGCAGCCGCGGCACGGATGCTTGAGACCATTCCGGAACAGGCCCCGAAACCAACTTGTGTCAGTCTTCATGGCGCGCACATCCTGTCGAGCGCAAAGAAGCACAGAAAGGCGTGCCCCGGAGTGGCCGACCTGCTGGAAGAAGCGTTTTGCCTCTTGGAAGCCTACAGCGCGAACTTGGTCGTCATGAGCCTGCGCTGATCGGACGCGAAATCAGTTGCCGCACTATTCCTTTTGGTGCGCCTCGCACGGCTTCGATGCGGCAGCTTTCCTTCCCAAAACCCCACCCCGCGACCGCTCCTTCCTCCGGCGCGCGACAGATTCGATTGGAGTCTTGAATGCCTATCACCAATTCTATCTACGCCTTTCCAATCGATGGAAAATTCCGACGAGTTCACCACGGGCCCATTCTCGCGAATTGGAAGAAAGCCGCAGATGCAAAAGGCTTTGCCATCGTAGGCCGTGCCGTCAGTCATGAGCACCTCGTTCTTGGGTGCAAGACCTGTGGTTCGCCGACTCTGAAGCGCGTCAGCGTTGTTCGAGATCACAATCCAGAATGTCCTCATTGTATCCGAACGCGCCGCGAGAATGCCGCCGCGGGCTATGGTGCTACCCTTCTAGGACCTGACCCAAAAGGTAAGCGACGCTACGGCCTTTACGAGTTGCCCTGCGGCCATGCCGATCGCCGGCAGCATACACGTGTCGAGACCGCGGCGGCTGGTGGGCACAAATTGAGCTGCGGTATTTGTTTGAGAGCACGTCATGCCAGAGAGGCAGAAGCGCAGGGCTGGCAGTTGATCTGCAATGCAGACCGCAAGCATGCCAGCTATCGTCGATACGAACACGCCTGCGGCCACCGGCAAAACGTGACGATTGCAAACATGCGGCACGGCGACGTCGACTGCGCCAGCTGCGGTGAAAGCTGGACATCCAAGCCGAGCAAGATTTACCTCCTCCGCTTCCAGCTTCCGGAATCTCCGGTGATCAAACTGGGGTACAGCAGCAATCCGGAATACCGGGTGCGGCAGGTCCAGCATGACCCGCTGGTGACCAAGGGGGCCGTCATTCGCGACATCCCGATGACAACGGGACATCAGGCTGTCCGCATCGAAAAGGCACTGCACTCCTTCATTGCAGCTTCTTGGCCCGACCTGATCGTGCCGTCTAAGAATTTCGAACAGCACCTCCGTACTGTTAGTGAAATTTATGACCATCGTGCGGAGGCCTTTATTTCCGACCTTCTCGATGCCGTCGTCGACGGTTGGGATCCGACTTCGGACATGCCTCCATTCTGACCTCCTACTGATACCGAAGCGTAGCCGCGCCCTGCGCTGCGCTTCCTCCCTCCCATCGTTTCCGGAACCTTTCCCCTATGGCACCACTATCATTGAACCCGCGCGCCAGCGCGCTCTCTCCGCATGTTCGCTCGATCATGCGCCCTCTCTTGCGTCGCATTGCCCTTTGGCATCGCGACCGTGTCGCGGAAGCCCGCGTCATCAGCGGCTCACCTGCTGATTTTGACGCGGAGACCTGCGACCTCGCCGTCGGTACTGGCGTGCCGCCCAGTTTCGACGCGATGCTCACACCGCTTCAGGCGCGTTTCGATGCGCTCTATTCCGCGACACCAGCGGCTTCCGGAATGACCGACAGCGAGGTCGCGGAAGCCATCGCAGAGCGCTGTGACCCTTGGGCGGAGGAACTTGATACCCATCGCACCAGCCCTTTGCCTCAGCCTCCAGTGGCTTCATTGCTCTACGCCGCGCGCTTCGCGACCTTGCTTCAAAGCGACAAAGACATCGAAGTCTTTACGAAGTCGCGGTCTTTCACCCAGCTTGCGGTCGCATCCTCCCAAGACCTGAAAGCTGTTCGGCGCGAGATCGAGCGGATCCTGGAGTGGCTTTCAGACTTGGATCATCATTTGGATAGCCGGTGGCGGGGCTTCGAAATCGTCGTTCAACAAGAGGCGCTGACGGGCTCCAAAAGCGAAACAGAGAAGCGGGGAGAGCATTTTGAGAATGCCATCGCTTCTGCGGTTCGCAAAGGTGCGAAAGTTATCGTTCTCACCCAGGGCCTCGCTTCTCTTCCCCCCGTCGGACGCGCGATGTGTCAAAGTGCTCTCCACCTCCCGCCGCTATCGGCTGAAATCTGGATTGAGGTCCTGCGGGTCACGCATTCTGCGACTGGCGAGGTTGCCACGGAAAATCTCCGCACGCTGCTCTCGGAGTCCAGTTCTCTTGCCGCCTTGCCGCTTGCAGTCATTGAGAGCGCATTTCGCGAACCGACGACACTCACTGTCGCAAGAACCCTTGCAGACGCAGCGGCCCGCCTCCGGAAACCTACCGGAAAAACCTTGGAAGATGTTGTGCTGAATGACGCCGCACGCGACCGCATGGATCGTTTGGTCGCTGACATCGGAGCGTGGCGTTCCAGAAACCTGGCGTGGTCAGAGGTCCCCGCTTCCGTCCTTTTGTATGGCCCGCCGGGAAACGGTAAAACGTTGCTCGCAGCGGCATTGGCGGGTTCCCTTGAGGTGCCTCTGATCTCGACAAGCTATTCCGATTGTCAGCGGCATGGCCATCAAGGTGACATGCTTCGCGCACTGTCTGACAAGGTTAACGAAGCCATCCGGAACGCCCCCAGTGTATTCTTTCTCGACGAGTTGGACTCCTTCACCCACCGGAACGTGCCTAGCCGCCGAAACGATTACATTGTCGGCGTGGTCAATGGGCTGCTCGAACACCTGTCCGTGCTCAACGACACGCCGGGCGTGGTGGTGATGGGGGCCACGAACTACCGCGATATGATTGACCCGGCGATCATCCGCACCGGACGTTTCGACACCCACTTGCAGATCGGCCATCCGGAACGCGCTGCGATCATCCGCATTCTCGCGAAGGCAATCGGAAAGCCCGAAGGCCAGTTTGACCTTGCGCCCATCGCAAATCAGCTGTTGGGAGCATCCGGAGCCCAGGTTGTGGGAATTGTTCGCGAAGCGCTCGGATTGGCTCGATCAGAAGCCGTTGAATTGCAAGACCAACACCTGCAGGATGCCGCATCAAGGATCGCACGGCCTCATGATCAATACCTGCTCTGGCGTATGGCTGTCCACGAGGCCGGTCACATCGTCGTTGCCCATCATCTCGGCATTCCGCCCGCCAGAAAGGCTGTGCTGACAAACACTGGCGGATCCGTTGAAATTCCGGAAAGCCCCTTGGAATGCCAAACAACTGTCCGGCACCGTATTGCGACGCTGATGGCCGGGCGGGCTGCGGAACAGGTTATCCTGGGCAGTGTTTCTAACGGAGCCGGGCTTGGGCCCAGCTCGGACCTCGCCGAAGCAACGCGCCTCGCTGGCCGCGCCCTATTTGAATGGGGCTTGGGTACTCAGCTTGCGCACATTCCGATCGATATCACACTGCGGTACGGAACCGCACACGCTGCAAACGCCGATGTGGAGAATTGTTTAGGAGCCGCGGAGGAGATCGCCCGTAAGATCATCCAGACCTACCGAAAAGATATCCTTCGGATCGCAGTAACGATGGTCGAAGAGCGTGAGTTTTCAGCCGATCGCATTTCAGAACTCTTATGCGGAAAAAACACGAATTGCCGAAATTCGGTTGTTGACCGGCGCGCATCAACGGGTCTGAAAGCCTTCGGTCCAGCCACGGCAATAGCTAAGCACCGCGGCTTCGAGGCGATTGGTCCACGGCTTGAAAAGTTTCACAAATGGTTGCACAGTTGGTTGCACATATAGAAAAATGAGCATGCTTCGATGGATTTAAAAGTGAGCAATAACAAAATCTTGAATGCCTAGATCCGAAATTCGCTCCGATCCCTACCGCCGGAGCCAATCTCTCATAGAGATCAATTAGATAAAGCCGCCTCAATAGGCGGCTTTTCTCGTTCTCAGGAGGGGATGGAACGCTCTTCTCCTGTAGCGCAAAAATGGGATGCGACCTTGGCCAATTGCCCCATACACCCCCCCCCTCAAACCGCCACCACAACCGTATCCCCAATACGATGCACCCGGGCCGAAGTCCCATAAACCTCCGAAAGCATCGCATCCGTCACAACCTCTCGCGCTGCACCGTGATGCGTGATCCGTCCGTCCTTCATCGCCACGATTTGATCGGCGTAGGCGGCGGCGTAATTGATATCGTGCAGCACGATCACGATGGTCCGGCCATGGGTGCGGGCGAGGTCTTGTAATGTGTGCATCAGGCCGCGCGAGGCCGCGATGTCGAGGTTGTTAAGCGGCTCGTCGAGCAGGATATAATCCGTTTCCTGCGCGAAGGTCATGGCCACCTGCGCGCGCTGGCGTTGACCGCCTGACAGCGTGTCGAGGCGGCGCTCGGCAAGGGGGGCAAGGTCGAAGGTCGCCAGTGCCGCCTCTACCTTTTCGCGGTCCTCTGCGGTCGGGCGGCCCTTGTGGTAGGGGTAGCGGCCAAAGCTCACCAACTCACGGACCGTCAGCAGGGGGGCCGCATCGCTGGTTTGGGGCAGAATGGCCAAGCGTCGGGCCAATGCGTCGTTCGCGCAGGCGCCGATTTGCAGGTCATCGACCATGATCTGCCCCTGCTGAAGCGGGATCAGCCGGGCGATCAGCGACAGAAGCGTCGATTTCCCCGCGCCGTTGGGGCCGATCAGTGCGGTTATTCCGCCGCTCTGCAAGGTCAGATCAATCTCGCGCAGGGTCGGCTTGCCGTCCCGATCGTGGTTCAGGTCACGGATGGTGATCATCTGGGTTTCCTCCGCAGCAGCAGGATTAGAAAGACAAGGCCGCCAAGCACATCGACGATGACGACAAGCGGGGTCGAAGAGCGCAGGGCGCGCTCCAGCACCATCTGCCCGCCGACCAGCGTGATGGCCGATACCAGTCCCGCCGAGGGCAGCATGACGCTATGAAACATCACCGGGGTGATCTGGCGCGCCACGCTGACCACCAAGAGGCCGAGAAAGGCCATCGGCCCCACCAGCGCGGTCGAGACCGAGACGAGGATCGACACGAGGACCAGCACTTGAAACATGCCGCGCTTCGGGTCTTCGCCGAGGTTGACGGCGCTTTCATCGCCCAGCGACAGCACGTCGAGCCGGTGGCGCATCCGCCAAGCGGCGATCAGCGCGCCGCCGGTCAAGAGGGCGGCGAGGGTGAGAAGCGGGGTGTCGACGCGGCCAAAACGGGCAAAGGCGTTGGCTTGTACGACCATGAATTCATTAGGGTCGATGACCCGTTGCAGAAAGCTTGAGATTGACCGGAACAGCCCGGCAAAGATGATGCCCGTCAGGATCATGCGAAACAGATCATGCCCGCCGCGGCGCAAGAGCGTGCCGAAAAGCGCCAGTGCGGCCCCCATCAGCAGGAGGCTGTTCACCAGAAACTGCGCGATTTCTGGGAGTTGGGTAAAAGTCTGGCCGCCGAGCACGAAGATCAGCACCGTCAGCGTCAGCAGATAAAGCGCATCGAACCCCATGACCGAAGGCGTCAGAATGTGATTGCGGGTGATGGTCTGGAACAGCACCGTGGCGGTCGAGACCGAGACGGCGACCAGCAGCAGGGCGATCAATTTATTGGCGCGAAACGATAGGACAAAGCCCCAGTTCCCCCGCGCCCCCAGTCCGAGGTAGAGCGCGATGCAGAGGCCCAACAGCGCCAGAAGCCACCAAAGACGCTTAGGATACATGGCGTTTTGGCCCATGCAGCAACCACAGGAACAGCAGGGCGCCCACCACGCCGAATACCGTGCCCACGGGGATCTCATAAGGATAGCGGATCAGCCGCCCGAGAATGTCGCACAGCAGCACGAGGCCCGCGCCGGTCATCGCGGTGAGCGGCAGGCTCCGCCTCAGATTGTCGCCTGCGAGCCGGGCCACGATATTGGGCACGACCAGCCCGACAAAGGGGATGAGACCCACTGTCACTACGGTTAGGGCGGTGACGATGGAAATGGCCAGCAGCCCGAGCACCATCGTCTGCCCGTAGTTCAGGCCAAGGTTGATGCTGGCCGTGCGGCCCATGCCGATGATCGCGAATTGATCGGCGGCGAGATAGGTCAGCGCCGCCACCAGCGCCACCAGCCAAAGCAACTCATACCGGCCCTGCAACACGCCGGAGAACTCACCGTTCATCCAAATCTCGACATATTGCAGCAGGTCCGCCTGATAGGCGATGAAGGTGACCGCCGCCCCAAGGATGCCGCCGTAGATCAGCCCTACCAGCGCCACGAGCAGAGGCTGGGTCGGGGGCAGGCGTTGCACGATGGCCAAAAATCCCGCGCCCGCCGCAAGGGCGGTGAGGGAGGCGAGGACCATCTTGACGAAGATGGAGGCCCCCGGCGCGAAGAGGGTGACCAAAAGAATGCCAAGCGCCGCGCCTTGGCCCGTGCCCGCGGTCATCGGTTCGACGAAACGGTTGCGCACCAGCATCTGCATGATGGCCCCGCTCACCGCCAAGGCCCCGCCCGAGATCACCACGGCGATGGTGCGCGGCGCGCGGCTGACCACCAGCAGTTCCAAGGCAGCCGGATCAGACCAAAGCGCCGCCCAAGACAGGTCGATCACCCCGACGAAAAGCGAGGCGACCGACAGGATCACGAGGAGACAGGCAAGGGCAAGCGCCACGGGCTTACTGCTCCGTCAGGGCGGCGTTGATCTCATCCAGCGTGCGGGTCATCGACTGGATGCCGCCGCCTGCAATGTAGATGGGCGCGGCGCTTAGGTGCACGACTTGGCCGGTTTTCCATGCGGTCGTCTCATGCACCAATGCGTTGTCGAGCGTGGCACGCGCGCCTTCGCTTTCCTGACCGATGGCCGCCATCCGGTCGATCACCAGCAGGATGTCGGGGTTGGCCTCGCGGATGAATTCAAAGCTGATCGCCTCACCATGGTTGGCCATCTCGACATCCTGCACCGCTTCGGGCAGACCAAGCGCCTCGTGCAGCCAGCCAAAGCGACCGCCGGCCCCATATGCGCTGATCTTGGGGCCGTTGGTCATCACGATTAGCGCGCGGCCTTTGCCCGCCAGCGCCTCTTTGGTCTGGGTGAGCTTGTCTTGAAAGGCGCTCGTCAGGGCTGCGGCCTCATCCTCTTTGTCAAAGATCTTGCCATAGGCTTCCAGCCGGGTCAGCCCTTCGCCAATGGTGTCTTGCCAAATGGTCATGTCCAGCGTCGGTGCGATCCGCGCCAGTTCCGGCACCTGTTCGGAGCTCCGGCCCCCGGCGATGATCAGGTCGGGGTTCAGGGCAAAAAGCGCCTCGTAATCCGGCTCGAAAAGGGAGCCGATGACCTCGGTCCCCGCTGCCGCCTCTTCGAGGTAGGACAGATAGACCGGGCGCACCAAACCCTGCGGCGCAACGCCAAGCGCGGTGAGGCTGTCGAAGGCCGCCAGATCGTAAACCGCGACCGTCGCGGGGGTGAGCGGCGCCTCGGCGGGGCCGCGCGCGGTGTCGACCGTCACGGTCTCGGCCAGCGTGGGCGTGGCGAGAAGCAGGGCCAAGAGGGCAAGGGGTTTGATCATAGCGGTAACTCTTTCATCAGGGAGGAGGGGAAGCAGGGCCGGTGTTTACCATTCCAAAAGCCCGGCTTAGGACTAAGGCAGAAAATGCATCCGGAGAGAGCGCCATGCCGACGACCACAGGATTTTACCAAACCGAGAACGGCTCGAAATACTTGCAGCAGCTGTGCAAACATTTCGGCCATAAGATCGAGACATCTTACGACAGTGAGAAGGGCTGGGCCGCTTTCGAGATGGGCACGGCCTATATGACGGCGGACAGCAAAGGCCTCACCGTCACGGCGACGCTCGACGATCCTGAGATGGTGCCTGCGCTGCATAGTGTCATTGACCGGCATCTTGAAACTTTCGCCTTCCGGGAAACGGAAAAGAACATGGTTTGGACGGTCGAATAGGCCGCCGCTTCACAGAAAATCCCGGCGCCGCAATGGGCGCCGGGAAAAAGGCCGAACCGGGGTCCGACCAAGCGTAGCCTTTGATCAGAAGACGATCTCGGCGCTGAGGCGGATAGAGCGGCCCGGTTCGGTCAGCGGCTCCACTTCGCCCACGAACTCTTGGCCATAGGTTGCGCGGCTGCTGTATTGCTCATCAAAGAGGTTGTTCACCTCGGCGCGCAGGGTCAGGTTGTCCATCCGCTTGGGCGTGTATTCGGCAAAGACATTGGCGATCGTGTAGCCGTCTAACTCCGGCCCGCTGCCGCCTGTGGCGGCGTCATAGGTATCGTCAAAGTCAAAGGCCACCTGCACATCGCCACCCAAAAGAACGCCGTTGTTCAAACGATGCGCCACTTGGAAGGTCAGGAAATCGCCCATCGGCATGGTCAGATAGTTGCCGTAGTAGGAATCGGCAGACCGGCCATTGATTTCGGTGTCGATACGGGCAAAGCCAGCGCGGAAGAAACCATCTTCCCATGCGGTGCCGAGGCCTAGTTCAAAGCCGCGCGATTGCACATCCGCCGTGAAGGCCGGGCCAGCGCGATAGCTGGCAGCGCGGGCGTTGTCGATGTTGGTGGCGAACAGCTTGCCGTCGACGACCCATGCGCCCATGGTGTAATTCGCGGCGAGGTAGAGGTTATCGGCGGTGACTTCCTCGATGCCGGAGCTATAGTCCCACGCGGGGTTGAGGATATAGTTCTCGGCCAGTTCCAGACCGCCCCAGACGTGGGAATAGCCCGCGCTGATCGTCAGGTCGTCCGAGACATCATATTCGCCCGAGATATTTCCCGAGAGGCCCGATTCAGACTGCGAGGAACCATCGGTGCCCTCGAAATCCTGAAAATCGGCCCGCGCACCGAAGGACAGACGCGCATTGCTTGTGGGCTCCATCCGCGCTTGGGCGAAAAGACCAATATTGCTGAGTTTCTCAGTCGCCGCCTCACGCGCGCCGGAGGAGAGGGCGAGATAGTCCAGATCGGCTTCGTCGGAGTAGAAGTCGAGACCTGCGTTCAACTCACCCCAGCTCAGCGCGAAACGGTTGGAGAACTCGCCGCTCAGGCTCACCGTCTCACCGCTGGTGATCGAATTGGTCGACAGCGCCGACTCGTCGTTGACCAGTTTGGTCCCGCTATAGGCCAGCCGCGCGGTGGGGTTCCACATCGCTGTCGGCGTGGTGTCGCTGTAGCTCAGGACGATATTGGTGCGCTCCAGATCATAGGGGCGGTCTGCGGGAAGCGGGCGGCCCCCGACGATGGCACCGAGGTTCGCCCGGTAGGGCCGGATTTCATCGTCGACCACACGTTCGTAAGACAGCTCGACCCGGTCGCCGCTTTGCGCCTCATAGGCCAGTTTGCCCAGCCCGCTGAGCAGGTCGGTGCCGGATCCGATGATCTCGTCCCCGTTGCCATCTTCGCGCAGCCCACCATCGGCGACCTTTGCAAAGCCGAGGTATTCAAACCCGCCCTCGCGGCCATAGACCGACAGGCTGTTCGAGAAGATGTCGCCGTTGCTGTCGTATTCCAGCTTGTAGCGCCCGCCAAAGGTCTCGCCCGGGGCCAGCAGGTCGCTCGCGTCTTTGGTCTCATAGGCCAGCGCGCCGCCCAAGGCGCCGGGGCCCGCATCGGCGGGGGCCACGCCGGGGTCGACGCGGGCGGCTTTCAGCAGGGCGGGGTCGATCAGCGTGGTGGTGTTGTGGTGGAACACCTTGTTGTTCTGCCGCGCGCCGTCGATGGAAATGGCGAGGTTGTTCTCCTCGATCCCGTTGACATAGACCTTTTGCGACATCGGGATCGAACTGCCCACCGCGATGGTCGGCTCGGCCACGAAAAGTTCGGACAGGTCCGCAGGATTGCTCAGCGCCAGCCCTTCGCTGGAAATTGAGATGTCATCGTCTTCCATCCCCGGAACGGCTGGCATCTCAAGGACGATGGTGCCCAGAAAGGCTTCGTCGTTAGCGCTCTGCGCTTGGCCAGCGGCGGGAATCATCCCCGCGGCAAGGCAAGCAAATGCATGTGTCGGCTTCATCAAATTTCCCCTTACTCAAACGGCCCGGACCCGGAAAAGCACCCCCCGGACGGCGTTGCGGCGATTCCTTATAGAAACCGTCAGGAATCTCAAGGGGCATGATGTGGGCGAGGTGCTGCCTGTGTCTTTTGGGTAAAGGTAAGTGGTCGGGAGCAGGGGCGCGAGGCTGTGGATCACCTCGAAAAATGGGCGGCTCGGACCGCGAAGAGGTGCATTCCCCTTGGCCCCCGAAAGCGCAGGCGGCCCCGTCAGCCCCTTGGCGCATGGCTGCTGCCGCCGAAAGCAACCCTGCTAAAACAAACGGCATTTTCCGCCACTGTCACAAATCTTTTGCACTCTCAGGCCACAAGGAGCCGCGATGCGTCGAAGTATAAATTGACCAACTGGTCTAACGCGCGCATTCTGCCGACAATGAGTACACTAGAAAGAGGATTTCCCATGACAAAAACCATTCTGCTGGCCGGCACCATGCTGGCGGGGCTCGCCTCCGTGGCCCAAGCCGACACGCTGCGCCTTTTGACATGGGGCGGCTACGCACCTGAGGACGTGGTCGCGAAATTCGAAGAAGAGACCGGCCATACCGTCGAAGTCACGAAATCCAACAACGAAGAGATGATCGCCAAGCTGCGCGCCACAGGCGGCGGTGGTTTCGACCTCGCCCAGCCTTCGCAAGACCGCATTATGGGGCCGCAGATGGAATTCGGCATCTACAAGCCGATCGATGTCTCCAAGCTGAACAAAGAGCTTTTCATCCCCTCCATGCTCGACGCGACCATGGCCAACACCACCGTGAACGGCGATGTCTATGGCGTGCCGCACGTCTGGGGCACCTCCGGTCTGGTGATGAATACCGCCGAAGCGGGTGACACCGTCAAGGATTACACCGACCTCTGCGCGCCCGAAGTGGCAGGCAAAGTGTCCTACCGCCTGAAGCGTCCGACGCTGATCGGTTTCGCCTTCGCCATGGGTGAAGACCCCTTTGCCGCCTACGACGACGAGGCGAAATACGCCGAGATCATGGGCAAGGTCGAAGAGAAGCTGATCGAATGCAAAGAGAACGTCAAAACCTACTGGGGCGGCGGCGATGAGCTGATGAATCTGCTGCGCTCGGGCGAGGTGACCGCCTCCATGGCATGGGACACCGGCGGCTGGAAGCTGAACGACGACAACGCCGACATCACCTTCGTGGCCCCGGCCTCGGGTGCGCTGGGCTGGATCGACACCTTCGTTCTGCCCGCCAAAGGGCAGGCCGACGATGTGGCCTATGAGTGGATCAACTTCGTCATGCAGCCGGAAATCGCGGCGATGATCACCGCAGCGGCGGGCAACTTCACCGCCTCCGCAGGGGCGGATGAGTTTGCCGAAGACAGCCTGAAAACCAAGTATCAGAACAGCTTCCCGCAAGAAGCTGTCGACAATATCAAATGGTATCCGCCGGTGCCCGCCGGTCTGGAAACCATCGAAGGCGAAGTGCTGGACCGCGTCCAAGCTGCCAACTGATAACTGACCCTACGAGCGGCACCCTCATATTGGGGGTGTCGCATCTTTATACGGAATTCACATGACCCCAGATCTGGAATGCGTCGACCTCGTTAAGCGGTTCGGCGATACCACCGCTGTTAACAACGTCTCCTTCACGGTGCCGCCCGGCAGTTTCTTCTCCATCCTCGGGCCTTCGGGCTGCGGCAAAACAACAATCATGCGGATGATCGCGGGGTTTCTCGACCCCACCTCTGGTGACATTCGGATCAAGGGCGGCTCGGTGCTCGATACGCCGCCGAACAAGCGCCCGGTGAACATGGTGTTCCAGCATCTGGCGCTTTTCCCGATGATGACGATTGCCGAGAATATCGGCTACGGGCTGCGCCGTCGCGGCATGCCTAAGGCCGAGATCGCGCGCAAGGTCGATGAGGCGCTTGACCGGATCGGCCTGCCGGGCATCGGCGCGCGCAAGGCGGATGAGCTTTCGGGCGGGCAGAAGCAACGGGTCGCCATCGCGCGCTGCATGGTGTTAGAACCTGACGTGCTGCTGCTGGATGAGCCGCTGGGGGCGCTGGACCTCAAGCTGCGCGAACATATGAAGGTTGAGCTAAAGGCCTTGCAAGCCGCCTTTGACACGACATTCGTCTATATCACCCACGACCAATCCGAAGCGCTGGTGATGTCCGACCAGATCGCGGTGATGAGCAATGGCCAGTTCGAGCAGGTGGGCCGGGGGCAAGACCTCTACTACCGCCCCGAAACGCCCTTCGTCGCCGGTTTCATCGGAGAGTCGAACCGCTGGAAAGGCCGGATCGAACGGGTGGAGGGCGACGCCCTGCAACTGCGCACCGCCAGCGGGCTTGCCATGCGCGCCACCGGCGTGGGCCTTGCCCAAGGGGCAAAGGCCGAGATTTTCGTGCGGCCTGAATCCATTCGGCTGGCTGCCAGTGCCGATGCGCTGTCGGGGTTCGACAATCAGCTAAAGGGCACCGTCACCAGCCTGTTGTTCAACGGCGCGGCTTCCCGCGTCTTGGTGCAGGATGATGTGGGTGAGACGCTCGAAGTCACGCTGCCGCAATCGGGGGAGTTCTCAAGCCTGAAACGCGGCGACGTGGTGCATATCGGCTGGGGCGCGGGGCAGGCGACCTGCTTTGGGGTCGCGTGATGCGCAGCCAATCCCGACTGACATTCTACCTGCTGCTGACGCCCTTGGTGCTGTGGCTGGGGCTTTTGATCATCATCCCGCACATCGACATGCTGCTGATTTCGCTGCGCGAGCGGATCAGTTTCGGCTTCTATGAAACCAGTCTCGCGCAATATGAAAAGGCGCTGACCGAGCCACTTTACTTGCGCACCTTTTGGCGCACGGCGGTGATGTCAGTGCTGGCAACCGCGCTGACGCTGCTGATCGCCTTTCCGGTGGCCTATTACATCGCCAAAATGGCGAAGGGGCGCTTGCAGCAGGTGTTGTTCCTGCTCTGCCTGATCCCATTCTACGTCTCGGAACTGGTGCGTACCTTTGGCTGGATGATCCTGCTGCGCGAGACCGGTCTCGTCTCGAACCTGTTGCAATGGGTGGGGCTGGCGGACCGTCCGGTGGAACTGCTTTACACCGATGCCACGATGATGGTCGGGCTGGTCTATACCTCTATGCTCTTCATGGTGGTGCCGCTTGTCACCACGCTGGAAAGCCTCGACGACAGCGTGATCGAGGCGGGCTATGATCTGGGCGGCAGCGGGCTTTCCGTCTTGCGTGAGATCATCATCCCCCATGCCATGCCCGGCATCGTTTCGGGCTGTATCGTGGTCTTCATGCTGAGCTTGGGCAACTACCTGACGCCGACCATGCTGGGCGGCAAGGACAGCCTGTGGTTCACCGAAATGATCTATAACCAGTTCATCGTGCGCTCCAATTGGGAGCTGGGCGCCGCCTTTGGCTTTATGCTTTTGGTGCTGTCTTCGGTGATCGTCTGGGGGATGCTCTGGCTGACGGGCCGGACCCTCAAGGAAACGATGGGGTGATCCAATGATCCCGACAATCCCGCAATCGCGCAGCTTTCGCATTGTCTATGGTGGCTATGTAGCGCTGTTCTTTCTCTATCTGGCCCTGCCGCTGACCGTGGTGGCGGTCTTTGCCTTCAACGACAGCCAGTTCCCCTCTCTCCCGTGGGAGGGGTTCACGTGGAATTGGTTCTTTGGCGAGGAGCGCCCGCAGATCGGCGTCTTTCACGAACGCGGCATTCTGCGCGCGGTCGGCACCTCGGCCTTTGTGGCGCTTTGCGTGGCGGTGCTTTCCGTCTGCGTGGGCACGACCAACGCCTTTTTGTTCAACCGCTATGAGTTCCGTGGCAAGGGGTTCCTCTATGTGCTGATGCTGCTGCCGCTGGTGATCCCCGGCATCGTCTTAGGCATCTCTGTGCTGGTGTTCTCCTCAACTCTGGCCAATGGCGTCTGGGACTTGGCGCAGATCGACATTCAGGCGCTGCGCCCCGGTCTGCTGTTGGTGATCCTTGGGCAGTTCAGCTTTATCACCACCATCGCCACGCTCGTGATCTCGGCCCGGTTGCAGAAATTCGACCGGACCTTGGAGGAGGCGGCGCTGAACCTTGGCGCGGACCGGCTGACGGCGGTGCGCACGATCACGCTGCCGTTCCTTGCGCCTGCAATGGTCGGGGCCGTGGTGGTGGCCTTTTTGATGAGCTTTGAGAACTTTAACACCACGCTGATGCTCGTGGGCTCCGACGCGCCGCTGACCATTGCCATGTTCGACCGGCTGAAAGAGGGGTCGACCCCGCTGCTGAACGCCGTGTCGCTGCTCTTGATGCTGGGCTCGTCGCTTTTGGCGCTGCTGGTGATCCTGTTCCAGAAAAAGGGCTAAGCGCCCCTCGGCAGGCCCGCCAGCCGGGCCTGCCACTTCCAACTAAAGCGCGGCACGCACCGCCCGGCTGAACCTTTCAAGCAAATCCGCATCCTCTGCCAGATGGCGCCTCAGCGACCGGGGCAGTTCAAGCTGGACCCCTGCGCCCTTGCGCGTGCGGTTGCAGATGTTCGTCTCATGCAGGCCGGGCAGGGCGGTGTTCACCTCTGCCCCGAAGCCCGCCGCGCGCAGGGCGGCACCAATGGCTTCGCGCATCGCCTTGTCCCGCCCGCCGAGCCATACGGTTTGGGTGCCATCGTCTTTGCGGCCATGCACTGCGATGGCCCCCTCGGCGCCACCGACAAGCGCCAGCGCCTGCGGCTCATCGAAACGGTGCGAGGTGATGTGAAAATCCCCATGCGCGCCCGCCTTCAGCGCCTCAAAGAGATAGAGCGACAGATCGCGCCCCGCGATGGCCTTGGCGATCAGGCCCGTCTCGGGTTCGATCGTGCCGCCATGCGGGGCCAGAATGACGACCGCGCTGCCCCGGTCCTCGGCCCGGATGCGGTAATCGACGCCTGCGGCCATCTCGGCGGAGAGGTCGGCGAAGTTTTGGAAACGATCGGTCATGGACTGCTCCTATGGCTGAAAGTTACACGTCGAGCTTGCGGACCGTTTTGCGGATCAGCCCGTCCTTCCGCTCCAGAAACACGATCTCGCCGAATTCGATCTTCAGCCATTCCTCCGCGTTTTCGGTCAGCGGTTCCGATGCGAGGATGGCCGAGGTCGCCTCCCCTTCGGGGCAGGCATCGATGTCATAGGTGTTGGCGTAGTCCTGAAAATTCGCCCCGGTGAGCAGGTAGATCGGCTCAAGCAGCATCGACAGGGGCAGGTCCTCATCCCGCAGCTTTTGCCAATCGCCTGTGACATCCGCCTCACCCTCATGGCCGCAGCCGAAGTTGACACCGATGATCCGCCCCTTGCTGACCAGCGCGATCTTGAGTTTGGTGAGCGCGGCGAGGTCGAGGTCGCGGGCGGCTTTGCAGATCACCTGCAACAGCTTTTCGAACCCGCGCTGCACGTCTTCGTCGCTGTCGCCCGCCAGCAGGGACAGCAGCAGCACATAGAGGAATTCCGTATCCGTCGTGCCGCGCATTTGGGTGAGGTAGCGATCCTCGCAATGCGGCAGGAGTTCGCGCTGCAATTGCCGCCAATGGGGCAGGGCGCCGTTCTGGGCGATGATCCACGGCGTATGGTCAAAGGAGAACGGGGGGCAGTTCTCATCGGCCTGCACCACGCTGGCGTCATAAGAGGCCGCGCGGATATGCGACAGCAGCGTGTGCGCCTGAAGGCTGGGGATCACCGATTTGGCGTTGTCGTCGTGAAAGGCGGCCTTGGGCCGGTGGTAGCGCAGCGGCGCTTCGGGATGCAGCAGATGGTCGCTCCAGGCGGCGAAACCCCATCCGGCCAGTTGCAGGCTTGGGTGCAGTTCCGGGTCGAGGCTTTGGTTCAGCAGGCTGTTCTCAGGCGCAAGGAGCAGCGACTCGATTGGCAGTTCAGGTCCGATATAGGCGAGGAAGCGGCACATGGTTTTCCTTACTCTTGAGATATTTCAGCGACTTCGAAGAAGGGTGTGAAGGGCTGAGATAGAGCAAGGCGCGCGAAAATCGACTTAGGACGCGGCAGCGCGGCCCTAGCGCCGCGCCCGTCGGGGGGGCGGCCCGGCAAACGGGCCACCCGAGGTCATAAATCAAATGTCAGAGATATAATCCGCCGAGACATAGCCCTGCACCTCAGGCGCATCGGCCAAGGAGACGCGGCACCACAATTGTCCGATCTCGGTCACGCAATCGCGGCGGTTCAGGACGGTGCCGTCGGGCAGCCCCATGATGATCCCGAAATCCAAGCCCGGCCCGGACCGCAGTTTCAAAAGCTCATCCGGCCCGGTGCGGTGGACCATGACGCGGTCACTGGCCACGCCCGCGCAACCAGCGATGAACATAGCGGTGGAAACGGCTGCGAATGTAATGCTGCGCATGATCTGCCTCTCTTTTGTTTTCTTTCTCATAGATCGAAAACCGGGCTGATCCTAGCCGCCTTATTCCGCCGCCGTCTTGCACTGCTCCAACGCCCGTTTCAACGAATGTTCGTCATAGGGTTTCATCAAGCTGACATAGCGCGCCGCCTCTGCATCGCCTTCGGCATATTCCCGCGGATCGGCGCCCGAGGCGATGATCACGGCGATCTCGGGGCGCAGTTGCGTCACATGCCGCACCAGTTCCATGCCGGAGCCATCGGGCAGGCCAAGGTCGGTGAACATGACATCGAACCGCTCGGCCTGAAGGCTGCGCTCCGCGGCGGCGACGCTGTCGGCCTCGGTCACGACATAGCCCAGATCAGAGAGCATATCCGCCGTGGCCATGCAGATCAGCGCATCGTCTTCGACCAACAGCACCTTCGGCGCGTCATCGGCGCTCGGCGCGGCCTCCGCCGCTGGCGGGGTGGTGTCGGCACTGGTTTGGCGCGAGAGGATCTCATGGATTTTCAGCGCCAGCCGCTCGCGGGTGTAGGGTTTGCTCAGCAGGTCGACCCCTTCGTCGAGCCGTCCGGCATGAACGATGGCGTTCTGCGTATAGCCCGAGGTAAAGAGCACGCCGACATTCGGCAGATGCGCCTTGGCCTCGCGGGCAAGCTCGGGGCTGCGGATTTTGCCGGGCATGACCACATCGGTGAACAGCAGGTTGATCTGCACCCCGCTTTTGATGATCGCCAGCGCGCTGTCCGCATTCTCGGCAGTAAGCACGCCATAGCCAAGATCGCGCAGTTGATCGACGGCAGTCTCGCGCACGGCGGCATCGTCTTCGACCACAAGGATCACCTCGCCACTGCCGGTGGGCGTGTCGGTGGTGGCGGGCAGCGGGGCGCTTTCCTCCTTGCGCTGTGTGCGTGGCAGGTAGACCCGTACGGTCGTGCCTTGCTTCTCTTCGCTGTAGAGCTTGATGTGCCCGCCGGATTGTTTGACGAAACCGTAAACCATGCTGAGGCCCAGCCCCGTGCCCTCTCCGGTCTCCTTTGTGGTGAAGAAGGGGTCAAAGACCTTCTCCATGATCTCGGGCGGGATGCCGGTGCCGGTGTCGGTGATCGCCAGCATGACATATTGGCCCGGCGCCACGTTCGGATGGTTCTGCGTATAGGCATCATCCAGCGCGGCATTGCCCACTTCGATCGTCAGCTTGCCGTGATGGGCCATTGCATCGCGCGCGTTGATAGCGAGGTTCAGGATCCCGTTCTCCAACTGCGCCGGGTCGACAAGACAGTTCCACAGGCCCCCCGAGATCACCGTCTCGACCTCGATCCCTTCGCCAAGCGTGCGGCGCAGCATGTCGTCCATGCCCCGCACCAATCGGCCAAGGTTCTGCGGTTTCGGCTCCAAGGGCTGCTGCCGCCCAAAGGCCAGCAACTGCGCGGTGAGCTTGGCCCCGCGCGACACGCCTGCCATGGCATTGTCGACGAACCGCCGCTTGGCGTCGCCCTCGGGCAATTCTTTCGACAGAAGTTGCAGGTTGCTGCCCACCACTTGCAACAGGTTGTTGAAGTCATGCGCGATGCCGCCGGTCAACTGGCCCACGGCTTCCATCTTTTGTGCCTGCACCAATTGCGCCTCAAGCCGGTCCCGCTCGGCCATGGCCTCTTCGATCTTGGTTTTCAGCGCGTTGTTGAACTCGATCTCGGCATTGCGGGCGCGCAGTTCTTCGCGCAGGTCGCGCACCTCGATCACCGTGCCCACAGTTTTGCCGGTCTCGTCCTTCATCGGGGAGGCGGTGAAACCCACGGGGTAGAAGCTGCCGTCCTTATGGACAAAGGTCTCTTCCCCTTGGGTCTGGTGGTTCTCGGGAAAGGCGCGGTCGATGGCGCAGTCTTCGATGGGGAAATGCCGCCCGTCGGGATGGGTGTGGTGGATCACATCATGCAACGGTCGGCCTCCGGTTTCCTCGAACCGATAGCCGGTCAGCTCTTCTGCCGCGCGGTTCATGAAAACGCATTGCTGCTTGTCGTCCATCATGAAGATGGCCATCGTCGTGTTGCTCAGGATGGCGTCCAGCCGGGCCGAGACCTTGGTCAGCGCCGCGTTGGCCTCTTTTTGTTTCGTGATGTCCTGAATGGCCGCGTAGAGGACCGTGTCATTCTCGGTCACGATCAATTGCAGATGGGTCAGCACGTTATAGCGCGACCCGTCCTTGCGTTGGTGGATCGTCTCATATTCCAGCGCCGTCTTCTCACCGCTCAGCAGCGGTTGGACGAGGTCCAGAAACGCCTCGCGCGAGAGTTCGGGCTTGATGTCCCAAGCCGCCATGCCGCGCAGCTCATCCATCGAATAGCCAAGGTTCTCCCGCGCGCCGCGATTGGCGAGGGTGAAGGTGAAATCTTCGACTGAAAACAGGTAAACTTCGCTGGCCGCATCTTCGACGATCTGGCCAAGACGATCACTCGCCAATCTGAATGCTTCTCGCACCACTTTCCTCAAACTTGTCGGCCATGATGACCGGCTAAATTATTCTGCAAGATGCAGGTTTGCTTAACCTAGCCTTATGGAGCGACAAGACGAGGGCAAAAAGCCGCATTCGTACAAGGGGCGGGTTTTCGCGCAGATCAAAGGGAGGCGCATCCGCCGGGACCGGCGGATGCGCAGGGGGCAGGGCGCCGTCACGCCACGCGGTTGCCCATGGCATAGACCGAAGCCAGGATCGGCGCGTCTTTCATGATGTCAAAGAGGATCAGATCGGCCCGCGCGCCCAGAGCGATCTCGCCCCGGTCGGTAAGCCCTGCATGATGCGCGGGCGTGCGGGTCACGGTGGCGAGGCCCCGTGCCATGTCGCCCCATAGGTTGCCCAGTTGCACCGCGCCCAGCAAAAGGGCTGCGGGCACATAGTCGGACGACAGGATATCGAGCAGGTCCAGTTCCGCCAGTTCCTTGGCCGCGACATTGCCTGAATGCGAGCCGCCGCGCACGAGGTTGGGCGCGCCCATGATCGTGGCGATGTCTTGGGCATGGCACGCCTCTGCCGCCTCGCGGGTGGTGGGGAATTCGGCCAGCCGCACGCCATGGGCGTGGCTGGTCGCGACCTGTTCGGCGGTGGTGTCATCATGGCTGGCCAGCGCCGCGCCATAGCGCGCCGCCGCCGCGACCGCTGCCGCCTCATGTCTCGCGCCAAGCCGGTCCTGCAACCCATGTAGGAAGGTGACGTAATCGCCGAAATCCTCCCGCGGCAGGCCGTTCTTGCCACAGACGTAATCTTCGAACTTTTGCACGTCGCGGAATTGCCGCTGGCCGGGGGTGTGATCCATCAGGCTGACGATGCCAACCTTGTCGTCGGGGCCAAACTCGGCCAGTTCCTCCTCCAGCGTTTCGGAACAGATCTCGGCGCGCAGGTGGATGTGGTGGCTGATCGCCAGCGCCCCGCTGTCACGCATCATCAGGATCTCATCGGCCATGTCGCGGGCGTATTTTCCGTAACGTTTGCGCCCTTCGTCCGACAGGATCGACCCCACCCGGATCGCGTCGAAGACGGTGGTGATCCCGGTGCCCGCCAGTTCGCGGTCATGGGCGATGATAGCGGCACGGTGCGGCCAGTCGACCTTGGGCCGCGGCTTCATGTGGCGCTCTAGGTTGTCGGTATGCAGCTCCACCAGCCCGGGGGCGACGTAGCGGCCCTCGCAATCGATCGCCCCCTTGGGCAGGGTGGTGCCTTCTGCGATATCGGCGATCACCCCGTCGCGCAGCACCACGCTGCCGGGGATCACCGCATCGGGCAGGATGATTTTGGCATTGGCGAGAATGGTTTCTTTTGTCATGTGAAGGTCACGCTTGTTGCGCATCTATGGATGCAGGGAGAAGATGAATGAAGTTCGACCGCTACGCGATCTATTACACGCCCAAGGGCGCATTGGCCGAGGCTGGGGCCGCTTGGCTGGGGTGGGATCTGGCGCGCGGGCGTGCCGTGGCGCATCCTGAGGTCGCGGGGCTGGACGTGGCCGCCCTGACCGAAACGCCGCGCAAATACGGGCTGCACGCGACAATCAAACCGCCGTTCGTGCTGGCCGAAGGCGCATCGGCTGACGGGGTGCTGACCGAGTTCAAGACGCTTTGCAGGCGGCTTGCGCCCGTCACGCTGGATGGGCTGGCGCTGACCCCGCTGGGCCGGTTTCTGGCGCTGACGCCCGCGGGGGACACCGCCGCGCTCAACGCCATGGCCGCCGAGGTGGTGCGCGGCCTCGATACTTTCCGCGCGCCGCCGACCGAGGCCGATCTGGCCCGCAGACGTCAAGCCAATCTGACCCCAGAGCAGGAGGCCAACCTCAGCCAATGGGGCTATCCTTATGTGATGGAGGCGTTCCGCTTTCACATCACCCTGACCGGCAAACTGCCCAAGGCCGATCCGCCGCAGGTCACCGCAGCGCTCGCCCCCTATATCACGCCGCATCTGCCGCAGCCCTTCGTGCTGGACAGCCTGACGCTGGTGGGGCAGGCCGAAGACGGTATGTTCCATGAGGTTCACCGCGCGGCCCTTTCGGGATAAAACGCCGCCAGCGCCTGTGCCACGGTCTGCGTAAGCGGGCCGGAGTTGTCGATCTCGATCGCAGCGATATGGTCGGGCAGGGCGCGTTCGGCGCGGGCCAGCCGGGCGGTGATTTCCGCTTCGCTCTCGCGCCCACGTCCCTGCAGCCGCGCGGCCAGCACTTCGGGCGCGGCGGTGAGCGACAGCACCTCGAACCGCTCAAACCTGAGCTTCGCTTCGGTCAGCACCGCGCGCGAGAGGTTGGCCAGCACGTCGCGCCCCTCGGCCAGCGCCATATCGACCGCGATGGGGATGCCATAGCGCAGCCCATGCGCGGCCCAGCTGAGGGCAAAGGCGCCCTCCGCCTCAAGCCGCAGGAACGTGTCCTCGTCGATCCCGTCGAAGTCTTCGCCGCCCGCTTCGCTGGGCCGGGTGATGGCGCGGCGGGCGAGGAAGAGGTCGGGCCGCGCTTCCGCCAGCGCTGCCATCACGCTGTCTTTGCCCACGCCCGACGGCCCCACCACCGCGATGAAACGCCCGCGCCTCATGCCGCCAATCCGGGGGTGAAGCGGGTCACGTCCACTTCGCGGTCGCAGATTTGGTCCCGGGCGGCTTCGTCATGGAAAATGCCCAAGATCGCCGTGCCGCGGGCCTTGGCCTCTTCGATCAGCGCCAGCACCGTGGCGCGGTTGGTGGCGTCAAGGCTCGCCGTCGGCTCGTCCAGCAGCAGGACGGGGTAGGGATGCGCAAAGCCGCGCGCGATGTTCACCCGCTGCTGCTCCCCGCCGGAAAAGGTCGTGGGGCTGAGCTGCCAAAGCCGTTCGGAGATGTTGAGTTGTGCCAGCAATTCCCCGGCCCGCGCCCGTGCCTCGGCCTCGCTGCTGCCCACCGCGCGCAGCGGCTCGGCCACGACATCCAGCGTTGCCACCCGTGGCACGACGCGCAGGAACTGGCTGACATAGCCTAGCACATGACGGCGCAGCTCCAGTATCTCGCGCGGGGCGGCTTGGGCGACATCCAGATCGCCCACCATGATCCGGCCCGAGGCGGTCAGGTAGTTGCCATAGATCATCCGCATCAGCGTCGATTTCCCGGCGCCCGAAGCGCCAGTCAACGCCACGCATTCGCCTCGCGCCACGGTCAACTCACCGCCGCGCATCACCGGGATCACCGCAGCGCCCTGATTATGCAGGGTGAAGGATTTGCTTACATTTTCCACGCGTATCATGGTTTAGCCTTGCTCGGTATAATTTTGAAATTGAATGGTTTTCTTTGCATGTTCACACCTGTAGCACGCTAGAGACCAAAAGCTGCGTATAGCCGTGCTGCGGGTCGTCGAGCACCTGATCGGTCAGGCCGGTTTCCACCACATGGCCATCCTTCATCACTATCAACCGATCCGCCAACAGCCGCACCACCGCTAGATCATGGGTCACGATGATGGCGCTCAGCCCCATCTCGCGCACAAGCCCGCGCAGCAGGTCGAGCAGCCGCGCTTGCACGCTCACGTCCAGCCCGCCGGTGGGTTCATCCATGAAGACCAGCCGCGGCCCGGTCACAAGGTTTCGGGCGATCTGCAAACGCTGCTGCATCCCGCCAGAGAAGGCCGAGGGCCGGTCGTCGATCCGGTCTTCGCTGATCTCCACCCGGCCCAGCCAATCGGTGGCGCTGGCGCGGATGTCGCCGTAATGCCGCGCGCCCACGGCCATCAGCCGCTCGCCCACATTGCCGCCTGCGCTGACGTTCATGCGCAGCCCGTCGCGGGCGTGCTGGTGGACAAAGGCCCAATCGGTGCGCGACAGCATCCGGCGCTCCGGCTCGCTCATCGTCACCGTGTCGCGCAGCCCATCGGCGCGGGTGTCGAAACGCACCGCCCCGCGATCCGGCGTCAGATGCCCCGCCAGCGTGTTCAGCAGCGTCGACTTGCCCGAGCCGCTTTCCCCGACGATCCCCATGACTTCGCCGGGGAAGAGGTCAAAGCTGACATCGGTGCAGCCGATCCGCGCGCCATAGAATTTCGCGATGTTTTCAACTTGCAACAAGGGGGTCATGCCATGCCCTCCACCACTGGTGCCCCATCCGCACCGCGATGCCCGGCGGCCTGACGGGCCGCGCAATAATCGGTGTCGGAACACATGAACAGACGCCCGCCTGCGTCATCGACGATCAACTCATCCAGATAGCTGTCCTCGGCCCCGCAGAGGCCGCAAGGATGGTCGGCCTTGCTCGCCTCAAAGGGGTGGTCCTCGAAATCCAGCGACACGACCTGCGTATAGGGCGGCAGCGCATAGATCCGCTGCTCGCGCCCCGCGCCGAAGAGTTGGATCGCGGCCATTTCAAGTTTCGGATTGTCGAATTTCGGGATCGGCGAAGGGTCCATCACATAGCGCCCCTCGACCTTGACCGGATAGGCATAGGCCGTGGCAATCGCGCCGTGCTGGGCGATGTCTTCGTAAAGTTTCACATGCATCAGCCCGTATTCCTCCAGCTCGTGCATTTTGCGGGTCTCGACCTCCGAAGGCTCCAGAAAGCGCAGCGGTTCGGGGATCGGCACCTGATAGACCAGCACCTGATCCTCGCGCAGCGCGGCTTCGGGGATGCGGTGGCGGGTTTGGATGACGCTGGCTTCGGTCGTGGCTTCGGTCACCGCAACGCCAGCGGTCTTTTGGAAAAAGCGGCGGATTGAGACGGCGTTGGTCGTGTCGTCGGCCCCTTGGTCGATCACCTTGAAGGTATCCTCGGGCGTCAGCACCGCGGCAGAGACTTGCACCCCGCCAGTGCCCCAGCCGTAAGGCATCGGCATCTCGCGGCTGGCAAAGGGCACCTGATAGCCCGGGATCGCCAGCCCTTTCAGGATTGCGCGGCGGATCATCCGCTTGGTCTGCTCGTCCAGATAGGCAAAATTGTAGTCGTTCATGCCCCGGTCCTCATGCCTGTCTTGGTCACTATGTGTCATGGCAGGGTTCATTCCGCGGCCTCCCGTGGTGCGTCTTGCGCCGCGGCTGTCGCCTCGCGGCGCAGTTTGCGGATCAGTTCGAGTTCGGATTGGAAGTCGACGTAATGGGGCAGTTTGATATGCTCCAAGAACCCTGTCGCTTGGATGTTGTCGGCGTGATAGAGCACGAATTCCGCGTCCTGCGCCGGCGCGCCGAGGTTGTCTTCGCCCAACTCCTCCCAACGCAATGCCCGGTCCACCAGCGCCATGGAGATCGCCTTGCGCTCAGACATGCCAAAGACCAGCCCATAGCCGCGGGTGAACTGCGGCGGCTCGGTCTTGGAGCCTGCAAATTGGTTCACCGTCTCGCATTCGGTCAGCTCGACCTCGCCGATCTCGATGGCGAAACCCAGTTCGGGAATATCCATTTCGACAGCGACTTTGCCGATGCGCAGTTCCGCGACGAAAGCGTGGTTGCGCGCATAGCCGCGTTGCGTGGAGTAGGCCATGCCGAGCACGAAGCCCTCGTCACCGCGGGTCAGCGCTTGCAGGCGCAGGTCGCGGGTGGCGGGGAGTTCCAAAGGCTCGCGCGTCAGGTCGCGCGGCGGGGTCTTGCTGTCCGTGTCGCGCTGCATCAGCCCTTCGCGGTCGAGGAATTCCATGATGTGCGGCGTCTCCGCGGGCGGTTCGGCCTCGGGCGCTTCGGGGGCCGGGGGCACCTCACCATCGGCGGCGAGTTTGAAATCCAGCAGCCGGTGCGTGTAGTCGAAGGTCGGCCCCAAGACCTGTCCGCCCGGCGCATCCTTGAAGGTGGCCGAGACGCGGCGGTCGCAGGCCATGGTGCCGGTGTCCATCGGGCGCGAGGCCCCGAAACGCGGCAGGGTGGTGCGATAGGCGCGGATCAAGAACACCGCTTCGATCAGGTCGCCGCGCGCCT
Organism: Sulfitobacter sp. 1A13496; assembly: GCF_043557225.1. Classification (NCBI taxonomy): domain Bacteria; kingdom Pseudomonadati; phylum Pseudomonadota; class Alphaproteobacteria; order Rhodobacterales; family Roseobacteraceae; genus Sulfitobacter; species Sulfitobacter sp. 1A13496. The sequence continues at coordinate 135,043 of NZ_JBIFFP010000008.1, read as the reverse complement.
GTTTGATCGCCAACGCGGCGAGGTCAGGATCATAGAGCGAGCCTTCGGCCATCACCCGGTTCACCGCCAGCGTCATCTGCTCGCGAATCTGCGCGACGCTGAGTTCGGGCACCTTTGCGTCACCGCGCCGCTCTTCGGCAAGCCATGCGTGGGCGTTGTCGATCGCCCGCTCGCCGCCTTTTACCGCTACATACATCAGGACACCTTTGTGCTTCGGGGCAGCGCCGCCAGACGGTCGCCGCAGGTGAAAATGAAATCCAGCCCACGCGGGAAGAACGCCGCGTTTTGTTCGAAGGCGGCACGCTCGGGCAGAGACAATGCCGCGCTGTCTTTGATGCCGGGGCCGGAGAGGGTCGCACCCTCGGCGCGTAGATCATCCACCTCGACGATCAGCGTGGCAGAGCGGTCGGGGTAGGCGGCGGTCCCGAGGGGGAAGTCGCCGCGCGGCAGGTCGTCCCAAGCGCCCAAGGCGAATTGTGCCGCAGTTGCGGGGGCGAAGGGCGCGCCGGTGTGGAAGGTGATCCAGTCGCGCACTTCGGGTCGGTCGAAGCCGGGGGCAAGGTAGAGCGGCGTTTCGGGGTCGCAAAGCGTCAGCAGAACAACCCCGGCGGCGGTGGAGAGACCCGCAGGCGGTTCGGCCCCGGTCACGCTGTTGATCTCCCCCGGTTTGGCCATGGCGTTCATCACCGCGCGAAAGGCAAAAGCGGCGTCTTTGGGCGCGTCGCGAAACCCGCCTGTCAGCGATAGGGTCTGCATCAGTCTTCTCCCCTGACCATGGTGAAAAAGTCGACCTTGGTGGCGGCGGCCTTGGCGGCCCGGCTGGCGCGGCGCCGGCTTTCGATCTCGGCCAGCGGGTCGAGCAGTTTGGCGCGGACCTCATCCGCCGCATCGCCCTGCATCAGCGCGTCGGTAAGGGCCGCTTGCAGCGCCTTGTCGCGGCTGCGGCCCTGCACATAGGCGTGGCCGTCTGCCCCATCCGTCAGCCGCACCGAACAGCGCGTGACCGATATCTCGCCCATGTTGAAGGCATCGCCCACAGCGCCCATCCGGCCCCGCAGCATGACGCCGCCGATCTCAGGCGCGCGGAGCACCTCATGGGCGGGCAGGGGGCCGAAGCCCTCCCATAGCCGGGCGAGATCGCGGGCCTCGGCCCGTGCGAGCAGGCCCATCCACGCCTGCCTGTCGCGGGACTTTTCCTTGGTTTCAACCGTCATCTAGACACCTTGTGCATTTGTCTAATTTACTATACAACTAGACAAGTATTAGCCGCTGGCCTTCCGCTGGCGCAAGCTTGGATATGTGAAACTTCTGCGACATGGCCCGAACTGCGATCTGGAAAACCATCACCGCCACGCTCACCCATGACATCGCAACGGGGAAATACGCCCCCGGCGACCGGCTCCCGACCGAGGCGCAGTTGGCGGCGCGGTTTGGCGTGAACCGTCACACGGTGCGCCGCGCGATCGGTGACATGAACGAGAGCGGGCTGACCTACAGCCGTCGCGGGGCCGGGGTCTTCGTGGCGCAGCGGCCCACGGATTATCCCATCGGCAAACGGGTGCGCTTTCACCAGAACCTTGCGGCGGCGGGGCGGGTGCCGGCGAAGGAGGTTTTGATGTTGGAGACACGGGCGGCTTCGGCCCATGAGGCCGCGCAGTTGGGGCTGGGTGGGGATGCAATGGTGCATGTCTATGAGGGGCTGTCGCTGGCCGATGAGCAGCCCATCGCGATCTTTCGCAGCATCTTTCCCGCCGCGCGGTTTCCTGACTTATTAGCGGCGCTTGCGGCCAGCCGCTCGGTCACCACGGCTTTGGCGCAGGGCGGGGTGGCGGACTACACCCGCGCCTCGACCCGGCTGACGGCGAAGCTTGCCACTGCCACGCAGGCACTGCATCTGCGGCTGTCCGAAGGCGCGCCGATCCTGCGCTCGGCGGGGATCAACGTGGACCCCGAAGGCGTACCGGTGGAATATGGGGTGACTTGGTTCGCGGGTGACCGGGTGACGCTGACGCTCAACCCCGGCGACTAGCCGTATTGCTCAAGAAACGCTTCGGCGGGCAATGTTTGGAAGTCCTTGAGCGATGCTTGCAGTCGGTCATGGGGCCAATCCCACCACGCCAATTCCTCCATCCGCGCGGCGATGCTTTCGGAAAAGCGCCGGCGGAGCGGTTTGGCCGGAATGCCTGCGACGATCATATAGGGGGCGACATCGCGGGTGACGATGGCCCCGCCTGCCACCACCGCGCCGTGGCCGATGGTTACCTCGGGCCGGACCTGCGCGCCGTGTCCCAGCCACGTGTCATGGCCAATCACCGTGCGGCGGCTGCGGCGCAGGGCAAACCAGTCGGCGTCATCCTCGGCCCCGTCGAAGTAGTCCCCGGCGCGGTAGTGGAAGTGGTGCAGGCTGGCCTTTTCCATCGGGTGATCGGTGGCTCCGATGCGCACGCTGGCGGCGATATTGCTGAACTTGCCGACTTGCGTGTTGGCGATGTCGCACCAGCGGTCGCAATAGGAGTAATCGCCGATCTCGGAATGGGCGAGGCGCGTGGCGCGCCCGATCTCGACATAGCGCCCGAACTGCGTGTCAGTCACTTCGCAGTCCGGGTGAAGGAAGGGCGCATCCGCTTTGAGACGCGCCATCAGTGGCCCGCCCCATTGCCCGCGATCAGCTTGCGGCGCAGCCAGCCCGAGAAGCTGTCCATCGCCACGACCATCAGAATGATCAGCACGATGTAATAGCTGACCTCTTCCCAATCCTTTTGGGTGATGATCGCTTGGGTCAGCAGCAGGCCGATGCCGCCGCCGGTGATCGCGCCGATGATGGTGGCGGATCGGGTGTTGGATTCCAGATAGTAGAGCACTTGGCTCAGCAGAACCGGGGTGATCTGCGGGATCACGCCAAAGCGATAGCGCTGCACGGGGGCGGCCCCGGTGGAGGCGATGCCTTCGATCTGTTTGTCATCCACATTCTCAAGCGCCTCGGAGAAGATTTTGCCGAAGGTGCCGGTGTCTGTCAGCAGGATTGCGAGCGAGCCGGTCAGCGGGCCGGGGCCAAAGGCACGGGACAGCACGATGGTCCAGATCAGCCCATCGACCCCGCGCAGGAAGTCAAAGAGCCGCCGCGCGGCAAAGCGCAGCACGCCGAGCGGAGAGAAGTTCTTGGCCGCAAGAAACCCCAGCGGCAGGGCGATCATCGCCGCGCCAAAAGTGCCGAGGAAGGCCATGAGAACGGTCTCGACCAGCGCCCAAGCCACATCGCCGTGACGCCACATCTTGTTGGTCCAGAAGTCCTGCCAGATCGCGCCATATTCACCGCTGCGCAACAGCTCAAGCGGGGACATGCCGTAGTAGGGGCTGTCGAGCGTGAAGAAGAACAGCTCCCACCCGTTGAAATAGCGGAACACCTCGGCGCGGTTGCGGGTGATCGTCAGGCGGCCTGCCTCCGTGGTCACGGCAAGACGGTTTTTCGAGGCGTTGATCCACGCGGGCAAGGGGCCGTCGGGCAGGGTGGCGTTGACGCCGCTGCGCCCCGGCGTGGCGGTGATCAGCCCGTAGCCCGGCACGTCATAGCGCACTTCCGGTCCCAGTTCGACGGTATGGCCGTTGCCCAACTCGACGATAGAGGTCTCGCCCAAGGTGACCCAATCAGGCGCGGTGCCGGGGGCATAGCGGCCCTTGCGCTCCCCTTCGATGGCGATCTCCATCTCGCCGTTGCGGTTGTCGCGGGCGACATGGGTTTTGTAGCTATAGCTGTCGGCCACCAGCGTCTTCATGTTCGACACATTGATGCGGTCACCCAGCCCGGCCACGTCGAAGGCAAAGAAGACGTAAGTGAGATAGGCAAGGATCAGCACCGGAGCGCCAAGGCTCGCCATGCGTTTGCGCCGGAAGCTACGGCTGGCGACCTGCTGAGCGGGGAGGGTGGAAGCGGTAAGGTCGGTCACAGGATGGCTCCCTTGTCCTTATAGGCGCGGCCATGGGTCAGCCGATCGCGGAAATGGCTTGAGACTTGGTCGACGATGATGATGGTGCCGAAGAGCAGCAGAAAGATCGCCGCCGCCTCGTCGAATTTGCCTTGGCCCCAAGACATCGTGTTGCGCAGGTCATAGCCGATGCCGCCTGCGCCGACGAAGCCGAGGATGGCCGAGGCGCGGATGTTGATCTCGAACCGCAGCAGAGCGTAGGAGAGGTAGTTGGGCGCGACCTGCGGCACGACGCCCAGCACCATGCGTTGCAGCCAGCCCGCCCCGACAGAGGCAAGGCCGTCGACAGGTTTGAGAGAGGCGTTCTCGTTCACCTCGGAGAAAAGCTTGCCGAGCGCGCCCACGGTATGCAGCGCGATGGCGATCATGGCGGGCACCGGGCCGCCGCCTAGAAGGAAGATCAGCACCAGCGCGACGACGATCTCAGGCACCGCGCGCAGCACGTCCAGCAGGCGGCGCAGCGGCGCCACGAGCCACGGGGCCGGGGCAAGGCCGCGGGTGGCCAGAAGGGCAGCGAAGAAAGCCAGCAGCGCGCCGATCAGCGTGGCGGCCCCGGCGATGTTCACCGTCTCGATCAGAGAGGGGAGGTATTTCACGAAATAGCCGGGCAGCAGATGGATGCGCTCCCAAGCCTCGCCCAGTACATCGGCGGGGAAGTCAAAGATATTGGGCAGCCCGTTCCAGAAACCGCCTGCGTTGCGGGCATTGGCGGTGCCGAAACCGCCGATCAGCAGGGCCAGGAAAACGACCAGCAGGATCATGTTCATCACCCGCTTTTGTCGGGTGTGGGCAAGGTAATCCGCCGTGATCTGCGGTGCGGTGGTGGTCTGGTGCATCTGTCGTCCCCCTATGACGACAGGCCCCGACAATCGTTGTCGGGACCTGCCAGATGTCTTGTAATCGCTGCGATCAGTTGGATTTCGCCTTGCGCGCTTCGACGATGGAAACATAGGCGTCATGCGCGATCGGATCGAAACCGAGGCTCTCGCCCGCGGCCACGCCGTAGGCGCAATCGGCGTCTTTCTCGTGCAGTTCATCCACCAGTTGGGTCATGGTCGCCTTGACCTCTTCAGGCAGGGCCTTGCGCAGTACAACCGGGCCTTCGGGGATCGGCTTGGAGCGCCAGATTTCCACCAGATCGTTCATGTCGACGAGGCCCGCGTCCACGGCTTTGCGCAGCGCGCCGGAGTTGTAGCCGTCTTCCCAGTTGCCCTGACCGTCGGCCCATGTCACGCCGCCGTCGACGTCACCGTTGTTGACCGCGACGATGGTCTGCTCATGGCCACCGGTGAATTTCACTTCGCCGAAGTAGTCGCCGGATTCCATGGTGGCGCCGGTCGTCTGGGGGATTTCGATGGAGGGGATCAGGTAGCCCGAGGTGGAGTTCGGATCGCCAAAGCCAAAGACCTTGCCCTGCATGTCTTCGAGGCTGTTGATGCCCGCATCTTTGCGCGCGAAACCGATGGAGTGATAGCCGTAGGAGCCGTCGAGGTTGATCTTGACCAGCACCGGCTCGACCGCTTCGGGGTCTTGCAGGTGCACGGCGGCATAGGCCGAAGCGCCCAGCCATGCCATGTCGAGCGTGCCGCCCAGCAGACCTTGGATCACGCCGTTATAGTCGGCCGGGGCAAAGAGTTTGGCCGGAACGCCAAGGCGCTCTTCGGTGTAGCCGCGCAGACATTCGTAGGAGTTCATCCGGTCCTGCGCGTTTTCCCCGCCGAGGATGCCGATGCGGAATTCGTCGATCTCGGCACTTTGGGCCATGGCGGTGCCGGTGAGGGCCGTGGTTGCCAAGGCGGCGGCGATGAGCTTTTTCATTGTGTCGTCTCCGTTTGCAAAAAATGCCCTTTGGGGCGGGTCGTGTCAGGCTGGCACTTTGTCCAGCGTTTCGATCTCGGTTGAGGTGGCGGCTTCGGAAAAGCTGCTGTCCGCACCGTAGATTTCGCGGGCCATGCCGGTGGTCAGCTGCTCGGGCGTGCCGTCAAAGACGATTTTCCCGTCGCGCATCCCCACCACGCGGTCGCAGTAGCGGCGCGCGGTATCCAGCGTGTGAAGGTTGGCGATGACCATGCGGCCATCTTCCTCGTGAATGCGGCGCAGCGATTGCATCACCACTTGCGCGTTCATCGGGTCGAGGCTGGCGATGGGTTCATCCGCCAGAATGATCTGCGGGTCCTGCATCAGGGCGCGGGCGATGGCGACGCGCTGTTGCTGCCCGCCGGAAAGCGCCTCGGCCCGTTTGAGCGCGTGCTGTGCGATGCCCAGCCGGTCGAGGATTTCGATGGCGCGGGTGATGTCGGCATCGGGGTAGAGGTTGAAGATGCTGCTCAGCGTCGAGCGGCGGTTGAGCGTGCCGTGCAGCACGTTCGACACCACATCCATCCGCGGGACGAGGTTGAACTGCTGAAAGATCATCGCGCATTCCGCCTGCCAGCCGCGCCGGGCCGCGCCGCGCAGGGCGGTCACATCGCGCCCCTGAAACAGGATCTGCCCCGAGGAGGCATCGGTCAGCCGGTTGAGCATCCGCAGGAGTGTGGATTTCCCCGCGCCGGAGCGGCCGATGATTCCGATCATCTGCGGCTTGTCGACCTCTAGGTTGGCGCGGGCCACCGCTGTGTTCGCGCCGAATGTTTTGGTCAGTTCAGAAATGACGAGCATAAGTCCCCCGGGGTTTGCGGGGCGAGCTATCGCAGTGGTGAATGTCACGAATGTTTAAGTTTGACGAAGCTTTTGTAACGCGTCCCTTTTTGCGGAACGGCTGCCTAAGTCCGCGCGTTTGTGCTGGTTTCATAGGCGCTTGTGCGATGCCGCCGCCGCTGCGCATGGGGCAAACGAGCGGGGCTGCGAGGGCCTAAGGGCCGGTTTAACGCAATGAAACAAGGGCCTGCGAAATAGAGCTTGCGGAACAAACTGGGCGGATTAATGCTTTCTCTCACAAGGCGGTTCAGATAGGGCCGCATCTGGTCAGGCCGCGCAATTGGCGCAGCGACCGTTAAGATCTTTGGCCGGATCACCGCGCGCGCAGTGTCCTCCACCCGCGCCCCCTATGGTGAGACAGGCCCCCGACAAGCATTCAAAGGAGCGCGTTCATGGACGCCCAAGTTATCGCATTTCTGATTCTGCTGCCGATCACGCTGGTTTTCGTCTACGCAGGCATCCACGAGTTTCGGCGCTACAAAAGCGAGGGCAAGGCGAACTACGGGTTGGTCTTTGACGAGGAAAGCGGCACCACCCATGTCAGCGGCATCGCCGAGGACGAAGACCCGTTCGACCCCGAAGACTTTGACCCCAACGATTACAACGACCCCGAAATCAAAACCGACACGGATGAGCGCAAATCGTGAGCGCGAAGCGTCTTTGCGCCGCGCTGCTGTTCTGGCTGGCGCTGCCCGCGAACGCTGACACCCCCGCCGAGATCGTGATCTTGGGCGAGGTGCATGACAATCCCCATGCCCATCTCGAACAGGCCGCTGAGTTAAAGGCGCTGCGTCCTACGGCTGTGGTGTTCGAGATGCTCACCGCCGAAGAGGCGGCAAAGGCCGACGCCGATCGCAGCCAGATTGCGCAGGCTTGGGCGGCGAGCGGGTGGCAGCACTTCGATATCTATGTCCCGATCTTTGACGCTTTGGGAGACGCCCGCATTATCGGCGCCGCCGCCCCGCGGGAGGCTGTGCAGCGCGTGTACCGCGAGGGGGCAGCCGCGCTCTTCGGGCCTGAGGCGGCGCGCTTCGGCCTTGACCAGCCCTTGCCGGAGGATCAGCAGGCCGCGCGGGTAGAGTTGCAATTCGCCGCCCATTGCGAGGCCATGCCGCGCGAGATGATGGGCGGCATGGTCGCCGTGCAGCGCTACCGCGACGCCACCTTCGCCCGCGCCGCGCTCGACGCGCTCAAAGCCTACGGCCCGCCGGTGGCGGTGATCACCGGCAATGGCCATGCCCGCACCGATTGGGGCATTCCGGCCCTCATCGCCCAAGCCGCGCCCGAAGTCACGACCCACGCCATCGGCTTCGTAGAGGCCGAGACCGCAGTGCCTTTCGATGAGACCCGCCTCATCCAGCCCGCCGAGCGCGACGACCCCTGCAACGCCCTGATCGAGAACTAAAGGACAGGCCCATGTATCTTGCCATGAACCGTTTCACCGTCTTGCCCGAGAATGCCGCCGCTTTCGAAGCGCTTTGGCTGAACCGCGAAAGCCACCTGAAGGAGAGCGAAGGCTTCGTCTCCTTCCACATGCTTAAAGGGCCCGAGGCAGAGGGGGCGATCCTCTATGCCTCTCACACCGTTTGGGAGAGCGAGGCGCATTTTCGGGCTTGGACGACCAGCGATGCCTTTCGTGCCGCCCATGCGCGGACGGGGCAGACCCGCAAGCTGCACGAGGGTTCACCGCAGTTCGAAGGCTTCAGTGCCATTCAGAAGATCGACGCGGAATAACGCGGGAGGGCCGGGGTTTCTATACTTGACTAAAATAATCAGATTAAGTAGCCGTTAAAGGAACCCGGGCGTTTCGCCGGGGTATGAACGACTTTACGCCGAAACCGTCCAAGCCACCGCGCGTCGGAAGCCCGGATGTCAATGGAAAGGAGCCCGCCCCGTGAGGACACCCGTGACCACGCCCGAGCCAATGGCCCATGCCCGGCTACAGACCCCATCCAACAATAGCTGGCGCGACATCGCGCTTGGCAGCAACGATGCTGCCGCCTGCGAGGGTTTCGGGCTGGAGCATCTCATCGATCTGCAACGCGCCCGCCAAATGGGAGAGATGGCATGAGCCTGATGCAAAAACTGCCCGATCCATCGCCCGCCGCCCAACCGGCCCAAGAGGCCGTGCATGATGCCCGTGCCTTGGTGCCCAATGGCTCGACCGCGAATATCGTCTTGGACGGCCAGACCTATACGCTGCGCATCACGCGGGCGGGCAAGTTGATCCTGACCAAATAAGCCTGCGCGCTTTCCCAAAGGGCGGCTTGCCCTGTGGGCGCGGCGTCTTTACTGACGCGCCATGCCCTGCCGTCTTTGCCCACCCTCGCCGCCGACATGCTGGCCCTGCTGAGCCTGTTCTTCGCGGCGCTGCTGGCGGCCACCCTGATCCCCGCGCAGTCCGAAGCGGTGCTTTTGGGGCTGATGTGGTCGGACGCTCATGCCACGGCGCTTTTGTGGCTGGTGGCGACGCTGGGCAATGTGCTGGGATCGCTGCTCAATTGGCTGCTGGGGCGCTACCTCAGCCATTTCGCCGATCACCGCTGGTTTCCCTTCTCGGCCAAGCAGATGGCCCGCGCCTCTGGCTGGTATCGCCGTTGGGGCTATTGGAGCCTGCTGGCCAGTTGGGTGCCGATCATCGGCGATCCGCTGACCTTGGCCGCGGGCATGTTGCGCGAACCGCTTTGGCGGTTCTTGCTGATCGTCACCCTTGCCAAGGGCGGGCGTTACCTCGTGCTGATTCTGATCGCCCGCGGGGTTTTGTGACCCTTAGTGCGGGGTGATCCCTTCGAGCGGCGGCAGCGGGTTGGGCGCGGTCACAAGATGGGCGCGGCGCTTTTCGTAAAAGGCATTGCCCCCCGCCGTCACCACATAATGCATGTTGTTGTAGTTCGCATTGTACCACGCCGCGTGGAAGAATTTTGCGCGGGTGACTTTCGGATGCCGCTCCCCCTGAAGCACGGCAAGTGCCGTGGCGCGGGCCAGCGGGGCGCCGCGGTCGGTCATCGGTTTCGTCATCACGCCGGGGGCGAATTGATTGGGCTGGCCGACCACACCGCAGACCGTGTCGGGGAAGGCGTCGGAGTGGACGCGGTTCAGCACCACCGTGCCCACGGCCACCATCCCGTCGCGGCTGGAACGGTTGGATTCGAAATACATCGCGCGGGCCATACACTCCACCTCATCCGCCGGAACCGCGACGACTTCGGTCTGCTTGCCACCGCAGGCGGCGAGCAGGCCAAGGCCCAAGAGCAAAGCGGCAGTGCGGATTTTCGGGGGCTGAACGCGCATGGGCGGCCTTTCTGGCTGAGAGGGCAGGTGGCACATAATTTTTCAGCAAATGCGGCGGGAGGCAAGACCCGCGCCCGGCTCAGGCGGTATCCCTCCGGGCGGGGCGCGCGGGGGCGCTTGGGCTGGGGATTGATCTAGTGTAATGCTTGGTAAAACAGTCATGATCGCAGCAGGCCGCCCTATGAAAGTCACCTACCGGGATGTGAAAACCGACATCCTGTCAAAGATCACCAAGGGCGAGTGGCCGTTGGGCAGCCTTGTGCCCAATGAGGTCGATCTGGCCGAGACCTATGGCTGCGCCCGGGCGACGGTCAACCGCGCCATGCGCGAATTGGCCGAAGAGGGGTTCATCGAACGGCGGCGGAAGGCGGGCACGCGGGTGCGCATGGCCCCGCTGCGGCAGGCCCGTTTCGACATTCCGCTGGTCCGGGCCGAGATCGAAGAGAAGGGCGCCGACTACCGGTATTCGCGGGTGAGCCACCGGGTCGAGCCTGCGCCCGACTGGCTGCGCGCCCGGCTCAAACTGGGCGCGGGGAGCGAGGCGTTGCATCTGGTTTGCATGCATTACGCCGATGGCGACCCCTATCAATTTGAGGACCGTTGGATCAACCTCGCCACCCTCCCGCAGGCGCGGGAGGAGAGTTTCACCGATGTCGGGCCGAACGAATGGCTGATCTCGGCCATTCCCTTTTCGGATGTGGAGATCAGCCTCTCCGCCGGACTGGCCGATCAGCGGCTGAGCGAATACCTCGCCTGCGGCTTGGGCGATCCGGTTTTTACCGTCGAGCGTTCGACGTGGTGGGAGGGGCAGGCGGTGACCTATGTGCGGCTGTCCTACCGCCCCGGCCACCGTCTGACCACGCGCTATTAAGCTGCCGCCGCCGCGGGTGGGCGACAGCGCTCAGCGCTCAAAGGATACCCGGCAGGTTCAGCCCGTGTTCGCGGGCGCAATCGCGCGCTTCGTTATAGCCCGCATCCGCATGGCGCATCACGCCCGTCGCCGGGTCGTTCCACAGCACCCGCGCGATCCGCCGGTCGGCGTCTTCGGACCCGTCACAGCAGATCACCATGCCTGAGTGCTGCGAGAAGCCCATGCCGACCCCGCCGCCGTGGTGCAGCGACACCCAGGTCGCCCCCGAAGCGGTGTTCAAAAGCGCGTTCAGCAGCGGCCAGTCTGACACGGCGTCGGAGCCGTCTTTCATCGCCTCCGTCTCGCGGTTGGGCGAGGCGACGGAGCCGCTGTCGAGGTGATCGCGGCCAATCACCACCGGCGCGCTGAGTTCGCCTGTGCGGACCATCTCATTGAAGGCCAGCCCCAGCTTGTGGCGCACGCCTAAGCCCACCCAACAAATCCGTGCGGGCAGCCCTTGGAAAGAGATACGCTCCCGCGCCATGTCGAGCCAGTTGTGCAGATGCGTGTCCTCAGCGAGGATTTCCTTCACCTTGGCGTCGGTCTTGTAGATATCCTCAGGATCGCCCGACAGCGCCGCCCAGCGGAAGGGGCCGATGCCGCGGCAGAACAGCGGGCGGATGTAGGCGGGCACGAAACCGGGGAAGTCGAAAGCGTTCTGCAAGCCTTCCTCTAGCGCCATCTGGCGGATGTTGTTGCCATAGTCGACCGTGGGGATGCCCGCGGTGTGGAAATCGACCATCGCCTGCACCTGCACCTTCATCGAGGCGCGGGCGGCTTTTTCGACGGCTTTGGGGTCGCTCTCGCGTTTCTCGCGCCATGCGCCCATCGTCCAGCCCTGCGGCAGGTAGCCGTTCACCGGGTCATGGGCCGAGGTCTGGTCGGTCACGATATCGGGGCGGACCCCGCGTTTCACCAGTTCGGGAAAGACATCTGCGGCATTGCCCAGAAGCGCCACGGACTTCGCCTCGCCCGCTGCGGTCCAGCGGTCGATCATCGCCAGCGCCTCATCAAGGCTGTCGGTCTTTTCATCGACATAGCGGGTGCGCAGGCGGAAATCGATGCTGTCGGGATTGCACTCCACCGCCAGACAGCAGGCCCCGGCCATGACCGCGGCCAAAGGCTGCGCGCCGCCCATGCCGCCCAAGCCCCCGGTGAGGATCCATTTGCCTTTGAGATCACCGCCATAGTGCTGGCGGCCCGCCTCGACGAAGGTCTCATAGGTGCCTTGGACGATGCCTTGGCTGCCGATGTAGATCCACGATCCGGCGGTCATCTGGCCGTACATCGCTAGACCCTTCTTATCGAGTTCGTTGAAATGGTCCCAATTCGCCCAATGCGGCACGAGGTTGGAGTTGGCGATCAGCACGCGCGGCGCGTCCTTATGGGTTTGGAAAACCCCCACGGGCTTGCCCGATTGCACCAGCAGCGTTTGGTCCTCTTCCAGCGCGCGCAGGGAGGCGACGATCTGGTCATAGTCCTTCCACGTCCGCGCCGCGCGCCCGATGCCGCCGTAGACGACCAGCTCATGCGGGTTCTCGGCCACGTCGGGGTGCAGGTTGTTCATCAGCATCCGCAGCGGCGCTTCGGTCAGCCAGCTTTTCGCCGAAAGCTCGGTGCCGGTGGCGGGATAGACGTCACGGGTGTTCTTACGCGGATCGCTCATGCTGTGCCTTTCAGGGTAGGGGCCATTGCGGCCAGAGTTGTCAGGATATCGGTCAAATGCACGCGCAGCCGCGCGGCCTTGTCGGGGTCATAGGGCCAAGGCGGCGCCTCGGCGCCGAGGTAGCTGCTTTGGGCCAGTTCCATCTGGATCGCGTGGACCCCTTCGGAGGGGCGGCCATAGTGGCGCGTGGTCCAGCCTCCCTTGAAGCGTCCGTTGCTGACGGACGTGTAGCCGGGTGCTGCAGCGCAGATCTTCTCAACAGCCGTTTCGATCTTGGGCGCGCAGGTGGTGCCGAGGTTCGTGCCGATGTTGAAATCGGGCAGCGGGCCGTCAAAGAGGAAGGGGATCAGCGAGCGGATCGAGTGGCAGTCATAGAGGATCGCGACCCCATGCAGGTCGCGAACGCGGGCCAGTTCGGCCTCGAGCGCTGCGTGATAGGGCGCGTGGTATGCCACGCGGCGGGCCTCAACCTCGGCTGCGTCGGGCGGGGTGGTCCAGATGTCTTGCCCGTCGAAATCCGTCAGCGGCACCAGCCCGGTGGTGTTCTGCCCGGGGTAGAGCGATGCGCCCGAAGGGTCGCGGTTGGCGTCGATGACATAGCGGTGGAAGGTCGCGCGCACCGTGGTCGCGCCGGGCAGCAACCCGTCGTAGAGCCGGTCGATATGCCAATCGGTATCCGTCAATTCCCGCCCGCGCGGGTTCAGATCACGCCGGATGCCCTCGGGCAGGTCAGTGCCGGTGTGGGGTAGGCCGAGCACGATGGGGCTGTCGCCGCGGGTGATCTCGACGGGTGTGATCTCAGCGGAAGTCATGTGGAAAGCCCCGGCATGTCGCAGGCGGCGGCGCGGGTGATCTCACCGCCCGCCACCATCCGTGCCGCGCGTTCCAGATCGGGGGCGAGGTAGCGGTCCTCCTCCAGCGTCGCGACCTCTTCGCGGACCCGCGCGACCACCCGCTGCAAGGTCTCGCTGGTGGCCAGCGGCGCGCGAAAATCGATGCCCTGCGCGGCGCAGAGCAATTCAACCCCAAGGATGCGGTTCAGGTTCTCGACCATTTGCCCCAGCCGTCGCGCGCCATGGGCGGCCATGCTGACGTGATCCTCTTGGTTGGCCGAGGTCGGCGTGCTGTCGGTGACGCAAGGATTGGCGAGATGTTTGTTCTCGCTCATCAGGGCGGCGGTGGTGACCTCGGCGATCATATAGCCGCTGTTGAGGCCGGGGGTCGGCGTCAGGAAGGGCGGCAGGTTGAAGCTGAGCACCGGGTCCACGATCAGCGCCACCCGGCGCTGCGCGATGGCGCCGATCTCGGCCAGGGCGAGGGCGATCATATCGGCGGCGAAACCCACCGGCTCGGCATGGAAATTCCCGCCCGAGACGATGAGGTCCGCCCCCGTCAGCACCAGCGGGTTGTCGGTGGCGGCATTGGCTTCGACCTCCAGCGTGGCGGCGGCCATGCGCAGCACATCCATCGCCGCCCCCGTCACCTGCGGCTGGCAGCGGATGCAGTAAGGGTCTTGGACACGGGCATCATTCGCCACATGGCTTTCGCGTATTTCCGAACCTGCAAGCAGGGCGCGCATGGTCTCGCCCGCCTCGATCTGGCCGCGATGGCCGCGCAGGGCGTGGATCTCGGGCTGTAGCGGCGCGGTGGAGCCCATGATTGCATCGGTCGATAGGGCCGAGATCACCAGCGCCGAGTTCGCGGCCTGCCATCCGTCGAACAGCCCCGCCAGCGCGAATGCGGTGGAGAATTGCGTGCCGTTGATCAGCGCCAGCCCTTCCTTGGGGCCGAACTCCAGCGGGGTCAGATCCGCGGCGGCCAGCGCCGCGCTGCCCGTCATGACGCGGCCCTCGAACTCCGCCTCGCCATGGCCCATCATCACGGCGGCCATATGCGCCAAGGGGGCCAGATCGCCCGAGGCGCCGACCGACCCTTGGGCCGGGATCACCGGGGTCACGCCCCGCTCCAGCATGGCTTCGATCAGGTCCACGACCGCCAGCCGCACGCCCGAGGCACCGCGCCCGAGGCTCAGCAGTTTCAGCGCCATCAGCAGCCGCGCATGGCCGCGCGGGATCGCGGGGCCGACACCGCAGCAATGCGACAGGATCAGGTTGCGTTGCAGCGCCGCCGTGTCCTCCGCCGCGATCTTGACCGAGGCGAGCTTGCCGAAACCCGTGTTCACGCCGTAAACGGCATCCTCGCCCGCCACGGCCCGAGCGATGCGCGCATGGGCCTCTTCGATCGCGGGGCGGCAGGCGGGGGCGAGCCGCACAGATGCCTCTTCGCGGTAGATGCGGGCCAGATCGTCCAACGTGGCCGCGCCGGGGGTGAGGGTCAGGGTGGTCACGATTGGCCTCCGAAAATGCGGGAATGAAGCGGGTTGAAGCCGATGCGGTAGGCAAGCTCGGCCGGGTGTTTAATGTCCCAAACGGCGAGGTCGGCGCGCAGGCCGGGGCGGATCATGCCGCAATCCGCCAGCCCGAGCGCGCGGGCGGCGTGCTGCGTTGCGCCGCGCAGCGCCTCTTCGGGCGTCAGGCGGAACAGGGTGCAGCCCATGTTGAGGGTCAGCAGCAGCGAGTTCAGCGGCGAAGAGCCGGGGTTGATATCCGTCGCCAGCGCCATCGGCACGCCATGGCGGCGCAGCAGGTCGATGGGCGGCGCTTGGGTCTCGCGCAATGTATAGAAGGCACCGGGCAGCAGAACGGCGACGCTGCCCGCCTCGGCCATCGCGCTCACGCCGCTCTCATCAAGGTATTCGATATGATCCGCCGAGAGCGCGCCATAGGAGGCCGCCAGCCGCGCGCCGCCCAAGTTCGACAATTGCTCGGCATGGAGTTTCACCGGCAGGCCCAATTCCCGCGCCAGGTCAAAGACCCGTGCGATCTGGGCGGGTTGAAAGGCGATGCCCTCGCAGAACCCGTCGACCGCATCGACCAGCCCTTCGGCATGGGCGGCGCGCAGGGCAGGGAGGCAGACATCGTCGATATAGGCATCCGCGCGGCCTGCGTATTCGGCAGGCACCGCATGGGCGCCGAGGAAGGTGGTTGAGACGCGGATCGGGCGCTGCTGGCCAATGGCACGGGCGGTGCGCAACATGCGCAGCTCGGTCTCGATATCCAGACCGTAGCCGGATTTGACTTCGATGGCCGTGACCCCTTCGGCGATCAGCACGTCGATGCGGCCCAGGGCATCGGCCAGCAACTCTGCCTCATCGGCGGCGCGGGTGGCGGTGACGGTTGAGACGATGCCGCCCCCGGCGCGGGCGATTTCCTCATAGCTGGCCCCCTCCAGCCGCATCTCGAACTCTCGCGCGCGGTCGCCGCCGTGCACGATATGGGTGTGGCAATCGATCAGCCCGGGGGTGACGAGGCGCTGACCCAGCGATTCGGCGGGCAGGTCGCGGTAGCCTTGCGGCAGATCACCGCGCGGGCCGACCCATGCGATCTGGCCCTCGGCAATCGCGATCGCCGCATCTTCGATCAAACCATAGGGCTGTGGGCCATCCATCGTCGCCGCCGTGAAATCGACCAAGACCCGATCCTGCGCTGTCATCCTATCGCCTCCTCCTAAGGTTTCACTTTTCTACATCGGTTTTATTTGCTATATGTCTATACATAAGGAAGCAGAGGGCCGTCAAATGATTTTCGCTACACATGCAAAACTGCCGCAGGGATGGGCGCGTGACGTTCGGATCACGGTTGCCGATGGGCGGGTGACACAGGTGGAGACCGGGCAGGCCCCGCAGGCCGATGACACCCGTGTCGATACCCTGCTGCCCGCGCTGGCCAATCTGCACAGCCACAGCTTCCAGCGCGCCATGGCCGGGATGACCGAGACGCGCTTGGCCGGGAAAGACAGTTTCTGGACATGGCGTGATTTGATGTATCGCTTCACCGCCCATCTGACGCCCGCGCATATCGAAGCCATCGCGGCCTTCGTCTTTCTAGAGATGCAAGAGGCCGGTTTCGCCAGCGTGGGAGAGTTTCACTACCTCCACCACCAACCCGACGGCTCGCCCTATGACGATCTGGGGGAGCTATCGGCCCGGATCGCGGCGGCGGCAGCACAGACGGGGATCGGGCTGACCCATCTGCCGGTGCTCTATACCTATGGCGGGGCGGGGCAGCAGCCCTTGCAGGCGGGGCAGGCGCGTTTTGGCAATGGGGTGGCGCGCTTCGGCGCGCTGGTTGAGCAGGCGCAGCGGGCGGTGCGGGACCTCCCCCCCGATTGCCGCGTCGGCATCGCGCCCCATTCGCTGCGCGCCACCGCTCCGGCGGAATTGGCCGAGGTGCTGGCCGCCCATCCCGATGTGCCGACCCATATCCACCTCGCCGAACAGCCCAAAGAGGTCGCGGATATCTCCGCTTGGCTTGGCGCACGCCCGGTCGAGTGGTTGCTGGCCAATGCCGAGGTGGCCGAGAACTGGTGCCTGATCCACGCCACCCATATGACGGAAGGTGAGACCGCTGCCATGTCCCACAGCGGCGCGGTGGCAGGGCTTTGCCCGGTGACGGAGGCCAATCTGGGCGATGGGCCGTTCAACGGGCCGGGCTACCTCGCCGCCGGGGGGCGGTTTGGCATCGGATCGGATTCCAATGTGTTGATTTCGCTGACTGAGGAATTGCGCACGCTGGAATATTCGCAACGTCTGCGGGATTTGGCGCGCAATGTGATGGTGGCGGACGAAGGTTCGGTCGGGGCGGCGCTTTACACAGGTGCGGCGCGTGGCGGGGCCCAAGCGCTTGGCCGGGGCCGGGGCGAGATCGCAGTCGGCGAATGGGCCGATCTTGTGGCGATCGACAGCCAAGACCCGGCGCTCTGCGCGCTGCGGCCCGACCAATTGCTCGACGGTCTGGCCTTTGCCGCCAAGGACCGGGTGGTGACCGATCTGTGGTCAGCGGGCCGCCATGCGGTGACGTGCGGGCGGCACCGGCAGCGGGATCGGATCGTGGCGGGTTACCGTCGCGCCATGGCAGAGGTGATGGCGCTTTTGTGAAACCTTCCCTTTTCGGGAACTTTAGCGCGGTTTGCCGGGTTGGCCCGGTAACGAGGACCGCGCGAAGAGCTGCGCGGCACAGCCCGAAGACAGCGAAAGGGAGCGGATCATGAGTCCACCGGACACGAACCTCAAAAAACAGGAAAGCCGTCACAAATGGCCCCTGATCGGCATGGCGCTTGTGGTGATCTTTGGCGTCGGGATCATCGTCTATTGGACGGGCGAAGAAGTCGCCACCGCGCCCGAGACGGAAGAAGAAGTGATCGTCGACGAGGAAAACGTCATCGAGGGCGACGATGAAGCATCGGTGCCGATCGCCCCTGATTAATCCAAACGGACAGCACCCAAATGCGAATCCCGGAAGCCTCGGCTTTCGGGTTTTGTTGTTTGACCTTGGCCGCGCGGGCGGGCCATCTTGCATCGGTATCGAGGGCAGCGGGGCAGGCACATGTGGTATTTGGTAGGGGACATCGGCGGAACCAATCTGCGCCTCGCAGCGGTAGACCCGGCGGGGGCGGTGGTGGAACGCCGCACCCATCCCACCGACGGGCTGACCACTTTGCCCGACGCCTGCGCGACGTTTTGTAGCGAGATGGGCCGCCCGCCCGAAGGGGTCGCCATGGCGGTGGCCGGGGTGGTTGTCGACGGGCAGGTGCGCATGACCAATGCGGCGCGCAGCATCTCGCGCGATGATCTGGCACGGGCCTGCGGTTTGGACCCCGCCAAGGTGCTGTTGCTCAATGATTTCGAGGCGGCGGCTTGGTCTTTGGCCACGCTGGATGCGGAGAAAGTGACCTATCTTCAGGGCGGGCCCGAACCGCAACCGGGGGCGCGGGTGATCATCGGCCCGGGGACGGGCCTTGGCGTCGGGTCTCTGGTCTGGCAGGGCGTGCGGCCCACGGCGGTGCCGGGCGAAGGCGGGCATCTGCGGCTCACCCCCCATAGCGCCGAGGAAGTGGCCTATTTCGAAGCGCTGATCGCGCTTCGGCCCGAGGTGCAGATGGGCGCGGCGCTGGCGGTCGAGGCCGAGGCGATCCTGTCGGGCACCGGCATGCCCTATTGGTATCGCGCCATCGCCTCCGCCCGGGGCGAGGCGGCGCATTTGGAGGGGGCGGCGGCGATTTTCGCGGCGGCCAAGGCCGGGGAGGACGCGAGCGCCTGTCGCGCGGTCGCTCTGATGGTGCAGTATCTTGGCGGGGTCGCGGGGGATCTGGGCTTGGTCATGGGTGCGCGGGGCGGGGTCTTCGTCACGGGGGGCGTGGCGCAGCAGAACCAGTGGATGCTGGATGACAATTTCCTCGCCGCCTTCAACGCAGGGGGGCGGCACAGCAAATGGCGCGCGGCGATGCCCTTGGGCCTGTGCAGCGACCCCGACTTTGGCCTGCTGGGCGCGCGCAACTGCCTGTTTGTTCAGCATGAACGCCCCCTCCGGATTGACAGCAGACAACGGGCCGCCATGATCGCTGCAGCAGTCGGAGTGCCCTATGTCCAACCTCAATGACCCGAAACGCCAGTTCTTGGCCGAATTGTTCGACACCGCCGTCGCCGCCGCCGATCCGCATTTGATCCTGAAAAACCAGCTGCCGCCGCCGCCCAAAGGGCGCACGGTGGTGATCGGTGCGGGCAAGGGGGCCGCGCAGTTGGCGCAGGCGTTCGAGGCCATCTGGCCGCACCCCTATGATGGTGTCGTGGTCACCCGCTACGGCTATGGCGCGCCTTGTCAGCGGATCAAGGTGCTGGAGGCCGCCCATCCCGTGCCCGATCAGGCCGGGATCGAGGCTGCCCGCGCCTTGCAGGAAGCGGTGCAAGGTCTGGGGCCGGAGGATCAGGTGATCGCGCTGATCTGCGGCGGCGGCTCATCGCTTTTGCCCGCCCCGCCCGAGGGGCTGACGCTGGAAAATTTGCAGGCGTTGAACGCGGCGCTTTTGGCCTCGGGCGCGCCGATCTCTGTCATGAACGACATCCGCAAGCAGTTCAGCACGGTCAACGGCGGACGTTTGGCGGAACTGGCCCATCCCGCGCAGGTGGTGAGCCTTGTGGTCTCTGATGTGCCGGGGGATGATCCGGGGGCCGTGGCCTCTGGCCCCACGGTGCCGGGCCGGCGTACTGCGGCGGCGGTGTTGGAGGAGGTGGCCGCGCGGGGGCTTGAGCTGCCGCCCCGTTGCATGGCGTTTCTGGAAAAGGCGGCGGAGCGGCCTGCTCAGGACGCGCCGAGCAACACGACCACCCATGTCATCGCTTCTGCGGGCCTGTCCCTCGCCGCCGCAGCCAAGGCTGCGCGGGCACGGGGCGTGAACGCATGGATCCTGTCGGACGCGATCGAGGGTGAGGCGCGGGAGGTGGCGCTGGTTCATGCGGCCCTTGCCCGGCAGGCGCAGGAAAGCGGTTTTCCCCATTCTGCACCGCTGGTGCTGCTCTCGGGTGGGGAGACGACGGTCACCCTGCGCCACAATGGGCGCGGCGGACGCAACAGTGAGTTTGCGCTGTCCCTTGCGCTGGCGCTCGAAGGGCGGGAGGGGATCACCGCTTTGGCCGCAGATACCGACGGGATTGACGGGTCAGAGGATAACGCGGGCGCCTTCGTCGAGGCGGGCACGGCGGCTGCCATGCGCGCGGCGGGTGTGGATCCGCGCGGCGCTTTGCAGCGCAACGATGCTTTCGGGGCCTTCGAGGCGATAGATGCACTGTTCCACACTGGCCCCACCGGGACCAATGTGAATGATTTTCGCGCCCTTCTGATCGGCGATCTGCCGGACCGTTCGCCCGCCACGGGGCAGATTTAGGACCGGTCGAAGACGATCACATTGCGCCGCGCGGCGCCGGTCTTGGTGTCGGCAATCGCCTCGTTGATCTGATCCAGCCGCCAGCGGCCAGAGATCAGGCTGTCGAGTTGCAGGCGGCCCTGAAGATAGAGGTCGACCATCCACGGAATGTCGCGCTGGATCACCACATCGCCCATTTTGGAGCCGACCATGCCTTGCCCTAGGGCGGCGAGGACCACCGGTTCATAGCTGGCCTCGGCCCCGCTGTGGGGCATGCCGACCATGATCACCCGGCCCCCGGCGGCGAGGTAGCGCGGCGCGGTTTCATAGGCGGGGATCGCGCCCACGGTGACGATCACGGCATCCGCCCCGCGCCCCATGGCCTTGAAGGCCGCGCGCCACGGCTTCGCCTCGGTCGCGAGCACGGTGTCGGTCGCGCCGAATTCGCGGGCGATGGCGAGTTTGTCTTCGGTCATGTCGACCGCCACGATCCGCCGCGCGCCCGCGATGCGCGCCCCTTGGATGGCGTTGAGGCCGACCCCGCCTGCGCCGATCACCACCACGTCTTGTCCCGCCCGCAGGCCCGCCGCATTGACCACGGCGCCGACGCCGGTGATCACGCCACAGGCGATCAGGCAGGCGGCGTCTTTGGGGATGTCATGCGAGATTTTCACGACCTGCGACCGGTCGACGACGACCTTCTCGGCGAAACCACCGGTGTTCATCGCTTGAACGAGCGGTGCGCCCTCCGCCGTTTGCAGCGGCCCTTCGGGCGCTTGCGGGGTTTCGCAGATCGTCGGCTGGCCCGAGGCGCAGTTGGGGCAGCTGCCGCAGGCACGGATCAGGGTGACCACCACGCTGTCGCCTTGGGCCAGACCCTGCACATTCGGCCCCACCGCGCTGACCCGGCCTGCGGCCTCATGGCCATAGACGGCAGGCAGTGTGCCGCCCCAGCCACCTTCGGCAAACAGGATGTCGGAATGGCAGATCGCCACGGCATCCAAGGTCACTTCAACCTCGCCCGATTGCGGTGCTTTGATGCGGATGTCTTCGACGCTTAGCGGTGTGTCAAAGGCATGGCAGACGGCGGCTTTGATGGTTTGCAATGGCCTGTCCCTTTCTTTCAATTTTCGCCAGCCTGACGCGGATGGGCCGGTGGCGCAAGACGGGTATTGGACCTACTGCGGCGAAGTTTCACCTTGTGACGTGGGGGTAGGGCGGCTGGCAAAGAGCACCAAGCCGCCAAGGGCCAGCAAAAGCGCCAGCAGGAAGGGCGCGCCGGGCAGGTAAAGCGCAGCTTCCGGCGCGGTGAAATAGGCGAAAACCGCCGTCATCGTCAGCGGCGAGAGGATCATCGCCAGCGCGGTGGAGGAACTGAGCGCGCCATGCAGCTCCCCTTGCGCATCGGCGCTGACGCGGGCCGACATGATGCCTTGAAGCGCGGGCGGGATCACCCCGGCCAGCGCGGCGAGCGGGGTCATGATCAGCGCCCAAGTGCCCGAGGTCAGCACGGTCAGCGCGGCAAAGGCGGCAAGGGCAAAGATATGGCCTAAGATCACTGTGGCGCGCGCGCCCAGGCGGCGGATCACGGGGCCGATCAAGGCGCCTTGGACAAGCGCCATCAGCACGCCGAAGAGGCACAGTGAAAGGCCGATCATCGTCGGCGACCAGCCAAAACGCTCGACCCCGAAATAGGCCCAGACCGCCGGATAGGCGGCAAAGCCCACATGGTAGATGAAATAGACCGCGAGCAGCCTGCCGACCTCGGGCAGTCGGCCAAGGGCGCGCAGCGCGCCCAGCGGATTGGCCCGTCGCCAGTCGAAAGCGCGGCGTTGCGTCGGGGGCAGGGTTTCGCGCAGCACGGCCCAGCCAAGCACCGCATTGCCCGCCGCCAGCACCGCCGCCGCCCAGAAGGGCGCGCGGGTGCCATATTCGCCCAAGACGCCGCCCATCAGCGGCCCCAGAACAAAGCCCGCGCCAAAGGCCGCGCCGATCAGCCCGAAACGCGCCGCGCGGTCCTGCGCCGGAGAGATATCGGCCATATAGGCCGAGGCCGTGGCATGGGTCGCCGCCGTGATGCCCCCCACGAGCCGTCCGATCAGCAGCAGCCAGATGCTGCCCGCGAGTGCCATCACGCCATAGTCCACCGTCATCACGATCAGCGCCAGCAGCAGGACCGGGCGGCGGCCAAAACGGTCGGAGAGCCCCCCCAGCACCGGGCCGAAAAGGAATTGCATCGCCGCAAAGCCCGTGGCCAACACCCCGCCCCAAAGGGCCGCATCGCTCAGCCCGCCGCCGCGAACTTCGCGGATCAGGTCAGGCATGACGGGCAGGATCAGGCCGACGCCCATGGCATCGATCATCACCGTCACAAGGATAAAGATCAGTGGCAGCGGCATTCGGTCAGATGTGGTCCGCGCGGGGGCCAAAGGCAAGGGCCGACGTCGCGATAGGGCGCGAATGCGGCGCGCGTTGCAGGCGTTTGACCCGCTCGCTGCCAGAGACACCTGCCGCCACGATCAGCCCTGCGCCTTCGGGATATGTCCGACACTGGCGAGGAATTCGTTCAGCGTTTCTGCGTATTCCTGCGGCTGCTCGACACAGGGCAGATGGCCCGCGCGGCGGATCAGTTTGAATCTCGAGGCAGGGATCAGGTCCATCAGCTCGCGCACCAGATCGGGCGGGGTTGAGCCGTCTTCCGACCCTGCGATGCCAAGCGCGGGCAGGCGCAGGCCGGAGGTCGGCGTCATGAAATCACTGTGCGAGATCGCCGCCGAACAGCCCGCATAGCCAGCGTCGGGCTGCCGCGTTAGCATGTTGCGCCAGAGCGCCAGTTCCGGCGTGGCGCGGAACTGGGGCGAAAACCAACGCTCCATCACCGCATCGGCAAGGCTTTCGATACCGCCTTTCTCGACGTCGGCGATCCGGGCATCCCAGATGTCGCGGTTGCCGATTTTGGTGGCGGTGTTGCTCAGCACCAGCGCGCGGATCATGTCGAGCCGTTTGACCGCCAGCCCCTGCGCGATCATCCCGCCGATCGAGAGGCCCACGAAGACGCAGTTGCGCACCTGAAGGTGGTCGAGCAGCCGCTCGGTATCTGTGATAAGCGAGCCCATAGAATAGGGCGCGGGCGGGCAGGACGACAGGCCGTGGCCGCGTTTGTCGAAGCGGATGATGCGCAGGCCGGGCGCGAGCAGCGGCAGGATCGGGTCCCACAGGCGCATGTCGGTGCCGAGCGAGTTGGCGAAGACCACTGGCGCGCCGTCCTCGGGGCCGTCGACGCGGTAGTGCAGTTGCACCTCGCCGGTGTCGAAAATCTGCATGGGAGGTCTCCTTTGGGCGGCGTTGAGGGTGCAGCATATCGCGCGAACGCGGGAGGTCAAAGGCGGGACAGTTCGAATAGGTACCGCCCGGTGGCACACCGGGCAGCGCCGACCCGCCCCCCTGGGGCGGCGCTTTCAGCACCACCCCGCGGGCCGGCGCTGCCCTAATCGTTACCCCAGCGTCTGCAGCGCGCGGGCGAACATATCCGCATCAACGTTCCCGCCGGAGATGGTGACGATCACATCGTCCCCGTCAATCTCTCCGCCCCGGAACAACGCCGCGGCAAGCGCCACGGCACCGCCCGGCTCGGCCACGAGTTTCAACCGGTTGAAGGCATGACCCATCGCTTGCAAGGCCTCCTCATCACTCACCACCAGCCCCGGCCCCACCAACCGCTGCATGATCGGAAAGGTCAGCTCCCCCGGCGCAGGCGTGACGATGGCGTCGCAGATCGAGCCGAGCGCCTTCGCATTCCGCTCGATCTGGCCGGAAACCAGCGAGCGGGTGGCATCGTCGAAGCCTTCCGGTTCCGCCGGGCGCACGCGGAACCCCGGCGCCTCAGCCTCCAGTGCCAGCGCGATGCCGGAAGTCAGGCCGCCGCCGCCGCAGCAGACGATCACCTGGGCCTCCTCGATCCCGGCCTCGGCGGCCTGCTGGGCGATCTCGAGGCCGGTGGTCCCTTGGCCCGCGATGACCTGTGGCTCATCATAGGGTTTGATTAGCGTGAGGCCACGTTCCTCGGCCAAGGCCGCACCGATCTCCTCGCGGCTCTCATTCGCGCGGTCATAGAGCACCACCTCGGCGCCATAGGCGCGGGTGTTGGCGATCTTCAGCCGCGGGCTGTCCTCGGGCATGACGATCACGGCAGGCGCGCCGTGCATCTTGGCCGCCAGGGCCACGCCTTGGGCATGATTGCCGCTGGAATAGGCGATGACGCCCTTGGCGCGCTGCGCGCTTGGCAGGGCCGAAAGGGCTGACCACGCGCCGCGGAACTTGAAGCTGCCGGTATGCTGCAAACACTCCGGTTTGACCCAGACACGGCGGCCCGCGATCTCGTCCAGAAAGGGGGAGTTCAAGAGCGGCGTGCGCCGCACATGGCCCTTGGCGCGGTCGGCGGCGGCGCGGATCATGTCGATGTTCATTTGATTTGTCCTATCCATTCGTGCAGCGCGGCGAGCGCTTGGGGTTCGTCGAGAAAGGGCACATGGCCGCGATCCGGTACGTCGGCCACGATCATATCGGGGCGGCGGGCCTGCATCTGCATCAGCGTCTCGCGGCTGAACAAGGTGGAATTGGCTCCGCGGATCGTGACCAGCGGCAACCCTTGCAGCGCATCGAAGAACGGCCAAAGGTCAACAGCCTGCTGGCCTGCGGCGGCCACGGCATCGCGCAGATGCGGATCATAGGTGATTTTCAGCCCATCGTCGGTCGCCCTGTAGTGACGCTTGACCTCCTCAAGCCAGCGGCTCTCGGGCACGCCGTGAAACTCGGGGAAGGCGCGGGCCATGGCGGCGGCGGCTTCTTCATAGGTTTTGGCGGCGGGGTTGCGACCGAGATAGCCCATGATGAATTCAACGCCCTTGGGGTCAAGCTCGGGGCCCACGTCATTCAGCGCCACGCCTAAAAGGTGATCATGGGCGATCATCGCCAGCGCCATGGCATTCAGCCCGCCGCGCGAGGTGCCGATGAGGGCGACCTGTTCCAACCCCAGATGCGCCAGCAATTCCAACACGTCGCTGCATTCCACCGAGAGCGTGTAGTTCCGCCAGTTCGCGTCGAAATCCGAGCGGCCCCGTCCGCGGTAGTCCATGCGGATCAGCCGGTGATCAGCCAAATGCGGGGCGAGGTAGTCGAAATCCGCGCCGGTGCGGGTGAGACCGGCAAGGCAGAGGATCGGCAAGCCACTGCCCTCATCCGTGTAATGCAGCGACAGCCCGTCGGAGGTGGTGAAACGCGGCATCAGAGCCCCGCCAATGCGGGGATGCCGCTCAGCTCACGTAACTGATGCGCGGGTTTCCACGGCAGCCGGTCCACCGGATCGCCACCCCGGTTCACCCATGCGGTGGTGAACCCATAGCCCGTCGCCGCTGCCGCGTCCCAGCCGTTGGAGGACACGAACAGCACCTCGTCCTTGGCGCAGCCGAAGTGTTCTCCGACAAGGTCATAGACCGACGCATGCGGTTTGAAGACGCCGACGCTTTCGACCGAAAGCGAGACATCCAAAAGTTCACCGATTCCCGCCGATTGCACTGCCCCGTCCAGCATCGCGGGGGCGCCGTTCGACAAGATCGCAGTGTTCAGGCCCCCGTCTTTCAGCGCGCGCAGCATGGCGGGCACCTCGTTATAGGCGCGAAGCTCCCAGTAAAGCGCCAGCAGGCGCTCGCGCAGGGCAGGGTCATCGGCGAGGTTCATCTTCTCCAGCGTCCAGTCCAGCCCCTCTTGGGTGACCTGCCAGAAATCATCATGCGCCCCGGTCACGGCCCGCAGCCATGAATACTGCAACTGCTTGAGGCGCCAGTGTTCTGCTAGTTCCGGCCAAGTCTCGGCGATGGCGGCGAAAGCGGGTTCGGCTGCGGCCTCACGGGCGGCGGCGGCCACGTCAAAGAGGGTTCCATAGGCGTCGAAAACGCAGGTGGTGATGGGCATCTGACAGGCTCTCCCTTTCCGTGTCGCGGCAGAGTGGCACGCAGGCGCGGCGGCGAAAAGGGGCGAATTCCGCGATCGACCCGGACGGGGGGTTTACTCTCGGGGTCACAATCTTCATGCTGTCGCGGAATTTGGAGCACCCGCGCAGATACGCGGCCTCCTTCCCTTTTTTCCCCCTACAGATTGGAGACACCCGATGGCTGAGGTCAAATCCGGCGACACAGTACAGATTCACTATACCGGCACGTTGAAGGACGGCACCACATTCGACAGCTCCGAGGGCCGTGACCCGCTGGAGTTCGTTGTGGGTTCGGGCCAGATCATCCCCGGTCTCGACAGCGCACTTCCGGGCATGACCGAAGGCGACAAGAAGGTCGTTCAAGTGCCCAGCGAAGAGGCCTACGGCCCCGTGAACCCCGAGATGCGTCAGGCCGTGCCGCGCGAAGGCATCCCGGCGGACATCCCGCTCGATCCCGGTACGCAGCTGCAGATGCAGACCCCCGAGGGTCAGGCCCTGCCGGTGACCGTGGTTGAGGTTGACGAGACCACCGTCACGCTCGACGCCAACCACCCGCTGGCGGGCAAGGACCTGCAGTTCGACATCGAACTGGTCAAGATCGCTCCGGCGGCCTGATATCGGTGGCCGGGGGGGCTTCCCCCCCGGCACGCCCCAAAGACGTCTCCGGCGTCTTTTTCCCTCGCACGCCCGCGCATTGGCGCTTATGCAGGGGCCATGGATACCCCAGATACATTCGAGATTTTCCTTGTCTGCCCGCCCGGGCTTGAGGATTTGCTCTGCGCCGAAGCGCAGGAAAAAGGTTTTGCAGGCGCTCAGGCCCAGCCCGGTGGCGTGACCGTTCAGGGCGGCTGGCCCGAGGTCTGGCGCGCCAATCTGGAGTTGCGCGGTGCCGCGCGGGTGCTGGCGCGGATCGGCGGTTTCATGGCCTTCCATCTGGCGCAGCTGGATAAGCGTTGCCGGAAGTTTCCCTTCGGCGATGTGCTGAGGGCCGATGTGCCGGTGAAGGTGCAGGTGACCAGCAAGGCGTCGAAGATCTATCACGCCGGGGCCGCGGCCCAGCGGGTCGAGACGGCGCTGCGCGAGAGCCATGGCATCCCCGTCGATGCCGAGGCCGCGCTGGTGCTGAAGGTCCGCATCCACGACAATCAAGTGATCTTCAGCCTCGATACCTCCGGCGAAGCGCTGCACAAACGCGGCCACAAGGAGGCCGTGGGCAAGGCGCCGATGCGCGAGAACATGGCGGCACTGATGCTGCGGTCCTGCGGCTATGCGCCCGGCGAGCCGGTGGTCGACCCGATGTGCGGCTCGGGTACGTTCCTGATTGAGGCGGCCGAGATCGCGGCGGGGTTGAAGCCCGGGCGCTCGCGCCGGTTCGCCTTCGAGGATCTGGCGAGTTTCGATGCCGGGGCGTGGGAAGAGATGCGCTCTGCCGGGGCGGAGGCCGAGCCTGCCCTGCGGTTCCACGGCTCTGACCGGGACGCGGGCGCGATCCGCATGAGCACGGCCAATGCCGACCGGGCCGGGGTGGGGGCGTGGTGTCACTTCATCTGCCACGGGGCAGGGGAGGTGCAGCCGCCCGAAGGCCCGCCCGGGCTGGTGATCGTGAACCCGCCCTACGGGGGGCGGATCGGCAACAAGAAGCTGCTTTATCCGCTCTATGGAACGCTGGGCGAGACGCTGAAGGCGCGGTTCCGTGGCTGGCGCGTGGGGCTCGTGACCTCGGAGCCGCCGCTTGCGAAGGCGACCGGGTTGCCGTGGAAGGGGCAGGGGCCGGCGATTGCGCATGGCGGGATGAAGGTGTGGCTTTGGCAGACCGAGGCGTTGCGGTAGAGGCTGCCACTTGGCCCGGAATCAAGCCGCAGGCGCCGGGCCATCGCCTGCCCGCCCGGACGGGTAGGCGATTTGGTGAGGCTGGACGCGACTTGGCGAAGTCACGTCACGGCTGAACCATAAAGTGGCAAGGTCCAGCTGTTGGCTCGCCCACCCGCGGGCAGGCGATGGCCCTCAGTCTCTGGTTAAAGATGCTCCGCCTGCGGCATCCCCAGCACGTGGAAGCCGCCATCCACACGGATGATCTCACCTGTTGTGCAGGCGCCGGCGTCAGACGCCAGATAGACCGCCGTGCCGCCCACCGCCTGCAGCGTCGCGTTGGACCGCAGCGGCGCGTTCTGATCCGTATGCTTGTAGGTCTTGCGCGCGCCGCCGATGGCAGCCCCCGCCAGCGTCTTCATCGGCCCCGGCGAGATCGCGTTCACCCGGATGCCTTCCGGCCCCAGATCATTCGCCAGATAGCGCGTCGCGCTTTCCAGCGCCGCCTTGGCCACGCCCATCACGTTGTAATTCGGCGTCACCCGGTTCGAGCCCATGTAGGTCAGCGTCATCAGCGTGCCGCCGTTCTCCTTCATCAGCGGATGCGCGCGGCGCGCCACGTCGATGAAGGAATAGGCCGAGATATCCATGGAGTTTTTAAAGTTCGCCCGGCTGGTGTTCAAAAACCGCCCCGTCAGTTCGGATTTGTCCGAAAAGGCAATGGCATGGACAACGAAGTCGATGGTTGGCCAACGCGCGCCCAACTCCTCGAAAGCGCCGTCGAGCGAGGCGTCGTCGGTCACATCGACATCGACCATGAAGTCGGAGCCGACGCTCCGCGCCAGCGGCTCCAGCCGCTTGCCAAAGGCTTCGCCCTGGTAGGTGAAGGCCAGTTCCGCCCCGGCCTCGGCCATCGCCTTGGCGATGCCCCAGGCGATGGAGCGTTCATTGGCCACACCCATGATGAGGCCGCGTTTTCCTGCAAGCAATCCAGACATCCCGCGCCCTCAGCCTTGGTATTTCGACAGGATCATCGACCCGTTGGTGCCGCCGAACCCGAAGGAGTTCGTCATCACCGAGTCGAGGCCCGCGTTGTCGACCCGCTCCAACGCGATCTCGGAGGGATCGAGCGCGGGGTCAAGGTTTTGCACGTTGATCGACTTGGCGATGAAATCGTTGTCGAGCATCAAGAGCGAGAAGATCGCCTCCAGCGCGCCGGCAGCGCCCTGCGCGTGGCCGGTCATCGACTTGGTGGAGCTGACAGGCGGGGTGTTGCCCTGACCGAAGACACGGCGCACCGCTTCGATCTCGCCCACGTCGCCCACCGGGGTCGAGGTGCCATGGGCGTTGATGTAGCCCACCTTGCGGCCCTCGGGCAGGGTCTCCAGCGCCAGACGCATGGCGCGCTCGCCGCCCTCGCCCGAAGGGGCGACCATGTCATGCCCGTCGCTGGTGGCGGCATAGCCGGTCACCTCGGCGTAAATTTTTGCACCGCGCGCCAGCGCGTGGTCGAGGTCTTCCAGCACCAGCATGCCGCCGCCGCCGGAGATCACGAAACCGTCGCGGTCCGCGTCGAAGGCGCGGCTCGCCGTCTCAGGCGCGTCGTTGTATTTTGACGACATCGCGCCCATCGCGTCGAAGAGGCAGCTGAGCGTCCAATCCAACTCCTCGCCGCCGCCGGCGAACATCACGTCCTGCTTGCCCAGCATGATTTGCTCGGCCGCGTTGCCGATGCAATGCAGCGAGGTGGAGCAGGCCGAGGTGATCGAATAGTTGATGCCCTTGATCTTGAAGGAGGTCGAGAGGTTCGCGCTGACGGTCGAAGACATGCATTTCGGCACGGCAAAAGGCCCGATGCGCTTGGTGGCGCCGGTGTCTTTCACGATGTTATGCGCGGCGAACATGGCCGAGGTCGACGGCCCGCCGGAGCCTGCCACCAGACCGGTGCGCGGGTTGCTGATCTGAGCCTCGTCTAGCCCCGCATCTTTGATCGCCTGATCCATGGCGACATAGGCATAGCCCGCGCCCGGCCCCATGAAACGCAAGGTCCGCTTGTCGATGTGATCGGCCAGATTGATCTTCAGCGTCCCGGCGACGCGGCTGCGGAACCCGTGTTCGGCCATCTCCGGGCTGGCTTCGATCCCGGAGGTGCCGTTTTTCAGTGCTTCGAGCACTTCTTCGGCGTTGTTTCCGATGGATGAGACAATCCCCAACCCTGTGACGACGACGCGGCGCATGCGCAGCACTCCTTTGTTTTGGCAGCCCCGGTGTATGCCAGCACGCCCATACGGCGCAAGCGGTTTGCCGATCCTCTGCGCGCGAAGGTCGCGGTCAAGGTTCTGTGATGGAACGGGGCAGAGGCAGGCGGGGTTGGCTTCACGAGACATAAAGGAGATTAGAATGCCCAAGATCAATACGGTAAATCCCGCCACTGAAGAGGTGCTCGACACCTATGACGTGATGTCCGAAACCGAAGCGACCCAAGCGGTCGAGGCCACGCATGAGGCGTTCAAGGAATGGCGCAAGCTGACCCATGCAGAACGCGCGCCCTATCTGAAAAAGATCGCCGAGAAGCTGCGCGAAAATAAGGAAAGCCTGTCGGAACTGATGACCCGCGAGGTCGGCAAGCTCTACAAAGACGGGCTGACCGAGGCCGAACTCTGCGCGCAGATCTTTGAATATACCGCCGAGAACGGCCCCGACATGCTGAAGGATGAAGAGCGTAAACACGCGGGCGGCAAGAAGCGCGGTGTGGTGACCTATCAGCCCATCGGCGTGATCTATCAGATTCAGCCGTGGAACTTCCCCCTCTACCAGCCCGTGCGCGTGCTGGCCGCGAACCTGATGACCGGCAACGGCTGCGTCCTGAAACACGCGGAAATCTGCACCGGCAGCGGCTTGCGTTTGAAAGAGATCTGCGAAGAAGCGGGCCTGCCCAAAGACCTGTTCAACGTTATCATCATCGACCACGATACCTCCGACAAGCTGATCGGCCATAAGTTGGTGCGCGGCGTGACCATGACCGGCTCGGACAGCGCGGGCAGCCATATCGGGTCCGAGGCGGCGAAACATCTGAAGAAGTCCGTGCTCGAACTGGGCTCGAACGACGCCTATCTCGTGCTCGACGACGCCGATATCGAAACGGCGGTGAAATTCTCGACCATGGGGCGGCTTTATAACAACGGTCAGACCTGCGTGTCGGCCAAGCGTTTCATCGTGACCGAGAAGAATTACGACGCTTTCGTGAGCGCCTATGTCGATGCGATGAAAGCGATCCCGATGGGCGATCCGATGGACGAAGACACCAAGCTCGGGCCGCTGTCGAGCCAAGAGCAGTTCGAAACCGTTCGCGATCAGGTGAATGAGAGTGTCGAGAAGGGCGCCAAGGTGCTCTGCGGTGGCGAAGTGCCCGACCGCACAGGTGCGTATTATCCCGCGACCGTTCTGGCCGAGGTCAAGCCGGGCATGCCAGCCTATGACGATGAAATCTTCGGCCCCGTCGCCTCGGTCATCCGGGCGAAGGATGACGAAGACGCGATGCGCATTGCCAATGACAGCCGCTATGGTCTGGGCGGCGGCATCTTCTGCACGGATGAAGAGCACGCCCTGCGCCTTGCGCGGGATGAGTTCGACACCGGCATGGTGCGGATCAACAACTTTGGCGCCGCCGATCCGAACATGCCCTTCGGCGGGGTGAAGAATTCCGGCTACGGGCGCGAACACGGCGGCTTTGGCATGAAAGAGTTCGTCAACGCCAAGTCGATTTTCCTGCCGTCGTAACTGGCAAAGGGCGGGCGGCGCGAAACGCCGCTCGCCCGTATCAAACTAAATTCCGAGAGGTTCCATATGACCATGAAAGTACTTGTCGCCGGTGCGACCGGCAAAACCGGGCGTCTGCTCGTCAGTGAATTGAAAGACCGCGGGGCCGAGCCCATCGCACTGGTGCGCGACGGTTCTGATACCTCTGTGCTGCCCGAGGGCACCGAAGAGCGGAAGGGCGATCTGACCAACCTGCAAGCGGGCGTGTGCGACGGTGTCGACGCCGTTGTTTTCGCCGCCGGGTCGGGCGGCAGCACGGGGCCGGAGATGACTGAAAAGGTCGACCGCGAAGGCGCGCAGCGTCTGGTCGATCTGGCCCGCGAGGCCGAGGTCGACCGCTTTGTGATGCTGAGTTCGGTGGGGGCCGACAACCCGCCGGAGGATCATGAGATGACCCATTACCTGAAGGCGAAGCAGGCGGCGGATGAACATCTGCAAGCATCCGGCCTGACCCATTCGATCCTGCGGCCCGTGGCGCTGACCGATGACCCCAAGACCAATGCGGTCAATCTGGGCGAGGGTGTCGATCAGAAGGGCGAGGCGCATCGTGCCGATGTGGCAGCCGTGCTGGCCGAGGCCGCGGTGACCGGGCGCCATGACGGTAAGGTGCAGGAAATGCAGACGCTTTGAGCGACAATGCAAAAGGGGGCCGCGTGGCCCCCTTTTAATATCCGTAAAGTCGCAGCGCTTCAGCTCTCGCTAAGGGCGACTTTCATGTCTTTCACCTGATAGATCACCTCGCCATCGGCTTCGACGGTGCCGTCAGCCACGCCCATGGTCAGGCGGCGGGTTTGGATCGCCTTGGTAAAGTCGATCTTGTAGGTCAGCATCTTGCGGTCCGGACGCACCATGCCGGTGAGCTTCACCTCGCCCACGCCAAGCGCATAGCCGCGCCCCTGCCAGCCGCGCCAGCCGAGGTTGAAGCCCGTGAGCTGCCACAGGCCGTCAAGGCCAAGGCAGCCGGGCATGATCGGATTGCCGGGGAAGTGGCACTCAAAGAACCACAGGTCCGGGGTGATATCGAACTCGGCGGTGATATGGCCCTTGCCATGGGCGCCGCCATCGGCCGAGACATCGGTGATCCGGTCCATCATGAGCATCGGCGGGGCGGGAAGCTGTGCGTTGCCGGGGCCAAAAAGTTCACCGCGGGCGCATTTCAGCAGATCTTCCTTGTCGAAACTCGTGGGGTAGTCGGCCATCCTGCGGCTCTCCTGCTGCTCTGTTATAACATCCGGCCCCGTTTAGCACCCCGCCGCCGCGTGCCGCAAGGGCGCGGCAGGGACGCTGCGACGATTGGTGCAAGGTTTTCAATTGAAAACCGGGGATTTCCTCCTTTATATGACCCTGAAAGGCAGGGAACTGATGTCCGCAGAGGTACAAGAGGTCGGAACGCGCTGGTTGGCTCAGGCCGGGCTGCGCCCCACGCGCCAACGTGTCACGCTGGCGAGCCTTCTGGTGGGCGATGGGCAAGACCGCCACGTCACCGCCGAAAGCCTGTTTGAGGCTGCGAAGGGGCAGGGCGAGGCTGTTTCGCTGGCCACGGTCTACAACACGTTGCGGGCGTTCTGCGATGCCGGGCTGTTGCAGGAGGTGACCGTGGATGGCTCCAAAAGCTATTTCGACACCAACACCCACGATCACCCGCATTTCTTTTGGGAAGACGACAGCAAGCTGACCGATGCGCCCTCGGAAGAGTTGGTGATCGCGCAGCTTCCCGATGCGCCTGAGGGGGCCGAGATTGCCTCGGTCGATGTGGTGATCCGGCTGCGCCGGAAGACCTGAACCGGCGGGGCAGGCCCCGCCGCCTGCGTGATCAGCCGCGTTTGCGCAACACTAGGAAGGTCATCATGCCCATGGGCGGCAGGGCGCGTTCGTCTTCGACTTCCAGCGCATCTTGTTGCAACACGGTTTCCATCTCGAAATCCGAATGCCAGCCGAGCGTATTCGCAAAGGGGGCCGAGACTTTTTCCAGAAAGCCCAGCACCCCCGTGGTGCGCATGAAATGGTTGGCGATGACCACCTGACCGCCGGGTTTGAGCACGCGGGCGATTTCCTCCATCACCCGCTCAGGCTCGGGCACCACGGACAGCACATGCATCGCAGCAACCGTGTCGAAACTGGCATCGGGGAAGTCGAGGTGGCGCGCGTCCATCTGGCGCAGGTCAGCTACATGTTGCAGCCCTTCGCGGTTGACGCGCTGGCGGGCCTTGGCTAGCATCTCGTCGCTGAAATCGATGCCCGTGACGGAGAGGTGTGGCGCGTAGTGGGGCAGGGACAGGCCGGTGCCCACACCCACTTCGAGGACAGAGCCGCTGCCCTTGTTGATATGGGCCACGACATGACGGCGACCGCCACTGGTCAACGCGCCGAAGGTCTTGTCGTAGATCGGTGCCCAACGGGCATAGGATGTCTCGACCGCCTTGATGTCCATTTCAATTCCTTTTGGTTAAACTCGTTTTCCGTGCTCTCAAAAGCCCCCAGATCACCATGCCGATATAGGCCAAGCAGAGCACGACGAGCGTGGTCCAAGCGTAGGTGGCCAAGGCGGCGGCGAAAATTGCCACGCCCACCAGCAGGTATTTCACATGGCGTCGGGAGACTTTGGTGGTTTTGAAAGACCATGTGGGGATGCGGCTGATCATCAGAAAACCGATCAGCACCATATGCAGGCAGATCATCCAATCCGGCAGAATGGGCCGGTTGTGAAAGGCAAAGGACAGGGTCATCGGCAAGAGCACCAGCAGCGCGCCCGCGGGCGAGGGGATGCCGGTGAAGAAGGAACCGGATTCGCCTACCGCATCGCCGTTCTTGGCCTTGGCGGCTTCGGCCTTGTCGTTGACGTTGAACCGCGCCAGCCGCACCACGCAGCAGACTGCGTAGACGAGCACGGAAATCCAAGCCGCGCTGCGCATGTCTTGCAGCGCCCAGAAATAGAGGATCAGCGGCGGGGCCACGCCGAAGTTCAAAAAATCGGCCAGGGAGTCCAATTCCGCCCCCATCGGACTGGAAGACCGCAGGAGTCGCGCCAGCCGCCCGTCCAACCCATCCAGCACGCAGGCCAAAAGGATCAGTTGCACCGCCAGCACATAGTTGCCCTGCACCCCAAAGCGGATCGCCGAAAGCCCTGCGCAAATCGCGGTGATCGTCAGCGCATTGGGCAGAAGCTGGATCAGCGCAAGGTCCGCGCCGGTCTTTTCAGATGGGGGGCGCATGGGGTCTTTCCTAAAGCGGGGCGGTCTCTATGACCGGCTGTTTCAACTCGGCCAGCACGGTTTCCCCGGCGACCATGGTCTGCCCGATGCGCACCATCGGGTCGACGCCTTCGGGCAGGTAGACATCTAGCCGGGAGCCAAAGCGGATCAAGCCGAAGCGTTCGCCGGTCTCAAGCCCGTCGCCGGATTTCACGAAACAGACGATGCGCCGCGCCACGAGGCCCGCGATCTGCACCACCGCGATGTCGCGCCCGTCGTCCATGCGGATGCACAGGCTGTTGCGCTCATTGTCGGCGCTGGCCTTGTCAAGCGAGGCGTTGAAGAACTTGCCCGGACGGTAGGCCACGGCCTGCACCTTGCCCGCGGCGGGGGCGCGGTTGATGTGGCAGTTAAAGACGCTCATGAAGACGCTGACGCGGGTCAGGGGTACATCCGGCATCCCCAGCTCGGCGGGCGGCACCGCAGGCTCGATGAGTGAGACGATGCCATCGGCGGGGCTGACGATCAGGTCGGGCCGGTCGGGGGTCACACGCTCGGGGTCGCGAAAGAAGTAGTAGCACCAGATCGTCAGGCCCACCCCGATCCAGCCGAGGACTTCTTCGATGGCGAAGAGCACCAGCGTGACAGCGGCGAAGATCGCCACGAATTTGATGCCCTCGCGGTGCATCGGTTTGATGAATGTGTCGAGCAAGTTGACGGCCATCGGACCCTCCCGTTCAGGCTGTCTTCCGTCATAGGTGCATAGCGGGTGAGTGCAAGGAGGTTTTAGGCGGGCGCGGGTTTTGGGCGGTTGCGGGCTGAACGGTGAGGGTAGCGGATACCGGCGGCATCTTGTCCGGGCATCGAAAAGGTTAGCCGCCATGTGCTGAGGGTGTCGCCCTCCCTGGTGGGTGATGAGCGGTCGCGTGGTGCGGGGCGGTCATTCTAGACCCTGACTGGTCCGTTTGCCGAAACGTTGCAAGATCGCCCTCCGGGGGGAGGGAGTGCGATGCCCGTGGTTCCCACGGGCGGGACAATTTGAAAAGGTCATGGCCTCCGTCGAGACCATAAAGCCCGCCGCGCTTGCCTCAAAACCACTGCCCCGGCTCCATCAAACCCAGATCCATCAACTGCCGGGAATGCCACTCGAACGGCTCGGAGTTGTGCCACTGGAATGTAGCGATGTCATAGCGGCTGCCGGGATTGCGCTTCAGCGCCTTGGCCGTGCGGAACGAGCAGATCGCCGCCGTGACGTTGTGGTGCCATTCGCAAGCGTAGGTGTTGTATTCCTCGTCGTTGAACGTGTGGTCGCCGCGCAGCTTCAGCCCCGGTTTGGCGCGAAACAGCGGAATACGGTCGATCTTGCGGCTTTGCGGCGGCACATGTTCCTCGAACCGCCAGCGCAGCCCGCCAAAGAAATCAAGCTGCCGTTCCTTGGGATGCCCCTGCCGGGCCGCATCCTTGCGCGCCAGCGCGTAATAGCCCGAGCGGTCCAAATGCGCCTGATCCAGTGAGACGGCATCGGGGTATTGCTTGAGGTCCAGCGCATAGAGGTCCACCACATAGGCCAGCATGGCATCGCGCCGCTCTTCGCTGTGAAAGGCCAGCAATTCCTTGACGTTGCGTGTCTCGCTGAAGGGGTGAAACAGGTATTCGGCGTTGTAGCAGTAATAAAGCCATTGCCCCGGCACCGCCGCGATCATGCGGTTCACGGCGCGCTCCAACGCGGCTTCGGCAGTGGTGTCATAGTCGACCCGCAGCACGCTTTCCTCTAGGTCGCGGGGCAGGTCGAAACCGGGGGGCATCAGCGCCACGACGTTGTCGAACCCCGCCTGTTGGTGGTGGCGCAGGGTGGTGTCGACCTCAACCTCATCCTCGACCAAGATCATGGCGATGGGGCCTGCGTTCAGCGCCGTGCGGCCCTCTTTTATAAGCTGGTCGAGATCGCGATACCGCATAGGCCCCCGCTGGAATTTGCCGCCGGTAAAGTCGGCCAATTCCGGGTGCATTGCAAGACGCGGCCACCGCTGTTAGACGACGCCATCTGCCCGAAATCCGTCAAAACCCTTGGATGCCCGCCATGACCCAACCGAAAAAGCTGTTCATCAAGACCTATGGTTGCCAGATGAACGTCTATGACAGCGAACGCATGGCCGAGAGCCTGGGCGGGCAGGGCTATGTCACCACCGACCGCGCCGATGACGCGGATATGATCCTGCTCAACACCTGCCACATTCGCGAGAAGGCGGCGGAGAAGGTCTATTCCGAACTGGGCCGTCTGAAACCGCTGAAAGACGCGCGGCCCGATCTGAAGATCGGCGTGGCGGGCTGCGTGGCCCAAGCCGAGGGCGAAGAGATCATGCGCCGCCAGCCTGCCGTCGATCTGGTGGTTGGCCCCCAAAGCTATCACCGTCTGCCGGAGATGGAGGCGAAGGTGCAGGGCGGGCAAAGCGCGCTCGACACTGATTTCCCGGCGGAAGACAAATTCGACCACCTTAAGGGACGCCCCAAGGCGAAACGCGCCCCCGCGGCTTTCCTGACCGTGCAAGAGGGCTGCGACAAGTTCTGCGCCTTCTGCGTGGTGCCCTATACCCGCGGCGCCGAAGTCTCTCGCCCCGCCGAAAAGGTGTTGGAAGAGGCCCGCGATCTCGTCGAGCGCGGCGTGCGCGAGGTCACCTTGCTGGGCCAGAACGTCAATGCCTACCACGGCGGCATGACGCTGGCCGGGTTGATCCGTGCGCTGGCCAAGATCGACGGGCTGGAGCGTATCCGCTACACCACCAGCCACCCCAACGACATGGGCGACGATCTGATCGCGGCCCATGGCGAAGTGCCTGAACTGATGCCCTATCTGCATCTGCCGGTGCAGTCGGGCAGCGACCATATTCTGAAACGGATGAACCGCAGCCACACCGCCGAGAGCTACCTCAAACTGCTCGAGCGCATCCGCGAAGCGCGGCCCGACATCGTGCTGTCGGGTGATTTCATCGTCGGCTTCCCGGAAGAGACCGAAGCGGATTTCGAGGCCACGATGGAGCTCGTCCGGCAGGTGCGCTACGGCTATGCCTATTCGTTTAAATACTCCACCCGGCCTGGCACCCCCGCAGCCGAACGTCCGCTGGTCGATCCAGCCGTGGCCGACGACCGTTTGCAGCGCTTGCAAGGGCTAATCACCCAGCACCAGCAGGAAATCCAGCAATCAATGGTCGGGCGCGAGGTATCGGTTCTGGTTGAGAAGAAGGGCCGTCTACCCGGTCAGATGCTCGGCAAGTCGGAGTATCTGCACGCGGTGCATATCGAGGATAGCACGGCACAGATCGGTGATATCCAGCGCGTGCGGGTGACTGAGGCCAAGACGAACTCTCTGGCCGCCGTTCTGGTCTGATCCGCAGCCCCAAGGGGCCTGCAACGGGTGCGCGTCGCCGCGCACCCTTGGCTTGTCAGTAGTTGTGTTTGCGGTGCGATGCGGCATCCGCAAAGATCCGTTTCATCGTCGCTTTCAACCCCTCAGGGTTGCCGACGAGTGTGTGATCCCGGCAAACACGCTCGGCCACAGCATGGGCGGTGGCAAAGTCATAGCCCACGGCCACGAGGCTATCCACGAAGACTGAGTTTGGCCGGTCCCAGATCACGTCGTTCCACGGGCCGCGGTAGCAGCTGACGTGGATCACATTGCCCGTGGGATGGGCCACACCTTGGTTGTGATAGGCGTATTTCACGCCCCCCGCGAAAGCGGGCAGGGCAAGCAGGCCGGTGACGGCGGTGGCGAGTAGCGTTTTTATCATGGTTTGGTCCCCCAGTTATCATTGCAGCAATCAAGATCGGCAAAGCCGCGCGAAGTCCCACCCTCGCGATCCGATGGAAAGAGGTTTAGGTCTAAAGGTGCGATTTTCAAGAAAATTCAATGGCAGGGGCCGGTGTTTGCGAACAATCCCAAGGGCTTGTGCGGGATTGTCGCCAAGCCGTCGTCAATGGCCTGTTTTCGGCGGATCGGGGCAGGGTGAAATGGCCGCGCTCCGAAGCCGTTTTGCCGCTACCCCGCGGCGGATTCGTTGTAAGCCGCCAAGGTTCGGCCACAAAATGTTGATTTCACAGCTTCACAGCGAGACCGTTTTTACCTAACCTGACCCTATACTCAAAAGGCGCGGGTCCGGGGAGGGGTCGCATTTGCCAAAGATAAGAACCAGAAATTAGAATAGGACAAACGCTGTGGGACCCACTATTTCCAAAGCACTGCGCGCCATGGCCAGCCTGACGATGGCAGCGGCGCTGACCGTGGCCAGCACCTCGGTCGATGCGCAGACACCCTCGCAACAGGGCCGCGACAAGGGCGTTTACACGCCGACCATCTGGGTCGACCCGGATGGCTGTGAACATTGGGTTATGGATGACGGGGCAGAGGGCTATATGACCCCCCATGTCACCCGGCAGGGCATTCCGGTGTGCCGCCGCGGCGATGTCTGCGGCGTGATGGAGGCGGATCAGTTCTTTGCCACCGACAAATACAGCATCTCGCCGCAAGGCCGGGCGCGTCTGGCGAATTTCTTCCAATCGACCGGGGCGGTATCCTATATCATCACCGGCCATACCGACAGCCGCGCGTCGGACGCCTATAACATGCGCCTGTCCTACAACCGGGCCAATGCCGTGGCGCGCATCGCCAATCAAGTGGGCGCCAAGATCGCCGATGTGCGGGGCTATGGCGAACGGATGCCCGCCGTGCCGAACAATTCCGCTGCGAACATGGCCAAGAACCGCCGTGTCGAAATCATCTGCATTCGCTGAAGGGACCACAAAAGTGATTAAGACGAAACTTCTCATGGTCACAGCCTGTGCCGTCGGCCTGTCGGCCTGTACCGATTACGAAGGCGGTCTGGGCCGGGGCTACCCTTCGGATAAGACCTTTGACCGGGGCATCGACAAAAAGCACCTGAGCAACCTTCAGGCGGGCATCTGGGTCGATCCGAACGGTTGCGACCACTGGATCATCGACGACGGGGTCGAGGGCTATCTTTCGGCACGGCTTGATAAATTCGGCAAGCCGGTCTGCTCGGGCGTGGCGCCACCGACACATACCGCGGGCCACTTCAAAGGTGGCTCCAACATCAAAGACCCGAACTGACCTTGGCGGGCCATATCAAAGACCCCGGGCCGGAGCGCGTTGCGCTTCGGCCCTTTTTGTCGCGACGGGTTGGTAAATCGATCCGGTCTGACTATTTCAACATTTAGTGCTTCACAAAGGATACGCGCATTGCCTTCAACTGATCTGATGACACCGGAAACCGCGGCCGAACGGGTGGTGGAATTTCCCGACAACCGCCTTTTGATCGACCTCTGCGGCGCCTATGACGCGCATCTGGCGGCTATCGAGAAATCGCTTGAGGTGCAGATCATCCGGCGTGGCAACCACTTGCAAATTCTGGGTGAGGGCGAGGCCGTTGAGAAGGCCGAGAGCCTGCTCAATGCACTCTATGTCCGGCTGGAAAGTGGCCGCGCGGTTGAACCTGCGGATGTGGACGGGCTGCTGCGCATGGGCAACTCCGGCGCGGGCACCGGCGTGCGTCAGGGTGACCAGCTTGAAATGCCGATCTCGGATGCGATCGAAATCCAGACCCGCAAGAAACGGGTGGAGCCGCGCACCGATGCGCAGAAAGCCTATGTGCAATCGCTCTTCGACAACGAACTGGCCTTTGGCATCGGCCCTGCGGGCACCGGCAAGACCTATCTGGCTGTCGCCGTGGGCGTGTCGATGTTCATCGGCGGCCATGTGGACCGGATCATCCTCAGCCGCCCCGCGGTCGAGGCGGGCGAGAAGCTGGGCTATCTGCCGGGCGACATGAAAGACAAGGTCGACCCCTATATGCAGCCGCTCTACGACGCGCTGAACGACTTTTTGCCGAGCAAGCAATTGGCCAAACTGCTGGAGGAAAAGCGCATTGAGATCGCGCCGCTGGCCTTCATGCGGGGTCGCACGCTGTCGAACGCTTTCGTGGTGCTGGACGAGGCGCAAAACGCCACTTCGATGCAGATGAAGATGTTCCTGACCCGCCTGGGGCAGAATTCGCGCATGGTGATCACCGGCGACCGGACCCAGATCGACCTGCCGCGCGGGGTGCAATCGGGGCTTCAGGATGCGGAGCGCTTGCTCAAGCAAATCCCCAGCATCAGCTTCAACTACTTCTCGTCCAAAGACGTGGTGCGCCATCCGCTGGTCGCCGCGATTATCGAAGCTTATGAGGCCGATAGCGGTGCCGCTTGACGTGATGCTGGAAGATTTCGACATCGTGATCGAAGACGACCGTTGGGCGGCGGTCGACCTTGAAGCGCGCGCTCATGCCGCGGCGCGGGCTACCCTGGGCCATCTCGGCCTTGATGCCGAAGCCGCTGAGATGACCCTGCTGGCCTGCGACGACAGCCGCATTGCGGCGCTAAACGAAGACTTTCGCGGCAAAGCGCGGGCGACCAATGTGCTAAGTTGGCCTGCGGAGGAACGCGGGGCGGTCACCCCGGGCGGCGATCCGCTGCCTGTCGCCCCCGGCATTGACGGGATGCTCGAACTGGGCGACATCGCCTTGGCTTTCGAGACCTGCGCCGCCGAAGCCGCGGCGGCGGAGAAGCCATTAGATGCCCATGTGACCCATTTAATCGTGCACGGGCTGTTGCATCTTCTGGGCTATGACCATGAAAATGACCCCGACGCGACGTTGATGGAGGGGTTGGAGCGCGAAATACTTGGCAAAATGGGTTATGATGACCCATATAAGGAAAATGGGCCTTGAGGGGCTTTGTAACACAGACGGGACCCAATGGGCGATACAGACGGATCATCTGACGCGGCGCAGAGCGCGCTGATAGATGAAGACAGACATGAGCAGCCGGATGATGGCGCGATGCGCACCGGTAATTTCTTTTCTCGGGTGTTCGAGGCGCTAAGCCCATCGGACAGCGAGGACGACACGCCAGAGACCTCGGCAGAGGCCGAGCGGCCCACGGGCCATGGCATGATGAACCTGCGCCGGATGCGGGTCGATGACGTGGCGATCCCAAAGGCGGATATCACCGCCGTGCCGGTCAGCGCCACGCTGGATGAACTGGTCTCGGTCTTCAGGGAAAGCGGGATGACCCGCCTGCCGGTCTATGATGGCACGCTCGACACGCCCGTGGGCATGGTCCACCTCAAAGACCTTGCGCTAAACCACGGGTTCAATGGCAAAAACACCAAGTTCGATCTGCGCACCCTGCTGCGGCCCTTGGTCTATGTGCCGCCGTCGATGACCATCGGCGTGCTGCTGACCAAGATGCAGGCCGAGCGGCGGCATATGGCCTTGGTGATCGACGAATATGGCGGTGTCGACGGGCTGGTGACCATCGAAGACCTGATCGAACAGGTCATAGGTGAGATCGAAGACGAACATGACGTTGACGAAGGCACCTATTGGACAGTCGAAAAGCCCGGCACTTATCTCGCGCTCGCCAAGACCCCGCTGGGGGATTTCGAGGCTGAGATTGGCCATTCCCTGACCGACCATGAAACCGTCGACGAAGAAGAGATCGACACGCTTGGCGGCTTGGTCTTCATGCTGTCGGGCCGCGTGCCTGCGCGGGGCGAGGTGGTCTTGCACCCCGACGGGCCGGAGTTCGAGGTGATCGACGCCGACCCGCGCCGCATCAAACGGTTGCGGGTCCGCACCCAAGGGGCCGGGGGATGAGGCAACGGCTGGCGATGCGGGGCCGGTTGCTGCTGGCCCCCCTCGCCGGGGCCATCGCAGCCTTCGGGCAAGCGCCTTATGAACTGCCACTTTTGCTCTTTGCCGGGCTGGTGGCGGCGTTTTGGCTGTTTCGCGCGCAATCCGGCGGGCCACTGCGGGCGGCGCTTTTGGGCTGGGGCTTTGGTTTTGGCTACTTCCTGCATGCGCTGCAATGGATCGTCTCGCCCTTCATGGTCGATGTGGCGCGGCATGGGTGGATGGCGCCTTTTGCGCTGATC
This sequence comes from Sulfitobacter sp. 1A13496, assembly GCF_043557225.1. Classification (NCBI taxonomy): domain Bacteria; kingdom Pseudomonadati; phylum Pseudomonadota; class Alphaproteobacteria; order Rhodobacterales; family Roseobacteraceae; genus Sulfitobacter; species Sulfitobacter sp. 1A13496. The sequence continues at coordinate 91,943 of NZ_JBIFFP010000008.1, read as the reverse complement.
CTTCTGGCCGCGGGCATGGCGCTGTTCTGGGGGCTGGCCTTCGGCCTCGCCCGTTGGATCGCGCCGAAGCGTGGGCTGGCGCTGGCGCTGACTTGGGCGGCGGTGGAACTGCTGCGTGCCTATATCTTCACCGGCTTCCCATGGGCCATGCCCGCTCAAGGACTGGTCGGCGTGATGGCGGGGCAGGGCCTCGCTTGGGTCGGCCCCTATGCGCTGAACCTCTGGCTATTCGCCATTGCCGCGATCTTGCTGCTGCGCGGCCCTTTGAGCCTGCGATTGGGGCAGGGGGCGTTGGCCTTGTCGACGGTGCTGCTGTTGCTGCTGCCCCCGCAAGCGCCGCCCGCGGTGCTGACCGAGAACGTGGTGCGTTTGGTGCAGCCCAATGCCGCGCAACGCGATAAGTGGAACCCCGATACCTTTGAATTCTATTTCTCCCGCCAGCTCGACTACACCGCCGCCGAGCCGCAAGACGAAAGCACGGCCCCCGATCTGGTGATCTGGCCCGAGACCGCCATCCCATGGTCGTTGGACATGGCGGGGAGCGCCTTGGATGAGATCGGCGCGGTCTCGGACGTGCCGGTTGTGCTGGGCGTGCAGCGTCGGTCGAACATGCGCTATTTCAACTCGCTCGTTGTGTTGGACGAAGGCGGCGCGGTCGATCAGCTTTATGACAAACATCACCTCGTGCCCTTTGGCGAATATATGCCATTGGGTGATCTGATGGGGCGTTTCGGTATCCACGGCCTCGCCGCGCAGGAGGGGAACGGTTTTTCCAGCGGGCCGGGCGCGCAGGTTTTGGAACTGGGGCCGCTCGGTGCTGCATTGCCCTTGATTTGCTACGAGGCCGTCTTTGCCCATGATGTGAACGCCGCGCCAGCGCGGCCCGCGTTTCTGATGCAGGTCACCAATGACGCATGGTTCGGCAAGGCCGCAGGTCCGCGCCAGCATCTGGCCCAAGCGCGGATGCGCGCGATCGAGCAGGGGCTGCCCATGGCCCGGGCGGCCAATACCGGCATCTCGGCGATGATCGACCCGCAGGGGCGGGTGATCGCTTCGCTGCCGCTCAATTCCGCGGGCTTCATCGACGCGCCGCTGCCGGCGCCGCTGGCGCCCACGCTCTACACCCGCAGCGGTGATTTGCCTTTGATCCTGCTTCTGACCCTCTGCCTTGGCGGGCTTGCCGTGGCCCGCCGTCGCAGCCCGGGGAATGCCGATTGACCATCCACCAGCGGTTGTCTAAGCCGTTGGGAGAGCACCACAACGGCTTCCTGACGTGGTGCGTAATTTTTATTGGAGCACTACATGTCCCGTCAGAACTATACTTTCACTTCGGAATCCGTTTCCGAGGGGCACCCGGATAAGGTCTGCGACCGGATTTCCGATGCCATCCTCGACGCTTTCATCAGCGAGGAACCCGAAGCGCGGGTCGCCGCCGAAACCTTTGCCACCACCAACCGCGTCGTGATCGGGGGCGAGGTCGGGCTGGCCAACAAGACCAAGCTCGATGAATATCTGGCGGGTGTTGAGGATATTGCCCGCGCCTGCATCAAAGACATCGGTTACGAGCAGGACGAGTTCCACCACGCGACATGTGAGATCACCAATCTGCTGCACCCGCAGTCGGCGCATATCGCCCAAGGCGTCGATGCCGCCGATGGCAAGGAAGAAGGCGCAGGCGATCAGGGCATCATGTTCGGTTTTGCCACCGATGAGACGCCCGAGTTGATGCCCGCGCCGATCCACTACGCCCATGCGATCCTGCGCCGTCTGGCCGAGGTGCGCAAAGACGGGACCGAGCCGACCCTGCGGCCCGATGCGAAAAGCCAACTTTCGGTGCGTTACGAGAACGGCAAACCGGTGGGCGTAAGCTCCATCGTGCTGTCGACCCAGCATGAGAGCGAAAGCCAGACCAGCGCCGATATCCGCGAGATCGTTGAGCCCTATATCCGCGAGGTGCTGCCCGAAGGCTGGATCGACGCCGACACCGTTTGGCATGTGAACCCCACCGGCGTTTTCGTGATCGGCGGACCGGATGGCGACGCGGGTCTCACGGGCCGCAAGATCATCGTCGACACCTATGGCGGGGCCGCACCGCATGGCGGCGGCGCGTTTTCGGGCAAAGACCCGACCAAGGTCGACCGTTCGGCGGCCTATGTGGCGCGCTATCTGGCCAAGAACGTCGTAGCGGCAGGGCTGGCGAACAAATGCACCATCCAACTGAGCTATGCAATTGGCGTGAGCGAGCCGCTGTCGATCTATTGCGACACCCATGGCACCGGTGACGTGCATGACGCCGCGATCGAAAAAGCGATCCGCCAGATCATTGACCTGACCCCGCGCGGCATTCGCGAGCATTTGCAATTGAACAAGCCGATCTACCAGCGCACGGCGGCCTATGGCCACTTTGGCCGCGCGCCCGACGCGGATGGCGGTTTCAGCTGGGAACGCCGCGATCTGGTCGATCAGTTGAAAGCGGCTGTCTAAGTATTCAGGGGGTGGGCGACAGCGCCCACCCCTTTCGCGGCGGGGGTCAGCCCCGTTTCGCCTCGACCAAGGCCACGGCGGCGGCCACCGCATCTTCGATCGCCATTTCCGTCGTGTCGATCTGCTTGGCATCCTCGGCGGGTTTCAGCGGCGCTTGGTCCCGGCTCATGTCGCGCAGGTCGCGCTGGCGCACGTCTTCCAACACATCTTCATAGCTGGTCTCGATCCCCTTGCCCGATAGCTCAGCGAAACGGCGCTGCGCGCGCACTTCGGGACTGGCGGTGATGAAGAGTTTGACCGGCGCGTCGGGGCAGATCACCGTGCCGATGTCCCGCCCGTCGAGCACCGCACCGCCCGCGCGGGTGGCAAAGCTGCGCTGGAACCGCACAAGGGCGGCACGCACCGCGGGGATCACCGCCACTTTGCTGGCCTCTTGGGCAACCTCGGGGCTGCGCAGAGTAGGGTCTTCCAGATCGACGGGGGCGAGGCTCTGGGCCGCTTCTTCCGGGTCCATCCCGGTGAGGGTCTTGGCCGCGACCGCGCGGTACAAAAGCCCGGTGTCGAGATGCGCAAAACCAAAATGCGCCGCCACCGCCTTGGCCACGGTGCCTTTGCCCGCCGCGGCGGGGCCGTCGATGGCAACGGTGATGCCGTTGGTTTTGTTATCCGTCATTGCAAATTCCTCTTGTTCCGGGCCCGCAGGCCAAGCAGCAGGGCCGCCGTGAAACAGCCCGCCAGTATCACCCATTTCGCCTTTGTGAACAGGCTCGCCGTTGCGACGGCCTGTGCGGTGATCCGGTCCGGCCCCAATTCGACCAGCCGCCCGATCAGCATGTTTTCGGTGTAATCCGCCCCCAGATACAGCGCCACGGCCAGCGTCAGCCCCAGCCGCAGCCCGCCCGACGACCAGCGCCGGAACCACAGCAGCAAGGCCAGCGCCAAAAGGGCGGGGAAGGCGGTGTCGGCCAGCCGGAACTGGCCGAGATACAGCGCCGTCTGCTCGGGGCTGAGTGCTGACAGATAGGCGCGCGCCTCGGGCCGATCATAGCCCAGAAGCCGCCCGTCCAAGACGCCCATGCCCGCCGCGCGCAGATGCGTTTCGGCAAAGCCCGCAAGGGCTGCAAAGGCCAGTGCAGCGCAAAGGCTGAGCCAGATCAGCCGGTCGCCTGTCACGCAGGCAACCGTTCGACCTGCGCACCCAAGCAGGCCATCAGCGGCTCGAAAATCGGGAAGGAGGTGGCGATGGGCCCGCCATCGTCCACCTGTACCGGCTGTTGCGCGACCATGCCAAGGATCAGGAACGACATGGCGATGCGGTGGTCGAGATGGCTCTGACAGGTTGCACCGCCGGGGATATTGCCATGGCCCAGCCCTTTGACAGTCCACCAATCTGGCCCGTCTTCGACCGCGACCCCATTGGCGCGCAGGCCGCTGGCCATGGCCTCAATCCGGTCGCTTTCCTTGACGCGGAGTTCCTTGACGCCGCGCATCACGGTCTCGCCCGTCGCACAGGCCGCCACGACCGAGAGCACGGGGTATTCGTCGATCATGCTCGCCGCACGTTCGGGCGGTACTTCGATGCCCTTGAGGTTGGGCGAGAACTTTGCGCGCAGGTCGGCCACAGGCTCGCCGCCCTCGGTACGTTCGTTTTCATAAGTCAGATCCGCGCCCATCTCGCGCAGGGTGGTGAACAGCCCCGCGCGGGTCGGGTTCAAGCCGATGCCCGGCACCAGCACGTCCGAGCCGGGCACGATCAGCGCGGCACAAACGGGGAAAGCGGCGGAGGAGGGGTCGCGCGGCACGTCGATATGCTGCGGCTTCAACTCGGGCTGGCCGGTCAGGGTGATGACGCGGCCCTCGTCTGTCTCTTCAACCGTGATCTCTGCGCCAAAGCCCGCCAGCATCCGTTCGGTATGGTCGCGGGTGGCCTCGGCCTCGATCACCACGGTTTTGCCCGGCGCATTCAGCCCCGCCAGCAGCACCGCGGATTTCACCTGCGCCGACGGCACGGGCACGGTGTAGCGCACGGGCACAGGCTCGGCGGCACCCACGAGCGTCATCGGCAGGCGGCCCCCGGCGCGGCCCACGGATTGCGTGCCGAACAGCGCCAGCGGATCGGTCACCCGCGCCATCGGGCGGCTGTTGAGGCTGGCATCGCCAGTGAAGGTGACCGAGATCGGAGAGGTCGCCATCGCCCCCATCAACAACCGCACGCCAGTGCCGGAATTGCCGCAGTCGATCACATTGTCCGGCTCGGCAAAGCCGCCGACACCCACGCCATGCACGGAATAAGAGCCGCCGCCATGGTCGACCACCTCGGCCCCGAAAGCGCGCATGGCTTTGGCGGTGTCGAGCACGTCTTGCCCCTCCAAAAGCCCGGTGATCGTGGTCTCGCCCACGGTCATAGCGCCAAGGATCAGGCTGCGGTGCGAGATCGACTTGTCGCCGGGCACTTCGGCGGTGCCGCTAAGCGGCCCGCAGGCGCGCGATGACATGGGAATGGGGCTGCCGTGACTGGACATGAGGTACCTCTGATCTGCTCAAGGTTCCTATTATCGCAGGCGGGCGGCAGCGTCCATCGCCGCGCGTGCGATGGATTGTAGACGGGGTGGTATCAGCCGCAAATACTTAGCGTTTGCGGAAGGTCAGGTAATGCGGGGTGCGCCCTTCGCGCAGCGCCTTTTGCTCATAGCGGGTCGAAATCCAGTCATCCCAAGGCGCGCGCCAATCGTCAGGCCCTTCGGCCAGCCAATCAAACCCATGCTGCGGCACCTGTTCGAGCGTCTGGCGAACGTAATCCTCGATATCCGTCGCCACGCGGAAGATCGCGCCGGGTTTCAGCACGCGGGCCAGCGGCTCCAGATGCTCGGGCGTGACGAAACGGCGGCGGTGGTGGCGGGTTTTCGGCCAAGGATCGGGATAGAGCAGGAACGCCCGGTCGATGGAGTCTTCGGGCAGCACGTCGAACATATCGCGCACGTCACCGGGGTGAATGGCGAGGTTGTCCACGCCCGCGCGCCGGATTTTGCCCAGCAGCATGGCGACGCCGTTGATGTAAGGCTCGCAGCCGATGATGCCTACATCGGGGTTCTGCCCGGCTTGATGCACCAGATGCTCACCACCGCCAAAGCCGATTTCCAGCCAGACCTTGCGCCCGCCAAACAGCGTATCAAGGTCAAGGGGCCTTCGGTCGGGATTGCTCTCCCAATCGACGGCCCCCGGCGACAATGCGTCGAGGTCTTCATCGATATAGGTCTTTTGCGACTTCTTCAGCGCTTTGCCTTTGAGGCGGCCATAGAAGTTGCGGCGGGGGCGTGTTGTATCACTCATGGCGGCTCATGTAGCGGCCTCGCCGCGCCACCGCAACATTCCTCTGCAAGGCTGGCGGCGATTAGGGGCGGGTTAACCATTTGTTAGGCTCCGTGGGTCTAAATGCCGAGGCAAAGCAGGGGGACGGCTGATGAGCGTGGCAAGGCGCGGAAGCGGTGCAGGCGATAGGGCGGATGGCGCGGCTGAGCCTTTGGCGGCGGCGCGCATCTTGATCGTAGATGACCAGCGCTTTGACCGGATGCGGATCAAACGGCTCTGCGGCGGGCTGGACTTTCCTGTCTCTTTGACAGAGGCGGAGAGCCTTGCCGCCCTCGGCCAGCAGTTAGAGGAGGGGGCGTTTGACCTGATCTTGCTGGACTACAACCTGCCCGATGGGGATGGCCTGCGCGGCTTGCAGATGATCCGCGCCCACCCTCGCAACGGCGGTGTCGCCACGGTGATGGTCACCGGGACGGAGCAGAGCGACGTCGCAATCGAAGCGCTGCGCGGCGGCTGTAGTGACTATATCGCCAAGGATGAATTGTCGCAAAGCACGCTCAGGCGTTCCGCCTTTCACGCGCTTCACAAGACCGCGCTGCAACTGGGCGTGGCCACGCAGGAACAAAAACGGTCTGAGCTGCAAAGCGTTCTACGGCGGTTCACCGAGGAATGCGCGCAGGATATCAAGCCGATGGTGAATGAGAGCATGCGCGCGCTATGCGCCTTGGACCGGTCGAACCCCGCCGCCGTGGCGGAGGCGTTAGGAAAGGTCGATTACACTTTCCTGCGTCTGTGGGAGTTTGTTGAGGACCTTGCCAGCTATCAAGGCAGTGACCTTGCCGAAGGCGATCTTGCCGATCCGCCGAAACCCGCGCCGGGGCTGGGCGCGGGCTGGGGCGGGTGAGCGGCAGGCTTACCGCGGCGGAGGCCGTGCAGTTCGCTAGGAAAAGGTTGCAGCGCCGCGATGGCCCTGATCCGTTGTGGTGCCGTCTATCCTCTGGCGCGCTACGGAACCCTTGCCCGGCAGAACCCCGCATATCCCCCGGCCAGCACGCCATAGCCCTTGCAGGAGCGTCAAAATTCGCCTATACGCGCCTTGTCTAAGGGGCGGTTACAGCTTCGGACGCGATATAGCGGGCAGGGTCGGTACTAACCGGCCCTCTTTTGTTTGCGTTCGGCTGCGGGTCAACCGCTGTGCTTTTATGTCGGAGCTTCTCTGACAAGATCGGCACGGTGCCACCACAACGACCAATTGCAACTCCAGACCGGCGGAGACAACCGCGCGGCCAGAAACATTTGATAAGGATACGAAAAGCTACATGACCAAAGCAATGGACGAATTCGAAGCGCTTCTTAACGAGAGCTTTGAAATGGACACGCCCCAAGAGGGCACAGTCGTCAAAGGCAAGGTGATCGCTGTCGAAGCGGGCCAAGCCATCATCGACGTCGGCTACAAAATGGAAGGCCGCGTTGAGCTGAAAGAATTTGCTGATCCCGGCGAATCCCCCAAAATCGAAGTTGGCGACGAAGTCGAAGTTTTCCTTCGCCAAGTCGAAAACGCGCGTGGCGAAGCCGTCATCAGCCGCGAAATGGCCCGCCGTGAGGAAGCCTGGGATCGTCTGGAAAAAGCCTATGCCGCAGAAGAGCGTGTCGAAGGCGCGATCTTTGGCCGTGTCAAAGGTGGCTTCACCGTCGACCTCGGCGGCGCAGTTGCATTCCTGCCCGGCTCCCAAGTCGACGTGCGCCCCGTACGCGACGCAGGCCCGCTCATGGGTCTCAAGCAGCCGTTCCAAATCCTCAAGATGGACCGCCGTCGTGGCAACATCGTTGTATCGCGTCGTGCGATCCTCGAAGAGTCCCGCGCCGAACAGCGTGCCGAAGTCATTGGCAACCTGACCGAAGGCCAGACCGTCGATGGTGTGGTCAAGAACATCACCGAATACGGTGCGTTTGTTGACCTTGGCGGTGTCGACGGCTTGCTGCACGTCACCGACATGGCATGGCGTCGCGTGAACCACCCGTCCGAGATCCTGTCGATCGGCGAGACCATCAAGGTTCAGGTCATCAAGATCAACAAAGAGACCCACCGCATCAGCCTCGGCATGAAGCAGCTGCAGGAAGATCCGTGGGATCTGGTTGGCGCGAAATACCCGCTGGGTTCCGTGCACAGCGGCCGCGTGACCAACATCACCGACTACGGCGCATTCGTCGAGCTGGAGCCCGGTGTCGAAGGTCTGGTCCACGTCTCCGAGATGTCCTGGACCAAGAAGAACGTGCACCCCGGCAAGATCGTGTCCACAAGCCAAGAAGTCGAAGTCATGGTTCTGGAAATCGACAGCGCCAAGCGTCGCGTTTCCCTTGGTCTCAAGCAGACCATGCGCAACCCATGGGAAGTCTTTGCTGAGACCCACCCCGAGGGCACCGAAGTCGAAGGCGAAGTCAAGAACATCACCGAATTCGGTCTGTTCGTTGGCCTGCCCGGCGACATCGACGGTATGGTTCACCTTTCCGACCTCAGCTGGGACCAGCGCGGCGAGGAAGCGATCCAAGACTACCGCAAAGGTGACGTGGTTCAGGCCGTTGTCTCCGAAGTGGACGTTGAGAAAGAGCGCATCTCGCTCTCGATCAAGAACGTCGGTGGCGACAAATTCGCCGAAGCCGTGGGCGGCGTGAAGCGCGGCTCGATCGTGACCGTGACCGTGACCTCCATCGAAGATGGCGGCATCGAAGTCGAATACGAAGGCATGAAGAGCTTCATCCGTCGTTCCGACCTCAGCCGTGACCGTGCCGAACAGCGCCCCGAGCGTTTCTCGGTCGGTGACAAGGTCGACGTGCGCATCACCAACGTTGATGCGAAAGCACACCGTCTGGGCGTCTCCATCAAGGCACGCGAGATCGCGGAAGAGAAAGAGGCGGTACAGCAGTACGGTTCCTCCGACTCCGGCGCGAGCTTGGGCGACATCCTTGGTGCGGCGCTGAAAGGCGACGACGAGTAAGCATATTCCAGGTTGAATATGTAATCTTAGCGAAGGCCCCGCATGGCGACATGCGGGGCCTTTTGCTGTTCCGGGGGCAAGGTCGAATCGCGAAGCGGGTTTTGGCCCTTATGCCCAATCCCTACGCGCCATGGCCTTCAGCGGCGGCAGGCGGCGGAAAAGAGCCGAAATAACAGAGGTTTCGCTGCGAAAAATCTATCGCGGCGCTGGTGGAACACCTTCCCGTGTGGGGCGTTATTTCCTATAGTCGGGTAAGACATCAATAAATTCTTGGGGGACGTGCCATGATCCGGTCGGAACTGATCCAGAAGATCGCTGACGACAATCCGCATCTTTATCAACGTGATGTTGAGCGGATCGTAAACACGGTCTTTGATGAGATCACGGGCGCGATGGCGCGTGGCGACCGGGTTGAATTGCGCGGCTTCGGTGCTTTCTCGGTTAAGAAACGCGATGCCCGTGTGGGGCGCAACCCGCGCACTGGTGAGACGGTGAATGTCGAAGAAAAGCATGTACCCTTCTTCAAGACGGGCAAGCTTTTGCGTGACCGGCTGAACGGGAAAAGCTGATGCGTTACATTCGTTATGCCTGCATCGCGCTTTTCGCGATTGCGCTGGTTTCCGTTGCTTTGGCGAACCGGAATATCGTGACACTTCAAGTGCTTCCAACCGAGATTTCAGGTTGGTTTGCCGTGAACCCCTCTGTCGAACTGCCGCTCTTTATCGTAATCCTTGGCGGGATCATCGTAGGGCTTTTGGTGGGCTTCGTTTGGGAGTGGATCCGCGAACACGGCCACCGGGCCGAACTGGCGCGGCAAGCGCGTGAGCGTCGTCGGTTGGAGCGTGAGGTGATCCGCCTCAAGGAAGAGAAGCATCAGGGCAAGGATGAGGTGCTGGCGCTGCTCGACGAAGCAGGCTAAACCCCACCCATGCCTGAGAACGTTAACGTAAAAATCTGCGGTCTGACCGACCCCGCTGATGTGCCCGCCGCCCTTTTAGCGGGCGCACGCACTTTGGGGTTCGTCTTTTTCGAAAAATCCCCCCGCCATCTGTCGCTGGAGGCCGCGGCGCATATGACCGAAGCGGTGCCTGACGGCATTTGCAAGGTCGCGCTGACCGTCAATGCCGACGATGCGGCGCTGGATGCGCTGCTGGCCGCGGTGCCCTTTCTGGACATGCTACAGCTGCACGGCAGCGAAAGCCCGGCGCGGGTGGCCGAGGTCAAGGCGCGCTATGGGCTACCGGTGATGAAGGCCGTCGGCGTGGCCGATCGCGATGATCTGGCGCTGCTGAACGACTATGTCACCGTCGCGGATCAGCTTTTGGTCGATGCCAAACCGCCCAAGGACGCGGTGCTGCCGGGGGGCAACGGGCTGGCCTTTGACTGGCGGCTGATCGCCGGGCGGCGCTGGCCGAAGCCTTGGATGCTCGCCGGCGGGCTGAACGCCGAGAATGTGGGGGAGGCGATTGCCCTCACCGGGGCGCGGCAGGTCGATGTCTCTTCGGGGGTCGAGACCGCGCCGGGGGTGAAGGATGCCGAGCGCATTCGCGCCTTTTGCGAAGCGGCGCTGAAGTAAGACCTTCTGGTTCAAAGAAAAAAGGCCCGGTGGCGATGCCCCGGGCCTTTGTCGTTCTGGTGCCGTAACTGGCGATCAGATCGATTGATCGTAATCGCCCACGCCCGGCTCGGTGCGGATCACCGCATCGATATCGGCGAAGATCGCGCGCATTTCCGCGTCAGATTCGGGGCTTTCGCAGACCACGACCAGGTTCGGCGTGTTGGAGGAGGCCCGCACAAGACCCCAGCCGCCGTTGTCGAGCATGACGCGCGCGCCGTTGACGGTGATGACCTCGGCAATCGCGCGGCCGCCGATCTTCTCCCCGGCCTCGGCCTTGGCGGTGAGCTTTTGCACGATCCGGTCGAGAATGTCGTATTTCTCGGTGTCCGAGGCATAGGGCGACATGGTGGGCGTCGAATAGGTCTGGGGCAGGGCGCGGCGCAGGTCCGACATGGATTTGTCGGGGTTGCGGTCCATCAGCTTGCAGATTTCCACCGCGACGCGCATGCCGCAGTCATAGCCCCGGCCAATCGGCTCGGCCAAGAAATAGTGGCCGGACTTTTCGAACCCCGCCAGCGCGCCCAGTTCTTTAACCCGGCGTTTCATGTGGCTGTGGCCGGTTTTCCAATAGTCCGCTTTGGCCCCGTGTTTCTGCAACTCAGGATCCGAGGCAAAGAGGCCGGTGGATTTCACATCCGCGACGAAAGTGCTGTTTGGGTGCAGTTTGGCCAGATCGCGGGCCATGATGACACCCATCTTGTCGGCGAAGATCTCTTCGCCCTCGTCATCCACCACGCCGCAGCGGTCCCCGTCACCGTCGAAACCGAGCGCCAGATCAGCGCCGGAGGCGCGGACGCTGTCGGCCATGTCGTGCAGCATCTCCATGGCTTCGGGGTTTGGGTTGTAATGGGGGAAGGTGTAGTCGAGTGTGTTGTGGCTATCGACGACTTCGACCCCCAAACGGCGGAACAGCTCGGGCGCGAAGGCCGACGCGGTGCCATTGCCGGTGGCGCAAACGACTTTCAGTTTGCGGGTCATTTTGAAGTCACCCACAAGGTCATCCAGATAGGCTTCGCGCACGCCGTCGACGAATTCGTAAGCCCCGCCTGCACGCTGTTCGCCGCGGCCATTGAGGACGATGTCGCGCAGTTCGGCCATCTCGTCCGGGCCGTGGGTGAGGGGGCGCTGAAAACCCATTTTGACGCCGGTCCAGCCGTTCGGGTTGTGGCTCGCCGTGACCATGGCGACGGCAGGGGCATCGAGGTGGAACTGGGCGAAATAGGCCATTGGGGAAAGCGCCGGGCCGATATCCTTAACCGTGATCCCGGCCTGCATCAGCCCCAGCATCAGCGCATTTTTGATTGAGAGCGAATAGTCGCGATAGTCATTGCCCACGGCGATGACAGGCTCAATCCCGCGCGCATGCATCTGCGTGCCAAGCCCAAGGCCGAGGGCGGTGATGCCGGGCAGGTTGATGTCGTCGGGGTATTTCCAACGCGCGTCATATTCGCGGAAACCTGTCGGGGTGATCATCGCATCGCGCAGGAATTCCCAAGTGTTCGGGGTCACGGTGGAGGCCGGTTTACTCACGTCAAATACTCGCTTTTTAAGATAAATTTAGAAAGTCAGCGGATGGCTTTTGGCCAGCGCGTCGAATTGCATCAGTAGGTTAATCAGCCCGGGCATCTGGTCGAGGTAGATCATATTGGGCCCGTCACTAGGCGCGCGGTCGGGGTCTTCGTGGGTTTCCATGAAGATCGCCGCAACGCCGATGGCGGCAGCACCGCGGGCCATGACCGGGGCAAACTCACGCTGGCCGCCCGAAGACCCGCCCTTGCCGCCGGGCTGGGCGACCGAGTGGGTCGCGTCCATCACCACCGGGTAGCCGGTCTGAGCCATCTGCGGCAGGCTGCGCATGTCGGCGACCAGCGTGTTGTAGCCGAAGGTCGTGCCGCGTTCGGTCAGCAGGATGTTGCGGTTCCCGGTGCTTTCGATCTTATCGACGATGTTCTGCATCTCCCAAGGGGCGAGGAACTGCCCCTTCTTCACATTAACCGCCTTTCCGGTCTCCCCGGCGGCGAGCAGCAGGTCGGTTTGGCGGCAGAGGAAGGCGGGGATTTGCAGCACGTCGACCACTTCACCGGCCTGTGCGCATTGCGCTTCATTATGCACATCCGTCAGCACCGGCACGTCATTGGCACGCGCCACGGATTGCAGGACTTGCAGCCCCTTTTCGATGCCCAAACCGCGCTTGCCCGAGAGGGAGGTGCGGTTGGCCTTGTCATAGCTGCCCTTGAAGATGAACTGCGCGCCGGCGGCGTCACATGCCTCTTTCAACACCCCCGCGACCATCTGCGCGTGGTCTTCGCTCTCCAACTGGCAGGGGCCAGCGATCACGGTGAGGGGACGATCATTGCCGACGGTAATATTGCCAATGCGCAGCTGGGTCATGAAGTTACCTGTTCTCTTAGAATGGACGCTGTCAGGGACAACATCAGGTAGATGCCTGAAAAGATAAGGAAAGCCAATATCGTGTTTTCGAACTTGCGGGGGTAGGTCGCCTCGTCCGGGGCCACGGGGTTGACCGCCACGGTGAGGTAGCGGACCTGCCGCCCAGCCTCGGTTCGGGCCTGCTCCATAGCGGTTTGCGCGCTTTGCAGCACCATGTCGGCAGAGGCGAGATCGGCCTGCGCAAGCTGTGCGGCGACCGCCTGTTGCGCCAGCGAGTTTTCGCCTTCGTTGGCGGCGGTCATCCGCTCGCGCAGTTTGGTGAGCTGTTCGCGCAGCCGTCGCACATCCCCGCGCGCGCCATCGACCTTGGCTTGGTTCGGGCGCTGGTTGTCGAGCAGGGCGGCGAGTTCGAGTTCCTTTTCGATCAAAAGGGTCTCGTAATTGGTGATCTGCGTGCGGATCGAGGCGATCATCGCCTCAGGGTCGACGTTGTTGTCGACCTGCAGTTTGATCAGCGCCTCCTGCGCCGCGCGGCGGTTCTCCAGCGCGGTTTCATAACCCTCCAGCGCGTCGCGCATGCCGTCTTCGCGCTTTTGCTTGCTCAGGTTGTTCACCCGCTCTTCGGCATAGGTGAGCAAACGTTTCGAGAATTCTTCCGAGACCTCGGGATCGGCGGCGATCACCTCCATCCGGATCACGCCTTCGGTCGGGTCATAGCCGATTTTGACGTTCTTCTTGTAGGTTTTGTAGGCTTCTTCGTTGCTGGGGTCTTCTGAAAGCCGTTGGATGGCGTCGATCTGCGGATCGGCGAAATGCGCGCGGAAACCTGCGTCTTCGTCGAGGCGTAGCATCGCGTCTTTCGATTGGAGATAGGCCTGCGTGGCGATGCTGTCGGCGCTATTGGCGAATTGTGTGGGCAGCAGCCCGCCAAAGGGGCTGGAGCCACCGCCGCCTTCGTTCTGGATGATCAAAAACTGGCTTTCGGTGGCATACATCGGCGTGGCGATTTTGTAGAAGTAATAGCCTGCGGCGATCGTGGGCAACATGACGAAAAAGGCAAGCCGGACCAGCAGCATGGCCGCTTTGCGGCGGCGGCGGCGGGTGATGTCGCGTTGAATGTCCGAGATCTCGCGCTGGCGGCGCTCGGCGGGGCTGACATCGGTCGAGGGCAGGCCGCGCGGGCCGCGGGGCGTGGTCTGGGGCAGTTGCACCTTCGGGTCGCCGGGCTGGCCGCGGGTGGCGGGCAGACCGCTGTCCGCCGGATCGCCCGACTGCGGCACCACGAGTTCCAGCATGTTGGACCGCTGAAACGGGTCGATCCCCTTGGCCCGCAAAAGGCGCACCGCGTCGAAATCCGAGGTTGGCGCCAGCCCGTGTTTCTGCGCCACCCGCCGCGCCATGCGCAATTGGCGGCCTGTCAGCCCTTCGCGGCGGATCGCGTCGATGTCCTGCTCGGCTGAGACTTCGTTGGCGGAAGACACCTCGCCCGAGCGGGCGCTTTCGGAATGGGGCGCTTTGCCGCTGCGGGCGGCATGTTCCAAGGCTTCCTTGCTGTGCGAGGGCTCTACCTCGGTCGCATCCGCGACAGCGCGCAGCTTGGCCTTGCGCGCGGCCTTTTCGGCGTCGGTCTGGTCCGCCTGCGCCTTCTCGGCGCTGTTCGGCGCGGCGCTGCTGCCCGAGGGGGGCGGCGCCTTGCGGATGCGGAATTTTCTAGCCTTGGGTTTCGTAGTCATAGAGCTGTTTCGCTTCTTCCAAGGTGTCGAACATATGTAGCTTGCCGTCCAAAAGGACAGCGGCGGAGCGGGCAAATTTCTCAAGCGTATGGGCCTGATGCGAGACGATGATGATCGTCGTGGTGCGCAGCCGTTCTTTCAGAATATCGCCCGCCTTGCGGTTGAATTCCACGTCTGTCGTGCCGGGCATGCCTTCGTCAATCAGATAGATATCAAAATCCAGCGCCAACATCAGCGCGAAAGAGAAACGCGCCCGCATCCCCGCAGAATAGGTGCCGAGCGGCTGGTCGAAATATTCCCCCAAACCGCAGAGCCAGCGGCAAAAGCTTTCGACGTAATCAGGGTCAAGCCCATAGAGCCGCGCGATATAGCGGGCGTTCTCCATGGCTGAGACTTTATTGACCACGCCGCCCATAAAACCCAATGGAAACGAGATGTTACAGCCCCGCCTAATCTCTCCTTCGTCGGGTTTTTCCAGTCCCGCCATCATGTTGATCAGGGTCGTTTTGCCGGTGCCGTTGGGGGCCAGAATGCCCAAGGAGTTGCCAAGCTCCACGCGAAAAGACACCCGGTCAAGAATGACCTTGTGCTGCGATCCCGTCCAAAAGGACTTGGACACATTTTCAAATTCCAGCATTCGCTGCTCCGGTTGGTGCTAAGCGGGGCGTCGCGGCGCCTCTGGTATCAGAGGTATCTTAACCGTTTATTCACGGAATTTGACCACAATATGTCGAAACGCGGGCGTTCGCTGGGGCAGGGCGCCGTGCGGGGCTTTCTGGTGGCGGTAAAACCTGCTGCCCGCAGGACGGGTATCCTGCGGGCGAGGGGGCATAAGAGGAGGGCATATCGGTCTGCGCCCGTGCGGGGTCAGTGCAACGTGTGGGTGCTCTCGGTCGGGGCCATCTCGCCGATGTAGCTGACGTTCATCAAGGCCGCTTGCGTGCGGTCTCCGTCGATGTTTTGCACCGGGCCTACGGGCACGGCGCTCATCAGGCCAAGCCGTGTCATCCAGCGGCTGAAGGTGGTGGGCACGATGCCCAGAACATGGCTGGCGCCCATGGCATGGGCGGCGCCGGCCATCTGGTTCATCAGCATACGCTGCACGGCGATACGGCGCTGCGCGGGGACTGCGCTGGTCAGGAAAAGACGGGTCGCTTCCCAGATGTCGTCGCGCACGGGGGCTTTGAAGAACAGCACGTCCTGCGGAATGTCCGGCAGCATCCCCAGTTGCGCATCGCGCAGCATGTAGCTGTACTGCGCGCAGGTCGAGGTGGTGGGCATTAGGCGGACCCCGCCCATGACCTCCCCATATTCATGCAAAACGATCCAACGCGCGCGGGGCGTGTCGTATTGGTCAAACTCCATCCCATCAACCTGAGGGAGATCCCATTGCTTGTCGTCGATAAAGATTCGGCGCCGCGCCCGGAGGAAATTAACGAATAATTCCCCGTGCTGATGCATGTTCAAAAATGACAAAGTTGTGGCACGCATATAGGGGTTGGCCCGGGCAAGGGCCTCGGGGCTATAGGGGTCGACCTCTGTCGATTTGTTGTTAAGCAGTTTTCGTGGGAAGCGGTTGTTCTTTACTTCCAGCGCCTTAGCGTCCTGTGGCGTCAGTTCGGGAAGAACATCCTGCCAAGATTTTCCACTGAAGCTCCGTCCTTGCAGACTCATGTTGGACCTCGAAAATTCGCTGTAAAAATACCTCTTATCAAGAGGCTAACCTCTAGTTGCATGAAATGGCCATACTTATGTCCCATTTCCGGGTGTAGAAGGGAAGATGATCGCGTCTAACATGTGCTTCGATGCCGAAATGCAACATGTTAAGAGCGTTTGTCGGCAGAATGCCGGCATTCGAGCAGCCGACCGAAGAAAACGAGAGCGATGTCGCAGGAAAAAGTAACATACGGCCCGATTCATACGCCGCATCTGGCAGACGCGACAAAGGTGCAGCAGATGCGGGACTACTCCCAAGTCGGCGTTAACCTG
The DNA here is from genome assembly GCF_043557225.1 of Sulfitobacter sp. 1A13496. Taxonomy (NCBI): domain Bacteria; kingdom Pseudomonadati; phylum Pseudomonadota; class Alphaproteobacteria; order Rhodobacterales; family Roseobacteraceae; genus Sulfitobacter; species Sulfitobacter sp. 1A13496. The sequence continues at coordinate 75,423 of NZ_JBIFFP010000008.1, read as the reverse complement.
TTTTGGCAGCGGCAGATGATCTTTGCGGCGGCCATTTGCCTGTCCGCTTTCTACTACGATCTTTGGCTGTCGATCTCGACGGTGATCCTGATCGCGATTTCCGAGACTTTCGACTATCTGCTTTTCCTGCGCATCACCCGCTGGCGGGGGCGCAGCCCGCGTTTGGCGCGTTTGTTCATGAACCGGATCTATATCGGCACGGTGCTGAGCGCCGGGGTGATCAGCTATTTCGCCCTTGGGATCGCGCTTCAGCAGGGGGCGACGACGCATTTCCTGCCGCTCTTCTTCCTTTTCGCCGCGGCGCTCTTCGCCTCGATGAACAACCACCATATCCTGCCGGTGCTGATGCTGCGGCTTGCGATCTATGGCGCGACATTCCTCTTCATCCCGATCTGGGACATCGTGCGCACGGGGGCGAGCATCGAATCCGAGCTTTGGACCCAGTTGTTCACCGTGGTCTTCGTGCTCTACTTCATCGTCGATTGCTCTCGCATCTTCCTAAAGATGTACCGCACCAATCTACGCCAGCTTGAAGAGCTGAAGGTCGAGCATGAGAAAACCAAGATCGCGTTCAAGGTGAAGACCGAATTCGTCTCGACCATCAGCCATGAGCTGCGCACGCCGATGACCTCGATCAAAGGGTCGCTCGATATGGCCTGCGCCGGCGTTTTGGGCGAAATGACCCCGCAGATGGAGAAAGTTCTAAAGATCGCGCAGCGCAATTCGGCGCGGCTGACGTCGATCATTAACGAGATTCTTGACCTGCAAAAGTTCGAGGCGGGCAAGATCAGCTTTGATATCGAACCGCTTGAGGTGCAGACGATCATTGAAGACGCGATTGAGTTGAACCAATCCTTTGCGGGCAACCTTGGCGTGACGCTGCGCTATGCCAAACCGTCGGAGCCTGCCGGGATCGCCACGGATGAAAAGCGCCTGCAACAGGTGATGTCCAACCTTCTGTCGAATGCCGCCAAATTCTCGCCCGCGGGATCGACGGTCAAGGTCACCTCGGTCAACCGTGGCGACAAGGTGCGGATCAGTGTGATCGACGAGGGGATCGGCCTTGCCGAATCCGAGCGTGAGAAGGTTTTTGACGAATTCTCGCAGATCGATTCCTCGGACCAGCGGGCCGTCGGCGGCACCGGGCTGGGGATGAACATCTCCAAACGGATCATCGAAGCTTTGGGCGGGCAGATCGACTATTTCAAGAACGACGGCCCCGGCACGACCTTCTATATCGATATGCCCTTGGGCAATGGTACGGGGAAGGAATTGCCCCATGGGATGGCTGTCAAAGACATGGTGAATGGCGAGGGGCCGATTGGGGATGAACCCTCCGAAAAGCCAGATGGGGAGCGCGCGGCGGCGTAAGTCGCGAGCGCCTCGCTGCCCGGCCTCTCGGCTTGGGCGACATCTGCCCTCGCCTCAGTGACAGTCGAAACAGAAAAGGGGCGGCATTTCTACCGCCCCCGCATTCGGGCCGTCAGTTTGACGCGGTCACGCCACCAACTGCCAGATCACACCCGCAAAGATCGCTCCGACGAAGGCAAAGCCGATATAGGCGGCGAAGACATGCGGTTTGACCAGTGCCCAGACAGCGATGGCCGCCGGAATGCAGCTTACCCCGCCCGCCACGACAAAGGACATGGCCGCGCCTTGGGTCATCCCTTGCGCCAGCAGCGCGTCGATCAGGGGTACCGCGGCATAGCCATTCAGGTAGGCCGGTGCGCCCACGAATGCGCCCAGAATGATTGGCATGATCCCGGTGCCGCCCAAGACATTGGCGATCCATTCGGCGGGCACATAGGTCAGCATCAGGGCTTCGACCACATAGGCGAGGGTCAGCCATTTGACGAGGAACAGCGCATTGGTCAGCGCCGTGTCGGCAAAGCTCGCGCGGCGCTCGGCCTCTTGCCAGAACTTCCAAACCGGCGCGCCGGAGAAGGGTTTGGCCGAAGAACAGCAGCTGCTTTTCGCGGGCTGGGGGCGCAGGGGGTCGTTGAAAATCGGCGTGCGGGACAGGGCCATGACGGTGAAACCCCCGAACATGCCGACGCCAAGCGCCGCGATGGTTTTCGCCAGGGCGAAGTCGAAGCCGAGCGTGCCTGAGGTGATCGCGAACATCGCCGGGTCCATCAGCGGGGAGGCCAGCCAAAAGGCCATCACCGCGCCGAGCGGGGCGCCGACGGCCAGCAGCGCAGCAATAAAGGGGATCACTTCGCAGCTGCAAAAGGGGGACAAGCCGCCGAGCGCCGCCGCCATCACCACCATCCGTGCCGGGTTGCCCTCGAAAGCGCGGGCAAGCAGGCTCTCGGCTCCGCTGGCTTTGAGATAGGCCACGGCCAGCACCGCGAAGGCGATGAAGGGGGCGGTGTGCAAAAGCGCCTCGGACGCGAAGATGACCGTCGGCATGACCTGCGGCGGATCCAGCAGCGCGATCAGCGCCAAGAGCGCCAGCGTGATGCCCCAAGCGCCTTTCAGAAAGGCCAAGCGGTGCAGCACGGGGAGGGTTTGTGTGGTATCAGCCATGGTTATGCTCCGTGCAGCCGTCGATTGCGTCCGCGCAGCATTCGGTCAGCAGGAAATTCGCCAAGGCTTGAACTTCTTCATAGGCGACGGCGGCGCAGATGGTGCTGCGGCCTTGTTTTTCCTGTTTCACCAGACCGGCAGAGGCCAAGAGTTTCAGATGATGTGTCAGGGTCGAGCCGGTCACGCCGGTGCGTTCGCCCAGCGTGCCGATGTTCAGCCCCTCTGATCCGGCGCGCACCAGCGTGCGCAGCACCAGAAGGCGTTGTTCCGATCCAAGCGCCGCAAAGCTGCTGGCGGCGAGGGTGAGGGCGGGGGTTGCGGATTCTTGTTTCATGATTCTAGAAATATCGAAACGTCAGCGCGATGCAAGGTTTATTTCGATAATTGACGAAGTGATGGCCCGCCGCCCTTTATCTTTTGGCCCTATCGCTTATCTCCTGCTCATGAAGGATATCCGAGATGATCTGGCGGCCTGCCGCCTTTGTGCCGAGCGTTTCGCCGTGACCGCCACCCAGCATCGCCCGCGGCCCATCGTCTGGTTCAAACCCGGCGCGCGGCTGCTGATCGCCAGCCAAGCGCCCGGCAAACGGGTGCATGAGGCGGGCAAGCCGTTCTGGGATATGTCCGGCACCCGCCTGCGCGACTGGCTGGGGCTGGATGAGGCGACATTCTATGACCGCGACAGGGTCGCCATCGTGCCGATGGGCTTTTGCTTTCCGGGCTATGACAACAAGGGCAGCGACCTGCCGCCGCCGCGTATCTGTGCGCAGACTTGGCGCAAACCGGTGTTGGAGATGCTGCCGGATCTGCGGCTCACGGTGCTGATCGGGGCCTATGCGATGAAATATCACCTGCCCGGATTTCGCAATGTGACCGAGGCGGTGGCGGGCTGGCGAGATCACCCGCCGGGGGTCTTTGCCTTGCCTCATCCGTCGTGGCGCAATACCGGGTGGTTGAACAAGAATCCCTGGTTCGCGGAAGAGGTCTTGCCCCGTCTGCGCGCCGCCGTGTCCGAGGTGATGAATGACCGACCGCCAAACTGACCCCAAGACCGAGCCGACCCCGCTCGACCAAGCCCATGCCGCGATGGCCTCCGCCCCCGACGACGACGCGGCGCGGCTTCGCTTTTACGAGCGTATCGCGGATGTCGAGCTGTTCATGCTGCTTGAGGATGAGCCGCAGGGCGATCAGATCAGCCCGGTGCTGCTTGACGACCGCTATGTCATGGTCTTCGACCGCGCCGCGCGGCTCTCGGCCCATGTGGGGGAGGCGTCTCCTTACGTGGCGCTCTCGGGGCGTGCGATTGCCGCAATGTTGGAGGGGCAGCCCTTGGGCATGGCGGTGAACATCGGCGTGGCCCCGTCGGAGATCCTGCTGCCTGCCGAGGCGATGGACTGGCTGCGCAACACCCTGGCCCATGCGCCGGGCGAGGTGGAGGCGGGCATCGACCGCGTGTTCCCGCCGCAGGGCTTGCCCGAGACGCTGATCGCCGCGATTGATGCGAAATTGGCGACGGCCACGGGCATGGCGGCGGGAGCCTTTCTTGTCGGTGTCGAATACAGCGGCGGCGGGCGTGGGCATCTGCTGGCCTTCGTTGGCGCAATCCCCCGGGCGCAAGACGCGCTGGTGCGCGCTGCGTCCGAGGCGCTGACCTTTTCAGGGATCGAGGCGGGAGCGATGGATGTCGGCTTCTTCGGCCCCAATGACGCGGTGGTCGAGAAGCTGGCCCGCGTCGGCCTGCGTTTTGACCTGCCGCAGATGGAGCCTTTGCAGAACACGCCCCGGATGGCCCCGGGCAGCGATCCGGCGAAACCGCCGAAACTGCGCTGATCTTGGCCTCAGGCAAAAAAAAGGCGGGCAGGGCACTCAAGCCCGCCCGCCTTTTTTCATTTTATCCTGCCAGTTTTAGCGGCGGCGGTCGCGCCGGGCGCTCATCGGTTGGAAGGCGACGCCGACATGGGCCTCGCAATAGGGTTTGCCCTGCTGCACGGGCAGGCCGCAGAACCAGAAATCATCGGTTGCCGGGTCGCCCACGGGCCATTTGCAGGTGCGTTCGGTCAGTTCCATCAGGCCGATCTTCTTGGCCTTCTTTTCCACTTCGCTGACCTTGGCAAGCGCCTCTGGGCTGATCTCATTCGCCGACGGCTGCGGCGGCAGGGGTTGGCCTGCGGGGATGATCTGTTTGCGCGCGGGCAGGTTGGGCTTGGGTGCCGGGGCTGCGGCGGGCTCTTCGGTTTCGGGCGCGGGGGCGGCTTCGGCCTCCGGCTCGGGCGCGGCTTTGGCGGCGGGCTTTGCCTTGGCCTCGGCCTTGGGGGCTGCGGGCTTGGCCTTGGGCTCCGGCTTGGCAGTCGCCGCCGCGGCGGCGGGTGCGCCAGCGGTGCGGTTCGACAGGCCCAGACGGTGCACCTTGCCGATCACGGCATTGCGCGTCACCCCACCCAGTTCCTTCGCGATCTGGCTGGCGGACTGGCCTTCGCCCCACATCTTTTTCAGTGTCTCTACGCGCTCATCAGTCCAGGACATACGGGGTTCCCCAGTTAAAAAGCGGCCCCCTAGCCCGGACCGCTTTGTCAGTGTATCGGCCCCCATTTTATCTTCTGGGGCCGCAGGTGCAAGCGCCGATGCCCTCTGGGCACGGGGCGCTGCGATTGGGGCTTTACGTGGGGGATGAAGGGCGGCTATGCAAGAGCCATGATCAAATCTGCCGCATATTCCATCCGACGACGCTTCGTCCGATAACATGGTGCCCCCCTTTGGGGCGGCGTGATGGCCTGATCTCGCAGCCTGCGTGCTGCATCCTTTCAAAAACAAGCAAATCCCATTGACCCTGCGCCAGCCCCATGCCCTTTTACCGGCGTGACACGGCCCTCTTTCAAGGACAAACAGATGATCCCTTCCGTTCTGCCAACCTATAATCGCGCCCCTTTGACCTTCGTCAAAGGCGAAGGCACTTGGCTGATCGAGGCGGATGGGCGACGTTTTCTTGATCTGGGCGCGGGGATCGCGGTGAACGCGCTTGGCCATGCGCATCCGGCGCTGGTGAAGGCGCTGACCGATCAGGCGCAGGCGCTGTGGCATACGTCGAACCTCTACCACATTCCGCAGCAAGAGGCGTTGGCCGACCGGCTGGTGGCCGAGACCTTTGCCGACACCGCCTTCTTTTGCAATTCGGGGACCGAGGCCTGCGAATTGGCGGTGAAGATGGCGCGCAAGTATTTTTACGAGGCAGGCCAGCCCGAGCGGGTCGAGATCATCGCCTTCAACGGGGCCTTTCACGGCCGCTCTTCTGCCGGGATCGCGGCGGCGGGGTCTGAGAAAATGACCAAAGGCTTTGGCCCGCAACTGCCGGGTTTCGTGCATCTCGACCTCGGCGACAGCGCCGCACTTGAGGCTGCCATCACCGACAAGACCGCCGCCATCATGGTCGAGCCGGTACAGGGCGAAGGCGGTATCCGCGCCGTGCCGGATGCCGAGTTGCAACAGATGCGCGCGCTGTGCGACGCCCATGGGCTTTTGCTGATTTGCGATGAGGTGCAATGCGGCGTGGGCCGGACCGGGCGGCTCTTTGCCCATGAATGGGCCGGGATCACCCCTGATATCATGATGGTCGCCAAGGGCATCGGCGGGGGCTTTCCGCTGGGCGCCGTACTGGCCACGGAAAAGGCGGCCTCGGGCATGACCGCAGGCACCCATGGCTCGACGTATGGCGGCAACCCGCTGGGCTGTGCCGTGGGCTGCGCGGTGCTGGATGTGGTGGCCGACGAGGCCTTTCTGGCCGAGGTGAGCCGCAAGGCGGGGCTGCTGCGTCAGCGTCTCGAAGGGCTGGTTGCTGAGCACCCGGAGGTTTTTGAAGAGGTGCGCGGCGCGGGGCTGATGCTGGGGCTGAAATGCAAGGTGGCGAATGCCGATGTGGTCGCCTCGGGCTATGCCCATGCGCTGATCACCGTGCCCGCCGCCGACAATGTGATCCGCCTGCTGCCGCCGCTGACCATTTCCGACGATGAGATCGCCGAGGCGGTGACCCGGCTCGACGCCATCGCGCGTGACCTGACCCCGGCCTGAGCGCCATTCACCCCAAAACATTCCTCGGGCTTTCAAGGCCGTGGCCTTTGACCCCGCAAGACAGAGACGACAGATGAACCATTTTCTCGATATCCACCAAACCGACCCCGCCGATCTGCGGCAGATCATCGACAATGCCGCCGCCATGAAAGCCGCGCGCAATGGCCGCCCGCGCGGCGCGCCGGATGATGACCTGCCGTTGAAAGATCACATGGTCGCGCTGATTTTCGAGAAGCCCTCGACCCGGACGCGTGTCTCCTTCGACGTGGGCGTGCGTCAGATGGGCGGGCAGACGATGGTGCTTTCGGGTGCTGACATGCAGCTTGGCCATGGTGAGACCATCGCCGACACCGCCCGCGTGCTGTCGCGCTATGTCGATATGATCATGATCCGCACTTTCGAAGAGCAGACCCTGCTGGAGATGGCGGAATATGCCACCGTTCCGGTGATCAACGGGCTGACCAACCGCACGCATCCCTGTCAGATCATGGCCGACATTCAGACCTTTGAGGAACACCGAGGCCCGATCAAAGGGCGCAAGGTGGTCTGGTCGGGCGACGGCAACAACGTCTTTGCCAGTTTCGCCCATGCGGCCAAACAGTTCGACTTCGACCTTGTCTTCACCGGGCCTGAGCCGCTCGACCCCGAGCGCGCGCTCGACGGGCTTTATACCACCGAGCGCGACCCCCAGAAGGCCGTGGAGGGGGCCGATCTGGTGGTCACCGACACATGGGTCAGCATGCATGATCCGCAATCGGCCCGCGAGCGGCGGCACAACCAGCTGCGCGGCTATCAGGTGAACGACGCGCTGATGGCGCTGGCGAAACCGGACGCGGTCTTCATGCACTGCCTGCCTGCGCACCGCGATGACGAGGCGACAAGCTCGGTCATGGATGGGCCGCATTCGGTGATCTTTGACGAGGCCGAGAACCGTCTGCACGCGCAGAAAGCCGTCATGCGCTGGTGTCTGGGCGCATGAGCGACGGCCCCCGCATCGTTGTTGCGGGCGCGGGGGCGGTGGGCTGCTTTGTCGGCGGGCTGCTGGCCGGGGCGGGCCATGCCGTGACCCTGCTGGCGCGGCCCCGCATTCAGGCTGAAATCCGCACCCATGGGCTGACCCTGACGGATTTCGGCGGCATGGCGCGCTACCTCTCGCCGGATGATCTGAACCTTGCGGGGGATGAGACCTGTCTGCGCGATGCCGATATCGTGCTGGTCACGGTCAAATCGCGCGACACCGAAGACATGGCCCGGCTGATCGCCCGTCACAGCGCGCCGGGCGTGCAGGTCATCAGCCTGCAAAACGGCATGGGCAATCGCGCGGTTCTGGCGCAGCACCTGCCGCAGCATGATCTGCGCGCGGGGCTGGTGCCGTTCAACGTCGTGGCCATGGGGCAGGGCTGCTACCACCGTGCGAGCTCGGGCGATCTGGTGATCGAGGGTGGCACCGCCGATCTGGCCCCACGGTTGTCGCTGCCGGACCTGAAGGTTGTGGAACACGCCGATATCACCGCCTTGCAATGGGGCAAGTTTCTGATGAACCTCAACAACGCGCTGAATGCGCTGAGCGGCCTGCCGTTGCAGGCCCAGTTGCAGGATCGCGCATGGCGCCGTCTGATGGCCGATCAATGGGCCGAGGCGCTGGCGGTCTTGCGCGCCGATAAGATCCGCCCCGCCATGACCACGCCAATCCCGGCTCGATTGGTCCCGACGCTCTTGCGCCTGCCGACGCCGATTTTCACCCGCGTCGCTGCAGCCATGTTGCAGATCGACCCGCAGGCGCGGACCTCCATGGCGCAAGACCTCGCCGCGCGCCGCCCGACCGAGATCGGCGCGCTTCAAGGCGAGGTGCAGCGCCGCGCAAGGGTGCTTGGCCGCGCGACGCCGGTGACGGATATGGTGCTGCGGGTGATGGGCTGGGCAGAGCTTGCGAATGAAGGGCTGCCGCATTTGCCGGTCGCCGCGCTGCGGGCCGAAATGGCGGCAAGGCAGGACCGGCAAGAGGGGTGAGGCGCGCCCGCGCCTGACCTTAGTTCACAAAGGCGTTGAGCACCCAAAAGACGATGCCAGAGAGCAGCGCCGCTGCGGGCACGGTGATCACCCAAGCCGCGACGATGGTCATGAAATGCGAGCGGCGCACCAGCTTACGGCGGCGGCGCTCTTCCTTGGCGATACGCTTGACCTCACCGGTCTTGGCCCCGATCCGGCGCAGCCGGCGCTCCATATGCCATTCGCGGTAAAAGCCCACGCCAAAGACCCCGCCCACGGCGATATGGGTCGAAGACACGGGCAGGCCCAGCCAGCTTGCCACGATTACGGTGATGGCGGCTGAGAGTGCTACGCAATAGGCGCGCATCGGGTTCAGCTTGGTGATCTGGCTGCCCACCATACGGATCAGTTTCGGGCCAAAGAGGAACAGACCAAAGGAGATGCCGAAGGCCCCGATGATCATCACCCATGTCGGGATGCTGACCTTATCCTCAAAACCGCCGAACTCGGTCGCATGGACGATCGCCGCCAGCGGGCCGACCGCATTGGCCACGTCATTCGCGCCATGGGCAAAGCTGAGAAGCGCGGCAGAGAGGACCAGCGGGAGGCCAAAGAGCGTTTTAACCGAGCGGTTGCGGTTCTCCATCCCTTCCGAGGCGCGGCGGATCAGCGGGGCGGAGATGGCATAGACTACCAGCCCGGTCACAAGCCCGATGATCAGGGCGACCGGCATGTCGATGCTGATGATCTTTTTGAGACCCTTGAGCGCCAGATAGGCGGCAAAGACACCGGCCATTAGCCCCACAAGCACCGGCACCCAAGTGCGCGAAGCAGCGATCTTGTCATCTTGGTAGAGGATGCGCGCCTTGATAAAGGCCAAGAACATCGCCGCCACGGCGCCGCCCAATACGGGCGAGATCACCCAGCTTGCGGCGATCATGCTCATCGAGCTCCAGTTCACCGCGCCAAGGCCCGCTGCTGCGATGCCCGCGCCCATGACGCCGCCGACGACCGAATGGGTGGTCGAGACCGGCGCGCCGACCCATGTGGCAAGGTTGACCCAAAGCGCGGAGGAGACCAGCGCGGCCATCATCGCCCAGATGAAGATGCGCGTGTCCGCGACACTCGCCGGGTCGATGATGCCCTTGGAAATGGTCGAGACGACATCGCCCCCCGCCAGCAAGGCCCCGGCGGATTCGCACAAGGCCGCGATGACGATGGCGCCGCCCATGGTCAGCGCATTGGCGCCGACGGCGGGGCCCATGTTGTTGGCCACGTCATTTGCGCCGATGTTCACCGCCATATAGGCGCCAAAGACCGCCGCGGCGATCACGACAAAGCTGGAGGGCTGCTGCCCGAAGATTACCGCCGCAACGGCACCTGCCACCACGATAAAGGCCAGCGCAATGCCCGGCGCCACGAGGGGGCGGGCGACATAGGTCGCGGCCAGTTCGACTTGCGAAATGCGGTTGAGGTCCTTGTCCAGCGTCTTCCACTGGCTGCCCTGCGGTTCCGTTGCCATTCCTGTATGATCTCCGATCCTAACGTTCAGCGGGGGGTGACATAAGGCTACCGAGGGCGCAAGTCACCCTGTCACAAAATTGTAACATCCCGAAACGGGCAGGGGCGGCAATGGGGCGGGGGGATATGGCACCGGACAGCGGCCCGGTGCCGAAGGGGCTTAATGGAAGGCGGATAAGATTGCTTTAAGATCAGGCTCATCCACGAGTTCCGATGCCTCTTGCGGGGTAAACCACGCGCGTTTGCGCATGCCCGCTTCGGGGTATTCCTCGCTTAGATCGCGGACGCGGGTGAGGTAGACCTGTGTGGTCACGGGCACGGTCAAACCTTCGCCGAGACCCTTGTCATAGTCGAAAATACCCATCGGATCGGATTCGATATCCGCTTTGGTTACCCCGGCCTCTTCCCATGCTTCCTGCAAGGCGGCCCCGGCACCGTCCAACCCGTCGATCGGCCAGCCCTTGGGCAAAATCCAGCGGCCCGTATCGCGGCTGGTGATCAGCAGGACCTTTTTGCCCGCCTCGGTGTCGCGGTAGCACAGGGCGGCAACCTGCACACGGCGGGGACGTTTAAAAATAGGAAGGACCATATCCTCCCATGCGCGTCTAAATACTTGTGTCATTACAGAACTATGCCTCGGTCGGGTGTTTTTCTTGTTATCCGCACATTATATAGTCTTCCCGAACGCAAATCAAACTGCGGCCTGCCGGATTGGCGGGCTTGGCAGTATGACAGGCTAGAAATGAGGCATGATCGTTATGGCAACTGGCACGCAGGCGGACGGGGGCGCAGCACAGGGCGCAGGCGCCGATATCGGAGTATACGGTCTGGGCACCATGGGCTCGGCACTGGCGCTGAACTTGGCCGACAATGGATTTACCGTGGCGGTCAGTAACCGCGAGGCCGATTGGATTGCGCCTTTCCTTGATGAGGCCGGACCGCTGGCCGAGCGCCTGATCGGGACCGAGCGGCTTGAGGATTTCGTCGCCGCCATCGCCCGCCCGCGCAGCATTCTTTTCATGATCCCCTCCGGCGCGCCGGTCGATGCGATGATTGAGGCGATCAAACCGCTGCTGGATGAGGGCGACACTTTGATCGACGGCGGCAACGCCGATTTCCACGACACCCGCCGCCGCAGTGCCGAACTCGAAGGCACGGGGCTGCATTTCGTTGGCATGGGTGTCTCCGGTGGTGAGGCTGGGGCGCGCAATGGCCCGTCGATGATGGTCGGCGGCAGCGCGCATTCCTGGACCCAGTTCAAACCGATGGCCGAGAAGATTGCCGCGCAATTCGAGGGCACGCCTTGCGTGGCGCATCTCGGCCCCGACGGGGCGGGGCATTTTGTCAAAACCGTGCATAACGGCATCGAATATGCCGACATGCAGATGATCGCCGAAGTTTACGGGCTGCTGCGGGATGCTGGCGGGCAGGGCGCGGTGGAGATTGGCAACCTCTTTGCCGACTGGCGCAAAGGGCCGCTGAACTCCTATCTGATCGAAGTCTCGGCCGCGGCGCTTTTGTCGGTCGATACCCAGACCGGTGCGCCGATGGTCGATGTGATCCGCGATCAGGCCGGGCAAAAGGGCACCGGGCGCTGGACCTTGATCGAAGCGCTCAAGATGGGGCAATCGGCCAATACCATCGAAGCCGCCGTCGGCGCGCGCGGTTGGTCGAGCGAGAAGTCTGTGCGCGAAATGGCCGAGCCGCTGTTGCCCGAAGGCGTGCAGGACGCGCCGCTGCCCGAGGTGGCAGATCTGGAGATGGCGCTTTTGGCGGGGCGGATCATCGGCCACGCGCAGGGCTTTCGCATCCTGTCGGCGGCGTCAGAGGAGTTTGGCTGGTCCCTCGACATGGCGCGGATCTCCGAGATTTGGCGGGCAGGCTGCATCATCCGCTCGGCGCTTTTGGACGAGTTTGCCGATGCCTTTCGGGGCGAATTGCCCGGTGGGCATCTGATCCTCGCCCCCGCCATGCGCAAACGCTTGGAAGAGAGCATTCCGGCGCTGCGCCGGGTCGTGGCGGCGGGTGCATTGCTCGGTGTCGCGCTGCCCGCGCTGTCGGCGGCGCTGGCTTGGTATGACAGCATGCGCCGGGCGCGGGGCACGGCGAATATGATCCAAGCGCAGCGCGATTTCTTTGGTGCGCATGGGTTTGAGCGGATCAGCGAAGAGGGAAAATTCCACGGGACGTGGACGCCTCTGCCGTAAGAGGGCTTATAGGTCCGGAAACAAGCCAAAGGCGCCGGACCATCGCCTGCCCGCCCGGTCGGGGAGGCGATTTCGCCAAGGGCGGTGTCCTCTGGGTAACGCGCCCCTAGGCTGCACGATAAAGTGGCATGAACCGACTGAAGCATCGCCACCCCGCGGGCAGGCGATGTTCCGCGTCACGCCTTAGCGAACGGGTCCACCGGATAGCTCACATGCGCCAAATATAACCCCTGCGGCGGGCAGACTGGCCCGCAGGCGGCCCGATCCTTCGCCACAAGTGCTGCACCCATATCCGCCACGCTCCATGACCCCGCGCCGACCCGCTCCAGCGAACCGACGAAACTGCGCACCTGATTGTGCAGAAAGGACCGCGCGCGCACGTCGAAGTGATACTCCGTCCCGGTCATGGTCTCGACCTGCGAAACCTGTAACCGGTCCAGCGTTTTCACCGGGCTTTCCGCCTGACAAACGGTCGAGCGGAAGGTGGTGAAATCATGTTTGCCCACCAAAAGATCCGCCGCCGCCTGCATCGCCGCGACATCCAGCCGATGTTTGATCTGCCAGACCAGCCCCGCTTGATGCACCGCCGGGGCGCGGCGGCTGAGGATGCGGAAGTGGTAGCGCCGCTCAAGCGCCGAAAAGCGGGCGTGAAAATCTTCGGGCGCCAGCACGCAATCGGTGATCGCGATGGGCTGCGGCTTGAGGTGATAGTTCAGCGCCTCGCCCAGCCGGAAGGGCGACCAATCGCGGGCCATGTCGCAATGCGCAACCTGCGCCAGCCCATGCACCCCGGTATCGGTGCGCCCGGCGGCGGCGATGGTGTGGTCAACGGGTTCCAGCTTGGCCAAAGCGGCCTCGATCGCACCTTGCACTGTGGGCTGGTCAACCTGACGCTGCCACCCGTTGAAGGGCGCGCCGTGGTATTCGATTTTCAGGGCATATCTGGGCATGACCGGGGCCTTAGCGCGGGCGGGCGCTTCTGGCAATCCCTGCCTGCCGGCCCTATGTTGAGGCCAAAGAAAGAAGGACGGGCGCAGCTTTGGGTATCACAGGCATTGCCGACGGGATTTGGCGGCAGTTTGAGAATGTCACCGACACGGTGGGCGAGACGTTTTTCGAGCCGGTAATCCGGCTTGGGGTCACGGGGCTTGCGCGTTCGGGCAAGACGGTTTTCATCACCTCGCTGGTGGCCAACCTGCTGGACCGGGGGCGGATGCCGGGGCTGCTCGCGGCCTCTGAGGGGCGGATCGAGGCGGCGTTTCTGCAGCCCCAGCCCGACGATACCGTGCCCCGGTTCGAGTATGAGACCCACCTCGCCGCGCTGACCGGAAAGACGCCCCATTGGCCCGAAAGCACGCGGGCGATTTCGGAACTGCGGCTCTCGCTCAAGGTGCGGCCCAATGGGTTGCTGGCGGGGTTTCAAGGGCCGCGCACCCTGCATCTGGATATCGTGGATTACCCCGGCGAATGGCTGCTGGATCTGGCGCTGATGGATGTCACCTACACCGAATGGTCGGCGCAGGTCATTGAACGCATCGCGTCGCGTGAAGAGGCGGCGGGCTACCGCGCGCTGGCCGAGCAGACCGACCCCCATGCCGAGTTGGAGGAAACCACCGCCCGCAGGCTTGCCGACAGCTTTGCCGACTATCTGCAAACCGCCCGCGCCAATGGCTATTCCGACTGCACGCCGGGGCGCTTTTTGCTGCCCGGTGATCTCGCCGGATCGCCGGTGCTGACCTTCGCGCCGCTGCCGGGATCGGAAGGCGCGCCGCGCAAATCGCTGATCCGCGAAATGGCGCGGCGGTTCGAAGCCTATAAGAAACAGGTGGTGCAGCCCTTCTTTCGCGATCACTTTTCACGGATCGACCGGCAAGTGGTGCTGGTCGACGCACTTGGCGCCATCCACCAAGGGCCGCAGGCGGTCGAAGACCTGCGCGGCGCGATGGCCGATATTCTGGGCGCCTTCCGGCCGGGGACGAACAACTTTTTGACGACGCTGCTGCGTGGCAAACGCGTGGAGAAAATCCTCTTTGCCGCCACCAAATCCGACCATCTGCACCACAGCCAGCATCCGCGACTGAGCGGCATCATGCAGGCGCTGATCCGTGAGGCGCGGGACCGGGCGCAATATGCGGGCGCGGGCACGCGGGCCATGGCGATCGCCAGCCTGCGCGCCACGACCGAGGACGTGATGACCCATGGCGGAGAGCCGCTCGACGTGGTGCGCGGGACGCTCTTGAACGACGATGAAACGCGCGGGCGGCAGGCGGCTTTTTACCCCGGTGAACTGCCCGAGGATCCGGCGCATCTGCTGACCCCCGCGCGGCAGGGTGCGCAGGAGTGGCTGGGGGCGGACTATCAGATTATGCGCTTCGCCCCGGCGGTGCTGGACCTGCGCCCCGGCGACGGGCCGCCACATATCCGGCTTGACCGCGCGGCGGAATTCCTGATCGGGGACCGGCTGTGAGCGCGGTTGTGACAGGCCCGGCCACCCTGCGCCCGGCCCAGCCCCTCGACGCAGGCGCCGTGGGCGGCATCATGAGCGATTTCGCCCGTGACACCGCTTGGTTGCCGCGCATTCATACCGGTGCCGAGGATATCGCCCATGCGGATGCGATGATCGCCCGGGGCTGGGTCACGGTGGCCGAGCGGGAGGGCCGCGTGGCCGGTTTCGCGGCCTGCGAGGGCGGCGCATTGGATGCGCTATTCGTGGCGCAATCGGCGCGGGGGCAGGGCATCGGCTCGGCGCTTTTGGGCGCGTTAAAGACGCGGCATAAATCGCTGACCTGCTGGACCTTTCAGGCCAATGCCCGGGCCATCGCCTTCTACCGCCAACACGGGTTTGCCGAGACCGCGCGCAGCGATGGCAGCGCCAATGACGAAGGGCTGCCCGATTTGACATTGCACTGGCAAAGGGAGGCCGCCTGATGGCCCGCGGACCGATCCTGTTCGACCTTGAAGAAGACACCAAGCCGCAGCCCTCGGTCGCCGATGCGCCCGCCGTGCCCGAGTTGGACGTCGAGGCGCCGCCGCCCAAGGGGCAAGCGATGCAGATCGCCGCCCGGCTTGCCACGCGCAAACCGTCGCGCTTGGTGCGGCTGTTCTGGGCGCTGGCGGGGGCATTGGTCACCGCACTGGTGTCGATCGCGGCTTGGACCTTCGTGACCGACCTGATGGCGCGCTACCCGCTGCTGGGTTGGGCTATGACGCTGCTGATCGGGGCGTTCCTGCTGGTGCTGCTCTTGCTGTCGCTGCGCGAGATGGCGGCCTTCGGACGGCTCGCGCGGCTCGACGGGCTGCGCCATGACGCGGGCGAAGCGTTGGCGCAGGGGGATCTGACCGCCGCGCGCAGCGTCACGGACCGGCTTGAGGCGCTTTACAAGCATCGTGAGGATACCCGCTGGGGCCGCGACCGGCTGACGGAGCTGCGGGGCGATCAATTCGATGCCGAAGCGCTTCTGGGGCTGGCCGAGAGCGAGGTTCTGGCCCCGCTGGACCGTGCCGCCACCCGCGAGGTCGAAGCCGCGGCCCGGCAGGTCGCCGCCGTGACCGCGCTGGTGCCTCTGGCGCTGGCCGATGTCGCCGCAGCTCTTAGCAGCAACCTGCGGATGATCCGACGCATTGCCGAAATCTATGGCGGGCGCTCGGGCTTTTTTGGCTCGTGGCGGCTGACCCGCGCGGTGCTGTCGCATCTGGTGGCGACGGGCGCCGTGGCCGTGGGGGATGATCTGATCGAGCCGCTCTTGGGCGGGTCCATCGTCGCCAAGCTAAGCCGCCGTTTCGGCGAGGGGCTGGTGAATGGGGCGCTGACCGCGCGTGTTGGCGTGGCCGCGATCGAGGTTTGCCGCCCGCTGCCCTTTGCCCGCGAAAAACGCCCCGGCGTGCGGGGCATCATCAAACGCGCGCTGACCGGGGTGCTCGGCGAGGGTTAACCGATCAGGCCGCCTCGACCGCCTCGCGCACAGCGCGCAGGGGGTGCTGGATCAGGCCGGGCCAAGGCGAGGCCTGCAACCCGGGGGCATAGCCCCACCGCGCGGCCTCTGCCGCCTGTGCCTTCGTCATCTGCGTGACCCCGGCGTAGGTCTGGTTTCCATCCGCGATGCCTTCGGGCAATGCCGCGTCAGGCAGATCGACGAAACGCACGATCCGGCGCAGGGCGCGGGGGGCGTCGGCGACGATATCCTCGTAGCGCAGAACCATCACCGCATGCAGATAGGGCAGGTCATCCAGCATCTGCGCCTGCGCCGCGATCCAATGATCGATCAACGCCTGCGCCGGCGCATCTACCCATGACGCGACCGAGGCGGCGACAGCCTCGGGGTGGCGCAGGACGACGATGAATTGCGACATCGGAAAAAGTTGCTGCATCAGCCGCATGCGGGTCAGGTTCACCGGCGACTTCTCAACCCGCCATTGCAGGTCCGGAGCAAACCACGGCGCCCAGTCCTGCGCCAGCCGGGTCTTCGTCTCCAAACTGTTGAGCGGATGCGCCTCGGTCAGATGTTCCTCGGGGTTGGTCGCGAAATGCATGGGCCGCCCGGATTGCGCCGTATGGGGGATGGCCCCTTGCAGGTAGACCCCCTCATTCTCGGGCGCCGACGATCCGGTGATGCCGCCCGCGCCGGGCAGGGCATTGGCCAAGCGGTTGACCAGCGAGGTGCCAGAGCGGTGCAGCCCGCCGATGAACAGGTAGCGCGGGGGGATTTCTGAGGGCATCACGACGGCTCTGATTGGGGGAGAGAGAGGCGGGGTTCAATGGCAGGAAGCTAGGACGTCCAACCCCGCTGTCCAGCGATGTATGCATTAACATTTGTTATCGGAACGGATGGGCCGTGAGGGGGGTCACCCCTCCATAAGGAGACCCATTCATGTTCATTTGTCACATTGCCCTCGGGGGCTGCCTCACGGCGCCGTCTGTCAACTATGGCGTGACCGAAGATACCGGCGGTCACATCGCCTATATCTTGGGGGCGGCCCGCGCGCAGGCGGCGCGGGGCGATGTGGATGCGGTGCAGATCGTGACCCGTGCTTTCGATGAACCGAGCCTTGGTGCCGTGCATGCCCAGACCGAGCAGCAGGTCAGCCGCAGCCTGTCGATCCGGCGGCTCTGGACGGCGGAGCGGGGGTATCTGAGCAAGGAAAACCTCGCCGCGGAAATCCCCGCGCTGGTTGAGGCGTTCCTTGAGGACTTGGCGCAGGCCAAACGGTTGCCGGATGTGATCCACGCGCATTTCGCCGATGCGGCGCAATTGGCGCTGGCGGCGCGTGCTCGGTTCGGCATTCCGGTGATCTATACCCCCCATTCGCTGGCTTTGAGCAAGTCAGGAACTAAGGTGGACGCCGCGCGGGTGTCGGCGGAGCGCCACGCGCTGTTGGAGGCCGATGCGGTGGTGCTTTCCTCGCGCGATGAGGCCGAGGTGCAGGTCGCGGCCTATGGGGCGGATGCGCAGGCGCGGGTGCACCGGGTCTCTCCGGGCGTGTCGCTGCGCCGCCCGGCTGAGGCGGGGGCGGGCCGTGCGCTATTGGCCGATCAGTTGAGCGACCCCGACCGCCCCACGCTGCTCGCCGTGGCACGCCCCGTGGCCCGCAAGAACCTTGCGACCTTGGCGCGGGTCTATGCGCAAAGCCCCGCTTTGCAGGCGCGGGCGAACCTTGTGATCCTCGCCGGCCAGCATGGCGATGCGCTACAGGCGAATGCAGAAGCCCGTGCGGAGCTGATCCGCCTGCGGGAGACGTTGGAGGTGCCGGAACTTCGCGGAAAAGTGGCGCTGCCGCCAAGCCATACGCAGGGCGATGTGGCGGCCCTCTATGACCGCGCGGCGCAGACCGGTGGGGTTTTTGTTAACCTCGCACTGCATGAGCCCTTTGGCCTGACCATGTTGGAGGCGGCATCGCATGGCCTGCCAGTGGTGGCCACGCGCGAAGGCGGCCCTGCCGATATCGTGGCGGACCTTGGCCATGGTCTCTGCGTGCCGCCGCGTGACATGGATGCGATTGAAGCGGCGCTGTTGAAGCTGTTGGACGATCGCGCATTCTGGTCCGAGGCATCTGAGGCCGGGCGCGCCCATGTCGGGCGCTACGACTGGTCGAAATGGGCCGAGGACGTGCAGCACCTCTGCGAAGATATCCGCCACGCCGCGCCGGTGACGACGTCTGCGCCGGTCCTGCTGGCCAGCGATATCGACAACACGTTGACGGGCTGCGCGCCATCCGCTGCCCTGTTCAACGCATGGATCGCCCGCGACCGCCCGCTTTTTGCCGTGGCCACGGGCCGCAGCCTGCCGGAAGCCCGCCGTATCCTGCGCGATTGGAACCTGCCCAGCCCGCGCGTCTTTATCACCTCTGTCGGGACCGAGGTCTATCTGCCCGATGCCGAGGGGCGGCTGTGTCTGGATGAGCGTTTTGCCCAAAAGCTCGACGCCGGATGGGACCGTGCCCGGGTGGAGCGGGCGCTGAAGGACTTCGGCTTTAACTGGCAAGCGCCGGTTGAGCAGCGGCGGTGGAAGCTCAGCGGTTTTGGTGACATGCGCACCGCGCGCCGGTTGGAGCGGCATCTGGCGCGGCGCGGTGCTGCGGCGCAGATCGTGGCCTCGCATGGGCGGCTGATCGATGTTCTACCCTTGGCGGCGGGCAAGGGGCCTGCGGTCTGTGCCGCCGCGCGGCGGTTGGGCATGCCGATGGACCGGGTTGTCGTGGCCGGGGACAGCGGCAATGATTTCGACATGTTGCAGGCGGTAGAGGATGGACCGGGTCGGGGCATCTTGGTCGGCAACGCGATGGACGGGCTCCGAGAACGCCTGAGCGGCAGACGGCTCTACCACGCCCGCGCCGCCCATGCGGCTGGGGTCTTGGAGGGGTTGGAAACCTTCGGCTTCGCCCTCAACGCGATGGAGCCGCCGGTGAAGATGGTGGCGCAATGACGCGGCCCATCGGTTACTTCGTCCATCATCAGGGGCGCGGCCATGCGGAGCGCTGCGCTGCGGTCGTCAACGCGCTGCCCGAGAGCCAGCCGGTGACCGTCTTCTGCGCGAAACCGGACATATTCCCCGCGTTCACCCGGGCGGTGGAGGTCATCACCCTGCCATCGCTTTTCGAGGCGACCGGGGCCGAGGACATCAACGACACCACCAACGCGCCGGATACGGTGCATTGCGCGCCGCTTGGCTGGCCCGGCATCCGGCAGGCCATGGCACAACTGGCCGCTTGGTTCGCCAGCGCCAATCCGGTGCTGATGATCAGCGATGTCTCGGCTGAGGTGGCGCAGCTTGCGCGGATCTGTTCGGTGCCGCATGTGAAGGTGCTGCAACACGGCCAGCGCGGT
Organism: Sulfitobacter sp. 1A13496; assembly: GCF_043557225.1. Classification (NCBI taxonomy): domain Bacteria; kingdom Pseudomonadati; phylum Pseudomonadota; class Alphaproteobacteria; order Rhodobacterales; family Roseobacteraceae; genus Sulfitobacter; species Sulfitobacter sp. 1A13496. The sequence continues at coordinate 55,794 of NZ_JBIFFP010000008.1, read as the reverse complement.
GATCCGGGGCATCAGGCGGCCTATGACGGGGCGGTTGGGTTGCTTTGTCCCGCCGCCAAGGCGCTGGCGCAGCCGGACTGGCCCGCGCGGCATATGGCCAAGACGCATTTCGCCGGGGGCTTGGGCGTCGATGTGAAACGCCCCGATCCGGCGCGGCGGGACAGGTTGCGCGAGAGGCTTGGCGTCGGGCCAGAGCAGCGCATGGTGCTGGTCATGTCGGGCGGGGGCGGCACGGGTTTCGCCTCTGCCCCCTTCGGCATCGCGGCGCGGGCGATGCCCGAGACGGCTTTCATCACCATCGGGCGCATGGCACGCGATTGGCATGCCACCGAACCCGCCAACCTGCACCATCACGGCTGGGTCGATAACGCGGCGGATTATCTGGCGGCGGCGGATATGATCGTGGCCTCGACCGGGAACACCACCTGCCACCAGATCCTAGCGGCAGAGACCCCGTGGCTCGCCGTGCAGGAGTGGCGCTATTTCGACGAACAGGTCGAAAAGGCCGAAGCGCTGGCGCGGGCGGGGGCGGCGCATCACCTGCCGCATTTCCCGTCTTCCGCCGCGGCATGGCGCCGCGCGATCCAAGATACCTTCGATGCCCATGACCCCGCCCTGCAGAAGGCCTTGGTCAATGAGGATGCCGCCAGAGAGACGGCCAATTGGCTGATCGGCCTGACCGACCAGCTGCTATCAGAAACACCCAAAGATACCGGAGACTTACATGACGTCGTTCACCCCATCCGTGCCTGAGAATACCACAGTTAGCGCGCTGACGCTCGCGCGGGGACGGGCGGCGCATCTGCGCAATGTGATCCTTGGCCTGACCCGACAGACCCGGCAGCCGGATGAGCTGGTGATCGGGGTCATGCAGGACAGGCTTTACGACGACCTGCCGCAGACCGATTTCCCGATCCGGCAGGTTCAGGTGACGGGCAATGAACTGCCCCTCTCACGCGCGCGCAATACCGTCGCGGCAGAGGCCAAGGGCGACTGTCTGGTCTTTCTCGACGTGGATTGCATTCCGGCGCCGGAGCTGATCGCCGACTATATGGGCTATGTGGTGCCGGGCAACGGGCTGATCATGGGCGAGGTCAACTACCTCCCCGCAGGCACGGCCACCGAAGGTTGGAGCTATCCGAAGTTGGAGGCCGTTGCCGTGCGCCATTCCGACCGTCAGGGGCCGCCCGCCGAAGGGCTGAAACGCTGCAACGATTACCGCTGTTTCTGGTCGCTCAACTTTGCCATCCACCGCGAAGATTGGGACCGCTCCGGCGGCTTTGACGAGCGTTTCACCGGCTAGGGGGGGAGGATACGGACTTTGGCCGAGAGTTGGACGAGCGCGGCGTGCCGATCCACTGGGCGAAGGGCGCGAAGGTCTTTCACCAGCATCACCCGCATTGCATGCCGCCGATCCACCACATCCCCTCGATCCTGCGCAATACCGAGATTTTCGCCGATAAATGGGGCCATCGCACCATGAACCACTGGCTCACCGCCTTTCGCCTGATGGGGCTGGTGGGGAGCGACGGTGACGCGCTGGTGCAGCTGCGCGAGCCGGATGCGGATGATTTCGCGCTTTGCGAGCAGCAGTCAGACCAGCCTTACGCCAATACCGCGAGGGTGCTGCGCTATCTGCGCGGCGAAGAGCGGATCGCGGCGGAATGACCCTGCGCATCGCCATCGTCGGCCATATTCGCCACCCCATCGCCGCCCCCTTCAAGGGCGGGATGGAGGCGTTTACCCACGGTCTTGCCCGGATCTTGGCCGAGCGCGGGCATGAGGTGACCCTATTGGCCAGCGAAGACAGCGCGGCGAGCCTGCCGCCGGGGGTGAAGCTGCTGCCGATCTGTGACGCGCATTATGATGCGCGTTTTCCATGGCATGACTTTCACGGCACCGACGCGCTGAACGACCACCTCGACGCCTGCTATGCCCGCGCCGCGCGGCTCTTGCTGGAGGGCGGCTTTGACGTGGTGCACAACAACGCGCTGCACCGCTTCCTGCCGCGCCTGTCGCGGGCGGAGCGGCTGCCGATGGTGACCTCGCTGCATATCCCGCCGTTCAAAGTGCTGCGGGGCGCGCTGATGGATGGGGCGGCGCCATGGCATCTGTCCTCTGTCGTCTCGGCCCGGCAACGCGGCATCTGGTGGCCCGAGGGCGCGCCCGACACGGCGCATGTGGTGCACAACGGGATTGACCTTGACGAATGGCCACAAGGCGGGCCGGGAGATGGCAGCGCCGTTTGGGCGGGGCGGATCACCCCGACCAAGGGCACCCATCTGGCGGCGGAGGCGGCGCAGATCGCAGGGGTGCCCCTGCGCATCTATGGCGTGGTCGAGCATCAGGATTACTTTAACGATATGGTCAGACCGCATCTTTATGGCGATGTGGCATATGTCGGGCATCTGGAAACGGCGGCGCTTGGGGCGGCCTATGGGCGGGCTTCGGCGGCTCTTTTCACCCCGCAGTGGGAAGAACCCTTTGGCCTCGCCGCGGTGGAAGCGATGGCGACGGGCCTGCCTGTTGCCGCGACCCCGCATGGCGCGGTTGAGGAGGTGCTTGGCGAGGCGGGTGTCATCGCGGCGGAGGATAGCGCGACTGCCTTGGCGCAGGCCTTGCTGCAGGCGCGCGATATCCCCGCCGAAGTGCCCCGCGCCCGTGTGGCACGGTTTTTTGATGCGCAGGCGATGGTGACGGAGTTCGAACGGCTCTATCACGCGGCTCGGGCGCAGAGGGATGTCGCGCTGCCGCGTAAAACCTATCCGGCGATTGCTTTGCAGGTAGAGCGTGCGCCCCAGTCTCTGGCAGAGGCGGGCTAAAGCGCCGCTTCGGCTTGGGGCATATAGAGGTAGGCAGGCTCGAACTGGCCGACCTTATGCAGCCCCGCGCGGTCGTGGATCAGCAGTTTGCCGCCCGTCACGGCGCAGCAGCCATGTTCGCGCAGCTCACGCAGGGTGCGGCTGACATGGACCGAGGTGAGGCCGGTGGCATCGGCGATATCGGTCTGGCGCAGGCTGAAGGGCAGGCTCTGACGCTCCATCCCATACGCAGCGGTCATGCGGGCATCGAATTCGCTCAGGAAATTCGCCACCCGGGCCAGCGCACGCATGGCGCTGTTGCGCATCACCCAATGGCGGTGGATGGAGGCATCGACCAAGGTCATCAGCCAGAGCTTCCGGGCCATCTCGACATCGCCATTGAGCAACTCGCGCAGCGGCTCATGCGAGATGATGGCGACATGGGTATCGGTCAGCGAGATCACATCATGGTCGAGTTGCTTCAGCGGGAAGGCGTGCAGATCGACAAACTCACCGGGGAATTGGAGGGCGACGAAGGTGCTGCGGGCACGCTGTCCGCGCGGCACGCTGCGGGCGATCAACCCATCGAGCAGCAACAGGCTGTGATCCAGAAAATCACCCCTGCGGCTGATCACGGTTCCGGGCGTGAAACGCTTGTGATGGGTCATCAGCGGGGCAAGTTTGGCCCATTGCGCGCCGCTCAGATGGTCGACCATGCCCGACGGTTTTACGACCATATCGTGATAAAAGGTGTCTTTGATGGTCACACGCAGGTCTTTCTGCCCATTAGAATTGTCGCGGGTTCCCCAAAACGGAGCCCGCGGAAATAAAGCTTTGTCGAATACCTTATGATGCTGTTTTCGCCGAAAAATTCAAGCGAAGGCCGGGGATCATAAAAAATGTTAAGTCCGGCGGGCGGCGACTCTGGCAGTGTTTTCAGCCCGATTGTCGCGCGTCTTCCGGGGCTTGTCGGGGCAGGGGGGGCTGTTTATAAGCGGGCCCATGACACGCCTCACCGCGATCATTATTCGAATTATATTCCCGGCGCTCTAAGCAGTTGAGACGCCGGGCCGAGGTGCTTGAGCCATTCGCACCGACCGAGATTGAATAACCCCCCAAATGCCTAGAGGACGCCCCCCATGTGCGCCGAGACCCCCGACTACAAAGCCACGCTGAACCTGCCCAAAACCGATTTCCCGATGCGCGCCGGACTGCCCAAGCGCGAGCCCGGCTGGCTGGAGCGTTGGGAAAAGATCGGCGTCTATGACCGCCTGCGCGAGAAAGAGGGGCGGGAGCCTTTCACCCTGCATGACGGCCCGCCTTATGCCAACGGTAACCTGCACATCGGCCACGCGCTGAACAAGACGATCAAGGACATGATCGTGCGCTCCCACCAGATGATGGGCTATGACGCGCGCTACATCCCCGGTTGGGACTGCCACGGCCTGCCGATCGAGTGGAAGATCGAAGAGCAGTACCGCAAGAAGGGCCGCGACAAGGATCAGGTGCCGATCAACGAATTCCGCGCTGAATGCCGCGACTTCGCCGCCAAATGGGTCGACGTGCAGCGCGAGGAGTTCAAGCGGCTCGGCATCACCGGCAACTGGGAAAATCCCTATCTGACCATGGACTTCCATGCCGAGCGGGTGATCGCCGAGGAATTCATGAAGTTCCTGATGAACGGTACGCTCTATCAGGGCTCCAAGCCCGTGATGTGGTCGCCTGTCGAGAAGACTGCGCTGGCCGAGGCCGAGGTCGAGTATCACGACAAGGAAAGCTTCACCGTCTGGGTGAAGTTCAACGTCGTGGGCACCGACAGCGAGTTGGACGGCGCCAAGGTGGTAATCTGGACCACCACGCCTTGGACCATGCCCTCGAACAAGGCCGTGGTCTACGGCGAGGGCATCTCCTACGGCCTTTACGAGGTCACGGGCACGCCCGAGGAATGCTGGGCCAATGTCGGCGATCGTTACCTCCTGGCCGACGATCTGGCCGCCGACGTGCTGGGCCGGGCGCGGCTGGAAGATGGCATGTGGCGCCGGGTGCGCGGCGTGAGCAATGATGAGTTGGCCAAGATTTCGCTTCAGCACCCGCTGGCCGGGGCCGAAGGGGCAAACGGCGAATGGGACGATCTGCGCGATTTCCGTGCCGCCGATTTCGTGACCTCGGACGAGGGCACGGGCTTTGTGCATTGCGCGCCCTCGCACGGTCTGGAGGAATACGAGCTCTACCGCGATCTCGGCATGCTGCCGCAGGTCATCACCTACAACGTCATGGAAGATGGCCGCTTCCGCGACGATCTGCCCTTCTTCGGTGGCAAGGCGATCCTCAAGCCGAACGGCAAAGAGGGCAACGCCAACAGCGCCATCATCGACAAGCTGGTGGAGGTCGGCGGGTTGCTGGCGCGCGGCAAGATTAAACACAGCTATCCGCACAGCTGGCGCTCCAAGGCGCCGGTGATCTATCGCAATACGCCGCAGTGGTTCGCCGCCATCGACAAGGAGGTGGGCGACGGTCTGGACCAGAACGGCACAACCATCCGTGAGCGTGCGCTCACTTGTATCGACAAGGTTAACTGGGTGCCGAAATCCGGCCGCAACCGCCTGCATTCGATGATGGAGGCGCGGCCCGACTGGGTGCTGAGCCGCCAGCGCGCCTGGGGCGTGCCGCTGACCTGCTTCGTGCGCAAGGGCGTGGCGCCCACGGACGAGAACTTCCTACTGCGCAACGACGCGGTGAACCAGCGCATCGTCGAGGCTTTCGAGGCCGAGGGGGCAGACGCTTGGTATGCCGAAGGCGCGAAGGAGCGGTTCCTTTCGGGCATCGTCGACCCGGCGGAGTTCGATCAGGTGACCGACATCCTCGACGTCTGGTTCGACAGCGGCTCAACCCATGCCTTCACCCTGCGCGACCGCGAAGACGGGACGGAGGACGGCATCGCCGATGTCTACATGGAAGGCACCGACCAGCACCGTGGCTGGTTCCATTCCTCGCTGTTGCAATCCGTCGGCACCACGGGCCGCGCGCCTTACCGCAACGTGGTGACCCATGGGTTTACGCTGGATGCCAAGGGCATGAAGATGTCCAAGTCCATCGGCAACACCATCGTGCCCGAGAAGATCGTGCAGCAGTATGGCGCCGATATCCTGCGGCTCTGGGTGGCGCAGACCGATTACACCGCCGACCAGCGCATCGGGGACGAGATCCTCAAGGGCGTGGCCGACAGCTATCGCCGCTTGCGCAACACCATGCGCTACATGCTGGGCGCGCTGAGTGACTTTTCCGAGGCGGACCGCGTGGACCCGGCGGAGATGCCGGAACTTGAGCAGTGGGTGCTGCACCGGGTGGCGGAACTCGACAAGGTGGTGCGCGACGGTTTTGCGCGTTTCGACTTCCAAGGCGTGTTCCAAGCGGTCTTCACCTTTGCCACCGTCGATCTTTCGGCCTTCTACTTCGACATCCGCAAAGACGCGCTTTACTGCGATGGCGACACCCTGCGCCGCCGCGCGGCGCGGACGGTGCTGGATATCCTCTTCCACCGTCTGACCACATGGCTGGCCCCGGTGCTGGTCTTCACCATGGAAGAAGTCTGGCTGGAGCGCTTCCCGGGCGACGACTCCTCGGTGCATCTGGTCGACATGCCCGAGACGCCCGAAGCATGGTTGAACCCGGAACTGGCGGCGAAATGGGCCAAGGTCCGCGCCGCGCGCCGGGTGGTGACCGCAGCGCTCGAAGTGCAGCGGACCGAGAAGGTCATCGGCGCCTCGCTCGAGGCGGCCCCCGTGGTACATGTCGACGATGCAGCGCAGCGGGAGGCGTTGGAGAGCGTGTCCTTCGAGGATGTCAGCATCACCTCCGACATCACCGTGACCGGCGATCCGGCACCTGCCGAGGCTTTCCGCATGCCCGAGACCGATGGCGTGGCCGTGGTGTTCGAAAAGGCCGAAGGCGCGAAATGCGAGCGCTGCTGGAAGGTGCTGCCGGATGTCGGCACGCATGAATATCCCGGCGTCTGCGGGCGCTGTGATGAGGCGGTGCGTGAGGCATCGGCGGAAGCCTGAGGCGTTTTCAGTGAGTGATCAAACGGGCGTCGGGAAAACCGGCGCCCGTTTTTTTTGTCAGGTCGCCGATGCCCCGCCCGTGGGAACCACGGGCATCGCCCTCCCTCCCCCCCCGGAGGGCGATTTTGCAGCGTTTGCGCGCATTGCTTGGTCAGCGTCTCACGCGCCTATCTGCCCGCCGGATAGGTCGTATCGCCCCCCAGGGAGGGCGATGCCCTCAGCACTCTTTCGCAGGCGTTATTTCTGGCGCAGAGTAGGGCGATGAAACAGGCCTCTCTCTCCACGCCCTTCGGCGATCTGATCGTCACTGAAGAAGACGGTTCGATCACGGCGCTCGGCTGGGGGCAGGCGGCGGGGCAAGACCGCTCGGTGCTGCTCGACACCGCACTGCGCCAACTTAACGAATACGCCATAGGCCAACGTCAGCACTTTGACCTGCCGCTGCGCGTCACCGGCAGCGATTTCCAGCGCGCGGTCTGCGCCGCCATCGCGGCCATTCCCTTCGGCCACACCCGCACCTACGGCGAGATCGCCCGTGACCTCGGCGTGCCAGCGCAGGCCGTGGGTGGGGCCTGTGGCGGCAATCCGATCCCGATCCTCATCCCCTGCCACCGCGTCATGGGTGCCAAGGGGCTCACTGGCTTCAGCGGCGCGGGCGGGGTCGAGACCAAGGTCGCCCTGCTGCGCCATGAAGGCGCGGCGGGACTGTTGATTTGAGGAGCTAAGGCGGGATCAGTCGTCGCCCGAAGGGATCAATTGCTGCGCGGCACCGGCGCAGATCAGGTAGACCGAGGTGATCACCAGACCCCAATGCGCCCAGCTTTCGGGGTGGAAGTTCACCCAAGCGGACCAGCCCGCGAAAAAGGTCCAAGCCAGCGCCATGGGCAGCGTCACGGGACGCCAGCGCTCGGTCCGGACGGGGTGGACGAATTTGATTGGCAGAAACATCGCTGCGGCAAGGATCGTGACCACGATCAGGCTGATCCACCACTCGGGCTGCAAGGCAAAGAGCACCAGCACCAGCATGTTCCAGCAGCCGGGGAAACCTTTAAAGGAGTTATCCTTTGTTTTCATGCGCGTGTCAGAGAAATACATGACACTGGCGAAGGTGATGATGATGATCATCGCCCAACCGCTCCAGCCATCCATCAGCCCCGAGGTAAAGAGCGCGAAGGCCGGGATGAAGACATAAGTCAGATAATCGATGATCAGATCCATCAAGACGCCATCGAACTCAGGCGCGTTGGTCTTCACGTCATATTTGCGCGCCAGCGGCCCGTCGATGCCATCGACGAAAAAGGCGATCACCAGCCACAGGAACATGAGGTCCCATTTCTCTTCCACGGCGGCGAGCATGGCGAGCATCGCCAGCACTGCTCCGGTGGCAGTGAAAAGGTGAACGAAGAGGGCGCGCATCTGTATGGTCATGCGTCTGCATCGCAAATCCGCCGAGGGGATGCAAAGGAAACTCTGGCCCGGATGGCAAAAACCAGCGTAGCGGGGGCAGGGCGGGGCAGCTATGCTTGACGCGATCGGCGGCGGGCGCAGGAAATATGGCCAAGTCCCGCGCACCGGGTTGACGGCTACTGCGATTCCCCTTAAAGCCAGCGAACCAATTCAGGGTCGGCTCTGCGCGGCCCCCACGTTATGTGTGTTTCCGGATCGCTGGAAAGACACAACAGCAAAAGGATGAACCCATGTCGCGCCGTTGCGAATTGACCGGAAGAGGCCCGATGACGGGCAACAACGTAAGCCACGCCAACAACCGTACACGCCGTCGGTTCCTGCCGAACCTCAACGACGTGTCGTTGCAGTCCGAAGCACTGGGCCGCGCGTTCAAGCTGCGCATCTCTGCCGCAGCCCTGCGCAGCGTTGACCACCGTGGTGGTCTGGACAAGTTCCTGGCAAAAGCCAAAGATGTTGAACTGTCCGACAACGCGTTGAAAATCAAAAAGGCCATCGCGAAATCCAGCGCGACAGCCGATGTGCTGAGCTAAGGCTTACCGCATAGAGATTGGGGCCTCGATCCGAAAGGATCGGGGCCTTTTTCGTTTTGGGCTTAGGGTTTTGTTAGGGTTTCCTGCCTATCAGGGGCTAGGGCCGTGGCGGCCCGGGGTAATTTTCTTGCGCAGGGGCATGTTTTAATTCGGGAAACCTTGGAAATGCGCGCTAATTGATCTTCCGACAATTGTTGTTCTGACCATGCTACCTGCCGAGCGGGGGTCAGACAGTGCATCAAGATCGGAGACTCCATGACCGACCCCACACCCGGCACGTCCAGTTCCACTACGCCACCCGATACGAATGAGATTGAGACTGATTTCGAGGTCGGCCAAGACAATATCGACGGATCCCTCGGCCCGTTGGGTTTTGACATTCACAACCCGGTCTTCATGGTCTCGGGCCTAACGGCGGTGGCTTTTGTGCTGCTGACCATGCTCTTCCCGGATCAGGCCGGGGTGGTCTTCCTCGCGGTTCGTGATTTCGCCACGACCAAGCTGGATTGGCTGTTCATGATCATCGTGAACATCTTCGTTCTGTTCTGCATCGCGCTGATCTTCATGCCGATTTCAAAGGTCAGGCTCGGCGGGCAAGAGGCCTTGCCGGAATATTCCTATCTGACGTGGTTCGCCATGCTTTTTGCCGCGGGCATGGGGATTGGCCTGTTGTTCTTTGGCGTGCTCGAACCGGTGTACCATATGAACGTCTCCGGTCCGCTGGGGGTGCCCCTGCCGATTGCCGAGGATGGGTCGATCATTCTCGAGAATGTGGAGGCTGCCCGCGCCATGGGTCTTGCGGCGACCTTTTATCACTGGGGGCTGCACGGTTGGGCGGTCTATGCGATCATGGCGCTGGCCTTGGCGCTCTTCACCTATAACAAGGGGCTGCCCTTTTCGATCCGGTCGTGCTTCTACCCCCTGCTGGGGGATCGGGTCTGGGGCTGGCCGGGGCATATCATTGATATTCTGGCGGTTTTCGCGACGCTCTTTGGTCTCGCGACATCGCTTGGCCTTGGCGCGCAGCAGGCCAATGCGGGGTTCAACTTCGCCTTCGGGCTCGAGATTTCGACCAATGTGCAGGTGATCATCATTCTCTTGGTGACCGCCGTGGCGCTGGTGTCGGTCTGGCGCGGGCTGGACGGCGGGGTGAAGATCCTGTCCGAGGTGAATATGATCGTAGCCGTCCTGTTCTTCCTCTTCGTGCTTTTCGTCGGCCCGACGCTGGTGGGGCTCGACGGGTTCTGGACCGGTCTGTTGGCCTATACGCAAGAGATCATCCCGCTCTCCAATCCATTCGGTCGGGAGGATGATTCCTACCGCGAAGGCTGGACCGCGTTCTATTGGGCGTGGTGGGTCTCTTGGGCGCCTTTCGTGGGCATGTTCATCGCGCGCGTCTCGCGCGGGCGCACGGTGCGGGAGTTCATCATTTGCGTGTTGCTGATCCCGTCGCTGATCATCTTCATCTGGATGGGCGTCTTTGGCGGCATCGCGATCGACCAGATCCTTGCCAGCCCTGAGACATCGCTGGTCAAGGCCAATGTGATCGACAGCTATTCGCCGGAACTCTCGCTGTTCGGGATGCTGAATGAGCTTCCCTTTACCAAGATAGCCTCGACCATCGCGATCCTTCTGGCGCTGGTGTTTTTCGTCACCTCCTCGGATTCGGGGTCGCTGGTTGTCGATACGATCACGGCGGGGGGCAAGATTGACGCCCCGGTGCCGCAGCGCATCTTCTGGTGCATCGTCGAAGGGTTGATCGCCATCGTGCTGCTGATCGGCGGCGGGTTGTCGGCGCTGCAGGCCGGGGTCACCGCGACGGGGGTGCCTTTTGCGATCCTGATGCTGGTGATGTGTTACACGATCTACAAAGGGTTGCGCAGCGAACCGCGCTGACGGCCCGTGGCGCGCCGGTAACTAGTGGCGCGCCTCAAGCACTTCGGCCACCCATTCCGGCACTGTCTGGCTGGCGGGCCCGATGCGATGTTCGGCGAACTGATTGCCCACGGCGGAGCGTTCGAGATTGAATTCTATCGTATGCGCCCCGGCGCGGCGGGCCTCGGCGACGAAACCGGCGGCGGGGTAGACATTGCCCGATGTGCCGATGGCGGCAAAGATATCCGCCTCGGCCAGATGATCGAAAAGCGCGTCCATCTCATAGGGCATCTCACCGAACCAAACGATATCGGGCCGCGCGGCGGGGGCACCGCAGGCGGGGCAGGGATCGCCCGGCGCCATGACCATGGGTGCGGGCCAGCGGTGATCGCAAGCGGCGCAGAGCGCGCCTTTGAGCGCGCCATGCATATGCATGACCTGCCGCGAGCCGCCCTGTTCGTGCAGATCGTCGACGTTTTGGGTGATCACCACCACCTCGCCGTCCAACTCGGCCTCCAGCCGGGCGAGGGCGCGGTGCGCGGCGTTGGGGGCCACTTCGGCGGCCTGCGCGCGGCGCGCGTTGTAGAAGTCGACCACCAGTTTGGGGTTGCGGGCGAAACCTTCGGGCGTCGCCACGTCTTCGACCCGGTGCTGCGCCCAGAGGCCATCTGAGGCGCGGAAGGTCTCAAGCCCGCTTTCGGCAGAGATGCCCGCGCCGGTGAGGATCACGATCTTGGTCATGGGGCATTATTCTCCGATAGGGTCCATGTCTTCAAGCAGGTGAAAGCCGTCGGCCAGCCAGGGCAATTGCGCGATGGCGGGGGCGATCATATGGGTCTGCATCAACTGCCGCAGGGTCTGGGCGATGTCGCGCGGCACGGGGCCGGACCATTCCGCACCGGCGAAGAGAGAGATGGTGCGCGCAGGCGGTTGGGCCTGTGCCGCCGCGGGCAGGGGGTGCGCGGCGAGGCGGTCGTGAAAACGGGCGGCGCGCATGTATCCCAAGGGCGTCGTCATCGCCCAGCCAATCCCGCGTGCCACCATGGCCATCAGCGCCAGATGGCTGCCAATCTCGAAACGGGCGGGCAGGTTGTGTCCCTCTGATGCAAGATGCGCCTCGATCTGCCGCGCGATCAACTGATCGGCGACATAGCGCAGAAAGGGCAGATCGGTGGCGCCGCGCAGCAGGGCGTCGGGATCGGCGGAGGTGCCCGCAGGGGTGACGAGGATAAACGGATCGCGGGCCAACGGGTATTCCAGAACCCCCGCCATCGGTTCGTCGATCTGCACCGATAGCGCCATATGCAGGCTTTTGTCGCGCAGTGCCCGGGCCAATTCATTGCTGCCTGCGGTGATCATCCGAAAGCGGCATCCGGTGAGGCTGTCGCCAAGGATTGTGGCAAGGCGTGGGGTCAGGTCATCGTCGAAATCGTCGATCACGCCAAGGTTCAGCGCCTCCAGATGGGCCAAATCCATCACCGTGACTTCACTCTGCGCTTGGCGCAATTCGCTGAGCGCCTGTTCGGCCCGGCGTAGGAACATCTGCCCGGCTGGGGTCAGTCGCATGGGGCGGCGGGTGTGGTCGACCAGTTCCGCGCCGATGGCGGCCTCGAGGTTGCGCATCTGCTGGCTGACGGCGGGCTGGCTGAGCCCCGTTGCCTCGGCCGCCTGCGCCACTGACCCGCTTCGCGCCAGCGCCTCAAACACTTCGATGCCCCGCAGGGTGATGCCCTTGTTCAGCATATGGTCCCATCTCTTTCGGATCTTGTGAAACCCCGCGCGGGTCAGGTCAAGCCTTTGCCCAAGCAAGCGGCAGCCTCTCGGGCGGTTCCACGAAAGCGGTGCTGCCGGTCTTGAAGCCATCGGTAAAGCTGCGCAGACTGCGCGAAAATGAGGAGCCTTTCGAATGAAGATCGCCACAGCCGCCTATCCGCTCGATGTTCTGACATCTTGGGCGCAATACGAAGACAAACTGGCCCATTGGGTCGCCGAGGCGGCGGTGCAGGGGGCGGAACTGCTGGTTTTCCCCGAATATGCGGCGATGGAACTGGCAACGCTCGATGGGGCCGAGGTGGCGGGCGATTTGGAGCGGTCGCTCTTTGCGGTGTCGGACAAGCTTGAGGAGGCGGACCGGCTGCATGTGAAACTCGCCGCCGAGCATAACGTGCATATCGTGGCCGGCTCAGGCCCCGCAGCGACTGAGAGCCGCCCGGTGAACCGTGCCCGGCTGATCACGCCCACGGGGCAGATCGGCGTGCAGGACAAGCAGATCATGACCCGTTTCGAGCGCGAGGAATGGGGTGTGATCGGGGGCAATGCGTTTCAGGTCTTTGACACGGCGATTGGCAAGATCGGGATTCTCATCTGCTATGACAGCGAGTTTCCCCTGCTGGGCCGTGCGCTGGCGGAATGTGATGTGATCTGCGTGCCCAGTGTGACCGAGACGCTTGCGGGCTATTGGCGGGTGCGCATCGGCTCCATGGCGCGGGCGCTTGAGAATCAGTGTATCACCGCCATGTCCTCGGTCGTGGGTAAGGCCGATTGGTCCGAGGCTTTGGGTCAATCCTATGGCGCGGGGGGGATTTTTTGCCCCCCGGATCGCGGCTTCCCGCCCACGGGGATTTTGGGTGTGCGCGAGGTCAACGCCCCCGGCTGGACCGTGGCGGACGCCGATTTGGCGCAGGTCGCCGAGGTGCGCGCGGATGGCATCGTGCTCAACCGAAGGGACTGGCAAGACCAGATTGGCCGCGACGGAAAGGCGATAAACGTCGCTTTGCGCTGAATCCCCCTTGAAAAAGCGCGAAAATGCGCCCATTTAAGCCTGCGCCCTCGTTTTGGAGGGTTTTGTGCTCAAGGAGAGACCATGGCCAAGGAAGATACGCTCGAATTTCCCGGTGTCGTGAAGGAACTCCTGCCTAACGCGACGTTTCGGGTCGAGCTGGAAAACGGCCATGAGATCATCGCGCATACGGCAGGCAAGATGCGGAAAAACCGCATCCGTGTTCTGGCTGGCGACAAGGTTCAGGTGGAAATGACCCCCTATGATTTGACCAAGGGTCGGATCAACTATCGCTTCAAGTAAGCGGCACCGCGTTCGCGCGTTGCGCGGCGCAGGCGGGGCCGTGCGCGGCCCCGACCGGGCTGCCGGCCTCAGGCAAAGAGGCCTATAAGATGCAATTCATTCTTGGATCAGGATCGCCGCGCCGGTTGGAGCTTTTGGCCCAGATCGGCGTGACCCCAGATGCCATTCGCGCCCCCGACATCGACGAGACGCCCTATAAGGCCGAACTGCCGCGTCCCTATTGCGCCCGAATGGCGCGCGAGAAAGTGGCGGCGGTGCACGCGGGCGCGGAGGATATCGTGCTTTGCGCTGATACCACCGTGGCGCTTGGCCGGCGCATCCTCGGCAAGCCCGAGGATGAGGCCGAGGCCGAAGCCTTTTTGCGGCTGATGTCGGGCCGTCGGCATAAGGTGGTCACCGCCGTCGCCGTCAAACGTGGCGACAAGCTGTGGCAGCGCGATGTGCAAAGCAGCGTGAAGATGAAATCCCTGTCCGAGCCCGAGATTCGCCGCTACCTCGCCACCGGCGATTGGCGCGGCAAGGCGGGTGGCTATGGCATTCAGGGCCCCGCGGGCGCGTTGATCCCTTGGATCAGCGGGTCATTCACTGCAATCGTCGGCCTGCCATTGGCCGAGGCTGCGAACCTGCTGCAAGCGGCAGGCTACCCATTTGACGGAAGGACGCCATGAAGGGCCGTACGATTATTCTCGACCATCTCGGTGATATCGAAGCCGCCGCCCTGATGGTGGACGGCAAGCTGGATGATTTTCTGATCGACAGTGACGGGCCGCGCGTCGGCACCGTTTATCGTGCGATTGCGGATCGTCCGGTCAAGGGGCAGGGGGGCATGTTCCTCAAGACCCCCGATGGCGCGGCGTTTCTGCGGCAGATCAAGGGGCTGGCCCCCGGTCAGACGATTCTCGTGCAGGTTTCGGGCCATGCCGAGCCGGGCAAGGCGATCCCGGTGACCAATAAGCTGCTCTTCAAGTCGCGCTATGCCATCGTGACGCCGGGTGCGCCGGGGCTGAACATCTCGCGCTCGATCAAAGACGAGGAAGAACGCGACCGGCTGCTGGAGATCGCCCATGAGGTGGCGGGCGGGGCCGATCTGGGCCTGATCCTGCGGTCCTCCTGCGCCGGTGCCGATGCCGAGCATATTGCCGAGGATATCGTCAATATGCTCAGCTTGGCGGATACCGTGGCCAATGATGACGCGCAACAGATGGAGGTGCTGAGCGAAGGCGATGGTCCGCATCTGCTCGCTTGGCGCGACTGGACCGCGCCCGCCGAGGTGGTGACCGAGGCCGGCGGCTTTGACGACCACGGCGTTCTGGAAGAGCTCGACCGCGTGGCCTCGGCGCAGGTGCCGCTCGGCGGCGGCGCGTCGATCTTTGTGGAGCCGACACGCGCGCTGGTTGCGGTCGATGTGAACACCGGCAACGATGCCTCGCTCGCCGCCGGGGTGAAGGCCAATATGGCCTGCGCCAAAGCGCTGCCCCGCGCCCTGCGTCTGCGCGGGCTGGGCGGGCAGATCACGCTCGACCTTGCACCCATGCCCAAGAAGGACCGCCGGACGTTTGAAAGCGCCCTGCGCGCCGCTTTCCGCGCCGACGACGTGGATACGACGCTGGTCGGCTGGACGCCTCTGGGCCATTACGAGCTGCAGCGCAAACGTGCCCGCCCGGTGCTGGCGGAGGTGCTGACAGGGGCCGCCCGATGAACTGCCCGATCTGCAAAGCCGAAACCGTCAAGGCGCATCGCCCCTTCTGCTCGCGCCGCTGCGCCGACATCGATTTGGGCCGCTGGTTCAACGGCAGCTACGCCGTCCCCTCGCGCGACCCCGAAGACGTGGAAGCCGCCATCGACGCCGCCGAAGCGGCACAAGACCGTCCTGCAAAGCCCCATTAACACAGGAAAATTTGCGTTTTTTGAAAAGAAGTGGGTTTCAGGGCAAAATGGGGCTGGACACCCCGCGCCACAGGTCCTAGAACCCGCTCACCCGACCTCGAAAGAGGTGACCCGTGCCCGGGTAGCTCAGGGGTAGAGCAGTGGATTGAAAATCCTCGTGTCGGTGGTTCGATTCCGCCCCCGGGCACCATTTTACGGTATATGAAATTTATTAAGTGGCTGAGATATAACCATTTTTGCGTTTCTCTGTTCTTGCTGCCTTAATTTTTGTATCACATTTGTTCCGTGAGCGCTCTTGGGATGTTGCTACCGAGAGCAAGAATGGCACTTCTTGCATCTATGACAACCGCTAACTGTCAGCGGCTATGTGAGAAATTAGTGGGGGCTCCAAGAATCTATGAAAACCCCAATAGAATAGGGATTGGAGGGTACCACATTCTGCCGAACGCGGGGCAATGCGCTCAATGAGTTGCAGCAGAAGTGTACCACGGGAGACAGTATCCTGGTAGGTGAGCTCAGCGATTTCCTGCCTGTTAGCTGGTCCAATTGTCGCTGACCACCATACAGGCAAAACTGTGCACTTAGATGATATTGCTAAGCTTCTGAGCAACTCGCTAGTCGATTAGCGATGTGTCGATCACGCAAACGAAGTGTTACCTTGGACACAGGCGTTCTGAAGGCCAGTTACAGAGCGCCCAAAGGGGGGCACTATTGGATGCCGATAAGGGGTCATGATTGCGTTCCGATTGACAGTCTGCTTCGGGTTGATCTACCGGGCAGACCCGCTCACCAGAACGTCCAGAGCGCCGTTTCGCCGCAGGTCTGCTCCGTGCCCGCTCCTGGCATTTCTCACAGCAACGCCGCATGACAATGCCTCCTGTCAAAGGCGATTGCCTTGCTCGTCCATTTCGCGTGCGCGAGACAGGATGTGCCGCACTTCGCTCCTAATGGGCTGGAATTCGAATTTTTTGCCAAGGAACATGCAAATGCCATGCGTTGGATCAACCAGCTTGAAAATATGCCCGATGGCCTCGTTGGCGAGCGCTTGGTCGTCTACCAACGGATTTGGGAAGAAGTACCCGGCTCGATCCTCAAGAAGGAAGCGGTCAAGGTCCTCGTCGAAATGCTCAAAGGCATTTCGCAGCTTGCGCCATTTCAGCGCTGATGCTTCATCAAGCGCGAAGGCACCTCGCAGCCGATCACCACGCGCGACTGAAAGTTCATTTTGCTTCTTCATTGGCCAGAAAAAGCGGGATAGCGCGCCCGCGTGGGTCAACGCCTCCTGAATAGTGGCGAAAATCAATTCGGCCGAACATGAGGCGGCAACAGCGTCATCAAAGCGCTGGAACGCCGACTCCGAACGCTCGGCCGCATAGATTATGGAGTGGATGTAGAACGCTTCGTGGACGGGATAGATGCCATGGTACTGCTGCGTTATTTGTGCCTCTCTCTCCTTGAGCACATCTTCATCCAATTGCGCCATTTCCATACTCCTGATGCTTTCTGGTTACACCATACTGTCAACGCCAGCTTTGTCTCGCATAGCTGACACCGAACGGGCCAAAATGCTGCGCAACTGTTCCAATGACCGCTTCGGGGAAGCTGCAGCATGGCGACGTATGGTTGGATCAATGTCCGGATCGGGCCGGGAGCGCCCTTCGCAGAAAAGGGCGGAATGCGGTCATCCGCTGCGTTGCGCATTTAGGTCTGCAACGCGGGACTTTGCTCCCATTTGCTGCGGACGCCCAGTCTCCATTGCAGTTAAGAAGATCTCTTGGAGGAACGGCGGTTTGCCAACCTTCGCTGCTTTCGCCAACCAATAGCGGCTAAGGATCAAGAGCTGCGATTAAGGCCCCAGCATAGCACCGTCCAAGTCAGCATTCGCAGGTTTTGCCCTGATCGAAAGACATCCCACTTTTTGACCCGAACAATGATGTTTGAGCGACGGAATATTCTTCGCTCTTCGTATCAGAAGAAGCACAAGCATCGCAGGGTCTCTCTTAACCGTTAAATTTCGCACCGCCCCCAGCTGATCATAGCGTGGAGGCGTCCCCCCGTTCGGTGGGGATGTTCTACCAAAATGCGCAGTTGGGAAGACCAATGACACCCAGTCCCTTCCGACAGCGCCTTTCAGGAACCATGAAGAAATTGAAGAAATTATCTTACGCCGCACTCTCACTCATGATCATCGCAGGTGCCTACGGCATCGCATTCGGCGTGCCCGATGAGGCTGCGCAGCTTTGGGGTGGCAGTGCCATAGAGACAGCCGAGGGGCCCAGAGAGGCCCGATCTGGTCGGAGTCGCGGCGGGCAGGGGCGGGCGACCACGGTCGTTCTCGCGCCACTTGAGGCCCGCGCATACACGCTGATCCTGCGCACCGTCGGCAGCGCCGTGTCCCTGCGCAAGACCGAAGTGACCGCAACCGATGTCGGTGAGGTGGTCGAAACCGCACTTGAGGCCAATAAGATGGTGCAAAAGGGCGATGTCCTTCTGAAGCTGGAAGACCGTTCGGAAAGGCTGGCGCTCGAGATTGCCGAGGCCAATCGCGATCAGGCGCAGGACACGGTCACCCGCTATGAGGAACTGCGCCGCAATGGCAGTGCGGTAGTGACCGACGTAACACTCTCCGAGGCGCGCGTCGCGTTGCGACTGGCCGAGGCCAATGTCGGGCTTGCGCAGGTCGCGCTCGATGACCGCACGATCAAGGCCCCGATTTCGGGCCGTTTGGGACTGAGCGATGTCAGCGTGGGCGACCGTGTGGCGAGCGGTGAGACCATCGTGACCATCGACGACACCACAAGCCTGCTGGCCACATTCGAAGTGCCGGAACGCTCCATCGGTCTCCTGGCCGAGGGCAAGCCGGTCCTCGTTTCGACACCCACCTATGCGGGGCGTATTTTCGAGGGCAAGGTTACCGCCTTTGACAGCCGTCTCGACAGCGTGACCCGCAGTGCCACGGTGAAAGCGGAGATCGAAAACCCCGACGGGCTGCTGCTTGCCGGCATGACCTTCGCCATCCGCATGACCGAAGAGACTGATCCGCTGCCCGTCGTGCCCGCGACCGCCATCACATGGGACCGCAGCGGCGCGGGCATTTGGGTCGCGGAGGAGGGCAGCACGGCCCGTGTTCCCGTGACCATCCGCTACCGCGAGGGGGATCGGGTCTGGGTTGAAACCGAAGCGCCCATAGGCGCGCAGATCGTGGCCGAAGGTGCCGCGAAACTGCGTGAAGGCGCGCAGGTCACCGCCGCTGGCGCGCGCGGGGGACCGGACGCATGAGCTTTGAGAAAAAGGCGCATAAGGCCGGTTTCGCGGATGTCTTCGTGGCGCGGCCCATCTTCGGGATCGTGTTGAACCTGCTGATCATCATCGCCGGGCTGGCGGCCTTTGCCAGCGTCGATATCCGCGAAATGCCGGATGTTGACCGGCCCGTCATTTCTGTCAGGACCGACTACGAAGGTGCGGTGCCCAGCACGGTCGAAACCGAAGTGACCCAAGTCCTCGAAGACGCGCTGAGCGCGCTTGATGGCATGTCTTATATCGAATCCACTTCGAGCATGGGATCGAGCCGGATCACCATCGACCTTTCGGATGGCACCGATGTGAACGTCGCCGCCAATGAGGCGCGCGAGATCGTATCGGGGGCCTTGAGGTCCTTGCCCGACGATATCGAAGACCCCAGCGTCAGCAAAAGCGACAGCAACGCGGATGCGATCATCCGTCTTGCGCTGCTTGGCGATGCCAGCCTCGACACATTGACCCAACTGGGGGAGGGGGTCGTCTATGAACGGCTTTCCCTGATCGACGGCATTGCCGAAGTGACCCTGCGCGGGGAACGCGCCAATGAGTTCCGCGTGGCGGTGAACATGCCATCTTTGCTAAGCCGTGGCTTGACCATCTTCGATGTCTCCACCGCACTTGCGCAGCTTCGCGACGATACCGCTCTGGGCTCGCTTTCCAGCGAAACGCAGACCCTCTCGCTCCGGGTCGGCAGCAAGGATGTCACCGTTGACACCATTAACCAACTGCCGGTCAACGATACGACGCAGGTGGCCGATGTCGCCTTTGTCCAACTGATCCCCGAAGACGCCAGCGTCTATACCCGCGTGAATGGCGAAACGGCCATCGGTCTCGACATCACACGGCAATCGGTTGGCAACACGTTGGAGATCTCGCGAGATGTAACTGCCGCTGTTGAGGAATTGCAGACGCAGATGCCTGAGGGCGTGCAACTGTTGATTACCTCAAACGACGGTATCTTCATCGAAGGTTCTATCAACGAGGTCGTCAAATCCATTCTCATGGCCACCGGCATTGTGGTGGTTGTGATCTTCCTGTTTCTGCGTTCCCCTCGGGCGACATTGATCCCCGCCGTCACGATCCCCGTGGCCTTGATCGGGACGCTGGCGGCGATCTGGCTGACGGGGTTTTCCGTCAATACGATCAGCCTTTTGGCGCTGGTGTTGGCTACGGGGATGGTCGTGGATGACGCCATCGTGGTGGTCGAAAACATCGTCCGCAAACGCAAGTCCGGCATGGGGGCTTTCGCTGCCGCGGCGTCCGGCACGAATGAGGTGTTCTTCGCCGTGATCTCGACCACCGCGACGCTTGCTGCTGTATTCATCCCGATTTCCTTTCTGCCGGGGCAGGCGGGCGGGGTCTTTTCCGAATTCGGCTTTGTGCTGGCCTTTGCCGTTACCCTGTCGTCGATCACCGCGCTAACTCTCGCGCCAGTCCTCTCGGCCTTGCTGGATCCCGGCAAGACTTTGGCCAGCGCGGAAACCGCCGTGCCGGGCGTCTTGGCGCGCAGCTTTGACCGGGTGATGGATTTCGCCATCCGCACGCCGCTGCTGGTTCTGTCAATCGCTATCGGCTTTGCCATGATCGCGATGGGGGCCGCGATGACCCTGCCGTCCACCGTCACACCGGAAGAGGACAGGGGCTTCTTCCTCGTACAGGCGCGGGGCGCGTCGGATACGACGATCGACTACCTTGATACGCAAGTCGCGTTGGTCGAAGACATCCTCGCCCCCTATCGGGAGAGCGGGCAGATCGAGACCGTGCAAAGCATTATCGGCGTCGGCGGCGGCACCAGTGCCTTTATCGTCGTTCGCCTGCCGGATTGGACCGAGCGTGACTTTACCCAGCAAGAGTTGATTGGCCAGATCAGTGGCAAGCTGGCCTCGGTCCCCGGCGTGCAGGTCAGTGCGCGGTCGACCAATAGCCTGAACATCCGCGGTGCGGGCGGCGGGCTGAGCTTTGCGGTGACGGGTACGAACCTTGCGAATATGACCGAGGCGGCCGACAGCCTTGTCGCAGAGATGGCGCAGGACGACACCTTCCTGAACCCGCAATTGTCCAACAACAGCGTCAACGCCCAGTTGGAGGTGACGGTGGACGACAGCGCGGCGGGCGATATGGGGCTCAGCGGTTCTGACGTTTCCTCCCTCGTAAGTGCCATGGTGCAGGGCGATGTGGCGGTCAGCGTCTTTTCGGATGACGTCGAAGTGGACGTGAATGTCGTCCCGGGTGGGCCGCCGATCAACGACCCATCGGATATCGCTTCGATGTCGATCCGGCTCGACAGTGGCGCCTATGTGCCGCTGTCCTCGGTCGCCTCGCTCGACATGGTGGTGAGCGACGCGCAGATCGAGCGTTTGGGCGGTGCCTTGTCTGTTTCCTTGCAGGCCAACCTTGGCGCGGGTGTTGACCTTTCGACGGCAATGGACCGGGTGCTGGCCCTCTCAGAAGAGGTGCTGCCCGATGGGATGGGCATCACCTTCACCGGAGAGGCCGCGACGCTCGACGATTCCCAAGGCGGTATCTACATGGTCTTCGGCGTGGCGTTGATCGTGGTTCTGCTGGCGCTGGCCGCCCAGTTCGAAAGCTTCGCCAGCGCGGTCGTCATCATGATGACGGTGCCCTTCGGCCTTGCGGCTGCTTTGCTGGCGATCTCCATGACGGGCGGGTCGCTGAACTATTACAGCCAGATCGGTCTTGTGATGCTGATCGGGGTCATGGCCAAGAACGGTATCCTGATCGTCGAATTCGCTAACCAGTTGCGCGAAGCGGGGGAGGATATCGACAGCGCCATCCGGAACGCGCTGCGCCTGCGCATCAGGCCCGTGATGATGACGATGGTCTCAACCGTCTTTGGCGGCCTGCCGTTGATCCTGACCTCCGGGGCAGGGGCCGAGGCACGCATCGCCGTCGGATGGGTGATCGTCGGCGGCTTGGGCTTTGCGACCGTGTTCACTCTGTTCCTGACGCTGATTTTCTACCGCTGGATCGCCGTCTGGGGTGCCGCCCCCGGAGGAGCAGCGCGCAGACTGGAAGCAGAGCTGGAGGTGACCGCTGGCATGTAGTGATGCGGCGCCAGTAGTTGCTGGGGATTTGGAATGTCGGTGCGTTCGACCGCGAAGGGGGGGGCGTTCGTTTTGAGGCTCGCACCATAAAACACTACGAGTTGGTCAGTTAGAACCCGTTCATTTCAGTGGCCAACGTCTGCACGCCGGAAATGTAGCGGTCTGCATTAAAGGCTGCTTCGGGGAAGCTGCGATGCGACGTCTATTCTCACGGTAAAGGTCGGCTTTGGGCCGGGAACTGACCGCGCGGCTCCGGGCGGGAAGCGGACCTTCGCTGCGTCCTGAACGAACAGCAGTGATGCGCAGTAAGTGACCTTTGCAAAGTCGACAGATCTTGCGACTTTGCGGGCGATCCATGCCGCAGGCGCAATAAGAAGAGCTGACCTTCGCCGCAGGTGCAGCCGCCGACCACCTTCGAAGGCCTGCGGTGCGGGACGGAGCGGCCGCTGCTGGGCTTTTCGTGAAGGTCCGCTTTGATGGCCCACACATTGCAGCAGTCTAGCCTGCACCAGTTGAATGGATGAAAGCAAAACATCGACATCGGTGTGGTTCACCGTACCATATAATTTTCCAGATTGTACCGACGGAAAGATGTCTGCCATGCGTTAGTGACTTAAGACTGGCAGACATGTAGCCTTGGTATAGACCCGGAGAGCTCAGTATGAGAGTGAAGCTTAAATTCTTGGCCACAACCGTGATTGCGGCCGCCGTCGGCGTGTCCGGAGCTGTTTTGCTGAGCAGTTCCACCCTAACGGCCCAATCAACGAATGTCGCAACCACGGATACATCGCAGGCAGTTGCTGCCGCCAAATGGTCGGACAACGTGACGATAACCATCAACGATAATGACACGTTCCGCTATGAATCTGATGGCCTGCCCTCAACGTATCTGGCAGACGTCTACTTGGTCCCGGATGATCCAGGCATGATGCCGTTTAGCACAAACCCTGATGCAACATTCTGGGATTTGAATGCTGAAGACATCGAAGCGTCGCCGATCGACACAACAATCACAACATTACCAGTTTACAGCGAGACAACGACGGACACATCGTTGGGCCAGATCGGTGTCGCCATCAACGGCGCGCGCCTGTTCAATGACTACGAGGACATGGAACGCACGATCGTCGCGCTCGATGACAATGTCATCCACGACCATGCAGCCTTTGTCGATGAATGCAACGGCCATCCCCTTGGTGATGGCACGACGTATCATTACCACGGGATTCCGGTCTGCTTGACTGCAGAAGTCGACGTCGATGGTGAACATTCCTACATGATCGGGGTCTTGCAAGATGGCTTTCCGGTCTATGCCAATCAAGGTGAAAACGGCGAGATCATTGTGAATGCCGATCTGGATGAGTGCGGCGGTCATTTTGGCCGAACTCCGGAATTTCCAGACGGTATCTACCACTACCACCTAACCGCTGACGAAGCGCCCTACACGATTGATTGCTACCACGGCGAAGTTGACATGGCTCAGATGCGCGGCGGTGGCGGCCCGGACCTGTCGGCAGCCGCTGAACAATTGGGCATCTCGCCTGACGCACTAGCAGAAGCCTTGGGCGATGGTCCACCGAACTTTGAAGCAGCCGCTGAAACGCTTGGAGTGAGCGTTGACGACCTGATGTCAGTGCTTCCTGCGCCTCCACAATAAGGCGGGCGCCATGCGAACCTTGGTATATGGTGCCGTCGTTGCGCTTTTGACGTTTGCCTGCTCCATGGCGTTTTTGTCATGGACTGGCTCAACCGCAGAACCGGAAGCTGCCCAAGCGGCAGCCAATGCAGTCTTTGAGACCGCGCAGAGGCAGGAAATTTGCCATGCGGAGAACCTGATCGGCGCGGACATGCCAACCACCATGGAGGCGGGTATGACCCACAATCATCCTTTGCGGGAGGTCGCTGCAGGTCTGCCGGTTCCAACGATCACTCATCTTGTGTTTCCGGACGAGATGGACGGATACAATGTCCAAGTTTTAACGGAAAACTTTACCTTCACGCCTTCGGCAATCAACAAGGATGTAGTGGAAAATAAAGGCCATGCGCATCTCTACATAAATGGCGAAAAAATCTCGCGCGTTTATGGGAATTGGGTGCATATCCCTTCTAATCTTTTGGTTGCAGGGGCAAATGCTGTCAGCGTGACTTTGAATGCTAATGACCATAGTGAATGGGCGAAAGATGGAAAGTCGATCGGTTCAACAGTCATTGTAGTCAAACCGGAATCGGGCGCATCAAACTCCAGCGAATAAGTTCTGTGTTCCAATAAACGCGCAAGCGGACCTTCAAGTTCGATCAGTTGACCTAAGTGGGGGCTGCGCCCGACTCCAAGGCCAACGAAGCGTAGGGGGCAGGTCAATCGCCGAGACGCCTTCGATCACGCTGTCTTCAAAGTCGAGAACGACAGCATCGGCGGCGCGGGCTGTGCCTAGATCGCCGAAGCCAAGTTCAGCCTGGATTTCTGCGGTGTGGTGGCCGAGCCTCGGCGCCGACGCACGTACAGCGCCCGGCGTGGTGCTCAGACGCGGAAAGGTCTGGTTCATCGGCAGGCGCACCGTGCTGTCGTATTCGTAATCCTGCAACACGCCGCGGCCACGAATATAGGGATGATCGACCGGATCCGAGATGTCGCAGATTGGGCCGACGGTGACGCCTTGGCGGCGTGTCGCCACTCGTTACGACAGTTGCCCGGAGGCCTCCCTCTCAGCCATTGCGCTTGCCGCCGCCGTCATCTTCTGGCTTTAAAACTTAATGAGGCTGGAGCCTAGCAGGCTCCCCTGCCGCCGAAGTCGGCGGGCCGAATACGTCACGCGTGACCGCTCTGGCAAAACTGGCGTCCAGCACCCCCCGGTTCAGCAGACGGTACCAGAAAGCGCCATGGATCAGGCCCGAAACCAGCTCTGGGCTGCGATCTGCAGACAGCTCGCCGCGTTCGATGGCCCGCTGCAGCAGATTCGTGACCATCTTCTCGCGGGGCAGAACGAACTTGGCGTAAAATGTCGCTTGAAAAGCCGCATCCTGCTGCGCCGCCGCAATCAGCGCACGCAGAACGCCGCCATTGATAGCAAGATGGCTGAAGACGTTTATCAGGAACTCCTCAAGCAGATCGCGGCACGCCCGCTCCCCGTCCAGCGGCGGCGCGGCAGCGTAGCTCTGCGTCTCCTCAAACACGGCATCAAGAACCAGATCAGCCTTTGTGTTCCACCGGTTGTAAAGCGTCTGGCGGGCCACCCCCGCCTCCTCGGCAATGGCTGCGATCGTCACCTTGCCGTACCCTCTTTCGCGCACAAGGCGCAGCGCGGCCGCTTTCAAAGCGGCTCCGGCCTGGGCATTCACGGGGCGTCCGCCTGGCGGGGTCCTGGTCATGCACAGCTCCTGTTCACCGATGCAGAACATATCCTGCTTTACTTATTGGACCAAAGTCTATTAACCGCAAGTAGACCGCAGTCTAATAACGCAGCAGGACCGATGATGCCTCACACGACCCTTTCCCCCAAACACGCAGCGGCGATTACGGCGACGCTGGGCTTGCTGTCCCTGTTTCCGCCTCTGGCGACAGATATGTACCTGGCCGCGCTCGGCGATCTGGCCGCTTCCATGGGCTCCACGCGCACCGCGGCAGAATTTTCGCTGTCGGTCTTCTTTCTCGGCCTCTGCGCGGGACAGCTGCTGCTCGGCCCGCTGACCGACACCTATGGGCGCAAGGCACCGCTGCTGGCCGGAGTCGCGCTGTTCACCGGGACATCCATCGCTCTGCCGCTTCTCAGCGACATCGCATGGTTCAACGCCTTGCGGTTCGTGCAGGCCATCGGGGCGAGCGCGGGCATGGTTGTGGGCCGGGCCGTGGTCAAGGATCTTTATCAGGGACGCCGCGCGGCTCAGGTGATGACCGTGCTGGTCATGCTGCTGACAATCGGTCCGATTGCATCGCCGACGCTGGGCAGCCTCCTTCTCGAAGCTTTCGGCTGGCGCTCAATCTTTGCGGCGATGGCGCTGATCAGCATCACCGCCTTCGCGCTGGCGGCGGCTGTCCTGCCGGAAACCCTTCCTGCCGCCAGCCGCAAGCCCCGGCCGTTCATCGGCAGCCTGCGGGCAGCCGCCATGCTGCTGTCGCAACGAAGATTTGTGGTCATGGTGCTGGTGTCCGGCTTGATACAGGGCGGCATGTTTGCGTTCATCACCGGCTCCTCCGGCGTGTTTCAGGGCATCTTCGGGCTGAGCGCGCTTGAATTCGGCATCATGTTTGCTGTCATTGCCGCTGCGCTGATCCTTTTCGGCCGGATCAACGGGGTTTTGCTCAACCGTTACAGCCCGGAACAGATCGTCACGGCCGGCTTGCCCGTATTTGCCGCCGCAGCCCTGTGCCTGGTGGTGGTCTCCGGCACGCAGACGCTGTGGGTCTTTGCCGTTCCACTTTGGGTGTCCATCGGCATGGTCGGCCTGCTGTCGGCCAATGCGATGGCGATGACGATGGACCTGTGCGGCGAGGGGGCCGGTATCGGATCCGCCCTGCTCGGCGCCACGCAATTCGCCATCGCGTTTTCGGTGTCCTCCTGCGTCGCTTTGGGGAGCATGGATACGGCCCTGCCGATGTCCCTCGGACTGCTGGTCCCTGCCGGTTTAGCGGCGGCCCTGTTTTTCGGCTTCCGCAGCCGCGCGCAGAAGGCCGGTGCATAAGGACCCTCCCAGGCTCTGGCTGCACCGGGCCCGCTTCTCCTGGGAAACCGCGCGGCGCCGATGCGGCGCTCCGTTTGTTTTCGGAAGACCTAAGGAGCAGCTCGCACCCGTAACATTCCTTTCTCCTGGCCGCCGTGGCGGCCCCCAGCCGCTTATGGCGAATGTTGATAGCCCCGCTGATCCGTCAGTGGGGCTTTGCATTGATCAGAAAGATGTCCTGCAGGACCAGATAACGAGCGAGATTTACTACCGGTTCCAACTGCTCGACAACGTCGCCATCACCCCGTCGGTTCGATTCATCACGAACCCGATAGACAATCCAAGCAAGACAACGGTCACGGTTTCAGGGCTGCGCCTCAGTGCAACCTTTTGAGCGGAGTGGTTTCGATCAACGTTACCGGCTTCAGCCAGCATAGCCGACCTTCGAGCGGGGTTCAGCATCGTCCTGCTCAATAGTGCAGCCCTGAAGTTCCGCTTTCGGGGAATCTGCCTGGAACTTTTGCGCTTGGGGCGAGGGCGACGCAAGCGCATCGTGCGAACGTCTGAATTGGGCTGGGATCGGTCATCCGCTGCATCTGGTAGGAAGGTCGGCTTGGGGCCGTCTTCGGCGACGGCCCAGCGGTTTAGATTTCGATAGCTTCGGCGATCACCAGCGCATCTTCAAGCTCGACGCCGAGGTACCTGACAGTGCTGTCCATCTTGGTGTGACCCAACAGCGGTTGGACCGCCCTCAGGTTGCCTGTTTTCTTGTAAATCTGCGTGACTTTCGTTCGCCGCATCGAGTGCGTGCCATAGGCGCTTGCCTCCAGACCAATGGATGTCACCCAGTCACGCACAATGCGCGCGTACTGGCGGGTCGAGATGTGAAGCCGTTCGTGAAAACGCCCAGGCCAGAGGTATTCGGATCCGACCATCAGCGGTTCCCGCATCCATCTTGGCAGCGATGCACGGGTGCCTTCGGAGATTTCGAAGCGCACAGGTTTCTGGGTCTTGCTCTGAAGAACCGACGCGCGTTCCTTGATTTGGCCGGATGCCATAACATCAACAACCTTCATTTTTACCAGATCGCAGCCGCGCAGCTTGCTGTCGATGGCAAGATTGAAGAGGGCCAGATCACGGTGGTTCTCGGCCAATTCCAGCCGCACCCTGATCGCCCAGACGTGTTTGGGCTTGAGCGGCCTTTTCTGGCCGACGATCCGGCCTTTGTTCCAGGCTGGGCGTAAGGCGCGGATGGCCGGTAAGTTTGATGTTTCCATGATGGAGCCTCCGATCCACCACGCCCTCCCACATCGACAACCCGACGTAGACAAGACATCATACCATATGATGCTGCGCCGCATCCGAGGTCGGCTTTGAGCCCGAAGCGGACCCATACCAACGGGTCAGAGCCGGGTACGCCGCGGTTTTCGCATAGCGATCAATATCATCGCGACAGCCGAAATGCCCGCCCCGACAAGAAATGGTGTGGCCGATCCCGTGCTGTGCCAGAGCCACCCGGCAAGCGTATTCCCCAAAAACACGACCAGCCCGGTCACAAGATTGAACGTTCCAAATGCGCTGCCCTTCAGGTGGTCCGGCGTCGCGGCAGCGATTATGGCGCCCAGCAATCCTTGCGAGAACCCCATGTGCAGACCCCAGAAGACGGTGCCGAGAACATAGACCCAGGGGGTCATGGCAAGGGCAAGCGTCAGATGCGCCGCGACCAGGAATCCAAGGCTCCAGATCAGCAGGCCCGAAGTCCCCAGCCTGTCCGAGAGCCTGCCGACTGGAAATGCCGTCAGGCTGTAGGCCGCATGCATGACAACGAGGGACAGTGGAACCCAGGCCGGCAAGAAACCAGCCCCGAGGGCCTTCAGCAGCACGAAAGCCTCGCTGAACCGCGCCAGCATGATCACAGAGGCCAGTCCGATTGCACCCCAGACTGCACGATTGAGCCGGAGGGCATCGGCAATCCGGAAGTCACCGCGCTTCATTGGATGGGTTTGTGCTGGCTCCTTCACAAGGAAGACCAGCACAATCATGCAGAGCACGGCGGGGAGAACGGCAATCCAGTAAACTGACTGAATGTCGCCTGCGAATGCGATCATGCCCGCGACCGCGACGAGCGGCCCCAGGAAGGCGCCGAGGGCATCGAGCGACTTCCGCAACCGAAGCTCGCGCCGCGGGTCTCCGGCGGGCTGGCGGCGGCAACTAATGCATCGCGCGGCGTGCCCCGAATGCCCTTGCCGGCTCGATCCATGGCCTTCGCCAGAAAGATCTGGTCCAAGCTCATCGCCCAGGGAAAGATCAGGCGGGACAGCGCTCCCGGTCCATAGCCCAGAACCGCCAACGGCTTCGCACGTCTGCTGACATCGGCCAGCACGCCGGAGAGGAACTTGGACAGTGTGGCAGCCGCCCCAGACAAGCCCGCTATGAAGCCGATCGCCAGAGCCGACACGCCCAGACCACCGGAAAGATAGAGCGGGAGCAGCGCATTGATCATCTTCGAGGAGACGTCCATCAGCAGGCTCACGAAACCCAGCATCCAGACAGTGACGGGCACAGGCAGGTGTTTCGGGACAGCGTTGTTCCGTTCGGACGCAGAGAAAGTCATGGTAGCTCCAGGAAAGGTGCATGTCCTCAAAGCACGCGCGCGCCTAACAAATCAATGGCAGCTTCGTCCGCATTGCGGTCATTGACCATACCAAAATGCTGCACTCCGCCGACAACGTCCGCTTCTCTAATTGGGCGTTGGGGTCAAGCTCGTTTTCCTTGTCGTCTTGGATCATTGTCACTCATCCGGGTCACGCTTCTCTTCGCAGTCTGTTTGATGCCACGCGGGACATCGCTGCACGCATGTGTCGGATTGGTTG
This sequence comes from Sulfitobacter sp. 1A13496, assembly GCF_043557225.1. Lineage (NCBI taxonomy): Bacteria > Pseudomonadati > Pseudomonadota > Alphaproteobacteria > Rhodobacterales > Roseobacteraceae > Sulfitobacter > Sulfitobacter sp. 1A13496. The sequence goes on along the minus strand of NZ_JBIFFP010000008.1, from coordinate 26,197 downwards.
TGGACAGCCTCGCTTTGAGACGCGCTTCTCGTTGCGCAGCAGACATTTTCGGCTTCATCCACGAACCTCGTCCGGTGAGGACGATCCCGTTCAGATTGGTGTTGGGCGGTTAGATCATGCCATGCCCTCCACCTTTTCTGAACGGAACTCGGTGCCATCCACCCACATCCGGTGAAGCAAAACGGCCAGTTTTCGGGCAACGGCGACAACCGCGCGGCGCCGCCCCGTGGTGCGCATCAAGCGCATGCCCCAGGATTTGATCTGTGATCCTGCCACGGTCCGCATCAGCAATGCGTTGGGGGCGGCATAGAGCGCGGCTCTCACATCTCGATCCCCAGCCTTTGATATCCGGCTCGAACCCCATGTGCCTCTTGGCTCTTCATATGAACCGGGTTGAACCAACCCGTCCTCAAGATTTGAGCGATGCCGCGGGCATCGTTGCGATCAGTCTTGTTGCGCATTGCCGACAGGGCGGCGCTTACCTGGCGCGACTCCATGCAAACGACCTCAAACCCTTCAGCCTTCAATCCGTAGAACAAATGCTGGCTCAAGGTGCCGGACTCGAACCCGATGCGCTCGATCGAAACGGGAAGCGCCGTCAGATACCTCGCGATCTCCTCAATCTCGCACGGCAGGTCTCGCTCATGCAGAACCGTGCCTTTGCCGTCGACAACACAAATCGCGCAGGACCGCAGCGACACATCCAAACCAGCATAATATTCCATTCGAAATCCCCCTTGTTCACAGTTTCCCAGTGATCCTATCGGGAACTCGACCTCAGTTCAGGGTCAGTCCAATTACGCATACTTTGGGCCGCTCCTAGCGGCGCGGCCTATGCAGCAGTGGCGAAGAACTCTGCACCTCAATTGGTCAGCAATCGCTCAACCTGTCTTTTGCTGCTAAGATCACTAAGGTCCGCTTTCCCGGCCTTCATCCGCCGGCAATACTACAAGATGGATGAATGGGCGATTCAGCGGCGCTTCGCCGCAACGCTCTGCCCCGAGACAGTAGTAGGTCAGACCGAAAGCAGTGAACCCCCGCCTTAAAGCGGGGAGCGCAAAATCAGAACAGCGACGGCAGCCACAGCGACACAGCCGGAACATAGGTCACCAGGATCAACGCGCCGAGGATCGCGATGTAGAAGGGCCAGATCGATTTCAATGCCGTTTCGATCTTGATCCGACCGACCGCACATCCCACGAACAAACAGGTTCCGACGGGCGGCGTGCAGAGGCCGAGGCCGAGGTTCATCAACATCATGATGCCGAATTGCGTCGGGTCCATGCCAAGACCCTTTGCGATGGGTAGGAAGATCGGTGTGCAGATCAGAATGAGGGCGGCCATATCCATGATCATTCCAAGCACCAGCAGGATCACGTTGATCATCAGCAAAATGATGATCGGGTTATCCGAGATCAGAACCAAGGCTTCGCTAAGGCGGGCCGGTACTTGGTATAGGGCCAGCAGATAGGCAAACGAGCTGGCAAAGGCGATAAGGATCATGACCATCGACGTCGTGCGCACGGTGCCAACCAAAGCGATCTTGAAGGAGTCCCACGTCAGGCTCCGATAGTAGAACTTGGTCAAAAGGATTGCGTAGATCGCACCAAAGGCACCGGATTCAGTCACCGTAAACACACCCGACAGCGTACCGCCGACGATAATCACAGCTGTCAGAAAGCCGGGTATCGCGTCGGCAGCACTGCGCCCAACCTCGCGCCATCCGGGGAATGGTTCGGCTGGATAGTTATGTTTGACGGAAAGGATATAGGCGGCGATCGCAAGGCTGATGCACATCAACAGACCGGGGACGACCCCAGCAAGGAACAGTTTGGAGACTGAGATCCCGCCACCGGCGGCAACAGCGAAGATGATCATGTTGTGGCTGGGAGGGATGACGATCCCGGCGATGGACGACGTCACCGTGACATTCACCGCAAAGTCGGGCCGGTATCCACGCTCTTTCATAACGGGGACAAGGATCGACCCAAGCGCCGAGATGTCCGCCACGGCAGAGCCAGAGATGCCGCCGAACAGCATGGACGAAAAGATATTCACCATCGCAAGGCCGCCCTTGAGGTGCCCCACGAGGGCCGAGGCGAGCTTGACCAGTCTAGCAGCAATCCCGCCGTGAAGCATAATCTCGCCCGCCAGGACGAAAAAGGGGATCGCCAGGAGGGAGAAGACCGAAACACCCGCTGTCGCACGCTGGAAAGTGATGAGCATCGGAAAGCCTTCGATCCAGAAGGCAGAGGCGGCAGCGATGCCCATGGCAAAGGCGACGGGCAAGCCGATGAAGACGCCGATGGCAAACACGAGCAAAAGGATCATCAGGCCCATATCAGGACTCCTGCGTTTCGAATTGGGGATGCCAATCGGAATAGGTAAGAATGCGAATGATGCCGCGCGTACCCGCATGCAGCACGATCAAGGCGCCGCACAGGGTGATGGCGAGGGTGCGAAAGCTTTCGGGGATGTCCAGCATGGGCAGGTTGGAATCCCAGCCGAATATCATCAATTGCGTGCCTGCGTAAAACATGACGCCACCGAACGCGGCGAGGATAAAGTCGATTGCCATCATGATGACTTTTTGCACCGGAATGGGCATGACGTCGCGAAACAGTGTGACGCCCAGATGGGTGTTGTCCCGAACCCCCGCGGCAGCGCCCAAAAATGCAATGTAGCAGATCAGAAGCAACGCAAGCTGCTCGACCCAAGTTGGTGTGGCGTTCAAGACATAGCGGCCAAAGACCAGCCAGCCGAATGTAACGATCAGAACGACGAGAGCGATACACGCCGTCAGAATGCTGGCCCATTGAACGGCCGCCAGTACGGTTTCACATCTTTTCAGAACGGTCTTCTTGCCACTCATAACAGTCTCGCCGTGTTCAGTATTCTTGTCCGAATGCAAAACAGCCCGCGCCGCAAAGGACACGGGCCGTTTCATTCATTCACTCAAAGCAGGTTCACTCAGCGTTGCGGATCATGTCCACCAAAGGCGCAAGATCAGGGTTCGCTTCAAGGAAGCTTTCGTAAACCGGTGTCATCTTGGCTTGGAAAGGCGCCTTATCTGCCACAGTGTTCACGATTGTACCGCCAGCCTTGACCGTCTCCATTGAAGCCGCTTCGCGGGCCTGCCACAGTTCACGCTGCAATTCCGTAGAGGCTTGTCCCGCCTCTTTCACGATCTTTTGCTGCTCAGGTGTCAAAGAGTCGAAAGTCTTTTTCGACATGCAAAGGCACTCGGGAATGATCAAGTGCTCGGTCAGCGAGTAGTATTTTGCGACCTCATAGTGGCTTGTCGATTCGTAAGAGGGCGGGTTGTTCTCCGCGCCATCGACGACGCCTGTCTGGATCGACTGGTACACTTCGGAAAATGCCATCGGTGTCGCGTTGCCGTCCATGGATTCGACCATCTGCACGAAGAGGTCGTTGCTCATCACACGGATTTTCAGGCCTTCGACATCAGCCGGCGTGTTGATCGGGCGGGCGGAGTTGTAGAAGGACCGGGCGCCAGCGTCATACCAGCCAAGCGGCTCAACACCGCGGGCGCGCATGCCTTCGGAAATCGCCTCGCCCACTTCGCCATCCATCAGTTTGTACATCTGCGGGATAGAAGAGAAGATGAACGGCAGCGAAACGACGTTGGCCTCCGGCACGGAAGTCCCGAACGGGCCAAGGCTGAATTCACCGAAATCCAATACGCCGAGGCGAAGCTGTTCGATCGCGTCGGGCTGGCTGCCCAGAACGCCATTGTGGAAAGTTTTTGCCGTCAATTCACCGCCCGTGGCCTCAGCGAGGGACTCTGCGAAAAAGTCCATGGCGATAGACACCGGATATTCTTCAACGTGAATGTTCCAGCCTCTGAGCTCTTTCGCCGAAACGGATGTCGCCGCGAGTGCGATACAGCTGCCGAGCAGTGCGCTGCGAAGTGTAAAACCTATTGTCATGTGATCCTCCCAGATACGTTTGACTATTTGGAACGTTGATGTGCCCTCTCACATCACTCGCTCATCGTAACAGGTATACTAGTATGGCATGTCCATGTTTGAGTCAATTATCCATCTGCGAAAGTGGTATTTTTTGCACGAGGCCGCGGTTTTTACTAAGATTTTTAGGGGGTGAGTGATCGATATGCGTCTCTTGTCAGTGGGGCGATTATTTATCGGGCACCCTACCGTCGCCCGAATTGGCGGGTGCAAAGGATCACGCTCAACCTCGGATTTTCTTCATCCGGTAGCGAGAGAAGGCATCGAACAGGAGAAGGTCATTAGTTCCTTATACCCCGTGACAGACCAACATGTGCTGACTAGAATACCAGATACGACTTCAGCAAAGGCCCCGTGATGACCCTGCTTCACCCCGACCGCTTGTTTCCGGTTGAACCCAAGTTGCGAGAACTGGCGCGCACGCTTTATGATGGGGTGCGCGATCTGCCCATCATCAGCCCTCATGGCCATACTGTTGCGCGCTGGTTTGCGGAGAACAAGGCGTTTGCCAACCCGTCTGAGCTGTTCGTCACGCCCGATCATTATGTGTTCCGGATGCTCCATTCTCAGGGGATCGCGTTGGAGGATCTGGGTGTGCCCCGCGTCGATGGCGGCGCCGTCGAGCAAGACCCGCGTAAGATTTGGCGTTTGTTTGCAGACAACTATCACCTATTTCGCGCCACACCTTCGCGCATTTGGATCGACCATGCGCTGCAAGAGGTGTTCGGCGTAACCCAGCGTTTGTCTGCGGCCACCGCTGACGAGATTTACGACCAGATCGACGATTGCCTCGCGCAAGAGACCTACCGCCCCCGTGCGCTGTTCGAACGCTTCAACATCGAAGCAATCTCCACCACCGAAAGCGCGATCGATGACCTGCGCTGGCACCGCATAATACGGGAAAGCGGCTGGCCGGGAAGGGTGGTCACGGCCTACCGGCCCGATGCCGTGATCGACCCCGAGTTCGAAGGATTCGCCGACAATGTCGCGACCTTGGGCGAACTGGCCGGTGAGGATACGACCACTTGGGCCGGATACCTTGCCGCCCATCGAAACAGGCGTGCCTATTTCAAGGAGTTCGGGGCCACGTCCACAGATCATGGCCACCCCACCGCCCGAACCGAGGACCTCTCGCAAGAGGCCGCCGCCGCCCTGTTCGACAAAGCCCTGCGTGGCGCCTGCACGCAGGCGGAGGCGGATGCGTTTCGCGGTCATATGCTGACTGAAATGGCGCGGATGTCGCTGGATGATGGATTGGTTCTGCAAATTCACCCCGGGTCCTATCGCAATCACAGCGGGCCGATCATGGAACGCTTTGGCCGCGACAAAGGCTATGACATCCCAACGCGCACCGATTATGTCCACGCGCTGCGCCCTTTGCTGAACGCCGTTGGGCAAGACCCGAGAATGACCATCATCGTTTTTACTCTGGATGAGACGGCGTTCGCGCGGGAGCTTGCGCCCTTGGCTGGGGTCTATCCCGCGCTGAAACTGGGGCCGCCTTGGTGGTTTCACGACAGCGCCGAAGGCATGCGGCGGTTTCGCGAAACGGTCACGGAGACGGCGGGTTTCTACAATACCGTTGGCTTCAACGATGACACGCGGGCCTTCTGCTCGATCCCCGCGCGGCACGATGTTGCGCGGCGCGTCGATTGCAGTTTTCTGGCCACGCTGGTTGAGACAGGGCGACTTGACCGTGACGAGGCCGACGAAGTGGCCCATGACCTGTCCTACGGGTTGGCCAAGACGGCCTATAAGCTATGACCCGACCCCGTCTGCAACGCTCGACCGATCCGCGCCCCAAAACCGGTATTGTCCACCTCGGTCTCGGAGCATTCTTTCGGGCTTTTGGCGCACCGATAACCAGCGATGCCATGGCGGCAAGTGGCGGCGATTGGGGGATCGTCGGGGTCTCTCTTCGCAGTTCGGAACTGCTCGACGCCTTGCGGGATCAGGGCTGGGCCTACACCGCCGTTTCCGTAGGAGCGGAGGCAGAAACCCCGCGTGTGATGGAGATTCTGAATGACGTGCTCGTCGCACCGCAAAATCCTGCCGCAGTATTGAAAGCGATGGCCGATGCGGATGTGCGCATCGTGACCCTAACGGTGACCGAAAAGGGCTATTGCCACATCCCGGCGACGGGAAAACTGGACCGTGGTCACCCCGATATCGCACATGATTTGGCGAGCCAGCTTCCGAAATCCGCGATCGGATACATCGTGCGCGCTTTGGCAGAACGTATGCGCGCGGGCGCACCGGCTTTCACGGTGATGAGCTGCGATAACCTTCCCCAGAACGGTCGGCTTTTACGCGGGCTGGTCCTCGAGTTTGCGGCCCTCGTCGATCCCGAGTTGCAGCGCTGGATCGCCGAGAACGCCCGGTTTCCCTGCACGATGGTGGACCGTATCACGCCTGCGACAACCCAAGATGACATCGCGCGGGTCGCCGCGCTGACGGGCCGCTATGATGCCGCGCCGGTTGTGCATGAGCCCTTTGCCCAATGGGTTATCGAAGACAGCTTTGTCGCGAATGCACGGCCCAATTGGGCCGCTGCGGGCGCCGAACTGGTGGCCGATGTCGCTTTCCACGAAGAGATGAAGCTGCGAATGCTGAACGGCGCGCATTCCGCTATGGCCTACACAGGCTATTTGGCAGGGTATGAAACCATTTCCGAAACCGTGGCCGATCCTGTGTTCGAGCGGTTTGTTCACGGTCTTTGGGGTGAGATTATGCCGACGGTCACAGCGCCGGCAGGCGTTGACCTGAGTGATTATGCCACCGCATTGTTCACCCGTTTCGCAAATCCTAATATCCGGCACCGCACATGGCAAATCGCGATGGATGGCAGCCAGAAACTGCCACAACGGTTGCTGGGAACCATGGGCGACGCGCATCAATCCGGCCGCGATACACCGCTCATGTGTTTGGCGGTCGCGGCATGGATGTTCTATGTGCGCGGCATCGATGAGACGGGCAATGCCATCGATCTGCGCGACCCTCTGGCCAGCGAGCTCAATGCACTGACCGCCAATGCAGACGGGCCGGAAGCAACCGTAACCGCGCTGCTGGGAATGAGCGCGGTGTTCCCCGAAGGCTTGGCGCGTCAGTTGAAAGCACCTTTGACCGCCGCCGCGAAAGAGGTTTGGGCCTTCGGCGTGCGCAGGGCGATTGAACGGGCCGTTAATGCCCCACAAGAAACAGAAGAAGGAACTTAGAATGCAGTCTATTCACCGTCTTGATTGCGACGACGCGCAGCGCATTATCGATGCCGCAAAGAAACACGCCGAGGCGATCGGCGTGCCGATGTGCATCGCGGTTATGGATGAAAGCTGCCACCTGATCGGGTTTCTACGCATGGATGGCGGGAAAATCCCCAGCATCACGATGGCCATCGACAAATGCTTTACCGCGACGGGAACCCAGAAGCCGACGCAGGCCTTGGCCGAACCCAGCATGCCGGGCGGCCCGGTCTATGGGCTCACCTCCGCCCATGGCGGGCGTTTTGTCGTGATTGCAGGCGGGTTGCCGATACTCAAGGATGGCGAAGTGATCGGGGGTATCGGCGTAAGTTCGGGAACACCGGCCCAAGACCTTGAGGTCGCACAGGCCGGTGTTGACGCGTTTGACGCAAAAGGCGCCTAGCCTTTAAGCTTCAGGAAATAGTCGAAAATTTCGGGTACGTTACCATCGCTCATGCCCGCATCGACGGCGGCCTGAAGGTTATGCGACGTACCTTCGGCAATCTCGGACCGCGTGCCAAGATCGCTGACCATCTCAAGGAAATAGGCGATGTCCTTGTTGGCATTCGCCAATGAGAACCCAAGGTCGCTTACACCATCGACGGCGTATTTCTTACAGAATTGCATGAAGGGGGAATTGGACGGGCCTGCCGACATGATCTCGAACAACTGCGCAGCGTCGAGACCCGCACGGTCGGCAACGGCGAAGGCTTGGCTCATGGCGCTGACGGTCGTCATGCCCATGAAGTTGTTGATCAATTTCGTCGTATGCCCCGCACCAAGCGCGCCAACGTAGAATACGTTTTCTCCCAGAATACCGAGCACCGGTTTAACGGCGGCGAATATGTCCTCATTCCCTGCGGCCATGATATTCAGCAACCCATCCTTGGCGTGGGCAGGTGTGCGGCCCAGTGGCGCATCGATCATGCCCGCGCCTTTGGCGGCGAGGTCGGCACCGATCTTGCGCGTGGAGGCCGGAATGGATGTGCCGAAATCAATCAGAACGGCGCCCTTTTTGATGCCAGCCAAGATGCCATCGTCGCCGTAGACCAGGCTTTCCACGACGTCAGAGGTGGTGACGCAGAGCATGATGATGTCGCAGGCCTCCGCCATCTCCCGAGGGGTGGCCACCTCGCGGGCTCCGCGGGTGACTGCCGCATCAACCGCTTTTCTATTGCGGCCCATGATAACGGGTTCGATGCCGTTCTTCTGAAGGCATTCGACCATATTGCCGCCCATGAGGCCGAGCCCGATAAAGCCGATGACAGGGTTTTCCATTTTCTACTCCTAGACGAACAAGTAATCTCCCGCCTTACCTTACGTCCATACAGACTAGTATACTAGAAGAAAGTCATCTGTTCAGGGCAGTGATGATCCCGCGCAGTTCGGCCAAGCCACGCAGCCGCCCGATAAGAGTATAGCCGGGCTGGGTTTCAGTCTCGGCATCCGACAAAAGGGCGTGACCGTGATCCGCGCGGAAGGGGATCTCGGCATTGCGTAGCCTCTCGGCGTTCAGGATTTCATCCACCACCGCGACCATGTCGACATCGCCCGTCAAATGGGCCACCTCGCTAAACGACCCGTCGTGCGATTTGGCCACGTTCCGCAGATGGACAAAGTGGATGCGATCCGCAAAGGCGCGAGCAATCCGGGGCACGTCGTTATCTGCATGAGACCCGAGCGAGCCGTTACAAAGCGTCAGGCCGTTCACAGGCTCAGGGTGGGCGTCCATAATCCAGTCGATATCGCTTTGCGTCGACACGATGCGGGGCAGGCCCAGAATGTCGCGTGGGGGATCATCGGGGTGGATGCACATGCGAATGCCAAGCTCGGCAGCGGTCGGAATGATTTCCGCCAGAAACCGCGCGAGATTTGCGCGGAGATCATTATGGGTCAGCCCGTCGTATGTGGTCAGAACCTCGCGCAACCCGCTGATATCGTACCTGTCATACGCCCCCGGAAGGCCGGACATGATCGCGTGCAAGAGCGACGCCTTGTCCTCTTGTGAAGCCGTGTCATGCCACGCGCGGCCTTGTCGGACGGCATCGGGGTGATAGGTTTCCTTAGCACCCTCACGCCCCAGCATATGAATTTCGAACGCGGCCATCTTGGCTGCTGAAAAATGCAGGCAAGTGCCACCGCGCGCGACAGGCGCCGTCAGGTCGGTGCGGGTCCAATCAAGGATCGGCATGAAGTTGTAGCAGACGGTGGTGATGCCTTCGGCGGCAAGGTTCGCGAGGGATTGTCGGTAGTTTTCGAACAGGCCCGGCAGATCACCGGTCCCGCGTTTGATGTCTTCGTGAACGGGCAGGCTTTCGACGACATCCCATGTGAACCCCGCCGCCGAAATCTCGTCCCGGCGTTTGGAAATGGCGTCACGGGTCCAGACTTCGCCGTAGGGGATCGCATGCAGAGCGCTCACGATGCCCGCTGTTCCTGTCTGTGCGACCTGATCCAGCGGAATAGGGTCGAACTCACCGAACCAGCGCCAAGTCTCCCGCATCTTTCCGCCCCTTCAAGTTTCGGATGGGCCCAGATTGATGTCGACCAACGCCCCACGGCCCTGAACGACTGCGCCGGACAGGCGACAGGCCGTCGCGATACTGTCTGACAATGGCTGCCCTCCGACATGCCCCGCAAGGATTGCCGCATTGAAGCTGTCACCAGCAGCCGTGGAATCCACCACATGCGTTACCGGTGCGACGGCAATTGTTCCGCGATCCTCTGGACTGACATAGTAGACGTCACCGGCGCCATTCTTGACGATTACGGTGCCCGCCCCTGCCGCGCCGTAGCGATCTGCCGTGGCTTGTGGGGACGTGTCTTTGAACCAATCCGCCTCATCCTCGAACGAAGGTAGGACAATGTCAGACACTGCAGCACCCGCCATGATGACCGAAAGCATCGTGTCGCTATCGTCCCACAGCCGGGGGCGAAGATTGGGGTCGAATGCGATCGTTTTGTCGCTGGCACGAGCCGCTTTCACAGCAGAAATGAACGCATCGCGGTCGCCAGTCTCAAGGATCGCCAAGGTGATCCCTGAGAAATAGATCAGGTCATGTGCATCGATCGCACGTTCCAATGCGGGGAGGTCAGCGGCCAGTTTGCGGGCCGCCGATTGACCACGCCAATAGGAGAAGCTCCGTTCTCCATTCTCCAAAGAGATCAGGTAGAGGCCCACGGTCCGGTTCGGCACCTCGACACAATAGCTGTCATCGACGCCGGCAGCCGTGATCGTGTCACGCAGCTGGCTCGATATCGCGTCATCCCCCAGCCCCGTGAAATAGGACACTTGGCTGTCGGGGGCGATGCGCGCCAGATACCACGCGGTGTTGAACGTATCCCCCGCAAACCCAAGCTTGAAGGCCCCCGCATCCTCCTGCGGGGAAAGCTCGGCCATACATTCGCCTATGGACAAAATCCGCATACCGAAGGCTACAGGAAATCGTCACGCCTGGGCGTGAAGCAGTCGATCAACGTGCCCGGCTCAAGGCAGACGCATCCATGGGTCAGTTGGGTCGGAATGACAAAGCTATCACCAGGTCCCACCTCTTTTTCGACATCGCCGAGAGTGAAGCGGAAACGCCCTGTCTCGACATATGTCGACTGCACATGCGGGTGATTGTGCAGTGCGCCAACCGCACCGGTTTTTGCAAAACGGAACGCCACGACCATCATCTCAGGATGGTCCGAGAGTACTTGGCGGGTGACGTTTTCGCCGGTGGACACAACAGGAAAATCGGCCATCTTCGATCCTTAGCTGAACAGCATACCGCCATTGATGTCGATATTTGTCCCCGTGAGGAAGGCACTATCATCGCAGGCGAGGAAGAGCGCAGCACTGGCTACATCATCCACGGTGCCTTGGCGCTTCAGCGGGGCGTTTGCTTCGTACCCGCGACGACCCGCATCAGGCGTGTGGATGTTGTGGAAATCCGTGTCGATCATGCCGGGGCAAAGCGCGTTTACGCGCACATCGGGCCCAAGCTCTTTGGCCAAGCCGCGGGTCATGGTCACAATGGCACCTTTGGAGGAGGCATAGGCCACCGAACCGGGGCCGCCGCCATCACGCGCCGCCTGACTGGCAAGGTTCACGATCGTCCCCGTTTTGATGTGCTCCAAGCAGGCTTTGGTCATCATGAATGTGCTGGTCAGGTTCAGCGACATGACGGCATTCCAATGGTCCAGATCCATCTCCGCCAGTGTCTTGCGTGCGATCAGCCCGCCTGCGTTGTTCACCAGGATATCAATACCGCCGAATGCTTCGAGCGTTTTTGCCACCAGATCATCGACGTCTGCCTGTTTGTTCAGATCACCCTGAACCGCAATTGCCTTCCCGCCAGCGGCTTCGATCTTGGCAACCACATCGTCGGCACCTTTGGAACTGGCGAAATAGTTGATCGCGACATTCGCGCCTTCTTCCGCAAATTTAAGCGCGACCGCCGCCCCGATATCCCGACCACCGCCAGTGATGATGGCTGTTTTTCCTACAAGTTTCATAAATCTACTTTCTTCTAACTGGCGTGGCACAACAATATGTTGGCCGGTTTCTGCGAAGCGTTCAAAGCAGCGCGATCGATCGTATCGGCATATGCTGGGCGGTGCGGGAAATGACCCTAGGCCCAGCAATCTACAACACGTCTCGCCGCGAACTTCGGTCGAATCAACTCGATCTGAGTACTAGCATACTAGTTATTTATTGGGTAGGGTATCCCTAGACTTCTAGATCTGGCGGCTTCAAAGAAGCAAAAGTGAGTGAGTCGCTCCTGTGGGGCCAATATGCCCAATGCCACGAGACGGCGAAATTCACGGCCCCTTTAAGAGAAGGTAGCGACATGGCGAAGGTAACCAAATTGAGCGAGCGGCGCACCAGCGTCGATGAGGTGTTCGATTACCTGCATAGCGAAATTTCGACATTGGCATTGCTTCCCGGCGACAAGATCTCCGAGGCGGAGATCGCAACGAAATTCGGTATTTCGCGCCAACCCGTGCGCGATGCCTTTAGCCGGTTGGCGAATTTAGACCTGCTGTTGATCCGCCCGCAACGCGCAACTGAGGTAAAGCGGTTCTCCATGCGGGAGATCGAGAAATCCCGCTTCGTGCGCGCTTCTGTGGAATACGAAGTTCTGCGCCGCGCCGCTGCAAAATGCGATGCCGATGGTACGGCAAAGATCGACGCGGCCCTAAAGCTGCAAGAGCAGGCGATACAGGACCACGATGTCGATGGCTTCGGCAAGCTGGACTATGAGTTTCATGAAACCCTTTGCGGCATCGCGGATGCAGAATTCGCCTTCGACGTCATCATGCGGGAGAAGGCGAAAGTAGATCGCCTGTGTCGGCTTGGGTTGTCTAAGGAACAGCGCATGCCTGAGCTTTTGGCGGATCACAAAGCGATCTCAGAGGCGGTCAAGGCGCATGATGCAGACCAGGCTGTCGCCGCGGGGGCGCTGCATTTGTCACGTCTTGATGAAACGATCCAGCGCATCACCGATACCAACGCCAGCTATTTCGAGACATTTGAGGATCAGTAGGGGCACGGGAGTAACCCTACAAAGCAAGGCCCATTAAAGCCTTCGATCATTCAGGCATCACGGGAGGAAACGATGCACAAGACCAACCTACGCCGCGCAATTGATCCGCGCCACGCCAAGACGATGAGCAGCGCGGAACTGCGTGCGGAGTTCATGATTGAAGGCCTGTTCAAGGACGACGAGGTCAATCTGACATACACCCAGTATGACCGCATGATTGTGGGGGGCGCCAAACCGAAAAGCGGGCCGCTCGCGATTGATGCGGTCGACCAGACGGGGACACCGTCTTGGCTGGATCGCCGCGAAGCTGTGTTGGTCAATCTCGGCACAGGCGGCATTGTTGAGGCGGGCGGAGAGACATATTCCTTAGGCCGCTGCGACATGCTGTATCTTGGCATGGGAACCGGCGCCGTAACGCTCAACGGAGAGGACGCGTATTTTTATATCATCTCCGCCCCCGCCCACCGCGCCATTCCTGCGCAACTGGTAACCATCGACGATGCACGGCAGGTTCCTCTCGGGTCGCGAGATACCTGCAACGAGCGTGTCATCTACCAGTTCGTCCATCCCGAAGGGATCGAAAGCTGCCAGATCGTCATGGGGATGACGAAACTCGCCCCCGGTTCGATTTGGAACACGATGCCGGCGCATGTGCATGAACGCCGCTCCGAAGCCTATATCTACATCGATCTGCCCGAAGATCAGAACGTCGTGCATTTGATGGGTGAACCTGATGAGACCCGCCACATGATCGTGCGCAACGAACAGGCGGTTTTGTCCCCTCCGTGGTCGATACACAGCGGTGCCGGTACGGCTGCCTATTCGTTCATTTGGGCGATGGCGGGCGACAATATGGCCTTCACCGATATGGACATGGTCGCCATGGAAGACCTCAGATGAACCGCTTTTCACTACAGGGAACCCGTGCATTTGTGACCGGTGCGAACACAGGCATCGGTCAGGCAATCGCGATTGGTATGGCAGCCCAAGGCTGTCACGTCATCGCGGTGGGTCGGTCCAGCATGGCGGACACGCTAAAGGCTATTGCCGAAGCAGGTGGCAAGGCTGATGCGGTGCAGGCCGATCTGGGAACGGTCGCAGGCGCGGTCGCCGCGTTCGAACAGGCTGTGGCCGAGTTCGGGCCGATTGATACACTGGTTAACAACGCAGGCATCATCCGCCGCGCGGATAGTCTGGAGTTCACGGAGGCCGATTGGGACGCCGTGATGGATATCAACCTCAAGGTCGTCTTCTTCCTCAGCCAAGCCTTTGCCAAGGCGCGCGTGACGGCACAACAAGGCGGCAGTGTGATCAACGTGGCATCACTGCTCTCGTTTCAGGGCGGCATTCGCGTGCCATCCTATACAGCATCGAAAAGCGCTGTGGCGGGGCTTACGAAAACCCTGTCTAACGAGTGGTCGGCACAGGGGATCACGGTGAATGCTGTCGCGCCGGGCTATGTCGTCAGCAACAACACAGCAGACCTGCGTGCTGACCCCGATCGGAACAAAGCGATCCTCGACCGTATCCCACTGGGTCGCTGGGCTGAGCCCGAGGATATCGCAGGCGCCGTCACGTTCCTCGCCTCCCCCGCCGCGCGTTATGTCACGGGGATTACGCTGCCTGTCGATGGCGGCTGGTTGGGGCGCTAGAGAGTAGGGTCTTTTCAACAAGCCCTAATCTGCGACTGAATGGCGTCCAACCCCCCACTATAGCATGAACAAACCGGACGTCAGTGACTATCCCTCGGACTGCTCTTACGGGCGACATCGCGATAGGAAGGCGCATCGCGCAATGTCATCCCTTTGTCCAATTCGGTTGTTAGCTCGCGGAAGTACTGCTGCCACGGTGTCTGGCTGGCGGGCATTTGGTATCCCCCGTCGCTGACAAGTTGACGCGCCCGCTCGGCCAGCTCATCCAGCGGTACCAGCATGTCCGCGGTGCCTTTTCCCAGATCAAATCGCACCCGGTCACCGGTTTTCAAAAGAGCCAAGCCGCCTCCCTCCGCCGCTTCGGGTGAGGCGTTGAGGATCGAAGGCGACCCGGACGTGCCAGACTGCCGCCCGTCGCCGACGCAGGGCAAGGCGGCGATCCCTTTAGTCAGCAAATAGGAAGGGGGGCGCATGTTGACCACTTCAGCCCCGCCCGGATAGCCCTTCGGCCCCGCACCCCGCATGAACAAGACGCAGTTCTCGTCGATATCCTCGGCAGGGTCATCGATGCGGTTGTGATAATCCTCGGTGCCGTCGAACACGATAGCGCGGCCTTCAAAGGCATTGGGGTCGTCCGCATTCGACAAATAGCGTTTGCGAAAATCGTCAGAGATCACGCTGGTCTTCATAAGCGCACTTTCGAACAGGTTGCCCGAGAGGTTCAAGAACCCCGCATTCGTCGATAGCGGGTTCTCCAATCTGCGGATCACGTCATCGTTCGTCGCGGCGCGCCCTTCGCAATTGTCGCCCATCGACCGTCCATTCACAGTGGTCGCCTGAGGGTGCGGCAGCAATCCACCCTCCAACAGACGCGCCACCACGGAAGGCACGCCGCCGGCGCGGTGATAATCTTCGCCCAGATACTCCCCCGCCGGCTGGAGGTTCACCAACAGCGGCACCTTATGCCCCAAGGCTTGCCAGTCGTCATTGTCCAGCGGCACACCAAGATGCGCAGCGATCGCATTCAGATGGATGGGCGCATTGGTAGAGCCGCCAATGGCCGAGTTGATGACGATGGCGTTTTCAAAAGCCTCCCGCGTCATGATGTCGGACGGGCGCAGATCGTCCCAGACCATCCCGACGATACGCTTTCCTGTCTCATAACTGATCTGCCCGCGTTCGCGGTACGGCGCGGGAATGGCGGCGGAGCCGGGAAGCTGCATGCCCAAAGCCTCCGCCAGGGAGTTCATCGTGGTGGCCGTTCCCATCGTGTTACAATATCCGACGGATGGCGCGCTGGAGGCGGCAATCTCCATAAATTCCTCGCCATCGATCTCGCCCTTGGCCATCAACTCGCGCGCTTTCCAGATCACCGTGCCCGAGCCTGCGCGCTCCCCATTCGAATAGCCGTTCAACATGGGGCCGACAGACAGTGCGATCGCAGGAATATTGACCGTCGCAGCCGCCATCAACAGGGCCGGGGTCGTTTTGTCGCATCCGATGTTCAGGACCACGCCGTCAATGGGATAGCCGTAGAGCGTCTCAACCAATGACAAATAAGCAAGATTGCGATCTAGATTGGCCGTAGGCCGTTTGCCGGTCTCCTGAATGGGATGCACAGGCACCTCGATACAGGTCCCGCCCGCTGCGATAATTCCGTCCCTGACACGCTTGGTAAGCTCGATATGATGGCGGTTACAGGGGCTGAGATCGCTGCCCGTCTGTGCAATCGCGATGATCGGCTTGCCGCCCTGAAGCTCCTCGCGCGTGAGCCCGTAGTTCAGATAACGTTCAAGATACAGCGCCGACATTTCCGGATCACCTTCGCGCGCAAACCAATCTCGCGAGCGCAATTTATCCTTGGTCATCTTCGCCATCTTTTAACCTGCATCTGAAAATAGTTGGAATGCTAGTATGTCATGCAATTCCGCTAAGGTAATCCCCCTAAAATTATCGATTTTCAAGAACCGTCTTTGGCATTGTACCAATCCCACCCTCCCCGAAGCGGAACGGGCGGCGCTTGTGAAAGAACTCATGCAAGCACGCTTGGCTGTGAAGAATGCAAAGACAAATGAAGACGTGAAAACTCCTCAAGGAAAGGTGCATGAGGCCAAGGTGGCATTGGGCGAACGTGGGCCGGTCTGGTTGAACGACGGCGCCCCGGACGTGAGCCGCTACCACCCCGAGAACAGACTACAGGCCGTTTGGTGGCGCGGCTTGGCGCAAGACTAATCCGGCTTCTAGGCGATGGCGATGCGGTATATCCCACTGAACGACTTAGGATCGACGCGCTTCTCGCCCTGCTTGATCGCGATTGTTCCCTCACCAACCAGCCGAACTGCTTGTTCACGGATGGGGTCCATCATGTACTGGAGACTTCGTTGCTAAATTGCTTGGCAATTGAGGATCAACTCTATCCTGTGAACTGCAATATGCTGACTCAAGTGGTCTCACGACAGCTGGTGGGGTCGGAGTATGTCAACGCTTGTGAAGAGTGTAGTTCTAATCACGAAGTCTGTCGCCTTTATATTCTCAGCACTCGGAAGAAGGAGCGCGCATCCATTGCCGTACTAATTTGCGTGCCCATTGACATAGGATCACAAGGCTTTTCGATGACTTCCTTTGCGCCAATGACAAAAAGCTCTGCTCGGCTCGCAACACTCACTCAAGCTGTCATGGAGATTTTAGAAACGCTCTCAAAGCTCGGTATTTCCCAGTTTTGCCTCGCTTGATGCATGCAAATGAATGCGATAACCTTTTCCCAGAGGCGTCACTGCGCCGGTTTTTGAGGAGAATGGGATCATGAAGGCATTGAGCCGGATCGCCACAAAGGCCATTCCCATCGAAGTCCTGCGCAACGATATTCTGCAGATTTGCGGCGCTTTTGAGGTGGAACCTGCGCGCCGCGAGGGGCCGTCTCACGGTCTGGCGCGAAAGCGGGGGATGGGTGGGTTTGAAGCCGCGCTGGTTTCGCTCGATGCTCAGGAAGCGGCCCGCACGCAGACCTGCATTCGGCGCGATCCGGCCGAATATTTCTTTATGCTGGTACAGGATGTTGGCGAGTGTGTGGTGCATCAAAGCGGTGCATCTACCCTTTTGCGGCCCGGCGACATGTTTATCGTCGACGCGACGCGTCCCTCGAAATTTGTTTATGACGGGCAATTGGCGCATCAGATTTCAGTGCATCTCCCGCGGGATGAGATGATCGGCAGGTTCGGTGGCATCTGTGATGGCGGAGTGGCGATCGACCGCAATGATCCGCTGTGGCTGGCGCTGCGCGCAGTGCTCTACAAGATGATGCACTGCCCGCCCGAGGCAGGACTGCAGTTGACCGAAGCGTTCTATGGGCTGATGGGGGCCTATTTCCACGAGCGGCGCAGTCAGACGTTGGATGCCCGCGGGCAGATCATGGAACGTGCCTTGCAGCTGATGACCCGCCACTACCGCGACCCTCAGTTCGGGCCGAGCGCTTTGGCGCTGCATTTGGGCGTATCTCTGCGCAGCCTGCAACGCTATTTCGAACCCTTGGGCGAAACGCCGGGTCAACGTCTGCTGCAAATGCGTTTGACCCAAGCGCATGCAGAACTCTCTCGCCGCGGGGGCAAAGAGGTCTCTGTCACCGACTGCGCCTATCGCTGCGGCTTCAACGATCTTTCGCATTTCTACCGCGCCTTCCGCCAGCGCTACGGGATGACGCCGGGCGCCGTTGTCGCACAGGCCCGCGACGGTGGCGCGATCGTCCAATAGGGCTGTCGCGTTATCCCAAGATGCCCGTCGAATCCGCGCCTAACCTCTGACCAGAGGAGGCGTTTCGGCACGGTGCCGGAACGGGATGACGGAGGACATCATGAAAGACACCATCGATAGCATCGGCCTGATCGCGGCCGGTACACGGGTTGAGACGGGCGCGCGTTTCCCCGTGGCCAATCCCGGCACGGGGGGCCAAGCAGGCACGGCGCCGGATGTCGGACAGGCAGAATTGGACCGCGCAGTCGCCGCGGCAAAGGCGGCTTTCCCCGCGTGGTCAGCCAGATCCGACGAAGAACGCGCCGCCGCTTGCACAGCCGTGGCCGATAAGATCGAAGCCTATGCGGAGGAGTTGGCCCAGCTTGTCACCGCCGAGCAAGGCAAGCCGTTGGGCGGCATCGGATCGCAATGGGAACTGGGCGGCGCGGTCGCTTGGGCGCGCTATACCGCGGTACTCTCGCTGCCGATGGAAGTTCTGCAAGACACGCCGGAGGGGCGGGTCGAGATGTACCGCAAGCCGCTTGGGGTGGTGGGGTCGATCACCCCGTGGAACTTCCCCGTGCTGATCGCGGTCTGGCACATTCTGCCCGCGCTGCGTAGCGGCAATACGGTGGTCAGCAAACCATCCCCGATGACCCCGCTCGCGTCCCTACGCATGATTGAGTTGATGAACGAAGTACTGCCAGCAGGCGTGGTCAATTCCGTCAGCGCCGCTGATGGCGCATTCAACATGGGCGCGGCGATGTCCGCGCACCCGGACATAGCCAAGATCGTCTTTACCGGTTCCTGCGGGACGGGTCAGAAGGTCATGCAATCCAGCGCTGAGACGATGAAGCGTCTGACCCTTGAGATGGGCGGCAATGACGCGGGCATCGTCTTGCCCGATGCCGATCCGCAAGCGATTGCCGAAGGGCTGTTCTGGGGCGCCTTCATCAACAACGGCCAAACCTGCGCCGCGATGAAACGGCTTTATGTGCACGACGATATCCACGACGCGGTCTGTGACGCACTGGTCGCCTATGCACGCAACATCAAAGTGGGCGAAGGCACGCAGGAGGACAGCGTCCTTGGCCCCGTCCAGAACCAGATGCAGTTTGACAAGGTGGCGAAGCTGGTGGCGCAGGCCAAGGAACGCGGGCAAGTTCTGCTGGGCGGTGAGCCGGGCGAGGGGCTCTTCTTCCCACCGACGATCATTACCGGGATGAGCGCCGATGACCCGTTGGTCTACGAAGAGCAATTCGGCCCCGCGCTGCCGATCATTCGTTATAGTGACCTCGACGATGCGCTGGCGCAGGCCAATGCGCTGGACGTGGGCCTTGGTGGCTCTGTCTGGTCGTCTGATAGGGCGGCGGCCAAGGAGGTGGCAAAACGGATGGAATGCGGCTCGGTCTGGATCAACAGCCATGGCATGATCCAACCCAACGCGCCCTTTGGCGGGGTCAAGAAATCAGGCTTCGGTGTCGAATTCGGTGAGGAGGGGCTGAAGGAATACACCGACATTCAAGTGATTTTCGCCTGACGCTGGGAGCGCTTTGGCGATCAATTAGTGCCCGCGGCAGCGGGCATTTTCATAGCAACATGAAGGGAGACAGCATGTTACGAAAAACGCTACTTGGCGGGGCCGCGGCCCTTGCCCTCACCACCGCGGGGGCATTCGCCCATCCGCTCGACGGTTTTTCCGGGGAGGAATACCAGAAGATTAACGAAATCCTGCGGGCCAATGATCTGGCGGGGGATGACACGCTTTATCCGCTGATCGAACTGATCGAGCCGCCTAAAGCCGATGTGCTGGCATGGAGCGAGGGAGACACGCTCGACCGTCGCGCGATGGTGCATATGTCCAACGCCGATAACAGCGGCTTTGTCGAGACCATCGTGAACCTGACGACCGGAGAGATCGAGAGCAGCGCGCCCACTGAGGGTCAGCCGATGATCCTCTTCAATGAGTTCGCCAACGCTATGACCGCCGCGCTAGAGCATCCCGACATGATCGCGGGGCTAGAGAAACGGGGGCTGACGCCGGATCAGGTGTTCTGCCTGCCGCTCACTGCGGGCAATTTCTTTTCGGACGAAGACGACGGCACGCGGTTGATGAAAGTGCCTTGCTATGTCTCGCCCGAAGGGTCGAATTTCTATGCCAAACCGATCGAGAACATCTACGCCGTGGTCGATCTGCAAAGCGGCAAGGCGCTGCGTGTGATTGACGAGGGCAATGTGGCGGTCCCCGAAGACGGCTGGGGCTACACGGGCGAGGAGATCGAGGCCCGGACCCCACAACGCGCCGCGACGAATCCCGCCGTGCTGACCCAAGAGGGCGGACCGAATTTCACCTATGCCGATGGCGCACTGGAATGGGACATGTGGCGCATGCGCCTGCGGGTCGACAAACGCCCCGGTCCGGTGCTGTCGAACATAGATGTGAAGGATGGCGACGAATGGCGCACGCTGCTCTATCAGGCCCATCTGTCCGAGGTTTTCGTGCCCTATATGGACCCGAGCGCCGGGCTCTATTGGCGGACCTATATGGACAGTGGGGAATATGGCTTCGGGCTGTTCCTGACCCCGCTGGTGGCAGGGATCGACTGCCCGTCTTATGCGACCTTCCTGCCAGCAATGATCGCGGGCGATGACGGTCAGCCGCTGGAAATCCCCGATGCGGTCTGCATCTTTGAGCGCAACATCGGTGATCCGGCGTGGCGACATTTCGAGGTCTTTGCCCAAGGTCCCGATCAATACACCCCCGCCGAGGGTCGGCCCGAGACCGAGTTGGTGGTGCGTACTGCTTCAGAAGTGGGGAACTACGACTATCTGATCGACTACCGTTTCAAGCAGAACGGCCAAATGGAGATCAAGATTGGTGCCACAGGACTGGATGGTGTGAAAGGCGCCGATGCGACATCAATGGATGATCCTTCGGCGGCGCGAGAGACGGAGTACGGCACGCTTATTGCGCCCAACTTGGTGGCGGCGAACCATGACCACTACTTCAACTTCCGCCTCGACTTCGACATTGACCAGCCCAAAAACCGATTCATGACGATGGACATCGTGCCCGCCGAAGTGGCCGAAGATAGCCCGCGCCGGTCATTATGGAAGGTCGAGCATAACATGCCCAAGTCCGAGGCTGAGGCGGCCTATCAGGTATCCTCGTTCAAGCCGCGTTACTTCATGCTGCAGAACCCCGACCGCAAAGGGCCGTTGGGGCATAAACCGGGCTATATGATCCACCACGGCAGCGTGGCTTACGGGCCATTCGACTTTAAGAACGACCCCCCGATGATCCGCAACGCCTATATCGAGAATTCGGTATGGAACACGGTGCATGACCCTGAGGAACGCTATGCAGGCGGCAAGTTCGCGTTGCAAAGCGATGGGTCCGACACGCTGGCGCAGTGGGTCAAGGAAGACGCGCCGCTACAGGATCAGGACATCGTAACGTGGTTCACAGCAGGGTTTCACCATGTGCCGCGCATGGAAGATTGGCCTGTCATGTCGACGGAGTGGAAGACGGTGCATATCATGCCGCATAACTTCTTCCCGATGAACCCGGCGATTACCATCCGCGATCCTGAATAAGGGCACGTGAGAAAAGAGAAAGACGGGCAGTGGGGGCTGCTCGTCTCTCTCAAGGGGTGATCCTTAAGCGTTCTGTGCAAGACTATCATTGTTTAACGATTATTAGTGGCGGTGCGCATCTTGATCTGATGCTTGCCAAAGCACTGTCCAACTGGGGTTCGTTAATGACCTGCCCCCCCCCCCCGAAACTTCCCTCGTTCTGATGTAGAGTTTGCTCAACCTTTCGACGGAGCAAACAGATGCGAAAGAGTCGTTTCACCGAGGCGCAGATCATCGGGATGATCAAGGAACAGGAAGCCGGAATGCCGACAGCGGAGGTGTGCCGGAAGCATGGCCTCAGCCAAGGCACGTTCTACAAGTTCAAATCCAAGTATGGCGGCATGGGGGTTTCTAACGCGGCCAAGCTGAGGGCGCTGGAAGACGAGAACGCCAAGCCCAAGCGTCTGCTGGCGGACAGCATGCTGGACAACGTCGTGCTGAAGGACCTGCTGGGAAAGAGCTGACGGCGCCGAATGAGCGGCGAGAGGCAGCGGTCAGAGCGATGCGGGATCATGACATCTCGCAGCGCCGGGCCTGCCGACTTGTCGGTGTCGACCCCAAGACGGTCCGGCGTGAACGCCCGCCGGACAATCCCGAGATACGCAAAGAGATGAAGGCCGTCGCAGCCACGCGGCGCCGGTTTGGCTATCGGCGGATCGGGGTGATGCTGGAACGCAATGGTATGATCATGAACCACAAGAAGCTGTATCGGCTTTACACGGAAGAGAAGCTTGTCGTCAGACGACGACGGGGCCGGAAACGGGCGCGTGGCTCGCGGAGGCCGATGCCTGAGGCGCTGAGACCGGGTGAGCGCTGGTCTCTGGACTTTCTGTCCGACACGTTCGGCGCCTCGCGCAAGTTCCGCATTCTGGCGGTGAACGACGATTGCTGCCGCGAAAATCTCTGCCTGATGGCAGACACGAGCATCTCGGGCCTCCGCGTTGTGCGGGAGCTGGATGCGCTTGTGCGTCTCTATGGCAAGCCTGCCAGCATTGTCAGTGACAACGGGACAGAGTTCACCAGCCGGGCGATCCTGAAATGGGCGAACGAAAACGGCGTCGATTGGCATTACATCGACCCAGGCAAGCCGCAGCAGAATGCATTCATCGGATCCTTCAACGGCAGCCTACGTGATGAACTCCTCAACGAGGAGATGTTCGACAGCTTGGACGATGCCCGGCGCAAGCTGGCCCTTTGGCGATACGATTACAACAATGTCAGACCGCACTCATCGCTCGACAACCAAGCACCCGCACAAGCGCGCCGGACGCTCGAGCAAGTCGAGGGCTCCACGCCCGGCGCGCTTGCCCAAACCAACGACGACGAATATGAAAACCAGACCCGCAAACTCTCGTTATGAATGAGGGAGCCTCGGGGAGCAGGTTAGGACCTGTGTCGCAAGCACGGCATGTCTGAAGGCACCTTCTATAATTGGAAGGCCAAGTTCGGCGGCATGACAGTGTCGGAGGCCAAGCGTCTAAAAGCGCTCGAAGATGAGAACGCGAAGTTGAAGAAGCTGCTTGCCGAGCAGATGCTGGATCTCGCGGCAATGAAAGAGCTGGTTTCAAAAAAGTGGTGACGCCTGCCGTGAAGCGCGAGGCGGTCGCGCATCTGAAGGCCCGCTTCGGGCTGTCGGAACGGCGGGCGTGCCGGATAGCCGGAGCGGATCGCAAGATGCTGCGCTACCGATCACAGCGTGCGCCTGACACTGTGCTACGGGGCAGGCTGCGCGAGTTGGCCAATGAGCGACGTCGGTTCGGCTATCGGCGGCTCTTCGTGCTGCTGCGCCGCGAGGGCGAGCCATCCGGCATCAACCGCATCTATCGGCTCTATCGCGAGGAGGGACTGACGGTGCGCAAGCGGAAGGCCCGGCGCAAGGCTGTCGGGGCTCGGGCGCCGATCCTGGTTGAGGCGCAGCCCAATGCACGTTGGTCGCTGGATTTCGTTCACGACCAATTCGCGAATGGACAGCGCTTCCGGGTGCTAAACGTGGTCGACGATGTTACCCGTGAATGCCTGGCGGCGATCCCGGACGCTTCGATCTCGGGACGCCGGGTAGCGCGCGAGCTGACGGCTCTGATCGAGCGCCGCGGGAAGCCGGGGATGATTGTCTCCGACAATGGGACGGAACTGACTTCGGATGCGATCCTGCGGTGGTGTTCCGAACACCGGATCGAATGGCACTACATCGCGCCAGGCAAGCCCATGCAAAACGGTTTCGTCGAAAGCTTCAACGGGCGGATGCGCGATGAGTTGCTCAATGAGACCATGTTCCGCAACCTGCCTCATGCCCGCGTCGTGATCTCGACTTGGGCCACCGACTACAACACCGAACGCCCGCATTCAGCCTTGAATTACCAAACCCCGGCTGATTACGCGCGGACCCTGACCAACGCAATCGCCAGATGGCGTAAACACTAACCGGGCTCCGGTCGCGACTGGATGAAAGTTCAGTGGCAGGTCACTCACAACGGAACCCGCGCCTCCTGCCCAACGTTGTTCCTCTACCTAGATAGAGGAGAGCAACCATGGCAAATGACGACCAAGCAAAAGGCAAGGCGAAAGACATCGGTGGCAAGTTGAAAGAAGAAGCCGGCGATGCCACAGGCAACGAAGACCTGAAGCACGAAGGTCAGGTCGATCAGGCCGAGGGCAAAGTGCAAAAGGGTGTCGGTGACGCCAAGGACAAACTATCTGATTGATTGCAAAAGCGCGCCTCTTCGCAGAGGCGCGCTTTATCTATTCGGGCCGCTGCCCGCGCTCTCACCTTTTGATGATGATATAGAGCGCATGGACGATCCCGGGCAGGTAACCCAGCAAGGTCAGGAGAATGTTGATCCAGAAGTGCTTTCCCAGACCTTCCTGCAAGAACACCCCAAGAGGGGGCAGTAGGATAGCGATGATGATGCGAATGATGTCCATAGTGTCACGCCGGGTGCGCCGGGCTCCTTTCCAAATATACTAAACCTTGCCCTAAGCTAGCCCCCGATCGTCGCACGGCCAGTGGTGGCGCGTTGAACGGGGCGCAAGTAACACTCGCCGCAGCATGGGTTTTGCGGCAAACTACCAAACAGCCAGAGGAGGGGCAGGGTGGAGCCAGTCAGGATCATGTGGCGCCAGATCATGGAGATGGCGCGAGACGCAATCGCATTTTTGCCGCAGATCGCTGTCGCTACCCTCGTATTGATATTGACCTGGGCCATTGCCGCGCTCGGCCGGTCGCTGGTCAGCAGCACCCTGTCGCGCACCAAGCTGCGCCCGAGCCTTCAGGACCTCTTTACCCTACTAACGTCTATCCTCATCTGGGTCCTTGGCATCATGATCGCGGCCGTGATCGTCTTTCCCGGGCTCACGCCTGCCAGCATTCTGGCGGGGCTCGGCATTGGGTCGGTCGCCATCGGCTTCGCTTTCAAGGACGTCTTTGAGAATTTCCTCGCCGGGATCATCATCCTCTTTCGCCGGGAAATGCGCATGGGGGATCATATCGAATGCGAGGGGATTGAGGGCAAGGTTGCCCATATCGCCATAAGAGAGAGCCATATCAGGCAGACAGACGGGCAACTGGTGATCGTGCCCAATGCGATGCTTTTCAAGAACCCCGTCTATGTGCGCACGGATCAAAAGCACCGTCGGCAAACCGTGATCTGCGGAGTGGCCTATGATGTCGATCTGGGTGAAGCGCGGGCGGTGATCTCCGAAGCGGTCGCGCGCTGCGAGACGGTAGAGCAGGGGGAGCATCCGATTCAGGTCTTCGCCCAAGAGTTCGGGGAGTCCTCCATCAATTTCGAGGTCACTTGGTGGACAGGCTCAGCCCCGGTCGAGCAGCGCCGTTCTCGGGATGAGGTGGTGACCGCGGTGAAACGGGCGCTGGACAAGGAAGGGCTGGAAATTCCTTTCCCCTACCGCACGCTCACCTTCAAAGAGCCGCTTTCGCTCAGCCGGGCGGAGGAGGATGCAGAGGAAGGGTAGGGCCTGCGCTGCGAGTCGCCGATTTTGCCCTGTGATCCCGTGAATCGCGGCCGATTCATGGGCCCGCGTTGAAGCTGTCGGCTCAGATAGGGCAGGGGAGGCCAGCTCCGGCGCGTTAGATGCGGGAAATTAGCACGCTATTTCAGCATCTTGCCGAAAAGCTCCCCGAAATATCATCTTTTCTCAACTTTCTGCTTGCGGCTTTGCCTCACTAACCTTAGAACCCCCTCTACCGGCGGCGCTGAGACGCACCGCTGGGGCGCCAGACGGGGCGGACGGCAGCGGAGACGCGGTGGTTCGTATCACGAGGCGGATAAGAATTCGAGGTATTAGGGGCGGGGCGCGCCAAGAAGTTAGGGCGCATCTCAGTTTCTTTTGTCTCAACGCTGTTTGAAAATTTGATATCTGAAGAGATATGTGGGCGGTTTGGTTCATTCGATGGATCAACGTCTGTA
>NZ_JBIFFP010000007.1:0-187805 GCF_043557225.1 Sulfitobacter sp. 1A13496 | reverse complement strand
CGCAAACTCGATGGACAGAACCGTCTGCCCGAGATCATCCAAGGGGTTGAGTTCCGCGATGGGATCCGCCAGCTTCAAACTGCCGCCTGATCAGGCATCACCAACTTTTGCCCATATCTCCACGAGTTCCCATTCCTGGCCGAGCGCATGCATTTGTGCCTCTTGAAATGAGCCTCCCAGGATGAAGCCCCCAAGCTCCTTTTGATCGGCGGCATATGCCACTGAGGCAAGCACGCCGAATGCTATTGATAGATGGATTCTTCTTGAAAAGTTCATTTGAGTTCCCACTGGTTGCTCAGCTGTTCTTCACAGCAATCAACAGGAAATCAATGATCGCCCCGCATTGCGGTCTGTGGTTCAAACCGCAGCGAAGGTCGGGTCCGAGCCCACTTCGATCAATGCTACATAGAGGATGAGTGGGGGCTTTCGAGGGCGGCAAAAAACCTGCACGACCACTACAGTGCGGAGAAGGGACGCGTAGCCGAGTTGTCGGAATGCGGGACCCAGAAGGCGATCCAATCGAACGATTCAGGGCTTCACACCGTCCTCCGCCTCCTCTCAGGTTCCACGCGGTGCCCAGAGAATAATACCCGCACCGATAAGACAAATGACGGTTCCGATAGCATCCCATTGATCAGGGCGATGGCCTTCCACACCCCATAGCCATAGCAGAGACGATACGATGTATATGCCACCGTAGACTGCATAGGCGCGTCCCGCCTGTTCAGTCGGGCTGAGCGCAAGTAGCCAGGCAAAAGCGGCAAGGGATAGCATCCCCGGTGCCAGCCAGAGCACGCTCTTGTCCAGCCGGAACCAAGCCCAAAAAGCAAAGCATCCAACAATTTCGGCTAACGCTGCGGCGAAGTAGATAAGAACTGGCTTCATCGGGCCTGACATAAGCTCCGGGCATGATCGGGTCTATCAATATTTAGCAGAGCTTTCGCCGATGGTTCGATGCAACTGTCTTCATCGTAAAGCGGCCATTGGATTAATGGATGCCAACGGCAGCAAAGTTCGCATAGCTTCCCTTAAACCAGCTATAACGTCTGATGTCCTACCTGCGGCGCAGCGAGGTTCCACAAAGAGCCCCCACTGACGGCTCTGGTTGCAGAGGGCCTCGCAGTTGCAACATGGGCTCGCTTACCGCGACCTGCCATTCTGGACATTCAGCGGGTCAGGTCACGCCGCAATGCAACTTCACCGAACTCATCATTCGCTGAGCTCGCGTGACGAAGCCATGCTTGAGTGGGGCAGAGCAGACGAAGCTGTTTGAAGCCGCGGGCCGAATGTCTGCTTCTGCCCCGTTGGTAAGAACCGACGGCATTCACAGCATAGAGGAAATGTCGGACGCTCCGGTGGGATAGGCGAACATCGTGTCCTTGAGTTGGTCGGCCGTCAGCCCGTGCCGCACGGCAAGAGTAAAGACATTGATGACCTCATCGGCATGCGGTCCCAGCAGATGCGCGCCCAGAATGCGCTCGCTGCCGTCTTCGACCAGAACCTTGTAGCCGGAGACGGATTCCGCCTGCTGGCGCGTCGAGAACCAGCCGGGCGTCCGGTCGCACTGCATGCGGAACTTCAGTCCCTGCTCCCGGGCCTCGGCCTCGTCGAGCCCTACACGAGCAATGGGCGGCAGGGTGAAGGCGACCGAGGGCACGCCATTGTAGTTCGGTTTGCTGTGGTTGCCTTCAAGCAGGTTTGCCGCAACCACCTTGCCGTCATGGTTGGAAACAGGGGTCAGCGGCGGACCCATCTGCGCAGTATCGCCGGCGGCGTATACAGCCGGGTTTGAGGAGCTTTGTAGGTATTCATTCAGCGCCAGCTTGCCGTCACGTAGTTCGACGCCAGCCGCCGCGAGGTCAAGCGGCGCGAATTCGGGTTTCCGGCCAGCGGCATGCACGACGAGATCCGCCTCAAAGGTTGTCGATCCTCCTTCGCCGGTGGCGGTGACGCGAAAGGCATCCCCGGTCTTTTCGACCCGCTCGACTTCGGTGCCAGTATGCAAAGTGACGCCGATCTCCTCGTATTTTTCCATCAGCCATCCGACCAGGTCCGGATCGAACCCCGTCAGCATCCGATCCCCATGCTGGAGGATCGTCACCTCGGCTCCGGCCCGCGCCGCGATGTGGGAAAATTCCGCCGCGATATAGCCTCCCCCAACCAACACGATGCGGCGCGGCAGGCTTTCCATTTCGAGGAAACCCTCGTTGTCGATCAGGTGCTCTTCACCGGGAATCCCCAGCTTCATCGCCTCAGAGCCGGTCGCCAAAACAATGTGTTTGGCCTCCAAGGTTTCGCCATCGACCTCCACCGCGTTCGGACCGACAAAGCGGGCTCGCCCGTGGAAGGTCGCGATGCCACTTTCGGAGAAGCTTTTCTCCTTCTTCTCTGGCACCGGGTCGGTGAAGCCACGCTTGAACTCCAGTAGTTCACGCCAGTCGATGCGCACGTCGCCCTCGACCCCCTTGCCATGCATTCGCCGGGCATGATCGGCGGCAGAGGTGCCTCCGATCAGCATCTTCTTGGGGTCGCAGCCGCGCAGGGCACAAGTGCCGCCATAGGGGCGGAAATCAGTTACAGCCACACTTCGGCCGGCGGCGCTGACACGCTTTGCCACGGTGGTGGCGGCGGTGCCGCTTCCGATAACAATCAGGTCGTATGTCTTGCTCATTGCAAATCTCCTTGGTTCATTTGTTTCGATTGTCACGCTTGGCCAGCCAGCCCAC
Organism: Sulfitobacter sp. 1A13496; assembly: GCF_043557225.1. Taxonomy (NCBI): domain Bacteria; kingdom Pseudomonadati; phylum Pseudomonadota; class Alphaproteobacteria; order Rhodobacterales; family Roseobacteraceae; genus Sulfitobacter; species Sulfitobacter sp. 1A13496. The sequence goes on along the minus strand of NZ_JBIFFP010000007.1, from coordinate 185,079 downwards.
GAAAGCTCCGGCGCCGACAAGTCCAATGAGCATCGGGGTCATGCGGGCTCTCATTCGAGGGCTCGGCCCCATGGCACATCTTTCGCAACAGTAGTGGTGGCCTTGATGCTCCACCCCGGGAGTGGGGAACCGGCTGCCGCAGTGGGCACACTCCTCAACCTCAGGAGAGCAGACCTCGCCGGACATCATTACAGCCAGCGGAACGCCTTGCGGTCTATCCGATGACACTTTCCGCTCTTCTGTTTTGGATCGAGTTCCAAGAGACCGGGTAGTGCGAAGCGGCCGTGCGGTATCGCTGTTTGGGCCAGGCGGAGCGCATCGATCCCTCTGGGGCGCGGCTCGGGCTATTCTGTCGGCGTGGGTCCCTCGCAGCGCACCGTCGCCGCCACTCGCGTAGAGTTCGAGGTTGATGGCGCTGTTGATCAACGCCAGGTGTGTGAAGGCCTGTGGGAAATTCCCGAGGAAGCCATGGCTGTCCGGGTCGATCTCCTCGGCGTAGAGCCCGACGTCGTTTGCCTGATCCAAGAGGCGTTCGAACAAGCTGCGTGCTTCGTCCGCACGGCCGGTGCAAAGAAGCGCGTCAACCAGCCAGAAGGAGCAGATAAGGAATGCTCCTTCCCCACCGGCCAATCCGTCATCGGTGTCTTCGAGATCGTATCTTGATACGTAATCGCCACGGCGCAATGCCCGCTCCACGCCGCGCACCGTTCGATCGAGGGCCTCGTCCGACAGTGAAAGATCGAGCATGGGCAGGAGTAGAAGCGCAGCATCCATGCCGCCGTCCACGAAGGTCTGGCGAAAGCCACCTCCCTCACCATCATCGGCATGGGATTGTAGGGCCTCGAGTATCTCTCGGCGCGCTTGGCACCATGTCTCGCGCTCTCCCAAAAGTCGAATGGCGCGATCCATCGCGACCCAAGCCATGGCCTTCCCGTGGACATAGTGGCGCGGTTTTCCGCGCATCTCCCAGATGCCTTGGTCGGGCTCGTTCCAGACCTGCGCGACATGATCCGCAATGCCCTCCAGCATGGTCCGAAGCGTCTCGTCCAGCGGTCCACCCAAGGCCCGATAAGCCAGCGCCCAGTCGGCAACCTCGCCATAGATGTCGAGTTGCGCCTGGCCAGCTGCGGCATTGCCGACGCGAACAGGCTTCGAGCCAGCATAGCCGTCCAGGTGATCGAGACAGCGTTCTTCGATTGGGCTTTCTTCCTCGATGCTGTAGAGAATACGCAGATCCGGCAAGGTTTGGACGCAACAACTCCCGAGGAATTGGCAGTATTGGCCTGCCTCTGCGTGGTAGCCCAATCCACCGAGAGCCTGGAGAACGAAGGCTGAATCCCTCAGCCAGCTATAGCGGTAGTCCCAATTCCGCTCGCCGCCGAGATCCTCCGGCAAGGAGGTTGTGGGCGCGGCGACGATGGCACCGGTGGGTGCATAGGTCAGGGCCTTGAGTGCCAGAGCACTGCGCTGCACGGCCGCACGGTATGGCCCATCGTAACGGGAGGCCCCTGACCAGCAGCGCCAGAAGTCAGCCGTCTCATGCAACAGCGCCTCCGCCTGTTCAACCGGCCTGTCCACATTGGCCTCGGCTGGCGCCAGGATGAAGGCACGCCGCTCACCTGCTGTCAGAGTGATGACCGAACTTGCTCGTTCCGCGCTCGGCGTGCTTTGCTGGAACAGTCGCATTTCTGGGGGAGCGCCTGCGTCGGGATCGAACGCACAGGTGCCCGGATCGTAGGTCAGCTCAAGATCGCACTGCCCATCCAGCGCCTCGACCATGCGCACCAGCCAGCCCGGAGCCTCAAGATCGACGAACGGCTCGGTTGCACCGGCCGCGCTGCGGACCGGAAGGAAGTCGGTGACAGAAACGCGCCCGGTCGGGGTCGTGAAGGTGGTGCGCAGAATGTTGGTGCTGTCCACATAGGCTCGTTCGCTTTCGTAGGACCCGGCGGTGGGGGAAATGCGAAAGGTGGCGCCTTGCTTCGCATCCAGCAACGCCCAGCAGGCTGGCTGCGCATCAAAGCGGCCTGGGCAGAACCAGTCGACCGCACCGTCCCGGCCCACCAGGGCCGCGCCGTGGCAATCGCCGAGGAGAGCGTAGTCTCGCAGCGGCAGGTATCCGGCATGGCGGGTAGGCATCAGCCGCCCTTGCGGAAGGCGGGGTAGAGCATCATGCCGCCATCCACGAAGAGCGTCGTCCCGACCACGTAATCCGACGCGTCCGACGCGAGCCAGACCGCGGCCTCGGCCACATCCTCGGTTTCGCCCATCCGGCCATAAGGAATGAGTTGCAGAAGCTTCTTCCGGGCCTTCTCGTCCTCCCAAGCCTCGCGATTGATGGCCGTCTTGATCGCCCCGGGCGCGATGGCGTTGACGCGGTTCTTCTCGCAGGCAAGCTCCTGCGCCATCGATTCCATCAGAAGCTTAACCCCACCCTTGGCGGTGGCGTAGTTCGCATGCCCCCCCCAAGGTATGGCTTGGTGCACGGAGCTGGTGAAGATGATCTTTCCGAGCGCCGGAGACCGTTCTGGATCAAGACCCTGACGGCGGAAGCGTCGCACCGCCTCCTGGGCGCAGAGGAACTGGCCGGTCAGGTTGACGTCGAGAACTTTGCGCCAGTCTTCGAGGCTCAACTCAGTGAAGGTGTCATCGCGCTGGATGCCGGCGTTCGATACGAGAATGTCCACTCCGCCAAATTGCTCGTCCGCCGCTTCGATTAGTGTTCCGCAACCTTCCGGCGTCGAAACATCGGCCTGAACTGCCTCGACGCGACCGCCCTCCTCTCGGATTTCAGCGACAATGCGATCGGCGGCCTCCTCGTCGGAACGAAAATTGACAATGACTGAGGCGCCCGCCGTGGCGAAGGCCCGCGCGATACCCGCGCCGATCCCGGAACTTGCGCCTGTCACGATGGCCCGTGCGTTCTCAAGCTGCAATTTTGACATAGGAATTTCTCCTTTAGGTCTGGTGTTCGGACCCGCGCCTCGGCGAGGCGGGAGAGGTGGGCAGCCGCAGGAAAATCTCTGTGGGGGCGCTGAAGCCGAGCGCGAGTTCGTCGAGCCAGCGAGATCGGCTGTCTTTTTGGCGGCTACTCGGAACGGGTGTCCCCGGTCGGACACGCTGTTCTTGCCGACGGGTATCCTGAGGTGTGGCAGCCCTAAGCGCTTGCTGTGCGTATTCCGTGACCTTGGTCGTCGCCAACCCGGCGAGCAGACCAACGCCTTTGTCCAATGCGAGATGCGATGTTTTCATCAATAACTCCAGCCTGCCCCAGAACTCTGTATATAACTACAGCCATGCACCAAGGTTCCGGAGATGTCGAAAATCACGCCTCACAGCCGCCTCTTGCGAGAGATGTCCGGCCCATCAACGGCGGGCCGGAGCAAAGGCAGATTTTAACCGGCGCAGCAGCTCAGCATGGCCACGTCCTTGTCGAAGGTCTGCGCAGCGAGCTTCAGTCCTTCAACCGTGGTCAGGTAAGGAAAGATTGTCTCACCCAGTTCCTTTGTCGTCAGCCCAGCCTTCAACGCCATCACCAGGGTCTGGATGGTATCGGACCCTTCAGGGGCAATGATCTGGCCGCCAAGCAGCTTGTCAGTCTCGCGGTCGGCCACGAGCTTTATGAGCCCCCTTGTGTCGCGCGCCGCTTGAGCCCGTGGCACTTGATCGAGTTGTAGCACCGAGGTTTTCACATCATGGCCTGCGTCGAGTGCCTGCTGTTCACTCAGCCCTACACCCGCGACTTGCGGGTCGGTAAAGACCACCCAGGGCATCGTGCTGTTGTCATAGTGGCCATCACCCTCCGCGACCGCGTTTCGCGCCGCGATCTTGGCACCATAGGCCGCCATGTAGACAAATTGGTCGCGATCAGTCACATCGCCAGCGGCATAGATACCGGGGCGCGAGGTCTGCATGTCCTGCCCCACGACGATGCCCCCGCGACTGTCAGTCTGCACTTCCAGCTCCTCAAGACCCAGTTCTTCGGTATTGGCACGCCGACCGGCGGTGAGAACAATTCGCTCGGCGGTTACTTCCTTTACGGCACCGTCCTGAATGACCTTCAGGGTAACGCCATCCTTTGATGCAAGAGCGCTGTCATATTGCAAACCGGTCAGAAGCGTAATGCCTTCAGTCTTGAATGCTTCTGATAAGGCATCGGAGACCTCGGGCTCGGCTCCCGGCAACAGTCGCGAGCGCGCCACCATCGTCACCTTGACCCCCATGCGCGACATCATTTGCGCCAGCTCCGCGCCAATATAACCGGCACCGACAAAGATCAGGCTCTCGGGCAGCGTCTCCAACTCCAGAAGCGATTTGCTATCGAGGGTCGGAACATCCTCGATGCCGCGGATCGCCGGGACCAAGGTTTGGCTACCGGTCGCGATCAGCACCTTTGGGGCGGTAATCTTGCGGCTCCCAACTTGGACGCCGCCCTCGATCAAAGTGGCTGGACCTTCATCGATGTAATCGACCCCCTCGTAGTTGGGCAGCAGGTCGGCATATTTCTGCTGGCGCAACGTCGCGACCAGATCGTCCTTTCCCGCCATGAGCTTGGACCAGTCATCAACTTTGGCACTGCCCGAAAGGCCGGGAAAACGTGCCGCAGCGCTCGCCCCGTGCAGAGCCTCAGCAGCGCGGATCATGGCCTTCGAGGGAACGCAGCCGAAGTTCACACAGGTGCCACCAATTGTCCCATGTCCTATGAGCGCCACGCGTTTTCCAGCCTCGGCACCAGTAATCGAAGCAGAGAACCCCGCAGAGCCTGCGCCCACCACGATGAGGTCATATGTCTTGTTTTCGTTTGAACAGCAGTCTTTCATGGATCAGATCCCTTTTGTTGAAGGATCGTATTTCGGCTTAGCGAATACGAGATAAAGAATGGCTCCGATCGCCAACAATGGGGTGGCCATGGAAAGCAGCCCCAGCACGAGACCGAAGGGAGAACAGCAAACAGTCGCCATCATGGTCAGACCTCCTTTGCAAAACGGTTAAGTGATATCGCATAGGCACCGGTGAGCACCGCCGCCACGAAGGTGAGGATCAGAGCTCCGCGAAACTCCAGAGCGATGATCAAGATCGACAGAAGCACCGCGATGAGCGTAGACCAGATCTTGGGGGATGGACCCAGCCGACCTGCACGCAGCCAAAGCGCCTGTGCTACCACTGCAAGGCACAGAAACAGCATTGGAAACAGTGCATAATCAAGCCACCCTGTTATCGCAGACAGGCCGGCGCCAGCCAGCACGACGACGAGAAGAGGCGTAAAGCAGCACAAAGCCGCAAAGAGTGCGCCGCCAAGGCCGCCCTTCAGTAGGCGTTTCCCTTGAGCCTCATCGGTTTGGTCGATCGCTTGGGTCAAGAGCCTTCACCCGCCAAGTCTTCAAGGAGCGTCGCCGGGTAGCCGTTCGCTTCAACAGCGGCAATCAGGGCTTCGATAGAGGTGACTTCATCATCAAACCGGACTGTATAAAGTCCTTCGCTCGCATCTTCACCTTCTGCGAATTCCTCGATCACTACGCTTTCCACGGATTTTAGGGAATTGCCAACGATGAAGGAGCAGGATGGACATGTGAGTTCGCTAACTTCAAGACGGGCCACTTGCTCGGCAGCAAAGCCAGGGGCAGCGAAAAGTGCGGACAGCACCAGAGTGCTGTAGAGAATACGTTTCATGTCAGAGTGTCCTTTCAGAACGAGAGAATGTAAGGGGAGATGTAAGGGAAGAGTATCGCGATGAGGATCACAGCTGTTGCACTCCAGAGAACGGAGCGCATTGCGGTGCGGTTCATCGGGCGAGCACAAGTGCCATCTGTGCAGTGGATCGGACGGTAAGCTTTATAGAAACCGTATCCCAGGAAAGCGGCTGCGAGGCCGAAAGTATACCATTTGTAGGCGTAGAGAGCGCCCATTTGCGCAATGAAAACCCCGCTTACTCCGAAGCTGACAAGCACCAGTGGCAGGATGCAACACGAGGTCATGGCCAGTGCGCCAAGTGCTGCCATAGCGGTGGCAGTCCAGCCGCGGCCTTCCGGGACGTCGGATGCGTCCTTCGGCATTACAGAATTTGTGGTTTCCATGCAGGTGTCTCCTTGCGGTCATCTGCCATGAGATTTAGGGTCTGTAGGTGATACAGGCTCAAGGGCTATCCGAATGGGAAAAGATCACGTCTCCGTGAAGCCGATGCAGCGAGCGGCTCTCGCCCGCGCCACGGGATGCAACCTTGAAACTATCCGCTATTACGAGACCATTGGCGTTATGCCCGACCCGCCTCGTGATCCGAATGGTTACCGCAGCTACAGCGAGGATCACGTGCGCCGATTACGCTTCGTAATGCGTGCGCGTGATCTGGGCTTTTCGCTCGAGGAAATCCGGGGGTTGTTGAGCCTTGTCGACAGCCACAGTCAGACCTGTGCTGAAGTGGAAGGGATCGCCTCCGCCCATCTGAAAGATGTGCAGGACAAAATTACCGACCTGCAACGGATCGCGAAAGCATTGAGCGATACGGTGGCACAATGCAGCGGCACCGATGTCCCGGAATGCCCCGTTCTGAACGCCCTGCTGGGCTGAAGGCTACCTGTCCTCGGGTGGTCTGCGCATGAACCCCACGGTATTCGCATGTCCGATGAAGCTGTCATTCGTCCTCCGAACCCACCCGATCGCCCCCCTTCGGCCGGCACGAAAGGAACCTTCTTGCGTATAGCCGCGATTGACTGCTTTCGGCCCTTCTGGACGGGAGCCTCCGCAGGCGCAGCGGCGATCAAGCAAGTGCAGCGCAAGGCGGCAAGGTCCGCTCTGCCGACCTCGGTGCTCGTTGCAGCTAACGTCTTCTTCAAGGTGACTTAAACTGCGTTGCTCGAATACGGCAAAGCCAGTCGATGGTCAGGTCCAAGTCGCTTTTGCCGCCAAAAACTTGATCTCGAAAGATGTTCCTGGATCATTGTCCGACACAATTATTTCGGCACCATGCAAATCGCAGATCGCTTTTACTAATGCCAGACCAAGGCCATTCCCGGGACTATTTCGGCTTTTTTCGCCCCTGAAGAACCGTCGAAAAATACGCTTTCGATCCTCGCTTTCGATTCCCGGACCATTGTCGGAGATTCGCAAGGTCGGACCGGTTGGTGTGCTTTCCGCCAAGACCTGAACTTTAGACCCAGACGGACAATGCTTGATCGCGTTCTCGACAAGGTTCGAAAGTAATTGCGTCAGAAGGTTTCTATCACCAACAACCCCAAGCTGTTCGACCGGTATCTTAGTGGTCAACTCAATGCCAGCATCCTCGGCCGTAGGATCAAAGACTTCCGTAACATTGGCTATGATCTCACGCAGGTCGTTCCGCGCGAACCTTTCGCGGCGGTCACTTCCTTCAATCTGTGCGATACGCAAAAGCGCGTTGAAGGTCGATATTATTTCTTCGGTTTGATCGAGGCTGGCGGAAATGTCGTCCGGGTGGATACTCGGGCTGTCTCGTAGGTTCTCCAACCGCTGCCGAAGATGCTGAAGTGGTGTGCGCATGTCATGAGCAATGTCATTCGAGATTTGCTCTTGGCTTTCGAGCAGGCGCCTGATCTGGTCAAGCATGCTGTTTATTTCTTCAGATACGCGCGACAGATCATCGCGCGCGCTGCGAGTGCTTGGAATGCGGCAAGCGAGGTTACCTGAAGAGACCTCCGTAAGAGTATTGGATATGGCTGTGATGCGGCGCTCGGTGATGCGGCCAATCCGAATGCCGACGATTAGACCAAGGATCACGACTGCCAAATAGCCCACCACCAAAGCAATGCCGAGCGCTTCCAGTATCTCCAAAACGATATGGTCGCCAGCCCCTTGAATCAGAAGATAGGGGCCGACGTCATCTGCGCGCAGCCAATAGCCGGTGACCTCATCGTGAATTTCTCCAGCAAGCGGCAGTTCCTGTGCTGGAAGGAAATCGGGCAAGGGGCGTTTGAAGGTTGAGGACAAGTTGCCGGAAACAATCGCGCCGTCTGAGTTTAGAAGCTGGTAGACCCGGGCATTCTGAAAGCTAACCTCGGCAAGTGCATCGACGCGGTCGACCAGCACCTCATCGCCGCCCAACTCGAAGATTTCACCGAGTGTAGCCGCATCGCTGCGCATTTGATCGAGCACCCAGTCTTGAACTTCGTATTGCGTGAACCAATAGGCCAATGCGAATACAAGCGCAGAGAGCACCGAATAGAGGAACGAGTATTGCAAAGACAGCCGTATGGATGTCCGCAACGCTGAAGGACCTTTGCGCTTAAGGCTATCCATGAAGACTGTATCCCGCGCCCCGAACGGTATGGATCAACGGCTGGTCGAAGGGTTTGTCAATCTTGTTGCGCAGACGGCTGATATGCGTCTCGACGACATTGGTGTTCGGGTCGAAGTGAAAATCCCAGACTGCTTCCAGCAACATGGTGCGTGTCACCACGCGCTCGGCGTTCTTCATCAGATAGGATAACAGGCGAAACTCGCGCGGCTGCACTGCGATCTCTTGGCCCGATCTGCACACGGTATGTCGGATCAGGTCGATCTCCAGATCGGCAACTTGAAGTCGCGTTTCTTCGGCCTGCATTGGGGGGCGACGTGCAAGTGCACTCAGGCGCGCAGATAGCTCTGAAAACGCAAAAGGTTTCACAAGGTAGTCGTCAGCCCCGGCCTCCAATCCGTTTACCCGGTCGTTCAAACCGCCAAGCGCACTCAGGAACAAGATCGGCGTGTCGACATTCGCGCCGCGCACCGATTTGACCAGTGTTAACCCATCCAAGCCGGGCAGCATCCGGTCGACGACGATGACGTCAAAGTCATTGTCCAGGGCATCGAGGAAGCCTTGTTTGCCATCCGACGCATGTTTCGTCACATGGCCAAGTGCCTTCAGACTGGTGCAGATATACTCAGCCGTTTCGCCATCATCTTCTACAACAAGCACCCGCATCTGCGCCCAAGCTCCATAAGGTATTGAGAAAATAGCTCGTTTTGCGGCTTTGCACCATCTCCGTAATATTACGGATTGGTATAGTGCCGACCATCTTTCGCAGATCACCACCGTCTTATGCCCTGAGAAAAAGGACAGGGCATCATGGTCGCAATAGATCCGAAATTCGATACATCCGTGCGGCAAGAGCCCGAGAGGCGCTTCGCTTTAACCCGCAGCGACCAACGGTTCCTGCTGTTTGCACTCGGTGCATTGTTCGCTGTGCGCCTGTTTGCCATGTTCTGGTGGCCTCTCACGGATTCTACGGAAGCTCGCTATGCCGAGATCGCGCGTAAGATGGTCGAGACAGCTGACTGGATCACTCCGCAGTTCGACTATGGCGTCCCGTTTTGGGGCAAACCTCCCTTACATACTTGGTTGTCTGCCTTGGGGATGAAGCTCTTTGGCGTTGGAGCCTTTGGCGCGCGGGTATTCATCTTTGCTGCGTCATTGGGGGTGGTAAGCCTACTTTTCTCTTGGGTGTGCCAGCATCAGGGCAAAGATCAGGCTCTTGTCGTAACCACGGTGCTCGCCTCATCTTTAATGTTTTTCGGCGCGTCGGCCTTCGTAATGACGGACATGGTCATGGTCCTTGGCACTACCTTGAGCATGATCGGCTTTTACAATTGCCTGATGAACAGCTCCTCGCGGAGCGCGTGGGGACGGTGGTTCTTTGTCGGCATCGCTATCGGCCTTTTAGCGAAGGGTCCGGTAGCGCTTGTCATCATAATGATCGCGCTTGTGCCTTGGCTCGCGGTGACGGGACGCTGGCGGGAATTACATGGTTTCCCTTGGTTGTCCGGGTTGCTGATCGCCGCGACGCTGACCCTTCCCTGGTATATCCTGGCGGAGATCAAGACGCCGGGTTTCCTGCGCTACTTTCTCATCGGAGAGCACTTCCAGCGCTTTGTCGTGCCGGGTTGGGAGGGAGACCTCTACGGGTCTGGCCATGAGCAGCCCAAGGGCCTGATCTGGCTCTATGCCTGGGCTACGTTTCTGCCATGGAGCCTGTTTGCCCTGACCCTGCTTCCCCGAGCAGCATTTTACATCAAGAAAACGACAGAGAGTGATCGAGGCTGGCACAGCTATCTTGCGCTTTGGGTCGTCGCGCCGCTGATCCTCTTCACACCCGCCGCGAATATCCTGCCGGCCTATGCACTGCCTGGGCTTCCCGCAGCTGCGGTTCTCTTGGTCTCGCTTTGGGCTCAGGTTAGAGGCCAACCGGGCTGGTGGGCGCGGAGTGCGGTCGTCGTGGCCATTGGTTTTGTGGGGTTGGCATTTCTATCCCTGACCATTCTGGCGCGTTACCAGCCCGGAACGGTCACCCATCGGTCCGAGCGCGCCTTGGTAGCTGCGGCGCAAAGTTTCGATCCTGGAGTGCAGATTACCTATTGGGGCGGTCGCAGCTTCTCGGCCGAGTTCTATACGCGGGGCCAAGTCCAGTTCACCGAACGAACCGCGGCATTCGATAGCTTTCAAGACAATGGCCTGCGCGATGCGGTGGCCATCCCGGCATCTATCGCCTCGGAACTGGCCCCTTTTCTGGGCCCGCAGTTCGACCCTGCCGGTCGGTTTGGGCATCGCATTTTGTTCGTCGAAGATCTGGATCAGGAGGTAACACCATGAACCGTCGCCCCGAACGCTTTGCTAAGCCTAAGATCGTTCCTTCTTTGAAACCTATTCCTGATCTTTCCTTTGTGATCCCCGCTTTCAATGAGGCAGGCAATATAACCAGAACGGTGGTCCAGGTGGATGCGCATGCCCGGAGGCTGGTGAGTAGTTTCGAGATCATCATTGTGGACGATGGCAGCCTCGATGCCACCTTTGAGGAAAGCCGAGCGCTCTGCGACCAGTATCCACTTCGTGTCCTGCGGCTGTCGCGGAATTTTGGCAAAGAACATGCGATCATGGCCGGCCTGGAGAGCACAGTGGGTGCGGCGGTGGTCATCCTCGATGCCGATCTTCAGGAACCCCTTTTCCATCTCGAAACCATGATGAAATATCGCGACGAGGGGTATGAGATGGTCTATGCCGTCCGCGCGCAACGCCGCGACGAGACATGGCGCAAACGAGTTTTCACCCGCGCGTTCTACGCGCTGCTGAATATCGGCGGCGACACCGCGATACCGGCCAATGCCCGCGATTTCAGGATCATGGATCGACGCGTCGTGGATGCGCTATGCGCCTTGCCAGAGCGCAACCGCTTTATGAAAGGGCTGTATGGCTGGGTTGGCTTTCGCACCAAGGCTGTGGCGATTGAGTTGGGCCCGCGGGCGACCGGGATCTCTAAATTCGGCTTCGCTGGCTTGTTTAAGTTAGGCTTGACCGGGCTCACGTCCTTCACGGCCTGGCCGCTGCGGGTCTGGACAGGGATTGGGATGACCATTGCCGCCAGTTCGATCCTCTACGCCCTCTGGATCGCCGTCCGCACCCTGATTTTTGGCATTGATGTGCCGGGATGGTCGACGCTTGTGGTGGCCGTCATGTTGCTGGGCGGGGTGCAGTTGATCTCTATCGGTGTGTTGGGCGAATACCTCTCGCGGGTCTTTACCGAGGTCAAAGGACGCCCCGGGTTTATCATTGCCGAGGATTTTTCTGCTGATCGGGAGCATCTATGATGTGGCGTCAGTTGTTGCGGTTCGGGATTGTCGGCCTGCTTGCAACCTTCGTTCATATGGTAATTGGCTTTCTATTGATCCAGTCGAACTGGCAGCCAGTCATGGCGAACCTGCTCGCCTTCACAATCGCTTTTCTTGTCAGCTTCATCGGCCATCTTGGGTTTTCCTTTGCTGATCAGGGGGTCAGCCCATCAAGCGCGCTGTGGAAGTTTGCGCTTGTCGCCCTGATCGGCTTTGCCTTTAACGAAGTGCTTCTGATCATGTTGCTATCCGAAGGGGAGCTATCTGACACAGTGAGTCTGTGGATCTCAACCGGTTCCGCGGCGGTTTTGACTTTTGCACTCAGCAGATTGTGGGCGTTTCGCACCCCGCACAAAGCCGGCGGGCCGGTCGATGTAGAACCGTCTGCCCATCTAACCAATCAGTAATCTGGTGGAGACGTTCCCGGCTACAAGGGTTGGTTATCTCTTAAGGTGAGGCTCCAGTTGGGGGCCGTGCAAAGAAGGAAGACCACGATGAAACGTATAATTTCCCTTACCGCACTGATTGCCGCAGTCGCAACGGCCGGAATGGCTTTGGCTGAGACCGATGATGCGAAGGAGATGGCGATGTTCTCTGAAGCGCAGTTCGACATCCAGAAAGCACTTACCGTTGCTTTGGATGCGATGGTTGGAAAGATCGCCTCAATTGAATTTGAAAGCGAGGATGGCAAGGCGGTCTACGAGGCGGTCGCCATCGCACCGGACGGAGCTATGACCGAGATTCTGATCGATGCAAATGACGGCACCGTGATCGCTCAAGGCCCCTATGGGGACGATGACGACGAAGAAGATGACGACAACGACTAAGTCTACCTCAGCGCGGCACAGCGTCATCGCGGTGCCGAGCTGGACGTCTTCCCTGCCTATCCTCGCATGCCACACCAACGGTCCCATCGGCACCTTACCAAATAGTAATGTTACGGTAAGAGTCTGATCAGTCGGCAAACTCTACAGCTTCTGTTAAGGAGCGCCCGATGAATAAGACCCTCTTTCGAACCCTGCTGGCGTCAGCAACGGCCCTCGTTCTGATTGGCGGAACCGAAGGACAGATTTTTTCCATCGCGGGTTCCGGCATCCGCTCACTGGCCAGCCCCTCGCAATCGCAGTTATTCGACAATAACCGGGTCCACAAACTGGATGTGACGCTGCCTTTCTCTGTCCTGGCAGCAGGTGACGTCGCCTCTTGTGCAGGCAGGGGTTATCTCAGCCGAATGGACAGAAACCTGCGCTATGCGGTTGGTCTCCCTCGAGCGAAGACGGTGCCGAACGAGGGCATGATAGAAACCACAGCGATCTTGGAGCAATACCCCGAGACGACGGTGCTCGCCCTGGGGGATCTGGTCTACAGACGCGGCGAAGCCGTGGGCTTTGAAGATTGCTACGACCCTTATTGGGGAGCTGCATGGGCGCGCACATGGCCGACCCCCGGAAACCACGAATACCAATCACCTTTTGCCTATGCCTATTACGACTACTGGCAAGATCGTGCGGGGCCAGACCGAAACGGCTATTACGCCCTGAAAGCTGGGAACTGGTTGATCCTGTCGCTGAACAGCGAGATTGATGCGTCTCCAGGGTCTGCACAGGCAGAATGGGTAAAGGAAGTGCTCGCAGCGCACATGGACAGTTGCGCCGCGGCATATTTCCACAAACCCGCATATTCGAGCGTGACGCGCAGCCGCACTGACAGTGCGCGGGCGCTGTTCCGGCTCGTCGCGAAAGCAGGCGTCCGTTTTGTCTTACATGGACACAACCACTTCTACGAACGCACAGCGCCCCTGAATGCCGAGGGCAAACCGGATCAGGGCGGCACGATCGCTTTCGTGGTCGGGGCCGGTGGCAAATCCACACCGGGCAACCTCGAGCCTGCGGCCTTCTCCGAGCGACTAATTACCGGGACAACCGGCATGTTGAAGCTGACCTTCACAGATAAAACGGCCCGTTGGACCTACCTCACCGGTCCCGGATCGATGGAAGCAGACAGCGGCACGGTCCAATGTTGACACCCGCAGTCCAGCACAGCCACCCGCAAAGGCCCGACCATGTTTGACTTCATCACATCGCTACTCGCCTCCATGGGCAGCCTCGGCGTCGCTACCCTGATGCTGCTTGAGAACGTTTTCCCTCCGATCCCTTCGGAAGTCATCATGCCCTTCGCTGGCTATCTCGCGGCGAGCGGTGATCTCTCCTTCGTCGGTGTCGTGATCGCTGGCACGATCGGTTCAGTGGCCGGCGCATTCCTATGGTATTGGATCGGCACATTGGCTTCCGAAACACGGTTGCGCAGGCTCATTGCCCGGCACGGCAGGTGGCTGACCATCTCAGAACAAGATCTCAATCGTTCCCTTGCGTGGTTTCGGCGCAATGGCGGCAAAGCAGTCTTTCTGGGCCGGATGGTGCCGGGGGTCCGAACGCTTATATCCGTCCCTGCCGGCATGACAGGGATGCCGCTGTTACCATTTCTTCTCTATACCGGTTTGGGCAGCCTGATCTGGACGGCCGCCCTCACTATTTCAGGCTATCTGCTGGAAGCGCAGTTTGCCAAAGTTGAGACGTGGATCAATCCGGTGACAAACATCCTGCTTGGAGGCCTTCTTGTGCTTTATGTCTGGCGGTTGCTCCACCCCAAGATAGAAAGATGACGGCGGTGACACACCATACTTCAAAAAGTTTGAACCACCGATTATTTGCGGTGACCCTTTTTGCAAAAGCAGTCTTGGGCGTTCTCCAAATGGCTACGGCTGCGGCGATCTTCGCGGGAGCCGCAGAGCGTCTTCCTGCCCTCACCCAATGGCTCTTTCGCGCAGAGCTTGCAGAAAACCCGAACGATTTCATCGCCACCCGCGCCGTATCACTGGTCGGCGTCGTGCCAACATCGGATCTGTCCTTCTATACCACTTACTTTCTGGCGCATGGCGGGCTTCATATCGCGATCGTCGTGGCCCTGCTTTACGGTGCAGCATGGGCGCATCGCGCGGCGGTTTTCGTGCTTTGGGTGTTTGTGATCTATCAACTCTTCGAATGGCTCACTGTTGGCAGCGTAGCTTTGCTGATTCTGACTGCGATTGATCTAACGGTCATCTACATCACTGTGCGCGAACAGCGTAGTCGTGCTCCGTTGGGGCCGTGACGCGAAAATTGCACTTCTCTATTATGTGCCTGATCTAAACGACGAAGAAAACCTTCACCTCGCTTAAACGCTCAATCTAAAAAGAGGACAAATCATGCATTCCGTTTCGGAATCCTGGCTCTTTTGGGCCATTCTCGCCGCCATATTTGCCGCGCTCACCGCGATCTTTGCGAAGGTCGGAGTGTCGGGCGTCAACTCCAACTTTGCGACTTTTCTGCGCACCATCGTCGTCGTTTTCGCATTGGGCCTGCTGGTCTGGTTGACGGGCGAGGTGCAGTCGCTATCCACAATCTCCCCGAAGACGGGATTCTTTCTGGTGCTGTCCGGCCTCGCGACTGGCGCGTCATGGTTGTGTTATTTTCGCGCGCTCCAGCTCGGCAAGGTCTCGCAGGTAGCACCTATCGACAAGTTGAGCGTTGTGCTCGCCGCCATTATCGCTGCGGTTCTTCTGGGAGAGAAGTTATCAACGACCGGATGGAGCGGCGTCGGTTTGATAGGGCTCGGCGCGGTTCTTGTAGCCTTGTCCTGATGTGCCGCGAGCGAGGCTTGGAAACAGAACAGTGTCTGATGAGTTCGGTCCGAACGTCATGTCGACCCATTTTCACGGCCACCCTCACGCGCAGGGACTTATTTATGAGCTAAGATCGCAAAACTTGAACGTTTCGACCATTGGAAAATTTCAATCATCAAAAAATGAAAGCGGCCGTTCGAGCATTATGCAGCGAACACCCGCAACCCACCCTTCATCCCAAAGACCTTCGCAACCGCAGTGCAAACTGAGCGGCCGCAGCGAATGGCAGGAAAGTCCGCCAAGCCGACCTCCAGCCTTGGTTAGACATAGCGTCGTGTCCACGAGGCCGGCCACGAGTTGCACCACGAAATGCAAAAGGGCTGGCCCAAGTTGGCGCAGTAGTGAATTGACAATCCTCGTGCCGGTGATCCTTCAGATATTATTGACCTCGATCGGCATTTCGCCGTGCCGCGCATGGCAGAGCGTATTAAGCTCGGCATCTTCCTCTTCATCGTCATGACACCACAGGTCAGGCGCTGTCGTCCTCTGGCGGCAGGGACGCAGCGAGTGCCTGAATGCGCTTTGCTGGGCCCTTGTAACGCCCTCCTCGGATTGAGCCGCCGTTAGCGCGCGCCATATCAGCGTGTGAAACCTGACCAGAGCGAAGTAGTTCTTCATCGCGTTCGCGCGCGGCGGCTTTCTCAGCTGCGCGTTCTCGGAATGAAAATCTGGGCACCTTTGGTTTCATGTTGTCTCCCTCAAGTAAGCTTATCACATCGATGTCGATTTCTTTCGAGGAAATCGCGACACCTGCGGCCAGCCTGTGCCGCACTTGCAGACAGACCGGCGCTCGAATTCCTGCTGAGTAATACCCTCAGGCACCTCGCCGGGCCTGCGGTTCACCGTATGACCACACTCCCAGCATCGAACCTCAATGTGGGTGATGCCGGGTGAGAACAGTTCATCGCTGATGGTGGTCATCCTTACCTATTATTAAAAGCGGTGCCGGACGAGATACACCCTCGCCATCAAACCGCCAATATTCGCGCTGCGGCACCGCCTTCTGCAAAGCCCAGCGTCCCTCGTGCGCGTCCACGCAAGTGTCGAAGATCAGGAGAGCCAGAAGTTCTGCGGCATGCTGAATCCGGGCTTCCAGAACAGGATTTTGACAGTGTGGGCATACCCTATTGCCCGCGTGCTGTGATGCACAGTCCGTTAGATGAAGAAGATGGATGATATGCTCCAAAGCGGCCCTTTGGCGGCCGTATAATGAGCTAATTTTATCCGGTTCCTGTAGGAACCAAATAAAATCAATGATTTAGGATTTACTCCAAAGCTCGGTTTGACTTTATGTCCGACTAACACGCCATTTCCCACGCCAAGTGTATTCGTAATAGAGTTGACCAGAGACGTAACACCCCCGTCATGACGGCTTTCGACAGGTAGTGGGTAGGTTGATTGTTGGGCCCTGATTAGTCGGACAGTTCGTCCTTGGGCTCACTAACACCCTTTGACGCTCAATTGCCGCGGAAGACAAACACGAATTGTCCTTATTAGTCAGTAGTCTGTTGTAGACAAAACTCGTGCCAGCAAAATCAACGGCTTACGAGGTCAAAATCCAAGGTGGGTTCAACTGGGACAGCGCGCCGCAATCTATGTGAGGGTTTCGACCTCGGACCAGTCGTGCGAGCGACAGGTCCCCGAACTGATAGCCTTCGCCGAACGCGGCGGTTACGATGTCGTCGGCGTCTTCAAAGAAACGGCCTCCGGGGCCAGCGTTAATCGCACCGCGCGCAACCGATTGCTCGCGCCGAAAGTGCTTCAAGCCATCAAAGAGGGCCGGTCATACCGCTGGATTGCCCGAGATCTCGGAATCTCGAAAAACACCGTCTCCGACATCGTCAAACGAAACCGCCAAGAGGCCAGCAGTTCACCAACAGTTGGTGTAACTTCCGCTGGTAGCGCGGGCTGAGCGGAGCCTTCGCATAGCGAAGCGAGGCCCGTGCGGGTCACTTCGCGGCTATGGTTGTTCTTCGGCTAAGGTTCGGTTTGCGGACCTAACTTTGACCGAGGAGAACGACCATGACCAAGAGCAATCTATCACATATTGTCGCGCTGCATGCTCTTTTGTCAGAGACGGAACAGACTCTTCAGAACCGATCCAATGATGCCAGCTCAAGTAAGATGTTGTCTCGGAAACTTTCAGAGAAGACCAGTTCTTCCTTGAGAAACATGCCACATGCATGCCCACTGTCGCTCAGCCAGCTGCTCTCGAAACCTTTTACGATCAGCACGTTCGCGAGCAGCAAACAGTTAGGTTGGCTCTCCCCGATACCTGCGGTGAGATCCGTTAGCTTGTGGGCTTTATGAGTCAGTGTCCCTTTTCCATGCTCACCGGGGCTCACCGGAAGGATTAGCCCATTCTCGATTGCTTTGGCTGCAAGATCGGATGGTAGCCAGCCAAATAGGCGCATTCTAAAGACGTCAAGCCAGTTTGCTTCCTGCCAACGACGGTCAACCCAAATGTAGTCATCTTGCATGCTCATACTCCCAATTTGGGAGTATCGATACACGAAGGTATTGCGGCGTGTCTATACTCTGGATAACGCGATGGCTGGCACGCTTCACACAAAAGAATACAAGATACTAATCTTGGCACTGATCGCCGAACGGACCGCTATAGGCCTGTCCCAAGCAGCGCTTGCGACCGCCCTCAGACGCCCACCTTCCTTTGTGGCAAAAGTCGAGTTGTGTGAGCGGCGTCTTGACGTCTTGGAGTATTGCGCGTGGGCCTACGCGCTTTCAGTCGATCCACTGGACCAGTTGCGAAAGCATGCCTCGCTTCCCTTGAAGGAAATCCCGCGCTGATCGTTAAAAGCGGCTCGAAGTAGAACCAAAAACCTTTCAGCCAAGGTGCGTTCCATATTGCATTCGGGATTATACTTTATCTTTCAGCACATCTGCTAAGGAGTTTGAGCTAATACGAGAAGTGAACCACAGGTTGCACTTTCACGTCAGCGCGTGCTTAAACTCCTGCGGTTGTCGTCAACGTTAGTGCCGTTTTGAACGAAAGCAGATTTTAGAGATGCCCCACGATACATTTGCCCACCGCGAGGCCGCCACACCTGAGGAACGTGAACGCATCTCAGATCTTCTTGGATTTGCCGGCGAGCTTCTGAATGCGCGCGCTCAGGTGCAGATGGTCATGCAAAGCGGCCTCGGGGTCTTCCACGAGAAAGATTTTGTTGACCTACCGGGCATCGAACTCAACTGTGATGACGGCGCCTGGCTCCGCTTAAAGCGTTTGAGTGAAACACGGCCGCCTGAGCCGGCAGACCACGTCTCCCAGTTTTTCGATCAGAAACCTACCGACCCCAACAAAGCGCCATCGATCAAGCCGGCGATTTCAGTCGAGGTGACCATCGAAGAAGCATCCGACCTCATCGAGATGGGACTCCTGATGCCCGACGATGTTCGGGTCATCGTTGAAAACGAAGTCGAAATTGAAAACCGGGTCAAAGTCATCCTGCATGCGTCGAACTGTTCGGAAATGCGCCGTGAGTTTGAAACCTATCTCAAAGGCCCTTGGTCAGACTGGGCACATCATGAAAAGCCAACCAGACGCGCTATCAGCGTCTACAAGGACTTCTTCAACATCCACTCTGTGATTCACACCTCTGAGGGCACCCCGCCTGAACTGGTCTGGGGGACCGGTATTGGGCGCTGGAAGACCCGCGGCGCCAATGTCGATATGCCGATCATCGAGCAAGGCCTCGACATCGAGCTCGAAGATGAGGGTGTGATCGCCATTAGGCCCCGATCCACACCGCCAAGCCTTTCCCTCAAACCCTACATCCAACTCGGCATCGATGGTGTCTCAAAGCTCCAAAGAGAGCTGCAGGACAACTTGGATATGTTCTTGCGTGGGGATGCTGAGTTCACGCCCTTCACCAGCGTTTGGGAGCCTCTCCTCGATACAGCTGCCAGCAACATCGCCAGTGACGCCGTTCACATCACCCGTGAAGCCTTGGACGATGGCGAGAAGGTTGAATCCGCGAGTGATCAACTCAGGATCACATCAAGTTGGGCCATCTTCGGTCGTCCGCGCTCCATTGAATACCGCATCCAGGACATTCAAAAGCTTCGCATAGCTGTTGCTGACGAAGGGTCGCCTGTTCCACCGCCCATTCGCGGCTTTACCGAAGCTGCCAAGGAAGAAGCGCCCAGTGAGACATCCGCGTTCGGTGTCGATCAAGCAGTTCTGACCGGTGTGGCAATAAACACTTGGGAGCCATCTGCCAGTGGCGATGTCGGCGCCTCACCACGAGAGACCGGATCTTCGGGCGGCGGAGCAAAGAAGGGTTCTTCCCGCGTTCACTTCTTCCCTCTCCCCTTCAATGAGGAGCAGGGCAAGATTTCGGACATGATTGATGATCGATCGATTGATGTTGTATGCGTCTCAGGCCCTCCCGGAACCGGCAAATCCCACTCTATTGCTAACATCATCAGCCACCAGATGGCTTTGGGTAATCGCGTTCTGGTTACAGCCCGAACACCGGAGGCAATCGCTGCTGTTCGCGAAAAGCTCCCCAAAAGTCTGCGCTCTTTGGTCATCGCCTCGGTTGGGACCGACCGCGACAGCGCCCAGCAGCTGCAAGAAGCCGTTACTGAGCTCTCCAATGAAGTTGTTGGTCTGGATGTCGATGACGCTAATCGTGATCGCGCCAAACTTGAGCAAAAAATCATCGATTGTGACGCTGAGATTCAACAGGCCGACATTGATCTCGCTCAAATTGCGCGCGCTAACCTCGACCAGATGGAATGGAATGACAGCAAGCGGTCGCCAATGGAAATTGTTGAACTGCTGCTTGCCGAACAGGCCACGCATGGGTGGTTCACCGACCGTCCAACCAAACAACCGCCGGCGCAACTTGACGAGACCCTTGCGCGGCTGCGTGAAGCGCTCCCCAAGCTCGCGCCAGACATCGTTTATGCAGGCGCCACCCTGCCAGAAAACGACAGCCTTCCAACCACCTCTGCTATCGTATTGGCCCATCAGTCCGACCTCACATGGAACCAGCGCGAAACGGTAGACTATAGCTCTGCTCCTACGATGGCCTATGATGGCACCGGCTCTGAGGAACAGGGGCGCGCCGTGTTGCGCGAACTAAACGAGTTGAAGCAAGAGCTGTGCGAGGCACCTCATACAGTTCAGCGCCTTGCGAGCTTTATCCTCAAAACAGATGAGCCCTTCACTAAGCTGAACGTCCAAACGACCCGAAGCTATATTGGTCGCTTCGAAGGTCTTCCAGAAGCCAAAGAGGTGCGTTTTGACTTAGGCGACTGCCGCCCTGCCGACTTCAAAAATGCCGCACAAAGAGGTCTTGCTGGACAAAGCCCGGTCGGATTCAGTTTATTCAACAAGCCTTTGAAGTCGGCCGTGGCCAGCATTGAAATCAACGGCGCAGCGCCTGAAAGACTGTCAGACTGGAAGCATGTTCTCGACACCTATCGTCTCACCGAAGAGACAGATGTCATCACTAAAACCCTCAGCCCTTTCATTGAGAAAGAGCTATTCGCAGCACCTCCCTCAAAGCCTTGGGAGATTGCTGACTATCTGCTCGCCCGCGATACTGAACTCGAGCAAGCTTTGAAGGTGGCATCCAGAGTGCAGCCGATCGTTACAGCGCTCACGCCTCTCTTCCCCGTGGGTCTTGATCTTGACGCGTTATGTGGGACGCTCGATTGCGATCCGGCGATCCATGCTCTTCGTGCAAACCTGCCAGATCAGTATGAAGAGCCCAAAGCGCTTGCAACACTACGCACCTGCGCAGGAGATCGCGGGCTGCCGGTGCTTGATGCAATTGGCGATCTCGCAGACGCTATTGGCAAGGCTGACACAAGTCCGAATGACATCGTTCAGGCGCGCGGCGCCATCACTCGCGAGCTCGCACGCCTTTCAGAGGTCTCTACCCACTTAGAGCGGCTTGGTGTCGACCTTGAAGCGCTCTCTGACTGCGGCGCCCCTGAATGGGTTGAGCGGCTGCGTGAGGGCCCCGAGAGGACTGCAGAACTCATCCCTGATAACTGGCGTGCCTCATGGAGCTGGGGGCTAATGAAAGGACGCGTTGATCGCATCGTTGCAATGGGCAACGGTGACGACCTGCGCAAGCTTAGAGCCGATGCGATGAAGCGACGCTCCAAGGCTCTCGAAAAACTCATCAGAGTTAGAACCCTGATTGGCTTGAAGGCGCGCATGTCCCCCTCAATCCGCCAGGCAATGGAAGCCTTCACCCAAGCGGTCGGCAAGATCGGCACAGGCAAGGGCAAGAAGGCTCCACGGTTCATCAGAGCCGCACAGGAAGCAGCCCAAAAGGCGTCAAGCGCCGCACCAGTATGGATCATGCCTGAATACAAGATCCCCGAGCAGCTTCCGGCAAAGTTCGGTGACTTTGATTTGGTGGTCCTCGATGAGGCTTCTCAAAGCGACATCACGGCAATCTCCGCCCTTGCGCGCGGCAAGAAGATCCTCGTTGTCGGAGACGAAGAGCAGGTAAGCCCCTCGGTCGTGGGTGTTGAGGCCGAAAAGGTAAACGCGTTGCGTGCAGAATACCTCGAAGGCATTCCGAGCGCCGACCTGATAGATGAAAACACCTCCATTTTTGAGATGACCAAACGCATGCACCCAGAAAGCCACGTTATGCTACGTGAGCACTTCCGTTGCGTTGCACCAATCATCAATTTTTCCACGCGCTTTTATAACAATGCCCTCGTGCCCCTTCGAGTCCCCAAAGCATCTGAGCGCTTCGACCCGCCTCTGGTTGATGTGTTTATCCCTGATGCAGAGCGTGATGGTCAGACGAACTCCTCTGAGGCTAAGTGGATCGTCGATGAAATCGCGCGCATCATTGCTGAGCCTGAACACGCTGGTCGAGACATCGGCGTCATTTCCCTTATTGGGTCCAAGCAGGCTGAGATGATTGGGCGGATGCTGATCGATGATCCGCGCGTTGGCACCGAAAAGATCAAAGAACGACGCATCATCTACGGCGATGCACGCACCATGCAGGGTCAGGAAAGATCGATTGTCTTTCTTTCGATGGTCGCCACATCAGATACCGCGCGTGCTCAGACCAGTAAGGCCGACCAACAGCGTTTCAACGTTGCGATGAGCCGCGCCAAGGATCGACTGTATCTTGTCCGCTCGGTAGAATTAGAAGACCTCAAATCGAACGACATCAAGAGTAAGGTGATCCAGCACTTTGCTGACCCGATGCCCGATGGTCGTGCGATTACCAAAGGCGAGAGTAATGACCTCATATCTCTCTGTGAGAGCGGTTTCGAGCGTGAAGTTCTCGGCCGCCTGATGGAGGCCAACTACCGCGTCCGACCGCAGGTGTCTGCTGGCAAGTTCTTCATCGATCTCGTTGTTGAAGGTGCAGAAGACCGCCGACTTGCCATTGAGCTTGATGGTGACATCTACCACGGACCCGATGTTTGGGATCAGGACATGCAGCGCCAGGCTGCCCTTGAGCGTGCGGGCTGGGTATTTTGGAGGGTCTTTGGTAGCCAGTGGGCTACCAATAAAGACTATTGGTGGAGCAATCTGCGCCAGACCCTTGCGCTTCTTGACATCGAGCCCATCGGCGCTGCCGCTATTGATGAACGGTTCACAGAGAGCATTACGGTCTATCCAAATGAGGATTGGCAGTCAGATGAATTGGATCTCCTTAACGAATGTAATGAGGAATGCGATGAGCTCGACCAGCCGTCTGAAGATCCAACCGTTGGTCTGGAAACAACACAAGAAGAGCCCGCCGAGGTCGATGCAGCAACGGAAGACGCCGTAGATCCTTCTGATCAACAAGCGTCAAAAGACAACACGGCGAGTTCCCCATCCGACGCACCAAAACAGACTGAGCCAGATAGCAAACCGATCCTACGATCCGACCTTCCGCTTGAAGGGGATCTCTTCTCGCCGCGGCCACCCAAATTCTCTGAGTCCGAAACTGACACTACCGTCGAGAAGCCGACGGTTCAAATCGGCACCAAAGTGCGACTCGAAAAGCTTGAAAAGGGCAACGGTAAGATGGTCGTCACAATCGTAAGTGAGCGCGATCACGATCCCAGTAGTGGCAACATCGGCGCCCACACCCCCTTGGGAGAGGCTTTGCTCGACAAAGAGGTCGGTGAAACGGCTGAATACCTCGCGGGCGCCTACGTCAAAGAAGTGCGCGTTCTCGAGTTCCTGTGATCTCCATCACGCATCCTGGACCGCCTTGCGGCCCAGGATGCTTTTAAGGCCAGCGCACTCACCGCTACTATCAACCAGCGAGACGTGGCTCGATCCGCCTTGGCAGTAGGAAAAATGAACTCACTCCTGACAAGGGGCGCGACGCAACTCCTCGTGGCGCTGCCGGATCTTTCTGTTCGGGTGCAGAAGCATCGCGCGACATATCTCCTTTGTTTCGGGGATTAAGGTCGAAGGCGCCTAAGGCACTATCATCACGCAAATTTTTGTGAAGTGGACCACAGTTGCCCGGGGGAATTTCACCGGCCGCTTCCTCGCTGAGTTTAAGTCTCTAATGGAGCTCACAGGCGCGGATAGCCGGCAATCGCCGCGTCGATCTCGATCGGCAACATAAAGCCCATGAAATAATTTGGGGGCCTCGCAGTCACTGGCTATCAATCGCCATGCAGACTTCTTATCACAACTTATATCCTCCAGACCCGAGAGCGTGACAGTTCAGAAATGCGTAGCGTATTTTTCTCGATTACTTCATCTGTAAGGTCGACGACTTCGGTCAGCATCTCCGGGAGACGATAACCTTTCCCAGCCAAAATGAGCTTCTTTTCATTGAAATCTTTATCTGCCAGTCGGTCGTTTGTTTCCTTGTCGACCAGAATTAAATTCCCAATTTGGCCAACTGTGGATGCATCTCTATCAGATGACTGCGGCAAAAGGTGTTCTATTGTGAGATCATCACTCTCGCCCACCGTTGGGCTTCCTTCTTCCTTCTGGACCTTTTTCAAAATGTATCTGATGAGTTCTTTCTGAGACGTTTGGCCCCGGGTAAAGGTTATTTGTCGAAAGTTCGCATCGAATTCGTCAGGATCAGCAACCCTACTCCGAAGCTTAACCTTCAAATCGCGCAACACTTGATCCACGGCTTCCGCATCGCGACAATTAAAAACTTGCTTTCCAAATGAAGCAAACATCCCTGAAATGCCACCCGAAGAACGAGATGATGTTACTGCATTGAAAGTAAAGTGAAACTTTTCGATCATTTTAATAGCATCGCGCAATTTCCGGTAGCGGATGATGCCGTCACGGTATGCCCGGATCAGTGAAAGCACCCCAGGTGCCGACTGCTTTACTTTGAAGATCCGAAGTGCTCGGAGTGATTTTACTACTTCTTTTTCAGAACCATTCCAACTGAAGTCCGGATCGAAAATTGACCGCCAGTGCTCCGCGTCGCTTAGAAACCGGTTTAGATGCTCCTCTGCGTTAGCGTCAACGATACGTTCCTTCGCTTTCGCGAACGCCTTCGCTTTTGTAACAAAATCGTATCTGGATTGCCAAGAATGCACTACAAACTCATCCGGATCTAAGTTACTTGGCGCACCCCTGATGGTTTCTATGACGCTCCGCCACTTTAACGTTGCATGATCAACTTCTGTTCCTTCGTCGATCATTCTCTTGAAATGATTGCGAAGTAGGTCCGTAAGTGCGAGATCCTTACCTCTTGTATTTAATGTTTCAAAAATTGTGTAAGCATCGCTTTCATTGTCGAGCGTCACCACTATTACATTAAGGTCTAAAACCGTATCTCTAATATCAGTAAGCCAGCGTTTGACTTCAGACTTGTTTTCCTCAGGTGTTCTCTCAAGGTTGCCGAAGATAGCGTCTGCTCCTTCGGCGATCTTTTTCTTGAACTCGGAAAAAGCTCTTTCGATAGCCCTCTCCTCATCGCCGAACCGGGTCGTGATAGTGGCCGGGCCATCTTTGAGAACCTCTTCCTGAAGGTAAGGAAAACTCGTCTCAGTCTTCAAGACGTAGACAGTTCGTGCATCCCGATCTCGTTGCTGGATGTATGTTTGTATGCCCTCTGCGAGATCCGTCGCACCAATGCTCTTGAAGCCCTCTCTCAGGGCGCAAAGCAAGATCGCAATTGTAGTGAGACGTTGTTGACCGTCTACGACAAACACTTTCGAACGATCACCCTTGTAGACCACCATTGAGCCAATGAAATATGTATCATCAATGTTCTCGAGGATGTCGTCCCAAAACTTGTTGATGTGATCTATCTCCAGAGGTGGCTCGGCTTGTTTGAACAGTTTCGAGCCGTTTCTTAAGTGGATTTCCTGCTCGGCTACGCCGCGACCGGGGTTGGTAGCGGCTTGATATGATATGCCTGATCGGGCGTTCGCCCGTCCAGTGATGAATGTGGTCTCCTTGTGTTGTAGAATGTCAGATAGCGGGCGATGCCGCTGCGTGCGGCCGGCACGGTGTCGTAGGCATGCAGGTAAACCTCTTCGTATTTGATGCTCCGCCACAGGCGCTCGACGAAGACGTTGTCGCGCCAGGCCCCTTTGCCGTCCATGCTGATCTGGATCCCTGCGTCCCTCAGCGCCTTGATGAAGTCGATGGACGTGAACTGGCTGCCCTGGTCCGAGTTCATGATCTCCGGCTTGCCGAAACGGCGGATCGCCTCGTCCAGCGCCTCCAGGCAGGGCGCCGTTTCCAGCGTGATCGAGAGCCGCCAGGCCAGCACCTTCCGGCTAAACCAGTCCAGAACGGCGACCAGATAAACGAACCCTCGGGCCATGGGGATGTAGGTAATGTCTGTGGCCCAAACCTGATTGGGTCGCGTCACAGCCAGTTTACGTAACAGGTATGGGTAGATCTTGTGCCCCGGCGCGGGTTTGGACGTGTTTGGCTTACGATAGAGCGCCTCGATGCCCATCGTTTTCATGCAGGTCGCAACATGAAGCCGTCCGGCGGCAAACCCTTCCTGCCTCAGCAGACCCTTCATCATCCGGCTGCCTGCAAAGGGGTATTCCATGTGCAACTCATCGATCCGGCGCATCAGCTTGAGGTCCGCTACACTGGCCGGACGCGGCGCGTAATATAGGCTGCCCCGGCTGATCCCGAGAAGCCGGGCTTGCCGTGTCAGGCTCAGCCTGTGGTTCGGGTCCGTCATTTCCTTGCGCTCGGCAACAGACCTGCCTTGTCGAGCGCTCCCTCTAAAAAATCATTTTCCAGCGCCAGCTGGCCAATTTTTGCATGTAGGGATTTGATGTCGATCTCCGGCTCCCTCGACGCTTTCGGCTTGTCATCAAACACATCCGACACGCCGTCCAGAAGTTGATCCTTCCACTGCTTGATCTGGTTCGGATGTAGATCGAACTGCGTCGCAAGCTCGCTCATCGTTCTGTCGCCTTTCAAGGCCGCCAATGCGACCTTCGCCTTGAAAGCAGGACTGTGATTCCGTCTGGGTCGTCTGGTCATTTTCGCTCCTTCGTCCCGGCAAAGCTGCCGGATTGGGAGCAGAAAATCCACCTAACTCAACTGTTCAGATCTATCGGGCCACCTCTTCCCAAGAGTATGGGCGCTGAAAACTTGGGATTACAAATACCGTGCCTTTTAGCAACGCCTCTACTGTCTGGTCCTGAGATTCGATCTTCATGTGTGCACTTTCTTCTGCCCTTTAGCGAGAAGACTGAAGTAGATTTTCAACTAAGCCAATACTCTGAAGCGCAAAACACCCTAAATCATGCGTGTTCGCCCCCTCGCGAAGCACTTGCACGCCGAACCCTCGAGACCGCCTCTTTAATGTGTATTCCAATACGCATTAAAACCTTGTCGCTAATTGGTAAGAGCAGCCAGCTTTACAAGCGTTTTTTCTCTCTTTTTACACACACACGAAGGCGATGTGGGTAAGATAAGAGTTCGAATCCTTCAGGGAGCGCCACTTTTTCCTGCACCTAGGCCCTCTACACCTACGCGCGCGAAAAATCCTCGATCGCCGCGGCGATCAGATGCGGGAAGGTCGGTTTGCCAAGCATGGCGACAGGCTCAAGCGCGCTTAGCCGTTGCTGGGTGAGATCGTCCAGATTGCCGCTCATGAAGACGCAGCGGATGTTGTGTTCTGCCAGCAGCCACTGCGCCACCTCTTCACCGGAATCGCCATTGGCGAGCCGCAGGTCCATGAAGGCCAGATCGGGCCGGGTCTGCGCCACCACCTCCCGGCAAGTCGCGAAATCCTTGACCGGGCCAAGGACGGAATGCTGAAGCTGTTCGAGCTGCATCTGAAGGTCCAAGGCAATCAAGAATTCGTCTTCGACAATCAGAATATTCACCGGGCATCACCCGGCGGGCATGGGAACCTCAATTTCAACGCAATAACCATGCTCTGCTGCCCTCTTATCCATCGTCGCCCCAAGCTGGCCGACAATGCCCGCCACGATCTTCGAACCGAGACCGACCCTACCTACACTCTCGGCGTTGCCGATCCCATCGTCCGACACCGCTAACGTCAAGAGGTCTCCCTCTTGATGCAAACGAACATCAACCCTGCCCTGTTCCCGCGCGACGAAGGCATGTTTATGCGCGTTGGTCACAAGCTCATTGATCAGCAGTGCAAGGTTGATGGCCAAATCGGTCGGCACGATGACCGACGGCGCGTCGACGACAGTCTCGATCTGCTTGCTATCGGTCTCGGTACTGGCTGAAAGGAAATCGACAAGCTGCGGGATGTATTCACCGACATCCACATGGGTAACGTTATGCGATTTATAGATAAGTTCATGGACCGAGCTTACCGCATGCACCCGGAGCGAGGCCTGTTGCAGGCTGTGTTTGACAGACGCATCGTCCACCGACGCAGCCTCAAGACGCAGAATGCTCGACACCAGATGCAGGCTGTTCTTGATCCGGTGGTTCACATCGCCAAGCAGTGTTTCCTTCTGCTTAAGAAGCTTGTCACGCTCGGTCAGGGTCTTCTGCAAGATCTCTTCGCGCTTCTTGGAATGGGTCAGATCGAGGGTGGCACCGATGAACCGCGCGGGCTTGTCATGTTCGAAAAGAACTTCACCACGCGTGTTCAGCCACCGGGTTTCCCCATTGGGCAAGACGATCCGATAATCGGCGTTCACCGTGGCATCATTGGCCATCGTTTCGCCCAAGCTTTGGTTCACATGCGCCAGATCATCGGGATGGATACGCCGGAACAGCTTGGCCATGGGGATTGTCCCCTCGGTATCGGCATAGCCGAACAGATTGGCCAATTCCTGCGAGATATTCGCGGTCCCCGTCTGAAGGTCCAACTCGCCATAGCCGATCCCCGACACCTGCTTAGCCAGATTGAGCCGTATCGCCTGATCACGGCGACCGATAAATTCCGAGGTGACATCCTCGACATGGTGGATCAGCGCGATCAGCTTGCCATCTTCGAACACGGGCGTGTTCAACGGTTGCCAATATTTCTCTTCAAAGGCCCCGTCGGCGCTGTCGCGAATGGGAATATTGTACTTCTGCACGGCCATGCGGTGCTGTTTGCCCGTGGGGGCGACGATCTCAAGCGACTTGCCCAGATTATTGGTGCCATCTGCCGTCGCGTCGGAAGGGTCATCCGGAAAAGCGTCGAACAGATGTTTCCCTACGAGGTCCTCCGCTTTTGACCCGGTGATGAATAGGTACCGGTCATTCACGTCGATAATCTTCAAATCGGTATCTAGAACGAGATACCCGTGGGGGGATGCCGCAAAAATTGCAGATCTCGACACGCTACCGTTCGCCGATCTTTCACCACCCATATTCTTCCCTATAAACTTCCTTCAATCTCTCTGGCCACCATATCCCCTTAACTTTGAACAGAAAAGCTCAGCCTCCTTGATATAAGTTAAGCAGCGATATGGCGGCGCGCCGCAGCAAATGATGGCCTGCTCAATTATTCGGCAAGCTAAGAACTCAGGGAATGAATGACGCGCATAAATGGCGCGTCTTTTTACGATTGGCGCTTTTGCGCCTCTATTCAAGCCGCAGCACCCTGAGGCGTGCCAATTGAATTAAGACTGCGCGCATTCGCTTACTCGACGGGCGTATTCAGAGGGAGAGGCCCCGCCCCGAATTGGGAAAGGGCCGATCACGCGGCCACAAGCGCTTCCTCTGCTGCGATTTCCGAGGCGCAGAGGGGCAGATCGACGGTGAACTTCGTCCCAATGCCAACGGTGCTCTCTACGCGGATGTCCCCCTCATGTGCAGCGGCGAGTTTTTTGCTGATCGCAAGGCCAAGACCAGTGCCGCCATCAGCGCTTTTGCTGGCTGTTTCCGCTTGAATGAAGGCTTGGAAAATCCGCTGCAAATCCTCTGCCGGCATCCCGCAACCGTTGTCTTCGACCTCAAGTCGGCATGTATCGCCGACCCGCTTGGCGCGCATGCGAATGCTGGAGGCCGAAGAGAACTTCAGCGCGTTGCCCAAGAGATTGATCAGGATCTGTTTGCAGCGCCCGCGGTCGGCGAAGACGTCGAATTCATCATATTCGATTTCCAGCACCGCCTGTTTTTCCTTGGCCAGCCCCTGAAATTGCTCTGCCAATTCGGCCAGCAAATCGCCCGCCGCAAAAGAGGTTCTGTTGAGCTTCACGGAATTCAATTCAATGCTCGTATAGTCGAGAAGTTCGTTAATGATCGTCAACAGATGGTCGCCCGCCGATTTGATACGCCCGCCGTAACGCTCTGTCTGATCGCCCAACTCATCGAAATGCACTTTGGTGATCGGCTCGTTCGGCTTCAGCTTGGCCATGGTATGGCCTTTGAGGTTCGTCAGGAAGCTGGCGTAGCCGTTAATGATCGTCAGCGGCGTGCGCAACTCATGGCTTAGAACGCTCATGAACTCCGACTTGGCGCGGCTCGCGTCGCGGGCTTCATCCCGCGCTTGGCGCAGCTCGACGATGTTCTCCATCCGGGTGCGGTTTTCGATGAAATAGGTGAAAAGCCCGCCCATCACGATCATCGCAGCCGTTCCCGCGATGACCATCGCCAGCAACCTGAACTCATCAGGGTTGCTATGGCCGGTCAGACAGGTCGGCGTCACATGAAAGGCAGCCATGCCGGTAAAATGCAGCCCGATGATCGCCAAGGCAAAGCTGCCCGTCATCTTCTCCGTGGCGTATTTTCCCCTTTGCGCCCCAAAGAACAGAGCCACGGTCGACAGTACCATGGCCAGCAGAACCGAGGCGACGAGATAGGTCTTGTCCCAAAAGATGACCCCCTCGATCCGATAGGCGACCATCCCGGTGTAATGCATGGCCGAGATCGACAGCCCCAAGATCACCCCGCCAATCACGGTGGTGACCCGCCTGCGGAACATCCCGGCGATCAGAATGCCCACCGTAGAGCCGATAATCGCGATCAACAGCGACACGAAGGTTAGCCCGAAATCAAAGCTGACCGGCGCGTCGGGCTGATAGGCCAGCATGGCGATGAAATGCGTGCACCAGATGGCGATGCCCGAGGTCACGGCGGTCAGAAAATACCACAACAACGCCTGTCGCGGCGTTTGTTTAAGCGCGTGCCGGTAAAGGTTTGCGATCACCCAGCTGCCGAATGCGCACAAAAGCGCGGCAAGCAAGACCAGCGTCATATCGTGGTCGGAGTGCATAGAGTGAGCCACTGTCAGCATTATTAAACCTCAAGATAATGAGGCCAGTGTTGCGCAAGGATTGCGTCGAAACATTGTTCGAGTGCGTTCTTTTTGGCGGTAATTTCATCTGATGAAACTCCAGCCCGGCCCAAAGGGCGCAGGCGGCACGCCAGCCGATAAACCGCTGCCCTCCCCTGCCGTTGAGGGCGCCGCGATCCCCGTTCTAAGCGCCCTTTCGCCCCGGCCCGGGCGGGGAATCACAGCGAGCAAACCGCGGGGATGGCGGTACTAAAAAGAGCGATTCACATCCAAGGGTTGCACTTGCTGGCCATAATACGCCACTACAGCGCCAAACTTGCGCCGTATTTTAATGCTGGTCTGCGCACATTCATTTTTGATCATAGGTATTTCCACCATGCTAACGTGTTTCCAAGGGCTGATGCTCGACCCGGTCTATTGGACCGTGCTCGCCGTCAGCACGATCGCCGCAGCTGTCGCCTTCTGGACGCTCAAGTTTCAAGAGTTCCATGGCAAGATTTACTATGCGCTGACCTTCTTGGGGATGATCTGGACCCTGATGATGGTCGGGGCCGAAGCCGCAACGCCCGCCTATGCCTGCCAGATGCAACAGGCCCAGCTGGCGTGGTTGGGCCACGGGCTGGTGCCGGTGGCTTGGTCGTTCTTTATCTTCGAATATGTCGGCCCATCCAGCCGGTCGCGGGGCTGGGTCAGCCTTCTGGCCCTGATCACTGTGCCACTCGCGGCCTTCGGCCTTGCCGCGACGAACGATTGGCATCATCTGATCTATACCGCCGAGACCGCGCTTCAGCCGGGCGACGATCAGATCACCTTTGAACATGGGCCGGGGTATTTCCTCGTTCTTGCGGTGCTCTATTGCTTCGTGATGGCGACGCTCATCTGGCTGGGCCGGGCGTTCTTTCGCGCGAAACGGGCCGCTTGGCCGCTGCTGACGATGCTGGTGGTGATCACGCTGATCCCATTGGGCGCGAACGCGGCCTATGCGCTGCTTGGTTTTACCGTCGTCGGGCTTGATCCGACCGCCTTCATGTTCACCTTGGGCATCTTCGCCTTTTCGTGGTTGCTGGTCACGAACAAGACGATGGACATGCCCTCGGTCGGGCAATCGACCCTGTTTGACACGATGAGCGAACCGCTGATCCTTTTGGACGCGCGGCGTCGCGTCATCCGCTCGAACGCCGCGGCCAAGCGCAGCGGGCTTCTGTCCGATCCGACATTGGGCGACGATCTGATCGCGGGGATCGAAGCGCAAATGGCGCAGAACGGCTCGGCCCATATCACCTGTAACGAACGGCTGTATGAGCCGCGTGTTCAACCCATCGAGAACCCCCTCGCCCCCGCAGGCCCCGCCATCGGCTGGAGCGTCACCTTCGTCGATGTCACCGACCGGATCGCCACCACCACGGCGCTAGAGCGCGCGTTGAAAGAGGCGGATGAGGCGAACCGCGCCAAAGATGAATTCATCTCAGTCGTCAGCCATGAGCTGCGCACGCCGCTGACCTCTCTGAAAGGCGGCTTGGCTCTGGCTCTCAGTGGCAAGCTGGGAGAGATCAAAGGCCCGCTGCGTTCCTCGCTCGACATTGCCCACCGCAATGGGGTGCGCCTGTCGCGGCTGGTCGACAATATCCTGCTGGTGCAGAAACTTGAGGTGCAGGCCCTGTCACTTGAATGGCTGCCCGTCGATCTGCCCGCTCTGCTGCGCGAGAGTATCGAGGAAAACCGCATGTATGCCCATGAGCGCGGCGTGCGGCTGGATATCGGCAGTGTCGGCCAGCCCGCCGTGGTCTTGGGCGATGCCTTTGCCATCCGGCAGGTGGTCGACAACCTGATCTCGAACGCGGTGAAATTCTCGAATGTGGGGGATACTGTGGAGGGCACGCTGACCACCAACAACGGCCGTGTGCGGGTCTCGATCCGCGATCATGGGCGCGGCATTCCCGAGGGGATGGAGGAAAAGGTCTTTGGCCGTTTCGGGCAGCTTGACGACGACGGGCAGAAATCGACCCAAGGCTCCGGTCTTGGCCTGCATATCTCCCGCCAACTGGCGCGGCAGATGGCGGGTGATCTGTTTTACGAAAGCGAAGTCGGCGTCGGATCGACCTTCCATGTCGAATTCGGCATCGGCGCCGGGGCAGAGACCACCCCGCAAGCCGCCCCAAGCGCGTTGCAAAGCACCGACTGAGCGCCGCGCCCGCGCTTAAAGTTCGATACGGATATCGTGGATCCACAGTTTCGGCGGACGGGACAGGACAAAGACCACCACATCGGCCAGATCATCCGGTTCGGTGAAGATATGGTTCGGCACGTCCTCTCCGGCTTTGGCGAACATGCCGGTATTGGTGCCCGACTGATACAGCCCGCCCACCCGCACGCCGGTGCTTTCCTCATCCGCCTTCAGCACCTCCGTAAAGCCGCGCACGCCGTATTTCGTGGCCGTATAGACCGACTGCCCCGCCTGAGCCACGACGCCGGATTTTGAGACGACGTTTAGGATGATCGCCTCGTCATTGTCGCGCAGCGCGGGCAGCGTGGCCTGTGTCATCTGCATCAGGCCGGTCAGATTGGTCTGCACCGTGGCCTGCAGCATTTCGGGCGCGATCGTGTCGAGCGGCCCTGCCTTGTGCCAGATCCCTGCGTTGTTGATCAGGATGTCCAAGCCGCCAAAACGGTCCACCACCTGCGCGGCGGTCTGGTCGATCGCCGAAGGGTCTTGCAGATCGCAGGTCAGCCCCACCGCCTCCGCCGCGCCGGCGGCTTCGCAGGCTTCTGCCACGGCCTGAAGACGTGTCTCATCCCGGCCCAGAATGGCCAGCCGCGCACCCGTCTCTGCCAGTTTCAGACAGATGTGGCGCCCGATCCCGTCGCTGCCGCCGGTGACCAAAATACGTTTGTCGCGCAGTTCCATATCGCTCTCCTATGTTGCAGGCGGCTTACCGCGCGGCGAAGCCAGCGCCAAGCCCTGCCCCGCCCGGTCAGATCGTGATGATCTGCGCCCGGATCGCCTTGGCCACCGCATGGGTCTTGTTGGTCACGTCCAGCTTGGCACAGGCGTTATACAGATGATGGTTCACCGTGCTGGCCGCCACCGTCATGATCTGCGCCGTCTCCCATGCCGTTTTGCCCACCGCGGCCCATTTCAGCACTTCCTTTTCACGGTTGCTCAGCCGTGGCCCCGGCGCGGCGGGGGCAATATCCGCCACCATATCGCTTTGGATCAGACAGCCCAGATAGATCGCATCGGCGATGATCCCGCGCTTGTACTTGCGCCATTCGTGAATGCGCAGGTCAGAGTTCAGCGTCAGCACCGCTTTGCCATGTGCGTGGTCCCGAATGGGGATCGACACACCGTTCTGGCGCACGCCGAACTCCATCGCCTCGCCAAAGAAATTGCGCGTGGTCCGGTCGACCTTGGGCAGCTCGCTCCAATCCACCGGCAGGGTGCCTTCGAGGGATTTGTCGACCACCGGGTCGATCAGATGGTAGTTTTCCTCTTGGTAGCGCGTCAGCCAAGCGGGATCATAGGTCGAGTGAATGACCGGATCACTGCCGCTGGCGCCAGTCTTGTGAAATCCCAGATAGGACAGGTTGTTCAGCCCCATATCCTGCGCCAAGACCTGCAACATCTCGGCGGGTTTGATGTCGGGGCGATGTTCTTTCAATAGGAGGTAGCGGTCGGAAAGCGGTGTCACCATAGGGCGGCGTTCAAAAGCTCATGTGATTAAAAACTGAGCATTCAGTTAGGGCACCTCAACCAGTGAGGGAACATGCCCGCCGTCGAATGATTTCTCGGAATAGGGGAAACGTGCCAAAACGTTGCAATTTTGCCCCGATGACCAAGGGTCAAGCAAAAGGGCCGCCCGACGAAAGGTCGGCACGTCCGCCTGCCCACGAAGCGGTGCAGAGCATAAAGCGGCCCCCGCCCGAAAACCAATGCGCCCCTTACAAAAACACGGTCGTCCAACACAGCGGACAAGGGCGCAGCTTCCGAAAGCGGGGACCGAAACAGAGCCAAATGGCAGGCCCTGTCAAAAGGTCGCGTCAGCCTGAGCGCGCATCTTATGTCTGACGGCCATTCAGCACAGCCGCAAACTCGGATAGCAAGATTCGCCCCGTCGTTCTTCAAGCATTTGTTATAGTTTGATTAAATTTCCGGCGCATCTTGACTGCGCGCGCCGGGGCGCATCTGTAAAGCTGGTAATATTTATAGGTTTCGATGAATCGCCACGGATAGGGGCGATACGGGCGCAGCCGATTTGGCACTGTTACAAAAACTTCACTGGCGTAAAGCCGAATAATTCTGTAATTCATGAATTATGGAACAAGTGATCCCCAACCGCCTTGCCACCCTCGGCCATCCGCAGCGCCTCGCGCTGTTTCGGCTGCTCATGCGCCGCTACCCTGACAGGGTGCCCGCGACCGAACTGGCGCAGGCGCTCGGCCTCAAGCCCAACACCCTGTCGACCTATATCGGCGCGCTGATGCAAGCGGGGTTGGTGAGCCAAGAACGGCAGGGCACATCCCTGCGCTATGCGATCGATATCGAAGCCGCGCGGGACACCATCGGCTACCTGCTGAACGACTGCTGCCGTGGCCGCCCCGAAATTTGCCTCCCCCTCACCTCTTCAGATGGAAACGCCCCCGTGACCGACGACAAGTTCAACGTCCTGTTCATCTGCACCGGCAATTCCGCCCGGTCGATCTTTGCCGAAAGCATCCTGCGCGACCTCGCGGGGGACCGGTTCAACGTCTATTCCGCAGGCACCCGCCCGCAGTCTGAGCTGAACCCTTTTGCCGTCAAAGTGCTCAAGCAAAAGGGCCATGACGTGACCCATCTGCGGTCGAAACATATCTCTGAGTTTCAGGCCAAGGATGCGCCCGGTTTCGACTTCGTCTTCACCGTCTGCAATCAGGCCGCCAATGAGGAATGCCCCACATGGCCGGGCCAGCCGATCACCGCGCATTGGGGGCTGCCCGATCCGGTCAAGGTCGAAGGCTCCGACGCGGAAAAGAGCCTCGCCTTCCAGCAGGCCTATGGCACCCTGCGCAACCGGATGCTGGGCTTTACCAGCCTGCCGCTTACCTCGCTCGACCGTATCTCGCTGCAAAAGGCGCTGGATGACGCTGGCCAAACCGACAAAGAAGGAACTTCCGCATGACCACCTACGCGATCAACGGCCTTGGCCGTATCGGCAAGCTCGCCCTGAAACCGCTGCTGGACCAAGGGGCCGAGATTGCATGGATCAACGACGCGGTGGGCGATCCCGAAATGCATGCCCATCTGCTGGAGTTCGACACGGTGCACGGGCGCTGGCAGGCCGATTTCGCCCATGACGCCGACAGCGTGAGCATCAACGGCACCCGCCTGCCCTTCATTGGCACCCGCGACCTTGGCGCGCTGCCGCTCGACGGGGTGGATGTTGTGATAGATTGCACCGGCGTCTTCAAGACAGAGGCGAAGCTCGCCCCCTATTTCGAAGCGGGGGTGAAGAAGGTGGTGATCTCGGCCCCCGTAAAAGACGGGGATGCGGCCAATATCGTCTATGGCGTCAATGACGATGTCTATGATCCCGCACGGCACCGGATCGTCACGGCGGCAAGCTGCACGACCAACTGCCTCGCCCCGGTGGTGAAGGTCATCCACGAGGCGCTGCGGATCAAACACGGCTCCATCACCACGATCCATGACGTGACCAATACGCAGACCATCGTTGACCGCCCTGCCAAAGACCTGCGCCGCGCCCGTTCGGCCCTGAACTCCCTGATCCCGACGACCACGGGCAGCGCCACGGCGATCACCCTGATCTACCCCGAGCTTAAAGGCCGGTTGAACGGCCATGCGGTGCGGGTGCCGCTGCTGAACGCCTCGCTGACTGACTGTGTCTTTGAGGTGGAGCGGGAGACGACCGTGGAAGAGGTGAACGCCCTGTTCAAAGCTGCCGCCGAAGGAGAGTTGAAAGACATCCTTGGCTATGAGGAGCGCCCGCTGGTCTCGACCGATTACACCAATGATACGCGGTCCAGCATCGTCGATGCGCCCTCAACCATGGTGGTGAACGGGACGCAGGTAAAAATCTATGCGTGGTACGACAATGAAATGGGCTATGCCCACCGTCTGGTCGATGTGGCGTTGATGGTCGGGGCAAGCCTGTGAGCCAGAGCGCGACCCGCCCTGAGGGGCTTTCGGCCTATATCGCGGTCACGGCGGCCTATTGGGCCTTCATGCTGACCGATGGCGCGTTGCGCATGTTGGTGTTGCTGCATTTCCACCGGCTGGGCTTTTCGCCGGTGCAACTGGCCTATCTCTTTGTGTTGTATGAGATCGCGGGCGTCATTACCAACCTCTGCGCAGGCTGGATCGCGGCGCGGTTTGGGCTGGCCTCGACGCTTTATGCGGGGCTGGGCTTGCAGATCGTGGCGCTGCTGGCGCTCGCGCAGCTTGATCCGTCTTGGGCGGTTGGGGCGTCCGTCGTTTTCGTCATGCTGGTGCAGGGTGCCAGCGGGGTTGCAAAGGATTTGGCCAAGATGTCGTCGAAATCCGCCGTCAAACTGTTGGCCCCGGCTGAGGATGGCGGGTTGTTCCGCTGGGTGGCGCTGCTGACCGGCTCAAAGAACATGGTTAAGGGTCTGGGCTTTCTGCTCGGCGCGGCCTTGCTGGCGACGCTCGGCTTTGTCTGGGCGGTGCTGGGAATGGCCGCGATCCTCGCGCTGATCCTGATCGCCGTACTGACTGCTATGCCGCCCGGCTTGCCCAAAGGGCGCAAGGGGGCGAAGTTCTCCGAGGTCTTCTCAAAATCCGCCAATGTGAACTGGCTCAGCGCGGCGCGGGTGTTCCTCTTCGGCGCGCGGGACGTGTGGTTCGTGGTGGGCATCCCGATCTATTTCTACGCAGTCCTCTCGGATGGCACGGAGGAAAGCAACCGCGCGGCCTTTTTCATGATCGGCACCTTTATGGCGGTCTGGGTGATCCTCTACGGGTTGGTGCAGATCTACGCCCCACGCCTGCTCCGCGCGAAATCCCGCCCTGCAGGAGACCTGATCTCAGCCGCGAAGGGCTGGGCATGGTCGCTTGCCGCCGTGCCCGCGGCGCTGACGCTGGCGGCGCTGTTCAGCGACGGGCCGCAGGGCTGGCTCACCGTGACGCTTGTGATCGGCCTCTTGGCCTTTGGCGCGGTCTTTGCGGTGAACTCATCGCTGCATTCCTACCTCATCCTCTCTTTCACCAAGGCTGAGCGGGTGACGATGGATGTGGGGTTTTACTACATGGCCAATGCCGCCGGGCGGCTCTTGGGCACGCTGATGTCGGGGCTAAGCTATCAGATCGGCGGCCTGCCCCTGATGCTGGGCGCGGCGGCGATCATGGTGGCCCTGTCGGCGCTGCTGGTCGGGTTCTTGAAACCCGACCAGAGTTAGCCCTCAGCCCACCTTGCTGGCGCGACCGTTGCTTTCATCGGCCTGCGTATAGGCGTTCATCGCCGCGACTGCGCCTGCGTCCCAGATAAGCGAGAGCCAAGCGACAAAGGCATCGCGGAACGCCTCGGCCTGCGCCAGATCACCGTAGAGGCGCTCTTGCGCAAGCCAGGCCTCGGGCCGTTCCCGCGCGGCCTGCGCCACGGCTTTCAGCGCGTCCCAGATCGGATCGTTGGCCACGATTTCGCTGCCATCTTCCCGCGTGCCCGCACACATCCGCGCCCAAAGCGCTTCGACCAAGGCCAAACCAGTAACCGAGCGCCCCGCCGCCAGCTGATCCCGTAGGATTGGCAGGACAAAGCCCGTGTGCCGCGCCGAGCCGTCAAAGGCGACGCGGCGGGTGGTGTCGACGATGCGCGGGTTCGAGAAGCGCTGTTCGATCAGGTCGAGATAGGCCAGTGGCGTCATGCCCGGCACCGGGGCGACCGTCTGGGTGATCTCTTCGGCCTGCACACGGTGGAACATCGCGCGGATCGCCGGATGCGCCATGGTGCCGGAAATCGTCTCGATCCCCAGCACCTCACCGACATTGGCCAAGACTTGATGGCCCGCGTTGAGGATGCGGATCTTCATTTTCTCATAGGCGTGCACCTCGTCCGAGAAGGTCGCCCCCACCTGATCCCAATCCGGGCGGCCCGCGCAGAAGTCATCTTCGATCACCCATTGGCGGAAGGCTTCATGGGTGACCGGGGCGGCGTCGTTCACGCCGAACTCCCGCGCCTGTGCGATCTCGGCGGCGCCGGTGGCCGGGGCGATGCAATCGACCATGGAGTTGGGGAAACTGCCGTTCACCTCGATCCAATCGGCCAGCGCCGGGTCGGACATGCGCGCCAGCGACACGACCGCTTGGCGCAGGATATCGCCATTGCCTTGCAGATTGTCACAGCTCAGCCCGGTGAACGGCCCCTGCCCCGCATCGCGGCGCAGCCGCAGGGCCGCGACGATGGCCCCAAAGGCGGTGCGCGGGGTATCAGGGTGCGCCGCGTCATGGACGATATCGGCATGGGTCGCGTCGAACCCCTTGCTCACCGGGTCGATGTAATAGCCGCTCTCGGTAACGGTCAGCCCGACGATGCGAATGGCCGGATCGGCCATGGCGCGGATCAGGGCACCGTTGCCCTCTTCGATCGGCAGGTAGTCGATCATCGAACCCACAACCTCGGCCGAGGTCTGCGCGGGGTCGAGTTCGATCAGCGTCGTCAGACAGTCCTGCGCCAAGAGCTTCTGGCGCATGGCCGCATCATAGGGGCGCACGCCCGCGCCGAGGATGGCCCAGTCATGCGCTTGGCCGGACTGCATCAGACGGTGCAGATACCACGCTTGATGCGCGCGGTGGAAATTGCCTACGCCGATATGCACGATACCGGCGGTCAGGGCGCTGCGGTCATAGCTGGGGTGGGCGATGTCGAGATCACCCAGCGTCGCGTTCGAGAGGTCTACCAGTTTATCCATGATCCACATCCTTAAAGGGCCGCGCACCGGGGAAAGGGTGCGGGGGTCGGCCTGTCATTCCTGCCGCTTGCATTACTCGACCCGAAGGCCCTGCGCGTCGAACCGGTGCAGCTTGTCCGCCTGTGGGGTCAGGAAAATCCGGTCCCCATGTCGGACCGACAATTCGCCATCCACGCGCACGGTCATCGGGTCGCAGCCCGCCACGCCATGGACGTGCAAGAAGGTGTCGGAGCCCAGATGCTCGGCCACGCCGATGGTGCCCTCCCATGCGCCTTCGGTGGTGGAGACGTCGAAATGCTCGGGCCGGATGCCGATGGTCGGCGCGCCGCGCGCTTCGGCTTCGGCGCCCTTGATCAGGTTCATCTTGGGCGAGCCGATGAAGCCCGCGACAAATTCGTTGCGCGGCTTGTAGTAAAGCTCAAGCGGGGAGCCGACCTGTTCGATATGGCCCGCCCGCAGCACGACGATCTTGTCGGCCATGGTCATCGCTTCGACCTGATCGTGGGTGACGTAGATCATCGTCGTGGTCAGCCGCTTGTGCAGCTCGCTGATCTCAAGCCGCATGCCCACCCGTAGCGCGGCGTCGAGGTTCGACAGCGGCTCGTCGAAAAGGAAAGCCGAAGGTTCGCGCACGATGGCACGGCCAATGGCAACCCGCTGGCGCTGACCGCCCGAGAGTTGGCCCGGACGGCGGTCAAGATAGTCGGTGAGGTTCAGCGCCTTGGCAGCAGCTTCGATCCGGCGCTGCTGTTCCTCCGCCGGAACGCCCGCCATTTTCATCGGAAAGGCGATGTTCTTGCGCACCGACATATGCGGATAAAGCGCGTAGGATTGGAACACCATCGCCAAGCCCCGTTTCGCGGGCGGCACATGGGTCGCATCAGCGCCGTCGATCTCGATATGGCCCGAGGTGATGTCCTCCAGGCCCGCGATCAGCCGCAACAGGGTTGATTTACCGCAGCCCGAAGGGCCGACGAAGACCGTGAACTCGCCATCTTCGATGGTCAGATCAAGGGGCGGAATGACTTCCACATCGCCGAAGCTTTTGGAAACCTGATTGAGTTTGATTTGTCCCATGTGACTGTCCCTTGCTTACTTGACCGCGCCGAAAGTCAGGCCGCTGACGAGTTGTTTCTGGCTGAACCAGCCGAGGATGAGGATTGGCGCGATGGCCATGGTGGAGGCCGCGCTGAGCTTGGCGTAGAAGAGGCCCTCGGGGCTGGAATAGCTCGCGATGAAGGCGGTGAGTGGCGCGGCCTTGGCCGCAGTGAGGTTGAGCGTCCAGAAGGCTTCGTTCCATGCGAGGATGAAGTTCAAGAGCAGCGTGGAAGCAATGCCCGGCACCGCCATGGGGGTGAGGACGTAAAGCACCTCTTCGCGCAGGCTTGCCCCATCCATCCGTGCCGCTTCCAAGATCTCACCGGGGATTTCGCGGAAGTAGGTGTAGAGCATCCAGACGATGATCGGCAGGTTGATGAGCATCAGGATGATGACCAGTGCGATCTTGCTGTCGAGCACGCCGAACTGGATGCAGAGCAGATAGATCGGGTAGAGCACGCCCACCGCGGGCAGCATCTTGGTCGAGAGCATCCAGAGCAGAATGTCCTTGGTCCGCTTGCCGGGAACGAAGGCCATCGACCATGCGGCAGGCACCGCGATCATGATGCCAAGGATGGTCGAGCCGCCCGCGATGACGATGGAGTTCCACAGGAAGCGCCCGTAGTTCGACCGCTCCAGAACCGCCTCGTAGTTCGCCAGCGTCCAGTCGAAGCCGAGGAAGATCGGCGGATCGGCGATGGCCTGTGCTTCGGTCTTGAAGCTGGTGAGGATGGTCCAAAGGATGGGGAAGAAGATCAGGAAACCGATGCCCCAAGCGAGGGCCGTGTTGACGATCTTGCGTTGCCTTGTGACTGCGCGTGCCATGATGTCTCCTCCTCAGGCGTCCAGGTTCTTGCCGACGATGCGCATCAGGAAGATGGCAACGATATTGGCGAGAATGATTGCATAGACACCGCCCGCCGATCCGAGGCCGATGTTCTGGCTCTCCAGCACGCGCTGGAAGATGAGATAGGTCAGTGTTTTGGTGCCAAAGGCCCCGCCCGTGGTCACGAAAATCTCCGCGAAAATCGACAAGAGAAAGATCGTCTGGATCAGGATCACCACGGTGATCGCGCGGCCCAGATGCGGCAGGGTGATATAAGCGAAACGTTTGGTCACCGGCGCGCCGTCCATCTCGGCGGCGTCCAGCTGCTCGCGGTCAAGCGACTGGATCGCGGTGAGCAGGATCAGCGTCGCGAAGGGCAGCCATTGCCAGGATACGATGATGATGATCGACGACAGCGAGGCTTGGCTCATCCATTGCACCGGGGTGGCGCCAAAGAACTCCCACAGATGCGCGAAGAGACCATAGTTCGGGTCCATGAACATGTTCTTCCACACCAGCGCCGACACGGTGGGCATGACGAAGAAGGGCGCGATGACAAGGATGCGGACAAATCCCTGCCCCCACATCGGCTGGTTCAACAGAAGGGCAAGCAGGATGCCGAGGCAGACCGTGATCGCCAGCACACCACCGACGATGATCAGCGTGGTCATCACCGAGGGCCAGAAAGAGCTGGAGGTGACGAAGCGCACATAGTTGTCGAAGCCGACCCAACCCAGATCACCGCCGCGCATCGGCAGGTATTTCTTGAAAGAGAAGTAGAGCGTCATGGTCAGCGGGATGAGCATCCATCCAAGCAGCAAGACCACCGCCGGGGCCATCATCAGGCGTGCCGCTGATCGGGAATGTTGGGTAGCCATCGGGCACATCTCCTCTGCCGGCGGCGAATGCCGCGTTTAGGTGAAGGGTATCATATCGGGTGGTGGGGCGGAAAAGGGCGGCGGTGTTCGCCGCCCTTTAGCCTGTGAAGCGGCGGCTTAACGGTAGCCTGCGGCTTCCATTGCGTCGTTGGTCAGGTCTTGGGCCTTCTCAAGCGCCTCTTCGACGGTC
This sequence comes from Sulfitobacter sp. 1A13496, assembly GCF_043557225.1. Taxonomy (NCBI): domain Bacteria; kingdom Pseudomonadati; phylum Pseudomonadota; class Alphaproteobacteria; order Rhodobacterales; family Roseobacteraceae; genus Sulfitobacter; species Sulfitobacter sp. 1A13496. Next base: position 142,211 of record NZ_JBIFFP010000007.1, on the reverse strand, counting down.
TGTTGACCGGCATAGGCGGCAGAGAACTCTTGGCTCACGTCGGTCGCGATGCCTGCAAACTCGGGGATCGCGGCGAATTGCACACCGACGTAAGGAGTCGGATCGACGGTGGAGTTCTCAGGATCGGCCGAGAGGATCGAGTCGAGCGTCATCTGCGCGAAGGGCACTTTCTGGTACTCGGGGTTCTCGTAAAGCGACTTGCGCGCACCGGGAGGAACGTTCGCCCAGCCTTCGTTCTCGGCGACCATCTCGATATAGTCTTTCGAGGTGGCCCATTCGATGAACTCTTTCGCGGCATCTTCTTTCTGGGTGCCCGCCGGGATTGCCAGCGCCCATGCCCAGAGCCAGTTGGAGCGTTTGCCAAGGCCCGTGTCCGGTGCCAGCGCAAAGCCAACCTTGTCGGCCACGGTGGAATCCTCAGGGTTGGTCACGAAGGAGGCCGCCACAGTGGCGTCGATCCACATGCCGCATTTTCCCTGCTGGAACAGCGAGAGGTTCTCGTTGAAGCCGTTGGAGGCATAGCCCGCCGGGCCGCTTTCATCCATTAGGTCTTTGTAGAAGTTGATCGTATTGGCCCATGCCTCGGTGTCGAACTGGGCGTTCCAGTCTTCATCGAACCAGCGCGCGCCAAAGGAGTTGGACATCGCCGTGATCAGCGCACCGCCCTCGCCCCAACCGGCCTTGCCGCGCAGGCAGATGCCGTTGATGTCGTTCTCACGGTCGGTCATGGCGGCGGCGGCTTCGCGGATGAATTCCCATGTCGGGTCTTTCGGCATTTCCATGCCGGCTTTTTCCATCAGATCGGTGCGGTACATGATCATGGAGCTTTCGCCGTAGAACGGTGCCGCATAAAGCGTGCCGTCGTGGCTCAAGCCGCCGGCCATGGCGGGCAGGATATCGTCTGCGTCGTATTCTTCGCTGAGGTCGTCCAGCGGCACCAGCCAGCCGTTCGCACCCCAGATCGGCGTCTCATACATGCCGATGGTCATGATGTCGAAAGAGCCACCCTTGGTCGAGATGTCGGTGGTGACGCGCTGGCGCAGCACGTTCTCTTCCAAGGTGACCCACTCCACTTCGTGGCCGGTCTCTTCGGTGAATTTGTCGGTATAGCCTTGCATGCGGATCATGTCGCCGTTGTTCACGGTGGCGATGGTGATCGTCTCGGCAACCGCGCCGCCGCCCATGATCAGGCCCAAGGCCGTCGCGGCGTAAAGTGATTTATCGCAGAACATCGATAGTTCCTCCCTCTATAGATGATGAACCGAGACTAACGACCTACGCAACGCGCAGTCAAATTAAATTTTACGCGCGATAACTATTTTCTGAGCAACTTGCGAACTCAATGACTTAGGCAGAGGCACGCATCACCAGCTTGCCGTCAAATAGCGTTTCTTCGCGCTCGGTCAGCCGGGTTTCGCTTTCGATGATGCGAAACAGGGTACTGGCGGCACGATTCGCGATGGCCCCGTAATCCTGCGCGATGGTGGTCAGCGGCGGGCAAGTATAGCGCGAGAACGGGTGGTCGTCCTGCCCCGCGATCCGCATGGCGCAATCCTTGCCATGCCCTACCCGCAGCCCCATTTCATAGGCCGCCGAAAGCATCCCGATGGCAAGACGGTCGTTCGAGCATAGCACGGTATCCGTCTCGAACGCCCCCGCTGAGATCAGCTTGCCGCCCTCGGTCGCGCCGATCTCTTCAAAGTTCCAGCCCTCCCCCGGTACCTGATGGATATGCGGCGCAAAGCCGTGCCGCTCCATCGCTTCCAGATAGGCTTGGCGGCGCTTATTGGCGTTGGGGTTGCTGGGCGTCTTCATCTCGAAAAAACAGGGCGGCTCACCGCTGCGACAAAGGTATTCGACGATCAAATCAACGCTTTGGAAGTTGTCGGTGCCGACGAAAGCCTCGCAAACCCCTTCGACATTGGCGTCAAAGGCCACCACCGGTACATCCTTGCAAAAGCGCGCGATCTCGTCACGGTCCGAGGCTTTGCCGAAGGGCGCCAGCAGCACGCCCGCCGGTTTCAGCGCCCGAAGCGAGTCGAGATTGGCCCGCTCCTGCTCCGGGTTGCCGTGCGAGCTGAGCAAGATCGGGCTATAGCCCTCGGCCAGACAGGCCAGTTCCACCTCGCGGCCGATCTCGGAAAAGAACGGGTCGGCGAGGTTGGGCACGACCACGCCGATGTTGCGGGTTTTGCGGCGGTTCTGGTTCACCGCATAGACGTTCGGGCGATAGTCATACTGGCTCAGCGCGGCTTCGATCCGCTCCCGGGTCGAGCGCCGCACGCTGTCGGCATCGTTAAAGTATTTCGACAGGGTGGGCCGCGAAATGCCGCTCACGGCGGCAAACTCCTCCATATTGCGGATCTTCTGCTGGCCCATCTTAACCCTCCCTTGACGAAACGCTGCGCGCGTAAACTAAAGTCAATATAGAGATAAGTTCGCCCAGCCAGCAAGGGGTTGGCGGCGTCAGGCTTTCCGCGGCCCTCTGGGGTGCAACGGAAAGCCCGCGCCCGGCCCTCTTCCGGGGTTAACCGGCCTTGCCCAATTGCGCCGCGGCGCGGGCCAGCGCTTCGATCCCGGCCCAGTCCCCGGCATCGATCAGCTTCTTCGGCGCGACCCAACTGCCGCCCGCGCAAAGCACATTTGGCAGGCTCAGGTAGCTTTCCGCATTGTCGGGGCTGACACCGCCCGTCGGGCAGAAGGTGATCTGCGGCAGGGGCGCGCCGATGGCCTTGAGCGCGGGCGCGCCACCCGAAGCTTCGGCGGGGAAGAACTTCAGCATGTCATAGCCGCGCGCGAACAACTGCATCGCCTCGCTCGCCGTGGCGGCGCCGGGCAAGAGGGGAAGCTCTTCCTCCTCGCAGGCCGCGATGAGCGCGTCGGTGGCACCGGGCGAGACGCCAAAGGTCGCCCCCGCCCGTTTCGCCGCGCGGACGTCTTCGGGGGTAACCAGCGTGCCCGCCCCCACATGCCCCCCCGCGACTTCGGCCATGGCGGCAATCGCGTCGAGGGCGGCAGGCGTGCGCAGGGTCACCTCCAAAGCAGGCAGCCCGCCCGCGACCAGCGCCTCGGCCAAGGGGCGGGCGTCGGCGACATCTTCGATCACCAACACGGGCACGATCGGGGCAAGCGCACAGATTTCACGGGTGCGACCGCTGGCGTCTTTTGCAGTAAGGGTCATGGATCAGCCTCCAAAAATGGTTGCGCCGGTGGTAGCAGAACCGACGGTGTCGCGGAACATAGCGAACAACTCGCGCCCCGTCCCGGCATGATAAGCAGAAAGATCAGCGGTGACGTTGGGACGGTCATCGAACCCTTCGGCCAGCACGTCGAGCGTCCCTGCCACGGCGTCAACCCGCAGCATATCGCCATCCTGCACCCGCGCGATGGGGCCGCCGTCGACCGCCTCGGGGCTGACGTGGATTGCCGCAGGCACCTTGCCCGACGCGCCCGACATGCGCCCATAAGTGACCAGCGCCACCTTCTGCCCGCGCCCCTGAAGGATCGACAGAAGCGGCGTCAGGCTGTGCAACTCGGGCATGCCGTTGGCCTTGGGCCCTTGGAAGCGGACGACGACGACCAGATCGCCGGTCAGCTCCCCGGCCTTGAAGGCCGCCTTCACCTCGTTCTGATCTGCAAAGACTCGCGCCGGGGCTTCGATAACGTGATGTTCGGGCGCCACCGCAGAGACCTTCATACAGGCGGTGCCGAGCGACCCGGCCATGCGGCGCAGCCCGCCGGTGGGCTGGAAAGGATCGCTGGCGGGGCGGAGGATCTTCTCGTTCAGGCTCTCGCCTGCGCCCTTCTCCCAAACCAGCCCCTCGGCCTTCAGCTTCGGCTCGGCGGTGTAATGCTCCAACCCCTGCCCGGTGACGGTCTGGGTGTCGGGGTGCAGATGGCCGGAGTTGAGCAATTCGCCGATCATATAGCCCAGCCCCCCGGCGGCGTGGAAATGGTTCACATCCGCCAGACCGTTGGGATAGACCCGCGCCAGCAGCGGCGTGACGTCAGAGATGTCCGAGAAATCCTCCCAATCCAGAATGATCCCCCCGGCCCGCGCCATGGCGATAAGGTGGATCAGCAGGTTTGTCGACCCGCCCGTGGCGTTGAGCCCGACGATCCCGTTCACGAAGGCCTTTTCGTCCAGAACCGAGGCGACGGGGGTATAATCATTGCCCAAAGCGCTCAGCGCCAGCGCGCGTTTCGCGCCTTCCTGGGTCAGCGCATCGCGCAAAGACCCGTTTGGCGGCACAAAGCTCGCCCCCGGCAGGTGCAGCCCCATGAACTCCATCAGCATCTGGTTGGTGTTGGCGGTGCCGTAAAAGGTGCAGGTGCCCGGCCCGTGATAGGCAGCCATCTCGGCGGCCATCAGCGCGTCGCGCCCGACTTCGCCCGCGGCGAACTGCTGACGCACCTTGGCCTTCTCATCATTCGACAGCCCGCTTTCCATCGGCCCGGCAGGCAGGAAGACGGCCGGCAGATGGCCGAAAGCCTGCGCCGCGATCACCAGCCCGGGCACGATCTTGTCACAGACCCCAAGAAAGACCGCCGCGTCAAATGTGTTGTGGCTGAGCGCCACCGAGGCCGCCAAGGCGATCACATCACGCGAGAAAAGCGACAGTTCCATCCCCGCTTCGCCTTGGGTCACCCCGTCGCACATGGCGGGAACCCCGCCCGCGACCTGCGCAGTGCCGTCCGCCGCCCGCACGGCGTCGCGGATCAGATCGGGGTAGCGCTCAAACGGCTGATGCGCCGAAAGCATGTCGTTATAGGTCGTCACGATCCCGAGGTTGCCTGCGCTGGTGGTCGCCAGCCGGTCCTTATCCTCTCCCGACGCCGCATAGGCATGGGCCTGCCCGCTACAGGACAGATGCGCGCGGGCCGGACCCTTGGCACGGGCGGCTTCCATCCGGTCGAGGTAGGGCCGCCGGGTCGCCTCGCTGCGGGCGATGATACGGTCGGTGACGCGGTCAATCGTGGAATGCAGGGTCATGTCTCGTCCTTTCGTGTGATCTCGCGCCAGCGGCGGCCGTCGCGGTGCATCAGCATCAGCGCCTCTTCGGGGCCGGAGCTGCCGGGGTCATAGGGGTACGGGGGTTGCCGGGTCTCTTCCCAGCCGTGAATGATCGGATCGGCCCAAGCCCAAGCGGCTTCGACCTCGTCCCCGCGCATGAAGAGCGTCTGATCGCCGCGGATCACATCCATGATCAGCCGCTCATAGGCGTCCTGCGGGGTGCCCTGCTCGCCCAAGGCATCGGCAAAGGTCATATCCAGCGCCACTTCGGCCAGACGCATGCCGCCGGGGCCGGGGTCTTTGATGGTGTTGCGCAGGGTGATGCCCTCATCCGGTTGCAACCGGATGATCAGCGCGTTGCCCTTGTGGCCTTCCGTCGCGGGGAAGATCATATGCGGCGGGTCACGGAAGATCACCGCGATCTCGGAACTGCGCCCGCGCAGCTTTTTGCCCGTGCGCAGGTAGAACGGCGTGCCCGCCCACCGCCAATTGGCGATCTTGACCTTCATCGCGACGAAGCTTTCGGTGCGGCTTTCGGGGTCGCCCGCATGGTCGCGGTAGCTGCCCTCGCCATTGGCGGCGCGGTATTGGCCGCGGGCGATGTCCTTCTGTGCCACAGGCTCAAGCGCCTCGATCACCTTCACCTTCTCATCCCGCACCGCGTTGGGGTCAAAGCGCGAGGGCGGCTCCATCGCCGTCAGACACAGCAGTTGCATCAGATGGTTCTGCACCATGTCGCGCATGGCGCCCGATTTATCGTAGTATTCGCCCCGCCCTTCGACACCGAGGCTCTCGGACACGGTGATCTGCACATGGTCGATATGGGTGGAATTCCACAGCGGCTCCCACAGCGCATTGGCGAAACGCAGCGCCATGAGGTTCTGCACCGTCTCTTTGCCAAGGTAATGGTCGATCCGGTAAATCTGGCTTTCGTCGAAATTGGCACGCAGATCGGCGTTCAGCGCCTGCGCGGTTTCCAAATCATGGCCAAAGGGCTTTTCGACGACGATGCGGCTCTCGGCTGTGGCGATGCCGTGGTCATGCAGCTTGCCACCAATCGTGCCGAAGAGCGACGGCGAGACCGAGAGGTAGAAGGCCCGCACGACATCATCACGCATCAGGTCTTTGAGATCCGCCCAGCCGGCATCACCAGAGGCATCCACGCGCACGTAATGCACCATGCCAAGGAACCGCTCCAAAGCGGCACCCTCTTGGGCCAGCTTGGGGGCGAACTCCAGCAGGCTGTCGCGGATCAACTTTCGAAAAGTGTCGGCATCAAGCTCGGAACGGGCCGCGCCGACAATCCGCGCGGCTTCCGGCATCTGGCCGACGGTGAAGCGGTGGAACAGACCGGGCAGAATCTTGCGCCGAGCAAGATCGCCGGTCGCGCCGAAAATGACGAGGTCGAAAGGATCAACGGGGATTACGCGCGATACCATGGGGTCAGCCCTCCTGCCTGCGTCGGCGCCCTATGGCACCCTGTTTCCGAGTGGACAAAGCCATCGCCATCCCCTTCGCGCCCTCCTCCGGGCGGCCACTGGTAGCGCTAACATATTCGAGCGAAAAAGATAGGTGGTTCTTCAACATTTCATATTTCCTCTACCCAAGGCGGGTTCGCCCCGGCCCGCGAAACGGTCACGGCGGCAACCCGCGCGCCATAGGCCAGCGCTTCGGAAAGCACCTCTGGCGCAAGGGTGGCAAGCGCAGATTTATGCAATTGCCCAAGCTCCGACATCTTGGCCAGAACGCCTGCATTGAACGTGTCGCCCGCGCCGACCGTATCAACGATTTCGGCTTTCACGGCGGGCACTTGCACCTCTTCGCCATTCGCCAGATAGCCCGTCGCCCCCTCGCCCCCGCGAGTCAGGATGACAACCGATGGGCCCTTCTTCAGCAACTCGGCCACCTTGTCGCGCAGCGACAGCGGCGCGGGGTTGATCCAGTTCAGGTCCTCATCCGACACTTTCACGATATCTGACAGCGCCAGCATCCGGTCGAGCCTTTGGCGATAGCGTTCGATATCCTGGATAAAACCGGGGCGGATGTTGGGGTCGATCATTACCGCGCGGCCCTCGGCGTTGCGCGCCAATAGCTCGGCATAGGCATCCGCCCCCGGCTCGCAGGCCAGACTGATCCCGCCGAAATAGAGCGCCGAAACCTCGCTCGACAGTGCGGGCATATCCTCGGGCGTGATCATCCGCCCGGCGGAGTTTTCGTCATAGAAATCATAGGTCGCATGGCCGCCCACCAGCCGCACGAAGGCCAGCGTCGTCGGACGGTCGGACAGGACAACATGCGACACATCCACATGGCTTGCCTTCAACCCGTCGACCAACTGCCGCCCGAACATGTCCGACGACAGGCCCGAGAGCATCCCCACCTGCGCACCGAGCCGCCCCAATGCGATGGCCGTGTTGAACACCGCCCCGCCCGCATGGGGCACAAAGCCATCGGGGCCCGCCTTGGTCGGGCTGGGGATCATATCGATCAGGGCTTCTCCGCAGCAAAGGATCATCTGTCAGCCTTTCAAAAATGCGTCACGGTCGACGAGGAAACGGTCCGAAAGCGGCAGGCTCGCCGCGCCGAGCGCGCGGGCATCGCTGCCGACGGTGCCTTCGCGCAATTCGGGAAGGGTGACGCCCGGCAGGGGCCGGGCGGCGAGGTGGCGGCGGGTGCGGGCGACCAATTCGGCGCGAACCTCTGCGGGCACCGACCCGTCGATCATCACCGTGTCGAAATCAATCAAACATGTCGCGACCCGGATCGCCTGCGCCAATGCCTCGGTCGTGCTGTCGAGCCATGGGTGCAAAATGTCATCGCCAAAGCCCCAAGCCGCCGGATCGCTCCAAGGGGCGCGGCGGGTCTCTCCGGCCTCTTGCAAGGCGCCCTCTAAAGTCGCCAAAGAGGCCACATCGACCAATTGCCGCGCCGCATCTCCGGCCAACGGCATGGAGCCGAGCGCCCCGGCATTGCCGCTTTTGCCGGTGTAGAGCTTGCTGTCCAGCACCAGCCCGCCGCCGACGAAATAGCCAATGTAGAAATAGAGGAAATCGCGCGGCTTGTCCTGCGCGCCAAAGACCAGTTCCGCGCCGCAGGCAGCAGAGGTGTCATTGCAGATATAGATCGGCAGATCGACCAGTTCCGCCAAAGCCGCTTCGATATCGAAGGTCTGCCACGCACTCAGATCGCCGCCCGCGACCTCCCATTCCCACATGCCGAACGGCAGGGCCACGCCCAGCCCGGCCACCCGCGCCTGCTGCTCGACGGAGAGGGAGGCAAGCGCGTCCCGCAAAGCGCGCGCGGCAAAGGCCATGACCGCCTCGGGCGTGGGATGGGCGTAGGTCTCGCTGCTGTGGCGGGTCACCTGCCCTTCGAAATCGGTCAGGATCAATTCGACGCTGCGCCGCCCGACCTTTAGCCCCAGAAAAAACGCGCCCTCGGCGTTCAGGCTGATCGGCACCGATGGCTGCCCCACCCGGCCCCGCACCCGCGCGCCTTTCTTCAGCAGACCCTCGGCTTCGAGGGCGCGCATGATGACGGAGACGGTCTGCGCCGACAGGCCCGTGAGCCGGGCAATCTCGGCCTTGGACGTCGGCCCGCTGCGCCGGATGAGCGACAGGACGAGCCGTTCGTTATAGGCCCGCATCCCGCTCTGGTTCGAGCCGCGCGCGGCGCGGTCGGCGACGGTCTGTAGCTGCTGCAAACTGGCCTCCCCCCGGTTCATGCGGCGTTTCACCGGAGAAATCCCAGATGGGAGCAAGTGAGTCAACGCTTAAATCAATCCAATTGACTTATTCCGCGATGAAGGGCCGACCGCCCAAAAGCGAGCGGCCCGCTTTTGCGGTTAATCCGCCACAGTGATCCCGATTTTCCCCATATGGGACTTTTCGATGAACGCCTCCTGCGCCTGCTTCAGATCGCGCAGCGCATAGGTTTCCGCCACAACAGGCCGGATTTCCCCGCGTTCGATATAGCCCACCAGATCGGCAAAAACGCTCGGCTCTTGTCGGGTGCTGCCCAACAGTGTCAGGTCCTTGAGGTAAAGCGTGCGCAGGTCCAACTCCACGATCGGCCCGGCAATCGCGCCCGAGGTCACATAGCGACCGCGCGTCACCAGCGCGTCGAGCAGCTTGGGCCAACCCGCCCCGCCCACGAGGTCGAGCACCACGTCATAGCTGTCCTCCGGCAGGGCCGCATCCCGGTCGAACGTCTCATCCGCGCCAAGCGCCTTCAGCGCCTCCATCTTGCCGGGGCTGGTCACCGCCGTCACATGCGCGCCGCGCCGTTTGGCCAGCTGCACCGCCGCAGAGCCGACCCCGCCCGAGGCGCCGGTGATCAACACACGTTCAGCCCCCAAAGCGGCCCGCTGTATCATCCCCTCGGCCGTCGAAAAGGCGCAGGGAAAGGAGGCGAGTTCAACGTCCGTGAGGGTGCTATCGACCCGCAGCGCAATGCTAGCCTCGGCGGTTGCATATTCCGCAAAACCGCCGTCCCGCTCCGATCCGAAGGTGACGAGATCATCCGGCCCCGCGCCCGCCGGGCTGTACATGGGCCGGATCAAAACCCGTTCGCCGATGCGGCCTTGATCGACACCCGCGCCCACGGCCACGACCTCTCCGCAGCAATCGGCCCCTTGGATGCGCGGAAAGCTCAAAGCGCCAGACCAGCCGCCATCGGCGTCCGACGCGCCATCGTAGCCTTCGCTCGCCGCCGAACCAGTGTCGCCGCGCACCGCTTTGGAATACCAGCCCGTGCGCGTGTTCACATCCGTGTTGTTCACCGCCGCCGCGCCGACGCGGACCAGAACCTCTCCGGCGGCGGGCTTTAGCACCGCGACATCTTCGCGCCATTCTAGCTTGTCCAAGCCGCCGTGGCCGGTCAGCAGCATGGCTTTCATGGTCTCTGGTAGTGTCATCGCGCGGGCTCCTTCAGGGTAGGATTGTCAAATGTAGAATGATTGCTCTACTTGCGTAGGTAGAGCGATCCCTCTACATCGTCAAGCATGATAGATACCAAAAGCAAGATCGCCGCCGGGCTGGAACGCGCCTTTGCCACGCGCGGCTTTGCCGAACCCAGCGTCGAAGACCTGCGCGATGCGGCCGGGGTGAGCCTGCGCACGCTCTACAAATACACCCCCTCGCGCGCCGAAATGGTGCTGGCGGCACTAGAGAACCGGCAACAACGCTACCTCGCGCTGGTCTTCGGCGATCTGCCCGATGCGCCTGCGGAGGCGCTGGAGACAATTCTGGCGCGCGTTGGGCAGTGGATGGAAACGGAAACCTCTCACGGCTGCCTGTTCCACGCCGCCGTCGCCGCCGACCCCGGCAGCGAAAAACTACACGCCTTGCTCTCGCGCCATAAGGCCGAGGTCGCGGCCAAGGCCGCCGCAGCCGCCGATCTGCCGGGGGCGGAGACCGAGTTGCTGTTGATCCTCGAAGGGCTCACACAGACTTGGCCGCTACGCGGGGCGCAGGCGGTGACCGCTGCGCAGCATTTGGCCAAAACGCTGCTGCGCGATGCGCGCCAGCACCAATGACATGCTAGGGACGTTTCCATGATGCAGGGCCACCGCTGGGGCGTGATCGCCATCCTTTTCGCCGCCGTAGTCTGGGGCACGACCGGCACCGCCGCCACCTTCGCCCCCGAGGTCAGCGCCGCCGCCATCGGTGCCGCTGCCATGGGGCTGGGCGGGATCGCACAGGCCCTCTTGGCCGGGCGGGGCATCCTGAACCAACGGCGGCGGCTCTGGCAACAGCGCCGCCTGCTAGTCATCGGCGCGCTGGCCGTGGCGGTCTATCCGCTGGCCTTTTACGGCGCGATGCGGCTGGCGGGGGTAACGGTGGGCACGGTCATCACCATCGGCTCCGCCCCGCTGCTCTCGGCGCTGATCGAATACCTGTTGGATGGCCGACGCCTGACCCTGCGCTGGTCCTTCGGCGCGGCGGTCGGGCTGATCGGCATGGGGCTGATCTGCTTGGCCGAGGGCGATGCCCATGACAGCGCCGTAAGCGCGCCTTCCGTCCCTCTGGGCGTTTTGCTGGGGCTGATCGGCGGCTTCACCTACGCACTTTATTCATGGAGCGCGCGCCGGATGATGTTGCAAGGCACCGGCTCTGCCGTGGCCATGGGGGCGACCTTTGGGCTGGGCGGGCTCTTGCTGATGCCGGTGCTGGCGGTCTCGGGCGGGGCGTTTCTGGCCTCTTGGACTAACGCCGCGGTGGGGCTCTACATGGCCGCTGTACCGATGTTTCTGGGCTATATCGCCTTCGGCTACGGCCTCGCCCGGGTGGAGGCGAGCACGGCCACCGTGATCACACTGTTCGAGCCGGTCGTCGCGGCGGTGCTGGCCGTGGTCATCGTGGGCGAGCGCCTGCCCCCGCAGGGTTGGGTCGGCGTGGCGCTGGTGATCGGCTGTTTGGCCATCATCACCCTGCCCGCCCCGCGGCGGCTGCGGCGGCACACACCTGCCCCGCCGCCACGCGCCACCTAAAGGGCCGCTGCCGCTAAAGCTGATCCGGCGGCGTCTCGCCCCGGAAGAAATGGTCGAGATTGTCCAGCGCCTTGAAGCCCATCGCATCACGGGTGGCCACGGTGGCGCTGCCGACATGGGGCATCATCATCACGTTGTCATGGGCCGCAAAGGCCGGGTTGCCGCCCGGCTCGGTCACGAAGCAATCCAACCCCGCCGCCCCGACATGGCCCGAGGTGAGCGCGTCGAGCAGCGCCGCCTCATCCACCAGATTGCCCCGCGCGGTGTTGACGATCACACAGCCTTTGGGCAGTCGCGCTAAGCGCGCGGCGTTCATCAGGCCCACCGTCTCATGCGTGGCGGGGCAGTGCAGCGAGAGGAAGTCCGAGACCGCCAGCAGATCGTCCAATTCGGCGTGATAGGTGGCCCCCGCCTCCGCTTCCGGGTCCAGACGGCGGCGGTTGTGGTAATGTATTTCCATGTCCAGCCCCCGCGCCTTGCGGGCAAAGGCCCGGCCCACGCCGCCCATCCCGATGATGCCAAGCCGCGCGCCGGAAAGCTGTTTTCCCACCAGCATCGCAGGCGACCACGACTGCCACTTCCCGCTGCGCACCAGCCGGTCCCCGGCAACCGCGTGACGGGCCGCCCCCAGCATCAACATCAGCGCCAGTTCCGCCGTGGCATCCGACAAAACGCCGGGCGTGTTCGTCACCACGATCCCCCGCGCCTTGAGGCTGGGCAGATCGCAGTGATCGACGCCCACGGAATGGTTCGCGATGATCTTGAGCCGGGGGGCAAGTCGGGCCACCACCTCGGCGCTGAAATGTTCGGAATGGCAGGGGATCATACCATCGACCCGCGCGCTCATCGCGATGATGTCCTCGGCGCTGCCGGGCTTGTCGGCGGGTTCCCAGATCACCTCGTAATCCCGCCGCGCGCGGTCGAGCGTGGCCTCGGAGAGCTGCCGCGTGATCCAGATGACGGGTTTGCTCATGGCTCAGTCCCGATCTTTCCGGCTGGAGGTGAAAAAGTCATAGGCCACAAAGGCCAAGGTCACCGCGACGATGATGATCAGGTCGATGCTGGGCACCTCTACGGCGAGGATCAGCAAAAACACCGCAATCGCGGTAAAGGCGAGCAGGGCAAGTAGGCGGTTCATGGTCTCATCCTCATTCAGTTGCACCATCGGCCCAGTCGAAAAGCCACTGGGCGCTGCGCATCAGACGCCCGTCTTGACCGTGACCGCCGACCAGTTGCACCCCCATCGGCAGCCCCTCTTCCGAGGTCATCAACGGCAGCGACACACAGGGGCTACCGCAGAGCGTCCAGAGACCGTTGAAGATCGGATCGCCGGTCGTCTCTAACCCGCGCGGCGCGGGGCCGGTGGCCGCGGGACAAAGCAGCACATCGCAACGGGTCAGCAGCTCTTCCAGCGCGGCGGTCAGCACTTTGGGCAGGTCACGGGCCGATTGGTAATCGCGAGCCAACACCTTGTTGCCCGCCTCCATCGCCTCCCGCGCCACGGGCGAGAGCAGCTCGGCCCCGTCGCGCAGATAGGGGTAGTAGTGATAGGCCATCTCGGCAAAGTTGATGCGTTTGCGCGCCTCGGCAGCCTCGTTGAAGACCGGCGGCAGGGGCATCTCGAAAGCCTGATCGCCAAGGGCCGCAACCAATTCTTCGAAGGCGGCGTGAAGCTGCGGATCGGCGTCCTCCCATCCCGGCGGGCGGACGAAACCGAAGACCGGCGGGATCGGCGGCGGGCTGGTGGCCTCGGCCAAGAGCGCGGGGGCCGGGGCAAGCTCGGTCGCGCGGTCTTCGGGGTCATGGCCGAACAGCACCTCGGCCATCAGCGCGGCCCCGGCGGGATCGCTGGCAAAGACGCCAATGGTGTCGAGCGAGGGCGATTGCGTCAGCACCCCCCGGCGCGGGATCGCGCCGAAGGTTGGTTTGAACCCGGTAACCCCGCAAAAGGACGCAGGCCGGATCACCGACCCGCCGGTCTGCGTGCCGATGGCCAAGGGCACCATCCCGTCGGCCACCGCCGCCGCCGACCCTTGGGACGAGCCGCCGGGGGTATGGTCAGGGTTGTGCGGATTGGTGGTCTTGTTCGGGTGCATGAAGGCAAGCTCGGTCGTGACCGTCTTGCCCATGATGATCGCGCCCTCGGACTTAAGCCGCTCCACGATGAAAGCATCACGCAGCGGCACGCGCGCCTTGTCCTGCGCAGCGCCGTTCTCAGTCGGGATGCTGCGGGTGTCGATCACGTCTTTCAGCCCCACCGGCAGCCCGTGCAAGCGCCCGAGCGGCCTGCCCGCCCGGCGATAACTGTCGAGCGTGCGAGCCTGCGCGCGGGCGAACTCGGGATCGAACCACGCCCAAGCGCCCACCACCCCTTCGCGCGCTTCGATCCGCGCGATGTAGCTTTCCACCAGCGCCAGCGCATCCAATGCGCCGGTCGCCAAACGGTCCCGCAGCTCGACCACGCCAAGGGCTGCCGGGGCGGTCATCCGTGCCTCAACGCCCATAGAACACCTCCGGTAGGTAGAAGACGATCTGAGGGAAGACATACATCAGCACCATCGACAGGATCACGCAGAACAGGAAGGGCATGACGCCCGCGAAGATCTGCGTCAGCCGCAACTCGGGCGGGGCGATCCCCTTGAGGTAATAGGCCGACATGGCCATCGGTGGCGTTAGGAACGAGGTCTGCAAGTTCAGCGCCACGAGGATGCCGAAGAACAGCGGGTCGATCTCAAAGACGGCCAGAAGCGGCAGGAAGATCGGCACGAAGATGATGATAATCTCGGACCATTCCAGCGGCCAGCCCAGCAGGAAGATGATGAGCTGCGCGAGGATCAGGAACATGATCGGCGACAGGTTCAGCGACTGCACGAACTCCGAGATCACATGCTCCCCGCCGAGGTAGGAGAATACCGCCGAGAAAGTGTAGGAACCGACAAAGAGCCAGCAGACCATCGCCGTGGTGCGCACCGTGAGATACACGCTTTCGCGCATCCGCTGCCATGTCATCGCGCGGTAAAGGAAGGCGAGGAAGATGCCGCCAAGCGCCCCGATCGAGGCCGCCTCTGTCGGGGTGGCGAGGCCGAAGAGGATCGAGCCGAGCACCGCGAAAATGAGGAAGGCCAGCGGCAGGAAGGAGGTGGCGATCATCAGCAACAGCTTGCCCATCGGCATGTCTGGCACCTCATCCGCCGTGGGGCGCGGGGCCGAGGAGGGCTGCAACAGCGAGCGCCCGATGATGTAGATCAGGTAAAGACCCACGAGCGTGAGCCCCGGCAGGAGTGCGGCCGCATAAAGCCGCACGATGGAAACATTGGTCGCCGCCGCATAGACGATCAGCATGATCGAAGGCGGGATCAGGATGCCCAGCGTGCCCCCCGCGCAGATGATGCCGGCGGCAAAGGACGGGTTGTAGCGCGCCTTCAGCATCGCGGGCAGGGCCAGAAGCCCCATCAGCGTCACCACCGCGCCGACGATGCCGGTGGCGGTGGCGAAGAGCGCGCAGGTGATCAGCGCGGCCACGCCCATGGAGCCGGGGATGTTTTTGGAGGCGATGTTGAGCGTGGTGAACAGCCGGTCGACGATATTCGACCGCTCCACGATATAGCCCATGAAGAGGAACAGCGGCACCGCCGTGAGCACTTCGTTCGACATGACCGTGAAGGTCTGGTTCACGAAAAGGTCGAATATTCGGTTGTTGAAGAACCCATCTATCCAGGTCGACCATTGCTCCCATTGGCCGGCCCCCTCGTCCAGCCGGTCGAAACTGCGCCACATGCGGCGCGCGTCGAAATAGGCGTAGTAGCCAAAGCCGATGCCCATCGCCATCAGCGTGAAAGCAATCGGAAAGCCCAGGAAAACAAAGACGATGAACAGCCCAAGCATCATCAGGGCGATTTGCGGATCGGTCATGTGAGATGGCCCTTTTCGGCCTTGTTGGCTTCGCGCATCATGAGGTCTTCGGTCTCAAAGACGTCTTCCTCGGCTTCGAGCCAGTAGTTGGAACGTATGGCGATGAGACAGCGGCAAACCTGCGCGATGCCTTGGATGAACAGCAGGATGCCCGCCGCCACGATGATCGCCTTGAATTGATAGATCGGAACCCCCGCCGGGCTGTTGACCGACACCTCGCCGTATGACCACGAGCGAGCGGCATATTTCCAACCTGCGAGGATCAGCGCGGTGACGCCGGGGAAAAAGAAGATGATATAGAGCACGAGGTCGATCATGCCTTGGGTGCGCGGCTGGAACAGCCGGTAGAGGAAATCCCCCCGCACATGGCCGCCCCGCGAAAGCGTATAGGCCCCGCCCATCATAAAGAGCGTGCCATACATGATGAAGGACACGTCCAGCGCCCAAGCCGTGGGATTGTTCAGCACATAGCGCACAAAAACTTCGTAGCCCGTGCCGATGGACATCAGCAAGATGAGCCAAGCGAAAGCCTTGCCGAACCATGCGGAAAGGTTATCGGCGAACCGAATGAAAGATATCATGATGTCCCCAATGTCTCGTAGAGCCCCCGGCGCATGGTGGCGTCGGGGGCCTCATTACTTGCGGGTATGCGTGATCACATTTTGATCTTGCCGGGGAAGTAATGCTCATAAGCAAGCCCGTAATCCGGCGAGTTCATCAACTCGTAATAGGCCACGCGGTCGACCCATTCGCGCTGGCTGTCGAGGGTCTTTTTCATGAAGGGATCGGATTCCAGCTCGGGGATCAGTTCATCCCATGCTTTAAGCTGCGCATCCAAGATTTCCTTGGACGTGCGCCGCACGGTCACGCCAGCCTCGTTTTGCAGGAACTGAAGGTCCGCCGAATAGCGGTCCATCGCCTTGGCCGTGTTCGCGGTCGAGGCCGCCTCGACCGCGTATTTCAAGATTGCCTGAAGATCGGGGTCGAGGTCTTCGAGGAACATCTTGGAGAACAGGAACTCAAAGCTCTCGGAGGCTTGGTGATAGGACGACAGGTAGTAGTTCTTAGCCACGTCCTGCGCGCCAAAGTCCTTGTCCGACGAGGGGTTGTTGAACTCAAAGGCGTCGATCACGCCACGCTCCATCGCGGGCACGATCTCACCGCCCGGCAATTGTGCCACCGACATGCCCAGCTTGGCCATCAGATCGGCCGCCAGACCCACGGTGCGGTATTTAAAGCCTTGCAGGTCGTCGACGGTATTGACCTCATTCTTGAACCAGCCGAAGGGCTGAGCGAACATCGGGAAGCCCATGTAGCCCACAACGTCGAGGCCCATGATGTCCTGCGTCAGCTCGTTATAGAGTTCCTGACCGCCGCCCTGATAGAACCACGACAGCATCGTGGTGGCAGAGCCGCCGAAAACCGGGCCGGTGCCAAAGAGCGATGCGGCCTTGTTCTTGCCGTACCAATAGACGGGCACCGAATGCGCCGCGTCGATCAGACCGTCGTTCACCGCATCAAGCACCTGAAACGCCGCCACGACCGCGCCCGCGGGCAACACGTCGACCTTCAGACGCCCGCCTGACATTTCCTCGACCCGCGTCGCATAATCGCGGGCAAAGTCTTGCCAGATGTTCGCGTCGTTCCACGACGTCTGCATCTTGATGACGATCGGCGCTTGGGCCAGCACCGCCGGTGCGGCCAGCATGCTCCCCGTCGCCGCCCCCCCAGCAAGTGCGGACTTCGTCAGGAACGAACGTCGATTGAACTTTTTAGTCTCAGTCATGTTTCCTCCTCCCAGAGTGGCCGCCCCTTTGCTTACTTGAAATACGCTATTGGTCGGGCGACCCGAGATCAGAGACTAACCAAATGATCTCATTTGGCAAGAATAGTCCGCAAGGGACTCTTCAAGTGCAACTTTATTGTGCAAACGCTGCGAAAATCGACACTCTCCTTCGGCGCGGATGGCCTGCGGATATCGCGCGTTCTGAGCAGGGCGGAGACAGGCCCCGCCCGCCCCTCAAACCGCCCAGCGAAAGCCGGTTTCCGCCTCGGACCGCTCCCAGAGCCTGACCATCGTCTCTTTGTCATAGGCATAGGGCTCCAACCTGCCGCGCCCGACCGGGCCGACCATCTCCATCCGGCCTGTAGGGCCGTAAAGCGCGCGCTGCTCCAGCCCATCCTCGGTGGCGCACATGACCTCGGGATATGCGCCGCGCTCCGCCGTTTGAACGATCGGCAATTTCGACATCAGCCACCAAGTGAACCGGGTCATCAGCCCGCCGCTGGTGCTGATCAAAGAGGTGGCCGAGGCACCGGGGTGACAGACATAGACCGCCACGTTCCTCCCCGCCCGCGCGACGCGGTCCTGCAACTCATAGGCAAACATCATCTGCGCCAGCTTGCTTTGGCTATAGGCTGGGTTGGCGCGGTAATTCTTGTCCCAGTTCATGTCGTCGAACTGGATGGTGCGCAGGCCCATCTTGTAACCAAGGCTTGCCACCACCACGATCCGGCCATTGCTTTCGTCGATCCTGTCGAAGAGCATGCCGCAGAGCAGGAAGTGGCCGTAGTGATTGGTGCCGAGCTGGCTTTCGTGGCCCGCCTTGGTCAACTGGCGGTTTGGCACCTGCGCGATGGCGGCGTTGCAGATCAGCGCATCAATGCGGGGAATGTCGCGCAGAACCTCTGCCGCCGCGCGGCGCACCGACGGCAAATCGGCAAGGTCCATCTGCACGAAACGCACCTGCGCCGCTGCGCCAAATTCGTCATTCAGCTTGGCCACCGCCTCTGCTGACCGTTCCGCGCTGCGGTTCAGCATCACCACCGCGGCACCTTTGCTCAGCAAGGTCCGCGCTGCCTGAAATCCGGCCCCCGCATTGGCCCCGGTGATCACGAAGGTCTTCCCCTCTACCCCGTCAATCTGCTCAGGGGTCCAGCCGTGCGCGCCGAAAGTCTTATCTGTCATGGTCTCGTTCCTTAGCTTTACTGAGGCATCGCGCCCCGTTGACCCTGCAGATAAATCTCAGCCCCCTACGGAAATAGACCGGATTGTCGCGATTACTTGCCTGATCCTCTCACAGCCATTGCATGAAACGCTCATGCGGTCCTAATCTCCACGCATGAGCAAAGACCAAATCCGCCATATCATCGAACGGCACAGCCATGCCGACGGGCTGACCGAGACCGGCATCAAGGGCGTGCAGTATTTCCGGGCGACCAGCGCGATCCCTTGCGCGCCTGCGGTCTATGAACCCTCTGTCATCGCCATCGTCAGCGGCGCGAAAGAGGCCGTGCTTGACGGTCAGCGCTATGTCTATGACGACAGCCGCTATATGTGCTGCCCCATGTCGATGCCGGTCAAAGCGGGCACGCCAAGCGCCTCGCCCCAGACCCCGCTATTCGGCGTCTACATCGCTTTGGATGCGCGGCTGATGGCGGAGCTTTCGCTCGAAATGGAAAGCGCGGGGAGCCTCTTCCCCCCTGCCCCCGCCGACCTGCGCGCCGAGGGGATCAAACTCGCGGCATGGGACGGGGCCTTCTCCGACGCCCTGCTACGCCTGCTGCAATTGAGCGAAAGCGAAACCGACCGCGCCGTGCTGGCCGAAGCGCGCCTGCGGGAGCTGTACTACGCCATCCTGAAAGGAGAGGCAGGGCTCTTTGCGCGGCGGGCCTTCGGGGCGGGCAATGCCGTGGCGCGGGCCATCTCGCATGTCGCGGCCCATCTCGACGCGCCCATCTCTATCGATGCCATGGCCCAACGCGCGGGCATGAGCCGCGCGGTATTTCACCGCAAGTTCAAACAGGTAACGACGATGTCGCCGATACAATTCGTCAAATCCATGCGCCTGAACAATGCCGCCGTGAAAATCGCAGGCGGCGCCACGGTCAGCGAAGCGGCATTGGCAGTGGGCTATGTCAGCGCCTCGCAATTCAGCCGAGAGTTCAAACGCATGTACGGCCAATCCCCCCGCGAATGGGGCGACGCGCAGCAGCTAGTGGCGGGGGTGGTTTAGAGGGGGTCTCCGCCCCTCCCCCCTCAAGCCGTCAAGCGACAGAACAGCCCCGCCGCCAGTTTCGCACGTTCGGTGAGGCTGTCGACATAGATATGCTCCTGCAACGTATGCAGCCCCTTGCCGCGCACGCCGATGGAATCCAGCGTCGGCAGGCCAAGAAAGCCGGTGAAATTACCGTCCGATCCGCCCCCGGCAGAGCTTCCGGTGATCTCGATCCCCAGTTCGCCCCCAATCTCCTGCGCGAGCTTCAGCATCGCCATCGTGCCGGGCTGGTCGGGTTCCCAAACCGGGCGGGTGACGCCGCGGCGGATTTCCATGATCACGTCGCCTTCGTCCGAGTTCAGCGCCATCATCTTTTCCACGCCTGCGTCGAGCTGCTCTTGCGTTTTTGCCATGGTGAGCACTTCGGCGTCGCAGACCGAGGAGACGCAGTTGACCCATTGGCCCGCGTGAAAGACCCCAAGCGAGAAGGTGCAATCCTCGGTGGTCATGCCTTCGATCGTGCCCACGGCCTTGGCCATCTCCGCGATGGCCGAGCGGCCTTCGGAGAGCGCCCAGCCCGCGTGGCTGGGGCGCCCCCGGGTCTGGAGGTTGAATCGCGCGATGGCGTAGCGCCCGATCACCGCGCCGCCGTCGGGGCGGGCAGGTTCGGGGACGAGGATGTATTTATGGCGCTTCGCCTCTTCTTCGATCAGACGGCGGGTGGCGGGGGTGCCGATCTCCTCATCCGGGGTGAAAAGCACCGTCACCGGCAGCGGCGTCTCGACCCCGGCGGCCTGTAGCTTGCGCAGCGCATCGAGGTAGACGTAGTTGCCGCCCTTCATGTCCATCAGACCGGGGCCGTAGCAGATATCGCCTTCGCGTTTGTAAGGCAGGCTCGCCAAGGTGCCGAGCGGGTGAACCGTGTCCATATGACCCAAAAGCAGGATGCCCCCCTCGCCCGCGCGGGGATGGGGCATTTCAGCGCGCAGGCTGTCGCCCAGCCCCATGGGGCTTGGGATACGCTCTGTCCGTGCGCCCAAGACCGCCAGATCGTGCTGCGCCACATCCATCATCCGGTTCACCGCCGCCCCGTCGAATGTGGGGCTTTCAGTTTCGATCCATGGGCGCAGCCCGGTGAGCATCTCTTCGGTATCAAAAGGCAGATCGAGCGGGTTGGTCATGTTCAATATCCTTTCCTCCGCCGCGCGACAGCGGGCGGTTGGCTTAAATTAAATGATTGGCGCAAGGGCCTAGCCGCCGACCTTTGGCAGGCGCGTCTCGACAATCCGCGCGTAGATCGAGGCACCGACAGGCAAAATGGCGTCGTCCAGCACGAAGCCGGGGTTGTGCAAAGGCACGCTGCCCGCATGGCCCACGCGGCAATAGGCCCCCGGCACGACCTTCAGCATATCGGCAAAATCCTCCGACCCGCTGGCCTGTTCGGTCGAGACATGGGCGTTCTCGCCGCCCACCACGCTGGCCGCTGCTTCGACATAGGCGGTGGTCAGTTCAGGGTCGTTCATCAACACGTCAAAGACGTTACGGATGTCGACTTCGATCTCGATCCCATAGGCGCTGGCCATACCGGCGCAGAGTTCGCGCATCCGGGCCTCGGCCATCTCGATCACGTCTTGGTGGAAGTACCGGATCGTGCCCGCAATACTGGCGGTATCTGGCACCACGTTATAGGCCGAGCCCGCGTTGAATTTGGTCACCGAAAGCACGATCGGCTTGGTCGGCGGGGTGTTGCGGCTGACGACCGATTGCAACTGCTGCACCAGCGCCGTGCCGATGACGATGGGATCGCGCGACTGATGCGGCATGGCGGCGTGGCTGCCGGTGCCTTTGACTGTGATATCGAAAAAGGCCGCCCCCGCCATCGCCGCACCGGGGGTGACATTGACCACGCCCGGCTCTGCATTCGGATCGTTGTGCATGCCGTAGATTTCGTCGCAAGGGAATTTCTCGAAGAGCCCCTCCTCCAGCATCCGGCGCGCGCCGCCCAAGCCTTCCTCGGCAGGTTGAAAGATCAGCACCACGGTGCCGTCGAAATCACGGGTTTCCGCCAGATAGCGCGCTGCGCCCAAGAGCATGGTGGTGTGGCCGTCATGGCCACAGGCATGCATCCGCCCGGGGTTGGTCGAGGCATAGGGCACGCCGGAATCTTCGACAATCGGCAGCGCGTCCATATCCGCGCGTAGCCCGACACGGCGGTTGCCACCGCCCGCGCCCTTGATGATGCCGACAACCCCGGTGCCGCCCAGCCCTTCATGCACCTCGTCCACGCCATAGGCGCGCAGCTTTTCGGCCACGATGCCCGCGGTGCGGACCTCTTCGAACCCCAGTTCGGGATGGGCGTGGATATCTTGGCGGATGGCGGTGAGATCGGCGGCAAAGGCTTCGATCTTGGGAAGGACGGTCATGCGGTGGCTCCTGTCGTCATGGTGGCGCTGCCGAGCGCGCGGTAGTTAGCAAAATCCCAATGGCGGCCCGGGGCCGCTTCGATCAGGTTGCGTGTGTAGTCGTGATGCGGGTTGGCCAGCACATCGCCCGCAGGGCCGTATTCAACGACCTGCCCGCGCTGCATGACCAAGACCTCGTCACAAATCTGCGCGGCGACCCGCAGGTCATGGGTGATGAAAAGCATGGCCACGCCGAACTTCTCTTGGATGTCATCCAAAAGGTCGAGCACCTGCGCCTGCACGCTCACATCAAGGGCCGAGACGGCCTCATCCGCGACCAGCAGATCGGGCTTCATCGCCACCGCCCGCGCGATGGCGATACGCTGGCGCTGCCCGCCTGAGAATTGATGCGGATAGCGGTCGAGTGCATCGCGCGGCAGGTCCACCAATTCCATCAGTTCAGCCGCATGGCGCATCGCCTCTTCGCGCGGGGTGCCGAAGTTGATCGGCCCTTCGCAAAGGCTGCGCGCCACGGTCCAACGCGGGTTGAGCGAACGGTAAGGGTCTTGGAACACGATTTGCAGATGTTTGCGGTGGTCGCGCAGCTGACGGCGGGAGAGTTTGGCGATCTCGGTCCCCGCGACATTCACGCTCCCCGCTGTCGGGTCGATCAGTCGCATGATGGCCCGCGCCACGGTGGATTTGCCCGAACCGGACTCCCCCACGATGCCCAGCGTCCGCCCCGGTTTGATGGTAAAGCTGACCTCCTGCGCGGCTTTCACACCCTCGCTGCGGCGCAGGAAACCGCCGCCGCCATAAGTCATGTCGAGCCCGGCCACACGCACCACTTCGCTTTGCGATGCCGCCGCCCTTGCGGGCCGCGGGGTGAGGTTGGGCACAGCGGTCAGCAGGGTGCGGGTATATTCCTTCTCCGGCTTGGTCAGCAGCTTTTCAATCGGCGCGCGTTCGACGATCTTGCCCTGCTGCATCACCGTCACGGTATCCGCGATCTCGGCCACCACGCCCATGTCATGGGTGATGAAAAGCACGGCGGTGCCGTGGCGCTCTTGCATCTCGGCGATGAGCTTGAGGATCTGCAACTGCGTGGTCACGTCCAGCGCCGTCGTCGGCTCATCCGCGATCAGCAGATCGGGGTCGAGGATCAGCGCCATGGCGATCATGATGCGCTGGCGCTGCCCGCCGGAAAGCTGGTGCGGGAAGGCGCTGAAGATGCGGTTCACATCCGGCAGATGCACCTGATCCATCATGTCGAGCGTGCGTTTCTTGGCCTCGGATTGGCTCAGATCGCTATGCATGTTGAGCACTTCCATGATCTGCTCGCCCACCCGCAGCACGGGGTTCAGCGCGGTCATCGGCTCTTGGAAGATCATCGCGATCCGCCGCGCGCGCAGCTGGCGCATTTGCGCGTGGCTGGCGCTGGTGATCTCGAAATCGTCCAACGTGATGCTGCCGCTTTGCACCTCCAGCGCCGATTTCGGCAGCAGCCCCATAGCCGCCAGCGAGGTCACGGATTTGCCTGAGCCAGATTCACCCACCAAGCAATGCGTCTCGCCCGCGCGGATGGTGAGGTCGATCCCGTCGATCACCGGTTTCGCCTGTGGCCGCCCGGCAAGCCCGATGCGCAGGTCGCGCACTTTGAGCACCTCACGCGCGTCGGAGAAGTCTTTGGTCTTGAACTGCATCTCTCAGCCCTCCCGTTTCTTCATGCGCGGGTCGAGCAGATCGCGCGCGGTGTCGCCCAAAAGGTTGATCGACAGGATGCAAAGCGACAGCAGCAGCCCCGGCCAGAAGATCAGCCCCGGCTTGATCTGGAAATAGGTCCGCCCCTCGGCCATGATGTTGCCCCACGTGGGGATCTCGGTGCTGACGCCCGCGCCCAGAAAGCTCAGAATCGCCTCGATCAGGATTGCCGAGGCGCAGATATAAGTGCCCTGCACGATCAGCGGCGCCATGGTGTTGGGCATCAGGTGCTGGATCAAGATTTTGGGCATGGACGAGCCGAGCGCGATAGCGGCCTCGACATAAGGCTCCTCTCGCGCCGAAAGCACGACCGAGCGCACGAGCCTGACCACGCGCGGCACCTCGGGCACGGTGATGGCGATGATGACCGAGCCGAGGCTTGGCCCGTTCAGCGCCACCAAGGCAATCGCCAGCAGGATCGCGGGGATCGCCATGAGACTGTCCATGATCCGCATGATGATGCTGTCGGCCATACGAAAGAAGCCAGCCACAAGGCCGATGGCCAAGCCGATAGCAACGCTGACCAAAGCCGCCCCGACCCCGATCAGCAGCGACACGCGCCCGCCGGTCATCACCCGCGAGAAGGTGTCGCGGCCATAGGGATCGGTGCCCAGAAGATACTCTTCGGAAGGCGGCTTGAGCCGCGCGGCGGAGTTCATCGCCAGCGGGTCATAGGGCACGTAGAGCGGCGCCAAGATCGACGCGAGCACGATGGCCACGAGGATAAGCGCCGCCAGTAGCGGGCCGATACCGACCCTTGCGCCCGCAGGCAGGGAAAGCAGTCCGGTCAGCACCTGAAAGGCGCTGTGACGGGATTGGGGTTGCTCGATCATGTCAGTACCGGATCCTTGGGTCGAAGAATGAATAGGAGACGTCAACCAAGAGGTTCACGAAGACGTAGATGCCCGCCGTCAGCAGGATCATCGCCTGAATGACGGGGTAGTCGCGCGCGAGGATTGCATCGACCGTAAGCCGCCCGATGCCGGGGATGTTAAAGACGCTTTCCGTCACCACCACGCCCGAGATCAGCAGCGCGAAACCGGTGCCGATGATCGTCAAGATCGGCACGGCGGCATTGCGCAGCGCATGGCGAAACAGCACGACATTCTCGCGCACGCCCTTGGCCCGCGCGGTGCGGATGTAATCTTCGCCCAGCACTTCGAGCATGGAGGCCCGCGTCATCCGCGCGATGAGCGCCACATAGATGGTGGCCAGCGTGAGCGAGGGCAGAATGGCGCGCGAGAAGAACGGCCCGATGCCCTCCGAGGGCGCCTTGTAGCCCTGCACCGGCACCCAACGCAGTTCGATCGCGAAGACTTGGATCAGGATATAGCCGATCACGAAGACCGGCACCGAAAAGCCCAGCACCGAGAAGGACATTACCAGAAAGTCGACCCAAGTGCGGTGACGCCATGCGGCGATCACGCCCATCGGCACCGCCAGCAGGACAGAGATGGTGATGGTCATCAGCGCGATGTTGATGGTCGGCCCCAGCCGGTCGCCCAACATGCCCGCCACGGAGGTGTTCGACAAAAGCGATACGCCCAGATCGCCGCGCAGCAATTGCCCGATCCATGTGAAGAACTGTGTCAGCAGCGGATCGTTCAGACCCAGACGGTCACGGATCCGTTCAAGCTGTGCAGGGGTGGCGGCATCGCCGGCGAGAATGGCTGCCGGATCACCGGGGGTGAGACGCAGCAGGAGGAAGACGAAGATGGCGACGATCAGCATGACCGGGATCGTGGCCAAGACGCGCTTCAGGATATAGACGAGCATTTTCCGGAAGGTCCCTTTCGGCGGAAAGAAGGCAGACCCGGAAGCGGGGGCGCTGCCTGCGGGCAGAGATGACGGTGGAGAGCGCGGCGGCCGCGCCCTCCGAAAGGCTGGATTACTCCGCCTCTTTGGTCATGTTCCAAAACACCGGCACGGGCGATGGCAGCATGTTCTGGATCGTGTTGCGACGCGCCTGCGGGATCAGATATTCACCCATCATGATGTAGTTGACGTTATCCATGACGTGTTTCTGGATCTCGACGGCCACTTCCTTTTGCGCCTCGGGCCCTTCGGCCTTCATGAACTTCGCGCGCAGCTCTTCGACCTTGGGGTCGTCGGGCCATCCGAACCACGCCTCATCGCCACGGCCACTGACCATCACATTGGTCAGCGGGTCCGAAATCTCGGGCACCATCCAGTTGGTGAAGAACATGTTCCAGCCGCCCTCAGAGACAGGGCTTTGCTGGGCGCGGCGCTGAACGACCGATTGCCAGTCCATCGACTGCATGTCGACTTCGAAACCTGCTTCGCGCAGGGCTTGGGCGGCCACCACCGGCTGGTTGATCAGGCTGATCACATCCGTCGGCGCCATCAGCACGATGGGCGTGCCATCATAGCCCGCCTCTTCGAGCAGGGCCTTCGCCTTTTCCGGATCCGCGCCGCCGGTCACGATCTCAGCATCCGCTTCGTCGCCCAGAGGGGTCGAACAGCCAAAGATCGCGCCGCAGACGTTGTAATAGGCGGGGTCGCCCTGCATCGTTTGCAGCATGGATTCTTGGTCCAGCGCCGCCATCGCCGCCTGACGGACTAGCTTGTTGTCAAAGGGCGGGTGCAGGTGGTTGGGCCGACCGATGGTGACATAGCCAAGGTCATCGCGGGTCTCGACCGTGACCTCGGGGCTGGCGTCGAGGATCGGCAGCAGGTCGATCTGCACCTGTTCAAGATAGTCAATCTCCCCCGCCGAAAGCGCGTTGATCGCAGTGAGCGCGTCGGGCATCGTGGTCCAGACCACACGGTCGACATTGACCACCTTGCCACCCGCCATCCACGAGGCTTCCTCGTCACGCGGGACGTAGTCGTCGAACTTCTCATAGGTGACGTTCACGCCAGGCTCGTATTCATCTTGGTTAAAGACGAAGGGGCCGGAGCCGATATATTCCGTGATCGTCTCATCCGCCGAGGTTTCGGCCACACGCTTGGGCATGATGAAAGGCGGCACGGCGGATTGTTTGGAGATCACCGACAAGAGCGGGCCGAAAGGCTCGGTCAGGGTCCAGACGACAGTCTTCTCGTCGCTGGCTTCAAGGCTCTCGGTCACGTCAAAGATCAACTGCCCGCCGCCGTCACGCTTGCCCCAGCGTTTGAGCGAGGCCACGACATCTTCGCCAGTCACCGGCGCGCCGTCATGGAACATCAGCCCATCGCGCAGGGTGAAAGTATAGACGAGCCCGTCATCCGAGACGTCCCAGCTGGCCATCTGGGGCTGCGGCTCAAAGTTTTCGTCCACGGCGGTCAGCACATCATAGACCATATAACCGTGGTTGCGGGTGATATGCGCGGTGGTGATGACCGGATCGAGAACCCGCAGGCCCGAGTGCATGACCGCGGTGATGGTCGTTTCGCCATCCTGCGCCGCCAGAGAGCCGGGTGCCAAAAGCGCCGTGGTCGCGGCAAAGGCGGCGGCAAGTCCGCGCGACTGTTTCAGTGCCGATCGTAGAGGTATCATGTGGTTTTCCCTTGTTGAGTGATCTTTTGGTTTTTATTGGGCCACGGCGGTCTTGCCGCCCTGGTCAGGTGGTGCGCTTTGGGCACCCTTGGCCCCGAACCGGGGGCCATTCGGAGACAGCCGAAGCCCCGCACGCAGGCGCGTGAAGGGCAAATCGGCTGGATTGAGGGGCATCGGCCCCGGCGCACAGGCGACAAGGATGTCGCGCGCGATGGGGGCAAAGTCTGCCCGGAAATGGGTAGAGCTTTTGACCACCAAGAGATCCATCTCTTCAGG
This sequence comes from Sulfitobacter sp. 1A13496, assembly GCF_043557225.1. Taxonomy (NCBI): domain Bacteria; kingdom Pseudomonadati; phylum Pseudomonadota; class Alphaproteobacteria; order Rhodobacterales; family Roseobacteraceae; genus Sulfitobacter; species Sulfitobacter sp. 1A13496. The sequence goes on along the minus strand of NZ_JBIFFP010000007.1, from coordinate 114,859 downwards.
TTGGATGCCGACAAAGCGGAACATCTCGCGGTCGGCCATCTGGGCGATGCGGCTGGTCACGACGACATGGACCCCGCCGATGCGCAGACAGGCCGAAGGGCCGAGGTTCAGCGCCGTGCCGCCATAATAGGGGCCGGTCGCGCGCAGGGTTCCGTCGCAAAGATGCTGAACCGTCGCCACCGTTTCAAACGGCGCGTCATCCGTGATGTCGGCATGTCCGCCAAGGCGCAGGTTAACCTCGGCACCGACCCCGGCCTGATGCGCCGCTTCGGCGGCGGCGGGGTCGACGATCAACCCGATGGCCGCGTTCTGGGCCTCGGCCTTGACGAGCGCGCGCAACATGCCCGTGGTGGCCGATACGCCGCCCGCGCCGGGGTTGTCTTGAGTGTCAGCGATGACCACAGGCCCGCGCCCCGGCCCTGCGGCACGCGACAGCGCTTCGGCCACCGCCCTGTCGGGATCATAGGCCTCATTTTCCAAAAAGGCGGGCGCTGCCGCCTCATAGGCTGCGGCAAGCCTGTCGGCGGCGGCGTCTGCTGCAGTCTGCGTCGCGCCATAGGCGACGGCCACGGGGCCGCAATCGGGAATATCCGCCGCCGGGAAGCCCATGAACAGGCTGGCCGAGAGCGCCCCCGCGGCTTCGCAGGCGGCGACCCCCTCATAAAGTTCACGCCCCGGCGACATTTCGGTCGATTGAAACGGGATCGGCACCAGATATGACATCTGGCGAAAGGCTTTGGCCGGACGCTGCCCGGTGGTCATGATCCGGTCAAGCTGGCGGGCCGCGGCAGCGCCGGTATCTGCCATGTCCACATGCGGATAGGTGCGAAAACCGACAAGCACATCGACATTCGCAACGAAATCTTCAGAGATATTGCCGTGCAGATCCAGCGCCGTGGCGATGGGCACCTCCGGCCCCACGACCGCACGCAGACGGCGGACAAGCTCCCCTTCCCCGTCATCGAGATGCTCCGCCACCATGGCGCCGTGCAGGTCCAGAAAGACCCCGTCGAGCGGCCCGGCGTCCTGAATGCCTTCGATGATCTCACCCGCAATAGTCTCATAGGCGTCGCGGCTGACATGGGCCGAAGGGATCGCCCCCGCCCAGAGGATCGGCACGATGTCCCAACCCTGCGCCTGGCCCACCCGCAGCGCGCCCGCCATGCCAAGGTTAACCTCTTCGAAGGCGGGCAACACCGCCGCGCCGCGCACCATGGGGACATAGCCGCCGCCCAGTTGGAAAGCCTGCATATCCGCCGGATTGGGGGCGAATGTGTTTGTCTCGTGCAGAAAGCCCGCAACAGCCACGCGCATTCCAGAACCGCTTTCCAAACCTGTCTCCTTCGCCTTCTCGGCCCCGTCATCCGCGGGACCACGCCCATTGTGTATCGCATTGCAATACATCTATAGTGCACAGCAAGCGTAAGCGGCGCTTTAACGATTCGTCAACTACAGGCCATTTATGAGTAGATTTTTCCGTGAAGACGCCCCGCAGGCGGCGCAGAATCAGGCAGAGGACGACCGTTTGTTCGTCCGGGCGGCAGATCGCGCAATGCAGGTGCTGGGCGCCTTTCACAACGCGACCGGGCCGATGACCCTTTCCGACATCGCCAAGACCGCAGGCATCGACCGATCCGCGGCGCAACGGCTGGTCCATACGCTCACCAAACTCGGCTATATCCGGCGCAGCGGGGATGACCGGGGCTACCTGCCGGGGATCCGCCTGCTCGATCACACGCTTGATCTGCTGCGGCTCGACCCCGTGGTGCAGAAAGCCACGCCGGTCCTGCTGGAACTGCGCAAATCCCTGCGCGAACGGGTCGATCTCAGCCTCTATGACGAGACGCGCCTGATCTATGCCCTGCGCATGCAAAGCAAACGCGAGACCTTTTTCGCCACCCTCGTGGGCCATAGCGTGCCGACCTTTTGCACCGCGGGCGGGCGTGCCGCGCTGGCTCAGCTTTCCGATGACGCGGCGCGCGAAATCCTTACCCGCGCGCCCTTGCACCCCTTCACCGCCAGCACCAAGACCGATCCCGAAGCGATCATGGCCGAGCTTAGCATCGCCCGCGAAAACCGCTTTGCCGTGGTCTGCGATGAATATGCCTTGGGCGAAGTGGCGGTGGGCGTTGCCATCACCGACCGGAACGGCGCGCCTCTCAGCGCGATACATCTCGCAGGCTCCCTCTCAGAATACACGCCGGAGGAATTTGTCGCCAAGGCTGCCCCCCTCGCCATAGAGGCCGCCAGCGCCATCATGGCCGGGTGACCGCCCAAAGCCTCGAATATAGCCACCCCCGCCTTCGGCAAAGGGTTTCGCCGCGAATTTACTTGCGTTGCTAAATTCTTTCTCCGAAGTTCGCGACATCAGGGCGCGGATGCGGCTTTGAAAACGACTGAACGAAAGGAACCGGAATGACCGACAGTAAACCGCTTTGGCAATGGGACGCGCAGGAAATCGCAAGCGCGACCCGCGCAGGAAAACTCTCGGCGGTTGAAGCGACCGAGGCGGCGATCGCCCGCATGGAAGAGGTCAATCCGGCTTTGAACGCGGTGGTCGAGACCCTCGCCGATGAGGCCCGCGCCGAGGCCGCCGCCCTAGACAAAAGCGACGCGTCCAAAGGGCCGCTGCATGGTGTTCCGGTCACGATCAAGATCAACGTCGACCAAAAGGGCCATGCCACAAGCAACGGCGTGCCCGCCTTCAAAGACATCATCGCGCCCGAGGATGCGCCGGTGGTGCGCAACCTCAAACAGGCGGGTGCCATCGTGATCGGGCGCACCAACACGCCGGAGTTTTCCTTTCGCGCCGATACCGACAACCCGCTCTACGGGCGCACCCATAACCCTTGGGGGCAGCATCTTTCGGCGGGCGGCTCGTCCGGCGGGGCGGGGGCGGCTGTCATGGCCGGGATCGGCGCGCTGGCCCATGGCAACGACATCGGCGGCTCCTTACGTTTCCCGGCCTCGGCCAATGGCGCGGTGACGGTCAAGCCGGGGTTGGGCCGCGTGCCCGCCTACAACCCCAGCCAAAAGGCCGAGCGCGGTCTCTTGGCGCAATCCATGTCGGTGCAGGGGCTGATCGTGCGCAAGGCGGCGGACCTCCATCTGTCGATGCCAAGCCTGATCGCCGCAGATGCGCGCGACCCTTTCCATGTGCCTCTGCCCTGGCGCGGCGAAGCGATCGAAGGCCCGATCCGCGTGGCCTTCACCCGCGATGATTTCGGCTTTGGCCTGCACCCGGATGTTGCCACCGCGCTCGACAAAGCCGCCTCTGCCCTGTCCAACGCAGGCTACGCCGTCGAAGAGGTGGAACCGCCCCTTGCCTATGAAGCTGGCAAAAACGGCTATCGCGCCCTGATGGGCGAAGTCGAAGCGCTGATGGGCGAGGACATCCGAACCCATGGTTCCGACGATCTGAAGGCGATTTTTGAGGATTACTACGCCGAATACCCGCCCTTCAAAGGCACCGAACAGCTTGCTATGCTGGCCAAACGCACCCATTACGCGCGCGAATGGTCGCTGTTTCTTGAGGACTATCCCCTCGTGCTGACCCCCTTCATGTTCGCCCCCTTCTTCACCGCCGGGCGCGACACCGAAGGCCCCGAAGGCGTGCGCGAAGTCTTGGGCAAGGGGCTTTGGTCCTTCGTCATAAACTTCACCGGCCTGCCCGCGGGCAACATCCCCACGCATATCGCGGAACTGCCCCAAGGGCCGCAGCCCATCGGCGTGCAAATCGCAGGCCGCCGCTGGCGCGAGGACCTGATCGTTGACGCGATGACGGCAATCGAAGGTGAGATTGCCCCGGTTTGCACGCGACTGTGGGGGGCGTGAGCTAGCCTCAAAGTGTGACTCCGATGGCCCGCATCTACTGTGAGGCGGGCCATTTTCTAAAGATAACTCAGGCGGACGCGGGCGTCGTCCACAGCGGCTACGCGTCTTTGACCCCGTAGCTGCCCGCGAAAATCTCCTCCACCGGGGGATGAAACAGCGTCCTGTCAGGATATTGCGCGACCATCCGATCGAACTGCGCCTGCGCTTTGGCGTGATAGGCCATGCCGTCGACCCCGGGGATGACACCATCGCGCATGACGAACCGACCTGCAATCATCACATCCGAAACGTCGCGGCCTGAGCCGTTAAGCAGGATCGTCTGAATGGGGTCGATGCGCTGCCCGATGTCGGGGCTGTCCAGCCGGATGACGTTCAGGTCGGCAGCGGCTCCCGGGGCCAGCCGGCCCAGATCCGGACGGTTCAGCGCCGCTGCGCCGCCGAGGGTGGCGGCATCATAGAAGTCGGCGGCGCGGACGGCGGTCGGATCACCCTCCGCGATACGGGCGGTCATCACGCCCAAGGCCATGTTCTGGATCATGTCGGCGGGATGCGTGTCGGTGCCCATACCGATGGGGACGCCGAGGTCGCGGAACCGTGCGAAGGACTGCATGATCTTGCCGCTACGGGCCATCACCAGCGGGCAATGGGCAAGGGCGGCACCGGAGGCCGTCAGGATTTCGAGATCAGGCGCGGCATGGGTGATGCCGTTGAGGCCCGACAGGAACAGCCCATGCGGCAGGATCGTGGATGGGGCGAAAAACTCGGTATCACGCAGCAGTTCCAACGGGCTCTTGCCATGCTGTTGTAGCACGAGATCGTATTCCAGCCGCGACTGGCAGCAATGCAGGCGGATCGGCACGCCCAGATCGCGGGCAGCCGCCCCGCTGCGGCGCAGAAGCTCGGGGGTGCAAGTCTCGATCCGGTCGGGGGCCAGCATAGTGCGGATCAACCCGCCGTGGCTATTCTCGTGCCGCGCGACAAAGGCTTCGGCCTCGGTCAGACCCGCAAAGCCGCGCGGTTCATCATAGTGAAAGCCGATTTGTCGATCTTCATTCACCACCAGATTGCCGCTGCGATAGGCGGGGCCAAGGTAGACCCGCAGCCCGAGGTCCGCCCCCGCCTCTGCCGCGGCGTCGAATTCCTCTGCCGTCTCGCCCCAAGCGCGGTAGAAGAGTGAGGCAATGGGCAGCGCCGTGGTGATGCCGTTGCGGATCAGCCGGGTGAAGGCATAGCGTTTCTGAAAGGCCAGTTCCTCGGGCGTGTACATCTCGCGCGGGCCAGCGGCCATGTAGCTCTCAGGCCAGACGCGGCCCTTCAACTCCGGCGGATGGTTGTCATAGCCAAGTACAGTGGTGTCGAGATCGGCCAGCGCATCAAGGTCGATGAACCCCGGCCCGATCAGCGCCTCGCCAAAGTCGATGGTCTCGGCCACATCGCCTGCGAAATCATGGCCGACGTGCAGCACCTTTTCGCCTTCCACGACCACGGTGCCATTTCGGTAAAGGCAATGTTGCCCGTCCTCATGCCCCACGACCCAAGCGGCGGTCAGGGCGCTGCGTTTCAAGCGCTCCGCCATGTCGCCTCCGTCTGGCCATTGCGGGCCACGATCTGGCCGCCCGACAGGACCAAGCGACGCGGCGGGCGTTGGGTGATGGCCTCCGAGACGGCCTCGACATCGACCAACACCAGATCGGCGCGGCAGCCTTCGGCAAGGCCGTAGCCCTCAAGCCCCATCACCTTCGCGCCTTCGGTGGTGCAGGTGTCGAGCGCCCAGCCAACCTCAACATCCGCGCGAAAATTGTTGCGCAGGCCGACGAGCATCGCGCGTTCCAACATGCAGGCGTTGCCGTAAGGGGTCCAAGTGTCTCGGATGCCGTCGTTGCCCGCGCAGATCGCGATGCCGCGCTCGCGGCAGGCGGCGACTGAGGGCACCGGACGCGCAGCGGGCGCGGTGGTGGCCAGCGAGACATCCAGCGCCCCGATCCGGTCGAGCAGCTCCGCCACCCGCGCCTGATCCCCCATGCCGAGGCAGAAGGCGTGGCTGACCGTCACCCTGCCCTGCATCGCCAGCGCCTCGGTCCGGTCGAGGATCATTTCAAGGCTAAACGCCCCCATCTCCCCCGGCTCATGCAGGTGAATGTCGATCGGCTTGCCGTGTTTCTCTGCCAGCCCGAAGACCGCGTCGAGCTGCCCCTTGGGGTCACGGTCGATGCCGCAGGGGTCGAGCCCGCCGACGATATCGGCGCCCTCGTGCAGGGCTTCGTCCATCAATTCCAGCGTGCCGGGGCGGATCATCAGGCCCGATTGCGGAAAGGCGACGGTCTCGATCTGCATGACATCCGCATAGCGCGCCCGGGTGGCGGCCACGCCCCGGTGCAGGCTCAACCCATGCTCGGTGTCGATATCGACATGGCTGCGGATCGCCGTGGTGCCCTTGGACAGCGCCAGCGCCACCTGCCGTGCCGATTGCCGCTCTGCGTCCATGTCCAACTCGTGACGCAGCTTGCGCTCCGTGTCGATCATCTGTTGCAGGCTTTTGCCCTGCTGATGCGGGTGCCAGGGCATGCCCCAGAGCGTCTTGTCGAGATGTGCGTGCGCATCGACGAGGCCCGGCAGCGCCAGTGCGCCGCTGCAATCCTCGACGGAGACTTCCCCGGTCGGCGTGATCTCAGGCGCGATCTGCGCGATGCGCCCACCCTCGATCAGCACATCGGCGGCATCTGCCCCCATGAGGCGGAGGTTGTTGAGCAGCAAAGGCTTGGTCATGTCTTGTCCTGTCTATCGTGTCAGAGGGGCGATGCGCGCTTGCGGTGCGGGGGATTGCTTGAGGCGCGGCAGGGCATAGGCGCCGGTCTTGGCGGTCACCAGCCCGGTCGCAGCGAGGCCAGCGGCCATGCGGATGGCAAAGCCCACACCGTCGATCACCGGCACGCCCGCGTCGCGGCCCAATTGCTCTAGATGCGCGCTCATGCCTGCGCAGCCCAGCACCACGGCCTCGGCCCGGTCTTCCTCGACCGTCTGGCGGATCTTGCGGGCGATCAGCGGCAGGGTCTGCACCGGCGCATATTCGAGGTCGAGCACCGGGATGTCGGCGGCATGTACGGCGCAAAGCGCACGGCCACAGCCGTAACGGTCGCCAAGGTCTTCGATGATCGGCACGGCCCGGGGCAAGGTGGTCACGACCGAGAAGCGTTTGGCGATCCGCCCGGCTGCAATGAGCGCGGCTTCGCACAGACCAATCACCGGCCCCTTGGCCACGGCCCGGGCGGCATCGAGACCGGGATCGTCGAAACAGGCGATCACATGGGCCGCGGCCCCCGCCGCTTCGGCCTCAAGAATGGCGTCGAGCATGGCGGGCACGGCGCGGGCCTCATCGGCATAGCCTTCGATGCTGGGCGGTGTCGCCCGCGCGGTGGCGGCAACGACCTCGACCCCCGGCCCGGCCTGGGCGCGGGCGGTGCGGGCGATGGCCTCGGTCATGCCCGCGGTCGAGTTTGGATTGATCAGGTGAATTTTCATCAATTGGCTTTCTGTGTCACGCCAACCGGCGGCGTCTCGGGAACCTTGAGCTCGAACTGCCGGTCGGAGGTGATGTAATTGTCGGCATGCAGCCGCGCGATGGGCTGATAATTTTCGGGCCGGACATAGCGGCCCGCCTCGTCAAGGCAGTTGTCGCGCACATGCATCTGCACGACACGGCCCAGAATGATCTCGCGCCGGGCATAGCGGATGGTCTCTTCGACCACGCATTCCATTGCGCAGGGGCTTTCCGCGATCCAGCCACCGTCGATCTGGCTGGCGGGGGTCATGGTCAGCCCGGCGGTCGCGATCTCATCCACGTCCGGCTCATAGCTGATCCCGCAGGTAATCATCGCCTCGGCCAGCGCCATGTCGACCATATTGACGCAGAAGCTCTGACGCCGGTCGATGTTGGTGACCGTGTCTTTGATGCTGCCATCGGGACGGCACTGGATGCCGAGAATCACGATCGGCGGCTCCTGCGAGAAGACGTTGAAAAAGCTCATCGGCGCGGCATTGGGCACACCATCGGCGCTCAACGTGGTGACCAGCGCGATGGGGCGCGGTGCCACGAAGCTCGACAGCAGCCGGTAGCGGTCGCGTTCTGGCAGGGTGGTGAAATCGAACTCCATCCCCCCTACTCCGCCGCCAGCCGAAGCCACGGCTTCAGCCGCCCCTCATCCGCCGCGTGGCAAGCCGACTTCTGGCCGCCTTCGCGCAGGTTGAGCGCGGGGGCCACGCTCCGGCAGGTGTCGTTCGCCAATGGGCAGCGCGGGTGAAAGGCGCAACCGGGCGGCGGTGAGATCGGATTCGGCACCTCTCCTGCCACGGGCGCGCGTTCGGCGCCGCCCACGGTCAGCTTCGGCACCGTTTCCATCAACAGACGCGTATAGGGGTGCTGCGGGTTGCCGAAGATCTCCTCCTTCGGGCCGACCTCGACGATCTTGCCCAGATACATCACCGCCAGCACATCGGCCATGTACCAGACCACCGCCAGATCGTGGCTGATGAAGATGTAGCTCATGTTGAACTCGTCTTGCAGGTCCTTCATCAGATTGAGGATCTGGCTTTGAACACTCACATCCAGCGCCGAGGTCGGTTCGTCGCAGATCAACAGTTCGGGGCGTGTCGTGAGCGCGCGGGCGATGGACAGGCGCTGGCGTTGGCCGCCCGAGAACTCATGCGGGAATTTCTTGGCATCGGCGGGGTTCAGACCGACCTGGCTCAGCAGTTTCTCGACCTCGCGGGTGACCTCGGCCCGGGTCTTGCAGATGCCGAAGTTCTTGAGCGGCTCGCCGATGATGTCGCGCACCCGCCAGCGCGGGTTGAGCGAGGCATAGGGGTCTTGAAAGATCATCTGCATCCGGCGGCGCAGGGCGGCGGGTTTGCCGGGAGGCATATGGGTGATGTCGTCCCCCTCAAAGCGGATCGTGCCGCCGCTCGGGCTGTGCAGCCCCATCAACAGCCGCGCCACAGTGGACTTGCCGCAGCCCGACTCGCCCACCACGGCAAAGGTCTTGCCGCGCGGCACGTCGAAGCTGATGTCGTTCACCGCCGTGAGGATACGGCGCGGGCGGCGTTCCAGCACCCGGTTGAGGAAGGGTTCGGACACGTCGAAGCGTTTCGAGATGTTCTGCACGCTGAGGATGTCGTCGGGGGTGATCTGCGGGGTCATGACGTCTCTCCGTAAAGGTGACAGGCGACTTGGCCGGTGCCGGCGTCCTGCGGCGCGGGGCGGATGCTGTGGCAATGGTCCATCGCCCGGGGGCAGCGCGGTGCAAAGGCGCAGCCGGGCGCGGGGTTGCGCAACCCGGGCATGGCACCTTCGATCTGCGTGAGGCGCCGGTCGCGAATGCCGATCTGCGGGATAGAGGCCATGAGGCCGCGGGTATAGGGGTGCAGCGGTTCTTCGATGACCTGTTTCACATCGCCGATCTCGACCAGCCGCCCGGCATACATCACCGCGACGCGGTCCGCCGTCTCGGCGATCACGCCCATGTCGTGGGTCACCAGCACCACCGCCGTGCCGTTCTCGCGGCAGAGCCGCTTGAGCAGGGAAAGGATCTGCGCCTGCACGCTGACGTCAAGCGCCGTGGTCGGCTCATCCGCGATGATGAGCTTGGGCTCGGCACAGAGCGCCAGCGCGATCACCACCCGCTGCCGCATCCCGCCTGAGAACTGGTGCGGGTATTGGTCAAGCCGCGCCTCAGGGGCCGGGATGCCGACTTCGGCCAGCCAGTCGATGGCCCGCTGGCGGGCGGTCTTCTGGTCAAGCCCGAGATGCACACGCATCGTGTCGATGAGTTGCTCGCCCACGGTATAGACCGGGTTGAGGCTGGTCAGCGGGTCTTGAAAGATCGCGCCGATCTCCTTGCCGCGGATGCGGCGCATCTTGTCGGCGGGCAGGTTGTCGATCCGCGTGCCGCGCAGCCGCACCTCGCCCGAGCGGATCAGGCCGGGCGGTTCGATCAGCCCGGTGATCGCCGCCCCCGTGATCGACTTGCCAGCGCCGGATTCACCGACCAGCCCGAGGATTTCGCCTTCGTCGAGGTCGAGGCTCAGCCCCTTGACGGCCTCCAGCGGACCGCGCCGGGTGGGGAATTCGACAACGATGTTGTCCAGTTCAAGAAGTGACATGGGATTACCTCAGCGCAGTTTGGGGTTGAGCGCATCGCGCAGCCAGTCGCCCAGCAGGTTGACCGCCAGCACAAGGATCGCCAGCGCCGCGGCGGGAAAGACGACGACCCACCAGATGCCCGAGAACAGAAATTCGTTGCCGATCTGGATCAGCGTGCCGAGCGACGGCTGGGTGGGCGGCATGCCGACACCCAGAAAGCTCAACGTCGCCTCGGTCAGCACCGCCATGCCGAGGTTGATCGTCGCGATGACCAGCACGGGGCCCAGCACATTGGGCAGGATATGTTTGATCATGATCGCCAGCTTGCCGGTGCCGAGGGTGCGCGCCGCCTCAATATATTCCTTGCGCCGCTCCACCATGGTCGAGCCGCGCACGGTGCGGGCGTATTGCACCCAGTTGGTCAGCCCGATCGACAGGATCAGCACAATGAGCGCCGACTCGGCCTGCGCCGAACTGGGCAGCGCACCGCGCAAAATGCCGTTGATCAAAAGCGCCACGAGGATCGGCGGAAAGCTTAGCAGCACATCGGCGATCCGCATCAGCACCGCATCGACGATCCCGCCAAGAAAGCCGCCCAAAAGGCCAAGCGCCACGCCCATCACGGCGGCAAGGATCACGCTGGCGAAACCGACCAGCAGGGAAATCCGCATCCCGTACATGATCGACGAAAGAACATCACGGGCCTGGGTGTCGGTGCCAAGCAGGTAGGCGGCGCTACCGCCCTCGGCCCAGGCCGGGGGCAACTCACTGTCGAAAAGGTCCAGTTCGGCGATGTTGAACGGGTCCTGCGGCGCAAGGCTCGGGGCGAAGATCGCCGTGAGGAACATCGCCAGCAGCACCAGCGCCGAGATCACCGCCACGCGCGACTTGCGGAAGCTGTAGGTGATATCGCTGTCCCAGAAGGCATAGAGCATGGGCATGAAGTTTGACATAGGGAAACCTCCTCAGACGCCGCGCGCGGGCGTTCTTTCGGCCCGCAGGCGCGGGTCGGCGACGTTGTACAAAAGGTCGACCAGCGTGTTGATGACGACGAAGATGAAGGACACCAGCACCAGATAGGCGGCCATCACGGGCACATCGGTAAAGTTCACCGCTTGGATGAACAGGAAGCCCATTCCCGGCCATTGAAAGACCGTCTCGGTGATGATGGCAAAGGCGATAAGCCCGCCCAGTTGCAGACCAAAGATCGTCATTACCGGGATGAGCGTGTTCTTCAGCGCGTATTTGAAATGCAGCATGCGGTTCGGGATGCCGCGCGCCTTGGCGAACTTGATGTAATCCGCGCGCAGCACCTCCAGCATCTCGGCCCGCACCAGCCGCATGATCAGCGTCATCTGGAACAGCGCCAGCATGATCGCGGGCAGGATCAGCGCCTTAAGGCCGGATACTGTCAGGAACCCCGTGGTCCACCAGCCGAGATCGACCACCTTGCCGCGCCCGAAGCTTGGCAGCCATCCCAGCGAGACCGAGAAGACGAGGATCAGCAGAATGCCGGTGACGAAGGTGGGCACCGAGATCCCTAAGAGCGAGATCACCTGCAACCCTTGGCTCAGCCAGCCGCGCGGGTTGAGGGCGGTATAGATGCCCAAGGGCACCCCAAGCGCCAGCGCCAGACCGGCGGCGACCAGCACCAGTTCGGCGGTGGCGGGAAAGCGTTCGGCCAGAAGGTCCGAGACGGGGCGGTTGTTGCGATAGGACTGACCAAAGTCGCCCTGCGCCGCATCTGCGATGAAACGCCCGTATTGCACCAGAACGGGGTCGTTGAGCCCCAGCTTCTCGCGCATTTCGGCGCGGTCCTGCACGGTGGCGTCTTCGGGCAGAAGGTTGGAAATCGGGTCACCCAGAAAGCGGAACATCAGAAAGGCGATCGAGGCGACGACGAGCATCACCAGCGCGGCCTGTATGATGCGGCGGATAAGAAAGGCGAACATGCTGGCCTCCGGCTGGCAAGGTTATCGGTGGGCGGGCGTGGGGAGGGGCGCCCGCCCGGGGGCAGGTTACTCGATCCGGGCGAGCCAGAGGCGCGGTTTGTCATCCGCGGTCTGGGGGATCTTCACCGCATCACGCGCGGCCCACGACAAGGGCTGGGCGTGCAGCGGCAACCATGCCACCTCTTGATCGGCGATGCGGAAGGCTTCGACCATCATCTCCATCCGCTTCTCGGCATCCAACTCGGTGGCCACGGCCTTGGTCAGACGGTCGACCTCGGCGTTGGAATAGCCGCCGGGGTTCCATGTGCCCATCTGCCCCTCGGGCGTGTGCAGCATCGCCGAGAGCACCGAATAGCCGTCGAGCATCGGCAGCGTGGCCCAGCCCAGCATGAACATGTCGGTCTCATTGGCGCGGGCGCGCTCGAAGTGAATCGCCTTGGTCTCTGCCGTGAGGTCTGCCTTGACGCCGACGCGGGCAAACATCGCCGCCAGCGCCTGACAGATCGCCGCGTCGTTGACGTAGCGGTCATTGGGGCAGTTCATGTTCAGGCTGAAGCCTTCGGGGTATCCGGCATCGGCCAGCATCTGCTTGGCCTTTTCGGGATCATAGGCGGGGATTTCATCGACCCCTTCGTCAAAGCCCGGCACCTGGGGGGCCAGCAAACCGCCGAGGTTGCGGGATTTGCCGCGCATGATCTTGTCGCGCAGCAGGTCATAGCTGATGGCATGAACCAGCGCCTGACGGACCTCGACCTTTTGCAGCGGGTTGTCGTCTTGGTTGGGGTTGTTCGACGTGTCGGACATGTTGATGCCCATCATGATCGCGCGCAGGCCCGGCGCCTCCAGCACATGCATGCCCTCAGTCGCCTCGATCCGCTTGGCGTCTTGCAAGGGCGAGGGCACGATCATGTCCAGCTCGCCCGAGAGCATCGCCGCCACGCGGGTCGCATCGGAGTTGATCGGGTTTAACTCGATCCGGGTCAGGTTGTGCTGCGGCTCGTCCCACCAATCCTCGTTCACGGTCAGCACGGTCTGCGCGTCCGGGGTACGGGATTCAAAGCGGAAGGGGCCGGTGCCATTGGCGTTGGAGGTGGTGTAGCCTTCCTCGCCCTTCTGCGCGTCGATCGGGTCAAGCGCATCATGTTCCTCAAGCCAGCCGCTGTCGAAGATCAGCACATTGGTCAGGAAGTTATTCAAAAGGGGGTTCGGGCCGTCGAGCATGAGATCGACGGTCATCTCATCGACCATCTTGGCATCGACCAGACCGGCGATATTGCCGCGAATGGGGGAATCTTCATGTGCGGCCCGCTTGACCGAGGCCACCACATCTTCGGCTGAGAAATCCTGCCCGTCGTGGAACTTGATCCCCTCGCGCAGTTTGTAGCGCACGGTGGTCTCGTCGATCTGCTCCCAACTGGTGGCGAGCGCCGGTTCGATCTTGAGATCGGCGTCGTAGCGGACCAGCGCCTCATAGACGTGGTTCAAGAAAGAGACGGTGAAACTGTCGGTCATCGAATGCGGGTCGAGACCGTAGAGGTCGCCATTGGTGCCAAGGCGGAAGGTCTCGCCCTGCGCCATGCTGGCACAGCTGAGCGCCAGAGCCGAGGTGAATAGAAATTTGCGCGGTGTCATTGTTATCTCCCTGTTCGTGCCGCCCTGCGAGCACAGCGGACCTGCATCACAGCGACTAAAGCTAGGCTGGCACGATTCCATTTTTCTGTCTACAATTATTGTTAACAATCTGTGCTGACATTAATTGCTTGCACTTTATCGGGCGTTTCGACGACTATTGAGGCAAATTTAGTAAATAAAGATTTGAGGGGGGCCGGTAGGTGACAGGAGCAAAGCTCACGGAGAAGCAGATCTATGAACGGATCTGGAAATCCATCGCCGAACGTCGCTTGCCGCCCGGCACGCGATTGAAAGAGGAACGGCTGTGCGAAATCTTTGGCGCCAGCCGTCCGCGCATTCGCCGGGCGTTGGACCAACTGACCCATGACGGGCTGGTCAGCCACATCCCGAACCGCGGCGCCTTTGTCACCACACCATCGGTCGACGAAGCCCGCGATGTCTTTTTCACCCGCCGCGTCGTGGAACGCGGCGTGATCGAAGCGCTGAAGAAACACGGCGCGCAAGAAAAACTGGCCGCCTTGGAAGCCCATATCGCCGAAGAACGCGAAGCGCTGGCGGCAGGGGACACGGCGCGTATCATCCGGCTCTCGGGCGCCTTTCATATGCTGTTGGCCGAACTCGCCGCCTCTCCCCTTTTGGCCGATATCCTGCGCGACCTCGTTTCAAAAAGCACCTTGGTCACGGCTGTGTTCAAACCGAAATGCGATACGCAATGCGGCCCGGACGAACATGCCGCCATTGTCGCGGCCCTCGCCGCCGGGGATTTCGAAACCGCGATGACAGAGATGGAGGCCCACCTTCTGGAAGCGGAGCGCACTTTGAAACTCGAAGCCTCGCAAGACGGCGCTGCGGCGCAGGACGATGTCCTCGGGGCCGCGTTGAGCGAGGACCTGTAATGACCAGCCATGCGATCACCCACACCACCGCGATCACGATGGACGCGGAGCGACGTGTTATCGACGATGCGACGATCCTGTTCGAAAACGACCGTATCACCGCCGTCGGCCTTGCAGGCGATGTGCCCCTCCCCGAGACCGCCGAGGTGATCGACGGGCGCGATATGATCACCCTGCCGGGGCTGATCGACAGCCATGCCCACGCGGGCCACGGGCTGACGCGTAACCTTGGCGGCGGCGATGGCGATGCGTGGTTTCAGGCCTGCGAGACGATCTACACCCGCGGCTCCACCCCCGCATTCTGGCAGGCCGAAGCCCGGCTTTCGGGGCTTGAGCGGCTAAAGGCGGGGATCACCACCTGCACGATGCTGCTTGGCGGCGGGGCGGATCATTACCGCACCGATACGGTCGAAGCCGGCAATCTGCATTGCGAGGCCACGCGCGAGATTGGCATCCGAACGATGCTCGCCGCGGGCCTGAACCGCCGCCCCTTCCCCAAGACCTACCGCAGTCTGGACCTTGACCAGGAGGTCAGCCTGTCCTTCGAGGATCAGCTAGAGGTCTGCGCTGAACTCGCGCAAACCAACGGGGATTTCTTGAACGATGGCACGGGGGTCTGCCTCATCATGCCGGTCTATTCGCCCGAGGACTTTGCGCAGGCCCCCGATGACATCCGCGCGATGTGCCGCGCCGCGATGGACCTGCGCGAAAAACATGGGCTACTGTTCACTCAGGATGGGCACCGGTCCGGCTCCATCGCGCTGGCCGAAAACCTCGACATTCTCGGCCCATGGGCCTATCTGTCCCATTCGGTCGACCTCACCCCCGAGGATATGGACGCGGCCAAACGCAGCGGCGCGTCGATCGTTCACAACCCCTCGGCCATCATGTCGGTTCTGGGCCGCTGCCCCGCGCCCGAACTGCGCGAGATGGGGGTGAACGTGGCCCTCGGCTCGGACGCCGCGGCGCCGGACCGGGGCTATGACATGTTCCGCCACATGGCCCAATGCCTGCACTACCACCGCCGCCACTTCCGCGACCCGGAGGTGATGATGCCGCGTGATGTGCTGGAAATGTGCACCATCGACGCCGCCAAGGCGATTGGGATGGAAGCCGACCTCGGCTCGCTCGAACCGGGCAAGAAGGCGGATATCGTCATGCTCGACCGCCGCAAACCGCATCTCTACCCGCCGATGATGCCCCTGACCACGGTCGCGCAATTCGCCAATGCAGCGGATGTGCATACGGTCATCGTAAATGGGGAAGTCCGCATGAGAGACCGCGAAACGGCACTGGACGAAGGCAGCATACTCAACGCCGCTGCGGGAGAACTGAATGCGGCCCTCGCCCGCTGCGACCTGTCGCATCTTCTCGTAGAATAACGAAATTCACGCGCGGAACAGTAAAGGCGAAGGGCCACCCCCTCGCCTTCTGTCGTGTTTATTCGGGCTTGGCGCCTTCCGTTTCACGGGCAACATTGCTGTTCCAGATCGTGTGATCGACGCCATCGCCAAGCTCGGCATATTCGGCGATCCTGAACATCGGCTCTTTCCCCGCCTTACGCTGCGCGAAATAGTCCCGCGTGAGTTTGGCGACGGTCTTGGACAGGATCAGGATGGCGATCAGGTTGACCGTCGCCATCAGCGCCATGGAGGCATCGGCGAAGTTGAACACGGTCGTGACCGCCTGCAACGAGCCCCAGACCACCATCGCGATCACCAGCGCCTTCAGCACGAGAAGCGGGATCCGCTTGCCCATCCCAAGGAACTCCATCGCGTTCTCGGCATAGGAATAATTCCCGATGATCGAGGTAAAGGCGAAGAACAGGATGGCGATCCCGATGAAGATCGGGCCGAATGCGCCGATATGCTGCTCCAAAGCGATCTGGGTCAGCGCCATGCCGGTCGCCGCACCTTCGGAATAGTCGACCACGCCCGAGAGCAGGATCATCAGCGCCGTGGCCGTGCAGATCACCAGCGTATCTATAAAGACGCCAAGCCCCTGCACCAGCCCTTGACTGGACGGATGGTGCGGATCGGGCACCGCGACGGCGGCGATGTTCGGGGCCGAGCCCATGCCCGCCTCATTCGAGAACAGACCGCGCTTCACACCGTTAAGCAGGGCCACCATGAAGCCCCCCGTAAAGCCGCCTGCCGCCGCTTCGAAACCAAAGGCCGATTTGACGATCAAGGCCAGCATGGCGGGCACATCGGCGATGTTCAGAACCACGACGAGCAACGCCACGACGATATAGAGCCCGGCCATGGCAGGAACGATCTTTTCCGCGACCCGCGCGATGGATTTGATCCCGCCGAAGATGACGATGCCCGCAAAACCGCCGACGACAAGGCCGGTGACGAGTTTGGGAATGGCAAAGGCTTCCTCCATCGCGACGGAGATCGAGTTTGCCTGCACCGCCGAGAAGATCAGGCCGAAGCTGATGATAAGGCAGACCGAAAAGACATAGCCCATGGCGTTCGACCCGATGCCCCGGGACATGTAGAAGGCCGGCCCACCACGGTATTGCCCATCCGCGTTCCGAACCTTGTAAAGCTGCGCCAAGGTCGATTCCGCATAGGCCGTCGCCATGCCGACGAGCGCCACAACCCACATCCAGAACACAGCCCCCGGCCCGCCGAGATAGATCGCCACGGCCACCCCGGCGAGGTTGCCCGTACCGACCCGGCTGGCGAGAGAGATCGTCAGCGCTTGAAATGGCGAAATGCCCGCGGCGGAAGTGTCACGCGAGGATCTGACCACGCGAAAGAACTCGGCGAAATGCCGGAATTGCAAGAAACCAGTGCGCCAGGTGAAGTAAAGCCCGACAGCCAGCAGGCCATATACGAGGACGTAGCCCCATAAGACGGTGTTCAGGAAATCGACGATTGCGGTCATATTCTTGTCCCCCTCGTTTGCATGTTCAACAACTAACGCGTCGGCAGACAAGGGAAAGCTTTAAACCGAAATGAAAACGCCCGGCGGGCGTCAGTATCGATCGTCGCGGGGCTACACGCCACCGCGCGAAAATGGGGTGTTACCTGCTACGCGGTCAGATGAATAGTGGCGCAGGCCGAAGGGCGGGCGCATGGCCCGCGCAAGCAAGCGACCACCTTCACACCCTCAGTGCGTCCACGCCCCACGGCGGCCGGTCGCGAAATTCTCGCCATAGCCGCCGGGGCGGACGTTGGGCTTGCGCTTGTTGGGCAGTTGCACCTGCGCGTCGATGCCATGATCGCGTGCGTATTCTTCGGCGGCTTCGCGGGTGTCGAACTGCAAGCGCACTTGGCTTTGCGTATCATCTGACGAAGTCCAACCCATCAGCGGATCGACCCTGCGCGCTTCCGCGGGCGAAAACTCAAGCAGCCAGACACGGGTCTTGGCCGTGCCGGAGGACATCGCTGTACGGGCGGGTTGGTAGATACGTGCGCGCATTTCGGGACTCTCGCTTCAATAACCTCGGGCTTTATCTAATATTCCGTGCCAAGGGGCAAGGGAATGCAGCCCCCCGCAAATAAACCCTACCATGCTGCGGTGCAGAGACTACATCAAGACCACCCCATTGGAGTGTTCCATATGACCCCCTTCGCCCTCTTCGCCCTGCAAAGCCAGATCGCCGCCCTCGCGGTGGAAACCCAGATCGTGATGTCGCTGCGCCTCTTGGGCATGGCAGGCGCGCTGCCCGCCCGCCCCGGCGAGAACAACCGCATGGTGGCCGAGAAAGGCCCGGCCATGGTCAAAGCCTTCACCGCCGGGACGCAGGCCATGATGCTGGGCAAACGCCCCGATCAGATCATCGACGCCTCGCTCGCCCCTCTGGCCCGCAAGGTGCGACAGAATCGCAAACGGCTGATGAAGTAGCGGCAAAAGCGCCCTTCGCGGCCCCCTGCCCCTTGAACCCCGCGTGAAAGAGGGCACCTATGGGAAGCTTGACGAAGGATACCCGCGATGCCCTATGCCCATTCCGACAAGACCGAGGGGATGCCGATGCTGGCAAACCCCGCCCCAGACGTGCGCAACCGCCCCAAGCTGGAGGGCGGCCATAAGTTCAAACTGGTCACCGAATTCGACCCGGCGGGCGACCAGCCCACGGCGATCAAGGAACTGACCGAAGGGGTGAACTCGGGCGAGCGCGATCAGGTGCTTCTGGGCGCCACCGGCACGGGCAAGACCTTCACCATGGCCAAGGTTATCGAAGAGACGCAGCGCCCCGCCATCATCCTCGCCCCCAACAAGACGCTGGCCGCGCAGCTCTACGGCGAGTTCAAGGGCTTTTTCCCCGACAACGCGGTGGAATATTTCGTCTCCTACTACGACTACTACCAGCCAGAGGCCTATGTCGCGCGCTCCGACACCTTCATTGAGAAGGAGAGCCAGATCAACGAGCAGATCGACCGGATGCGCCACTCCGCCACCCGCGCGCTTTTGGAGCGTGACGACGTGATCATCGTGGCCTCGGTCTCCTGCATCTACGGCATCGGTAGCGTCGAGACCTATGGCGCGATGACCCAAGACCTGAAAGCGGGCAGCATGTACGACCAGCGCAAGGTCATCGCCGATCTGGTGGCCCAGCAGTACAAGCGCAACGACGCGGCCTTTCAGCGCGGCTCTTTCCGAGTGCGCGGCGACAGTCTTGAAATCTTCCCCGCCCACCTTGATGACCGCGCGTGGCGGCTGTCTTTCTTTGGCGAGGAGTTGGAGAGCATCACCGAGTTCGACCCGCTCACAGGTGAGAAGACCGACACGTTCGACCAGATCCGCGTCTATGCCAACAGCCACTACGTGACGCCGAAGCCGACGATGCAGCAGGCCATTCAGGGCATCAAGAAAGAGTTGCGCACCCGGCTCGACCAGCTTGTCGCCGACGGCAAGCTGCTGGAGGCGCAGCGGCTGGAGCAGCGCACCAATTTCGATATCGAGATGTTGGAGGCCACCGGCGTCTGCAACGGGATCGAGAACTACTCGCGCTATCTGACGGGGCGCGCCCCGGGCGAGCCGCCCCCCACCCTCTTCGAGTTCATCCCCGACAATGCCATCGTCTTCGCCGATGAAAGCCACGTCTCGGTCCCGCAGATCGGCGGCATGTACAAAGGCGACTACCGCCGCAAGTTCACGCTGGCGGAACACGGCTTCCGCCTGCCGTCCTGCATGGACAACCGACCCCTCAAGTTCGAGGAATGGGACGCCATGCGCCCGCAATCGGTCTTTGTCTCCGCCACCCCGGCGGCATGGGAGATCGAGCAATCGGGCGGTGTCTTCACCGAACAGGTCATCCGCCCCACCGGCCTTTTGGACCCCAAGGTGGAGATCCGGCCCGTGGAGATGCAGGTCGACGATCTGCTCGATGAGGTGCGCAAGGTGGCCGCCGACGGTTACCGCACGCTCTGCACCGTGCTGACCAAGCGCATGGCCGAAGACCTCACCGAATACATGCACGAACAGGGCATCCGCGTGCGCTACATGCACTCCGACATCGACACGATCGAGCGGATCGAGATCTTGCGCGACCTGCGCCTCGGCGCCTTCGACGTGCTGATCGGGATCAACCTCCTGCGTGAGGGGCTCGACATTCCCGAATGCGGGTTGGTCGCCATCCTCGACGCCGACAAGGAAGGCTTCCTGCGCTCGGAAACCTCACTCATCCAGACCATCGGCCGCGCCGCGCGCAACGCCGAAGGCCGGGTGATCATGTATGCCGACCGCATCACCGGCTCGATGGAGCGCGCAATGGGCGAGACCGAGCGCCGCCGCGCCAAGCAGATCGCCTATAACGAGGAACACGGCATCACCCCCGCCACGGTGAAAAAGAACGTCGAGGACATCCTCGCCGGACTCTACAAAGGCGACGTGGACATGAACCGCGTCACCGCCAAGGTCGACAAGCCGATGGCGGGCGGCAACCTGCAAGCCGTGCTCGACGGGCTGCGCGCCGATATGCGCAAGGCCGCCGAGAACCTCGAGTTCGAGGAAGCCGCGCGCCTGCGTGACGAGGTCAAACGGCTGGAGGCCGTGGACCTTGCCGTCGCCGATGATCCGATGGCGCGCCAGCAGGCAGTCGACCGCGCCGTCGATGCCGCGCAGCAAGCCTCAGGCCGCAGCACCTCAGGCCGCGGCGGAATGCGCGGCGGCAATGCAAAACGCCGTAAACGCTAAAGAAAAAGGGCCACCCCACTCGGGGTGGCCCTTCCACAATCCAACCCTAAAACGCCGCAGCTACCGTCGCAGCGCCGCCACCAAGGCCAACACCAGCGCCGCTCCGATTGCGGCAACGACCAGTAGCAAAAGCAAGCCCCCCGCGGCCACCACCGTCACGCCCAGCGCGGCAAGGATGAAGGGCAGCGCCACGGCGCCGACAACCCCCAGAACAAGGTAAAGAACTCGGTTCCGGCCCGCCACGGCCCCGGCAATGGCCCCGGCGGCAAGCCCGACCACCACGAGCGCGATCAACGCCACCGCGCCAAGAGTATCAAGAAAGGCTTCCATCGAAGGGTTCTCCTAAATCAAATGAAGGGTACGAATGGCACGCCGCATGCCCCAAGGGTCAGCAGCAGGCCGAGAGCGATCATTCGGCGCATCGGGGTTCCTTTCCAATCACGGCCAAACCAGCCGCACTCTCATCAGACCCGATCCACTGTGCGAAAACAATGGGCTGCGCAAACTATCGCCACAGCGAAAGGGAGGCGTCATCGCCTCCCTTAACCATCTAGAGCGCCTATCAAATCCAGTAATAAGGCACGCCATAGTGATCGAACGTCCGCTCTTGCCACGCGCGGTCGCTGTGCCACTGCTCGGTCCGTTCCGGCGCGCCTTTGACCGTTGCCTCGTCGATGTTGGTCATGAAACCATCGCGCGAGGGGTCATAGTTCAGCGCGTTCCACGGCACCGGGTAATGCTCTTCCCCGAGCCCCAGAAAGCCGCCGAAGCCCATCACGGCATAGGCGACCTTGCCGGATTTCTTGTCGATCATCAGGTGGTCGATATGGCCGATTTCGGTCCCATCTGCGCCGAAAACGGCGGTGCCGTTCACGTTGTCCGAAGAAACCAGCGATGCGGGTGCTGTCGTGTCAGTCATGGCTTGTTCCTCTCATGATTGCTGTACCAACAGAACCCAAGGCAGGCGGCGCCGGTTCCCGCAATACGGGCAGACTGGCGGGGATCGGCTTAGCCCCGGCGCGGCGTGGTCCGGGAACAATTGGGCGCGCCCTTGGGTTGATCACTCAATAGACACGCACGCATTCAAGAGGGATCAAACAATGGAATATGGACTTTTAGGGCTCATCATCCTCATCGCCGACATCTACGCCATCTATCAGGTCGTCACCTCCAACGCCTCGGGCGCGGCCAAGATCGCATGGGTCTTGGGCATTATCATCCTGCCGGTGCTGGGCTTCATCGTCTGGCTCATCGCAGGCCCCCGCGGCAACAAGGCCCACGTCTGAGCCCACGTCGGGCGACCCTGACATTGCAACTGCAAAACCCGGTGCCCTCGGCACCGGGTTTTCACCTTCCTCCCGGCAAGCAACGATTTGTTAACCGCCATTAACCAAGATCGCAGCAGGAGCCTGCTATGCGATCTGCCCTTTGCCTTACCCTACTGGCCTGCCAGTTCAGCCCCACCGCCGCCCACGCCGGGCCGTGGCTGCGCGAGGAAGGCACGACCTTCATCTCAAGCTCCTTCTCGGCGACTTACTTCTACGACCTCTCCCAAAGCACCTATATCGAATACGGGCTGCGCGAGCGGCTCACCCTCGGCTTCGACCTCAACACCGCGCAAAGCCGTTTTGGCCTGCAAAGCGGCCATGCCACCGTCTTCCTGCGCTTCCCCTTGGGAGAGCCGAGTGACACGGGCCGCTGGGCCTATGACATTGGCGCCGGGGCAAGCTGGTCGGGGGAATTCATCTCCCCCCACCTCAGGGCCGGGCTGTCTTGGGGCCGCGGCTTCACCTTGGGCGAACGGAATGGCTGGCTGACCGTCGATGCCTCCGCAAGGTGGGAGTTCGGCTTTTCGCAAGAAGTCATTAAGATCGACAGCACCGTGGGGCTCGACTTCACCCCCGTGACCACCGGAATGGCGCAGGTCTTTCTCACCTACACCGGGGGTGAGACCTATGCCAAATTCGCCCCCTCCATCGTTCTGTCGCCCAGCTTCACCAAATACCGCCTGCAACTGGGCAGCGAAATCCCCTTCGACGCGCCAGAGAATTCGGCCCTCACTCTCAGCCTCTGGCGGGAGTTCTAAGACAAATGGCCCCGCCGATCTCCGGCAGGGCCACTTCACAGCTCAGCGCAGCGCCACGGTTAGCGGTTGTCCATCCGCACCATGACAGAGACCTTGCCCTTCACCGGCGTCGGCCAAACCACATGCAGCTGATCCCGGTCCGGCCCTTCGGCGTGTTTCACATAAGGCATGTCGAACTGCGCCACGTTGTTGCCGTTGCGGATCGCCCCATGGGCCACCACCGCGTCGCTATTGAGCGCTTGCCCCTCGAAAGGCAGATGCCCAGCGGTATCAATCACCCAAGTCTCTGACGGGGTCGACTGGGTGAACTCGATCTCGGCCATATTCTCGGCCTGCGTGGTCACCGCATGGAAGGAATTGCCCTTCATCACCACGTTCTTGCATCGCGACAGGTCAAGATCGGCAAAGGTCGTATCCACCCGCTCGGCGCGGTCGATGCTGCCGTTAAGGCTGCGGAACCGGTTGCCGGTGATGGTCACCCCGCTCAGGAAATGCCCCGCACCATGAGGTTTTACCACGATATAGCTGAACCACGGGGCCACCTCCCCGGACAGAAAGATATTGTCGCTGATGCTGAGCGCGCTGAACGAATAGCCCGTGGTGAAGGCCGGGGTCGGGTCCTGCTCATTCGTCCATTCGATAAAGCAATTGTCGACGTAATTCCCGGTCACCACCGCGCTGGTATGGGCCGAAGCAAGGATCAGCCCCGCCGAGCGCACACCGTTGTCGACCGCATCCCCCTGAAAAAAGTGATTGCCCGTCACGATGCTGTTGCCCCCCGCCAGCAGCGCGAAATGACGGAACTTGGTGGCGCGGCAGTCGCGCAGCTTCACGTCGTTGGCGTTGGTGTTAAGCGCGATGGAGGTCCGGTTCGGCACCGTCAGCGCATCCTCTGCCGACAGGAACTGACAGCGGTCGATCAACATGCCCTGACAGCCCCCGCCGATCGAGGTAACACCACGGTCTTTCGGGCGGCTGACGAAACAGTCGCGCAGGTGAAAGATCAGCCCCGAAGGCGCAAGGTTGATCGCGCTGCAGCGGTTGTTGCACTGGAACTCGATATCATCGAGCACGAATTTCGACAGCGAGGCGAAGCCGCTGAAATCCACTATGTACTGGAACTTGCGGAAGGTGAAACTCTGCGTCCCCTCCGCATCGTAAAGCGGCGCGTTGAGCGTGATCTCCTGCGTGGCGACATTCTTGGACCGCACATAAATCTCGCGCCCCACCCCGGTCCCTTCGACCAGCGCGCCCACCGGCACATTGGCGATATTGGTCACATTGGTTAGCTTGCGCGCGTCCGAGGCCGCGTAGCGCGCCTGCGACGTCACCACCACCGTGTCCCAAGCGCTGCTCGACGCGGCCTCAAGCTGGCCGTTGCGGATCACCCGACGGGTGGCATAGCTGGTCTTGTCTGGCACCGCCGCCTGCATGTCGAGCGGCCCGGTCACATTCACCTTGCGCCCCCCCATATCGAGCGAGTCGTGATCCGCGTTGTTCAGAAGCGCCTGAAAGGCTTTCAGAAAAGCGGTCTCTTCGTTCTCGAAGGCTTCGATATAGCTGGGCAGATCGAAATTGCGGCGCAGCAGCAGCACCGCCCCCACCGGCATGGTCACATGGCCCTCGAATTTGACCGGCGTGTCAAAGGTCACATCCCCGTTCAACAGGTAGTTCCCCGCAGGCACCAGCACCGTGCGCCCCGCCGCGGCGGCATTTGCAGCCTCGAAGGCGGCGGTGTCGTCGCTCACCCCGTTGCCCACCGCACCAAAGTCGCGCACATCGACCTGCGCCAGCATGTCCCGCAGAAAGACCGAGGTGACATCCTCGATCACGATATCGTCGATCCGCACCACGCCGCCCGTCGGCCCGGTCAGGTCCAGCCCGAAATGCCCATAGACCGCACCGGTGCCCCAGACCATATCGACCCCGCCGCGGTCGCCGCTGCCGATGATCGCGCTGACCTCGACCACCTCGCCATAGGCCGTCAGCGTGACCGACGGCCCGGCCTCCGTCACGCCGCTCACCCGGCCCCCGCCCGCCTGCGCCGGATAGCCCGCGATCCGCACCGTCGGCAGGTTGCCACTCACCGCCTTCACCCGCGCCGTGACCCGCAGATAGCAGCCCGGCAGCAGCGGGATCTGCCCCATGTAGCGCAGCCGTTGCGTGGCTTGCGTCTTCAGCAGTTCCAACGCCCCGCCAAAGTCCTGATCCGCGGGGACAAAAGCGGCATTTGCCGCGTTCTCATAGGTGTCCGACCCCGGCGTGCCATCGCCGCTCGACCAGACATCCAGCCCCGCCGCAAAGGGGGTGGGCATCAACACCACGCCATCGGTAATCGCCTTGTTCATCGCTTTTCCTTTCCCCGGTCCGCACCTCCCACCGGGGCGCGCCGCTCAACTGCTCAGGCTCGGCGAGGGCCGAACCGCGAGGTCAGGGAAGTATCAACGATGTATTAACCCGCATTTGCCCCGCCGCGCGGGAGCCGCGCAACAATGGTCAGACATTGGCCCCCGGCGCGTCGAGGATTTGCACCGCGCCGATGCGCCAGCCCGCCTCCGTCCGTTCCATCAGATAGCCCAACAGATGCGTGAACCCCTGAGGATCAACCACCTGCACTACCTGATAAAAACGCGCCCCATCCGCGCGCCGGTCAAGGAACCGCACCTCCGCCGGGTTCTGCACCATCGGGTAGCCATTGCTCACCATGCTGCGGAAATTCTCAGGGGTTTGGAAAAAACGCTGCAAATTCGGCGTGGCGAATTCTAATGCGGCGGCGAAATCATCCGCGCGAAAAGCGTCGAACTGGCTGTTGATCGTCTCTTCGATCTCTGCCTGCTGCGCCATCGCGCCAAAGCTCAGGAGGGCTGATAGCACCAGCCCTCCGAAAAACGTGAACATCCCTTTGCGCATTGTCTTTCCCCCTTGCCCTTGCTGAATGATCTAAGTCACGCAAGGGCAGAGGCAAAAGTTTCACGCGCCGGTCAGCTTGCCCGCCAGCGCGTCGTCGATCAGCGCGACGGTCTCTTCCACGCCGTAAAGCGCGATGAAGCCACCAAACCGCGGCCCCTGATCGGCGCCCAGAAGCACCTGGTACAGCGCCTTGAACCAGTCGCGCAGCGGGTCGAAACGCTCCTTGCCGACGGCGAAGACCATGCTCTGCAGCGCCTCGGCATCCAGCCCGCCGTCCCAGACCTTCAGCCGGTCGCGCAGGTCTTCCAGCGCCTCGCGTTCCAACTCGGTGGGCGCGCGGAACACCTTCGTGGGCTTCACGAAGTCGTTGAAATAGCGCACCGCGTGGCCCGCCGCGGCATCCATGCCGGGGTTGGTCTCGGGCGTGGCCTCGGGCGCGTAGCGCTGGATGAAACCCCAAAGCTGCGACTTGTCCTCGGCGCTCGACACGGAGGCGAGGTTCAAGAGCATCGAGAAGGGCACCACCATGTCCGACTTCGGCACATCACCGCCATGGATGTGCCAGACGGGGTTATTCAGCCGCGCCTTCACGTCCTGCGTCTCATAGGCGCGGAGCTGCTGGTGGTATTCGTCGACCGCCTTGGGGATCACGTCGAAATACATGCGCTTGGCCGTCTTGGGCTTGAGGAACATGAAATACGACAGGCTTTCGGTGCTGGCATAGGTCAGCCACTGGTCGATCGAGATGCCGTTGCCGGAAGACTTGGAGATCTTCTGCCCGTTCTCGTCGAGGAACAGCTCATAGCTGAAATGCTCGGGCTTCTTGCCGCCGAGGATCTCGCAGATGCGGTCGTAGATCGCCGTGTTGGTGGCGTGTTCCTTGCCATACATCTCGAAATCCACGTCGAGCGCGGCCCAGCGGGCGCCGAAATCGGGCTTCCACTGCAGCTTCACGTTGCCGCCGGTGACCGGCAGCGTCATCTCGTTGCCGTCCTCGTCGTCGAAGGTGATCGTGCCGTCCTTGGCGTTGACCTCCTTCATCGGCACATACATCACGCGGCCCGTTTCGGGGTGGATCGGCAGGAAGATCGAATAGGTCTGCGCGCGCTCTTCGCGCAGCGACTTCAGCATCACCGCCATGATCTCGTCGTACTTCTCGCAAGCGCGCAGCAGCACCTCATCGAACTGGCCCGAGCGGTAGAATTCGCGCGCGGAATAGAACTCATACTCGAAGCCGAAGGTGTCGAGGAACCGGCGCAGCATGGCGTTGTTGTGATGGCCAAAGCTCTCATGCGTGCCGAAAGGGTCTGGCACGGAGGTCAGCGGCTTGTGCATATGCTCTTCCAGCATCTCCCGCTGGGGCACGTTGCCCGGCACCTTGCGCATGCCATCGAGGTCATCCGAGAAACACACCAGCTTAGTCGGGATGTCGCTGATCTCTTCAAAGGCGCGCTTGATCATCGTGGTGCGCAGCACCTCGCCAAAGGTGCCGATATGCGGCAGGCCCGAGGGGCCATAGCCCGTCTCGAACAGGACGTAACCCTTCTCTGGCGGCTTCTTGGCATAGCGTTTGAGCACCCGGCGCGCTTCTTCAAAGGGCCATGCTTTGCTGCTGAGTGCCGCGTCTCGGGTCTCGGACATGTCAGATCATCCATCTTTTGGCGTCCCTGCGCCCAATGCGCACGGGGTCGCCCGTTCCTATTGCTTCACTCCCTGAGGGTCAATATTCTGCACCGCAACATACCTGTGCAAAGGATACCGCGATGCCCGACACATCTTCCCTCTCACTCAGCGCCCAAGACAGTCTTGTCGCGCTGATGATCGCGGTCTCGGCCTCGGATGAGGACATCCGCACCGCCGAACTGGTCAAAATCGAATCGGCGCTGAACCTGCTGCCGGTCTTCTCGGGCTATGACAATGACCGCGTCTCGACGATTGGCAAAACGGTCTTTGACCTGTTCGAACAGGAGGACGGGTTGGATGCCCTCTTTGGCCTGATCCGCGAGGCCCTGCCGGAGCGTTTGCATGAAACGGCCTATGCGCTGGCCTGCGACGTGGCCGCCGCCGATGGCACGCTGGACGAGGCCGAGCTGCGGCTGCTCGAAGAAATCCGCTATGAGCTTAACATCGACCGGCTCCACGCCGCCGCGATCGAACGCGGCGCGCGGGCGCGGCACCTGACCTGAGCGCGGGTTAGGACTCTTCCAGCGCGACTTCCGGCTCGGCCCCGACCTCGGCTTCGGCATCAGGGTCGGGCGCCGCTGGCGTCTTAGGCGCGGCTTCGCCCTCCGGCTCGGGCTTCACGGCGACGTTATACAATAGGCCCCACCGCTCCAGCAGCCCACGTTGCACACGTTTGGCCCGCGCGTTCCAAGCCCGCGCCCCCGGCGGACGCTCTCGCTCGGCCCGGCTGATCTTGGCCCGTTCCTCGATATTCGCGGTCAGGATCGCAAAGGCCAGCACCCGGTCCTCGGGCGTGGTCAGGAACCCGGCCAGCGCCGAGACGAAGTTCAGCGTGCCGGTCTTCGCGTCGATCTCAATCGGATTGTCGCGCTCGGGGCGGCCCCGATCATCGCGCAGATAGACCGGTTTCAAGATCGGCCGCAGCCCCGTGCCGTGAATGCGCGCCAGCCCCCCGGCCATGTCATGCACGGTCATCTTGCTGTCGTCGCCAAGACCCGAATGGTCAATCATCGCCGGGTTTTCCATGCCCAGTTCCTCAATCGCCCATTTGTTCATCTCGGCGGCAGAGGCCCGCAGACTCGGCACCGCACCCAACCGTTTGGCGCTGGCAGCCATGCCGACCATCTCGGCGGTGAGGTTGGTGGAGTATTTCAGCATGTCCTTGAGGATGGGCCGCAGCTTGGTGCTGTGGTGGGTAACGAGGGTCTCGCCCTCTGGCAGCGTCTCGATCAGCTCCGCATCGCCCAGTTTGATGCCATGGCTCCGGGCGATGGTGGCAAAGATATCGCCCGCATAGACACCGGGCCGCCGGATCGGCAGCCAACGCGCACCGCCCGAGCCCAGGGCCCCTTTCGCGACCGTCCAAACATCGCGCTCAGGCCGGTTTTCGTAGGTATAGACCGGCCCGCTACGGTCCACGACCTCCATCGTGGCCACGCGCACAGCGGGCGCATAGCGCGCCGCGCGGCCTTCCATGGTCACGTCATAGCCGTTGCCCGTGCGCTTCCATTCAAAATGCACCCGATTGTAGTTCAGCGCGATCCCCGAAACCCCGGGGTTATAGCCGACATGGTCGGGCTGTTCGGGGTCAATCGCTAAGGTCGCAGGCAAGGCGCCTTCATAGACCTTGAAACCGCCTTTGACGCCGATAATGCCCGCCTCTTTCAGGTCTTCGGCCATCTGTCCCAGATTGTCACTGTCGAGGGTCGGATCCCCCCCACCGACGAGGATCAGATCGCCCTGCACCTCACCATCGACGACACCGCCGGTCGCCAAAAGGCGCGTCTCGAACACATGATCCGGCCCCAGTTGATCCAGCGCATAAAGCGCGGTGATCGCCTTGATGCTGCTGGCGGGCGGGATGCCATCGGTGGCGTTGGACGCCTCCAGCCAGATACCGGTGTCAACATCGACCACGGCAAAGGCCACCGTGCCGGTGATCCCGCTGTCGGCGATGATCTCGGACACATTGGGAATGGCCTGTTTATACAGGTCGGCATCGCGCCCCACGGGGCGCAACGAAGTGGTCGGCGGCTCGGCCCAAGCAGAGGCCGCCGCCAGTGCAGCGGCAGCCGTCCCAAGGAAAATGCGGCGTGTGAAACGTCGTGAAAAACTCTGGCTCATGGGCTTGATATAAACCCCAAGCGGCGTTCGGCCACAACCGGTCTGACAAGGGTGGAGCTTTCGCGGTTGCACAAAACCGCCGACCTGCTAACCCAACGTCATGCAACGCGCTATTCCGATCATGTTCATCGCCATGTCACTGATCCCCGCAGGGGACAGCGCGGGTAAAATCCTGACCTCAGGCATGGGGGTGGCGCCGGTCTTCGTGGCATGGTCGCGCTTTGCCATCGGGGCGCTGATGGTGCTGCCGTTCCTGCCCCAGGGCACATGGGGGCTGATGCGCGATTGGCGGCTCTGGCTGCGGGCGGGCACCTTGGCCTTGGGGATCACCTGCATTCAAACCGCGCTCAGGACCGAGGCGATTGCCAATGTCTTCGCCGCCTTCTTTATCGGGCCGATGATCAGCTACCTGCTGGCCGCGATCTTTCTGCGCGAACGCATTAGCCTGCTGCGCAGCGCGTTGATCCTGCTGGGTTTTTGCGGCGTGCTGCTGGTGGTGCGCCCGGGGCTGGGTGGCGGCACGGGCGGGCCGGGGCTGCTCTTTGCCGTGGCGGCGGGGCTGTTCTACGGCGTCTTTCTCACCATGTCGCGCTGGCTGTCTGACCTCGCCCCGCCCCTTGCGCTGACTTTCACCCAACTGGCGATGAGCGCGGTGATGCTGCTGCCACTGGGTCTGATGAACCTACCCGCAGCCACCCTGCCCGTCGCGGGGCTGGCCACCGCGAGCGCGCTGTTTTCGATGCTGGGCAATCTGCTGCTGCTCTATGCCTACCGCCGTGCCCCCGCCACGCGGCTGGCGCCGTTGGTCTATTTCCAACTGATCGCCGCGGTGCTGCTGGGGTTGTTCCTGTTCAGCACCCTGCCCGATGCGCTGACTTGGGCGGGGCTTGCGGTGATCATCACCGCGGGCATCACCTCGGCCCGGCTACGCTGAGCGCCAGCCCCCCGCCGCGCGCAATGCGGTGGAAGAGACATCGACCATCGGCACATTGACGAAACACCACGCCGGCGCCGTGGCGCGGCCCAGCAACTGGCTGTTCCGCCCTGCGATCCGGTAGGGCGCATAAAGCGCCGCCGCCCGGCTCATCCGGGCCGAGATACGCTGCCCGGGCCGGGCCAGCACGCCCACCGGCACCGTCTCCATGATCTGCCGCCAGTCTTGCCACAGATGGAACTGCGCAAGGTTGTCGGCCCCCATCAGCCAGACGAACCGAACGCCGGGATAATGCCGCCGCAGCGCGGCCAGCGTCTCAGCCGTGTAACGGGTGCCCAACTGTGCTTCGATCCCCGTAATCTCAACCCGCGGGTGATCCATCACCGACTGCGCCCGCGCCATCCGCTGCGCCTTGGGCGCCGGGCCATGCTCTTTCAACGGGTTGCCGGGGCTCAGCAGCCACCAGACCCGATCCAGCCCGAACCGTTTCAACGCCTCGCGGGTGATATGCGCATGCCCCTCATGCGCCGGGTCAAAGGACCCGCCCAACAGGCCCACGACCTGCCCTTTGGTGGCGAATGGCATGGTATTGCGCAAGAAAATGGCCCCCGATCCGAAATCAGGGGCCAAAGGAGGGGCATTGCAGCCCTTTGTCAATGCGAAGCCCTTACTTGTGCTTCACGATCTCGCCCGAACGCAGCCGCGCGACATAGCTGTTCAACTCGCGCTTCACGATCGGCATCAGGAAATAGAGCGCGATGATGTTCACGATCGCCATGGAAAAGAGCATCGCATCGCTGAAGTCGATCACCGGCCCAAGGCTCGCCGCCGCGCCGATCACGATGAAGAGGCAGAAGATCACCTTGAAGGTCAGCTCCTTCGCCGCCCCCTCGCCAAAGAGATAGGTCCATGCCTTGAGCCCGTAGTAGGACCAGCTGATCATGGTCGAGAAGGCAAAGAGCACCACCGCCACCATCAAGAGCACCGGGAACCACGAGAAGGCCCGCGCATAGGCCGCCGAGGTCAGCGCCACGCCGCTCACGTCGCCCTCGGTCGCGATCCGGCCCGCCTCGGCGTTCCAGATGTAGAGACCGGTTTCCGGGTCTTGGTTGAGCACGCCGCTGATCACGATGACCAGCGCGGTCATGGTGCAGATCACCACCGTGTCGATGAAGGGCTCCAAAAGGGCGACATAGCCTTCGGTCACCGGCTCCTTGGTGCGCACCGCCGAGTGGGCGATGGCCGCCGAACCGATGCCCGCTTCGTTGGAAAACGCCGCACGGCGGAAGCCTTGGATCAACGCGCCGGTAAACCCGCCGACCACGCCAAGGCCGGTGAAGGCGCCCATGAAGATTTGGCCAAAGGCCCAGCCGATCATATCCCAGTTAATGATCAGGATCAGGATCGAGACCAGCACATAGAAGATGCCCATGAAAGGCACGATCTTTTCAGTCACCCGCGCGATGGATTTCAAACCGCCCGCGATCACCGCAAAGGTCACGCCCGCAAGAACAACCCCAGTGATCCAGCCCGGATAGTCCCCCAAGACACCCGCAAGCTGGGCATGGGCTTGGTTGGCTTGAAACATATTGCCGCCGCCAAGCGCGCCGAGGATGGTGAAGATCGAAAAGAGCACCGCCATGAAGCCACCCAGCGGCAGGCCCCGCTCGGAGAAGCCTTTGACGATGTAATACATCGGCCCGCCCGAGACATGGCCGTCGGGGAATTCATTGCGGTATTTCACCCCGAGCGTACATTCGGTGAACTTGGTCGCCATGCCGAACAGGCCCGCGATCACCATCCAAAAGGTCGCCCCCGGCCCGCCGATGCTGACCGCCACCGCGACGCCCGCGATGTTGCCCAGACCCACGGTGCCCGACAGCGCCGTCGCCAGCGCCTGAAAGTGGCTCACCTCGCCCGCGTCGTCGGGATCGGAGTAATCCCCCTTCACAAGCTGGATCGAATGCCAGAACCCTTTTAGCTGGATGGCCCCGAAATAGACGGTAAATACCACGGCGCCCACAACGAGCCAAAGCGCGATCCAAGAGAAATTCGTGCCCGGCAGCGGGGCAAAGATGAATGACACATACCAGCCGGTGTAATCGGCAAAGATCTGGTTGATACGTTGGTCGATGCCCGCAGCCTCTTGCGCGGCGGCAAGGCCCGGCAGCAATGACGCAAAGGCTGCCATCGCAAAGGTCAGTAACTTATTCATGGCGTTTCCTTTCAGGGAATGATCGTGACCGGC
Organism: Sulfitobacter sp. 1A13496; assembly: GCF_043557225.1. Taxonomy (NCBI): domain Bacteria; kingdom Pseudomonadati; phylum Pseudomonadota; class Alphaproteobacteria; order Rhodobacterales; family Roseobacteraceae; genus Sulfitobacter; species Sulfitobacter sp. 1A13496. Next base: position 82,274 of record NZ_JBIFFP010000007.1, on the reverse strand, counting down.
ACGCTGGAGCCTGCGACCAACCGGCCCGTCACCCCACCAAAGAGCCGCTTGAGGCCCCGTTCACCAACCCGCCCGACGACGATCTGAACCGCGCCGCGCTTTTTGGCCACCGCTTCGAGGATATCGGCCACATCGCCATGCCGCACGATTCCCTCGACCTCGACACCGGCGGCCTTGGCCTCGGCCACGGCAGGGTCGAGCACCACGTCATGGGCGCGCTGCAACTCCTGCTCGCGCCGCTTGTGGCGCTGCTCGTTCTCTTCCTTGGTCTGAAAGGTGAAAGGCGACCATTCGATCACAAAGCAAACGGTGATCGAACAATCCCCGATCTGTTTGGCCTGTGACTGGGCAAACGCCAAGGCTCGCGCGCCGGCCTCCGACCCGTCCAGACCCACAACGATGGTGGATTTTGTCATGAGTATTTCCCTGTTGTTGCGCTGAAACCGGCGCACCGCGAACGGTGAGAACCGCCTTCAACCTCCCTACTCTGCGGTAGGCGGTTTTTACCGTCCAACCGCAGATTGAATAAATCTAGCGCGAAAACGGCAGAAAAGTCGACCGAATTTCACTGATCGACTGCGCGGATCGCCTGTCAAACCCTTGCAAAACCATCCAATAGCCTGCCCAGCCATGCCGCCTGCGCGCGCCACGGGCGCGCCACGCAAACCGCCGCCGGGCAAGGTGCCTGTGCGGTACAGAGTGTTTGATATTGCCCCGCCCGGGCGATATTGCACTGCAAACCCCAAAACGCGTTGCAAGGATTCTCCAATGGCCGCCTATCAATACGTCTATCACATGTCCGGCGTCTCCAAGACCTACCCCGGGGGCAAGAAGACATTCGAAAACATCCACCTGAACTTCCTCCCCGGCGTGAAGATCGGTGTCGTCGGCGTCAACGGCGCGGGTAAATCCACCCTGCTCAAGATCATGGCCGGGCTCGACAAGGATTTCTCGGGCGAGGCATGGGCCGCCGAGGGCGCGAAAGTCGGCTACCTGCCGCAGGAGCCGAAACTCGACCCCGAAAAAACCGTGCGCGAAAACGTCATGGAAGGCGTGGCCGAGAAGAAGGCCATCCTCGACCGCTACAACGAATTGGCGATGAACTACTCGGATGAGACCGCCGAGGAGATGGCCAAGCTGCAAGACGACATCGACGCGCAGAACCTCTGGGACCTCGACAGCCAGATCGACGTCTCGATGGAAGCGCTGCGCTGCCCGCCAGACGACGCGATGCCGGAAAACCTCTCGGGCGGTGAGGCGCGCCGGGTGGCGCTCTGCAAGCTGCTGCTGGAAGCGCCCGACATGCTGCTGCTCGATGAGCCGACCAACCACCTCGACGCCGAGACCATCGCCTGGCTGCAGCAGCACCTGATCGACTACAAGGGCACCATCCTCTGCGTCACCCACGACCGTTACTTCCTCGACGACATCACCGGCTGGATCCTCGAACTCGACCGTGGCCGCGGCATTCCTTACGAGGGCAACTACTCAGACTGGCTGGAGCAGAAGGCCAAGCGGCTGGCGCAGGAAGCCCGCGAAGACAAATCCAAGCAAAAGACGCTGGAGCGCGAACTCGAGTGGATGCGCCAAGGCGCCAAGGCGCGTCAGGCGAAATCCAAGGCCCGTATCGCGGCCTATAACGAGATGGCAGAACAATCTGAGCGCGAAAAGCTTTCCCGCGCCCAGATCGTCATCCCCAACGGTCCGCGCCTCGGCAACAAGGTGATCGAGGTCGAAGGTCTGAAGAAGCACATGGGCGATAAGCAGTTGATCGACGGGCTCGACTTCTCGCTGCCGCCGGGTGGCATCGTTGGTGTGATCGGCCCCAACGGCGCGGGTAAATCGACGCTCTTCAAGATGCTGACCGGGCACGAGAAACCCGACGAGGGCAGCATCGAATACGGCGACACGGTTGAGCTGTCCTACGTTGACCAGAGCCGCGACGACCTGAACCCAGAGGACACCGTCTGGCAGGCGATCTCAGGCGGGGCGGAACTGATCAAGCTCGGCGATGCCGAGGTGAACTCCCGCGCCTATTGCTCGTCCTTCAACTTCAAGGGCGGCGACCAACAGAAGAAAGTGGGCCTCCTGTCGGGCGGTGAGCGCAACCGCGTGCACATGGCGCGGCTGCTGAAAGAGGGCGGCAACGTGCTGCTGCTCGATGAGCCGACCAACGATCTGGACGTCGAAACACTCCGCGCGCTCGAAGATGCGCTGGTGGATTTCGCCGGCTGCGCCGTGGTCATCTCGCACGACCGTTTCTTCCTCGACCGGATTTGTACCCACATCCTCGCCTTCGAGGGCGAAGCGCATGTCGAGTGGTTCGAGGGCAACTTCGAAGACTACGAAGAAGACAAGAAGCGCCGTCTGGGTGCCGATGCGCTGGAGCCCAAGCGCCTGAAGCACAAGAAGTTCGCGCGGTAAGGATTGCGACTTAGCGATCTAAAGGGCGTCGGATTTCCGGCGCCCTTTTTCTTTTGCGCAACGCCGCAACAGCCCCGCCCGGTGGCACACCGGGCATCGCCCTCCCTCCCCCCGGAGGGCGATTTTGCAACGCTGCAACAGCTTGCCAGACCTCCACATCTTGCAGCGCCCTGCCAAACAGCGCGGTAGCGGATCGCCCCCCAGGGAGGGCGATGCCCTTACCGCTTATCTCCAACGCAAAAACCCGCCCGCAATGCGGACGGGTCTATCCCTTCAAAGGCTCCTGCCCTTAGCGTTCGTCGTCGATCGCCGTTTCCAGCTGCGCAAAGAGGTTATCCTCATCATGCCGCACCAGACCGTGCAGCGGATCCCAGCTTTGCAGATATTCGCGCAGCTTATTGCTGGCCGACAGACCCGACCAGAGGCGCTGTTCGGTCACCGAATGCACCTGCAAGGACGGGGGCAGCCCGCCATTCATGCCCTTGCCGTCCCAGTTCTTCTCCAGATGCTCGCGCATCCGCTCGGCCATAGAGGCCGTGTTCAACCGCGCGCGGCTCATCACCACGCCGATGAAACGCCCGCTGCCCGCATAGGCCAGATGAAACCGCATGCCCTCCAGCGAATGTACCGAAGCGCGGGCCACCTGCTCCATCTGGCGGCGGAACGCCGGCGCCTTGACCGCGCGATAGATGCCGCGTGCCCCCTCGACCGAGATCGAAAACAGGCTCATCGAGAAACAGCCGCTCGGCAGGCGCAGCAGGTAATTCTCAAGCGCGGAGACATTGCTACAGGCCGACACATCGAGGTCGAAATCCTCGTCAAAGCGGATCTGCATCATCTGCGTCAACTCGGCCAGCGTATGCTGCGCCTCGCGCTCGCGCAGCAATGAGGCGTTCAGCATGCTGGCGGCATTGATCCGCGCGCTGAGTTCGACACCATCCAACGGTTTGCAAAGGAAATCGGTGGCACCCGCGTCAAAGGCCCGCTGCATCATCGCAGGCTCTTTGCTTGCGGTGATCATGATGATCGGCACGGCGCGGTAAAAGGGCACATCGCGGATCATCTCACACAGGCTGATCCCGTTGATGCCCGGCATCATGATATCAAGCAGGAAGGAATCGAAGGGCCGGTTCGACTCCTGCATGATCTCCAGCGCTTCTTCCGAGCTTTCGCAGCAGGTCAGCTCGTAATTGTCATTCTCGGTCAGGCAACCTGTGAGCAGATCAAGGATGACCGGGTCATCGTCTACGGCAAGGATACGCATCATGTCTCGTTACTCCACATGGGGGGCGCTGGCAGGCGCACTTGGGGCTTTCTGGCAAAAAACCACCTACGCCGGGCAGTAATGAGACCGGTTTGCGGCAAACTCGGGACGGTGCAATTTGGCGTGTTTCCCGCAAAATATGGGGATCGCGAAACTTCGTGGCGGGAATTTGCCGAAATCCGCGCTCCCGGACCCGCCGAAACCCGCCAAAATGCGATGCCCCTTGAACGAATCCCCCCCGAGTGCAATATAGACCGTGCAGACGTTATCTTTTTCGACCCACTGTCTCCCTCATACGGCGCTCAGTCTATCGATCCAGACCAACCACGCCGGGCCATCGCACCAACGCGGATGGCATCAATATGGAGAATACGGATATGGCCACTGGCACCGTAAAATGGTTCAACACAACTAAAGGCTTCGGCTTCATCGCACCCGACGGCGGCAGCAAAGACGTTTTCGTGCACATTTCCGCTGTTGAGCGCGCTGGCCTGACCGGCCTGGCCGACAACCAGAAAGTGACCTTCGACATCGAAGCTGGCCGTGACGGCCGTGAATCCGCGACCAACCTCGCGCTGGCCTAAGGCCCGGGGGCTTCGGCCCTGATGCAAGAATTCGAACCGACCTGCTGACACCGGCAGGTCGGTTTTTTTATGTCCGGCCTTGCTAAAATGGCCTCCCATGGCAAAATGCGGGCGAAACGCATTATTTTGATGGAGCCTGCCATGCGCCGCCGTACCTTTTTGACCAGCACCGTGGCCGCAGCCGCCCTACCCCTGTTGGCGCAGGCGCGCACCGCCGCCTATGACCCCGCCCCGCAGATGGTCCCGGTCAAGGCGCAATATGCGCCCGGGCAACTGCTGATCCTGCCGCGGAGCCATTACCTCTATTTCGTGACGTCGCCGGGCCAAGCGATGCGCTATGGCGTGGGCGTCGGCAAAGCGGGGCTGGAGTTCACCGGCACCGCGACCATCGACGTGAAAAAGGAATGGCCCACATGGCGGCCAACCAATGAGATGATCGAACGCGACCCGCAGGCCTACAAACGTTTCATCGGCAACACCGACGCCCAGCCCGGCGGCCCCGGCAACCCCTTGGGCGCGCGGGCGCTCTATCTGTTCCAAAACGGGCGGGACACTTATTTCCGCATTCACGGCACCACACAGCCGAACTCCATCGGGCGGTCCGTGTCGAACGGCTGTATCCGGATGCTGAACGAGCATGTGATCGACCTGTACCAGCGGGTGCCGATTGGGACGAAGGTTACGGTACTCTAAGGCCCCTTTCGACAACACCCGGCCCGGAATCAAGCCGCAGGCGCCGGGCCATCGCCTGCCCGCCCGGACGGGTAGGCGATTTGGTGAGGCTGGGTGCGACCTTGCAAAGGCGCGTCACGGCTAAGCCATAAAGCGGCACGAGGCTCCGTCGGATCGCCGACCCGCGTGCAGGCGCTGGCCCTTCCCACCAAGAAAAAGGGCCAGCGCAGCGCCGGCCCCTCCCCTCATCATAGACGCCAAAGCTTACTGAAGCGCCTTATCCGTCACGTCATGTGTCCAAGCGCCCTCAGGCGCCTTGGTGATCATACCACCTTCCATGGTGATCTCCGCACTCCGATCAAAAGCCGCCTCGTCCAGCCGTCCATCGCTGCCCTCGGTCAGCTTGGCGATCTCGCCCATCATGCGGGTCTGGTGCTTTTCGGTCTGCGCGCCGGTCTGGTCATTTTCCAGCACGATGTCGGCGGCTTCCTCGACATTCTCCTCGGCGTATTTCCAGCCTTTCATGGAGGCCCGGACGAAGCGCGCCAGTTTGTCGACCATCTCGGGGTCTTCGAGGTTCTCTTCGGTGGTATAAAGACCGTCCTCCAGCGTGGAGATGCCCTCGTCCTCATATTTGAAAACCACCAGATCCTCGGGCGTCAGCCCTGCGTCGATTACCTGCCAATATTCGTTGTAGGTCATGGTGGTGGCGCATTCGACCTGCTTTTGCAGCAGGGGATCGACGTTGAAGTTGATCTTCTGGATCGTCACGCCGCCCTCGGAGCCATCGGTCGGATAGCCCAGCTTGCCCATCCAGCTCATCAGCGGAATTTCATTGCCAAAGAACCAAGTGCCCAGCGTGTTGCCGGGGAAGTCCTCGGGGCTTTCGATGCCATGTTCCTTGAGGCAGGTCAGCATCAAGCCCGACTTCGCGAAAGGCTGTGCGATGTTCACGATCGGCGCGCCCTTCTCCCGCGCGGCCAGCGCCGAGGGCAGCCAGTCCACCATCACGTCGGCCCCGCCGCCCAAGAGCACCTGCACCGGCGCGATGTCCGGGCCGCCGGGCTTGATCGTGACGTCCAGCCCCTCTTCTTCGTAGAACCCCTTGTCCTTGGCCACGTAATAGCCCGCGAACTGCGCCTGCGTGACCCATTTGAGCTGTAGCGTCAGGTCGTCGGCGGCCTGCGCCACGCCCCCCCAGAGGCCCAAGGCCGCCCCGGCAGCGATCTTCGTGATGGTTTTCATTTTTATCTCCCTGTTGGTTGGTCGTCTCTAGTTCCTTTGGCTGGGGTGCCAGAAGGTCACCCGTCCTTCGATAAGGGCCATGATACCATAGAACGCCGATCCGGCTATTGCCGCGACAACAATCTCGGCCCAGACCAGATCAAGCGCAAGCTGACCCACCGAGGTGGAGATGCGAAAGCCCATCCCCAGCACCGGAGAGCCGAAGAATTCAGCAACGATGGCGCCAATGAGGGCAAGGGTCGTGCCGATCTTCAACCCGTTGAAGACAAAGGGCATCGCCGCGGGCAGCCGCAGCTTCAGAAGCGTGCGCCAGTATCCCGCCGCATAGGTGCGCATCAGGTCGCGCTGCATCGCGTCGCTGGCCTGCAGCCCCTGCACCGTGTTCACCAGCATCGGGAAGAACACCATGACCACGACAATCGCCGCCTTTGACTGCCAGCCAAAGCCGAACCACATCACCATGATCGGCGCCATGCCGATAATGGGCAGCGCCGCGACGAAGTTGCCCACCGGCAAAAGCCCGCGCTGCAGGAAGGGAAAGCGGTCAATCGCCAGCGCCGTCAAGAAGGCCGCGCCGCAGCCGATGATGTAGCCGCTCAGCGCCCCCTTGATGACGGTCTGCACGAAGTCAATCCACAGGATATCGAGCGAAGAAGCCATGCGCGCTGCGATCACCGAGGGCGCAGGCAGCAGCACTTGGTTGATCTCGAACCCGCGCACCACGCCCTCCCAGACGGCGATCAGCGTGATGCCAAAGACCAGCGGTGCCGCCAGCGACGCGCCGCGCGAGGGCCGCTGCCGCGCCAGCCAAACGTTGAGCGACAGGCCGGCGACCCATGCGACGATGGCAAAAAGAACCCAGCCCATCATGCCATCCCCATCCGTTTCAAGGTCAGCCGCTGCACCAGCCCGATAAGCCCCACCATGGCCGCCGCAAGCGCCGCCGCCATGAGAAGCGCGCTCCAGATCTGCACGGTCTGGCCGTAGTAGCTGCCCGCGAGCAGCCGCGCGCCGAGGCCCGCCACGGCACCCGTCGGCATCTCACCCACGATGGCCCCGACGAGAGAGGCCGCGACACCGACCTTCAGCGAAGTAAAGAAATAAGGCATCGAGGACGGCAGCCGCAGTTTCCAGAAGGTCTGCCAGCCGCTCGCGTTCCATGTGCGCATCTGATCAAGCTGCATCTGGTCGGGGCTGCGCAGCCCCTTCACCATGCCCACGACCACCGGGAAGAACGACAGATACATGCTGATGATCGCTTTGGGCAGCAGGCCCGACAGGCCCACCGCATTCAAGACCACGATGATCATCGGTGCGATGGCGAGGATCGGAATCGTCTGGCTGGCGATCACCCAAGGCATCACGCTCATGTCCATCGTGCGGTTGAAGACGATCCCCACCGCCAAAAGCGTGCCGAGCGCGGTGCCCATGACGAAGCCCAGAAAGGTCGCACTGAAGGTGACCCATGTGTGATAGATCAGCGAGCGTTTCGAGGTGACCTTCTTCTCCACCGTGGTCTTCCACAGTTCCGCGCCAACCTGATGCGGCGCGGGAAGTTTCGGTTTCTCCTGCGACCATGTGTCGGCCACCAATTCCGAGAATGTCAGCGTTTTGTCGGCCCGTGCCGCCACATCCCGCGCCCATTGCGCGTTGAGCGCGACAGCCGCGCCATACCAGACGACGATCAACAGACCCACGACCGTGAGAACGGGGATAATGTTACGCATCAATCGTCCCCATGCCCGGCGCGCAGCCCCTCGCGCACGCGGTGCGCGATTTCCAGAAACTCGGGCGTCTCACGGATCTCCAGCGGGCGTTCGCGCGGCAACGGGCTTTCGATCACATCGGCGATCCGGCCCGGGCGCGGGCTCATCACCACGATCTTGGTGGAAAGATACACCGCTTCGGGGATCGAATGGGTGACGAAGGCGATGGTCTTTTCGGTCCGCGCCCAGAGCTTCAATAGCTGCTCGTTGAGGTGGTCGCGCACGATCTCGTCCAGCGCGCCGAAAGGCTCGTCCATCAGCAGGATGTCGGCGTCGAAAGACAGCGCCCGCGCGATCGAGGCGCGCTGCTGCATCCCGCCCGAAAGCTGCCAAGGAAACTTCTTCTCAAACCCCGAAAGCTCCACGAGGTCGAGCACCCGTTTCACCCGCTGGTCCTGCTCGGCCCGGGGCACGCCCATGATCTCCAGCGGCAAGCGGATGTTGCCGCCGATGGTGCGCCATGGATAGAGGCCTGCCGCTTGGAAAACATAGCCATAGGCCCGCGATTTACGCGCCTCCTCGGGCGAGACGCCGTTGATGGTCACGCTGCCGCCCGTGGGTTGCTCAAGGTCGGCCATGACCCTCAGAAAGGTCGTCTTACCGCAGCCCGAGGGGCCGATGAAGCTGACGAAATCCCCTTTGTGGATCTCGAGGTTCACGTCTTTCAACGCATGGACCGGCCCGTCATTGGTTTGAAAGGTCAGGTCAAGATTGCTGGCGCTGATCACGCTCTGGCTGTCATTCACGTATTTTACTTCCCTGTTGGTCGGCCGCTTTTAGCGCGGCACTTTACCCGGTTGTCGTGGCGGTTCTACATGGCTCAGATCCCCGCCGGGATGTTCAGCGGGTCGCGCTTGATCATCTTGGGGCTGTTGAGTTCCTTCCATTTGCTGAGGGCGACGTTGGCGCTCGGGAAGGCCGGGCGCGGCACGAAACGGCCCCGGCCGGGCTGCGGCTGGCTGTTCTGCCCCCAAGCCCAGATCACCTCGCCACGGCTCAGGGTATAGCGGCTCTGCGCCTTGACTTCGAAGCCTTCGAAGACGTTGTAATCCAGCACCGAATGATGGTTCGCGGGGCTGATCGTCTTGGTGATCTTCGGATCCCAAACCACGATATCGGCATCCGCCCCTTCGACGATGGCACCCTTCTGCGGATAGATGTTGAGGATCTTGGCGATATTGGTCGATGTCGCGGCGACGAACTCATTCGGTGTCAGGCGGCCCGTCTCCACCCCTTCGGTCCAGAGCACCGCCAGACGCTCCTCCAGCCCGTTCGAGCCGTTGGGAATGATCCGGAAATCATCGCGGCCCGCGCGTTTCTGCTCGGTCGAGAAGGCCGCATGGTCGGTCGCCACCACCTGCAGGCTGCCCGATTGCAAACCGGCCCAGAGGCTGTCCTGATGGTCTTTCGAGCGGAACGGCGGCGACATGACGCGGCGCGCGGCATGGTCCCAATCGGTGTTGAAATACTCAGACTCGTCCAGCGTCAAGAACTGGATCAGCGGCTCGCCATAAACCCGCATCCCCTTCTGCCGTGCGCGCCGGATCGCCTCATGGGTCTGCTCGCAAGACACATGCACGATATAAAGCGGCACACCCGCCGTGTCGGCGATGGTGATGGCGCGGTTCGCGGCCTCGCCCTCAAGCTCGGGCGGGCGGGAATAGGCGTGGCCCTCCGGCCCGGTGATGCCCTGATCGAAATACTTCTGCTGCAACTCGGCCACCAGATCGCCGTTCTCGGCATGGACCATCGGCAACGCACCCAGCTCGGCACAGCGCTTGAAGGAGGCGAACATCTCGTCATCCTCGATCATCAAGGCCCCCTTGTAGGCCATGAAGTGCTTGAAGCTGTTCACCCCCATGTCGACCGCGTCTTTCATCTCGTTAAAGACGTTTTCGTCCCAGCCGGTGACGGCCATGTGATAGCCGATGTCGCTGCAAATCTGCGGCGCTGACTTGCGGTGCCATTCGTTGATCGCGTTCTTGATGCTGCCGTCCGCGCCGGGCAGGCAGAAGTCGACCACCATCGTGGTGCCACCCACCGCCGCGGCCCATGTGCCGGACTCAAAAGTCTCAGCCGCCGTGGTGCCCATGAAGGGCATCTCCAAATGCGTATGCGGGTCGATCCCGCCGGGGATTACATAGGCGCCCTCCGCGTCGATGTATTCGTCACCCGTGAGGTCTTCGCCGATGCGCTTGATCTTCTCTCCCTCGATCAGCACGTCGGCCTTCCACGTCCGGTCCGCCGTGCAGACCATACCACCCTTGATTACCTTGCTCATCTTTCTCTCCCCATCTTTCTGGCTGTTCACATCGGGGGGCCGGGGCAGCACCCCCGACCTCCGCCCGAGTGTTCAGCCTTCTATTTCCGCTGTCTCCAGCACCGCATGGAGCAGCACATCCGCCCCCGCCTTGGCCCAATCCTTGGTGATCTCTTCGGCCTCGTTATGGCTTAGACCATCGACACAGGGGCACATCACCATCGCCGTGGGGGCCACGCGGTTGATCCAGCAGGCATCGTGGCCCGCGCCAGAGATCAGGTTCATATGGCTGTAGCCCAGCCGTTCGGCAGCGTTGCGCACAGCCGTCACGCAACCCTCGTCAAAGGCCACGGGATCAAAGCCGCCGACCTTTTCAAATTCGATCTTCACATCCATATCGTCGGCGATCTTTTGGCCCTCTTCGCGCAGACGGGCCTCCATATCCTCGATGACCGACAGTTCGGGCGACCGGAAATCGACGGTAAAGACCGTCTTGCCGGGGATCACATTGCGCGAATTGGGATAGACCTCGATATGGCCCGCCGCGCCGACCGCATGAGGCGCATGGCTGAGCGCGATCTCGTTCACCTTCTCCAACACCCGCGCCATGCCCAGCCCCGCATCGCGGCGCATCGGCATGGGGGTGGAGCCGGTGTGGCTGTCCTTGCCGGTGATCGTCACCTGCGTCCAGCTCAGGCCCTGCCCGTGGGTGACAACGCCAATATCCTTGCCCTCGGCCTCCAGAATCGGGCCCTGTTCAATGTGCAACTCAAAGAAGGCATGCATCTTGCGCGCGCCGACTTCCTCCTCGCCGCGCCAGCCGATGCGCTGCAACTCGTCACCAAAGCTTTTGCCCTCGGCATCGGTACGCGCATAAGCCCAGTCTTGCGTGTGGATGCCAGCAAAAACCCCCGACGACAGCATCGCGGGGGCGTAACGGGTGCCTTCTTCGTTGGTGAAGTTGGTCACGACGATCGGGTGTTTGGTCTTGATCCCCAGATCGTTCATCGTGCGGATGATCTCCAACCCGCCGAGCACGCCAAGGATGCCATCGTATTTCCCGCCCGTCGGCTGGGTGTCGAGGTGGCTGCCTACATAGACCGGCAGCGCATCGGGGTCGGTGCCCTCCCGCTGGGCGAACATATTGCCCATCTGGTCGAGCCCCATGGTGCAGCCCGCCGCTTCGCACCACTTTTGGAACAAGGCACGGCCTTCCGCGTCTTCGTCCGTCAGCGTCTGGCGGTTGTTGCCCCCCGCCACGCCGGGGCCGATCTTGGCCATTTCCATCAAGGAATCCCACAGACGGTCGGGATCAATCTTGAGGTTCTCTCCGGGCGCGGGCATAGGTCACTCCTCTGTCATCGGCTTGGGCCGTGTTGTTTTTTTACCATTTGGTAAATCCACGATTGCGATTAGGTTAGGCTCTGTCAAGAACTGGTTTGAAACAACCCGCCGCCGATCCGGCAAACGCCTTTTTTAGCAGCACCAAGGATCATTGCCTTGCCCGAAAGCACCGCCAAGAAACCCAGCCGCATCCAACGACGCAACCGCCGGGTGATTCTGGATGCCGCGCTCGAAGTCTTTTCCAAACACGGCTACCGGGGTGCCACGCTGGATCAGATCGCCGCCGAAGCTGGGCTGAGCAAACCGAATATTCTCTATTACTTCAATGGCAAAGAAGACATTCACGTCACTTTGCTGTCGCAGCTGATGGAAACATGGCTCGACCCGCTGGTGGAACTGGACCCCGAAGGCGACCCCCGGCGCGAGATTTTGGACTATGTCGAACGCAAGCTGACCATGTCGCGCGAACTGCCGCGCGAAAGCCGTCTTTTCGCCAATGAAATCCTGCAAGGTGCCCCGCGGATCGAGCCGGAATTGCACAGCCATCTCAAACCCCTGTTTGATGAGAAATGCGCCGTGATCGCGGGCTGGGTGGCGGCTGGCAAACTGCCCGCGCTGGACCCGCAGCACCTGATATTCTCGATCTGGGCGACGACCCAGCACTACGCGGATTTCGAGGCGCAGGCGCAAATCCTGCTCGGTCCCGAGACCGACCCCCGCCCCCGCGCGCAGGCCCATCTTCAGGCGATGTTCGGCGCGCTTTTGGACCAGCCCGCGCCAGCGCCAAACGGTTAACCATAGCGGCCAGTGGCGCCCTGCGTTTAATCCCCCGTTAACACATGCCCGCCAGTCTGACTGGCGGGTGCGGGCTCCTTCCAAGGTAAAGGGGCAGTGATGAATGTAGGCGATATAAAGGGCGCAGGGGCTGCGCGGGATGCGAAGTGCGCAAATCCGGCAGCGTCCGATGAACCAGCGGGCGCACCGCCCGTCACCCGCGAAGAGATGGCCCGGGATGCGGCAATGGCGCTGATTGTGGCGCGGCGGGAGGTGGCAGAGATACCGCCCCCCGCTGCCGATACCGCCACCCCGTCCCGCAGAAAGTCCTGAACGCGGGGCGCGGTGGCTCTTGTCTTACTCTGCCGGTTCGACCGCGTGGACGGAGGGGTTATTGGGGTGCGTCGTCCAGTTGGCATAGTCCGGCGTCACCGTCTTGCCCGTGCGCAGGTCGGTGGCACCCGCCGCCAGTTCCTCCATCGAGATGCAGTCTTCGACCGGGCAGACATTGACGCAGAGGTTGCAGGCCACGCATTCCTCTTCGATCACCGTAAAGGTGCGGTCTTCGGACATGGCGATGGCTTGGTGGCTGGTATCCTCGCAAGCGGCAAAGCAGCGGCCACAAGAGATGCACAGGTCTTGGTCGATTTTCGCCTTGGCGACGTAGTTCAGGTTCAACTGGTTCCAGTCGGTCACGTTCGGCACCGCGCGGCCCACCAGTTGGTCGACCGAGGTCAGCCCCTTCTCGTCCATATATTCCGACAGGCCCGAGATCATCTCTTGCACCACCTTAAAGCCATAGGTCATTGCCGCCGTGCAGACCTGCACATTGCCCGCGCCAAGGGCAAGGAACTCCGCCGCGTCGCGCCATGTGGTGACGCCGCCGATGCCGCTGATCGGCAGACCGTGGGTCTCGGGGTTGCGGGCGATCTCGGCCACCATGTTGAGCGCGATGGGCTTGACCGCCGGGCCGCAATAGCCGCCGTGGGTGCCCTTGCCGTCGATCGTGGGCTCGGGCGCGAAGAGGTCGAGATCGACCGAGGTGATCGAGTTGATCGTGTTGATCAGGCTCACCGCATCCGCGCCGCCGCGCTTGGCGGCCTCGGCGGGATAAATCACGTTTGTGATGTTCGGCGTCAGCTTCACGATCACCGGCATGCGGGTATACATCTTGCACCAGCGGGTGACCATTTCGATATATTCCGGCACCTGCCCCACGGCAGAGCCCATGCCGCGCTCAGCCATGCCATGCGGGCAACCGAAGTTCAGCTCGATCCCGTCGGCGCCGGTCTCCTCCACATGCGGCAGGATCGCTTTCCACGCCTCCTCCTCACAAGGCACCATGATCGAGGCGATGAGCGCGCGGTCGGGATAGTCACGTTTCACCGCCTTCATCTCGCGCAGGTTCACTTCCAGCGGGCGGTCGGTGATGAGCTCGATGTTGTTGAGGCCCAGCAGCCGCCGATCCGCGCCCCAGATCGCGCCGTAGCGTGGGCCATTGACGTTGACCACCGGCGGCCCTTCGGAGCCAAGGGTCTTCCAGACCACCCCGCCCCAGCCGGCCTCATAGGCGCGGCGCACGTTGTATTCCTTGTCCGTCGGCGGGGCGGAGGCCAGCCAGAACGGGTTGGGGGATTTGATCCCGATGAAATCGCTTCTCAGATCAGCCATGTTATGTCTCCCTCTCGGCGCGGCCTCAGCCCGCCGCCCCCATCAATGTGGTGTGAATGTCCATCGCCGCGTCGCGGCCCTCGGCCACGGCGGTCACCGTCAGGTCATCGCCGCCGCTGGCGCAGTCGCCCCCGGCCCAGACCCCGTCGAGGCTGGTGCGCCCGGTGCCGTCCACCTTGATCTTGCGCCCGTCGAGGTCGGGTAGCCCATCGCCCAACAGCGTCTGGCCAATGGCCTTGAACACCTGATCCGCTTGCAGGCGCAGGGTTTGGCCGGTGCCCTTCATCGCCTCATCGACATATTCAAACTCGATCTCGCGCACCGACCCGTTGCCATGGACGGCAATCGGCACCGCATGGGTCACGATCCGCACGCCCTTGGAGGCGGCGAGGTCTTGCTCAAACACACTTGCGTTCATCCGGTCGCGCCCGCGGCGATAGACCAGCGTCACATTGAGCGCGCCCAGCAGTTTCGCCTGCACCGCCGCGTCCACCGCCGTCATCCCGCCGCCGATCACCACCACATCGCGGCCAATCGGCACGCCGGAGATATCGCTGGCCTGCCGCAGTTCGGCGATGAAATCGACCGCATTGGCAACCCCGGCCTTATCCTCGCCCTCGGCCCCGAGGGCATTGACGCCCACCAGCCCCATGCCGAGGAACACCGCATCGTAGTCGGCCTTCAGCTCTTCGAGCGTGACATCCCGGCCCACGGCAACCTCGTGCCGGAAGGTGATCCCACCGATCTGCATCAGCCAATCGACCTCGGCCTGCGCGAAGCCATTGGGGGTCTTGTAGGCCGCGATGCCGTATTCGTTGAGCCCACCCGGCTTGGGCCGCGCATCGATGATCTCGACATCATGGCCCAGCATCGCCAGACGGTGCGCGCAGGACAGACCCGCAGGCCCCGCGCCCACCACTGCGATGCGCTTGCCCGTGGCTGCGGCCCGCTCGAAGGGATGCACGCCCTGCGCCATCAAATGATCCGTCGCATATCGCTGCAACTGGCCGATCAACACCGGCTTGCCCTCGGCCACCTCGCGCACGCAGACCTCTTCGCAGAGCGTCTCTGTCGGGCAGACCCGGGCGCACATGCCGCCAAGGATGTTCTGGCTCAGGATCGTCTTGGCCGCCGCATCGGGCGTGCCGGTGGCGATCTGCCGGATGAACAGTGGAATGTCGATGTCGGTCGGGCAGGCCGTCATGCAGGGCGCGTCGTGGCAAAAGTAACAGCGGTCCGCCGCGACCAGCGCCTCATGTTCATCCAAGGGCGGATGAAGATCCGAAAACCCCTCGGCATAGCTCTGCGGTTCTAACCGCCCCGGAACGATCCCCGGCTCAAACACATCTCGTGCCATATCAAAATCCCTGTCGTTTTCTTGGTGTTTTGAAAACGCTCTCACGGAATCATTTTTTTATCAACTGGTAAATTTTTTAAAGACGCGCCTTCCGAAAAATCCCGAGATGCCTGCCAGTTTTGTAACAGGCAGGTTATATTTCATGGGCGCTTCCTTGCTTGCGGCCCCTCGCCCCGTAAAAATCCTTGATTTTAAAAATAGAGATTCCAATATCACAACTGCGACGCGAAGACTTTTCGACCCGGCTGCCCTAAGGCTCCAGCGATCACGAATTCGACCGAGCCGCGCTGCCGCATGTTGCGGGCAGATCAGAGAAAGGGAGACACGGGGCATGGCTACTGGCACCGTAAAATGGTTCAACACGACAAAAGGCTACGGCTTCATCGCACCGGATGCGGGCGGCAAGGACATCTTTGTCCACATTTCCGCAGTGGAACGCGCGGGCCTGACCGGCCTGGCCGACAACCAAAAGGTCACTTTTGACGTCGAAGCGGGCCGCGATGGCCGCGAAAGCGCGAGCAACATCGCACTGGCCTGAACGGGCCACATGATGATGATCGAAACGGACGCTGCGGCGTCCGTTTTTGTTAGCGGCGCTCGGCGGCGCGGGCGGCAAGCTCTGCCACCGCCGGGCCGATGTCTTCCACAATTAGCGCCACGCCTTCGGCATTGGGGTGGATGCCGTCGCCTTGGAAATAGCGCTGCACCGTCTCGCTCCGCGCGCCGGCGGCATTCTTTTCCTCGGCCAGCAGGCCGGTAAAAAAGTCCGGGTAAAACAGCGTGCCGTAAGCCTCGGCCAGATCGGGGTAGAGCGCTTCGAAATCCGCCTTATACCCCGCCCCGTAGTTGCCGGGTGCCGACATGCCGACCAAAAGCACCTCCACATCCGTCTTCTCCGCCGCCGCGAGGATGCCGTCGATGTTGCCGCGCGCCTGCGCCGGGTCCAACCCACGCAGCATGTCGTTGCCGCCCAGCGTCACGATCATCGCGTCCACTTCGGGCGTCAGCGTCCAGTCGACCCGCGCCAGCCCGCCAGCGGTGGTATCGCCCGACACGCCCGCGTTGAGGATCTTGGCCTCGACCCCCTCGGCATCCAGCCAGTCTTGCAATTGCGGCACGAACCCTTCCTCGGCGGGCAGCCCGTAGCCTTGGGTCAGGCTGTCGCCGAGGGCTGCGATCACCACCTCCTCGGCCTGCGCCGCGCTGCCTAAAACAAAGGCAAAACAGATCAATACCTTGCGCATCCTTCGCGGACCTCCATATCCAACTGATACCCAGAACAAAGGCGGCCCGATGAGCGACCCTGTCTATGACCTTCAAGATGTCACGCTGAGCCTCAAGGGCAATGCCGGCCCCCTCGATATTCTGCGCCGCATTTCGCTGCAGGTCCAGCAGGGCGAGAGCATCGCGCTGACCGGCGCCTCCGGGTCGGGGAAATCCTCGCTTCTGATGGTCATGGGCGGGCTGGAGCGCGCCACGGGCGGCAAGGTCACCGCCCTCGGTCACGACCTGAGCGCGCTGCGCGAAGACGGGTTGGCCCGGTTCCGGCAGGGGCGCATGGGGATCGTCTTTCAGTCTTTCCACCTCATCCCCACCATGACCGCGCTTGAGAATGTCGCCACCCCGCTGGAGCTTTCCGGTGCCGATGACGCCTTTGACCGCGCCCGGGCCGAGCTTGAGGCCGTCGGACTGGGCCACCGGATCAACCAATATCCCGCGCAGATGTCGGGCGGCGAGCAACAGCGCGTGGCACTCGCGCGCGCCGCAGCACCCCGCCCCGCGATCCTTTTGGCGGATGAGCCGACAGGCAGTCTCGACAGCCGCAACGGGGCCGCGATCATGGACCTGCTGTTTGAACTGCGCGACCGCCATGGCGCGACGCTGGTGCTGGTTACCCATGCCGATGATCTGGCGCAGCGCTGCGACCGGGTGGTGGAACTTCGCGACGGGCGCCTCGCATGAGCCTGCGCCTTGCCGCCCGTTTCGCCCGCCGGGAAATGCGCGGCGGCCTGCGCGGCTTTCGCCTGCTACTGGCCTGTCTTGCGCTCGGCGTGGCCGCGCTGGCCGCTGTCGGGACCGTCCGCGCAGCGATCGAAGCCGGGTTGGAGGCCGAGGGCGCGGCCCTTCTGGGCGGAGATGCCGAGCTTGATTTCACCTACCGTTTCGCCACCCCCGAAGAGCGCGACTGGATGGCCGAACGCGCCACGCGCGTCTCCGAGATCGTCGAGTTCCGCTCCATGGCCGTCACCGGCGCGGGCGAGACCTCAGAACGCGCGCTCACGCAGGTCAAGGCGGTCGATGACCTCTATCCGCTGATCGGCGAGATGGTTCTGGACCCCGCCCTGCCGTTGGAAGAAGCCCTCGCGCCCGCCACCGCCCTGCCCGGCGCGGTGATGGAACGGGCACTGGCGGATCGGCTGGCCCTCTCCCCCGGTGACACTTTCGCCCTTGGCGAGGCGGAGTTCACCCTGACCGCGCTGATCACACGCGAACCGGATTCCGCCGCCAGCGGATTTTCCCTTGGGCCCCGCACACTGGTCAAACGCGCGGCACTCGAAGGCTCCGGCCTGCTTGCCCCCGGCACGCTCTTCAACAGCAAATACCGTCTCGAATTGCCCCAGGGCACCGCCCTCGCCCCGCTCGAAGCCGAGGCCAAGGCGCGTTTTGCCGATGCCGGGATGCGCTGGACCGACGCGCGCAACGGCGCGCCGGGCGTGGCGCGTTTCGTCGAACGGCTGAGCGCCTTTCTGGTGCTCGTCGGGCTCTCGGGCCTTGCCGTCGGCGGGGTCGGCGTGGCAGCAGCGGTGCGGGCCTATCTGCAACGCAAAACCGCCGTCATCGCCACCTTCCGCGCCATGGGGACATCCCGCGCAACGATCTTTCAGACCTATTTCATCCAAGTCGGCATTCTGGCCATGGTCGGGGTCGCCCTTGGCCTGCTGATCGGGGCGGGGCTGCCCTTGCTGCTCTCGCCGCTGATTGAGGCAAGCCTGCCCCTGCCCGCGCGTTTCACCATCTACCCCGCCCCATTGATTGAGGCCGCACTCTACGGGCTGCTGACCGCTGCACTCTTCACCCTCTGGCCGCTCGCGCGCAGCGCCGATGTTCGCGCCGCGACCCTGTTCCGCGACGATTGGCAACGGCAATCGCCTTGGCCCGCCGCGCCCTACCTCGTCGCGATGGCGCTGCTGCTGGCCGCTCTGCTTGCGCTGGCGGGTTGGTTTAACGGCTCGTGGTCGCTCACGCTTTGGACACTGGGCGGCTTGGCCCTGACGCTGGTGGTGCTGGCGCTGGCGGCGGCACTCTTGCGTCTGCTGGCCCGTGCTGCGGCCCGCCGGGCGCGGGGCCATCCGCGCCTGCGGTGGGCCCTGGCGGCCATCGGCGGCCCCGGCGAAGGGGCGACGGCGGTGGTGTTGGCGCTTGGCCTTGGCCTCTCGGTACTGGCTGCCGTGGGGCAGATCGACGGCAACCTGCGCCGGGCAATCTCGGGCAACCTGCCCGACGTGGCACCCTCCTACTTTTTCGTCGACATCCAGAAAGACCAGATGCCCGGCTATACCGCGCGGCTTGAGGGCGATCCGGCCGTGTCGCGCATCGAAAGCGCCCCGATGCTGCGCGGCGTGATCACCCAGATCAACGGACGTCCCGCGCGTGAGGTCGCGGGCGATCACTGGGTCGTGCGCGGCGACCGCGGGGTGACCTATGCCGCGCAGCCGGGCGAAGACACGCGCATCACGGCGGGGGAATGGTGGGCGCAGGATTACAGCGGCGATCCGCAAATCAGCTTTGCCGCCGAAGAGGCCGCAGAGATCGGGCTGGAACTGGGCGATACGCTCAGCGTCAACATCCTTGGCCGCGACATCACCGGCACGATCACCAGCTTTCGCGAGGTCGATTTCTCGACCGCCGGGATCGGTTTCGTGCTGACGATGAACCCCGCCGCCCTTGCAGGCGCGCCGCATAGTTTCATCTCGGCCGTCTATGCCGAACCCAAGGCGGAGGCCGCGATCCTGCGCGATCTTGCCAGCGAATACCCGAACATCACAGCCATCCGCGTGCGCGATGCGATCGACCGCGTCGCGGCCGTGCTGGCCGGGCTCGCCTCTGCCATTTCCTTTGGCGCCTTGGCCACGCTGGCGACGGGGTTCATGGTGCTGATCGGGGCCGCCGCCGCAGGCACCGGCGCGCGCAGCTATGAGGCGGCGCTGCTGAAAACCATGGGCGCCTCGCGCCGCGCCATCGCCACCAGCTTTGTGCTGCGCGCCGCGCTGCTCGGTCTCTTTGCCGGGGCGGTGGCGCTGCTGGCCGGGATCACCGGTGGCTGGGCCGTGAGCCATTTTGTTATGGAGACTGATTTCGCCGTGGTCTGGCCCAATGCGCTTCTGATCATCGCGGGCGGCGTCTTGGCCACGGTGCTGGCCGGTCTGGGCTTTGCGCTGAAGGCACTGAACGCGCGGCCCGCGGATATGCTAAGGGCGCAGGAATGATCCCGCGCCCTTAGGTGGTTTCTGGGTCTGAGCCTTACTCCGCCGCTTCGGCGTAATCCTCCAGCGGCGGGCAGGTGCAGATCAGGTTCCGGTCGCCATGCACGTTGTCGACGCGGTTGACCGGGGGCCAGTATTTGTCGACGCGGAAGGCACCGGGCGGGAAGCAGCCCTGCTCGCGGCTGTAGGGCCGGTCGCCCCATTCCACCACCAGATCTTCCACCGTATGCGGCGCGTTCTTAAGCGGGTTGTTGGCGCGGTCCATGCGGCCTTCCTCGATCTCGCGGATCTCTTCGCGGATCGCCAGCATGGCATCGCAGAAACGGTCCAGCTCGGCCTTGGTCTCGGACTCGGTCGGCTCCACCATCAGCGTGCCCGCCACCGGCCAAGACATGGTCGGCGCGTGGAAGCCGCAGTCGACCAGACGCTTGGCGACATCCTCGTTGGTGATCCCCGCCGTCTCTTCATAGGGGCGCACGTCAATGATACATTCATGCGCCACCCGGCCAGAGGGGCCTTTGTAGAGCACGTCGTAAGCCCCTTCGAGCCGCTTGGCGATGTAGTTGGCGTTGAGGATCGCCGCCCGGGTCGCCTGCGTCAGCCCGTCCCCGCCCATCATCAGGCAGTAAGACCAAGAGATCGGCAGCAGTGAGGGCGAGCCGTAGGGCGCGGCGGAAACAGCGGCACCTTCCTCGTTCGGGTGGCCCGGCAGATGCGCGATCAGGTGCGATTTCACGCCGATGGGGCCCATGCCGGGGCCGCCGCCGCCATGCGGGATGCAGAAGGTCTTGTGCAGGTTCAGGTGGCTCACGTCGCCGCCCAGATCGCCGGGGCGGGACAGGCCCACCATGGCGTTCATGTTGGCCCCGTCGATATAGACCTGCCCGCCGTGGTCATGGGTGATCTTGGTCACCTCGTGCACGGTCTCCTCGAAAACGCCGTGGGTCGAGGGATAGGTGATCATGCAGCCGGCGAGGTTCTCGCTGTGCTGCTCGGCCTTGGCGCGGAAATCCTCAAGGTCGATGTCGCCGTTGGAGGCGGTCTTGATCACCACGACCTTCCAGCCCACCATCTGGGCCGAGGCTGGGTTGGTGCCGTGGGCGCTCATCGGGATGAGGCAGATGTTGCGGTGCCCCTCGCCCTTGGCGCGGTGATAGGCGGCAATGGTCAGAAGGCCCGCGTATTCGCCCTGCGCGCCGGAGTTCGGCTGCATGGAAATCGCGTCATAGCCGGTGATCTCGCAGAGCTTCTCCGAGAGATCGTCGATCATTTCCTGATAGCCAAGCGCCTGATCGGCGGGCACGAAGGGGTGAATGAGCGAGAACTCGCGCCATGTCACCGGCATCATCTCGGCCGCGGAGTTCAGCTTCATCGTGCAGGAGCCCAAGGGGATCATCGCCCGGTCGAGCGCGAGGTCGCGGTCCGCGAGGCGACGCATGTAGCGCATCATCTCGGTCTCGGCCCGGTTCATGTGGAAGATCGGGTGCGTGAGGTAATCGCTCGTGCGCAGCAGCCCCTCGGGCAGACGGTACTCGGGCGTGAAATCATCATCCGCCTGACGGATGCCGAAGGCGCGCCAGACCGCCTCGATCGTGTCAGGGCGGGTGCGCTCGTCGAGCGTAATGCCGACGCGGGTCTCGCCCACGCGGCGCAGGTTAATGCCCTCGTCCACGGCGGATTTCATCACCGCGGCCTGCAGCGGGCCGACCTCGACGGTGATCGTGTCGAAATAGGCATCCGGCTGCACCTCGAAGCCCGCGGCCTCCAGCCCCTTGGCCAGACGCACTGTCTTGCGGTGGATGCGCTGCGCGATGGCTTTCAAGCCTTCCGGCCCGTGGAACACGGCATACATCGAGGCCATCACAGCCAGCAGCGCCTGCGCGGTGCAGACGTTGGACGTCGCCTTCTCACGCCGGATATGCTGCTCGCGGGTTTGCAGCGAGAGGCGGTAAGCGCGGTTGCCATGGGCGTCGATGGAAACCCCGACGATCCGGCCCGGCATGGCACGCTTCATGGAATCCTTGCAGGCCATGTATGCGGCATGCGGGCCGCCATAACCCTCGGGCACGCCAAAGCGCTGCGTGCTGCCCACAGCGATATCCGCGCCCATCGCGCCCGGCTCTTTCAGCAAGGTCAGCGACAGTGGGTCGGCGGTGACGATGCCCACGGCCTTGACCTCGTGCAGCGCGGCCAAGTGATCGGTGAAGTCGCGCATATGGCCATAGGTGCCGGGGTACTGGAAGATCGCGCCAAAGACCTTCTCGGCCTCCATCTCCTCGGGTTCACCAATGATGACCTCGATGCCCAGAGGCTCAGCGCGGGTCTTCATCACCGCGATGTTCTGCGGGTGGCAGTTGGCGTCGATGAAGAAACCCTTGGCCTTCGATTTCGAACTGCGCTGCGCCATGGTCATCGCCTCGGCGCAGGCCGTGGCCTCGTCGAGCAGCGAGGCGTTGGCGATCTCCAGCCCGGTGAGGTCGCTCACCATGGTCTGGAAGTTCAGCAGCGCTTCGAGGCGGCCCTGCGAAATCTCGGGCTGGTAGGGCGTATAGGCGGTGTACCACGCCGGGTTCTCGAGGATGTTGCGCTGGATCGCCGGGGGCGTGACGGTGCCGTGGTAGCCTTGGCCGATCAGGCTGGTGAGCACCTTGTTCTTGCCCGCGACGCGGCGCATGTGCTCAAGCACTTCGCGCTCGCTCATCGCCTTGCCGAAGTCGAGCGGCTCTTTCGCGCGGATTGCTTTCGGCAACGTGTCGTCGATCAGCGCATCAAGGCTCTCAGCGCCCACGGTGTCGAGCATCTGAGACATCTCGGAAGGGGACGGGCCAATGTGACGCCGGTTGGCGAAATCATAGGGCAGATAATCGGTGGGCTTGAAGCTCATGTCGGGTTCCTCGTCACGGCGCGGCAGGGCGCCCCCTGTTTGTGGCGCGCCGCCCATGGGGCGACGCAGGTGATCAGCATCGCCGGTCCCCCGGCGCGCGCGGCGGTTTTAGCCGATGAATTTCTGATAGGCGGCTTCGTCCATGAAGTCGTCCATCTGGCTGGCGTCAGAGACCTTCATCTTGAAGAACCACGCCTCGCCCTGCGGGTCGTCGTTGACCATGCTGGGGTTGTCGGTCAGCGCGCCGTTCACTTCCGTGATTTCACCGTCGATGGGGGCAAGGATGTCCGACGCCGCCTTCACGGATTCGATGACCACGACCTCGTCATCCTTGCTGACGGTGGTGCCTTCGTCGGGCAGTTCCACGAATACGACATCGCCCAGCTGCTCCGCGGCGTGCGTGGTGATGCCCACGACCACTTCGTCACCCTCGACGCGCAGCCATTCATGCTCTTCGGTAAATTTCATAATGGAGTTCCCTGTGTAGATTCAGCGTTTGAAGTTCGCCGCGACGAACGGCATTTTCGTGACAGTCAGTGGCAAGCGCTTGCCGCGCACCTCGCCCCAAAGCGCAGTGTCGACCTTCGCATGCTCGGCGCTGACATATCCCATGGCAACCGGGCCGCCAACCGTCGGACCAAAGCCGCCCGAGGTCACGCGGCCAACCTCATTGCCACCCTCGGCGGCATCATAAATGGCGACCCCCTCGCGCATCGGCGCGCGCCCCTCGGGCAGCAAACCCACGCGCTTGCGCGGCGCGCCGTCGGCCAGTTGTTGCAAGATCACCCCCGCGCCCGGGAAACCGCCCGCGCGGTCGCCGTCCTCGCGCCGCACCTTCTGGATCGCCCAGTTCAGCGCCGCCTCAACCGGCGTGGTGGTGGTGTCGATGTCGTGGCCATAAAGGCAAAGCCCGCCTTCCAGCCGCAGACTGTCCCGCGCGCCAAGGCCGATCGGTTCGACCTCCTCCATCGCCAAAAGCTTCTGCGCCAGCGCCATCGCGTCACCATTGGCGACGGAAATCTCGTAGCCATCCTCCCCGGTGTAGCCCGAGCGCGACAGGGTGACGGTGATCCCATCAAGATCGACGTCCCGCGCCACATCCATGAATCTCATATCCGCGACCGAGGGCTGCAACCGCGCCAAGGCGGCCTCGGCCTGCGGCCCCTGCAACGCCAGCAGCGCGCGGTCCTCCGGCACCTCGATCTCGCAACTGTCCGACAGGGCCTCGCGCATCAAGGCGATGTCATCATCCTTGCACCCGGCATTCACCACGACAAACAGATGGTCGCCCAGATTGGCCAACATCAGGTCATCCAGAATACCGCCATTGGGATCAGTAAACATGGCATAGCGCTGGCGCATCTCCCCAAGGCCCAGCACATCAACCGGCACGAGCCGCTCCATCGCCAAAGCCGCATCCTCATAGCTGCCAGACTTCGCCCGAACGACGACCTGCCCCATGTGGCCCACATCAAACAACCCGGCGGCGGCGCGGGTGTGCAGGTGCTCTTTCATCACGCCAAGGGGGTATTGCACGGGCATGGAATAGCCCGCGAAGGGCACCATCTTGGCCCCCAGTTCCACATGCAAATCATGCAATGCCGTCTGCTTGAGATCGCTCATCCGGTTCGCCTTTCCTGTCGCTTCCGGATGACCTTTTGACCATGCCGGCACCTCGGCGCCGCAAATGCTGCGCCTGATGCCCCCTCTGTCCTTCCGCCTGAGATCGTTATCCCTTCGGCGTGCGCATCCGCGCCCCTCTCCAGAGTCTTGGTCACATCACGGTCCTGGGGCCTGAGAGTTTCCGGGGCGGTTGCTCCTTCGGCATCGGTGTTAACCGATTCTCCCGTGACGATTGGGCCTTTCGTATGCTGGGGCATACCTCTGCGTCAAGCATGCTTGTGAGCGGATGCGACACATGTTTTCTTACCGGCAACACGGCAGATGGAAAGCACCCCGCATGACCCCCTATTTCTTTGGCTACGGCAGCCTCGTGAACCGCAACACCCATAGCTACCCCGACGCCCGCCCGGCGCAGCTCGACGGTTGGCGCCGCCAATGGGTCCGCACCGAAGGCCGCGATATCGTCTATCTTTCCGTGGTGCAGCACCCCGCCACCCGGATCGACGGGCTGATCGCCGCCGTGCCGGGCGCGGATTGGGCAGCGCTGGACAAACGCGAATACAGCTACGAACGCCATGCTTCAGGCGGTGCAGTGGTGCATGACCTGACCCCCGCCCCCGACATCGCCCATTACGCCATCCCCGCCGACATCGCGGTGACCCACGGCGATCACGTCATCCTGCTCAGCTATCTCGATGTGGTGGTCCAAGGCTTCCTGCGCGAATTCGGCACCGAGGGCGCGGCACGCTTTTTCGACACGACCGACGGCTGGGACACGCCCATCCTCGACGACCGCGCAGCCCCCCTCTACCCGCGCCACCAAACGCTGACAGAGGCGGAAACCGCCGTGGTCGACCACCACATGGAACGCCTATCAGTGCAGATCAAAGAACGCGCCGAAACAACCTTCGCCGCAAGGAACTTCTAAGGGCCAAAACACGCCCCCCAAAACTTCCTTCATCCTTTCTCAAATACCCTCGGGGGTCCGGGGGCAGCGCCCCCGGAAGGCTGCCTCAAGCCCCCAAGCCCGCCAATCAGCCGCGCGCCTTCACCACCTGCAACAGCGGCATCACCTGCGCCATCTCCGGCCCATGCTCCTGCCCCGTCAGCGCCAGACGCAATGGCCGGAACAGCCCGCGCCCCTTGCGGCCCGTGGCTTCCTTGACCGCTGCGGTCCAGCTGGACCAAGTGGTCTCATCGAAGGGCATTTCGGGCAGCAGCAGCATGGCCTGCGCCACGAATTCGCGGTCTTCCTCGGCAATCACCGGCTCCGCCCCGTCGCGGAACATGGCCCACCAGGGGCCGAGGTCTTTCAAGGTCGAGACATTCTCGCGCGTCACGGCCCAGAACTGCGCGGCCTTGCCTTCCGGCACGCCAAGCGCTGTGATGTCGTCTTTCACGGCCTCCAGCGGCAATTGCTGCAAGTAGCGCCCAGTCAGCGGGAAGAGGTCAGCCACGTCGAATTTCGTCGGGGCGGAGCCGAAGCGGTTGATGTCAAAGCCGTCGATCAGCTCTGCCATATCCGTGCGCAGTTCCACCGGATCGGAGGACCCGAGCCGTGCCATCAGGCTCAGAAGCGCGAAGGGCTGCACCCCCTGCTCGCGCAGATCGCGCAGCGCCAACGTGCCCAAACGCTTGCTCAACGCCTCGCCCTGCGGGCCGGTCAACAGCGAGTGATGCGCGAAGGAGGGGACAGCACCCTGCCCAAGCGCCTCCATGATCTGGATTTGCGTGGCGGTGTTGGTCACATGGTCCGAGCCGCGCACCACATGGGTCACGCCCATCTCGGTGTCATCCACAACGCTCGCCAATGTATAAAGGATCTGCCCGTCGCCGCGGATGAGCACCGGGTCACTGACCGAGGCCGCGTCGATGGAGATATCGCCGAGGATGCCATCATCCCATTCGATCCGCGCGTGATCCAGCTTGAAGCGCCAGACCCCATCGCCGCGTTCGGCCCGCAGGGCGGCTTTCTCTTCGTCCGACAGGTTCAGCGCGGCGCGGTCATAGACCGGTGGCTTGCCCATGTTGAGCTGTTTCTTGCGCTTGAGGTCCAGCTCTGTCGGCGTCTCGAAAGCCTCGTAGAAACGGCCCTTTTCGCGCAGGTCATCGGCGGCGGCGTGGTAGCGATCCAGCCGCTCGGACTGACGTTCGACCCGGTCCCACTCCAGACCCAGCCATTCGAGGTCTTGCTTGATGCCGTCGACATATTCTTCCTTGCTGCGCTCGGGATCGGTGTCATCGATGCGCAGAATGAAAGTGCCGCCCGCCTTGCGCGCGATGAGGTAGTTCATCAGCGCGGTGCGCAGGTTGCCCACATGGATATAGCCAGTGGGGGACGGGGCGAAACGGGTGATTGTGGGGTTGGACATCTGGCGTACTCCTGTTGCGCGCGGGCTTGCCACAGGGCGCGGGCGTTGTCCAGCAAAGGCGGGGGTCAGCCCCCGTCTGCTGCGGTGCCGGTCTGCGCGGGCGTGGCCTCTGACGTATCCGCGCCGGTGCTGTCCTCGGGGGCGGGTGTTTCGGTGGCCGTTTCTTCATCGCCAGCCTCTTCCGAAGCCGCCTCCGCCGCCTCCGAGGTTTCGGCCCCGGCGGTCTCATCACTCAGCGCGCCATTCTCCCATTCGCCCGAGGCTTCCTCGCCGCTGGCATAGCGCATGGTGCCGCTGCCCTGCCGCTTGCCCGCTTTGAAGGTGCCCTCATAGACATCGCCATTGGCATAGGTCGCAACACCCTGCCCTTCGATCTCACCCTCGGTCCACTCGCCCTCATAGACGAAACCGCTGGCCATGGTGATCTTGCCCTGACCGTGGCGCTGACCGTTCCTAAAGGCCCCCTCGTAAACGGTGCCATCGGGATAGGTCGCCTTGCCCTGCCCATGCCGCTGGCCGTCTTGCCAGCCGCCCTCATAGCGGTAGCCATCGGCATAGGTCATCACGCCTTGGCCGTGGTTACGGGCGTCCTTGAACGCGCCTTCATAGACCACGCCGTTGGTATAGGTGGCGATGCCCTCGCCCTCGATCACCCCGGCGACCCATTCGCCTTCATAGGTGGAGCCATCGGGATAGGTGATCTTGCCCGTGCCATCGGCCAGATCATTGCGGAAGGTGCCGACATAGACCGACCCGTCGGGATAGGTCACCTGCCCCTCGCCTTCGATCTGCCCGGCCACCCAAGAGCCGGTGTAGACATAGCCATCGGTGCCGGTGAAGGTGCCCTGCCCGTCGCGGCGGTCATCCTTGAAATCGCCCTCATAGGTGTCACCGTTTTCATAGGTGACCTTGCCCTTGCCCTCACGGCGGCCCGCGACCAGCGTGCCTTCGTAGACGTCGCCATTGGGTTGGGTCAGTGTGCCGGTGCCGTCGATCTGGCCGTCTTTCCATTTGCCCACATAGACCAGCCCGTCGGGCATGGTCAGCGTGCCTTCGCCGCTGCGTTTGCCGGCTTCGATCTCACCTTCATAGACCGCGCCATCGGGATAGGTGATCGTGCCGACGCCCTGTTTGACGCCATCGACCCAATCGCCCTTGTATTCATAGCCACCGGGGCTTTGCATCACGCCTTTGCCGTGGTGTTTGGCGTTGCGGAACTCGCCCTCATAGCGCACGCCGTTGGCGTAGATCGCCACGCCCTGCCCCATGATCGCGCCCGCTTCCCATTCGCCCTCATAGGTGCCGCCATCGGCAAAGGTGATCTTGCCCAGACCGTCGGGCTTGCCCTTGGCGAAATTGCCTTCATAGACCGATCCGTTAGGGAAGCGTGCAACGCCCTCGCCCTTGATCTCCCCCTCGACCCATTCGCCGGAGTATTCATAGCCATTGGGCAGCTTATAGGTCCCGGTGCCATGCTGAAGACCGCCTTGAAAGGTGCCCTCATAGATGCCGCCGTCGTCATATTCCTTGGTCAGCACCTGCCCGTCCTGCGCCGCAAGCGGCGTGGCCAGAAGGGCGATCAGACAGAGGGGCAGGCTGCGGTGCAACATGGGCGGAAATTCCCGATCTCGTTAAGTGGCATTCGGCCCGAGGTTACGGGTGATAGAGGGCAGAGGCAACGTGTTTGCAAGAGGGGTACGCCGGTTTGGGCGGATCCCGCGCACCCGGTGCTGCGGGTCAGGTCTGCGCACGGGGGTTTCGCCCCCGGTCCGATCTGCTAGATCCACCCGATGCCAGCCAGCCCGGAGCCTTGCCATGCCAGACCGTTTCCGCCTCACCCTCGGGCAGTTGAACCCCACCGCCGGTGATCTGACCGGCAACGCGGCATTGGCCCGCGACGCATGGCAGGCCGGGCGCGATGCAGGCGCGCAGATGGTCGCCCTGCCCGAACTCTTCCTGACCGGGCATGACGCGCAAGGGCTGTCGCAACACCCTGCCTTTCAGCGCGATGTCTTGGCCCAGCTTGAAGCGCTGGCCGCACATTGCGCCAATGGCCCCGCCTTGGCACTTGGCGCGCCGTGGGTCGCGGCGGGCAAGCTCCACAACGCTTACCTTATTCTGCAAGGCGGAAAGATCGCGCACAGGGTGCTGCAACACGCGCCCCGACCGCGCACGCCCTTCGATCCCGCCCCGATCAGCGGCCCCTATGCGGTGGCGGGGCTGCGCATCGGCTCTCCCATCGGCGCGGATGGTGAGACGGGCGACGTGGCCGAAACGCAGGCCGAGACGGGGGCCGAACTGCTGCTGATCCCCCATGCCGCGCCCCATCAGCGCGGCGCGATGGAGCGGCGCCTCAACCACATGGTCGCGCGGGTGATCGAGACGGAACTGCCGGTGATCCACCTCAACATGACCGGCGGCGAGGGTGAGACGGTTTTCGACGGCGCCACATTCGCGCTGAACCCCGGCGGCAAGCTGGCATTGCAGATGCCCGCCTTCGACACAGCGCTTGCCCATGTCGATCTGGAGCGCGGGCCGGAGGGCTGGAGCATCGTCGAAAGCGCCTTCGCGCCGCAGCCAAAGGCGCTGGAACGGGACTACCGCGCCTTGGTCGTGGGGCTGCGGGACTATGCTGCCAAAACCGGCGCTTCCAAAGTGCTGATCGAACAGGCCGAGGGGAACGATACCGCGCTCGCGGCGGCAATCGCGCGGGATGCTTTGGGGGCTGAGAATGTCCGCCAGATTGCCGTGCCGCTGTCGGACAATCTGCACGCCGCGCTGCGGGATGAACTGGCTGCGCTCGGGGCAGAGGTCAGCGCCGAGATGCTCGCCCCTCCCCTGCGTAGCTTGATGCTACGCGCCTTGGCCGATGACGCGGGGGAGATGCTGCTCACCGCACAGAACAAATCCGCTGCCGCCATGGGGATTGCGGCCCTGATGGGGGATTTCAACCCGGTCAAAGACCTTTACCAAACCGAGGTGCCGGCGCTCTGTGACTGGCGCAGCAAGACGGTGCGGGCATGGATGCAAGGGCCAGCGCCCAGCCCGCCCCCCGATACAGAAGAGGCCCGCGCAGAGGACGCCATCCTGCGCATCCTGCTGGAGGACGGCGGCAATGCCGATGACTGTGTGGCAGCGGGCCATGCGCCGCAAAGCGCGCAGAGGATTGCAGGGCGCATGGCGGCGGCAAAGGCGCGCAAGGGGCCAACCGTTCCCGGCCCGCGTTTGAAAGCAGCGACGGCCTAGACCGTCTCGCCCGCGTCCAACCGCTGCAACCATTTATCCGCATCGCGCAGGACCGCTTCGCGCCGGTCGGCGTCCATACGATCCCAAGTGGCATAGATGTTCTTCATCCGCATATTGCCCTGAAACCGCTCGCGGTGGCGGTCAAGGAAATGCCAGTAGAGCAGGTTGAACGGGCAGGCCTTCGGCCCCGCCTTAGTGCTGACGCTATAGCTGCACCCTTTGCAGTAATCCGACATGCGGTTGATATAGGCCCCGGAGGAGACATAGGGTTTTGAGGCGATCACCCCGCCATCGGCGAATTGGCTCATGCCCACCGTATTGGGCGCTTCGACCCATTCATAGGCGTCGGCGTAGACCTCCAGATACCACTCATGCACCTGATGCGGGTCGACCCCGGCCAGCAGGGCGAAATTGCCCGTCACCATCAGCCGTTGGATATGGTGGGCATAGGCGTGTTTCTGCGTTTGGCCGATCGCCTGCCGAAGGCAATTCATTTGCGTATCGGCCCCCCAGTAGAAGCCGGGCAGATCCCGGTCATGGCGCAGCACGTTGCGCTCTACATACTCCGGTCCTTCAAGGAAATAGATGCCGCGCACATATTCGCGCCAGCCGAGGATTTGGCGGATGAACCCTTCGGCAGCGTTGATCGGCACGTCCCCCGCCTGCCAAGCCTTCTCAGCGGCACGGCAGACTTCCAACGGGTCCAGCAGCCCGAGGTTCAGATAGGGCGAAATCAGCGCGTGAAAGAGATAGGGCTGCCCTTCCAGCATCGCGTCCTGATAATCGCCGAAACGCGGCAGGGCGTGGGCGATGAAATGCGCCAGCACCTGCAAGGCTTCCGCGCGCGTCGTGGCAAAGTCAAAGTGGTGCAGATCGCCGAAGTTATCGCCATAGCGCGCCGCCACCAGCTCCAGCACCGCCTCCACCTCCGCATCGGGGGCGAAGGTCAGCGGGTCGGGGATATCCAGCCCTTCCTTCGGAGGTTTGCGGTTGTCGTGGTCGAAATTCCACTTTCCGCCTGCGGGGTCATCGCCCTCCATCAACAACCCCGTCTCGCGGCGCATCTCGCGATAGAAATACTCCATCCTGAGCGCCTTGCGCCCCTCGGCCCAATCCTCGAACCGTTTGCGGCTGGCGATGAAACGGTCGTCCGGCAAAAGCCGGGTGGGGATCGGCGCGTGGGTTAGCTTGTTGATCAGACGCCACTCCCCCGGCTCGGTCACGATCACCTCGCCCGCGCCCGTCTCCTCGGCCCGGCGGAGCAATTCGCCTACGATGGAACCCGCATTCTCGGGATCGTCCAAGGGGGTGTAGCGCAGCGTCCAGCCGTCTTTCTCCAACGCACCCGCGAACTTGCGCATCGCGGCAAAGACCAACGCGATTTTCTTAGGGTGGTGGCGGACATATTCCGCCTCTTGCGCCACTTCGGCCATGACCACCACATCCAGCGCCTTATTCGCTTCGCGCAGAGACGACAGGTTCAGCGAGAGTTGATCGCCCAAGACCAAGATCAAACGACTCACCACGGCACCGCCTTTCCGGCCCAGTCAAAGAACCCGCCGCTCTCCTCCGGGGTCAGCCCGTCGATCACGCGCAGCAGATTGCCCGCCGCCTCCTCCGGTGGGACGGCGGGATGGCGGCCAAGGTATTTCTCGGTAAAGGGCGTCTCGACCGTGCCGGGATGCAGCGCGACGCAGATGCTCTGCGGATGGGAGCGCGTCAGCTCGATCGCGGCGGTATGCACGATCTGGTTCACCGCCGCCTTGGCGCTGCGGTAGCTGATCCACCCGCCCAGACGGTTGTCCCCGATGGAGCCGACCCGCGCCGAGAGCACGGCGAAAACCGCGCGCCTGTCACGGGGCAAAAGCCTTGCCGCGTGGCGCAGCACCAGCGCCGGGCCGACCGCGTTCAGCGCGAATTGATCCAGCATCGCCTTTTGCGTGACGGCACGCAGCGATTTCTCCGGCGTGGCCCCGTCGATCTCCAACGCGCCGGTGGCGACGATCACCGCATCGAAAGGGCCGCTCAGCCCCTCCAGCGCGGCATTGACCGATGCCTCATCCGTCAGGTCCAGCCCATCGCCCGCGCGGGACAGGGCCGTCACCGTATCGCCGCGCGCACGCAACGCCGCACTTAGCGCCGCGCCGATCCCGCCGCTGGCCCCAATTAGCAGCACCCGTGCGCTCATGACGCCGCCCATGGTATCGCTTGTCGCTGCATCCTGATCTCCCTTGCTTATAGGCAGATAGGCGGCGCTGACGCAGGGGCAAACAAAAGCCGCAACACCCCCTTTTCATTTGAAAAGACGGGCGTATAACTACTCCCATGACACAGGCCGTCCATATCCCGACCCTGCCGCGCAACTGCGCGGGCCTGCTGCGCGCCAACTTGCTGCACCTAATCCGCCTCTGAGCGTGCCCTTCGGCGCGCCCGCTCAGAGGGATGTGTTGCGCGCCAAGGATACCAGCAAAGAAAGAACCCAGGATGACAGATATGACGAAACAGGACCGTGTGCTGATTTTTGACACCACCTTGCGGGATGGCGAACAATCCCCCGGGGCGACGATGACCCATGCCGAGAAGCTTGAGATCGCCTCGCTCTTGGACGAGATGGGCGTCGACATCATCGAGGCCGGCTTTCCCATCGCCTCAGAAGGTGATTTCAAAGCGGTGTCCGAGATCGCGCGGCAGAGCCAGAATTCCGTGATCTGCGGCCTTGCCCGGGCGCAACTGGGCGATATCGACCGTTGCTGGGAAGCGGTGAAACACGCAGCCCAGCCGCGCATTCACACCTTCATCGGCACCTCGCCCCTGCACCGCGCCATTCCGAACCTCACCCAAGACGAGATGGCCGACCGCATCCATGAGACGGTGAGCCACGCGCGCAACCTCTGCGACAACGTGCAATGGTCGCCGATGGATGCCACGCGGACCGAGCTTGATTATCTCTACCGGGTGGTGGAGATCGCCATCAAGGCGGGTGCCACGACGATCAACATCCCCGACACCGTGGGCTACACCGCCCCGCGCGAGAGCGCCGATCTGATCGCGAAGCTTCTGGAAAACGTGCCCGGCGCGGATGAGATCGTCTTTGCCACGCATTGTCACAATGATCTGGGCATGGCGACGGCCAACAGTCTCGCTGCCGTCGAGGCTGGCGCGCGGCAGATCGAATGCACCATCAATGGCTTGGGCGAACGCGCGGGCAATACCGCGCTGGAAGAGGTCGTCATGGCGCTCAAGGTGCGCAATGACATCATGCCCTATGAGACCCGCATCGACAGCCGCAAGATCATGAACATCTCGCGCCGTGTCGCCGCCGTGTCGGGCTTTGCCGTGCAATTCAACAAGGCCATTGTCGGCAAGAACGCCTTCGCGCACGAAAGCGGCATCCACCAAGACGGCATGCTGAAGAACGCCGAGACTTTCGAGATCATGCGCCCCGAGGACGTGGGCCTCACTGAAACCAACATCGTCATGGGCAAACACTCGGGCCGCGCCGCGCTGCGGTCCAAGCTCGAAGACCTCGGGTTTGAACTGGGCGACAACCAGCTCAAGGATGTCTTCGTGCGGTTCAAGGAACTGGCCGACCGCAAGAAGGAAATCTACGAAGACGACCTCATCGCGCTGATGCGCACCGCGACGGACCCCGAGGAAGACCGCATTCGCCTGAAATCGCTCAAGGTCGTTTGCGGCACCGATGGCCCGCAGACCGCCGACATGATACTTGAGATCGACGGCGCAGAGCAGACCACGAACCAGACCGGCGACGGCCCCGTCGATGCGGCGTTCAACTGCATCAAGGCGCTGGTGCCGCATTCCGCGCGGTTGCAGCTTTATCAGGTGCATGCGGTAACCGAAGGCACCGACGCGCAGGCGACGGTTTCCGTGCGGATGGAGGAAGAGGGCCGGATCGTGACCGGCCAGTCGGCGGATACCGATACCGTGGTGGCGAGCGTGCGAGCCTATATCCACGCGCTGAACCGCCTGTTGGTGCGGCGCGAGAAGGGCGGCACGGACAAGCGCGAGATTAATTATAAAGATGTGAGTTGAATGATAGGGCGGGGGCAACCCCGCCTTTTTACGTATACAGTATGGAAGTAGGGCATCGCCTGCCCGCGGGGTGGCGAACCAAACCTTAGTTCATACCACTTTATTGATCTGCCATGGCGCACCCTCAAAATGGCATACCCAGCCTCCCTAAATCGCCTCCCCGTCCGGGCGGGCAGGCGATGCCCGGCGCCTGCGGCTTGATTCCGGGCTGGGGAGGCATTCGTCAACCGAGGGGCACCGCCTGCCCGCGGGTTGGCGATCCAGCGGGTGCCCCGTGCCACTTTATGGCTCAACCATGATGTGCGCTCGCAAGGTCGCACCCAGCCTCACCAAATCGCCTACCCGGTCGCACCAAAGGTGCGCCAGTGTATATCGGCACGCCTTTGGCGTGACGGGCGGGCAGGCGATGGCCCGGCGCCTGCGGCTTGATTCCGGGCCGGTGGCATGAGCCCCCTCAATACGGATTCTTCGCCCCGCGATCGTCACTCAGCGACGCCTGCCCCCGCTCCACGATCTTCACCACTGCATCCGCGAGATGCTGGCGCTGGATATGATCATCCCCCGCCGCCACGCGCAGTTTGTGGGCCTCCAGCATCACCTCTGCATGGCTCGACCCACGCGGCGGGATGAAAGTGTAGCAGGCCAGTTCGATCAACAGCCCCAACGGGTCCTTGAAATAGATCGAATGCATGAAGCCCCGGTCCTTCACGCCGGAATGCCCGATGCCCCGCGCCTCCAACCGCGCGGGCACCTGATCGAACATCGCGCGGTCCACCTCGAAGGCCAGATGATGCACGCAGCCCGGGTCCATCGGCGTGCGGTTGTGCACCCGCTTGCGGTTCTCATTGGTGAAGATCGTAATCAGCCGACCATCGCCGGGATCGAAATACAAATGCCCCTCGTCCGGGTCATCAAGATTGGGCTGGTCAAAGATGAAAGGCATCCCCAACACCCCCTCCCAAAAGTCGATCGAGCTTTGCCGGTCCGCCCCGGTGAGGGTGATGTGATGCACCCCAAGTGTCTGTATCTTCTGCATGGTATCGCCGACCTCCGCCTGTGCTGCGCCCTAAATATTCCACTCTATGATAGCGCGGCGGCAATATCGCGCCACCTTTGCGGTCTTGCCCCTTTCACCCTGACCCCGTGCGCCCTATAAGAGCCAATAGCCCGCGCGTGGACCCATGCAGGCGGGCCTGTCCGAATAGTTGCAAGGCTCCGCTACTCTATGTCCATCCTCGATCAATTCCGCGGCCTGTTCTCCTCTGATATGGCGATCGACCTCGGCACCGCGAACACGCTGGTTTACGTCAAGGGCAAGGGCATCGTGCTGAGCGAACCTTCGGTTGTGGCCTATCACGTCAAGGACGGCGTCAAGAAAGTGCTCGCCGTGGGTGAGGATGCGAAACTCATGCTGGGCCGCACCCCGGGCAGCATTGAGGCGATCCGCCCAATGCGCGAAGGTGTCATCGCGGATTTCGACACCGCCGAGGAGATGATCAAGCACTTCATCCGCAAGGTGCACAAGCGCTCGACCTTCTCGAAACCCAAGATCATCGTCTGCGTGCCGCATGGCGCCACCCCGGTTGAGAAACGCGCGATCCGCCAGTCGGTGCTGTCGGCAGGCGCGCGCCGCGCCGGCCTGATTGCAGAGCCTATCGCCGCGGCCATCGGCGCGGGGATGCCGATCACCGACCCCACAGGCAATATGGTCGTCGACATCGGCGGCGGCACGACCGAAGTCGCGGTGCTCTCGCTGGGCGACATCGTTTATGCCCGCTCGGTCCGCGTCGGCGGTGACCGGATGGACGAGGGCATCATCAGCTACCTGCGCCGCCAGCAGAACCTCCTGATCGGGGAGACCACGGCCGAGCGGGTGAAGACCTCCATCGGCACGGCGCGGATGCCCGACGACGGGCGCGGCACCTCGATGCAGATCCGTGGCCGCGACCTGTTGAACGGCGTGCCGAAAGAGATCGAAGTCACCCAAGCCCAGATCGCCGAGGCGCTGGCCGAGCCGGTGCAGCAGATCTGCGAGGCGGTGATGACCGCGCTGGAGACCACCCCGCCCGACCTTGCCGCCGACATCGTTGACCGCGGCGTCATGCTCACGGGCGGCGGCGCGCTGCTGGGTGATCTCGATCTGGCGCTGCGCGAGCAGACCGGCCTTGCGATCTCGGTCGCGGATGAGCCGCTCAACTGCGTGGCCCTCGGCACCGGCAAGGCGCTGGAATACGAGAAACAGCTGCGCCACGCGATCGACTACGACAGTTAACCCTGGCAAGTTAGCCAGACCCGGCACGCGGCGAAGACGCCCCGCCTGACCGGGTGGGAGTTTCGGCATAGATGGCCAAGGACCGTTCCAGTTCCAGCGATTTCACCGGCCCGCTGCGCCGGTTGTTGCTGGTCGTGCTGGTATTGGCGCTGACCGGCATCTTCCTGCTGTGGCGCATCGACAGCCCCCGCGTTGAACGCTTTCGCGCGCAGGTCACCGACCGTTTCGTGCCCAATCTCGACTGGGCCATGGCCCCGGTCACCGGCACCATCAACCTGCTGCGCGACTTCCAAAGCTACCAGCGCCTGAGCGAGCAGAACCGCGAGCTGCGCTCGGAACTGCGGCAGATGCAGGCGTGGAAAGAGGCGGCGCTTCAGCTTGAGCAAGAGAACGCCCGGCTTCTGGACCTCAACAACGTGCGGCTTGACCCGCGTCTCACGTTCATCACCGGCACGGTGCTGGCCGACAGCGGCTCGCCCTACCGCCAATCGGTGCTCCTGAACGTCGGCGCGCGCGATGGGCTGGTCGAGGGCTGGGCCACGATGGACGGCATTGGCCTTGTGGGCCGCATCGCGGGGGTGGGCAAGAACACCGCGCGGGTGATCCTGTTGACCGACGCCTCCAGCCGCATTCCGGCGACGATCCAGCCCTCGGGCCAGCGTGCCATCGTGGCGGGCGACAACAGCGCGGCTCCACCGCTCGACTTCATTGAGAACCGCGAGCTGGTCCGCCCCGGTGACCGGGTGATCAGTTCGGGCGATGGCGGCGTCTTTCCGGCAGGCATCCTGATCGGTCAGGTCGCTGCCGATCCGGGCGGGCGGCTGCGCGTGCGGCTGGCGGCGGATTACGAGCGGTTGGAATTCCTGCGCGTGCTGCGACACCACGGCAATGAAACCGTGCCGGACACCGCCCATGTCATCACCTCCGACGGCCCCTTGGCCGATCCGGCAGCGCCGGTCGGGGTGCAGCCATGACCGATCTGTCGCGCAGCCGCCTTTGGGTCATGCGCCTGAGCTTTGTCGCGCTGGCGCTGGTGATCCTGTTCTTCCACCTTCTCCCTCTTGAGACGACCCCGCGGGCTTGGGCCGGGCCGGACCTGCTGCTGGGCTTTGCCTGCGCTTGGGGGCTTAGACGGCCCGAATACGTGCCCTCGCTTTTTCTGGCGCTGGTCTTTCTGCTGGCGGACCTGTTGCTGCAACGCCCCCCCGGCCTTTGGGCGGTGCTGGCCCTGATCGGGGTCGAGAACCTCAAATCGCGGGGGCGGCACCTGCGGGATGCGAGCTTTGCCGCCGAATGGCTGACCGTGGCGGTGATCTTGACCATGGTGATCTTCGCCAACCGAATTCTGCTGAGCCTTGCGCTGGTGCCGACGCCTTCGCTGACGCTGAACCTCACGGAATTGGCACTGACGACGCTCGCTTATCCGCTGATCGTGGCGGTGACCCATGGTATCATGGGCGTGCGCAAGACCGCGCCGGGCGATCTGGATGCGCTTGGCAAACGGGTGTGATCGGGGAGCGATGAGATGAGACGAAGCCGCGCCGACAATGATGCAACCCACACGCGCCTGACGCGCCGCGCCGCCCTTTTGGGCGGGGCGCAACTGCTGTTCATGGGCGGGCTGGCCGCGCGCATGCGCTATCTACAGGTCGATCAGGCCGATCAGTTCCGCCTGCTGGCCGAAGAGAACCGCATCAACATCCGCCTGATCCCCCCCGCCCGGGGTGAGATTTTCGACCGCAACGGCATACAGCTTGCCGATAACGTGCCCTCCTACCGGATCGTCATGGTCCGCGAAGATGCGGGCGACGTGGAAGCCGTGATGGAGCGGCTCGCCCAAGTCATCGAGATCGACGAGGAGACCCGCGAACGCGCCATGACCGAAATGTCGCGCTCTGCCCCCTTCCTGCCCGTCACCATCGTCGATGACGTGAGTTGGGAAGTCGTGAGCAAGGTCAGCGTCAACGCCCCGGCCCTGCCCGGCGTCACGCCCGAAGTGGGCCTGACCCGCGTCTACCCGCGCGGCGCGGATTTCGCTCATGTGGTGGGCCGCGTAGGCCGGGTGAGCCAAGCCGACCTCGACGCGCTGGAGAACCCCGATCAGGTGCTGCGCATCCCGCGTTTTCAAATCGGCAAGATCAACGTCGAAGCCCGCGCCGAAAACCTGCTGCGCGGTGCGGCGGGCACCAAACATGTGGAGGTGAACGCCACGGGCCGCGTGATGCGCGAGTTGGAGCGGCGCGAGGGGCAGGCCGGGGCCGATCTGCAACTGACCGTGGACGCCAATCTGCAACGCTATGTGCAGGCCCGTCTGGGCGAGGAAAGCGCCGCCGTGGTCATCATCGACTGCGAGAATGGCGATCTGGCCGCGCTTGCGTCCTCGCCCAGCTACGACCCGAACCTCTTTATCGGCGGCATCTCTTCGGCGGATTACAACCCGCTGCTCAATTCCAAATACCGCCCGCTGGTGAACAAACCCATACAGGGCACCTACCCGCCCGGCTCGACCTTCAAAATGATCGTGGCGCTTGCCGCCATCGAAGAGGGCATCGTCACCCCCGATGAGACGGTCTATTGCCCCGGCCATCTGGAAGTCGCGGGGCGGCGGTTCCACTGCTGGAAACGCGCGGGCCACGGCTGGGTCGATCTGCAACATTCGCTGAAACAATCCTGCGACGTCTATTACTACGATCTGGCCGTAAAAGTCGGGATCGAAAAGATCACCGCCATGGCGAACCGCTTTGGCCTTGGGATCAAACATGATCTGGCGCTGTCGTCGGTCGCGGGCGGGCTGGCGCCCACGAAACAGTGGAAACGCTCGGCCCGGGGTGAGGATTGGGTCGTGGGTGACACGGTCAACGCCTCTATCGGGCAGGGTTTCACCCTCTCCTCCCCGCTGCAATTGGCGGTGATGAGCGCGCGGATCGCCACGGGCCGCGCGGTGACGCCGCGGCTGATCAAATCCATCGACGGGGTGGAGCAACCCAGCGGCGCGGGCGAACCGATGGGGCTGAACGAAAACAACCTGCGCCAATTGCGCAAGGCGATGTACGATGTGGTGAACGATCGCCGCGGCACCGGCTACCGCAGCCGCATCATCGACGACACGATGCGCATGGCAGGCAAAACCGGCACCAGTCAGGTGCGCAACATCACCGCCGCCGAACGCGCCCGCGGCGTGACCAGCAACGCCGACCTGCCGTGGGAACGCCGCGACCACGCGCTCTTTGTCTGCTTTGCGCCCTATGACAAACCGAAATACGCAGCCTGCGTATTGGTGGAGCACGGCGGCGGCGGCTCGACAGCCGCAGCCCCGATCGCACGCGACGTGATGTTGCAGGCCATGGCGGGGGGCGAGCCGCCACTCGAAGCCTACCCTAAGTCCGACCGGGGCCGCATCGCCACCCAGCAAGAGGAACTGCGCAACACCACGCCCGAGACCACCGCCAATCTAGAGGGGGAGGATCAGGCATGAGCTATCTTGAGCATACGGTCAAATCCGTCCCCACAGGGCTGCGCAAGATCCTCTTTATGAACTGGCCGCTGGCGATCCTGCTGACCAGTGTCGCGGGCGTCGGTTTTCTGATGCTCTATTCGGTTGCGGGCGGGTCATTCTCCCCTTGGGCCGAACCGCAGATGAAACGTTTCGCCATGGGCATGGCGATCATGTTCACCGTGGCGATGGTGCCGATCTGGCTTTGGCGCAACCTGTCGGGCGTGGCCTATGGGGCGACCTTGGTGCTGCTGGTCGCGGTCGAACTTTTCGGCTCTGTCGGCATGGGCGCGCAGCGTTGGATCGACATCGGCTTCATGCGGCTGCAACCGTCGGAACTGATGAAGATCACGCTGGTCCTGTTTCTGGCGGCCTATTACGACTGGCTACCGGTCAAGAAGGTGTCCCGCCCCTTCTGGGTGCTGGTGCCCATTCTGATCATCGTGATCCCCACCGCGCTGGTGCTGAAACAGCCCGACCTTGGCACCTCGATCCTGCTGCTGACTGCAGGGGGCGGGCTGATGTTCCTCGCGGGCGTGCATTGGGCCTATTTCGCCGCCGTCATCACCGCCGCCATCGGGCTGGTCACCGCCGTCTTCCAGTCGCGCGGAACACCGTGGCAATTGCTGAAAGACTACCAATACCGCCGCATCGACACCTTTCTCGACCCCAGCCAAGACCCGCTTGGCGCGGGCTATCACATCACCCAGTCCAAGATCGCGCTTGGCTCGGGCGGCTGGTCGGGGCGCGGCTATATGCAGGGCACCCAATCGCGGCTGAACTTCCTGCCCGAGAAACACACCGATTTCATCTTCACCACATTGGCCGAAGAGTTCGGCTTCGTCGGAGGCGTCTCCCTGCTGGGGCTTTACGCGCTAATCATCCTGTTCTGCGTGGCCTCGGCGGTGAAGAACAAGGACCGCTTCTCAAGCCTGCTAACCCTTGGCATCGCACTTAACTTCTTTCTCTTTTTCGCCGTTAACATGTCGATGGTCATGGGGCTGGCCCCCGTGGTCGGCGTGCCCCTGCCGATGGTGAGCTATGGCGGCTCGGCCATGCTGGTGCTGCTGCTGGCCTTCGGCTTGGTGCAATCGGCGCATGTTCATAGACCGAGGTAATTCATGACGATCAACATTCTCTTCGCCGCTAAAGCCGAACGCTGGGACGGCTACGAACAGCCTTTGAACGAAGCGCTCCGCAAAGCACTGCCGGGGCAGAATTTCACGCTGGCCACCGATCTGCCGCCCGAAGAGGTCGACTATATCGTCTATGCCCCCAACAGCGTTTTGCAGGATTTCACCCCCTATACCCGCGCCAAGGCGGTGCTGAACCTCTGGGCCGGGGTGGAGGCGATCACCGGCAACGAGACCTTGAAGATCCCGCTGGCGCGGATGGTGGATTTTGGCCTGACCCACGGCATGGTGGAATGGTGTACGGGCCATGTGCTGCGCCATCATCTGGGGATGGATACCGATATCCTGCGCAAGGATGCCAAATGGGCGCCGCGCACGCCGCCGCTGGCCCGCGAGCGCAGCGTGGCGGTGTTGGGCATCGGCGCGCTCGGCCAAGCGGTGGCCGAGGCGCTGGTGGGTCTGGGCTTTGACGTGACCGGCTGGTCGCGCAGCGAAAAGCAGATCGAGGGGGTACGTTGCCTGCATGGCGACGAAGGGCTGACGGAGGCGCTCAAACGCGCCGAGATCGCCGTGCTCCTGATGCCCGACACGCCCGCCACGCAGAACGTTCTGAATGCCGAGACGCTCGCGCAAATGCCCGAGGGTGCCTTCATCATCAACCCCGGTCGCGGGCCGCTGATCGACGACGATGCGCTCTTGGCAGCTCTCAATAGCGGGCAGATCGCCCATGCAACGCTCGATGTCTTCCGGGTAGAGCCGCTGCCCGAGGATCACCCCTATTGGGCGCATCCGAAGGTCACCGTGACCCCGCATATCGCGGCGGCCACGCGCAACGACACGGCCTCGGAAGTCATCGCGGAAAACATCCGCCGCAGCGAGGCCGGCGAGCCCCTGCTGCATCTGGTGGACCGCGACCGGGGATATTGACCCCGGACGCGGCAAGGCTCAGGCGGCCAGCCCGCGCCCCTTGAGCAGCGCCTCAACCCCCGGCAGACGCCCCCGGAAGGCGGTGTAAAGCTCCGCCGGATCACGGCTGCCGCCAGTCGAAAGGATGTGCTCCTCCAACGCCTCGGCGCGCTCCGCGTCAAAGGCGCCGCCCGCTTCCTCGAAGGCGGCAAAGGCGTCGGCGTCCATCACCTCGGACCACATGTAGCTGTAATAGGCGCTGGAATAGCCATCGCCTGAAAACACATGCGCGAACTGCGGGGTGGCGTGGCGCATGCGGATCGCCTGCGGCATGCCGATGCTGCTGAGCACCTCGGCCTGTCTCGCCATCGGATCGGCAGGTGGTTCGCCGTCGTGGAACTCCAGATCGACAAGGGCGGAGGCGATATATTCCACCGTCTGAAAGCCCATGTCGAAGGTCGCGGCGGCCAGCACCTTGTCGAGCATCTCAGGCGGCATGGCCTCGCCCGTCCGCGCATGGGTCGCGAATTTCTGCAGCACCTCGGGCTGGTCCAGCCAGTGCTCGTAAAGCTGGCTCGGCAACTCCACGAAGTCGCGCGCCACCGAGGTGCCGCTGACGCTTTCATAGGTCACGTCCGAGAGCATCTGGTGCAGCGCATGGCCGAACTCGTGGAACAACGTGCGGGCGTCGTCGTAGGACAGTAGCGCCGGGTCGCCCTTGGCGAAATTGCAGACGTTGATCACCACGGGCGCCTGTTCGCGCGGGAACTTCGCCTGCGCGCGCATCGCCGAGCACCACGCGCCCGACCGTTTCGAGCCGCGCGCGAAATAATCACCGATGAAGACCGCCACATGCTGGCCGTCCCGCGTCACTTCCCACGCCCGGCAGTCGGGGTGGTAGAGCGGCACGTCGAGGGCTGCGAACTCCAGCCCAAACAACCGGTTGGCGCAGTCGAAGGCCGCGTCGATCATCCGGTCGAGCTGGAAATAGGGTTTCAGCGCCGCCTCATCGAGATCATGCTCCGCCGCGCGCCGCTTCTCGGCGTAGTAGCGCCAGTCCCAAGGCTCCAGCGCCCCGTTCACGCCGTCCTCGCGCATCAGCGCGGTCAGCACCTCGGCATCGGCGTCGGCCTGCGCCTTGGCCGGTTTCCAGACCGACATCAGCAGGTCGCGCACGGCGGCGGGCGTCTTGGCCATCTCGGTTTCGAGCTTGTAGGCGGCGAAGTTGTCGTAGCCCAGAAGCGCCGCGCGCTCCTTGCGCAGGGCCAGCGTCTCGGCCGCGATCTCTCGGTTGTCGGTTTCGCCGCCGTTCGCACCGCGGGCTTCCCACGCGCGGAACGCTTTCTCGCGCAGGTCGCGGCGGTCCGAGAATTGCAGGAAGGGCGTGATGAGCGAGCGCGACAGCGTGACCACCGGGCCTTGCGTGCCCTTTTCTTCGCCTGCAGCCCGGGCGGCATCGATCACGAAATCCGGCAGGCCGGTCAGATCGTCCTCGGACAGCGGCATGAACCAGTCGCGCTCATCCGCCAGCAGGTTCTGGGTAAACTGCGTGCCCAGCACAGCCAGCCGCGCCTTGATCTCCTTCATGCGCTCGGCCTCCGACCCCGTCAGCGCGGCGCCTGAGCGGACGAAGCCACGGTGCGTCAGCGTCAGCACGCGGGCCTGTTCCTCGCTGAGGTCGAGACTGTCGCGCGCCTCCCAAACGGCATTGATGCGGGCGAAGAGTTTCTCGTTGCCCGAGATCGCCGACTGATGCGCGGCGAGCTTGGGCGAGAAGTCGCGCTGCAGTGCCTCGCGCGCCGGGTTGCTGTCCGCGCCCGCCACGGTGAAGAAGACGCTCAGAACCTTGTCGAGCGCCGCGCCGGAGGCTTCCAGCGCCTCGATGGTATTGGCGAAGCTGGGGGCTTCGGGGTTCTCGGCGATGGCGTCGATCTCGGCCCGGTGGGCGGTGAGCGCCTCCTCCAAAGCGGGGGCGAAATCATTGTCGGAAATGCGGTCAAAGGGGGCGATGCCGAAGGGAGTCTCCCAATCGGTCAGAAGCGGGTTGGTCATGCAGGTCTCCTTTGCGCCCAAGATGGGGCGCGCCGGGGTGACTTGCAATCACCCGCCGCAGGTTTCGCAGCCCGCCCGGCGTTTGAGGCCGATCTTGCGGGTCTCGCCGTAAAGCCCGTCGTAGATCATCATCTCGCCGCGCAGCACGCTGCCCGCCCCGGTGATGAGTTTCACGGCCTCCAGCGCCATCATCGTGCCGATCACGCCGGGCAGTGGCCCGATCACCCCGGCCTCGGCGCAGGAAGGCGCAAGCCCCGCTGCCGGCGCTTCGGGGAAGATGCAGCGATAACAGGGCGCGCCGCGGGCGGGATCGAAGACGCTGAGCTGCCCCTCCCATTGGCTGAGCGCCCCCGAGATGAGCGGCGTGCCCGACGCAACGCAGGCGGCATTGACCCGGTAGCGGGTGTCGAAATTGTCGGTCCCGTCGAGCACGAGGTCATAGTCGGCCACCAGATCCTCGGCGATCTCGTCGGTCAGACGGCGATGGTAGGGGCGCACGGTGACGTGGGGGTTCTGCGCCAGCATCTCGGCCTCGGCCGAAAAGACCTTGGGCGTGCCGATGGCGGCGTCCTTGTGGATCACCTGCCGTTGTAGGTTCGCGTTCTCCACCGCGTCGTCGTCGATCACCCCGATGGAGCCCACGCCCGCCGCGGCGAGGTACTGCAGCACGGGCGCGCCGAGACCGCCCGCACCGACGACGAGCACCTTCGCGTTCTTCAGCGCCTTTTGCCCGGGGCCGCCGACCTCACGCAGCACGATGTGCCGGGCGTAGCGGTTCAACTCACTCTCCGAAAAACGGCCCGAGGCGGGGGCTTCAGTCGGCGCGTCCGGCGTGGCGCGCGCGCGCAGGGTCGCCAGCCCCTGCCGGTAGAGCATCACCAGCGCAACGAAGCCGCCCAGCAGCAGCCAAGGCGCGGCACTGCCGCCGGTGGCGAGGCGCAGCGGATGGGTGGCCGGAAACAGCAGATGCAGCGCGACCAGCGCCAGATACATCAGCCCGACCAGCCCCGCGCGCAGCCCGCGCGGCAGGCCGAGGAAGCCGCCGCCAAACCAAAGCGCCG
Organism: Sulfitobacter sp. 1A13496; assembly: GCF_043557225.1. Taxonomy (NCBI): domain Bacteria; kingdom Pseudomonadati; phylum Pseudomonadota; class Alphaproteobacteria; order Rhodobacterales; family Roseobacteraceae; genus Sulfitobacter; species Sulfitobacter sp. 1A13496. The sequence goes on along the minus strand of NZ_JBIFFP010000007.1, from coordinate 37,334 downwards.
CCGCGATGATCAAAACAGCCAGCATCACTGCGCCCCCGTCGAGCCAAACCCGCCCGCGCCGCGCGCGGTCTCATCAAGGCGCTCGGCCAGATCAAAGCCCGCCTGCACCACCGGGGCCACGACCATCTGGGCGATGCGCATGCCATGTTCGACGGTGAAGGCCTCCGCCCCCATATTGCCCATGATCACCCCCACGACGCCGCGATAATCGCTGTCGATGGTGCCGGGGCTGTTGATCAGGGTGATCCCATGCTTCAGCGCGAGACCCGAGCGCGGGCGGATCTGCACCTCGAACCCCTGCGGGATCGCCATCTGCAACCCGGTGGAGATCAGCGCCCGGGCGCCGGGGGCCAAGGTGACCGTGCCGCCGGGCAGATTGGCCCGCAGGTCCGCCCCCGCCGCCCCGGCGCTTTCATAGGCGGGCAGTGGCAGGCTGCGGTCCGCGCCATCGGCCCAGCAGAGTTTGATCGTGGTCATAGCGCCCCCTCAGGCAAGTGCCGCGGCGATACGTTCGGCCAGACGGGCGGCCACGGCATCTTTGCCCATGCGCGGCCAGTCCTCTGCGCCCGCGTCGGTGATCAGCGTCACGGCATTCTCGCGCCCGCCCATAATGCCGGTGGCGGGGGAGACGTCATTGGCGACGATCCAGTCACAGCCCTTGCGCACGCGTTTCGCGGTGGCATGGGCCAGCACGTCGTCGGTCTCGGCGGCGAAGCCTACGACGAGCGGCGGGCGGCCTTCGCCACGCTGGCTGACGGTTTTCAGGATATCGGGGTTTTCCGCGAAAGACAGGCTGGGCAGCCCGTCTTTAGATTTCTTCAGCTTACGGTCCCCTGCCCCCTGCACATGCCAATCGGCCACCGCGGCGGCAAAGACGGCGGCATCGGCGGGCAGAGCAGCCTCTACCGCCTGCATCATCTCTTGCGCCGTTTGCACCGGCACGACCTCGACCCCCTCGGGCGGGGCGACCTCGGCGGGGCCGGTGACAAAGACGACCTTGGCCCCCAGATCCGCCAGCGCCCGCGCGATGGCTGTGCCCTGCGCCCCGGAAGAGCGGTTGGCGATATAGCGCACCGGGTCGATCGGCTCATGCGTCGGGCCGGAGGTGACGAGGATGCGCTTGCCCGCAAGCGGCCCCTGCCCCAGCCGCGCCTCAACAGCCGCGACAATCTCAAGCGGTTCGGCCATCCGCCCCGGCCCGTATTCGCCGCAGGCCATGTCACCGTCATTCGGCCCGACCATGGCGATGCCATCGCCGCGCAGAGTAGCGATGTTGCGCTGCGTCGCGGGGTGCTGCCACATCCGCACGTTCATCGCAGGTGCCAGCAGCACCGGCGTATCGGTGGCCAAAAGCAAGGTTGAGGCCAAATCATTCGCCGCCCCCTGCGCCATTTTGGCCATCAGGTCTGCCGTGGCGGGGGCGACCACCAAAAGGTCCGCCGCGCGGCTCAGTTGGATATGCCCCATCTCGGCCTCATCACCGAGGTCGAAGAGATCACGAAAGACCTTCACGCCGGTCAGTGCAGATACGGAAAGCGGGGTGACGAACTCTTCGCCCGCACGGGTCAGCACCGGCATTACCTTGGCCCCACGCTCGCGCAGACGCCGGATCAGATCGAGGGATTTATAGGCGGCAATGCCGCCGCCGATGATCAGCAGAATATGTTTGCCCGACAGCATAAAGGCCCCCCGTTTGCATTAGGGAGACCTTAATCCGGGGCGGGGAAATCTGCCAGCCCCGGCGGGCATCGCGATGCGGGGTCAGGCCAGAAAGGCAAAGACCTCACGCGATTGCATCTCAAGCGACTTGCGCATCTTGCCAAAGGCCGCGGCCTCAAGCTGGCGGACCCGCTCTTTGCTGAGGCTGAGTTCATCGCCAAGGCTTTCCAAAGTACGCGCAGGATCCCGCAACTTGCGTTCGCGCACGATGAATTGCTCACGCTCGGACAGGCCCTGCATTGCCGCCAGCAACCAGTTGCGCAGCTGCGCCGTGTCATGCTCTTCCTCGACACGCTCCGCCGCCTGCGCGCTTTCATCAGCCAGTGCTTCGATCCACTCGCGGCCCTCATCCTCAGCGCTCTGCGTGGCGTTCAGCGAATAGTCCGAACCCGACAGGCGGCCTTCCATCATCTCGACATCATGCAGCGGCACGCCGATTTCGGTCGAGATCATCTGGCGCAGCTGGTGCTTGTCCAGCGTCTCGCCCATGGCCGTGGCCTCACGCTCCAAACGGGCCTGCACGCGACGCATGTTGAAAAACAGCGATTTCTGAGAGGAGGTCGACCCCGTCCGCACCATCGACCAATTGCGCATCACGTGGTCTTGAATGCTCGCCTTGATCCACCAGACCGCATAGGTCGAGAAACGCACGCCGCGGTCGGGGTCAAATTTGTCGGCGGCTTTCATCAGGCCCAGACCCGCCTCTTGGATCAGATCGTTCATCGGCGCGCCGTAGCGCTTGAACTTGCCCGCCATCGAAATCGCCAGACGCATGTAGGCGGTGATCAAACGGTGCAACGCGGCCTCATCCCGGTGATCGCGCCACGCATAGGCCAATTCCAACTCCGTTTCGGCATCGAGCAATTCGGCCTTCATTGCGGTGCGGGTGAGTGAAAATTCGCGAGCGGTTTGCAATGACATTTGGTATCCCCCTTGAGAAATGCGCGGCGCACCTTGTGATGGGCCTTTGGTGGAGATACGCAGAGACGTGCCATTTGGTTCAAATATTTGGTGAGAAGATGTTGCCTAGAACTACCTTTGCCCTAGGCGGGGCGGCCTCGGGCAAGTCGGAATGGGCAGAGACCCTCGTAAATTCCAGCGGCATGTCAAAGACTTACCTTGCCACCGGTCGCATCTGGGATGACGAAGTTCAAGAACGCGTGAACAAGCATCAAGCAAGGCGCGATGCGGGGTGGCGCACCGTCGAATGCCCGCTCGATCTGACCGAACCGCTGGCGAAACTGCCCGCCGGCGAAATCGTGCTGATCGACTGCGCAACCATGTGGCTGAGCAATCACCTGATGGAAGGCAGCGATCTGGAGGCCGCGCAGGCGCAGCTTTTGCAGGCCCTGCGGGGCTGCGCCGCGCATTGGATCGTGGTCTCGAACGAGGTCGGCCAAGGCATCGTGCCCGAGAACGCCATGGCCCGCCAATTCCGCGAGGCGCAGGGGCGGCTCAACATCGCCTTGGCCGCCGAGGCAGAGACGGTGGTGCAGGTCGTCGTCGGCCTGCCGCAACTGTTGAAAGGGGAGATGCCATGACCATTTGGCACTGGGTGCGCCACGGCCCGACCCATGAGAAGAACTTCGTCGGCTGGCGCGATGTCCCGGCGGACCTTTCCGATGCGCCCCGACTGGCGCGGTTGAACCTGCATCTGCCGGATGAGGCGCTGCTCGTCTCCTCGGACCTGATCCGCGCTGTGCATACGGCGGATGCGCTGGCCCAGCCCTCCCGCCGCCGCCTGCCCCATGAGCATGAGCTGCGCGAGCTGCATTTCGGCGCTTGGGACGGGCTGCATTTCTCTGAAGTCGCCGCGCGTGACCCGGACCTCAGCCGCGCCTATTGGGAGACCCCCGGCGATGTCATGGCCCCCGAGGGCGAAAGCTGGAACCAGACCAAGGCGCGCGTCGACCGGGTGGTGGCACGGATCAACGCGGCCCACCCCAATGCCCATGTGATCGCCGTGGCGCATTTCGGCGTGATCCTCACGCAGGTGCAGGAGGCCCAAGGTGGCGGCCCGCTGGAGGCGATGGCCCATAAGATCGACAACCTCTCGGTGACGCATCTGTCCCATGACAACGGCCAATGGCGGGTCGAAGGGATCAATCATACGCCCTGACCCACAGTGCCGTTAACTATTCCTAAACCCGTCTTGCCTACCGATTAACCATAGCAAGACGGAGCAGGGGTAATGGTGTCGCGGGCCTATACGGTCGCATTTCAAGGGGTCGACGCGCGCATCGTCGAGGTGCAATGCGCGGTCACCGCCGGGCTGCCGGGCTTTTCGATCGTCGGACTGGCGGACAAGGCCGTGTCGGAAGCCCGCGACCGGGTGCGCACGGCGCTCAGCGCCTTGGCCATCGCGCTGCCGTCCAAACGCATCACCGTCAATCTCTCCCCCGCCGACCTGCCCAAGGAAGGCAGCCATTTCGACCTGCCCATCGCGCTGGCGCTGCTCTCGGCGCTGGATATCCTGCCCGATGACATCACCCAAAATGTGGTGGCTTTGGGAGAGCTTTCGCTCGACGGGACGCTGATGCCCGTGGTCGGCGCCTTGCCCGCCGCCATGGCCGCCGCCGCCGAGGACCGAAGCCTGCTCTGCCCCGCAGGGTCGGGGGCGGAGGCCGCATGGGTGGGCAAGACACAGGTCATCGCCGCCGCAAATCTGGGCGACGTGGTGCGCCACTACACCGGGCAAGTACCGATCGCCCCCGCTGAGCCGGGGGAGGTGCCCCTCGCATTGGCGGGCCGCGACCTGCGCGAGGTCAAAGGCCAAGAACGCGCCAAGCGCGCGTTGGAGATCGCCGCCGCCGGGCGGCATCACCTGATGCTGGTCGGCACGCCGGGGTCGGGGAAATCCATGCTGGCCGCGCGGCTGCCCGGCATCCTGCCGCCGCTGACGGCAGGTGAAGCGCTTGAGACCTCGATGATCCACTCCCTCGCCGGGCTGCTGGATGAGGGCGGCATTTCCCGCAGCCGCCCCTTTCGCGAGCCACATCACACGGCCTCTATGGCTGCGATCATCGGCGGCGGTCGGCAGGCGCGTCCAGGGGAGGCATCTCTCGCCCATAACGGCGTGCTTTTCATGGACGAGTTCCCCGAGTTCAACCGCACGGTCCTCGAAACCCTGCGTCAACCGATCGAGACTGGCGAGGTCATGATCGCACGCGCCAATGCCCATGTGAAATACCCCTGCCGCTTCATGCTCGTCGCGGCGGCAAACCCCTGCAAATGCGGCTACCTGCCCGACCCAGCCCGCGCCTGTGCCCGCGTCCCGGCCTGCGGCGAAGACTATTTGGGCCGCATCTCAGGCCCGTTGATGGACCGTTTCGACCTGCGCGTCGACGTGCCGCCCGTCAGCTACAGCGACCTCAACCTGCCCGCCAACGGCGAGACCTCGGCCGAGGTCGCGGCAAGGGTCGCCGCCGCGCGGGCGCTTCAATCCACGCGCTACGCGCCGCATGACGGGATTTCGGCCAATGCCGATGCGGCGGGTGACCTGCTCGAAACCGTCGTCAGCCCGGATGCCGAAGCGCGCACGCTGCTTCTGCGCGCAGCGGAACGGTTTTCCCTGTCGGCGCGCGGGTATCACCGGGTCATGCGTGTCGCGCGCACCATCGCCGATCTTGCGGGGGAACCCGAGGTCCGCCGCCCCCATATGGCCGAGGCGATCAGTTTTCGCCTGCCCGATCCGACGGCAGGGCATTGATCCAATCGGCGAGGGCCGCGAGGCTCTGCCGCGCCTCGGGCAGGTGGTTCTGAAACAGCGGCCAGACATGTGGCAGGTCATGGACCTCCTGCAAGGTGGCCGACACGCCCGCTTCGCGCAGACGGGCCGCCAATCGGCGGCTGTCATCGCGCAGGATTTCGCTGTCACTTACGGTGAGCCAGACGGGCGGTGCGCCATTGAAATCGGCGAGAATGGGACTCGCCCGGGGGCTCTCCGCATTCTGCCCCTGAAGATAGAGCCGCGCCATTTCCGTCGCGCGGGCGGCGGGCAACAACACGTCGCTTTCGGCATTCTGAGTGAAACTCGGGCCCGAAAACGTCAGGTCCAACAAAGGGGAAAGCCCAAAGGCGCCAGCAGGCAGCGCCGCCCCTTCGCGGCAAAGCTGCGCCAACAGGTCAAAGACCAGCGCGCCGCCCGCGCTGTCGCCGCCAATCACGATGTCCCCCGCCGCGATGCCCATCTGACCAAGCGCATCCCACGCCGCGCGGATGTCTTGCGCAGGCTTGGGAAAAGCCGCCTCTGGCACCCGCGCATAGCGCGGCAGCACCGCCCGCGCACCGGTCAGCAGGGATAGGCGCGCGACCATCGCCCGGTGCGTCTCCGGACTGCCAAACACGAACCCGCCGCCATGAACGTAGAGGATCACACGCCGCTCGGAGGCCTGCGGCGGCGTAAGCCAAAGCGCCGGTCCCGCCCCCGGCAGATCACGCCATTCCGCATGCACCTCGCGCGGCCCTTTAAAAAAGAGCCGCGCCTGCATCTCCATCGTGGCCCGCAGGAACTGCGGGTTTGCATGCGCCAGCAAAGGTTTCTCTGTCAGACGCAGGTAGCGGTTCAGAAGATGCTGGCGCAGGCTCACCCGCGCTTAGCCTCAATCGCCTCCCAGATTTTTCCGGCGATATTCTCGCCATCGAACCGTTCCAGCTCTTGAATGCCGGTGGGAGAGGTCACGTTGATCTCGGTCAGATAATCGCCGATCACATCGATCCCGACAAAGATTTGGCCCTTTTCTTTAAGCAATGGCCCGATGGCGGCGCAGATCTCCAGATCGCGCTCGGTCAGCCCGACCTTCTCAGGCCGCCCGCCGACATGCATGTTCGACCGTGTCTCACCCTCCGCCGGGACGCGGTTGATCGCGCCCACCGGCTCCCCGTCCACGAGGATGACGCGCTTGTCACCTTTGGATACGGCAGGCAGGAATTTCTGAACAATGAGCGGCTCACGCGAGAAGCCGGTGAACAATTCATGCAGCGAGATGAGGTTGCGGTCATTGGCGTCCAGCCGGAACACACCAGCCCCGCCATTACCGTAAAGCGGTTTCAAGATCACATCGCCATGCTTCGCCTTGAAGGCTTTGATGGTCGAAAGGTCGCGTGCAATCGTGGTGGGCGGCGTCAGATCGGGGAAGTCGAGAACCAGGAGTTTTTCGGGGTAATTGCGGACCCAAAAAGGATCGTTGACCACCAAGGTGGTTTCTTTCAGCCGGTCCAGCAGGTGGGTCGAGGTGATGTAATGCATGTCGAAAGGCGGGTCCTGACGCAGCCAGACCACGTCGAAATCCGCCAAATCGACCTCGCGCTCTTCTCCGAACCGGGCATGATCGCCCTGCACGCGCTGCACGGTAAAGTCATAGCCCCGCGCGGTGATCCGCCCCTCTTGGTACGCCAGATGATCGGGCGTGTAGAAGAACAGCTCATGCCCCCGCGCCTGCGCCTCTTCGGCCAGCCGAAAGCTGCTGTCGGCGTTGATGTTCACGTCCCCGATCGGGTCCATTTGAAAGGCGATTTTCATCGGCGTCCCCCGCTGCTTACCTTTGTCGTGATCCGACCCGGACCGACGGTGCAGGCTTCTGGGATCGCTTCTTAGATGGCGCAGCAGGGGCCTATGCGCAATGGGTCAGCCGTGGCCAAAGGCGTTTTCGATGATTTCGGTGGCCCCCTGCCCATCGACAAGCGCCACGTCAAAGCGCACCTCGGTCAGGCTTCCTGCAGGTTCGCCGGCAAGAAATTCCTCGGCGGAGCGATAGATGCGCTGCATTTGTCGGGCGGAAAGGCTTTCGGCAGCCCTTGCGAAACTACGACTTTGTTTCACCTCGACAAAGATCAAGGCAGCCCCATCGCGCAGGATCAAATCAATTTCACCAGCGCGGCCCCGCCAACGGCGGCGCGCGATGGCAAAACCGCGCCTCTCATAGTCTTGCGCGATCCGGTTTTCGGCGGCGATCCCGGCGTGATAGGCCATGCGCCCCCGTTGGCGCTTGGCCGCAGTTCGTATCCCCGTATCACCCTGCGGCATTTTCATTGCTCCGCCCCGTGTTCTAACCTTTGCCGAGCGCCAATGCCGCTTGATAGACCTGCCGCCGTGGCAGGCCATGGGCCTGCGCCACCAAATCGACAGCGTCACGCATCGACATTTCTGTAAGCGCCCGTTGCAAATCTGTTTCTAGGTCAAGGTGATTAACAGAGTCTGAACGGCTGCGATCAATCAGCACGACCACTTCGCCTTTTGGTGCCTTCGCTTGATAAAGCTCGGCGAGATTTTCGAGGGTATCGCGCTGAATCTCTTCGAATTTCTTGGTCAACTCCCGGCACATTGCCGCCTTGCGCCCCGCGCCCAGTGCGGTTGCCGCATCGCGCAGCATGGCGCCGAGCCGTTTGGGTGATTCGTAGAACACCAGAGTTCCCGGCACGTCGCGCAGCTTTTCCAGCGCCGCGATCCGGGCCGATTTACTATTGGGCAGGAAACCCGCAAAGAAAAATGCATCCGTCGGCAGGGCGCCCAAGGCCAGCGCGGTCAGCACGGCCGATGGTCCCGGCGCGCAGGTCTGCATCACACCCGCTTCGGCTGCGGCGCGGCTTAATTCAAACCCCGGATCGGCGATCAGCGGCATGCCCGCCTCCGACGCATAGGCGACTGATTTACCCTCGCGGATGGCCGCGATCAGCCGCTCTTGCACCGATGTGCCGCTGTGGTCGTGCAGCGCCAGCACCTTGCGCCCATCAAGCGGCACCCCATGAATTTCCATCAGCCGCCGCAGGCTGCGCGTGTCCTCTGCCGCCAGCAAATCCGCCGAGGCCAGCGTGTCGAGCGCGCGCAACGTGATATCGCGTGCGGTGCCGATGGGGACGCCCACGAAATAAAGTCCCGGGGCTAGCTCTGTCTTGTCAAATTTCAACGCTGGACCCGCCTTTCGCAGTCACTATGATCGCGGCCATGTTCCGGCGACCATCGTCGTCTTGCCACCACCGGGGAGTGAATACAAATGATTGCCTGTTTCCGCGCCATCCGCAAGAAGATGCACCTGCTCTTGCTGCCGCTCTTCGCGGTCCTGCTGGCGGCCTGTCAGCCTGTCGCCACGGGCGGCGCCAATTCCGGCGGCCCGCGCATCGACCCTGCGGCCCCCGTTCCGGTGGCGCTCTTGGTCCCGCGGGGCGGCTCTGCCGGTGATGAGTTGCTGGCCAAGAACCTCGAAAACGCCGCGCGCCTTGCGATGCGCGATCTGGACGGCGTTCAGATCGATCTACGCGTTTATGGCACTGCGGGCAACGCCAGCACAGCCGCATCCGTCGCTGCGCAGGCGGTGAATGAAGGGGCCAAGATCATCCTCGGCCCGGTTTACGGCGAAGCGGCTAATGCGGCTGGGGTGGCGGTGGCCTCCTCCGGGGTTAACGTGATCTCCTTCTCGAACAACCCGACCATCGCGGGCGGCAATGTTTTCGTGCTCGGGCCGACCTTTGCCAATACCGCCAACCGGTTGGTGAGCTTTGCCAAGCGCAATGGCAAAGACAAAATGGTCGTGCTGCATGGTCAGGACCTTGCCGGACAGTTGGGCCGTGACGCGATCGTTCAAGCGATCAGCGCCAATGGCGCGACGCTGGCAGGCACCGTCGATTACGCGCTGAGCCAAGAGTCGGTCGTGGCCGCCGTGCCGCGCGTCAAAGCAACCGTCGAAGGCAGCGGCGCCAATGCGCTCTTCCTCACCACCTCCTCGGCCAGTGCTCTGCCGCTCTTCGCGCAGCTTCTGCCCGAGGCGGGCATTCAATCGGCCACCACGCAATATGTCGGCCTGACTCGGTGGGACATCCCCGCCCAAACGCTGGAACTGCCCGGCGTTCAGGGCGGCTGGTTCGCCCTGCCCGACAGGGCGGCGAGCGGTGCTTTCTCGAACCGTTACACCGCGGCCTATGGCAGTGATCCGCACCCTCTGGCCGGGCTGGCCTTTGACGGGATCGCGGCAATCGGCTCCTTGGTGAAGGGCGGCAAATCCAACGCGCTTTCCGGGGCCGCGCTGACCCAAGGGGCGGGTTTCCAAGGCGCCAGCGGCATCTTCCGCCTGCGCCGCGACGGCACCAACGAACGCGCCTTGGCCGTGGCCACGATCCGCGACAACCGCGTCGTCGTGCTCGACCCGGCACCGCGCGGCTTTGGCGGGGCTGGTTTCTGAATTGGACCTCGCGAAACCGACAACAACATCAGGCGCGCGTCGACACCCGCGCCTGATTTGCGCGCCCGAGCAAATCTTTGACGACACAGCCATCTGGCAAGCCCTCGCCCAGCGCGACAGCACGTTGGAGGGCGCGGCCCTCAGGGCCGAGATCGTCCCTTTGATCCAAGAAGCCCAGCAGGCGGGCCGCAAAGCCATCGCGGCAGGCTTTGCCGAATCGCCCTTCGATGCGCGGGCGATGACCTCTTCCTACACCTATCTCACCGACCAGCTGCTGCGCTGCGTCTTGCAGATCGCCACGCAGGTGCTGCACCCCAACCCGAACCCGACCGAGGGTGAACGGCTCGCCATGATTGGCGTCGGCGGCTATGGCCGGGGAGAGATGGCGCCCTTTTCCGATGTCGATCTGCTGTTCCTCATCCCCTACAAGGCCACCGCCTGGTCGGAGAGCGTGATCGAATCGATGCTCTACATCCTGTGGGATTTGAAGCTGAAGGTCGGCCATGCCACCCGCACCATCGAAGACTGCCTGCGGCTGGGGGCGGATGATTTCACCATTCAGACCGCCCTGCTGGAAAACCGTTTCATCGACGGCGATGTGACCCTTGCGCAAGAGCTTTCCGAACGGCTCAAGAACGAACTTTTCTCAGGCGCGGGAAAGGATTTCATCGAAGCGAAACTGGAGGAGCGCGACAACCGCCACCTGAAGCAGGGTGAGCGCTATATGGTCGAGCCAAACGTCAAGGAAGGCAAAGGCGGGCTGCGCGATCTGCATTCGCTGTTCTGGATCGCCAAGTTCATCCATGACGTGGACCGGGTCGCGGATCTGGTCGATCTCGGCGTTTTCCGCGCCGATGAATACGACACCTTCCGCGAGGCCGAGGCTTTTCTCTGGGCCGTGCGAGGGCACCTCCACCTGATTGCCGGGCGCGCGACGGAACAGCTGACCTTCGACATGCAGGTGCAGGTCGCTCAAGCCATGGGCTATCAGGATATCGGGGGCCGGCGGGGCGTCGAGATCTTCATGCAGGCCTATTTCCGCCATGCCACCGCGGTGGGGGATCTGACCCGTATCTTCGTCAGCGGGCTCGAAGCCTCCCATATGAAGGCCGAGCCGCTGCTGGAACGCATCTTCCGCCGCCGCCCGAAAATCCGCGAAGGGTTTCAGGTGGTCCACAACCGCATCGCGGTGAAAGACGATGAAGAGTTTTTGCAAGACAAGCTGAACCTGTTGCGCATCTTCGAAGAAGCGCTGCGCACGGGCATGTTGATCCACCCCGATGCGATGCGACTGATCAAGGCCAACCTCGCGCTGATCGACGACGACATGCGTCGCACGCCAGAGGCGCGCCGCATCTTCCTTGATCTGCTGCTGAAACACGGCAATCCCGAACGCTCCCTGCGGCGGATGAATGAATTGGGCGTCTTGGGCGCCTTCATCCCCGAGTTCGAGCCGATCGTGGCGATGATGCAGTTCAACATGTATCACTCCTACACGGTGGACGAACATACCATCCAATGCATCGCCAACCTCGCCCGGATCGAAAAAGGCGAGTTGGAAGAGGAACTGCCCGTCGCCTCCTCGATCCTGAAACGCGGTGTGAACCGCAAGGTGCTCTATGTGGCGCTGCTGCTGCATGACATCGGCAAGGGGCGGCCCGAGGACCATTCCATCATCGGCGCGAAACTGGCACGGCGCATTGGCCCGCGGCTGGGGCTGAAACGCGATGAGGTCGACACAGTGGAATGGCTGGTCCGCTATCACCTGCTGATGTCCGACATGGCCCAAAAACGCGACATCGCCGATCCGCGCACGGTGCGCGACTTTGCCAAGGCGGTGCAGACGGTCAAACGGCTCGACCTACTCTGCGTGCTGACGGTCTGTGACATTCGCGGCGTCGGGCCGAACACGTGGAACAACTGGAAAGCGGTGCTGATCCGCGCGCTCTATCGCCAGACCGAGCGGGCGCTGGAAACCGGGCTTGAAGACCTCAACCGCGAGAACCGGGGCGCGGAGGCCAAGAAAGCCCTGCGCGCCGCGCTCTCCGATTGGCCGCGCAAACACCTGCAACGCGAGACGGCCCGCCACTATCCGCCCTATTGGCAGGGCCTCCATGTCACCGCCCATGTCGCCTTTGCGGAACTGCTGCGCGATATCGGCAACGACGATATCCGTATCGACCTGCACCCCGACGAAGACCGCGGTGCGACGCGGGCCTGTTTCGTCATGGCCGATCACCCCGGCATCTTTGCCCGGCTTGCAGGCGCGCTGGCGCTGGTCGGCGCCAATGTGGTGGATGCGCGCAGCTACACCACGAAGGATGGTTTCGTCACCGACGCTTTCTGGATTCAGGACAGCGAAGATCAACCCTATGAGGCCAGCCGCCTGCCGCGGCTGCGCGAGATGATCCTCAAGACCCTGCGCGGCGAAATCGTCGCCCGCGATGCGCTGAAATCCCGCGATAAGGTCAAGAAGCGCGAGCGCGCTTTCAAAGTGCCCACACATATCACCTTCGACAACGAAGGTTCGGAAATCTACACGATCATCGAGGTCGACACCCGCGACCGGCCCGGTCTGCTCTATGATCTGACGCGCACCTTGGCGGCCTCCAACGTCTATATCGCCAATGCGGTGATCGCGACCTATGGCGAACAGGTGGTCGATACCTTCTACGTCAAGGATATGTTCGGTCTGAAATACTACACCGAGGCCAAGCAGCGCACCTTGGAGAAACGCCTGCGCGAAGCGATTGCCGCAGGGGTCGAGCGGGCGGAGGGCTAGCCCCCCGCCTCCGCCTCATCGGCGGGTTTTCGCCACCCGCTCTTTGGCCGCTTTGCTTTGCGCATCAGATCCTCAAAATCCCTGCAACCCGCCGCTGAGACGGGATTCCATGAATGAGGGACATATGAGCGTGACACGCGCCGCACTGCCGAACCGGGGCCTGATGGCCCTCTGCGCCACACTTCTTCTCACGGCAGCCTGCGCCAAAGCGCCTGACATCCCGCAGACCTATGATTTCGGCGGCATCGATCCGCAGCGGCATTTCATGGCCGTGCAGACCGCCAAAGACATGCGCGCCAAGGGCCAGCGCGTTTGGTGCGTGCCCTTCGCCCGCAATGTCAGCGGCATCCAGATTCGCGGCAATGCGGAGACATGGTGGGGCAAGGCCAAAGGGCTTTACCCGCGCGGCGATGATCCCGTCGTCGGTGCCGTGATGGCCTTCAGCGCCACCCGCTCCATGCCGATGGGCCATATCGCTGTGGTTTCCGATATCGTCTCACCCCGCGAAATCCGGGTGGATCACGCCAATTGGAAGCGCAACGAGGTTTCGCTGAAAATGGCGGTGATCGACGTCTCCGACGACAACGACTGGTCCGCCGTGCGCTTGGAAAGCCAGCCCGGCGCCTTTGGCAGCACCTATCCGATCAATGGGTTCATCTACCCCACGGGGGGATAAGCGCCGCCTTGCCACGGCGGGCGGCGGGGCATTTCCTGCCGTTTACCGCGATTGCACCGGGTGACCGCCCGCGCTAGGGATCACCGCAGCGCAATTTAAGGCTCCTCCGATGAAACCTATCCGTCTTATGTCCGGCTTTTTCACTGTCGGGGTCTGGACCCTGCTGAGCCGTGTGCTCGGCTTCCTGCGCGAAGTGCTGCTGCTGTCGCTCATCGGCCCCGGCCCGGTCATGGACGCTTTCGTCGCCGCCTTCCGCCTGCCCAATATGTTCCGCCGCTTCTTTGCCGAGGGCGCGTTCAACGCGGCCTTCGTGCCGATGTTCGCCAAAAAGCTGGAGGGCGAGGAAGGCGCAGGCACATTCGCCCGCGATGCCTTCAACGGCTTGTCACTGGTGGTGTTGGCGCTGACCGCCTCGGGCATGATCTTCATGCCCGGTCTGGTCTGGCTGACCGCCGAAGGCTTCGTCGGAGACCCGCGCTTCGACATGACGGTCGCCTTTGGCCGCATCGCCTTTCCCTATATCCTGTGCATGTCACTGTCCGCGCTGTTCTCGGGCATCCTCAACGCCACGGGACGCTTTGCCGTGGCCGCCGCAGCACCGGTGCTCTTGAACATCTTCGTCATCGCCGCCATGACCTTTGCCGCGCTCACCGGAGGCGAGGTCGCGCTTTGGCTGATCTGGTCGATCCCCGTCGCAGGTGTGGCACAGCTGGCGCTGACATGGCGCGCCGCGGCCCAAGCGGGTTTCCCGCTGCGCCCCTCCCGCCCGCGCTGGACCCCCGACATGCGCGCGATGATCGTCATCGCCCTGCCCGCCGCGCTGGCCTCGGGCGTGATGCAGATCAACCTCGTGGTCGGGCAATTGGTGGCCAGCCAATATGACAAAGCCGTCTCATGGCTCTTCGCCGCCGACCGGCTCTATCAACTGCCCTTGGGCGTGGTGGGCATCGCCGTGGGCATCGTGCTGCTGCCCGACCTGTCGCGCCGCCTGCGGGCCGGAGACGACGCAGGCTCGCAAACCGCGCTCAGCCGCGCCGCCGAAATTTCGCTGGCACTGACGATCCCCTCCTCGGTCGCGCTGATCGTGATCCCCTTCGCGCTGGTCACCGTGCTGTTCGAGCGCGGCGCCTCGGGCGTCGATGACACCGCTGCGATTGCCACGGCGGTAATGGTTTACGGCCTCGGCCTGCCCTCCTTCGTGCTGCAAAAAATCCTGCAACCGGTCTATTTCGCGCGCGAAGACACCCGCCGCCCCTTCCATTTCGCCGTGATCGCCATGGTGGTGAACGCGGTGCTCGCCATCGGCCTTGCCCCCTTCATCGGCTGGATCGCCCCGGCGGTCGCCACGACGCTGGCAGGCTGGACGATGTTTGCCTGCCTCGCCATCGGCGCACGGCGCTTTGGCGACGCCGTCAAATTCGACGCACGGTTCCACAAACGCATCTGGCGCATCCTCATCGCCTCCGCCGCCATGGGCGGCGCGCTCTGGCTGGGCAATGCCGCGCTGCAACCGATGCTTGGCCTTCCGTGGTGGCGCGGGCTGGCGCTGGTGCTGCTGCTTATCATCGCTGCGGTCAGCTACTTCGGTGTCGGCCAGCTGATCGGCGCATTCCGCCTGTCAGAGTTCAAATCGTCAATGCGGCGCGGTTAACGCTGCTGCAACCGCGCCCGCAGTCGCGCCCATTCCCCGGGCGCGACCAGAAAGCTCAGCCCGAAACCACAGATGAACCCCGCCAGTTCCGCCACCCAGAGAAAGCCAGTCTCGAAAAACATACCCCAAAACAGCTGGAGCCCCATCAGCAGCGCGATCAGCGTAAAGGCCTGATACTGCGGTCCGCCCGAGCCCAGCAACCGCCGCCACATCACGAAACTATAGCCACCGATCAGCCCGTAGACATTGGGATAGGCCCCGGCGAGCCAGACCGGATCGTTCAACAGCGCCCCGTAAACCAGCGCCCCGCCGATCCCCGACAACACGAAGATCACCAGAAAGGCCAGTTGTCCCATCGCCTCGGCCACCATCTTGCCCAAGGCCAAAAGCAGCACCACGGCAAAGATCGCATGGGTAAAGCCCAGATGGATGAAGGGGTAAGTCACCACCCGCCAGATATGTTCGATCGGGTACTGGCCTGCGCCAATCATCGCGTCAAAGATCAGCCCCGAAAAGCCAAAGTCGCGCACCAGCGCCAGTCGCCAGCCTACGGCAGCGGGGCCACCCACCAGCCCGGCCTCGGCCAAAGAGAGTACCACCTCGACCCCGGCGATGGCCAGAAACAGAATGACAACCGCGGGCGGCAGCGGGTTCACGGGGGGCTGGAGGTCGGGGTCTTGCATGGGCGCTCCTTGACGGGGTTCGCGGCCAGAAGTAAGCCTGCCGCGCAAGACTTTCCAGCCCAGAGGTGCCTCCAGATGTCCGAGACCCAATTCACCCCGCGCGTGTTTTCCGGCATTCAGCCCTCGGGCGACCTGCATCTGGGCAACTACCTCGGCGCGCTGAAACGTTTCGCCGATGCGCAGGAAAAAGGCGTGCAATCGATCTACTGCATGGTGGACCTGCACGCGATCACGGTCTGGCAAGACCCGACGGACCTGAAGAAAAGCACCCGCGAGCTCTGCGCCGGCTTCATCGCCTCGGGCATCGACCCTGAAAAATCCATCCTAATCAACCAAAGCCAAGTGCCTGAGCACGCGCAGCTGGCTTGGGTCTTCAACTGCGTCGCGCGCATGGGCTGGATGGGCCGCATGACCCAGTGGAAGGACAAGGCCGGCAAAAACGCCGAAGCCGCTTCGCTGGGCCTTTTCGCCTACCCCGCGCTGATGGCCGCCGACATCCTGATCTACCACGCCACCCATGTGCCGGTGGGCGAGGACCAGAAACAGCACCTTGAGCTGACCCGCGACATCGCCGCGAAGTTCAACCACGACTACGGCGTCGACTTCTTCCCGCTCACCGAACCGGTGATCGAAGGCGCGGCCACCCGCGTCATGTCCCTGCGCGACGGGTCCAAGAAAATGTCGAAGTCCGACCCCTCGCCCGCGAGCCGCATCAACCTGACCGACGATGCCAACACAATCGCCAAGAAGTTCCGCAAGGCGAAAACCGACCCCGACGCCCTCCCGTCCGAGGCCGAGGGCCTGAAGGACCGCCCCGAGGCGCGCAACCTCGTGAACATCTACGCCGCCCTCAGCGACCAATCCGTCGATCAGGTGCTGGCGGAGGTTGGCGGCCAGCAATTCGGCACCTTCAAGCCTGCGCTGGCGGAGCTGGCCGTCTCCAGAATGGGCCCGATCACCGCCGAAATGCAGCGCCTGATGGCCGACCCGGCCGAGATCGACCGCATCCTCGCCCGCGGTGCGGAACAAGCGCGCGAGATCACCGCCCCGATCCTCAAACGCACCTATGAGATCGTCGGCATGGTCGGCTAACCACCAAAAACCCTAGCGCCCCCCCAAAGGCGCTAGGGCCACCCCAAGCCCCCCGCTTTCCACCCAAAGCGCCCCCTTCCCCCTTCATCCTTTCCCAAATACCAAATCCCGCACCCACCTCACGCGCCACCGCCCGCGTGAGCCCCCGCGCCATGGACAATCCCGCCGCCCTGCGCCACCTTCCCCGCAAGGATGAAGGGGAGCACAAGATGACCACAGGTTTTTTCTGGGACGAACGCTGCTTTTGGCACGCAGGGGGCAACTACGTCTTTACCATGCCGGTGGGCGGGCTGGTGCAGCCCCTCGCCGCCGGGGGCCTGCCGGAAAACCCCGAGACCAAGCGCCGGATGAAGAACCTGATGGAGGTGACGGGGCTCTTCGCCGAACTCGACACCCGCAGCGCCGCCCCCGCCGACCGGGAAGCCTTGGCGCGGGTGCATCCGGAAACCTATCTTGATGACTTCAAGCGCCTCTCGGATGCGGGAGGTGGTGAGCTGGGCCATGCGGTGCCCTTTGCCCGTGGCGGCTATGAACTGGCCGCGCTCTCGGCTGGCCTGTCCATCGCCGCCATCGATGCCGTGGCGCGAGGCGAGCTTCAGAACGCCTATGCCCTCAGCCGCCCGCCGGGGCACCATTGCCTGCCGGACCTGCCCAACGGTTTCTGCCTTCTCGCCAATATCGCCATCGCCATTGAGGCCGCGCAGGCCAAGGGGCTGGCAAAGCGCGTCGTCGTGCTGGATTGGGACGTGCACCACGGCAATGGGACCGAGGCGATTTATTATGACCGCGATGACGTGCTGACCGCCTCACTCCACCAAGAGGGAAATTACCCCATCAACACCGGCGGCCTGAAGGATCGCGGACGCGGGGCGGGCGAAGGCTATAACATCAACTTGCCGATGCACGCAGGCTCGGGCCATACCGCCTATCTTCATGCGATGGACCGCGTGGTGATCCCGGCGATCGAGGCTTTCGCCCCTGACATGATCATCATCGCCTGCGGCTATGACGCGGCGATCATCGACCCGCTGGCACGGATGCAGGCCACCGCCGAAACCTTTGCCGAGATGACCAAACGCATTCGCAGCACCGCCGAGCGGCTTTGCAATGGCAAGCTGGTGCTGGTGCATGAGGGCGGCTATTCGGAGGCCTATGTCCCCTTCTGCGGCCACGCCACAATCGCCGCACTGAGCGGCAGCGAGATTGACGCGCCGGACCCGATGGCGCGGTCGCTCAACGCGCGCCAACCCTCGCCCGCCTTTGATGCCTTCCTCCGCCAGTCGATTGACGATATGGCGCAGCAACTGGACCTGTAAGAGACCCCGATGCCCGTAGCTGACCCTTCCGCCCTCGCCTTTTTGCAAAACCGCCGCTCGCGCCCGGCCAAGACACTGGGCCTGCCGGTGCCCGATGCCAAGGCCCTGCGCCCGCTTCTGACCGCCGCCGCGCGCACGCCGGATCATGGCAAGTTGGAGCCTTGGCGTTTCGTGGTCATCGACCATGCCGCGATGGCGCGTTTGGCCGAGGTGGTCGAGACACGCGGCGCGGCGCTTGGCCTTGGGGCCGAAGAGATCGCCAAGGGGCGTGGCCAGTTCGATCAGGGCAACCTTGCCGTGGCGGTGATCGAGGTGCAAAAACCCTCACCCAAAATTCCGCCGCTGGAGCAGACCTATTCCGCCGGGGCGGTTTGCCTCGCGCTTCTGAATGCCGCCCTCGCCGCAGGCTGGGGCGCCAATTGGCTGAGCGGTTGGCCCGCCCATGACCGGGGCTTTATGGAAGAGGGTTTGGCTCTCGCCCCGCATGAGCGCATCGCGGGCATCATTCACATCGGCACCGAAACCACCGCGCCGCCGGAGCGTCCGCGCCCGGACATCGACGGGATCACCACATGGCTGTAAGCGCGATCCCCAGGTCATTCACCCGCGCGCTTGGCCAATTGGGCGATGCGCGCTTTCGCAAGGTGGTGCTTTTGGGCGTGGGCCTGTCGCTGGCGCTGCTGATCGCGGCCACGGCGGGCTTTGCCTATCTGGTGGATTGGGTCACCCCCGAAGACGCTTCGCTGCCCGTGCTGGGCGAGGTCAACTGGCTCGACGATCTGCTGAGCTGGAGCGCGCTGATCCTGCTCATGGTGCTGTCGGTCTTTTTGATGGTGCCCGTGGCCTCGGCGATCACCTCGATGTTTCTCGATGAGGTGGCCGATGCGGTGGAAGAGGTGCACTACCCCCATCTGCCCCCCGCGAACCAAGTCGGCATGGGCGACGCCATCCGCGACACGGTCAATTTCATGGGCGTGCTGGTGGGGGCGAACCTGCTGGCGCTGGTGCTTTACCTGCTCTTCGCCCCAGCGGCGCTGTTTATCTTCTGGGGGCTGAACGGGTTTCTGCTGGGGCGGGAGTATTTCACCCTCGCCGCGCTGCGCCGCCACGGGCGGGACGAGACCAAGCGCCTGCGTCGCCGCCATGCGGGCACGATCTGGATGGCCGGGGTGCTGATGGCGGTGCCGCTTTCGGTGCCGCTGCTGAACCTGCTGATCCCGATCCTAGGCGCGGCGACCTTTACCCACCTGTACCATGCGTTGGTGCCGCATTCGGATGCAGCCAGCCTTCGATATCCGCCACGCTGATCCAGCCCGACAGGATGATCGTCGCGCTGATCGCCCAGATGATCGCGGCAACCAGCGTGGTCCACAGCGCCTTGCGGCCCAGATGATGCTGCTCGGGCGCGCCTGCATGGGTGCCCGGCACCACCTCGCCCGCGTCGCCTTGGGTTTGCACCCGGATCGGCAGGGCGATCAGGAATGTCATCGACCAGATGACGGCAAAGAGGACGAGCCCCGAAACGATCCCCATGATCAGACCTCCTCAAGCTCGACGAGCGCGCCGTTGAAATCTTTAGGGTGCAGGAACAATACCGGCTTGCCATGCGCCCCGATCTTCGGCTCGCCTGAGCCCAAGACCCGCGCGCCGGTGGATTTCAGATGGTCCCGCGCGGCGAGGATGTCCTCGACCTCATAGCAGATGTGGTGGATGCCACCCGCCGGGTTCTTTTCCAGAAAGCCGTTGATCGGGCTGTCTTCGCCCAAGGGGTGCAGCAATTCGATCTTGGTGTTCGGCAGTTCGATGAAGATCACGGTCACCCCGTGGTCCGGTTCGGCCTGCGGCGCGCCGACCTTGGCCCCAAGCGCGTGGCGATACTGATCCGCCGCCGCTTCGAGATCCGGCACCGCAATGGCCACATGGTTAAGACGTCCGATCATCCTGAATGCTCCTCGTGATTTGCCAGCTTTATGCCCGTCACCCCGGTAAACAACAATGCGTCACGTTAACGCGTCATTAGCCAACGCGGCGTAACGATGGCGCAGCAGTTGTTGTTGGAGGCGATGATGGACGATACCGACCCCTTTGAAAGACCGACCCTCACCCCCACGGCGGAGCGGCCATTGCTGGGCCTTACCGTTCTGGTGGTGGAAGACAGCCGTTTCGCCTGTGAGGCGATGCGCCTGCTCTGCTTGCGCTCCGGCGCGCGGATCAGACGGGCGGATTGCCTGCGCTCGGCCCGGCGGCATTTGCAGGTTTACCGCCCTACCGTGGCTCTCGTCGACCTTGGCCTGCCCGACGGCAGCGGGTTGGACCTGATTGCCGAACTTGTTCACAGCACACCACGGGTCGAGGCGATCATCGCCATTTCCGGCGACAGCCATATGGAGCCTGACGCCCGTGCGGCGGGGGTGGATGGCTTCCTGTCCAAGCCGATCACCTCGCTGTCCTCCTTTCAGCAAGCCATCCTCGCCGCGCTGTCCGACGACCGCCGCCCCCGGGGGCCGCGCATCCTGCCGGATGAGGATGTCACCCCCGACCGGATCGGCTTCCAAGATGACATCGCCCATATCGCTGACGTGCTGGGGGACGCGCCCGACAATCAAACGCTGGATTACGTCGCGCAATTCCTGTGCGGGGTGGCCCGTTCGGCAAATGATCAACGTTTGGAAGAAGCCGCCCGCGCCTTGGCCCATAAACGCGCCCTCGGCCAACCCGCGGGGCCTGAGACCGCAGCCATCACCGGTATGATCCAACACCGCCTCGCCGAAAAGCTGGCAATCTAGCCCGCGCGGTTAAAGCGTCGGATCCCCGGCCACCCGGACAAGGCGGGTCAGATCGCCAAGCCGCTCTTTCTGTTGCCCCTGCCCGTCGAAATTGCCGGGGGCAAGCCAGACCTCGAACGCCTCTTTCAGCGCGGGCCATTCCGTGTCGATCGCGGCGAACCAAGCCGTGTCGCGATTGCGCCCTTTGACGATGGTTGCCTGCCGAAAGACGCCCTCATAACTCAGCCCCAGACGCTGCGCCGCGCGGCGCGACGGACGGTTGAGCGCGTCGCACTTCCACTCGAACCTGCGATAGCCCACCTCAAAGGCCCAATGCATCATCAGGAATATCGCCTCGGTCGCCGCCGGGGTCTGCTGAAGCGCGGGGCTGAAGTTGATATGACCCACTTCGATGCTGCCCGCCCCGGGCTTGATCCGCAGGAAACTCGCCACGCCCAGCCATTGATCCCGGGCGCGGTCTTTCACCGCCATGAAATAAGGATCGGCCTTTCCCGCATTGTCGCGCACCCAACGGTGGTACTGCGCCGCCGACGAGAATGGCCCGTAGGGCAGATAATCCCAAACGTGATCCTCACCCACATAGGCGGGATAGAGCAGCGCCGCGTGTTTCTCGGCCGAAAGCGGTTCCAGCACCACATGACGGCCGGTGAGCACCTCACCCCCCGGGCGCGGCGGCTCGGACCAATTCTCAACAAGGGGCCCAACGGGGCGCGGGTCAGATTTACTGTTCATGGAAAAGTTATGCACCGGCGTTTTCGAGCCGCCAAGCTGAATAAACCGAAATAATCGCATCAGACCCCAGTCTTGGCCTCCAAGCTACACATTGATGCCACAATCAGCCTTCAGCATCGCCGCAACCGCAAAGGCCCGGGAGGGTGAGATGAGCCAGCACATCAAGGACAGCGCGACACCCGCAAAGCCGGTCGACTGGATCGTTGTGGGCGCGAATGCGCTTGGGCTGGTGGTCGTCGCATTGGCCGCATTTCACGCGCAAACCGGCGGGCTGTTTCAAGAGGTTGCCAGCCAAGCGGCGCAGGGCACGGTCTTCTAAGGCGGGAACCTGCCGGTGGCTGCGGCGTTAGCCACAGGTAACACCAAAGGATTTTCCCATGCCCTCCATCTATGACGCGATCAAAGAAGATCATGATGAACACCGCGCCTTGCTGAACACCATTGCCGACACCGAAGGCGACAGCGCCGAGCGCCGCAAGGCCTGGGATCGCTTTTACCATGACGTGAAATCCCACGCCGCCGCCGAGGAAGAGACCTTTTATTCCACGCTGATGTCCGAAACATGGGGCCAAGATCACGCCCGCCATTCGGTGCATGAGCACCAACAGCTTGACGACATCATGGAGGAATTGCGCGAAACCGATATGTCCTCGTCGGCTTGGCTGACTCGTTTCAAGCAGCTCAAGCACGATTATGAGCATCACATGGATGAGGAAGAAGACGAGCTTTTCACCCGCGCGAAAAAGGTTATCGGCGAGGAACAGAACGATGCCTTCGGCGACAAGTTCCTGAAGCGTAAGGAAAAGGAAGCCAAACTCATCGAGGAAAAGCGCGAAGACAGCCTTGAGGATTGACCCAAGCCGCTCTTCCCTGCTAAATGTGTTCCCTTAACGTTCTTGTGGATATCCAGCCCCGCCGGGCAGGTTGCGGTTGCAAGAAAGCCCGAGGGAACGCAATATATTGGATATGAGCGATAATCCATCACAAGACCTACGCGACTTTCTGGGCAAAGACCGGTTTGGATGCGTCATGGCGGACCCGCCGTGGCGCTTTACCAACCGCACCGGAAAGGTCGCGCCCGAGCATAAGCGCTTGGCCCGTTATCCCACGATGACGGTTGAGGATATCTGCGCCCTGCCCGTGGCCGATCACCTCGAAGACCGCGCGCATTGCTACATGTGGGTGCCAAATGCGCTCCTGCCCGAAGGGTTGCAGGTGCTCAAGGCTTGGGGGTTTGAGTATAAATCCAACATCATTTGGCACAAAATCCGAAAGGATGGCGGCAGTGATGGGCGCGGCGTGGGGTTTTACTTCCGCAATGTGACCGAGATTTTGCTTTTCGGCGTGCGTGGTAAGAACGTGCGCACGCTCGACGCCGGGAGGCGGCAGGTGAACATGCTGCAAACCCGCAAGCGCGAGCATTCGCGCAAGCCGGATGAGCAATATGACCTGATCGAAAGCTGCTCTTGGGGCCCCTACCTCGAACTCTTCGGGCGTGGCGTGCGCGAGGGGTGGACTGTTTGGGGCAATCAGGCCGAGGCGGATTACAAGCCCGATTGGAAGACCTACAGCTACAATTCCAGTGTCGCGGCTGAGTAATCTGGCGCGGCGCATCGACGACGCGGTTTTCGACGACGAAAGGCTTGTCGAAAACCTGCTGCCCGTCGATCTGCGCGACCGCTATTCCGTGACCAGCTACCGCAGCGCCGCCGCAGTGCTGCAACAACGCGCGCCCGAGGAATTGGCCGCGATCATCCGGGTGCTGCGCCAGTTCACCATCAGCCGTGATGAAATCCGGGCACCGGGGGGCAACCGCATGTCGGCCACCACCCGTTTCGCGCAATATGCAGCAGCCGAGAATTTCCATGAGGAAGTGCGGATCAAGGCCGATCTCTTGGTGCAACTCACCGCCGGCAAAGGCGACAGCGCCCCCGAGGTTGACCGCATCATCCGCGAGGATTTCATCCACAACCATATGGTCGATTTCTGGCGTGGCCGGGTGGCGTTCGACTATGAGTGGAACAGCAAGGACCAGACCTATGACCGCGACCTTTACGCCTTTCGCAGCTTCTTTGAAGCGGGGGTGATCGACGTGGGCGTCATCGTGACGCGCGAACTGTCGAATGATTTTTTCAAATCGCTCGGCAATTGCTTGGACAAATTCGGCAATGAGACCGACAAGACCGTCAGCGCGAAATTCGGGGCCAGCACCACCGGCACCCACAAGCTGATCAGCCGCATCGCCGCCGGGCGCAGCGGCGGCTGCCCGGTTCTGGTGCTGGGCATCCTACCGGGCAATATCACCCCCGACTGAGCCGGGGGCGAGGTTTCATTCAGACAGGATCACTCCTGCGGGATGACCCGCAGCCCCAGTTCCATCAGCTGATCGCTGCTGGGCTCGGAAGGGGCGTTCATCATCAGATCTTCGGCACGCTGGTTCATCGGGAAGAGGATGACTTCGCGGATGTTCTGCTCTTCGGCCAGCAGCATGACGATACGGTCGATGCCCGCAGCACAGCCACCGTGCGGCGGCGCGCCGTATTGGAAGGCGTTGACCATGCCGCCGAAACGCTTGCGCACCTCGTCTTCGCCGTAGCCCGCGATCTCAAACGCTTTGAACATGATCTCCGGCTTGTGGTTCCGGATCGCGCCCGAAACCAGCTCGTAGCCGTTGCAGGCGAGGTCATACTGGTAGCCCAGCACCTTGAGCGGGTCGCCCTCCAGCGCTTCCATCCCGCCTTGGGGCATGGAGAAGGGGTTGTGCTCGAAGTCGATCTTGCCGGTCTCTTCGTCGCGCTCGTAGATCGGGAAATCCACGATCCATGCAAAGGCGAAACGCTCCTTGTCGGTGAGGTTCAACTCCTCGCCGATGACGTTACGCGCGCGGCCCGCGACGGCCTCAAAGCTCTTCGGCTTGCCGCCGAGGAAGAAGGCCGCATCGCCGACGCCCAGACCCAATTGCTGGCGGATCGCTTCGGTGCGCTCGGGCCCGATGTTCTTGGCCAGCGGGCCTGCCGCCTCCATTCCGTTGCCCTGATCGCGCCAGAAGATATAGCCCATGCCGGGCAGCCCTTCCTTCTGCGCAAAGGCGTTCATGCGGTCGCAGAACTTGCGGCTGCCGCCTGTGGGCGCGGGGATGGCGCGGATTTCGGTGCCTTCCTGCTCAAGCAGTTTGGCGAAAATCGCGAAGCCGGAATCGCGGAAATGCTCGCTCACCACCTGCATCTTGATCGGGTTGCGCAGGTCGGGCTTGTCGGAGCCATACCACAGCGCGGCATCCTTATAGGAAATCTGCTCCCAAGTCTCGTCGACCTTCTTGCCGCCGCCGAACTCTTCGAAGATGCCTGCGATCACTGGCTGGATCGTGTCGAAGACGTCCTGCTGCGTGACAAAGGACATCTCCATGTCGAGCTGGTAAAAATCGGTGGGCGAGCGGTCGGCGCGCGGGTCTTCGTCGCGGAAGCAGGGCGCGATCTGGAAGTATTTGTCAAAGCCCGAAACCATGAGCAGCTGTTTGAACTGCTGCGGGGCCTGCGGCAGGGCGTAGAACTTGCCCGGATGCAGACGCGACGGCACGAGGAAGTCGCGCGCGCCCTCGGGGGAGGAGGCGGTGATGATCGGCGTCTGGAACTCGCGGAAGTTCTGATCCCACATGCGCTTGCGGATCGAGGCCACCACGTCAGAGCGCAGCGCCATGTTCTTTTGCATCTTCTCCCGGCGCAGGTCGAGGTAGCGATAGCGCAGACGCGTCTCCTCGGGGTATTCCTGATCGCCGAAAACCTGAAGCGGCAGTTCCGCGGCAGAACCCAAGATTTCGATGTCGCGTGCGTAGACTTCGATCTCACCCGTGGGCAACTTGGGGTTCACAAGGCTTTCGTCGCGGGCCTTCACGGTGCCGTCGATGCGCACACACCATTCCGCGCGGACCTTTTCCATCTCGGCGAAGGCCGGGCTGTCGGGGTCGCAGATCACCTGCGTGATGCCGTAATGGTCGCGCAGGTCCAGAAACAGCACACCGCCGTGGTCCCGCACCCGGTGCACCCAGCCGGACAGGCGCACATTGTCACCCTTGTTCTCAAGGCTCAGATCGGCACAGGTATGGCTGCGATAGGCGTGCATGATGGTCCCTTCCTAGGGCTATTTCAGGTTTCGCGCAGGTACACCGTTTGACGGTCGGGAAGTCAAGACTTTGCTGCCACGCGCCCCCACAATAATAGGAGGTTTCCGCGCCTAAACCCCCATCCGGAGTCCTGCGCGATCCCGTTTTGAGGGGTCAGCTAGAGCGCAAGCGCATCCAAAAGCTGATCTCTTTTCGCTTCTGCCTTTGGGATCGATTGGGTGATCTGGCCGCGCTGCATGACGTGGAAATGATCCGCGTTGTTATAGGCAAAATCGAAGTTCTGCTCGACCAGCACGATGGCCAACTCCCCCCGATCCCGCAGAAGCCGGATGGTGCGGCCAATCATCTGGATGATATTGGGCTGAATCCCCTCGGTGGGTTCGTCCAACAGCAGCACGCGGGGCCGCGCGATGAGCGCGCGGGCAATGGAAAGCTGCTGTTGTTGCCCGCCCGAAAGGTCGCCCCCGCGCCGGGTCTTCATCTCAGCGAGGACGGGGAAGAGATCGAAAATGTCGTCCGGGATCTTGCGCTCGGACTTGGGCAGGCAGGCAAAGCCCGTCTCAAGGTTCTCTTGCACGGTCATCAGCGGAAAAATCTCACGCCCCTGCGGCACATATCCGACGCCCGCCTTGGCCGAGAGTGCCGCACGACCCGGCTGCAATTCCACGCCACCAAGCCTGATCGTCCCGTCTGAGAAAGGGTGCCGCCCGGCGATGGCTTTCAGCAGGCTCGTCTTGCCGACCCCATTCGTGCCGGTCACGCAAGTCACCTGCCCCACGGGCGCGTTCAAGGTGATGTCATGGAGGATCTGCGATTGCCCGTATTTCAGGCTCAGGTTCTCAATCTCCAGCATCGGTGCGCCCCAAATAAACGTCAATAACGGTTTGATTGTTGGTCACATGATCCAGTGACCCTTCGGCGAGCACCGATCCTTCGTGCAATACGGTCACCTTGCAGTTCAGCCGCCGCACGAACTCCATATCATGTTCCACCACGATAACAGCGCGGGTCTCGGCCGCCTTTTTCAGGATGTCGGTGGTGTGCTCGCGCTCATGCGCGGTCATGCCCGCGGCGGGCTCATCCACCAGCAGCAGGCGCGGCGATTGCGCAAGCAGCATCCCGATCTCCAGCCATTGTTTTTGGCCGTGGCTCAATTCTCCGGCAGGGCGGGAGAGATGTGCGGTCAGGTTGATCTCATCGGCGATCTGTTCAAGCCGCGCCGCCCCCTCGGCACTCTTGCGATAGAACAGGACCGAGAAGGTGCCCCGCGGGTTCTTGAGCGCCATGGCAAGGTTTTCGCGCACGCTTTGCGCCTCGAAAACCGTGGGCTTTTGAAACTTCCGCCCGATCCCCAGCATGGCGATCTGGCTTTCCGACAGACCGATGAGCGAGCGGCTGTCTTCGCCGAAACGAATATAGCCCTCATCCGGCTTCGTCTTGCCGGTGATGATATCCATGAAGGTGGTTTTGCCCGCCCCATTGGGGCCGATGACGGCCCGCAACTCCGGCTCCCCGATCTGGAGGCTGAGGTTCTTGATCGCCTGAAATCCGTCAAAGGATTTCGAAATTCCGGACATTTCTAAAAGAGAAGTCATGACTTGCGCACCAGTTTGTCAAAGAGGCCGCCGATGCCCTTGGGCGCAAACAGCGTGATAAGTACGAAGCTCAGGCCAAGCAGCACCAGCCACCAGTCGACCCAATGGATCGTATAGACCGCCAGATCGATGCTGGGCGCGCCGCCCCCCGTGAACCAACTGGACAGGAGCGAGACCACCGCCGCCCCGATGACCGCCCCGTAAAGCCGCCCTCGCCCGCCAATGGCGACCCAGACCGCCAGATAGATCGAGGCGATGGGCGCGATCTCAGCCGGGTTGATGATGCCCGCCTGCGGGTAATAGAGCGCGCCCGCGATGCCTGCGACAATGGCAGTGATGGTAAAGACGAAGAGCTTATAGCTTTCCACATGATAGCCGAGGAAACGGACGCGCGATTCATCGTCGCGGATGGCTTGGATGATATTGCCCAGCTTGCTGTCGGTGATCCAAGCGAAGAACAGATAGCCCAATGCGAGCGCCACGGCGGAGGCGAGGAAGAAGACGATTGAGACCACGTCTTGCCCGCTGTCGGCGAAACCGGGGATGTTTTGTAGGCCCGACAGGCCATTGTTGCCCCGCAGCTCGCTGTCGTTCTGGAAGAGGTAAAGCGCCAGCGCCAGTGTCATCGCTTGGGTTAGGATCGACAGGTAGACCCCATTGACGCGGCTGCGGAAGGCAAGCCAGCCAAAGACCAGCGCCAGCGCGCCGGGGATCAGCACGACGAAGGCCAATTGAATCCACAGGCTGTCCGCAAAGGCCCAGATCAGCGGGAATTCGGATGAGCCGACAACGCCGAAAATCTGGTTTCCGATGGCGTCCGATATCTCCTGCGGCGTGGGCGGGATGGTCTGACCAGCGAGGCTGTCGGCCACGATGATTTCGGTGCGCGCATACATGAGCCACATCCCGATGGCGTAGCCCCCGATCCCGAAAAAGGCGAAATGCCCAAGGCTGAGGATACCGCAATACCCCCAGACCACATCCATCGCGATGGCCACGAGGCACAGGCAAAGGGTTTTGCCCAGCGTCTTGACGAAAGAGGTTGAGACAAGCCCGGTGCCGACCGCTTCGGACATCACCGTGACAAGGGCCGTGAACAGGCCCAGCGCGGCGAGGAAGTAGAGAACCGAAGGATTGCGCCCGATGAAGGAACTGCGTTGGCTGTGCGTCTGGGTCATGGCTCAATCCGCCGCTGCCCGGCCTTTGGGGGCGACAATGCCCTTGGGCCGGAATTGAATGAACAGGATGATGAAAAGGATCATGTAGGTCTGGGCCGCCAGCGTGTTGGAGGGGTTCAACCACTCGATCCCCTTTTGCAGGAAGCCGATCAGCCCCGCGCCCGCCAGCGTGCCGAAGACCGATCCGACACCGCCCACCACGACGGTCATGAAGCTTTGCACGATGTAATTCGTGCCCATCTCGGAAGTGACCTGCGCATAAAGCCCGATGCCGACGCCCGCGACCCCGGCGATGCCGGAGCCCAGCCCGAAGGTCATCATGTTGATGCGATCCGGGTTGATCCCCATTGAGGCCGCCATGCCGGGGTTCTGCGTCACCGCGCGCACCTCCAAGCCAAGGCGCGTACGCTTGAGAATATACAGCAGCAAGAACAGAAAGATCAGCGCCAGCACGAAAATGGCGATGCGGATGAAACTGATCTGAACCACATCCGAAATCACCAGCGCCCCGCGCAGCCATTCGGGCGATGTCAGCGGGCGGGCCTGCGTGCCAAAGATGTTCTTGGCGATCTGCTGCAGGGCGATCGAGATGCCGAAGGTCGCCAAAAGAGTCTCAAGCGGGCGATGGTAGAGATGGCGGATCACCAGCCGCTCCATCGCGACGCCCGCGCCAAAGGTGACGACAAAGGCCAGCGGCAGCGCGATCAGAAGCGACACCGTGTAATCGGGAACGATGAGCTGAACCACATAGCCCGTATAGGCCCCCATCATGATAAACTCGCCATGGGCCATGTTGATGACCCCCATCTGCCCAAAGGTGATCGCGAGCCCAATCGCGGCGAGGAAATAGATCGAGGCCAGCGAAAGACCGTCGAGTGTCAAATCCAACGTCTGCGCCCAGCCAACCCGCGTTTCGACCGCGTCGAGCGTGGCGCGGGCCGCGTCGGTGATCGCGGCGTCCTCCTCTGCGTAGCGTTCATAAAAAACTGCGTTCTGCAAAGCGGTGTCGATATCATCCTGCGTTACCAGAGGCGGCACGCGGCCTGCCTCGGCAAGCGCGCGATAGGCATCCACACGCCGCGCCGGGTCATCCAACTGCGCCAGAGGAACGCCGCCCACACGGCCATCGACGATATTGGCTTCCAGCGCCGCGCGTATCTCGCCTTGTGGCACGACTGCGGGGGCGAGGCCCGCCTCGACCAGCGTCTCATAGCTTGCCGAGGGTGCTGCCGTGGGATCAAGAATGCGGGCGATGTTCCCCTCGGGCTGCTGTTCGGCCACGCCGGTCTTGGCCGAAAGGATCTGGCTCAGCACCGCCCGCGCTTCGAGTGAGGTGTCGGAGGACAGGCTTTCAATCGCACGAATGCGCTCATCAGCCGCCTGCCCAAAGCGCGCGGTCAGGAAATTGGCCAATTGCTCCTTGCGCGCGCGCAGGGCGGAGTCATCCTCCCCGTCGAGGGAGGCCAGGAGCGGGCCAAGCTGGCTGGCATCGCTGCGGCGCGCGATGCTTTCAAGCGCGGCGCGGCGGCGCGCAGGATCGGGATCGGACAGTTGAAACTGCACCAAGGCCGTGCCGATGACCCGCCGCACGCCGCCATTGGGGCGCAATTGGCTGAACCCATCCGAGGGCGCAGTGGCCTCTTCGCCCGTATCTATGTCGCGCAGCGCGAGCGTATCATCCGCCTCGGCCCCAAAGTAGAACAGGCCCGAGGTATCGTCTTGCCAGACGTTCCGCTCGACCCATTGCTCCAGAAAGGCTGGCACCTGCGGCAGGCCCGAGACCACCAGATCGTCCAATAGGACACCGACCGATTTACGCGAGGGTTTGACCACCTCTGCTTCGTGGGTCTGCAAAAGGGACTGGAGGTCCTGAGCAGATGCAAAACCGACAGAGGCCAGCAAGCACATCAGGCTGAGCAGCATTCGAACCATGAGGTATGGGGCTTTCGAAGAGGGAGTGGTCAAAACGGATGCCGGGCACGGCTGAGGACGCGCCCGGCTCTTGGGTTCAGTAGTTTGAAGTCAACTGAACGCAGGTCTCGGTCTCTTTGTTGTACATGCCGCATTCGAGGTCTTTCCAGTCGGAGACCAGTACCGCCGATTCAGGCAGGAAATCCGTCCATGCATCGCCCGGCACTTCTTCGGTCTGGCTGATGATGTCGAATTGGCCGTCTTCGGTGATTTCACCGATCAACACAGGCTTGGCGAGGTGGTGATTGGGCAGCATGACAGCCGTCCCGCCGGTGAGGTTGGGGAACTCCTGCCCATACATCGCCGCACGCACCGCATCCACATCCGTGGTGCCTGCTTCAGTGACCGCGTTCACCCACATGTTGAAACCGATGTAATGCGCCTCCATCGGGTCATTGGTCACCCGGTCTTCTCCCATCGCCTCTTTCCACGCGGCGACCCATTCGTCATTCTGCTCGGATTCAGCCGATTGGAAGTAGTTCCACGCCGCGAGGTGCCCCACGAGGTCAGCGGTATCGAGGCCCGAAAGCTCTTCCTCCCCGACCGAGAAGGCGACGACCGGAATGTCATCGGCAGAGATGCCCGCCGCGGCAAGTTCTTTGTAAAAGCCGATATTCGCATCGCCATTGATGGTTGAGATCACGCCCACCTGCGAGCCATCCGCGCCCAGTTCGACCACATCCGACACGATCGTGGACCAATCGGAATGGCCGAAAGGCGTATAGTTGACGAAGATGTTCTCTTCGGGAATGCCCTTATCCAGCAGATATTGCTCAAGAATGTTGTTGGTGGTTCTGGGATAGACATAGTCAGTCCCCAGCAGCGCAAATTTCTCGACGCCCAGTTCCTCAAGGAAATAATCGGTGGCCGGAATCGCCTGCTGGTTCGGGGCCGCACCGGTGTAGAACACATTGCGCGAGCTTTCCTCGCCCTCATATTGGACGGGGTAGAACATCAGGCCGTTCAGCTCTTCCAGAACGGGCAGCGCGGATTTGCGCGAGACCGAGGTCCAAGAGCCAAAGATGACATCCACCTCCGAGACGGTAAGAAGCTCACGCGCCTTTTCGGCGAACAGGGGCCAGTCGGAAGCCGGGTCAACGACAACCGCTTCGATCTCACATCCCAGCAAGCCGCCCGCGGCGTTCTGCTGCGCGATCAGAAGCTCCATCGTGTCTTTCAACGTCGTCTCGGAAATGGCCATCGTCCCCGAGAGGGAGTGCAGCACGCCAACCTTGATCGGATCGTCGCAGGCCGCAGCGGCGGCTGAACCTGCGAGCAGAAGGGCAGCGGTCGCCGTGACTGTGCGTTTGGTGGAAAATTTCATGACGGTATCCCCGTTTGGTGTGCGGAAAAGCAAAGACGCGATGATGCCTCTTCCACACAGCGTTTATTGTTATCGCGCGCGGATGCCCCCCTTGCCGGACAACTCCCTTGGCGCCGCCCCATAGCGAGGCCCCTGCAGCCTCAATTTCAGGGCGCGTTGCAACAAGCCCTAACCCGAGGTCGCTTTCTGCGGCGCAGCAACAACGCCCTTCGATTGGGCAATTTGAGGTGGACCTGCCAAAATTTGGGCGCTGAGCGCATGGATTTGGCACGCGCGGGGCATCGGCCTACGGGTTGCACCACATATTGTGATGTTATAACGTTCTCCATATTATCCATAGCAGAGCCCGCAAACCATGCCCGCCACCGACAAACGCATTCCCGTCACCCTGCTGACCGGCTTCCTCGGCGCGGGGAAAACCACGCTGCTCAATCATATCGTCGCAAGCGAAGAGGCCCCCAAAATCGCAGTCGTCGTGAATGAGTTCGGTGAGGCCGGGCTTGACCACGACCTGATCGAAACCGCCGACGAAGAGGTCATTCTCATGCAATCGGGCTGTCTGTGCTGCTCGATCAGGGGGGATCTGTCGCGGACGCTGCAAGACCTCAAGCGCCGCAGGCAAACGTGGCGTGTGCAATTCGACCGCGTCGTGATCGAGACGACGGGGCTGGCCGATCCCGGCCCCATTCTCCAGACCTTTTTGGCCGATCCCTATCTGGCCCGCAAATTCCGCGTGGACGGGGTTGTGACGGTCGTCGATGCCGCGAATGGGCCGGACACGCTGGATCAGCAGTTCGAAGCCGTCTCGCAGGTGGCGATGGCCGACCTGCTGGTGCTCAGCAAATCCGACTTGGTGACCCAGCAAGCGCTTGCCGCCTTTGAAGGCAGGCTGCGCGACCTCAATCAAACGGCGCGCGTCATCAAGGCCGAACGCGGGCTTATCCCGATTGCATCGCTCTGGGGGCTCAGCGGTATGCGGCGGGCGGTTGATGCGGGCAACGTTATGGAATGGCTCACGCCCGTTCCAGTGGCGGATCCGCTCGACAACCTCTCAGGCTTCGCCGCGCCCACGGCATCCGCGCCTATGATGCAAACCCACCAACATGATGCGCGGATCGGGTCGGCCTCTATCGTGCTAGACGCACCGATCCCGGCCGAGGCTTTCGACCTTTGGCTCGACACGCTGGTCAGGCTGCGCGGGTCCGATCTTTTGCGGGTCAAAGGCATCGTGCATCTGGAAGACGTCCCCACCCCCTTTGTCTTTCACGGGGTCCAGCATCTTTTCGATCCGCCCGTCCCCCTGCGCGACTGGCCAAAGGACGACCAGCAGTCCCGCATTGTCGTCATCGCCCGCGATATGACCAACCC
The DNA here is from genome assembly GCF_043557225.1 of Sulfitobacter sp. 1A13496. Classification (NCBI taxonomy): domain Bacteria; kingdom Pseudomonadati; phylum Pseudomonadota; class Alphaproteobacteria; order Rhodobacterales; family Roseobacteraceae; genus Sulfitobacter; species Sulfitobacter sp. 1A13496. Next base: position 4,167 of record NZ_JBIFFP010000007.1, on the reverse strand, counting down.
CGAACTGAACCGGAGCCTCGATATGCTGCGCGCCCGGCGCGATGGGCCGGAGCGACAGGCGGGATAGCAGCTTGACCCGGCATGGCTCTTCGGCCACAGATCATGGCGATGGTTTCCAGCCGCCGCAGCGGCGTCTGGGATGAAAAGGGAATACGGTAAGGCAAGAAACGCGCGCCGAAACCGTAACTGCCCCCGCAACTGTGAGCGGTGAGTGACCCCGGCAAAAACCACTGAGCTTAAGGCTTGGGAAGGTTCGGGCGAACGTCGATCCGCGAGTCAGGAGACCTGCCATCACCGGCGCCGAGAGGGGCCGTAACTGCAACTCAACCCAGACGGGGTGTCTGGTTAGGAGAACATGATGGCGACAGGGAAACTCCCCTGCTGTAGAACATGGCTGCTCGATCCCCCGCGCGTTCGCGGAGGGCGACATGGATACGCATCAAAACCACAGGATTACGGTTTGCACCTCATGCAAACACAAAGGCACGGATTGCCGCCCGGGCTTTGACCTGATCCAGAGGCTGAGCGCCGCAATCGCGGCAGCCGGCGCGGCGATCCCTGAGGGTTTCGAGATCGCGGGCGTGGCCTGTATGGCTGGCTGCGATCGCCCCTGCACGGTGGCCTATCACGCCAGCGCAAAGGCGACCTACCTCTTTGGTGATATCGACCCTGACGAAGACATCGACGACCTTGTGGCCTTCGCCCAGCACTATGCCACATTGAATGACGGCTGGTGCTCTTCGCTGGACCGCCCCGGCAAACTGCGCATATCCACCCTTGCGCGGGTGCCTGCGGCGATGATCGAGCTGAAACCCAGCCACCTGCGCGCCTCATGAGGGCTGCCGATCTTGTAGTAAAGGATGTAAGCTGGGCGCCGGCAAAATCGGGCCAGCCGGTTCTGCATTCTACGTCTTTCACCGTCGCAGCGGGTGGCGTTCTGGGTGTGTTGGGGCCGAATGGCGCGGGCAAATCCACCCTCTTACGCCTGCTCTACCGTTTTCAACCGCCCCAAACGGGATCGATCCATGTGGGCGGGCAGGATATTTGGTCCCTCTCCGCCCGTGCCGCCGCGCGGCGCATCGCCGCCGTCTTGCAAGAACAGACGCCGTCTTTTGGGCTGACGGTCTTGGAGATCGTCCGCCTTGGCCGCACGCCTCATCGTGCGGCGTTTTCGTCATCCAGCCGGAAAGACAAGGAGATCATCGACCGCGTGTTGGACCGGCTCAGCCTGCGCCCCCTCGCCCACCGCGATGTCGGCACCCTTTCGGGCGGGGAAAGGCAGCGCGTCATGGTCGCCCGCGCCTTGGCACAGGAGCCGCAGGTCTTGGTTCTGGATGAGCCGACCAATCATCTCGATATACGCCACCAACTTGAAATCGTGTCCCTGATCCGCGAATTGAACATGACCATCGTCGTCTCGCTTCATGATCTCAATATGGCCGATGGAATCTGTGACGAGGTGCTGGTGCTGAAAGAAGGCTATCCGCAGGGCTTCGGCCCGCCAAATACGGTTCTGACCGATGATCTCGTCTCAAAAACATTTCGCGTCGACGCGCAGCGCGAGCGGCTCACCCCCAGCGGCGCGGCGCATTTCTCTTTTGCCCTTCCAGATTGAAACGGAAAACTCTTATGAAACTTACTCTCACCACCCTCGCCGCCCTGATGATCGCCGGATCGGCCTTTGCCCAGACCACCGTGCAAAGCTGCGACCGCGAAGTCACCCTCGATCACCCGCCCCAAGCTGCGGTCGCCAATGACGTGAACCTGCTGGAGATGATGCTCGTGCTTGGCCTTGCAGACCGCATGGTGGGCTATACCGGCATCTCGGGCTGGAACAAACTGGACCAAGAGATGACCGCAGGTGTCGCGGCGCTGCCGGAACTGTCGTCGAAATACCCCTCGCGGGAGGTGCTGATCGGGTCGCATGCCGACTTCTTCTTTGCCGGTTGGAACTACGGCATGAAGGTCGGCGGCGAGGTGACGCCGGAAACGCTCGCCCCCTTCGGCATCCAAGTCTACGAACTCACCGAAAGCTGCATCCATATCGGGCAAAAAGCCCCATCCTCGATGGAGGATATGTATAACGATCTGCGCAATCTCGGCACGATCTTCGCCGTCTCGGATCGCGCCGAGCGCTTGATCGAAGGCTACCAAGCCAAGCTCGACGCATTCCTTACGGCGCTGCCCCCGCTTGAGACCGCCCCCCGGGTCTTTGTCTATGACAGCGGCGAAGATGTGCCCTTCACCGCCGGGGCCTATGCCATGCCGAACGCCTTGATCGAGGCCGCAGGCGGCACGAACATCATGAACGACCTTGAGAAAAGCTGGGCCACCGTCGGTTGGGAGGCCGTGGTCGCGCGCGATCCCGAAGTCATCGTGATCGTCAATTACGGCGAAGTCACCGCCGATCAAAAGCGCGCCTTCATGATGGAGAACCCCGCCTTCGCCGACATCGACGCCGTGCGCAACGACCGTTTCGTCGTGCTGGAATATGTCGAGGCCACGCCCGGTCCGCGCAACATTGAAGCGGTCAAAACCCTCGCCACTGCGTTTCGGGGGCAGTGAGCATTCATGACGTTTAAACCGCGATCGATAGCGCCTCGGAAACCCACGCGGGGGGTGTGGATCACTTGCCTGTTCGGCATGGCGATCCTGCTGGCATCGCTGTCGATTGCGGTGAGCGTGGGGGCCGTCGTGGTCCCCGTCGAAACCGTCTGGGGCATCTTGGTCAACAAGGCCGCCCCCGGCGCCATGGCCGTGGACTGGTCCGGCGGGCGGGAGGCCATCGTCTGGAACATCCGCCTGCCGAGGGCCATCCTCGCCTGTCTCGTCGGGGCGGGATTGGCGATCGTCGGCGCAAGCCTTCAGGCCGTCACCCGCAATCCGCTAGCAGACCCGCATCTGCTGGGCATTTCGGCAGGCGGCGCATTTGGCGCCATTCTGGCCCTACTGCACACGGGGCTGTTCCTCGGAGGGCTCACCGTCCCCCTGCTCGCCTTCCTCGGCTCGCTCGGGGCGATACTGATCGTTCTTGCCGTCACGCAATTCGCGGCCGCCACCAGCGCCGACCGGCTGGTCTTGGCTGGCGTCGCCGTGTCCTTCATCGTCATGTCCGCCGCCAATGTGCTGATTTTCCTCGGCGATCCACGGGCAACACATACGGTCGTGTTCTGGATGCTCGGCGGCCTCGGCTTGGCGGGATGGGATCAGCTTATCTACCCCGCCGTGATCCTGCTGGGCTGCGGCGCCTATCTCTGGTTCAGATCCGGCCACCTGAACGCCATGACCGTCGGCGATGAAACCGCCACCACCCTCGGTATCCCCGTGGCACGTTTCCGGCTCACGATATTCGTCATTGGCGCCCTGATCACGGGGGTCATGGTCGCTTTCTCAGGCGTGATCGGCTTCGTCGGCCTGATGATCCCCCACATCGTGCGCCTCATGGTCGGCGGCGACTACCGCCGCCTGCTGCCCATCTCAGCCCTATGCGGCGCCGTGTTCCTTTTATGGGCGGACATCGTGGCCAGAACCATCATGGCCCCCGACGATATGCCCATCGGCATCGTTACGGGACTGATCGGCGGCGTGTTTTTCGTCTGCTTGCTGCGGCGCCAGATACGGTGAGGCGCATAACAATGAGAGATGCTGCAACCGAGCGCTGAACTGCTGACCCGCCCCTTTGCTAAACTCTCTTTCCTTCTACCGACGCAAATAGTCCTCTTCGCAAAGCCGGCGGAACACGAATTTGAACAGGGGCAGAGCAAAGGGACATCCCCTCAAATGCAGAAAGACCCGCCGGCAAGGGCGGGTCTTTCTGAAAGCGATACTTCGCTAATATTGGTTGCGGGAGTAGGATTTGAACCTACGACCTTCAGGTTATGAGCCTGACGAGCTACCGGGCTGCTCCATCCCGCGCCAATGCCCTTCGTTTAGACTTATAGTGCGGGAGCTGCAAGCGCATTCGAACGAAAAAAGGTAATTTTTCTTGAGATTTTTTCCGGCACGCTTAACGTTCGCGCCGCCAAAGTTCGCTGGCCGCCGGAAAGCCCCCCCCAAACGCAAAACCGCCGCAGCTTTGAGCTGCGGCGGTTTTGTTATTCTGATCATCGTAGAGAGATACTATAGTCTAGGAACTTATTAGGTTTGGCGATGACCTACTCTCCCACG
>NZ_JBIFFP010000006.1:0-250296 GCF_043557225.1 Sulfitobacter sp. 1A13496 | reverse complement strand
GGCTGTTCTTAAGAACACTCAGCGCCTCCGGCCACGCTTGTGAAAACACCGCTGCCGAAGAAATACCATGCATGCGCGCAAAGGCCCTGAGTCCAGTGGCAAGGACATCCACAACATCATTCGAGTTGTGAATACCTGCGCGGTGCATCTGCTTCGACAACTCCTCAGCACATGTAGGGGCTAAGCGGCGAAACAGCAGTAGCGCGGAAATCTGAGGGCCGGGAATATTTGTCTTATTGGTCATATGAAGCTCTTTCTTTCTAAGAAGGGTGAGTGGCACGCAGCCCGCCTCCTCCTCGATTTAGGAGAGGCTGAACGACCTGCGCGTCCACAAAAAGACGCGCAGGGCGATCAGCCCCCGAACGACATCAACCACTTATAAAATATCAGTATTTTCAACTTGCAGAGGCGTGGGTCTGCGCGCCGGCCAAATTAATTTGCCCAAAATGCACTGTTCGGCAACCGTCCCCCGAAAAACGTTTCGATATTCCTTCTAAGCCTTGCAAGGCACCGCCCTGCCCCCGCCCACAAAGGAGACCGAAAGACTAAGCCACCCCAAAAGCCATATTCAGCGCGCCGCAAAAAATTACCGCGCGCGTTTCCGCCCCAAAGAAAGCGATCCCAACTCTTCAATACAGCGCTTTCGCTGCACATCCCGAACTGCAAGCCCAAAAGGAGATACCCCATGGCTGCTACCTCTTCGCTCAACACGCTGGACCTCAATGCCACCGGCGAACGCATCATGCTCGACTATATCTTAAACGCCCTCAAAACGGCGAACCGAGCCATCTATGATATCCCCCAGCCGTTCCTTCCCCCACACATGAATGTTCAAAACCTCGCTGACTTCCGGCTCCAGAAGATGAACGGCGGGTGGGTCGCAGATATCTATTTCCAAAACGTTCCAACTGGACAACCAGATGCAATAGGGACCCGCGATGCGCATCCCTACAAGACAAAGCAAGAAGCCTTCCTCGCAGGTGCCGAAATGCTGTGCACCTTGATCACTGGAACATCAGAACTGCCGTTCACCGCCCTCGACGACCAGATCATAGGCGCACCGAGATAAAGTACGAAGCCTCACGGGAAGTATCAATATGCGAGGGCCAGTCCTCTCGCTCTCGCATACATACGCACCAATATGAGACACGAACCATCGATCTGAGACACTCAAATTCGATCACGTGTTCAGGCGCCGAGAGCGCCTAACGAGACAGTATTGAGAATGCATGAAACCGGCTGAACTGCACCAAAGGTGCCCGGTCCGGATGGACGCCGGCACGGCATACCGCTCTCATCACGACTTGAATTCCGTCTCGAAAAGACAGTGAGAACCTCGCAGTAGAATAGTCAATAACATATGCCGACGACCGCCAGAATTTTCCCTCCTGCACCACCTGAGTATAGAGTTAAATAACGGGTCAAGAACCGGTCAAGACAACAGATCTATGTAGCTGAAAAAGACTATAAATTCTTTATCAACAGGGGATATCCGCCAGAACGCCTACGAACTTCCTGAGGTATCCTAGCTAGTCAAAGTGCAGCCCCTCACCGCACAATGATCCTATAATTCCACGTATTTATAACTACTTACGTGTACTTTTCCCCTTCATAGGGCCAAAAAGAAGCTTCGATTAGACCATAAAGCTCCCGTCCGTCAAAGCATAAGATCAGCGCACGAGGGCCCAACAGGCCCTATCAGAAAGGATTCGAGACCGCACAGAAATAGCGGGAAAAGAGTGCCATTTTTTCTACTAGATCGGCAGAACGCGAAGACAACATTCGAAGCTATTATGTCAGTTCTGAAGAGACACAAAGGACATGGTATTCCGCATCCGAGTATCCTCTATATCGCAAAATATAAGTTATCCACATAAAATTATTGAACAAATTTGCTGCTAATCGCGTTGGATAATTCCAAACTCAAATTAATGCAAAGGAGAACGATATGGGAAACGACCTACGCAACAAGGGCCTGCTATTCGACGAAGCGGACTTCTCACTCCCACCAAACTATACGGCAGAAGCACTATTTGAGGTGGTCGAAAACCACTGCTTCCAGGAGTTCGATTACGGATATGGCGACCCCTACGCTAATCCGACCTTCGAGCTATTCGGTATGGTATCAGAAAGCTTTGAGAAAGCCACCGACGGAATCGACCACCACTCAATCTGGGTCAAGCCTGGAGTTGGATTCCAGGATATTTTCCTTAAGATAGCTTGCCGTCTAGACGTTCCGGAAACGGTGGCTCTTGAGGCAATTACCACCGGTCAGACAGATGCTCTCGAGGAGGTTCTAAGCCGCCAAATCCGCGCCCATCTTGACGCTTCACAACACTACTCAGCACAAGAGCTAACAGCTTACCTTGCAGATCTCAAATCCACAGCCCTTCTGGGAGCAAGACATGAAAATCAGTTTGATACACACGGTGACGAAATGATTATAGACTTTCGGAGTAGAAACTACGGTCCAGGACGACGAATCCTTGTTGAAATAGCATACAACTGGGGGCAATGATTGATCGAGCGTTCTTTGGGGCCGTAATTTTGCGGCCCCAAAATTCTATCCTTCACATTTAATAAGTGGCCGATAGAGCCTTGGAAGGTTTTATCCGTCTCGTAGACGCCGGGCTGATCTGGCGCCTATGAGACGGATAAAATAAGAGCGGAAAGTGAGTGGCGGGCTCTGGAACCCGGTTAGCTCATGGTCGCCCCGGCGGTCAATGCAAGCCGGCTGGTTTTGATGGATTTCAAGCTACCGCAGCGCCCGTTTTATGTTTTGCGCCATAAGGAACGGCATCTTTCTTTGGCCGAGCGGCGGTTTCTTGACCTTCTTTGAAATCGCACCGCTCTGAAAGGGGACTCGAGCTTCGGCAGTCAAAGCGCTTTCGATCATCCATGACATGACACGCTCGAGTTACAATCAGGGAACCGGAAAGAACGATCTTTTGCCGCATCCGGAAAAAGAAAACCTGTTTGCTTGGAACCCGGCATCTTTGCGAACGGTTGACCCTGTAGAATTACTTAATTCGTGAACTAGCGCGTTCGTGTCGCAGTGATCGGGGGCGCGCTTATCGTTCTTATGACGAGGGGGGCTCCATGAGTGAAATCACACGCCGCAATCTTCTAACGATGATCGGAACTGCCGCAGGCAGTGCCGCTATGTATCATGCTATGACTTCAATGGGTTTTGCAGCACCCTCTGATTATAGTGGACCCATTAAATTAGACGGAGATCCCCAAGGAGCGAAGGTGCTGGTTCTCGGCGCCGGCCTGGCCGGGCTCACCGCCGCCTATGAAATGCGGGCAGCTGGCTATGAGGTCGAGGTGCTGGAGTTCCGTGAGAAGGCGGGCGGGCGATGTTGGACCATGCGCTCGGGCGACGAGTACACTGAACTCGGTGGCGCGACTCAGAACGTTGATTTTGCTGAAGGCAATTACATCAACCCTGGCCCATGGCGGCTACCGCATAATCACCATGCCGTTTTAGACTACTGCAAGCGGCTTAAAGTCCCTCTCGAGCCATTTATCCAGCTGAACTATAACTCCTATCTTCATCGTTCAGACGCCTATGGTGGCAAGCCCCAGCGTTTGAAAGACATCAAAACCGACTATCGCGGGCATATCTCGGAGTTGTTGGCCAAGGCCGTCAATCAGGGAAGACTTGATGAACTGGTCACCACGCAAGACCGAGAAGTCCTACTGGAAAGCCTGCGGACCTTCGGCGTGTTGAACGAACAGAATGAATACGTGAAGAGCTTGGACACCAGCCATTATCGCGGCTACGCAAAGCAGGCGGGCGGCGGTGTCGGGGCAGCCCCTGAAGCTTCGGATCTGCTTAACCCGCAGGAGGTACTGCAGTCGCGGCTTTGGGAGTATCTCGCCACCCATGAGACTGTGGATCACCAGGCACCCATGTTTCAGCCGGTCGGCGGGATGGATGGTATCGCCAAAGGATTCGAGCGCGAGGTCGGAGATCTTATTACCTATAACGCCAAAGTCGTCTCGCTACAGCAGGACGAGAGCGGGGTAACGGTGACATGGGAAGACACTGCAGGTGGAGGTCAGCAGACCAGCAAAGCGGACTATTGTGTCTGTACCATTCCTTTTTCCATCCTCGGACAAATCGACCACAACCTCTCGGGTGATTTATCCAATGCGATCAGTTCGATGTACTACAATGGATCGACGAAATGGGGCCTCGAGTTCAAACGCCGCTTCTGGGAAGAGGATGAAGATATCTATGGCGGTATCAGCTACACCGATCTCGCCATCGGTCAGATCAGCTACCCTTCGACCGGCTATTTCTCCGATGGGCCTGCCGTGTTGCTGGGCGGTTATACATGGCGCGGAGAGAACTCCTACAAGTTCAACGCAATGCAGCCTGAAGAGCGCTTGGAATGGGCGCTAAGACAGGGTGCCAAAATTCATCCTCAGTATCGGGATGAGTTTAAGACCGGTGTAAGCGTTGTGTGGCACAAGGTCCCATGGGTTCTCGGGTGCTCGGGCGTTTGGGAAAATCGCGACTATTACGAGGACGCCATCAAGATCGACAATCGCGTCGTCTGCGCCGGCGAGCACCTTTCTTACCTGCCTGCGTGGCAAGAAGGGGCGATCCTTTCCTCGCTTGATGCGATCTCGCGTCTCCATGACAAAGTAATCAACGGGTGAAGCCATGCGACAGATATTTTTCTCCGCGACGATCGTAAGCATTCTCGGCACGCTGCCGCTCTATGCCCAAGACAACGACGCAAACACGCGCGCGGCGCAAGCCACAGCGCCTGAAACCGGCGAGACCTCTCCCGACGGCGAAGCCCGTCCACAGGAGCGTGACATAACCGCTATGGCGGATGGCGGTGAATGGGTCGAAGAATATGTCAGCGAGGATGGCGAAGAGTTGTACCAAACGCTCTGCTCCGGCTGTCATATGGCTGACGGGTCAGGGGCCATTGGGGCCGGGAAGTACCCAGCTCTTAGAGGCAACCCCAATCTCGAATATGCTGGCTATGCGACCTACGTCATCATCAACGGCCAGGCTGCAATGCCAAGCCTTGGGCATTTTCTCGATGACCAACAAGTATTGGCTATCACAGACTATATTCAGACGAACCTCGGCAATGACTATGAGGCCGATGGTACGCTCGACGCCGTGGCCGACGCCCGGCCGGCCGAACCCGTAGATCAGAACACGGAGGAACACGAATGATCCGCAAATTTATCGCCCCCCTCGCCGCTGTCGCAGCACTTATGACCACGAGCTTATATGCTCAAGGCTCGGAAGTTGTTCGCCACGGTTTGCCGGATTCAGACTTCCCAATCTTGCAAGCAGTTGAAGTGCCCGCGGATGCAACCTTGGTTTACCTCAGTGGCACCGTGCCGACGGTCGCCAATGAGACGGCCGAGAAGGGCTCACCCGAATACTTCGGCGATACAGCGACCCAAACCGCCAGTGTACTCGCTGCAATTGAGAAAAAGCTTGCCGGGCTCGATCTTGATATGGGGGACGTCATCAAAATGCAGGCCTATCTTGTTGCCCCCGAGGGTGGCGACGGGATGGATTTCCAAGGCTTTATGGAGGGTTATACTCAGTACTTCGGTACCGAAGAACAGCCTGAGCTCCCAACTCGCTCGGTCTTTGAGGTCGCAGGATTGGCCAACCCCGCATGGCTGGTAGAGATTGAGGTAGTGGCGGTAAGACAGGGTTCTTGAATACCAGTTGTACCTTCTAAGGAAGGAAAAGCGGTGGCCCATATCGGCCACCGCTTATTTTTTGACCTGTCGCTAGTAGCTGACCCTCAATTATCCTCCAAGACAGCAGATAGCTTCTGGCGCGCGTCCTCGTTGAGCCAGTCACGCCAAACATCCTTATTATTCAATAAAAAATGCACAGCGGCTTCTTCCGTAGACGCGTTGTTCTCGTCCTTCCAGGCCAACAGCGCGCTCATGTCGGAAGTCTCAAAGCTAATATTGCTCATCAACTTAGCGACTTCCGGGTACTCATCGATAAAGTCCGTAGTCGCAACCGTGTACACCAAACTGGGAGGATAGGCGCTTGGCTTGGGGTCGACGACATCGGCGTTCAAATTGGCCTTGTGTGCTTCGAGGTCTACACCCCCGATATCAACCATGGTCATGTCAAACCGCCCCATGAGCGCCGTAGGCTCCCAATAATACCCAAACCATGGCTCTTTGGCCTCATATGCTGAGGCAAGGGAGGCGGCTAAAGTTTCGCCGCCCCCGTGATCAAACACTTCAATGCCGGCTTCTTCAAAGCCATATGCGCGCGCAATATTGCGGTTAATCGTGCTACAGACCCACCCCCCTGTAGGACAGTTGTTGAAGCGGTTCCCTACAAGATCAGGGTTATCCAAGATGCCTTGGATCGTTTTGAGTTCTGGATGCTCTTCTGCAAGATAGGTGGGAATCCACCAAGCCTCCAGGCCACCTGGCTGCAGCACCTGTGTCATGTCTTGGATCACGTCATCCTGCTTAAGCTTTTCGTAAGCGCTGCCTGCAGAGTTGACCCAAAGTTCGGTCACAATATCCGGCTCATTGTTTTCAGCAAGTGATGTAAGGGCGGGAATTGTATCAGAAGGTACCCGGGTGACGGTGCAACCATAGCCCTGTTCCATCAGGAATGTTGCAATCTCTGTTGTGATAATAGCAGAAGAGAACGTCATCTCGGTGATGCTAACCTCTCCGCATTCGGCGGCCGCGATATTGGGCGCGGTGGTCGCGATCGCTGCGGCTGAAAGCCAGAGCTTCAGATTTTTCATTTTAGTGTTCTCCCGTTTGTCTACACGTTCCTGGCAGGTGGCACGCAAACCCTCGACAGGTCGCTCTCTGACCATCTTCGTTATGTGGCACGGTTGGATTTAAGCATAATTCCATTGAGCTTTCGAAGAACTGCTATCCGCCCCGATCAAGCGCCATTTCTATAGTCAATGTAGACCTTCTGTAGCATGAAGGGGCCGACAACATTGTGCGTTTGGGGGGCGAGGCGCTTTAGAACTGGTCGACTAAGGGGCCATAGCCCTACACCGATTGGTCATCTCGCAAGTCTTCAGGCTTTCTGGGACAACTGAGAGTTTGCTCTCCCGCAAACTATAACTATCTCTTAAACATGGGCAAAAAAGTCCATCTGTCCCGTGACCTCCTCCCCGTCACAAGACTGAACCGCGGCGGCCTGCACTAGTTGCAGGTCGCCGCAAATTTTATGCTACGTTCAGTTTATCCACTATAAGTGGGGATCAAACTGTTAGTAACCTTAGTCCAGCGTTGTTTTTAAAGCCAAATATGAAGCGCTTAAAATTTAGACATGTGTTGTAGTGGTCAGCTCGTGCTTCCTTAAATTTTGGACACTCAAGCTGTTTATTAATGGTATCCAAGCCTGTGTCCTCACTGGCCAAGCTGACGTCGATCTGATGCCAAACCTGCATGACACGGAAAATGTTGCCAAGTTCTTCACGATGATGATGAGCCGCACCGGGAAAAAGAAACCGCCGTTCGACGATGACATGACTGACGTCTGCTTACCGCCGGTTGAGGAACCTGTTGTGTCGTTTCGCCTCAAGCCGATCTAACACACCGAGATCGTTCTGCTCGACTACCACTGACTGTTCAACGGGTCATCGCCGTAACGGTATACGGCGTAGAGCTTTCTAATGTCACGCTGCTGGAAATTGAGCCCTCAGGGCGTAAAATGCATAATTTCTTTCATTATTGACATCATGAAATTTATATTTCAGTTTGCTTTCAGCACTACTTTGGAGCCACCCGTTGCAGCGTTCGATCAAATCACAGCTCGAAGAAGCTCTAGAACACGGCTCCAAAGCAGACCGCCTTTTGGCGCGTTACATGTTGGATTCTTGGGCCTGCCTCCCATTCGAGACCGGCGCGAGCATTGCTCGCTCGGTAAAGGTCAGCGAAGCAACGGTTGGGCGGTTCTGCCGGTCGATCGGATACAATAGCTTTCGCGACCTAAAGGACCATTTGAAGCACGATATGGGTGACGACCCTTGGCTGATGTCCGATCGCCTGCAAGAAATGCGCAAGGAAGGAAGTGTCGACAGCGCGCAGCTTAACCAAGGGCTCCAGCTTGAGATCGCGGCACTCGTCGGCATCTACGAATTGGCTGGCAGTGACGAATGGCATCAAGAAGCGAAACGTTTGGCGAAGACCGAACATGTCTTCGTCGCCGGATTTCAGACAGAACGCGGCCTTGCCCAGTATTTCGCCAACCAAATGCAATATCTGCGCGACGGGGTCACGTTGCTGGATCTCGCAGGTGGGAACTTTGCCGAAGTCTTGTTAACCGACCACCCCGCCCATCTCGTGATCTTTGAAGCGCGACGCTATTCGGTTTTGGCCAAAAGCCTTGCCGAAGAGGCCCGCGCGGCGGGCGTGACGGTGACGCTTATTACAGATGTCTTTTGTGACTGGGGCCATGAGGCGGCAGATCAGGTTTTCGCGGTGCCCACGCAGTTCAATCAATTCTGGGATTCGACAGCCCAGATGGCAAGCCTGTCTAACCTGTTGATCCACAGCGTCTTTTTAAAGCTTGGGTCCGAGGTGGAGGGCAGGCTCAACCGGATCGCCGATCTCTATGGTCGCTTTACCGGCCATGTCGACCTCCCTGCACGCCAGGGGGCCAAACGGACAAACGACACCGAAAAACCCAACAGGAGTGAACACGATGACAGCTAAACTCAAACTGGCCACGGCGCTTTCGACGCTGGCCGTTGCCGCCAGCCTTTCTACCGGCGCTTTTGCCGAGACCCTGCGCTTGGGGACTGAAGGCGCCTACCCCCCGTTTAACTACATTGAAGCTGACGGCAAAATCGCCGGTTTCGATGTCGAGATCGGTCAGGAACTTTGCAAGCGGATCGGCGAAGAATGCGAAGTCGTTGCGCAGGATTGGGATGGGATCATTCCGGGGCTGCTGGCGAACAAATACGACTTCATCATCGCGTCGATGTTCATCACAGAAGAGCGTAAGAAGCAGGTGGCTTTCACGGACCCTTACTACCTCGCCGCGATGACGAATGTTGTGCCAAAAGGGTCTGACATCACTGAATTTACCAATGAAGCCCTTGCCGACAAGGTCATCGGCGCACAGTCCGGCACCACGCAGGCCGACTATCTCGAAGCAACCTACCCGGATGCGGATGTGCGGCTTTATCCAACGCAGGATGAAGTTAACCTCGACATGGCAAGCGGACGGATCGATATGCAGGTCGGTGACATGCTGCCGATGTTGGACTGGACAACCAAAACCGAAGACGGCGCTTGTTGCGAATTGGCCGGCGAGCCGATCACCGACCCGGCCTTTGTCGGTGAAGGCGTGGGCATCGCGCTGCGCCAGGAAGACGACGAGTTGCGCGAAAAGCTCAACGCCGCCTTGGCCGAAATGCGCGCTGATGGAACTTATAAAACCATCAACGACAAGTATTTCGACATCGACGTTTACACGATGAAATGATGACAACGTTCTCCCAGCTGGAAATCCTGTATGTTTGAGTTGCTCTCTTACGGCGATGCCGGCTGGGGGGATGAAATCCTCGCGGGCTTGGCGATCACGATGCAGCTTGCCATCGTGACGCTGCCCATCGGTCTGCTGATCGGCTTTGTTGCGGCCTTTGCCTCCATGTCGCGCCATGCGGGGCTGCGGGCCATTGGCTTTGGCTACACCACAATCATGCGCGGCCTGCCGGAGATCCTAACGCTCTTCGTGGTCTACAATGGTGTCGGGCTTTTGCTGAACAAACTGGCTGTCTGGTGGGATCCGGGCGGCACCAACATTGAGTTCAGCCCCTTTGCCGCCGGGGTGACAGCGCTTGCCATGGTCTTTGGCGCCTTTGCTGGCGAAGTGCTACGTGGAGCTTTCCAATCGCTCGACGAGGGTCAGATGGAAGCGGGCCGAGCGATCGGCATGTCGCCGCGCAAAATCTTCTTTCGTATCCGCCTGCCGCAGGTCTGGCGATTTGCCCTGCCCGGCCTTGGGAATCTGTGGATCAACATGCTGAAAGACACGGCACTGGTGTCAATCATCGCGCTGGACGACCTGATGCGCATGACCAAAGTCGCTGTGGGTGTGACCAAACAGCCCTTCACCTTCTACCTGCTGGCCTGTCTGATCTACTGGGCGCTCTGCGTCCTGTCGGAAGTGGTGCTGGCCCGTATGGAACGCGGCGCCAATCGCGGCATCCGGAGGGTCTGAGATGAACCCGTTTGACATCGTCGTAGAATATTGGCCACGCCTGCTTGATGGCACTTTAATGACACTCAAGCTAACTTTTCTGGGCGCCTTCTTCGCGGCGCTCTTCTCCCCCGGCCTTGCGCTGATCCGCGCCAATACACACCCTGTCGCGCAGGCTCCCCTGCGGCTCTATATCTCCTTCATGCGCGGCACGCCGATCTTGGGGCAGCTCTTTCTGATCTACTACGGCTCCGGCCAGTTCCGCCCCTTTTTGCAGGACTGGGGCCTTTGGGGGTTTTTCCGTGATCCGTTCAACTGTGCGCTCCTGGCCTTTGCGCTGAACTCGACAGCCTATCAGACAGAGATCTTGCGCGGCGGCATCATGGGCGTAGCACGCGGAGAAATTGAGGCCGCCAAGGCTATCGGCATGACCCGCCTGCAAATCCTCCGCCGGGTGACTTTCCCCCATGCATACCGCATTGCGTGGCCGGCGCTCGGCAATGAGATCATCCTGCTCATGAAGGCCAGCGCACTGGCCAGCGTTGTCACCGTCTTCGACATCATGGGCCGCACGCGGCAGATCTTCTCGCGCACATTCGACTTCTCGATCTATCTCTGGGCCGCGCTGATTTACCTCTGCATCACCGCGATCTTTGTGCTGCTCTGGAGACAGGGCGAGACACGTCTGAGCCGTCACATCGGTCCGCGCAACACGGGCCGATCTATTCTCTCCCCTCCGGAAGGACCAAAGCCATGAGCGAGGCCGACATTATCCTGAAAGCCGAAGATATCTGCAAATCCTTCGGCGCTGTGGAGGTGCTCAAGGGCATCTCGCTCGAAGCGCGAGAGGGCGATGTGATCTCGGTCCTCGGCTCATCCGGCTCTGGCAAAAGCACCTTTCTGCGCTGTCTGAATTTCCTCGAGACCCCGACTTCTGGCACGGTCACCGTGCATGGGGAAGAAATTCAGGTGCGCGATGGCAAGCCCCTGAACGCCCGTCATATCGAAACGGTGCGCAGCCGCTTGGGCATGGTGTTTCAACAGTTCAACCTGTGGAGCCACCGCACCGCCTTGGACAACGTGATGGAAGGCCCGGTGCAAGTGAAAGGCACGCCCAAAGCGATCGCTCGCACCGCTGCCCAAGCACTCTTGGAGCGGGTCGGACTACAGGACCGGATGGACATGTATCCTTCCCAGCTGTCCGGTGGCCAGCAGCAGCGCGTGGCCATTGCGCGGGCGCTGGCGATGGAGCCGGATGCGATCTTGTTCGATGAGCCGACCAGCGCGCTTGATCCCGAATTGGTGGGCGAGGTGCTAAAGGTCATGCAGTCGCTCGCCGCCGAGGGGCGCACGATGATCGTCGTCACCCATGAGATGGCATTCGCCCGCGATGTCTCCTCCGACGTGGTGTTCTTGCACGAGGGCCGCATTGCCGAACGCGGCATCCCTGAGCAGATGTTCACCAATCCGCAAACCGAAGTCTTTCAGCGTTTCATCGCGAATGTGAAGTAACGCCCTGCCCATTTGATCCCGCGAGTTTCCATGTCACAGCACAATACAAGCCCCGCATTTACCGGCGGCGGCATCCTGATCGAAGCAGCCGAGCTGCATATCGTCAGCCTGCCGCTGATCACCCCCTTCGTGATCTCCAACCAAACTTTGACCGACAAAACCTTCCCGCTGCTGGTGCTCAAAGGCGAGGGGATTGAGGGCATTGCCGAAGCGGTGATGGACCAAATCCCCGACTACCTCGAAGAGACGATCCCCGCCGCCATGGCTTTCCTGCGCGATGTCTTGCTGCCACGGATCGTCGGCAAGCGCTTCGCGTCGCCCTATGAGTTGGAGCCGATCCTCGCCCCGTGGCGCGGCAATCGAATGGCCAAAGCGGTGGTTGAGATGGCGTTTTGGGATCTCTGGGCAAAGAGCCTTGGCATTCCGCTCAAGGCGGCACTCGGCGGGGTGCGCAATGCGGTGGATGTGGGCGTGAGCATCGGCATCGGCAGCATCGACGTGACGTTGGAGCGCATCGCGGAAGCCCAGGCAGCGGGCTACAAACGCACCAAGCTGAAGATTGCCAAAGGCCACGATGTGGCACTGCTCGACGCCGTGCGCGCGCGCTATCCCGACATCAAGCTGACGGTCGACGCCAATACCGACTATGGGCTCGAAGACCTTGCCTTGCTGCGGCGGTTCGACGAGTTTGCGCTCGACTACATCGAACAGCCGCTCGCCTTCGACGACATTCACGATCACGCACAGGTGCAAGCGGCGCTGAACACGGCGATCTGCCTTGATGAGAGCATTCGCAACGCCGTCGATGCCCGCAAGGCGCTAGAGTTGCGGGCGGCGCGGGTCATCAATATCAAGGTGGGCCGCGTCGGCGGTTTTGCCGCCGCCCGCGCGATCCATGACGTCAGCGCGGCCTTCGGCGCGCCGGTCTGGTGTGGCGGGATGCTGGAGGCCGGGATTGGCCGGGCGCATAACATCCACCTCGCCACCCTCGCGAATTTCACCAAACCGGGGGATACCTCCAGCGCCAGCCGCTATTTCAAACGCGATATCGTGAACGAGCCCCTTGAGGCCGCCAATGGCCAAATGCCCGTGCCCAGCAATGGCGCGGGGATCGGGGTCACTCTTGATCGGGACTATATGAAAACTGTCACCAGCCATAGCGAGATGATCCGCCCATGACTGCCGTGAATACCGAGGTTGAGCTGCGTGAACTCAACGGCGTGGCGGAACTCAAACACGCTGAGGAGTTTCAGCGTACCGTTTGGGGCGCCGATGATCCAGCGGACAATTCCGACCTCATGCTTGCGATCCAGCACGAAGGCGGATTGGTCGCCGGTGCCTTTGTCGAAGGGCGGATGCTCGGGTTTCTCTTTGGGTTTCCCACCAAGGATCCGCAGGTTCAGCATTCACACCGCCTCGCCGTCCACCCCGATAGCCGGGGGATGGGGCTGGGCGCACGGCTGAAATGGTATCAACGCGATTGGTGTCTGGCGCGCGGGATTACTTCTGTCCGTTGGACCTTCGACCCTCTGCGCCGCATCAATGCCTACCTCAACATCGCGCGACTTGGTGCTACGGCCAATGTCTATTTGCCAGATTACTACGGCAAGATGGAGGGCATTAATGCGGGTGTGGCCTCGGACCGCATCGTGGCGGAGTGGTCACTCGAGGAGCCAAGGGTAAAACGCCTTGCCGAAGGGATTGGCGGCGAGGATGAGGAACCGGCGAATTCACTTCACCTTAAAATTCCGCAAAACGTCGAAGATCTTCTGTCGAATGATATTGATCTGGCAATTGTCGAAAGGCAAAGAGTGCGTGAGGAGATGACAGCTGCCTTTAACAAGGGCTATCTAATTACCGGCTTCAACCCTACCATCAGCGCATATATTCTTACTGGAGCTTGATCTCCCCGACCATGGTCATCATCGATGCAACGTAGCGGAGTTTCCGTAAGCGGGTCTTTAGCCTGCTTTACCTTCAACGATTGTAAGACATCAGAGAACTTACATTGACTGGGGTCGTCCCGATACGGTTGGCGAAAGCGGCACGACCCCCGGTCAATATTTCGGCGCGAAAGAACGTATATCAATCGACGGCCATTAACCCCGTGTCTCGCCTCGGTTGAAGGATTTCCTCAAGAACGACACCGTGTTGATCGACGGCGCGCCAGAGCCAGTATGACTGCCTCGCGATCTTCACGACGACTTCGTCCAGATGCCAGACATCGCCGGGGCGCGGCTGCCGCCACCGTAGAACGTGGGCGATCAGCGGGCCGAACTTGACGATCCAGCGCCGGATCGTTTCATACGAAACGTCCACGCCACGTTCCAGCATCAACTCCTCGACCTCGCGCAGGCTCAAGTTAAACCGGGCGTAAAGCCAGACAACATGAGCAATGATCTGAGGTGGAAACCGATGGCGCTTGTAGCTGATCTTCAATGCCTGCATCGACACCGCCTACGCCCAGATCAATGCACCAGCAACCTAAGGCTCGTTAACGTGACAACACCATTGCGAGAACCGGTTTGACAAAACTCTTCGACATGACGGCGCGGCCGGTTATTCGCCTGCCGCTTGCTTTTGCATTCTTGCCGCCGCAACAACAGGTCGTTGCTGCATGATGAGAGAGGTCCGACCAGATGACCAACGTTCCGACCACCCGGATCGACAGGTTGTTGTCCTCATTGGGCTATGGCTCGCGCAGTCAGATCGCGCAGCTCGCGCATGCGCATCAGATTTGGCTGGACGGGGTGCGCGTGAAGAACGTAGCCAAACGCATTCCCATGCCCCCCGATCTGGCCGAGCGCATGACCGTCAATGGCGCCGCGCTAGATCCGCTGCCAGGCATGGTGGTGATCCTGAACAAACCCGTCGGCTATATATGCTCCCGCAAGGACAACGGGCCATTGGTCTATGATCTTCTGCCAGGGCGATGGCGGAAGCGCAAACCCATGCTCTCGCCTGTAGGTCGGCTAGACAAGGAAACTTCTGGGCTGCTTCTTCTTACCGACGACGGTGATTTGCTACATCGCATCACGAGCCCCAACTGCGCTGTCAAAAAGACCTATCACGTCACCCTTGCCCGCCCACTTGAGGGACAGGAGGCAGAGGTTTTCGCCTCGGGTGAATTGCTTTTGACCGGAGAGAAGACACCACTTCATCCGGCCAAGCTCGACATTATCGCCCCCGCTGAGGCGCGATTGAGCATCACCGAAGGCCGATATCATCAAGTGCGACGTATGTTTGCCGCGGTGGGAAATCACGTGGCGGCTTTGCACCGTGAAGCTATAGGCGATCTTACCTTGCCCGATGATTTGTCTGCAGGGGGGTGGCGCCTTGTGACTACGGATGACATTGCTAAAGTTTTTGTAAAATCGCGGAGCTAGTCTGGACGATACCTGTATCTTTTATCGAATCACGCGGTCTGAACTGTCTGCGTTCGAGCTATTCGGACACGATTTGATTCTCGCGTTTTGGGCGCGAATAGATCGTCGCGATGATTACGCCTGAACCCGTAAAAGGTAGGGAGCAGGACATTCGCCTTACCCCTCATCGCGCAGTCATCTTGTTCTCTCCTCGCGCGAGAACGCAGAAGCCACGCCCTTTTTCTAAGCTGCGCTGTCAGTTTTCCCGTGCAAACCGCCATAGGCAGGCTATTGGCTTTGCACCGGCGCGTCGCGTGCCAGAGGCTAGGGAGAAGTGAAAATGCGGATATGGCACCACCTCGAACCAGCGCTGCCCCGGTTCCACGGGGGCGAGCCGCTGCGGGCGGGTCTTGGCGCGCTTATTGGTATCAGCGTTTGTATGGGGCTGGCCTATCTCGGTGCGCTCTTTGGACTGACATCTTTCTATCTTGTGGCCCCTTTAGGTGCGACGGCGGTGTTGCTTTTTTGCGTGCCAAACTCTCCTTTGGCGCAGCCCTGGTCGGCCGTAGTGGGTAACATCAGCGCTGCTTTGGTGGCTTTGATCGCGGTTTGGTACATTCCCGGTCCTTGGTCAGTTGGCATCGCGGTGGGGAGCGCGATCACTGCTATGATGTTTCTGCGCGCCTTGCATCCGCCGGGCGGGGCGGCAGCCTTGCTGACCGCACTCAACCCCGAGATGGCATTTGCAGCTGGACCGTGGTTCGCCTTGGTGCCGCTGGGGCTGGCGACGGTGGTGCTTGTGCTCTGCGCCACAGTCTATAACCGGCTGACGGGGCGGAAATATCCCTTTCGCTTGCCAAAAGAAGAGCCGGATGACGCGCCACCGCGTTTGGGGTTGTCGACGGACAAGATTAGCGAATTGCTGGAGCGCTACAATCAGACCACGAACCTCGGCGTGGCCGATCTGGGTCGTCTTCTTGCCGCCGCCGAGGCCGAAGCGGCGCAGCATCGTTTTGACGGCACGACCTGCGCAGATATCATGACCAGCGATCTGATCACGGTTGGCCCTAAGACATCCCTCAAGGAAGCGGCGCGATTGCTGCTTAAGCATGGTATCAAGAGCCTGCCGGTTGTCGACGCTGGGGATAGCCTGCGCGGAATGATCTTACAGGCTGATCTGCTCGGCATGATAGCCGCGCAAGGCCGCCCCTTGTCACGCAAACAGCAGGCACGGCAGACCGCG
Organism: Sulfitobacter sp. 1A13496; assembly: GCF_043557225.1. NCBI lineage: Bacteria > Pseudomonadati > Pseudomonadota > Alphaproteobacteria > Rhodobacterales > Roseobacteraceae > Sulfitobacter > Sulfitobacter sp. 1A13496. Next base: position 233,978 of record NZ_JBIFFP010000006.1, on the reverse strand, counting down.
GGGGACGTTATGCATTCGGCAAACAGGGCGGTGCCGCATGACCTGCCGGTTGGGGTCCTGCTGAACCGCTTGGCTGAGCAGGGCAGTGATGTGATCCCCGTCGTGAGAGGCACGCAGCTTGTCGGCATTCTGACGCGGACAGACATCATGCGACTGCTGCTGCAAGGGTCGAAGGAGCGCGTCGCTGCTTAGGCCGATCCAAACCGGCAAGGGGAGTCCCTTCTTTCCCCGCGTGCGCGGATCGAGCGTGACCGCCACAGGGGAGATATCCGGCAGCGGCACGAACTTCTCGCGCCCTTCCACCGGCAGCGCCTGCCTACTGTGCGCCGCGATCAGCACGAAGAGCGCGTAGACAACGGCGACGGCGGATTCGGACAGAAAGAACGATGCAGGCCCAAAAACGGACATCAGCTGTGAAGCGAGCAACGGCCCGATCGTGGCGTCGATGGAATAGGTCATCAACAGAGGCTCCGAGGCCGCCACGTAGACCCGCTTCTCCAACCGGTCGAAGGTCTGCGCCACGCAAAGCGGATAAACGCTGCTGATCGCCCCGCCAAAGGACCGCGCCATGGCGATCAGCAAACCCAAAAGCCCACCGCCCGCAAACGCGATGCTCGACAGCCCCCAGGACAGCCCAACCACCAGCAAGAGACAGGATATGACAATGCGCCGGTCGAAGCGATCCGCAAGCATCCCCACGGGCCGCCGAAAGCCAAGACCGCCAAGCACGACCGTGCTCATGAACATCGCCGCCTCAGATACGCTAAGCCCGATCTGCCGCGCGAAGACCACGCCGAGCGCGTAGAAAGACCCGATGAGCATACCGGCGACAGCCACCCCGACGACCCCGACGCGCGACGCGTCGAACAATCTTCGAATGTCAAGTGGCTTGGAAGCTTTCAGGTCCGGCTCGCCCAGACGGGTTATGGCGATGGGGATCAGCGACAGCCCGATAAGCGTCGACGCGATCATTAGATGCGCGCTCCCACCGACGGGGCCGAGGTTGACCCAGGTCTGGCCCGCAGCGATCGCCAGGTAGAAGACCAGCATATAGAACCCGAGCACCCGGCCCCGGGTCTCGTTGCTGCTGCGGTCGTTAAGCCAGCTTTCGGTGGAGGTGGTCATGCCGGCGATGCAGAAGCCGTTGAGTAGCCGCGACAGGATTAAGGCCGCGGGAAACGCCACGAAGCCATAGGCCAGACAGACCGCCGCCGTCAGCGTGGCAAATGCCGAGCAGGCGCGGATATGGCCGAGCCGCAGGATAACGCGTTTGGTGTAGAGCCCGCCCAAAACCAACCCCATGTAATAGGCGGCCATCACGATCCCGGTCAGCGCAACCGATTATCCGCCGCCTCCATCCGCAGGGGCGGGATCACGCCAAGCAGGCTGTTGCCCGCAATCATAAGTGCCGTCCCGCCAAAAAGGGCTTTGACCGGGGCGATCAGGGTACGGACTGTATGGACTATTATTGCCTCTTTCAGATCGAGGTCGAGCGCCCCTTTAGGTTCTATTCGCGCGCTTTTCGGAGAATGGGGCTGATAAGAAAGAAAGCCTTGGCGGATGCCGGAGTTTTGAAGGGCGCATGGTGGACTGGGCGGATCGGCAGCCCGGGCAGGAACACCTTAGTGACCTGTCCGGGCATTGGACTTGAATGTTACCGTATCTCTTCGACCTCCAGTAACCGCCGGGCCGGGGGCATCGCCACTTTGCTCGACTGCATGGCGGAATGCACCGCGGCCAGCCCGAGAAGGGCGGCGATCATGGGCGAGGGAGCCTGGCCCCGGCATGATCTGCTGATCGGAGCGGGCGCGCCGCCATCGTCCTCCCAGCGGGCGATACAGCCGTCCGAGGGGGCGGCAGCTGCGCCACTAGGTTTCGGCTCGAACAATTCCGAAAACAGCTCTTCGAAATCTGCTTGGCAAAGCATCATCTCTTCAATCCACTCGTAGCTTTGGAATACTGCAGCTGCCGGGAATGCGGCCTCCGGCGGCTCACACGTGCTGCTGCTTGAGAGAGGTCGAGCGGTTCTGTGGCAGATCATCGGCCTGCATGCGCTCGACGATCATCGGGATTTCGTCCCGGCGAAGACCGATGTCGCGCAGGACGTGATCGTCCAGTTCACGCAGGGCGGCGATTGTTCTTCGGCGCTGCAAGTTTAGAACTGCCTTGCTCAATATGCGGCGAAGTGTGCCCGGCTTTCCAGAAGTGCGCCCCACAGGCTTTGGCGAGGGAGGAGCAGATCTGAACGGTGAGTAATTGGCGATGAAATAGGCGTACATGACACCCTCCATGACGAGATGGTTTAACCGCGACGGAGGCCGCGCCGTGCTTTGCCACGCGCTTACGAGCGATGGGCGCATGCGTCCGTCATGTCGATTGATCCTGCGACCGAATGAACCCCGTGGCTGGAACAGGCTCGCGCCGTTCCGCCCGGGGCTACCGGCGGTTCAGTGTGTTTCCCGCATTCAGCAGGAACCTCGTATGAAGTTTGAACATCGTCATACCTCTGAAATGGGCCACCCCGGGGGACTTATCAAGCGCTCGGGGTGGACTGCGACCTTCTGTCCTGTTCCGGCCAGCAAAGGCCGATTTGGCTAGCGCTCCGGCATTTCGCCGGATTCCTCACATTTCACTTTGGTCTCGTCCATCCGGTTCTCCAAAAGCGCGGTCGTGCCTTTGGTCGATAAGGTGTCGGCCCCTGAGACATAGCGCGCACCCGAGCCGGACACGACGTTGACGAAGATACGCGGGCTGCCGTTGATCTCGGCCAACGCCAGAGCGTTCTCGCCCGCAAGGAGATACTGCACCCGCAACGGGGCGCCGCCGTCACAATCATAGGTCATGGTGTCGAGACTATCGATCCCACCGAGCGAAAGATTTACGGTCGTCTCCGCCGTGACCGGTAGGGCCAAGGCGAAGCAGGCCAGCACAGTTGGGGTAACGCGCATGATATTTCTCCTTTGTGTTAAGAGGTTAAGGGGCAAGTAGTTTGCCCGCCTTAGGCCGCAAGACGCGACGGGCGTCGGGTGCGGCAGGCAGTGCAGGTGAGGGCGGCGGCCCCTTGCAGCGGGATCGGCGCATCGCAGCGGCGGCAATGCACCACCCTCTGCGGCAGCGCCTGCGCGAACTGTGTACGGCAACGGGGACAGCGTCCTGCCGCGGCGCGCGGGATCGCGGCAGCGCAGGACGGGCATTTGGATGGCAAGTGAAGAGACATGGCGTAACTCCGAGCAAGATGGCTGTGCCGATAAGCGGCGGGTTCGCTCCCGGACGGTGCGCCATGCGGTTTCACAGCATGGGTCGACACCCCCCGGGCCGCACATGGTTTTTGCGCGTCCTCATGTTTGGCTCTCTCATGTCACGCACTCTGCAAGGTTTCTTCCTCTAAGGGCGTGACCTTAAGGATTTTCAACTCGCGCCGTTCTCCGCCGCGGGTTTCCCAATGGAACACGGCGTCTTCGGCCAGCCCAATGAGTGCAATGCCGATGGGCGTCATGACCGACACGAGACCCTTTGAGATATCGGCCTCCTGCGGCAGAACCAGCGTGACCCTATGGTTCTTGCCCGTTGCTGCGTCGTGGTAGGTCACTTCGCGCCCCAGATCGACGACATCGGCGCGCAGCCGCGACGGGGAGACGATGCGCGCGCGGCTCAATTCCTCCACCAGTTGTTTGGCCAATTCGGGGTTACGGCGCATCATGCCCTCGGATAGCGCTTCGAGCTCGGCCAAGCGGGTGCTGCTGAGCACGATCTTGGGACGTCGCGGGGAACGGCGTAATTTGGATGAGGTGGTCATCGGAAAACTCCTTGAAAGGGTTGAAATGTCGGGCGGACGCGGACGCTTACGCGCCGCGGATGTCCAGCACGACCAGCGTGTCGATCCAACCGTCTTCGCGCAGCAGGGGGACTTTCTGCCGCTTTTGCATGCCCAGCATCGTCGTGCCCAGGAAGGACGTGACCGGGATGCAGCCTGCACCTTCGCCCGGCACCAAGGTCAGCATGCCGCTGCGGGCTTTGCCGCCACTGGTGGCGAAAGCAACATGGCGTCCTGCCACGACGAGGTTGGCCGGTGCTGGTTCGGGCGCGGGGCGCGCCATGCGCAGCTTTTGGCGCAAGAAGCCCTCGATCAGCGTCGGGTTCGGGCAATTCTCGGTAAACCCGAGGCGCAACAGGCGCTCGACCCCGATCCGGTCTGCGCGTGTTAACTGAAACCTGCCTTCGAGCGGCGGGCTCTTGAAGGAAGGTCGATAGGCATTGCTCGCAAGCAGATGTGTGGAATTGGTGATATACATGATGGTCCCCCGGAAAGGATCGCGGTCTCAGTGGAAGGTTTGAGATGGCCCCGGGGGTTGTAGATACGCCTAAGCGTGCGCCACCCGGGGACGGGGGCGGTTCAGAAGCAGAAACCGAAAATGATTCTCATGCGTGACCATGGCTCAAGCCTAGCCTTTCTCATTGGACTGTCAATCAGGGGGGAGCAGAACGCGGTTGATCAACAGCTTGCGAGGACTGGTTGCCGAGATCGGGATCTACATCCCAAGCCGACTGGCCCGGGTAATTGGATTTGCACAAGACATCACCCATGGCGAGATGCTTGACCGGCCGGACATCGCCAACAAGGTAATTCGCAACCTGTCAGAACAGCTCATGGCTCTCCACTGACGGATTCGCTGGTATGAAGAGCGCCTCAAGCAGGTCGTTAAAGCATCAATCTACGCCAACGATACAACAGATTGGGGGCCACGCCATTACGACGAGCAACGGTGGAAACGCTATCGCTGTCATAGTGGGTCTCTTCAACGATCCGTAGCTTTTCAGCCGCAGACCAGTGTCGAGTGCGTCCACCATCAGAGATGATTTCCATCTCAGATATAGGCAGTAAGCCTTCGGCGAAGGCCGTGGGGGCGCCGTATTGATCAGATGCGTTTGGCTGCGGCTTTTGGTTTACGCGGCTTCGGGGCCCATTTTTTGGCGAGACGCTCGAAGTTATCGAGGATGCGACCGATCTCTGCCTCATCCGGGTCGAACTGTCCCCCATACCATTCCAGCATCTGGCTGTGTTCTTCGTGCTTGGGGTCAGCTATGGCATCGAGGAAGTCAGCGTAGCCGGAGAAGCCGCCCACATCCTCCGGAGGGCAAGCACCGATGGCCCTGACCAGGCGTGGATATGCGGCGCCCGCGATAGAGCCATCGATTTTCTCGATCTTGATCACGTGGTGCCAGTTGTCGCCAAAGTCATAGATGTAATGGATGGTCTTGGTTCCCAAATCTTCGATCACGTCAAGCAGGCTGGTTTTGCTGGCGGGCATCGGGCCATCGTAAAAACCATCTGGGTCTGGCACGCCCCAGCCGCTGCCACCGGCCCTGAACTCATACAAGTGACTGTCAGTCCATCCCATGGCAGCCTGGATCACATCATGCAGGCGGTTCAGCTTGATCTTGAGGGGCACATCAAAGCGTCGAAGCACCTGAGGCTCGACATCGGACAATGTGACCTTGATGCGCGCGACCAGCGTCATGCAGCAATCCTCTTCAATCCCATGGCGGCCTTCCAATTCCAGGGCAACAGTTCTGGTAAGCGTGACACAGACATATCGGGCAGCCGTGCCAATACGTCTGCCATCCATACCTGCGGGTCGATGTCGTTCATCTTTGCTGTGACAATGAGGGTATACATGAAGGCTGCCCTGTCGCCCCCGCGTTCAGACCCTGCAAAAAGCCATGACTTTCTGCCCAATGCGATCCCTCTGAGCGCCCGTTCGGCGGCATTGTTCGTAAGGCAGAGGCGCCCGTCGTCAAGGAATGCGGTGAAGGCTTCCCAGCGACCTGTCCCCTCGAGCATGTAGTTCATCGCCTTGGCAACTGGGTTGTGCTTTGACATCCGGGCCCGCTCGGCCAGCATCCAATCATGCAGATCATTAACCATCGGCGCTACCCACTGCTGGCGGGCTTCATGACGCGCTGCTTCTGACAGGCCGGTGATGTCGCGCTCGGCCGCAAAGATCGCATCGATCCGTGTCACAGCGTCCAGTGCGATTGGCGAGATTTCTTTTGCTACCTTTTTACCCTTGCGGGCTATGGCCTTGATGTCGGCCAGTTCAAAGAACTTGCGCCTTGCGTGGCTCCAACACAGCGCACTACGGACCGGGCCCGGGCTACGATCTGCGAGATACAAATCATTGTAGCCGCCATACACGTCCGACTGAAGAACACCTTGCCATTCGGCCAGATGCCGTGTCGGGTGTTCTTTCCGGCGATCTGTTGAGAAGTGGAAGAGTGCGGCAGGTGGCGCACCCCCATCCCACGGTCGATCGTCGCGCACATAGGTCCACAGCCGCGCAGTCTTTGCGCCACCACGCGCCAGTAGCGGCACTGTGGTATCGTCACCATGCAAACGGCCAGCATCCAGCACGTGGCGCGCGATCAACGCATGAATGGGGGTCAACGCCACACAGGTATGTCCGATCAGGTCAGCCAAGGTGGACAGGCTCAGATCAATGCCCTCTCGTGCAATGCGCTCGGACTGCCGGTTCAACGGTTGATGTTGTCCATACTTCTCGAAGGCGATCATCGCGATCAGCTGCGGTCCGGCCCAACCGTGCGGAATGGCATGGAACGGGGCCGGCGGTTGGCTGATCTTCTCGCAAGCTCGGCAAGTGAACTTCTCGCGGACCGTCTGGATCACCTTCCACTGGTGGGGGATCACCTCCAGCGTCTCGGTGACATCTTCAGCCATCTTTACGATCCGGTCCCAGCCACAGCAGTTGCAGGCGGCAGGTGCTTCGACGACAACCCGCTCGCGGGGCAAGTGATCTGGGAATGGTTTGCGCACGGGCTTGCGTCGCGTGAAGGCACGCACGGCGCTGGCCTTGTCCGTAGCCTGTTCAGCCGCCAGCGCATCCTCGGTTGCGGCCGCTTCCAATTCCTCAAGCTGCAATTCCAGCTGATCAATCAGCCGCGTGCGACGCTCGGAGGTGATGCCATATTTGTCACGCCGAAGCTTGGCGATCTCCAGCTTCAATTCTTGGATCATTGCGTCTGTGCAGGAGGCCAGAGCGCGAGCCTGCGCCAATTCGGTTTCCGCAGCCTGCGCACGGGCGGTCTGCGCGGCAAGTGCAGCGCTTAATCTGGCAATTTCGAAAGCGGCGTCGGACATGGCAAATATTTACCACAGAAGCCGATAAATGCCCATAAAAACAGGCGCTTCAGCGCAAATTATCCAGCCGCTTTGGGCCTTTGCGTCCAGCGTGGGTTACGCCAATCGATCCCCTCGAGAAGATAGCCCAACTGCGCCGCAGATATCGCAACAGCCGTCCCGTCTTGGCGCACCGGCCAAATGAACTTCCCCGCCTCAAGACGCTTCAAATATAATGACATGCCCACCCCGTCATGCCAGAGCAGCTTCACCAGGTCACCCTTTCGACCTCTGAAGCAAAAGATCTCGCCCGCATGCGGATCACGCCCAAGCCCCTGTTGCACTGTCAGCGCCAAAGTATTCATGCCTCGGCGCATATCCGTCACACCACCTGCAATCCACACCTTCGTTCCAGCCGGAAACGCGATCATGACCGCACCATCAAGCCGTTAAGCAGCTGCGCAGCAGCTTCCATGTCAGAACCTGACGGGATCGCCACACGACACCGCTTTCCGAGATCAATAGTCATGACAGGAGCTTGCGGCGCTGGCGCAGTGTCAGTGCCATCAGAAGCATCTTCGATCTTCATAACGCGCAAAAATTGCGGGCCAGGACCAAGCAATCCATTCTTATGGCGATAACGCCAATCATAAAGCTGAGACCGCGATACCTCATGGCGTCGTGCTACCTCCGCCACTGTCACGCCGTCGCCAAAGCTTTCCTCAACGATACGGATTTTTTCGTCATCAGACCAACGGCGGCGACGGCCGGTATCAGAGACTGACAAAACTTGAATGCGGGGGGTCTTCGTGTGCGTCCATAAGGATACTCGATAAACGATCTCACAGCTCAGCAGCCAGACGGCCCTCGGCGGAAGTATACCGTAAGTCCGACCTTATGTCCGACTTTATCACTCGCCCCCAAATCGAAGTTCTGTCTGCTGCCGATGGTGAACGCCGCCGGTATTGGTCGGATGATGACAAGCTGCGTATGGCATTGCCAACCCAAGGCTTGATACGCTCTATTGCGCGGCTGCTGGGGGTTGCGATCGCAGTGCCGGATTTTTCCACTCTACCGCGCCGTGGCAATAGCCTTACGTTGCGCCCGAAGCCCAGGTCCAAGAGCGACAAACCCTTGCAACTGGTTGTGGACAGTACCGGCCTGAAGATCTTTGGCGAAGGTGACTGGTTTGAGCGAAAGCATAAAACAAAGTGCAAACGGCGCACTTGGCGGAAGCTGCCCCTCGGCCTTGATCTTGTCAGCGGCGAGATCGTCTGCTCTGATCTCACCAAGGACGACGTCGGCGATCCGACGGCGCTGCCAGGTCTTTTAGATCAAGTCGACGGTCCGATTGACCGGTTCCTTGCAGATGGTGCATACGACGGAGAACCAACATCTGATTTGCTTGCCGCTCGGTTCGGATCGACGATCAAGGTCACTATCCTACCTCCCAGAAATGCGATCCCGAGCCCCAGGGTGGCCTACAATCCGACGACACGCGACCGAGATATTGCGCAGTTCAAGGCCCGCGGGAGGATGGCATGGCAGAAGTCATCGGGCTACAATCAGCGGAGCCGCGGCGAAACCCAGATGGGTCCCTGGAAGACCGTCATCGGGCCAAAGCTAAAGGCGCGTACCTTCGAAAATCCGAAAACAGAAGCCAGGATTGGTGTTCGGGTTCTCAACCAGATGACCGCACTTGGCCGCCCAAGTTTTGAACGTACCGCCTGAATTCCGTCTCGGGTTGGGCGCTTTCCGACAACTTCATCCTCCATGCAACATCGTCCCTCGGATGGAAGACGCCAGCCGAGGTCTTCCGCGAAAAGATGTTGGAGGAAAGGCGATGACGTCCCTACCCTGATCCCAACAAGATTCGCAGTTCACGTATCGCTCACACTGACATCGCCATCAATCAGTCCTTGAGTGTGTTCAAAATCAGCAGAATGCGGCCTCTCACGCCCGCTGTTTATTCGGCTTATAGGTCATCGTTCTTGCGATTTCCTGGATGGGACGCTTCTCGCCAGCCAGAACATCGAAGTCGAGTTGGTTTTCGGGGGGAACAAGGGGACAAGTCACAAAGTTCGTAAAGGCGCAGGGTAAGGCGACTGCATAGTTGAAATCTATCCAGTCGATACGTTGGTTGCTCGCATCTGAGAACTGGAGCTCAATAACCCGCCCTGCCCCGTAGGTGATCGGCCCGCTGGTTAGGTCGCGAATATGTGCCACGGGTTGCACACCAGTTTCGGTATCTTTCCCGATTAAAACGATCTCATACGACTTGCCATTATGTTGGAATGCGAAGGTGCCTACCCGAGGTGTGGTCTCACGCACGCCCACTTCGACGGTCTTAGCTTCAAAATCTACCCGCTTGCTTGGCGTAAAGACACCAGGGACACGCCAGGCTGGATCGTAGTCGAAACTGCTAACATTTGCGTCTTCAGCGCGTGTCGCCTCTCTGGGGTCGCGCACCCGAACGGCGTAGAGGCGGCGTCCATCGTCGCTCGTGCGCACCACGGTCTCGACTTCATTGATCCCAAAGTAGACCGGAACGCTTTGCCCGTGCCCGTAGGTCTGATTGCGCCCTGGGACGATCTCAATAGGGGCCGTCGGATAGGCCCCATTTACCGAAAGGTTTGGTCCAGAAGCCGCGGGCGTGTAGATCACCTTCCCTGCATCGGCTGACCATGTTCCAGGGAGCAGATCAAAGCGGACGTCACGATCCCCCTCTTCAAGCCAGTATTGTGCGACAAGTGATGTCCAGCCATATGGTCGAAACATTGTGGCGACATGAGCGTGACGCCATTCGCGCCACTGCCCTTCCAGATGTTCAGATGTACTCACAGTTTCATTCCTCAAGAGTTTCTCGTGTCAGATTATTTGCGGTGAGAATGGCGTGCCCCTACTTTTGGGTCGCATCATTCAGGAAGGTCAGCACACCCCGCCATGATCCCTCATCTGCTTTGGCATTCCCCGAGGGGGTGCCGCCGCTGGTAAAGGGGACCTTGGAGACAGGATGCATGGTGCTCAGCTGTGTTGATGGCACAAACGGCAGATTGATTGAATGGCCTGCATCATCAAAATCCAGATGACTTACCTGATGGGGGTGTTGCGAACGCTGCAGCGTCGTCACCACCATGCGAGAGTACAAACTGGACGGCCAAGCGCGGTCGTCCCGTCCTGAAATCAGCAACACTGGGCCCTCAATCTTTTCCACAGGAATGCGCGCATGCACTGCAAGATCGCGGTCTTTGAGACCTTCAAAAAAGACTGAGTGGTGACGATCAGGTGGAGTATCGCCATGCCAAGGATGCCAATGGACGGCTTTGTTATCTTGCCACAGATGGGTCAAAGGCTGGCCGTCCTTTGTCCAGGTAACACCTTGCCAGCCGCCACGTTCGGGATCTCCAGCGCCTTGGGCGCCGTGCACCATTGCACCAGGGACATAAGCAATCACAGCCGAGATCAAATCTGGATAAGTGGCGCCCAAAAGCAAAGAAAGCTCGCCCCCGCGAGATTGCCCGCTGACAGCGACAAAGCCGTCGCGGGGGTGCAGTTCTTTATGCGCCCAACGAAGTCCCGTCTCGAAGTATTCTAGCGGCGTTTCAGTAATATAGGGCGACAAGCCAGGGGTTTTGAAATAGCCAAGCGCAAATGCCTGATAGCCATGGGAGGCATAAAGGGCGCCGCGCGGTTCATTTATACCGCCGCTGGAGCCGCTCAGAACCACAACGACCGGATGTGGGCCGGGTCCTGGGGGAGTAAACACAGTTCCCACCAGGCCGTCTTCACGCATTTCACGTCTTGTGACACCAGGCCCTGCAAAGTGCTGGATCAAGTCGGCTTGTGCGCTGCGGCCATCGCCAGTTTCTACTGTCAGCGTGGTTTGGAGCGGCTCCATCACATTGTCCGCAAAAATATCCTTTCCGACAGTATCGGATCGCTGTTGACCCCAAAGCAAGCCCATAGCGGAGACTTCGGCATAGTCCCCGCCCACGGGGGCATCACGGCTAAGGTCCACGACGCCAAGACTATCGGCTAAATATGTTGCTTGGCTGTCCCAATAGCCGCCGCCCGTGCGCTGCGTCTTGGCCGAAATCGCAACCAATTCGTCAGGTACGAGACCTGTGACTGTGATTTTGCGCGGCTCATCAATCAATCCGTCGGCAGGTTGAACCGTAAGAGTCGGCGTGGTTGCGTTCGTGGTGGTCATGTGAGTGTACCATCCTTTCGCGTTGGTAGGTTGGTGCGGTGTTTGGAATGCATGATCCCCGCGGGGCGCCGCAAAAAAGAGCCGTGCTGCATCAGCTCTCTCCTTTTGGGGTCATCTGCGAAAGATAGGCTATGAGACGCTGTTCGAATTCTCGACTGAGAACCGCGTCAGGGGGCATTCCGCCGCCTCGTGGCCAGTGCCCCCCAGCTGCCGACCAATCTTTTTGCAACTGGCAGAGCTTTTCTTCCCATTGGGCCTGCTCACCCGAAGCCGCAGGATCAATGGCGAGGATTAATACACCGCGACCCTTGGAGTCATCGCGGCCGCCGGTGAGGATGCCGCTCAAAAGCTCAACCGTCAGCCCCACAAGTGATCCTATCTGGCCGCCGCGGGGCAGCAATGCTGCCACTTGTGAGGCTCGAAGGGTCGGGTTTCCTGCGCCGTCTACGGCAATGCCTTCGGTCAAGTCTGTGTTCTCGGCACTTGCTTTGCGTATCTCGGCCATCGTAGCGGTGCTAGTTGCAATATCGATTACCACTCGGTCGGCCCCCTGCCCCAAAGCAATTGCGAAAGGGTTGGTGCCGATCAAAGGCCGGTTTCCGCCATGCGGGGCAACGAACGGAGGCCCTTGTGCACACATCATACCCACAAGTCCTGCATCAGCGAGATGACGCACGAAGGGCGCAAGGCGGCCAAAGCCCTTTACGCCGCGTAGAAATACCGCCGCGACACCGAATTGTTCTGCAACGCGAGGTAAGTCTTGGGTCGCAGAGGCAATGGCCAGAGGGGAAAAACACTCTGAGCAATCATGCCAACTGACAGCACTCTGGCCCGGGATCTTAGGCATGTTCCGAGCGGCATTGGTCCATTCGTCCAGCATTGTGATGCCGAACCGCGATTGTCCGAGCACATCCGCCTCAACCAACGCCGATGCTGCAAGTTCGGCTTTTGGATCCCCGCCGAGGGCGAATGACAACTTGCCGACCGCTTCGCGCGCCGCAATCATCGCCCCACCTGCCCGTCTGGAAGACGCCCCGGAACAGGGTTTTCTGACAGATAGCCAAGTGTCATCAAGCGCTCGATCAGAAAGTCTCGGCTGCTGCTGATATGGGCCGCCTCGATCGCCGCCGCCCGGTCTCCATCGCCAGCTTCAATCGCGTCTACCAGCAAAGTATGTTCGTCTGAATGCTCGCCAGCTTTGACCGAGAAATCAATGGCGAAGCGGACGAGCCGTTCGAGTTCATCGAACAAGGTCTCTGAGAGCGTCACCAGCCGCTGGTTGCGGCCGCATTGTGCGATTGTCACATGAAAGCGCCGCGCCACCTGCTGCATCGCCCCGACATCAAGTGGGCTTTTATACTCTTCTACGATGGATCGAAGCTGAGCGATCTCTTCCGGTCTGGCATAACGTGCAGCTTGTCGCGCTATGTGCGGCCCAATCGCCGTTCTGAGATCGAGGAGTTCGTGTACGCCTTGGAAAGTAATTGGCGCCACGCGATATCCACTACGCGATTGAATCGCGACTAGCCCGTCTGCCGCAAGTCTTTGCATTGCATCACGCACAGGCGTCCGGGAGACGTCGTACTCGCGGGCGATTGCGCCCGCATCAAGCATTGTCCCCGGTGAGATCTCGCACCGAATGACCGCTTTGCGAAGGGCGAGGTAAATCCGCTGAGAGATTGGCGGCAAGCTTTTTGCAGCCTGATTTGCATCACTGGTCATGATTACCTTCTCATCAGATGATGATTACTGCTTTGCCCAGGGCACAAGATGTCGCTCCAATGCCTCAATCAAAAGGATTGTTAGGTATCCCATGAAGGAGATCACAACGATGCCGACGAACATGCGCGACACGGCGAAGGTCTGCCAGGACGCCCAGATGAAAAATCCGACCCCACTGCGGGCGCCAAGAAACTCTGCGGCAGCGATGATAATGTAGGAAGATCCGGCAGCGAGCTTTAACCCGGTAAAAATATTGGGCAAGGCGGCAGGGAGCGCGATATGCTGAAACGTTTGGAACCGTGTGGCGCCCACATTCTTCGCCACATCCATATAGATCTGCGGTGCCTGCATGACGCCACCCAATGTGTTGTAAAACATTAGGAAAAATACGCCGATTGCGATCAAGACATATTTGGACATGTCGCCAACGCCAAAGATGAGCAAGATGAGCGGCAAAATCGCAATCTTGGGCACAGGGTATAGCGCCGCAAAGATCGGCCCCAGCAAACGGCGCATCGTCTGCGACAAACCAAGCATGAGCCCCAAAATAACGCCGGGGATGGCGCCCATTGCATATCCAATGCCGACCCTGCGCAGGGTCGCACCAATATGATCAAACAACTCAAGACTGACAATCATGCTCCACGCAGTCTGGGCGATTGCACTGGGGGCCGGGAAGAAACGACGATCAATCAGGTTGAGCTGGCTGGAAATTTCCCAGAGCAACAAAAGCAGAAGAGGACTAAAGAGTGATGCGCGCCGGAACAACCGTTCGCGCCGGGCCGGGGACTTCAACCGATGCATTTCTTCGTGGGTCAGAGGTCTGGAGGTCGTGTTCATTCTATGCCCCTCCCGGAGAAGCCAAGAGATTCCAAACCTGATAGGTCAGATCCCAAAAGCGCTTGTCTCGGCGCATTTCCACAACATCGCGGGGCCGCTCAAAAGGTACTTTGAGATCTGCAACCAAGGTTCCTGGACGCGGCGACATGACCAGAACGCGGTCGGCCAATGTAAGCGCCTCGTCCACACTATGGGTGATGAAGACAACCGTTTTACGGGTGGCCTCCCAGATGCGAAGCAACTCTTGCTGCAGCACCAATCTGGTTTGCTCATCAAGCGCCCCAAAGGGCTCGTCCATCAGAAGAATATCGCGATCATCGGCCAAGGCGCGCGCCACAGAAACGCGTTGCCTCATGCCGCCCGAAAGCTGGCTGGGACGGGCGTTTGCGAAACTGGTAAGCCCCGTTAAAGCCAACATTTCCGCCACGCGCGCTTTTTGTTGTGCATGTGGCGTGCCTTTCAACTTCAGAGGCAATGCCACGTTCTGTGCAACAGTCAGCCATGGAAGGACCGAGGCTTCTTGAAACACCATCGCTGGCGCATCGTCGGTATGCAGCTTCACCTCACCGCTGAGCTTGTTTTCTAAATCAGCCAGAATGCGCAGAACGGTGGTTTTGCCGCAGCCGCTGGGGCCGACGATGCAGACAAACTCTCCGCGCGCGACAGAAAAGCTGAAGTCGGAAACCGCCAAGGTGACGCTATCGGCATCGCTGTTGTAGAAGGCCTTGGTCAGGGTGGTGACTTCGATCGCTGGCGGCGTGCAAACCACTTTGGGCTTCGGCGTTTTTTGAAGGGCCGCTGTCATCAGAGGGTGCCTTTGAGAAGCTCATTCGCCTGCTTCAAAAGGTCCACACGGTAAACAGCTTCGATATTGGCTTCCCCTTCATAGGCGAGGGATCCACGCTCGCGAAAGAAGGTCTCTTGCGCGCGTACAGATGTCATATCGATGGCGCCGTCTTCGGGGCGGATCGTATAGGGAATGCCGCGCAGCGTGTCAGGTTCGGTGCCTGTATAATTTGCCACGATGCCAACGATCTCACCCTCCTCCCAACCGCCATTGTCGAGCTGGCGCGCCGCCTTGAGATAGCCTGCCATAAAGGCAATAACTGCGCCTTCGTGGGCGTCAACAAAGTCTTGGTTAAATGCGATGAAGCCAAGTTCTGTGCCGAAAGTATGATCATCTACCAAACGGCGCCCAATCCCCTCTTTCTCAAGCTGATGGGCAAAGGGTTCGATGCTCCAACCGGCATCGAGTGCGCCGTTGACAAAAGCAGGGGCCGTCGCAGGGGGCGGCAGGAAGACCGCTTCCACGTCATCAACTGTCAAACCACCTTTTTCGAGCGCTTTGGCTACGGAATACATGCCAAAACCGCCGGGGCCCGGAATGCCAACGCGCCCCTTAAGATCGGCAACGCTTCTCACGCCCTCATCCCACGCGCTTTGAGAAACCATAAAGGGCGACGGCGAGGGTACGGTATCAGGCATGCGTGCCAGCGTCGCGATGATTGAGACTGTGGCGCCGCGGTCAAGCGCGTTGAAAAGGCTTGCTCCCCAAGTGGCCGCGCCCGCCTCAATATTCCCAGAAGCGAGCAGTTGAATGGTCTCAGCAGTACCGCCCTTGGGCGACAAGGTGACATCGACACCAAAGTCGTCAAAGTAGCCTAAGTCTTTTGCCACAAAAAACGGAGCATAGTCAGCGAAGGGCGAATAAAGAAACTCGATCTTCGGGTGATCTTGGGCCCAGCTTGGCAGAGCCGCAGTAGCTAAACTGGCAGCAGCTGCCGCTGCAATGAGATGACGACGGCTGAACAAAGACATTCAAAATTCTCCCTGATGGCCAAAACGGCCGTTGGATGCAAAGCAATTAACACGCCGTAGCTCTCCCTAAACCGAAGACGCATGCTTAATATCCAAAACGCTACATCTGATGCATCAGGTAGGCAAGGTAATATTTTAGCGCTTTCGTGTTCGCCTGACAGCAAGGCGCAACGTTAAGGTCGTAAGGGCCTTTCTGCGACAGGCGCGGAAGACGGTCCGCCTTTATCGACCGTTGACCATCATAACCGACCAGACGCACAGCTATGCTAAGGTCATCGGTGAAATCAACGAAAGGCGGGGGTCAGACGGCGCGGTCCGTGATGTTGACCGCAAGTATCTCAACAACTGGCATTGCCAACTTAGCGACACTGACCTGTGAAGTTCGCCGAGTGTGATTTCTTCAGGCTGTCATTTTGAGCGCATAACCGTGCCACAGGTCGAAGGCATCTGACCTTGCGTGGCGGTATGAGACGGTGGAGAGGCGGTAGCGGCGGGGTCTGAATATTGTGTCGTTTTGATCGTGGGCCGCGAGGAACCTTTGCGTCTGTCGGATCGATTTGAACCGGCCCATGACCTTCTCCCGTTTGCGGGTCGGCCGATGCGACCCCTCGATGCGATTGTTGAGCCCTTTGTGTGCCCGATGATCAGCTTCAGGCGCAAGAGCCCGGATCGGTTTGATGTAATTGCGCAATTTGTCAGTCACGACGACACGAGGCTTGCCAAACCGGGCAATCAACCTAGCAAGGAAACGCTTGGCGGCTTTGGCATTTCGGCGCGGCTGGCCACGACTTCACGGGGGAAACGATAGCCCTTCAGGCGCGGCAACTCAGATGGTATTCTCATGACAAAACGCTAGTCGTACCAAGGTGTGGCAGCAAGTTGGCAATGCCCCTCGGAGACATCGAATTTGGTCGTGCGGGATCGGGCCATGGCTGGCCTCCTTTCGAGTTTTTGTGAGAAAGACAGACCGGAGCCCGGCCCGGACCCGTCCGAGGGACCCCCAAGGTCCCTCATCTGTCAGTCACAAAACCGGAAGGACACTTTCCCTTTCTGCCAACCCGGAGGCACAGGCTGAGGAATTCTGGGGCCGTCAAAACCGCGGTTCACCTTCATTGCATACTACACCCAAAGATCGGCGACGCACATCGGCAAAGAAGTTCATTAGTCTTCTGATTTAAAAGCTTTATCAACTACTTAGGATTTCCCCAGACCGGCAAGCCTCACCGGTACTTGGCTGACACTTCCTTGGAGTCCGCGTTTGGGGCTTCGCGTGTGACAAGCCTCTTTACGTCGCCGTCAGGGAATAGCTGGTGCTGCGTCCACCAGCCTCGTCTTTCTCCAAGGCGCCCAAGTCGATCAGATCGAGGATGTCGCGATATGCTGTGTCCTGCGAACACTTTTCGATCTTTGCATATTTCGACGTCGTGAGTTTGCCTTCGAACCCATCCAGCAGGCGGTTGAGCATGTCCCGTTGGCGGTCGTTTATGTTGGCCGCTCCGTATGTCTCCCAGAACCGCGCCTTCTGGAACACAGCCTCAAGAATGATTTCTGCACCATCGAATGCGCGGTCCAGGCAAGCAAGGAACCAAACGAGCCACGCCGTGACATCAAGCCCGCCTTTCTGCGTTTTCTCGAGCATGTCGTAATAGTCGCTCCGCTCCTGCCGAATTTGCGTCGACATGCTGTAGAACCGCTGGGCGCTGCCTTCCGATCGCGCCAAGGCCATGTCTGCGATCGCGCGCGCAATGCGCCCATTGCCATCATCGAAGGGGTGGATGGTGACAAACCACAGATGAGCGATGGCGGTACGTATGACGGGATCTGTTTCGGGTGGCTGGTCAAACCATTCCAAAAACCGCGTCATCTCCGCTTCCAGTCGGTTGGCCGCAGGCCCCTCAAAATGCACGCGTTCGCGGCCATAGGGTCCTGATACAACCTCCATCGGACCGTCACGCCAATTTCCCACCCTGATCCGGGTCATTCCGCTTCGCCCGGTCGGAAAGAGAGCTGCATGCCAGCCGAACAGGCGCTCAGCATCCAGCGGCTGGTCATACGCTTGGGTCGCGTCCAACATCATCTCCACGACACCATCAACATGGCGATCAGACGGGATCAGTCCACCAATTTCGAGCCCGAGCCGCTTCGCGATGGACGAGCGCACCTGATCCTTGTCGAGCGTCTCCCCCTCGATCTCGCTGCTTTTCACGACATCACTGGTAAGAGTGCGCAGCATTGCCTCGTTGCGAAGATCAAAGCCCAGACCCTCCATGCGCCCCAAAAGCTTGCCTTGACGGTGACGGACCGCGGCAAGTTGTGAAGACAGCTTGGCCTTATCCCAGATAAACTGCGGCCAATCAGGGAGTTCGTGGATGTAGGTCATATATTACGCACTCTTTGCGGATATTATACCGCTTTTTCTCCGCAAGACAACAATAACCGACGCAAAACCTGCGGAGAATACAGACGGCAATCTCCGCATGCCCCGCCTGGAACTTGGACCGCTGGACAATTGCTTGCGCATTGCTTCACGCGGCCTGTCCGCTCAACCGGCCATAGAAACGGTAGTGTCGCAAAGTTTCCGTTTCCCTCTTTTACTCGGGTATGTCAGCGTTGTCAGGGAGTTGGTGAAAGGCAGTTGACGTGATCGAGTTCAAGGGCGTGCATTACCCGAAATCGGTGATCCTGCACGCGGTCTTCTTCTATGTTCGTTTCGCCGTTTCCTACCGGGACCTTGAAGAGATCATGGCCGAGCGCGGGGTGAAGGTTGATCATGCCACGCTGAACCGCTGGGTGGTAAAGTTCGCATCGCTGATCGCAGCCCGGGCGCAAACGAGGAAACGGCCGACCGCCCCCTCTTGGCGGATGGACGAGACGTACATCAAAGTTAAGGGCAAATGGACCTTCCTCTATCGCGCCGTCGATCGCGACGGTCAAACCCTTGATTTCCTGCTGTCAGAACGCCGAAATCTGTCCGCCGCCCGGCGCTTCTTCAAGCGAGCGATTGCCGCCAACGGCGTGCCAGATCGGGTCGTCATCGACAAAAGCGGTGCCAACTTGGCTGGCCTGCAGGCGGTCAACGTGATCCTTAAATTCACCGGCGAAGGCCGCACAATCGAGATCCGGCAGATCAAATATCTCAATAATATCCTTGAACAGGACCACCGCTTCATCAAGCGGATCACCCGCCCGATGATGGGCTTCAAGGCTTTCCACTCGGCCGCAGCCACCATCGCAGGGATCGAGACCGCCCACATGATCCGAAAGGGGCAGATCCCCGCCGATGGCGCCACCGCCTTCCAGACATTCGCGAAGATCGCGGCATAATCATGTCCGCCGGTCGGCCCCCTTCATGCTGCCGGAAAGTTTGCGACGGAACCCTCCGGCGAAGGTTAGACCTATCCATATTCACCGTGAATAACGCTCCGCCTGAGGCTCCGGCCAATGTTAAGCCCACCCATATTCACCGTGAATATTGCTCTGCCTGTGGTTTTGGTTGAGATGAACGCCTGGCCAATTGTTCTATGTGGCACGGGCCAACTCAATTGCATAAAAGATGTCACGCACCTGGTCGGCGTTGTTCATCAGATGGATGATCCGCGAGCCTTATCGTGTACTGATGAAAGAAGAGATTTGTGAACATGCGCGCCATGTCACGCACAGGCAAACAAGGCTGTCGATAATGATCAGAACGTGTTCCCGGCCAGGCCAAGGTTCCTACCATATGACGGTGTTCACAAACCTTTTTTCCGACCGGATTTGATGAACATGCAAAAGAGTGAGCCAGAGCGCATTTTTTCGCTCCGGCCCTTATGCGCCGCCCCGGCCTTGCCCTGCGCCGTGATCTGCCACGAATGACCGGGCGTGCCGATGGCATGGGTGGCGACCCGCGCCTGCACCGTGGGCACGGCCCAAGACACGTCGGCCACATCCGTTGACCCCATCATCGCCGGCCCGCGCGACTGCGGCGGCACGATGTAGTCGCACAACGGTGAATCCTTGCGCGGCGCCAGTCCGTTCTGGCGGTACTCGGCATTGATGTCCTCATCGCTGAGCGTGGCCTGAATGCGCGCGGCATAGGCACGATCAGCATCGTCGAAAGGCACGCCGCCCAGCACGTCCATCGCCTGTTGCATGGCCTCTTCCAACGGGGTGTTGCCCTGCATGTTCGACACCGCTGACATGATCGGAATGTCGACCTTCGTCCCGGTCATCAATGCCGCACCCCCATCACTCTGTCTGTCTTTCGTGCCCGCGTATCCGCAACCTATGCTAAGGTCTACGTCAGAGCCTATCGTCAAAATGAGAGTCCTCTCTGAAGGAGGAATTAATGGATAGCATCTCATCAATCCTGCTTGCTGAAATCTCGCTGATCTCCATCAGCTCAGGGATCATCGTGGCGAGCTTGCTCGCTCTATGGCTCACGCGAAAAAAGCCAAAAAGAACAATTGACGTCAATGCAGCGGTTCGAAATGCCCCGTACCACTTACTCGGAGAAGCTGGGATCCCTATCGCTCGCATTAAGTGTTGAGAGGGTGACCGTAGCGTATGCCAAAGGAAACGGGCAAAGCGACTGAAAGTGCTTAGCGACTTGCTGTACTTTGTGGTGCGGGAGGTTCAACTCTGCAACAAATGACATCTGAAGTTTGAGAGGGACTTCAGAGAAAAAGGAGAAAGCGGGGCCCATCGCGGCCTCACCTGCGTTAAAATCCGAGATTGCGTAGGCAAGCTGATATGCGGAAAGGTTCGCACTGTACGGAGCATTCACAGTTTCAAGAACCTTAGATGCGGAGTCCATCGTCGTTTACCTCCCTACAAATGGATGTGCAGCCACTGGGTCTTCGGGATCTCATCGTTGTAGCGCTTAAGGTGCTCGTACGAGCATGGAGATCATATCAGATGGTCCGCGCAAAGTCACAGCGTTGCAAACAATACCGGAAGAGACGATCGCGAGCGTTGAGAGGTAGACGAGCAGTTGGTCACTCAATGGCTATCATTGACACACGCATCTACCGATAGCCGTGCCATTGAGACCCCGCCAATGTCCAAGGGTCCAAAAAGTATAGCAGTGTCCGCATTTCGTGTTGGTAAGTTTAGACAGCGCGTGGGACATCGCCTGACTGGGTGGTCAACTTGGAAGGGCCCACGTCGTTTGAAACTTTCGGAAGCGCTGAGGATGCAATGCCACTTGCTGCTGATCTGAGCCGATTGATCATCCCGGAGGGCTACTACGAAGATCCATCCGACCCGACGGCGGAATAGTCGCGCAGAGGCTTGATCGAGCGCAGTGCGGGCTCTTGGGCCCGCACTTATCCGCCGGGGTTCCGGGCGGATGTGTCCTGGTTTTCAGTAACCCGGGCAGACCACCACGATGACAAGGTCAGTGCCGGTAGAAGACGACCTTGAGCTTTGGTTCAAGCTGGCTCAGCCGATCGAAGTCAGCGACGTTTCGCGTGACGAGCGTGAGTTGCTCTTCGACTGAGTGGGCGGCAAGCATGGCATCCATCAAGCACTTGCGTCTCTGACCTTCATCGAAACCCAGCTCCCTGGCCATGACCCCTGCCAGGATGGCACCCCGGGCTTGTGCCGTGGGAGACACAGGCAGAATGCGGCGTTGAGGAATAGCGTCGATCAAGGCCTCGATGGTTGCAAGGGCCGAAGATGTGCGCGGATCGGCTGGATTGAGGCGACCGAAGGGGAAACATATTTCCGAGAGCGCAACGCTTGAGTGGAAAATGCTGCGGGCTGTGATGCGCGCCTCGACAGCGACAGGTAGCTTGCCTTGGAGCTGATCGATATAGACGCATGCATCCAGCATGATGGCGCCTCCGGCCACAGGCAGGCCCTCCATGAAGAGGAGATCCAAGTCAGTCCGGGTGGGGAGCGAGCGTGTCTTGCGCGCAGCGCGGGTCGCGCGAAGAACCTTTCGAATATTCAATGAGCCGCTCGATCAGATGCTGAGATCGATGTCCGCGGGGACGCGTCCTCGCGCGCGGGTGAATGCCCCCGGGAAGCCGTCTTCGGCCGCGAGGTTGGCGATGGCAAGCTCGACGAGGGCACTGTTGGCTTCTACCCCTGCTCGTTCCTTGGCAAGCCGGAGCAGTTCTGGGTTGATCCGTGCGGTCACGGTCTCCGACTTGCGCTCCAGCAGGTGAAGCTCACGCATGCTCTCCAAGACCATTGCGAGGCGGTGCCTAATCGGAGTGTCGGTCGCTTCTGCGGATTGCGGTGCCATGGCTCATTCTCCTATCCCTCTTGGATGTATTACATTCTTTGCGATTTGTCAAACATGGCATCGTTTTCGGCAACCTGGACGCGCTCCTGAGGTGAAGGCGATGCCATTCAGGGGACCGGTGTCAAAGTATCTCGAAGGGTATTTGCAGTGGTTCATCGCCCGTATCGGGAAGGTGCCGCCAGGCGATGTCTTACGCACTGTCTAAACTTACCAACACGAAATGCGTGTAGCAGCACAGCCGCGTCCAACCGCCGCCCCCTCTGGCCGCTTGGCCCAAAGCCGATTAAAAGCAAAGGCGAAACCGGGGGAGCGAACCGTTGCAAAAGATCACATTGCCCGAAAGACCCGACTGGCGCGCCCATGCGCAAGAGGTGGGCTTTACCTTTGCCGATATGCATGGCGAACCCTATTGGGACGAAACCTCGGCCTATGCGTTCTCCCTCACCCAGATCGAGAATGACATCGAAGACCCTTCGACCGAGCTTCACGCCATGTGCCGCGAGGCCGTGGCCGAGATCATCGCCAGCGAAGAGTTGATGTCCCGGCTCGCCATTCCAGATGCCCACCGCGATCTTGTGGCCGAGAGCTGGCGCCGGGGCGATCCTGAGATCTATGGCCGTTTCGATCTGGCCTATGACGGCACAAGCCCGGCCAAACTGTTGGAATATAACGCCGACACGCCGACATCGCTTTACGAAAGCGCGGCCTTTCAGTGGCAGTGGCTTGAGGACCAGTTGAAAGCAGGCCTGTTGCCCGAGGGCACGGATCAGTTCAACGGCATTCATGAGGCGCTGGTCGCCCGTTTTGGCGATGTCTTCGAGCAGGACAGCGATCTGCATTTCACCGCCGTGGCCGACAACCCCGAAGACTACGGCACCGTCGAAGCCATGGGCTGGGCCGCCCGCGAGGCGGGGCTGGGCGCGCATTACTGCGATCTCGAAACGATCGGGCTGAGCGACGATGGCCACTTCCTTGATGATCAAGACCGCCGCATTGCCGTCCTGTTCAAACTCTACCCATGGGAAGACCTGCTGCGCGACGACTACGCCGCCCATATCCAAGGCTCGGGCTGTCTGTTTCTTGAGCCTGCGTGGAAAGCGCTTTTGTCCAACAAGGGCCTTCTGCCGGTGCTATGGCAGATGTTCGAAGGCCACCCCAATCTGCTGCCCGCGTTTTTCGAGGCTGATGTGGCCGATGCGCTCGCCGGGCGCGGCCCCGCCGCCCCCGCCTGCGCCGACGCTTTTGACCGGGCGGCGGCGGAACTGGCCGAGGCGCATGTGCGCAAGCCGATCCTTTCGCGCGAGGGGGCGTCGGTCACGATCCACCAGTCCGGTAAGGTGATCGAACAGTCGCAAAACTCTGATTACGCCGAGCATCCGCGCATCGTGCAGGCCTATGCCCCGCTGCCCACCTTCGACGGCTTCCGCCCGGTGATCGGCTCTTGGATCGTGGGCGAGACCTGCGCGGGCATCGGCATCCGCGAAGACCGATCGCGCATCACGCAGGATTTGTCACGCTTCAAACCGCACTACATTCTGGCATAGCCCACCGCTCCGCCGCCCCTTGGCAGAAAGACAACCATCATGACCAAACGCTCGAAACGGGTTTCCATCGCCATCGTCGGCGCCGCCGCCTTCACCCTTGCCGGCTGTGAGGAGGAAAAGGTCGACGCCGCCGCCTTCCCCGACCTGCAAAGCTGTCTTGCCGACGCCGCCCGTGGCGGTATGTACAGCGAACAGGAATGCGAAACCGCCTTTGACGCGGCGCAAACCCTTCATGTGGAATCCGCCCCGCGCTACGACAGTCTTGAGGTCTGCGAAGAGCAGCATGGCGAAGGCGCCTGCGGCTCGGAAGAGGCAGCGACCCAAGGCGGATCGGGTGGCATCTTCATGCCCCTGCTGGCGGGCTATCTGATCGGCAATATGATGAGCAACCGCGCCGGCATGGCGGCGGCGCAGCCGCTTTACAAAACCTCCGATGGGCGCTTCACCAATGCCGCGCGCTCCAGCACCTATTCGACAAATCGCGGTGCGGCCAAGCTCAGCACATCGCAATTCACCCGCCCCAGCACCACCATCGGCAAAACACCGATGACCCGCGCCACCGCCGCATCGCGCGGCGGCTTTGGCCGGGCGGGCGGATCGCGCGGCTTTGGTGGCTGATCGGCGCTGACGCCCTACTTGCGGCGCAGCACCGCCGCGGCAAGGATCACGATCGCCAGCGACAGCATCGCCACCGCCCAGAAGGGATCGTTGCCATGGGGGTGCACATGCGCGCCCTCATGCGCCGCCAGCGGTGCGGCAAAGGTGGCGAGGGCGAATGTCAGTTTCTTCATCTCAATCTCCTTGATCTATCACGGTGGACCGGGCGGCCTCAGGCCAGCCCCAGAATCTGGCGCGCCTGCTGCGGGGTGGCGACAGGGCGACCGGCCTTGGCGCAGATATCGGCCGCGCGGGTCACGAGGGCGGCATTAGAGGGGGCGAGGGTCTGTTTGTCCAGCCGGATGTTATCCTCCAGCCCCGTGCGCAGATGGCCCCCCGCGGCGGCGCACCATGCGTTCAACTCGGCCTGATGCCGCCCGATCCCGGCGGCGCACCACGGGATATCGCCGAAGAGCCGTTTGACGGTTTTGATATAGAAATCAAAAACCTCCCGATCCGCTGGCATGGCGTTTTTCACGCCCATGACAAATTGAATATAGGGCCGGGCCGGGATCTTGCCCGCCTCGGCCATCGCCTTGGCCTGTAGGATGTGGCTGAGATCAAAGACTTCGATCTCGGGCAGCACGCTATAGGTCATCATCTCTTCCGCCAGCCAATCGACAAGCTCGGGCGGGTTCTCATAGACGCGGTTGGGAAAGTTGTTCGACCCCACCGAAAGCGAGGCCATGTCGGGCCGCAGCGGCAACATCCCGCCCCGGTTCTTGCCCGCGCCCGAACGCCCACCGGTCGAGAATTGCACGATCATGCCGGGGCAATGTTCCCGCAGCCCTTCTTGCAGCCGCGCAAAACGGTCGGGGTCCGCCGTGGGGGTGCCATCGGCGGTGCGCACATGGGCATGGCAGATCGTCGCCCCGGCCTCAAAGGCGGCATGGGTGCTTTCGATCTGTTCGCTGATGTCGATCGGCACCGCCGGGTTGTCGGCTTTGGTCGGCAGCGAACCGGTGATGGCCACGCAGATGATGGCTGGGTTATCGGTCATGGGTGTCCTCGGCTTTCTGGAAAATCAATCGGCGCTGTCGCGGGCAAGGGCGATGACACGGCGGAGGGCTTCCTCCGTCGGGCCCGAGCTCTCCCCCACGGGCCAGTCGTAGAACCCCTTGCCGCTGTGTTTGCCAAGATGCCCCCGCTCGACCAATGCGGTGAGGCTGGGCGAAGGGTCGTGCCGGTCGCAAAGGTCCGGGTAGAGGTATGCGGCGATGCTCAGATGGGTGCCCAACCCGTTCAGATCGCGCTGGCGGAACGGGCCGGAAAGCGCCATGCGCACGCCGACGGACCATTGCACGATCTCGTCGATCTCCGCCGGGCTGGCGACCCCTTGGTCCACCAAATGCAGACATTCGCGCATGATGGCATGTTGAATGCGATTGGCCACGAAACCGGGCGGCGCGTGATCGAGCCGCACGGGCCGCCGCTCCAACCCGCGCAGCAGGGTCATGACCTCGGCGCAAAGCCCTTCGGGCGCGTCTTCAGCTGCGACGACTTCGACGGCGGGGATCACATCGCCGGGGTTGAAGAAATGCGTGATCACGGCGCGTTCGGGCCGGGCCATATCCGCCGTCATCTCTTCCAACGTCAGGCCAGAGGTGTTGGACAAGATCGGCGCGCCCTCTGGCACGGCCCCCTCCAAGGCGGCGAGCACGCGGCGTTTCAGCGCGAGGTCTTCCGGCACGCATTCCAGCGCGAGATCGGCCTGCCCTGCCCCCTCCAACGCAGCGCAAGCGGTCGCCCCCGGCACCGTGGCCAAAAATGCCTCCCGCGCGGCCTCGGTCGGGTCGACCGCTTGGACCCTCCAGCCGTGCTGGCCAAAGAGCCTGCCGATGGATTGGCCCATCGTGCCCGCCCCCACGATGATGATGCCTTTGGCCATGTAATCCCCCTCCCGGATATCAGTTGTTTACTTATCACCAGCGCGTAGTGATAAGTAAACAGCGAATAGGAAAAAGGATACCGCCCCGTGACCCAAGACCCCTCTCCGCGCCATGCGCTCGTCACCGGCGGGGCGCGCAACATCGGCCTCGGCATCGCGCGCAGGCTGCGTGAAGATGGCTGGCGTGTCTTCGTCCTCGATATCGAAGAGCCCGAAGACCCAGCACTTCAGGCCGACGCGCAGCGCGTAGATCTGACGGACATCGCGGCGACCACGGCTGCCCTCCAACACATCCTCGCGCAGGGGCCGGTCACCTGTCTGGTCAATAACGTCGGCATCGTGAAACCTGCGTCTTTCGACGCTGTCGACCTCGACGATTTCGACTCCATCATGCATCTGAACCTGCGGCCCAGTATTTTGGCGGCGAAACTGGTCGTGCCGGGGATGCGCGCGGCGGGGGCTGGGCGGATCGTGATGAACACCAGCCGCGTCACCAAGGGCAAGATCGACCGCACGCTCTATTCCGCGAGCAAGGGCGCGATCCAGTCGATGGCACGGACTTGGGCGTTGGAGCTGGCGTGCGACGGGATCACCGTGAACTGCGTCGCCCCCGGCCCCATCGCCACCACCGCCTTTTGGGAGAACAACCCCGAAGACGCGCCGGAAACCCGCGCCATCGTCGATGCGGTGCCGGTGGGCCGGATGGGAACGCCTCAAGATGTGGCGCAGGCGGTGTCCTTCTTTGCCGATCCGCGCAGCGGCTTTATCACCGGGCAGACGGTCTTTGTCTGTGGTGGCACGGCGGTCGGGTAATCAGCCCTCGGGGGCGAGGGCCGCAAGCAACCTGCGCAGAACCGGATTGCGCGCATCGCGCAGGTAGGCCAGCCCGATCCGGCTTTGCACCTTGGCGTCACGGATCGGCAGAAAGGACACGCCCGCATCCTTCATCCGCGCGGCGGAGGCGGGGACGAAAGCCACCCCCAGACCCGCCGAGACGAAGTTTACAATGGCGGTGAACTGCGGTGCGCGATGGGCCACGCGGGGGGCGAAACCGGCATCGGCGCAGAGTTGATAGGCGCAGGCCGCGAAACCCATATCGGGGCCGAGATGGCTGAATATGAAACTCTCCTCGCGCAGCGTTGCCATGGAAACCGAAGGCACCCCGGCAAGACGGTGGTCGGGTGGGACGGCCAGCAGAATATCCTCGGTATGGACGGTGCGCGTGGCCAAATCCTCTGGCACGCCGGAAAGCGGCAGGCGCACGAAACCCGCGTCGAGCCTGCCCGCCACGATCTCGGCGATTTGCAGGTCCATGTCCAACTCGCGCAGGATCAGATCCACCTCTGCCGCGCCCGCGCGCAATTCGCGCAGGAGCCGCCCGAGGATCCCGGCGTAGGAGGCCGAGCCGACATAGGCCAATTCGATCCGCCCGCGCTGGCCGCTGCGCGCCGCTTCGGCCAATGCCTCGACCCGCCGGGCCTGTTGCAGCAGGGCACGGGCCTCGGGCAGGAGCGACTTGCCGAAGTCCGTCAGCATCACCCTGCGGCGGTTGCGGTCAAAGAGAAGCTCACCGCCAAAGGCGGTTTCAAGATGTTTCAGCTGCTGCGTCAGCGCCGGTTGCGCCACGCCGAGCGCGGCTGCCGCTTGACCGAAATGCAGCGTTTCCGCGATGGCGACGAAGACCTCATACTGGCGCAACGTGGCGGTGAGTGGCGTTTCCATGCGGCCCCCTGAACTGACGTCAGAGGGTTTTCACACGCGGGCCGGTGATAAGCAAGTTAGATCACCGGCCCCTACCCCTCCGCCGCGCGGGCGCGGCTGCGGCGGGCGTGCAGGGTCTCGGCATCGGCCAGATCGTCGCTTTCGACCTTAACCGTCTCATGCCCACCGGGGCGCCGTGCGCGCTTGCGCCGAAGCGGCCCGCTGTCATCGTTTTCCCGTGGGAGGATCAGCCGGTCGACCAAAGTGCGGCGGAGGCCGAGGGTCGAGGTCAGATCGAAGACCCGCGCGGCGACCGCGTCAGCCTCTTGCGGCTGGACCAGCAACTCAAGCCGCGTGACGGGGCGGGATTTCTTGCCCTGCCCGCTGAGCATCATGAGATCGACCACGCCCTCCATGCAGCGCAACCGATCCACCGCCGCGCCCAGTTCTTCGCCTGTCATGTCGTCAATATCGCAGGCGAATTGCACGAGACTGTCCTGCGCGATGCCCGCCGTGGCGGTGTCAAAGACGCTCACGCGGAGGATATTCGGCAGGCCTTTCATCACCCGCATCCCCGCGCCCGAGCCGGTGCAGCGCAGCCGCCCCGGTGGACGGCTGGCGATAGGGCTACCGGAGGTAAGATGGGCAAGGATCGCTGCCCCCGTGGGTGTCACCCGCTCGCCCGGCACGCCGTCGTCATGCCAATCATAGCCTTGCAAGATCAGCGCCGTGGCGGGCGCGGGAACGGGCAGTTTGCCATGCGCCGTTTCCACCAGCCCGCCGCCGAGCGGCAGCGGCGCAAGCGAGAATGTCGCCCCCGCCAGCGTGGCGCAGATGCTGCCTGCGGCGGTCACATCCATCAGCGCGTCCCAATCCGCGATCTCGTGGAAATGCACCCGGTCGATGGGGATGTCATGGACCTGCGCTTCGGCCTCGGCGATCCGGTGAAGGATGGCGCAGGCGGCCTCCGCCGTGCCCTCTGACAGCGCTGCGTTTTCCAGCAAATTGCGCATGGCGCGATAGGTCGTTTCGGCACCGTGCCGCCTGCCGGCGTCGGGTGCTGTCAGCACCAGCTCAAACCGCCGCGAGGTAATGCCCGAGGCGACATGTTCGCTCAGTTCCGCATGGCCCACCTCGGCGGGGAGGACGGCGGCGACATCGGCCAAGGCGCGCTCGGCCAGATCGGGGAAGGCATGCAACATCGCGGCGATGAACATATCCCCCGCCGCCCCGCCAACGGGATCGAGGTGTAGGTGAAGCCCCTGCCCCCGCATCAATGCCCCTCCGGCCAAGGGTTGCGCAGCAGGCCGTCGTTGAACTGCATCTCTTGCAGATCGCCAATCACCTCCAGCCCCGGACGGTCGCGCAGTTCCGGCAGCATCGCCTCGGAAGCATAGAGATACTCAAGCTTCAGCGTGTTGGGGATACGCAGCAGCCGGACCTTGGTGATATCCTCGGCCCCGCAGGTCTTGACCGCCGTCTGGATCGCGGTGCGGTCGCAGGGCATGACCATCGGAATTTTCGACTGTTTCAACACCTGCGAGGTGATGGCATTGGCATAGACCGCCTCGCGGTCGAAATCCTGCTCCAACCGCTGCGTGATCACATCCGCCCGCGCCGCGCCATTGCCATTGCCGTTGCTGCGCGGCGAAAGGCCAAGCGCCACCAGCCGCGAGATATGCAGATGGACCTGCATCTTCTCGCTCGAAAACCGATGGGTGATATTGGGGTCCATCCCGGTGCCTGAGAACTCCTTGCCGATCTCATCCACCACCAGCACATCCAGATCGCCCGAGGCCGAAGGCGCGTCCAGCGGCCCCAGCGGCAGACGGGGCATGTTGCGCATCGCCTCTTGCAGATAGGGCGCTTCGGCCTCCAGCATCCCGTCACTGTCGAGCGCGACCACCTGCGAGAGTTCGTCATAGGCATTCTCAATCGTGCCAATGCCGAACAGCACCTTGCAACGTTCCAGCTTCATCCGCGCCATTTTGGCCACGAAGATGCCGACGTTATCGATGCCGCGCGAATGGCAGGTTTCGGCCCCCGATTGCTTGCCCAACCCGATCGAGAGCATTTTGGCCAGCCC
Source organism: Sulfitobacter sp. 1A13496 (assembly GCF_043557225.1). Classification (NCBI taxonomy): domain Bacteria; kingdom Pseudomonadati; phylum Pseudomonadota; class Alphaproteobacteria; order Rhodobacterales; family Roseobacteraceae; genus Sulfitobacter; species Sulfitobacter sp. 1A13496. The sequence continues at coordinate 204,145 of NZ_JBIFFP010000006.1, read as the reverse complement.
GCTTTCGTTCGGCGCGCGGAAAGAGGTATGCGGCTTGATCCGGTTGAACAGGATGATCCCATCGGCGGCATTGGCATGGCGGTCCATCCGCACCGACATGCCGTTGTCGAGCACGCCGATCTCATCGGTCTCCATCGAAGAGCGGATTTCGCAACCGAGGCTCTCTTCGGTCACGCCCAGTTTCGCCAGCAGCGCGGTTTGCCCCTCTGCGGTGGCGCCGCCGTGGCTGCCCATGGCGGGCACGACAAAGGGATGCGCCCCGCGCGCGCGGACCTCGGCCACGATGGCGGCCAGCAGTTCCGGCAGGTTCGCCAGCCCGCGGCTGCCCGCGGTGATGGCGATGGACATGCCCGGTTTGATCTTGCCCGCGCAATCGGCCTGCATCGCCTCTGCCACGGCGGCGCGCGGGTCGTCGATCTGGGTTGCGGCAAAGGTCTGACGGCAAAGCGCCATGCGCGGCAGCGGCGTATCCTCGACCAGTTTCACATAGTTCGGTTTCATCTGCGCTGTCCCCTTCGACATCTGTTACCCCGTGACCCCAATCGGCCAAGGCGCGAATTCCTCTTCGCCCACGCCGAGCGCTTCGGACTTGCTCGGCTCCCCCGAGGCGATGGCGAGGATGCGCTCGAAGATCCTTTGGCCCAACTCCTCTAGGCTCTGCTCCCCGTCGATCACGGTGCCACAGTTGATGTCCATATCGTCCTGCATCTTGGTGAACATCGGCGTGTTGGAGGCGAGCTTGATCGTCGGTGAGGGGTAAGAGCCAAAGCAAGACCCGCGCCCGGTGGTAAAGCAGATCAGGTTCGCGCCCCCCGCGATCTGCCCGGTGGCCGAGACGGGATCGAAGCCGGGCGTATCCATGAAGACCAACCCCTTTTGCGTCACGGGTTCGGCATAGCGGTAGACCTCCATCAGCCCCGTGCTGCCGCTTTTCTTGGCCCCGCCGAGCGATTTTTCCAGCACATTCGCCAGCCCGCCCGCCTGATTTCCGGGGCTGACAACGCCGTTGATCTGCGTGTCGCGGCCCTTGGTATAGTCCAGCCACCAATCCATGCGTTCGACCAGCTTGCGGCCCACCGCTTCACTGCGGGCGCGGCGGGTCAGCAGGTGTTCGACGCCGAAAATCTCGGGCGTTTCCGAAAGGATCGCCGTGCCGCCGTTGCGCACGAGGATATCCGCCGCCGCCCCCAGACCGGGGTTGGCCGAGAGCCCCGAAAGCCCGTCCGACCCGCCGCATTGCATCCCGATGGTGATATGTTCCGCCGAACAGGGCTCACGCCGGACGGCATTGGCCTGATCCAGCATTTCGCGCACCGCCTCTTTGCCTTCGGCAATCGCGCGGGCCGTGCCGCCGACATGTTGCATGGTGACGCAGCGCAGCATCTTGCCCTCGGCCAACCCCTCCTCTTCAAAGAACTGGGCGAGGTTGTTGCGCTCGCAACCCAGCGACAGGACCACGGCACCGGCCAGATTGGGGTGGCGGATATAGCCCGAGAGCGTGCGGCGCAGCAGGTCCATCGGCTCGCCCGTAAGCTCCATCCCGCAACCGGATTCGTGGATGAAGGGGATCACCCCGTCGACGTTCTCCCATGCCTCCATCCGCTCTTCGTCGAAGTAATTGGCGATCTTACGCGCCACGGTGGCTGAGCAATTCACGGTGACGAAAAGCCCGATGTAGTTGCGCGTGCCCACCCGGCCATTGGCGCGGCGGATGCCCATGAACTGGGCGCGCTCTTGCGGTGGCAGCAGCTTGGTCGGGGTATAATCGCGGGCGAAGGCATAGTCTTTGTCAACCGCGTCGAACTTGATGTTATGGCTGTGCAACCAATCGCCTGCGGCGATCTCTTCTGCCGCATAGCCGATCACCGTGTCGAATTTTAGGATCGGCGCGCCGCGCTGGATCGGGCGGATCGCGATCTTGTGACCTTGGGGCGTATCATGGTTGGCACGCAGCCCGTCTTGCGGCAATACCGCGCCACGGGGAACCGCCGCGGTTGCCACGACCACGTTATCCGTCGGTGATAGTAGCATCACCTTTGCGCGTCTGTCCTCTTGCATGGTCTGGCTGTCCATCGGATGCTCCCCCTCCCTTGGGTGTCGAAAAAACCGCTTCGGTAAGATGTCATTAACTGATATATTAGATTTAACAGCTATGGAAGAGCCCGCATGACCGCATCGAAGAAACCCGCCGCGCAGAGCGCACAGACCCTTGCCAAAAGCATCCTTGGCGGCGGGGCCGACTTGGGACTGTTCGAGGGCGGGCCGACGGGGCGCGGGGTTTACGCCACGCTGCGCGATCAGATCGTAAGGCTCGACCTGCCGCCCGGCACACCGCTGTTGCGTGCCGAACTGGCCGAGACCCATGGCGTCAGCCTGACGCCGCTGCGCGATGCGCTGCAACAGCTGGCCAAAGAAGGGCTGGTCAAGATCTACCCGCAATCGCGCACGCTGGTCACACCGATCGATATGTCGGCAATCCGCGAAGCGCAGTTCATGCGCATCGCGCTTGAGACAGAAGTCGTGCGCCGTTTGGCCGATGAGATCGCGCCCGAAGCCCTCACCCGTTTGCGCAGCATCGTTGCCTTGCAAAGCAGCATCTCGGACCAGCCCGGCGATGTGCCGACCTTTCAGGAATTGGACGAGGTGTTTCACCAGACCCTCTTCGTGGCGGCGGGTCATGTGCAGAGCCAGCGCATCATGCGCAGCCATGCGGGCCATTTGGAACGCCTGCGCCGCCTGCATTTGGACGACATTGATGAGGCGGGACGCATTCTGAACAACAAGGACGTGATCGGCGGCCACAGCCGCATCCTCGACGGGATCGAAGCGGGCGATGCGCCCGCGGCGATGGAGGCGCTGCGCCAGCACCTGCAACGCACCGTCGACCGGATGACCGAGAAACGGGCGGCGTTCCCGGAGTATTTCACCCCGGAAAAGCCTTAAGTCAGCGGTTGTTGGCCTTGCGCCACGCGGCGAACTTATCAAGGTTCTCTTGCTTGGTGCCGGGGTAGAGCCCGATGATCCCGGCGCCATCTTTGACCTGCTCCACCACGAAATCCTCATAGGCGGTCATCTCGACAGCCTCTTCGGCCACCTCTTCGGCAATATCCGCGGGGATGATGATAACGCAGTCGTCGTCGCCCACCACGATATCACCGGGAAAGACCGGGGCATCGCCGCAGCCCACGGGGCAGTTGATCTCAATCGCCTCATGCAGCGTCAGGTTCGTGGGGCTGGAGGGCCGCGCGTGATAGGCGGGGATCTCAAGCGCGCCGATGGTCGCGGCATCGCGCAGGCCCCCGTCGGTCACCACACCCGCCGCGCCGCGCATCATCAGCCGGGTGATCAGGATGTCACCGGCGCTGGCGGCGCGGGCATCCTTGCGGCTGTCCATCACCAGCACATGGCCCTCGGGGCAGGTCTCGATCGCGACGCGCTGCGGATGCTCGGGATTGCGGAATTCGACCAGTTGGTTGCGGTCTTCGCGGGCGGGCATATAGCGCAGGGTAAAGGCAGGGCCGACCATGTTGCGCCCCTTGGCGGCCACGGGGCCGACCCCCTGCACCACCTGATTGCGCAGCCCACGCTTATACAGCGCCGTCGCCAATGTCGCGACCGAGACCGCTTGGAGTTTCTCGCGTAGTTCGGGGCTCATGCCGCCTCTCCCTTCAGTTGATTGTCTTTCACGAATTGATCCAACACCGCCTGCTGCTGTTCCGTCAGCGGCCATGCGGACGGCGGGCGCGTGGGGCCGCAATCCTGTCCGATGGCCATGAGAGCCGCTTTGACGCCGGTGACATTGGTGCCGTTATGCTCTTCCGCGCGGATGTCCTCAAAGGCGCGCATCCCGGCGATGAGGCGGTTCGCTTCGCCGTAGTTGCCCGCATCGAGTGCCGCGTGGATGGCGACCGAGCGCTCGGGCCAGACGTTGATAAGGCCCGAGGTGAAGCCCCGCGCCCCCACGGCATAGAGCGGCGGCGCCCAGACCTCGGCCAGACCGCCGACCCAGACAATGTCTTTCGGCGCCGCTTCGATCGCGCGGGCAAGGTTCAAGGGGTTCGGCGTGGCCCATTTGACGCCCTTCACCCCGTCGACCTCGCACAGCCGCGCGATGCCCTCGGGCCCCATCGCGTCATTGCGCAGGTACAGCATCACCGGCAGCCCGCCCGAGGCATCCCGCACCGCGCGCACATAATCGACCGTACCGCGGGGGGAGACGAAGGGATCGGGCGGTTGGTGGATCATCAGCGCATCCGCCCCCGCCTCGGCGCTTGCCTTGGCCAGCGCGCAGGCATCGCGAATGCCGCGCCCGACACCCGCAAGCAGCGGCGCGCGCCCATCGACCATCTGCGCCACCTCGCGTACCATGGTGCAGGCCTCATCATTGGTCAGCGCGTAATATTCGCCGGTATTGCCGTTCACCACCGGGATATGCACCCCGGCGGCAAGCGCGCGGTCAATGATCGGCGCCAGCTTGCGCGGCGCGATCTCTCCGCCCGCGTCATAGGGCGTCACGAGGATGCCCGAGATGCCGGTAAGCGCTTTCGATAGATCATGTGTCATTGCCAGCCCCTCTCAGAAGATATCCGGCTCGCCCGCCGCTTGGCCGAAGGCCGCGGTGAGATAGTCGAAGTCGCAGCCCTGATCGGCCTGCCCCACATGGCGCTGGAACATGTAGCCCCAGCCCCGCTCGAACCGTGGCTCCAGCGCTTTCCACGCGGCGCGGCGGGCGGCGAGTTCGTCCTCATCCACCAGCATGTCGAGGGTGCGCGCCTCAAGATCCATGCGCACGATGTCCCCCGTTTTCAGCAGCGCCAGCGGCCCGCCCACGAAAGACTCCGGCGCGACATGCAGGATGCAAGCGCCGTAAGAGGTGCCCGACATCCGCGCATCCGAGATCCGCAGCATGTCGCGGTGCCCCTGTTTCAGAAGCGCCTTGGGCATCGGCAGCATCCCCCATTCCGGCATCCCCGGCCCGCCCTGCGGCCCTGCGTTGCGCAGCACCAGCACATGGTCGGGCGTCACATCGAGGTTCTCGTCATCGATCGCGGCCTTCATCTCGGGGTAGCTGTCAAAGACCAACGCCGGACCTTCGTGGTGGTGGAATTTTGGATCGCAGGCCGCCGGTTTGATCACCGCGCCATTGGGGCAAAGGTTGCCCTTGAGCACGGCAAGCGAGCCTTCTTTATAAACCGGGTTCGACAGGGGCCGGATCACGTCGTCATTATAGACAGGCGCATTCGCAATCCCCTCCTCCAGCGGTTTGCCGGTGCAGGTGATGGCCGACCGGTCAAGCTTGTCGCCCAACTGGTCCATCAGCGCCCGCAGCCCGCCCGCGAAGTAGAAATCTTCCATCAGATATTCGCTGCTGCCCAAGGGGCGGATATTGGCGATCAGCGGCGTGATGCGGCCCAGAGCGTCGAGATCGCTCAACTCCAGCGCCACACCGGCGCGGCGCGCCATGGCCAAGAGATGCACCACCGCATTGGTCGAACAGCCCGTCGCCATCGCCACGGTCGCCGCGTTTTGCACGGCGGCGGGGGTGATGATCTTGTCGGGCGTCAGGTCCTCCCAAACCATATCGACAATGCGCCGCCCGCAAGAGGCGCTCATCCGTTTGTGGCCCGCATCCGCAGCGGGGATCGAGGTCGCCCCCGGCAGGGTCAGCCCCATCGCCTCGGCAATCGCGGTCATGGTGGAGGCGGTGCCCATCGTCATGCAATGCCCGTAGGACCGCGCAATGCCGCCTTCGACGCCGACCCATTCCTCGGCTGAGATCGTGCCCGCGCGGCGCTCGTCCCAGAACTTCCAGGCGTCCGAGCCAGAGCCAAGCGCCCGGCCCGCGTAATTGCCCCGCAGCATCGGCCCCGCGGGCAAAAAGATGAACGGCACGCCTGCGCTGATCGCGCCCATGGTCAGACCGGGCGTGGATTTGTCACAGCCGCCCATGAGGACTACTCCGTCAAGCGGGTGCGAGCGGATCGTCTCTTCGGTCTCCATCGCGATCATATTGCGGTAGAGCATCGAAGTCGGCTTGGTGAAGCTCTCGTCGATCGAGATCGTCGGGATCTCAAGCCCCAGCCCCCCGGCCTGCGCGATTCCCTTCTTCACGTCCTCCGCGCGGTCGCGAAAATGAAGGTGGCAGGGGTTCATCTCGGACCAAGTGTTCAGGATGCCGATCACCGGGCGCCCCTCCCAATCCTCGGGGCCCAGACCCATCTGCATCATGCGCGACCGATGGCCAAAGCTGCGCAGATCGTCGGGGGCGAACCAGCGCGCGCTGCGCAGCTGATCGGCGGTTTTCTTGGTCTCGGTCATGGAATCCTCGCCAGCTAAAACATCATCGCAAAAAGGTTGGAAAACACATCTTGCTCGAACTGATATATTACCGTATCACCCCAGTTGTCGATACCATTTGAGGGAGGAGCCGCGAAAATGTCGGCAAAACCACTGAAACACACGCTCCGCCCCGGCAGCCGCCTGTCGGGCTTTTGGCTCTCGCTTTGCTCTCCTACGGTGACCGAGATCGCGGCGGGCAGCGGGATCGACTGGTTGTTGTTGGATATGGAGCATGCGCCCAACGATCTCAGCCAAATCACCGACCATCTGCGCGCGGCAGGCAGTGCCAATCCCGATGCGCAGATGATCGTGCGGATGCCCTCTTCCGATCAGACGATGACCAAACGGCTGCTGGATATCGGCGTGCGCAACCTGATGTTCCCGATGATCCAGACTGCCGAGGCCGCCCGCCAAGCCGTATCATGGACCCGCTACCCGCCCGAAGGGCTGCGCGGCATCTCGGCCACGATCCGCGCCAATGATTACGCGCGGCAAACCGATTACCTCAGCACCTATGCAGAGGCGCAATGCGTGATCGTGCAGGTCGAAACCCCCGAAGCGGTGGCCGAAATCCCCGCCATCGCCGCCGTGCCGGGGGTCGATGCGATCTTTATCGGGCCGGGGGACCTCTCCTCTGCGATGGGCCATACCGGCAACCCGATGCACCCCGATGTCCAAGACAAAATCCGCGAGGCGGTCGCGGCCATCCATGCCGCCGGGCTGCCTGCGGGCATCCTCGGCTATGGTGCCGATCTTGCGCAACGGTACTTTGATGAGGGTATCGAATTCGTCGCCATCGCAGGCGACGCTTGGCTGCTCACGCGGCAGATGGATGCGCTGGTGCAGACCATGGCGCAGCCCACCCCCACTTTGACACAGCAAACCCATAAGGATGGATCATGACCGCGGACAGCAAGAGATTTCACCCCCACGGCAAGCATCTGATCGCCGGCGAATGGGTCGGCGGCGGAGAGACCTTCGCCAATTCCCCCGCCACCGGCGAAAGCGACCAATTCCAAAGCGGCACCCCGGCCCATGTCGACCGGGCCTGCCAAGCGGCGGAGGAGGCTTTTTGGTCCTACGCCCATACCAGCCGCGAGACCCGCGCCGCCTTCCTCGACACCATCGCGGATGAGATGGAGGCCCGCGCCGAGACCATTACCGAGATCGGCACACGCGAATCCGGCCTGCCCGAAGCCCGTCTTCAGGGCGAACGGGGTCGGACAACCGGGCAGCTGCGCCTCTTTGCCGATCACATCCGCAAAGGCGCGCATCTCGACCGGTGCGTTGACGGCGCCCTGCCCGAACGCCAGCCGATGCCGCGCCCCGACATCCGCATGATCCAGCGCCCCATCGGGCCGGTTGCAGTCTTCGGCGCGTCGAACTTCCCGCTGGCCTTCTCCACCGCGGGCGGCGACACCGCCGCGGCGCTGGCGGCGGGCTGCCCGGTCGTGGTCAAGGGCCACTCCGCCCACCCTGGCACGGGGGAGATCGTCGCCGAAGCGATCCACGCGGCGATCCAGAAATGCGACATCCACCCCGGCGTCTTCTCTCTGATCCACGCCAACAGCCGCGAGGTGGGGCAGACGCTGGTGCAGCACCCGCTGATCAAGGCCGTGGGCTTTACCGGATCGCTCGGCGGGGGGCGCGCACTCTTTGATCTCTGCGCCCAACGCCCCGAGCCGATCCCCTTCTTTGGCGAGTTGGGATCGGTGAACCCGATGTTCGTTCTGGCCGAGGCCACCCGAAACCGCGGCGCGGAAATCGGCGCTGGCTGGGCCGGGTCGCTGACCATGGGCGCGGGGCAGTTCTGCACCAACCCCGGCATCGCGGTCGTGGCCAAAGGGGCCGAAGGCGACGCATTCGTCGCCGCCGCGAAAGAGGCGCTTGAGCAGGTCGGCCCGCAGGTCATGCTGACCGACGGCATCGCCCAAGCCTACCGCGACGGCAAGGAACGTTTCACCGGGCGCAACGCCGTCCGCGCGCTGGTCAGCACCGACAGCGACGGCCGCGCCGCCCAGCCGAACCTGTTTGAAACCGACGCCGATACCTACCTGCAAGACCACGCGCTTGGGGAGGAGGTCTTTGGCCCCTTGGGACTGGTGCTGCGGGTGTCCTCGGGCGATGAGATGCAAGAGCTCGCCAAAGGGTTCGAGGGGCAATTGACCGCGACGCTCCAGATGGACGAGGGTGACACCGACGCCGCCAAGGCGCTGATGCCCATCCTTGAACGCAAGGCGGGCCGGGTGCTGGTGAACGGCTTCCCCACCGGGGTCGAGGTTTGTGACGCCATGGTGCATGGCGGCCCCTACCCGGCCTCTACCAACTTTGGCGCGACTTCCGTCGGCACCATGGCGATCCGCCGCTTCCTGCGGCCCGTGTCCTACCAAAACCTGCCCGAGGCGCTATTGCCCGAAGACCTGCGCGGAGCCTCGGCATGAGCGGCGGGTTGATCGGCCCCGTCGCCGTGCTCGACGCGATGCCGCAGGACATGCAAGACAAGGTGCGCGGCTATGCCGAAGGGCTCGACCTGCGCTTTGCGGCCTCTTTCTCGGAAGCGGACTTTGCCGAAGCGGTAAAGGGGGCAGCCTATATCGTCCCACGCGGGCGGGGGCTTCCGGCTGAGGTCTTGCGGGGGGCCGATAGCGTGCGCCTCGTGCATCAATGGGGCACCGGGTATGACAAAATCCCCTTGGATGTCGCGCGCGAGATGGGTGTTCCGGTCGCGCGCAGCCCCGGGGTCAACGCGCCCACCATCGCGGATCTGACCATCGGCATGATGATCTCCGCGCTGCGCCGCATTCCGCTGCACTACAACAACACCCGCGCGGGCAAATGGATCGTGCCCGAAATCGTCCCCGGGGCGCGGGATCTCAGCAGTCAGAAGGTCGGGCTGATCGGCTTTGGCGCCATTGGGCAGCTTGTCGCGAAACGGCTGACGGGCTTTGACTGCGAGGTGCTCTACTATCGCCGCTCGGGGCCCGCCGAAGGCACCAGCGCGCGCTATGCAGACCGCGATGAAATCCTTGAAACCTGCGATATCGTCAGCCTGCACATGCCGCTGACCGATGCGTCACACCACACTATTGGGGCGGATGAACTGACGCGAATGAAATCGGATGCCCTCTTGGTGAACACCGGGCGCGGCGGGCTGATCGACGAGGCGGTCCTGATCGACACGTTGACCCACAAGCGTATCGCCGGGGCGGCACTGGATGTCTTTACCCAAGAACCGGTGGAGCCGGACAACCCGCTGCTACGTCTCGATAACGTCCTGCCGCTGCCGCATATCGGCGGCCATAGTGAGGACAACCTCAGGCGCATGGTCGGCCATTGGGCGGGCAACATCCGCGCCTTCCACGAAGGGCGCGGCATCGACGAGGCCTGCCTCGTGACCTGAAGACTGCCCCGGCCTGACCTCTCAGGCCGGGGCGCGGCTTAACCCTCTAGCGGCACGGGCATCAGGATCTTATTGGTCTGGCTCACCAAATACCCCGCCTCGGCGCTTTTCTTGAGATAGGCCTGCCACTCAGGATCCGCCGCCATCTGCGCCCGACGGGCGGCACGGTCGGCAGCGTCCTTATAGGCCCAGATATGCACGAAGGAATTCACGTCGCCCGTCTCGACCTGCGCATAGATCACCGGCTCGCCCAGGATGCGGCGCTGCGCCGGAAAGCCGAATTCGGCATAGAGCGCGAGGTGTTTCTTGATCGTGCCGGGGCGGCAGCAATAGGTGCGGTGGTCGTAGATCATGGGGTGGTCTTTCTGCTTGCTTGGGTCATGCGATACCGGCGTGGTCGGTGATCCGGGCCCGCGCCTGCAAAAGGTGATAGGCCATCGACACGCCTGCGACTTCGCTGTCGCCCGCGCGGATCGCTTCGAGGATTTGCCGATGTTCGCTGATCACCACGTCGATCCGCGCCTGGGAGCCTTGGCGCGTCAGCTTTTGCGCCACGTCGATCCCCTGTTCGATCGAACCGCGGGCGCAATCCAGCATCTGCACGAAAACCTCATTGCCCGAAGCCGCCGCGATGGCGCGGTGGAATTGGTAATCGGCGTCAAAGGACGGGTCGCGCGCCTGCATCGATGCCTCCAGCGTCTGCAAGGCTGCCTCGATCCGGGCGATATCCTTGGGGCTGGCGCGCTGCGCGGCCATGCGGGCGGTGGCCTTTTCGATCGTGATCCGCGCCTCCATCGCGCGCATCAGCCCGGCGACGGAACCCGCCGTGGCATATTCGATCAGCTTTTCCGAAGGCCGCCGCCGCACGAAGGTGCCCACGCCGCGCCGCGCTTCGACCAGACCGTCCTCTTGCAGCTTGCGCAGCGCCTCACGCACCACGGGCCGCGACACGCCAAAGGCGGTGGCGATCTGGTTCTCCGAAGGCAGCTTTTCTCCCTGCACCAGCTTGTTAGACACGATCTGCTCAAGGACCTGCCCGTAGAGCTGGTCGGCCAAAGTCTGCCGTTTCTTGATCTTCAGTTTCGGTGCTGTCACCGGCTACCCTCCCGCCGCGGCGCGGCGCATCATATTGGCCAGCCGCAGCGCCGATGTTGCGGCCCCATAGCCGTTGTCGATGTTCACCACCGTCACCCCCGGTGCGCAGCTGGCGAGTATCGAATCGAGCGCGACCCTCCCGCCGCGGGCGACACCATAGCCGACGGAGGTCGGCACACCAATGACCACCCCCGGCACCAGCCCCGCCACGACCGAAGGCAAGGCCGCGTCCATCCCGGCAAAGACGATGACCACGTCCATCTCGCGCAGCAACTCTTCCCGCGCGAGCAGACGCCACAGCCCGGCCACGCCCACGTCCGAAACCTCGGTCGCCGCCATCCCGCCATAGGCCAGCGTGCGCCGCGCCTCGGCCATGGGGGCGTAATCAGAGGTGCCCGCACTGACGAGGGCGATGCGCGGGGTGCTGGCCAAGGACCCGATCTCTCCCAAAATGGCGGTGCGCGAGGCGGCGCAGTAATCGACCTGTTGCGCCGCGTCGGCGGGCAGGGAGGCAAACTGCTCTGCCGTCAGCCGGGTCAGCAACAGCCTGCGCCCCTCTGCCGCCGCATCGCCGATGATCGCGGCGATCTGCGCCACCGACTTATGCTCACAAAGCACGGCCTCTTCGATGCCGATACGCCCCCCGCGGCCCCGGTCAAAGGTCACGTCTGGATGCCCGTCGGGGCCGGTCTTAGTGATGGACAAATGCACTTCCTCTTGAATAGGCCCGCAGATCGACCGCGCGCCCGTCATCCGTGGCCTGCCGAACCTGCGTCAATATCGCTGCACGTTTCTGGGCGGAGAGGTCTTCGTAAACAGACGGATCAAGCTCCACCACCCAGCCCCCACGCAGCAGACGGCAGCGCAGGGTGATATTGCCCAACTCTGCACGCAGCAGGGTCTCTACCCGGTCGATCACCGCCAGATTCGCCGGCTCCACCCGCAGACCGGTCTCGATCCGGCTGGCCAAACAGGGGGCGGCTGGCAGTTCCGCCAGATCCCCCAGCCCAAGTGCGCGGGCCAAGGCGCGCACATCCGACTTGGACATCTGCGCCTCAACGAAAGGGTGCAGCACGCCGTGTTCCGCCGCGGCTTGCAGGCCGGGGCGGTAGTCCGACAGATCATCGGTATTGGTGCCCGCCGCCACCAGCGGCCCCATCCGCGCCAAGGTGCCATAGAGGTTCGACTTGCAGAAATAACAGCGATTGAACGGGTTGGCGCGATAGGCGGGATCGGCGAACTCCCCCGCGTCAACCAGCTTCATCGGCAGGTCCCATTCGGTGGCGAAATCCTTCACCCGCGCGGTTGCCGCCGCCGGAACGGCGGGTGAAACCGCATGGCAAAGCGTCACGCCCGCCGCGCCGCGCACCTTGGCCGCAGCGGCCGAGAGCGTCAGGCTGTCGATCCCCCCGCTGAGCGCGATGGTCAGTGAGGCGGGCCGCGCGAGGGCGGCGTGGAGGGCGGCAGGAATGGTCACTCTGCCAGCCCGTCCTCGGTCTTGAGCTGTGCCAAGAGCCGCCCGCTCGACATCTGGAGGTGGTCGCGCATCCGCTGGCGGGCGCGTTCCGCGTCACCCTCAAGGATAGAGGCTGCGATGTCGTAGTGTTCCTGTATCGCATCCCGGCTTTCGCCACCGCGTTTCAACGCTTGCAGCCGCCCGGCCAGCATCGTCTCGCGCAGGCTGGCGACAAGATAGTTGAACAGGCTGAGGTAATAGCTGTTGCCCGTCGCCTCGCAAACCGCGCGGTGAAAATCGAGGTCGGCAGTGACCCCTGCCGCCACTGCCGGCCCACCGATCTTGTTGCTTTGATCATAGGCGGCGGCGGCACGCTCAATCTCCGCGCGGGCCTCTGGGGTGGCGCGGGCGGCGGCGATGGCAGCGGCTTCGATCTCAAGCCCCATGCGCAGCTCTAGGATCTGTTCGAGCTTGCGCTGGCTTTCCATGTCACGTTCAGGAATCGCAAAGCCCTGACGGGGCCGGTCGCTGGCGACAAAGGCCCCCCGGCCCTGACGGCTCGACAACATGCCTTCGGCCTTGAGGCGCGACACCGCCTCGCGGATCACCGTGCGGCTCACGTCGAAATCGCTGGCCAATGTGGTTTCGGAGGGCAGCACATCGCCCACGTTCCACACGCCGTTCACCACGTTGTGGCGCAGCACCTCCGTCACCTGATCGCTTAGCGTGGCACCATCGACGAGGGGCACGGTCGCCTGAAGATTTGCAGCCATAATAACAACTTCTTTTCACCGATTGGACCACCTGTATGACAAGCTGTCAATAATCAGAAGGTAGGGTCATTCCCAGCATTACAACCAGAATACAACATTACAAGTAAGATGAAATCCCCATAAATTTGTATTTTTAATTGACAGGCTAGAGATTCCCCCGCAGTCTGCGGATCACGGCAAGAGGATGTCAGGGGGGAGCCCGGAAACCCATCCAGTAGCTGCCGACACACAGTCAAAACTCGGGAGGAGTTTCTATGTCACCGTTCTTCAAATCGATCCGCCGCACCACAGCGGCCACCATCCTTTTCGCCGTCGCAGGCGCCGCCGCCCATGCGCAGAGCTTTGTCATGGCGACCGGCCAGCAGGGCGGGTCGTGGTATCCCGTGGGCGGCGCGATCAAGGCGATTGTGGAGCGTGAGAACCCCGATATGGACATCACCGTCACGCCGGGTGCGGGCGTGTCGAATGTGGTCGGCGTGGACGCGGGCCGCTTTGGCATCGCCTTCGCCAACTCGATCTCGACCGTGGATAGCCTGTCGGGCAAAGAGCCGTTCCGCAAGGCCACGACCAATGTCTGCAACCTTGGCATTCTTTATCCGCAGTATTTCCAGATCGTCGCGCTTGAGGATTCGGGCATCAAGACGATCGCCGACATGAAGGGCAAACGCCTGACCACGCAACAGCTTGGCAACACTGGCGAATTCCTGACACGCGAGCTTTTGTCGACCGCCGACATGACCTTTGATGACCTCGACAGCGTCGCCAACACTTCCTATTCCGACTCCGCCTCGCAGATGAAAGACGGTCAGGCCGATTTCTTCACGCTGGGGTCGTCGCTGCCGACAGGTTCGGTCATGGATCTGGCGTCCTCCCGCAAGATTCGCCTGATCGACGTGGATGAAGAGACCTTCCAGTACTTCAAAGACAAGAACGCCGCCTTCCAGCGCCGCGAAGTCAAGGCAGGCGCCTACCCCGGTTTCGATGAGACCGTGCATGCGATCAGCTACGACACCCATATGGTCGCGCCCTGCGACTATGACGGTGAGATCGTCAAATCCGTGCTCGCCGCGATTGCCGACAACAACGACAGCTTCGCCGCGATCAGCAAATCCATGGCGAACCTGACGGTCGAGGAAATGGCCACCGACATCGGCGTGCCCTTCCACCCCGCCGCGAAAGAGTTCTACGCAGAGCGTGGCGTCTCGGGGATGTAATTCCCTTCCGACACGAAACGGGTCGGTCGGAGCCAAGCGCTTCGTCCGGCCCACATCCATAAGGTCCCTGCGCCCCGTGCATTCCGCGCGCTGACACACAGAGGCCGCCTTCCACTCTAGACGCGAGAACCCCCATGCAACTGTCGATCCTTCTGGACAAGATGCCCCTGATTACCCGCATAGCAAGGCTGATCCTGGTCGGTATGGCTGTGTGGCATCTCTACGTCGCCTTCGTCGGCCCGCCCAACCCCTATATCATGCGCGGCGTGCACGTCGCTCTGGCGCTTTTGCTGATCTTCCTGACCGTCAACCGCAAGGGGCTGCGCAACGATGTGCCGCGCTGGTATGACGTGGTGCTTGGGCTGGTTGCCTTGGGCGCGGCGCTCTATCCGTCCTTCAACCTCAACTACATCACGCAGCGCTTTCTCTACGTCGATCCGCTGATGCCGATGGACATTGTGGTGGGGATCACGCTGGTCGTCCTGTTGCTTGAGGCCACGCGCCGGATGCTGGGGCCGATGCTGCCGATCACGGCGCTGCTGTTTCTCGGCTACGGCCTCGCCTTCACCTCGACCCTGCCCTCGGTGATCCTTGAGCAGTTGTTCATGACGCCCGAAGGCATCTTCGGCATCCCGATCGCGGTTTCCGCGACCTATATGGTGCTTTTCATCCTCTTCGGTTCCTTGGTCGAGCGGATGGGCGTGGGCCAGCTCTTCATGGATTTCGCGGTGGCGCTTACCGGGCGGCAGGTCGGTGGTCCGGCCAAGGTGGCCTGTGTGACCTCGGGCCTCTTCGGGTCGGTGTCCGGCTCTGCCGTAGCCAATGTGATGACGACCGGCACCTTCTCCATCCCGCTGATGAAACGCATGGGGTTCAAACCCGCCTTCTCCGGCGCAGTCGAAGCCGTGGCCTCGACCGGGGGGCAGATCATGCCGCCCGTCATGGGGGCTGCGGCCTTTGTCATGGCCGAATACCTCGGCGTGGGATACCTCACGGTTGCGAAATACGCGCTGGCGCCCGCGATCCTGTTCTATGTGGCCCTCTTCGCTGCGGTCCACTTTGAGGCCAAGCGCAAGGGCATCGGTTCGGTCCCGAAAGAGGATCAAGTGCCGCTGAAAACCGTGCTGCTTGAACGCGGCCACCTGTTCCTGCCGCTGGCGATCATCGTGGGCGTGTTGATGCTGGGCTATTCGGCCCCCTATGCGGCGCTTTGCGGTATTGTGTCGGTCGTGCCCGTGGCGGCGCTGCGCAAGACGACACGGCATTACGTCACCGTCGACAACATCCTCGAAGCGCTCGAAGGCGGTGCCCGTAACGTGCTGGCGATTGCCGCGGCCTGTGCCTGTGCGGGCATCGTCGTCGGCGTGATCGACATCACCGGCCTTGGCCTGACCTTCTCGAACTTCGTGATCGAAGCGGCCCAAGACACGCTGGTCATCGCGCTCTTCCTGTCGATGATCGCGGGCATCATCCTTGGCATGGGGATGCCGACCACACCGGCCTATATCGTGCAGGTCGCCCTGCTGGTGCCGGCACTGGTGAAACTGGGCGTGCAGGTCGAAGCGGCGCATCTCTTCGTGTTCTACTTCGCCATCCTGTCGGCCATCACACCCCCCGTCGCCATGGCGGTCTATGCGGCCAACACCCTGTCGCACGCCAAGATCGTCGAGGCGAGCTGGGCCGCGGTGAAACTCGGGGCGACCGGCTTTATCGTGCCCTTCATGTTCGTCTATGAACCGGCGATCCTGATGCAGGGTTCGGCCACCCAAATCACCTTGGTCCTGTTGCAGGCCACCATTGGCGTCATCTTGCTGGCCGCCGCCCTGCAACGCTACTACTTTGGCCAACTGTCAAATGTGCTGTCGGTGGTGCTTTTCGCAGCGTCGCTCTTGCTGATCTATCCCGATCTGCGGCTCACCGCCTCGGGGCTGGTCATCGCGGGCGTTATCCTGGCCTTCCAAAAGGCCAGGAACCCCAGCCCGAAAAGCCAAGCGGCCACACATACTTAAATCTCAGAACGAACGAAACGGAGCCTTCTCCATGCTGCAAAAAACATCCCTCAAGGCGCGGACCGGCGGACAGGTCCTTGTGGATCAGCTTTTGATCCACGGCGCCGACACCGCCTATTGCGTGCCCGGCGAAAGCTACCTTGAGGTGCTGGACGCGCTGCATGACGTGCAGGACCGTTTCAACCTGATCAACGCGCGGCACGAAGCCGGGGCCGCGAATATGGCCGAGACCTATGGCAAGCTCACCGGCAAACCCGGCATCTGTATGGTCACCCGCGGCCCCGGCGCCTGCCACGCGGCCATCGGGGTGCATATCGCGCAGCAAGACAGCACGCCGATGATCCTGCTCGTTGGCCAGATCGCCCGCGACACCACCGACCGCGAAGCCTTTCAGGAAGTCGACTACCGCGCCATGTTCGGCCCCATCGCCAAATGGGCCACCCAGATCGACGACCCGGCGCGGGTGCCGGAATATATGGCCCGCGCCTTCCGCGTGGCGACCTCGGGCCGCCCCGGCCCGGTGGTGATCTCCCTGCCCGAAGACATGCTAACCGAGGTGGTTTCCGTGGCCGATGCGCGGCCCTATACGGCCACCCATGCGGGGCTATCGCCCGATGGCCTCGATATGCTCAAGACCGAGATCGCGCAGGCCGAACGGCCCCTGCTGCTGCTCGGCGGCTCCGGCTGGTCGGATGAGAGTGCGGCGGCCATCACCCGCTTTGCCGAGGCCAACAAGATCCCCGTCACCACCTCTTTCCGGCGACAGGACATCGTGAACAACCTCTCGCCGGTCTATGCAGGCGATTTCGGCACCTCTACCGCGCCCAGCCTCTACGCGCATCAACGCGAAGCGGATTTGTTCATCGTGATCGGCGCGCGTTTGGGCGAGATGACGACCAAGACCTACACCACCATGCAATCGCCCAACCCCGAGACCCGCCTGGTGCATCTCTATCCGGAGGCGGATGAGATCGGCCGCGTCTATTCGCCGGATTTGGGCATCGCGGCGGCGCCCGTCGCTGTGGCCGCTGCCTTGTCCGGCGTCGATCTGGGCCGGGCAGAAGCATGGGGCGATTGGTGCGACAAGCTGCATGCCGATTACCTCACCGATACCGAAGCACCCAATGGCGGCGACTGGGATCTCGACATGGGGGTGGCCCTTGCGCAACTGCGCGATGAGCTGCCCGACGACGTGGTGGTCACGCTCGACGCGGGCAACCACACCGGCTGGGCGCAGCGGTTCCTGCGCTTTGGCCGCCCGGGCCGGATCGTCGGCTCCACCTGTGGCGCGATGGGCTATTCCGTGCCCGCCGCCGTCGCGGCCTCGATTGCTGAACCGGAGCGTCTGACGCTGTCCTTTGTGGGCGATGGCGGCTTTATGATGAGCGGCAATGAACTCGCCACCGCCGCGCAATATGGCGGGCGGCCCATCGTGCTGCTGTTCAACAACGGCATCTACGGCACCATTCGCATGCACCAAGAACGCGACCACCCCGAACGCATCTCGGGCACCACCTTGCAGAACCAAGACTTCGTAAAGATGGCCGAAGGTCTGGGCGCCCATGCCGAACGGGTGACCAAGACCGAGGATTTCGCCGCCGCCTTCACCCGCGCCCGCGAGAGTGGCCGTCCGGCGCTGATCGAACTGGTGACCGACCCCGAGCAGATCTCGACCCGCACCACGATCAGCAAGCTGCGCGCCGCGGCTCAGAAAAAAGTCGATGCCGACCAGCGCTGAAGGATGACCCAGATGACGACCCTGACCGCGCCGCGCCGCGCAGATGATACGGACGCGCAAGACCACGCCGCCTTGCTCGATGCGCTGCGCGATGCCATTGGCCCTGCCCATGTGGTGACCGACGCCAAGGATTTCGATGCGCGGCTGATTGAAGACCGCGGGCTGCGGCGCGGCACGGCGCTGGCGCTGATCCGCCCCGGCTCAACCGAAGAGGTCGCCGCCTGCATGCGTCTGTGCCATGCCGCTGAGGTGCCGGTCACGCCGCAGGGCGGCAACACCGGCCTTGCGGGGGGCGGCGTGCCCGATGGCGGCATTATCCTCACGACCGACCGGCTGAACCGTATCCGCGCGGTCGATCCGACCAATGCCACGATGACGGTCGAGGCGGGCTGCATCCTCGCCAATATCCAAGCGGCGGCGGATGAGGTCGACGCGCTCTTTCCGCTCTCGCTCGCCTCTGAAGGGTCCTGCCAGATCGGCGGCAATCTTTCGACCAACGCGGGCGGGACGGCGGTGCTGCGCTATGGCAATACCCGCGACCTCGTGCTGGGGATCGAAGCGGTGCTGCCCGATGGCCGGGTGCTGAATGACCTGAACGGCCTGCGGAAAAACAACACCGGCTTTGACCTCAAACACCTCTTTATCGGCGCCGAAGGCACGCTTGGCATCATCACAGCGGCGGTGATCAAACTCTTTCCCAAACCCACCGCCCGGGCCACCGCGCTGGTGGCCTGCACCGGCCCCGATCCGGCGCTCGCGCTCTATGCGCGGATGCGCGGCCAGACCGCCGACACGCTTTCGACATTCGAGTATATCGACCGGCTGGGCCTGCAAATGGTGATCGACCACGCGCCCGGCTGTAGCGATCCGATGGCCGAGGCGCATCCCGCCTATTGCCTGATCGAACTCACCGGCAATGGCGCGCAGACAGACCTCGACGCCCGGCTGGAAACCGCATTGGAAGCGGCTTTCGAGGCGGAGGAGATCATCGACGCCGTGATCGGCGCCTCGGAGGCGCAGAAAGACGCGCTTTGGGCGCTGCGAGAGAACCTGTCAGAGGCGCAGAAACCCGAAGGCGCGTCGATCAAACATGACGTTTCGGTCCCGGTGTCGCGCGTGGCAGATTTCATCCGCGAGGCGACCCAAGCCTGTATGGATCACATGCCCGGCCTGCGACCCTGCCCCTTTGGCCATTTCGGCGACGGCAACCTGCATTTCAACCTGTCGCGCCCGGTGGATATGGCGGATGCGGCGTTCCTTGCCGAATACGGGGCCTTCAACCGGATCGTGCATGATATCGTGCACCAGATGGGCGGCTCTTTCTCGGCGGAACATGGCATCGGCACCTTTAAACGCGCCGAGCTGCGCCGGTATAAAGACCCGGTCGCGCTGGAGTTGATGGCGCAGATCAAGGCCACCCTCGACCCGGGCCATTTGATGAACCCGGGCAAGGTGCTTTGACCGCTTAGCCGCGCCCCGCGAAGGGCATTTTGGTGGCCATCACGGTGACGAACATGGCATTGGAGTCGAGCGACAGCTTTGCCATGTAGGACAGCGTTTCGGCCACATCGTTCACATCCATGCGCGGCTCGGACATGCGGCTGCCGTTGGGTTGCAGAATGCCGTCTGCCATCCGCTCGGTCATCTCGCTCGCCGCATTGCCGATGTCGATCTGTCCGCAGGCGATGTCATGCGCCCGCCCGTCGAGCGACAGCGCGCGGGTCAACCCGGTGATCGCATGTTTCGTCGCCGTATAGGGCACCGACAGAGGGCGCGGGACATGGGCGCTGATCGAGCCGTTGTTGATGATCCGCCCGCCCTTGGGGCTCTGCCGTTTCATCAGGGCAAAAGCCGCGCGGGCGCAGAGGAATGACCCGGTCAGATTGGTCGCGACGATGTCGTTCCACTCCGCCACGCTTAAGCCGTCCACCTCGACCGCCGAGCCATTGCGCCCGGCATTGTTGAACAGCAGATCCAGCCGCCCAAAGGTCGTCTCCACCCGCTCGAAAAGCGCGTCGACCTCCGCCTCGACGCCCACATCGGCGGCCACGGCGATATGCCCCTGCCCGTCGAGCGTCGCGCAGGCTGCGTCGATCTTATCCTGCCGCCGCCCCGTGAGCACGAGGGTGAAACCGTCCTTCGCCAAACGCTGCGCACAGGCAAGGCCCACCCCGCTTCCGGCCCCTGTTATCAGAGCAATCTTTTGATCCATCTTCTCATTCCATCCCTGTCATCGCCCTGCGGGCCGTTGTGTGGAATCTAATATATATGATCGCGCAAGAATAGATTTTTTCGCTATTTTCTGGTTTGGCGCCTCGTTCAACTTGGCCGCCTCACATTCGCGCGAGCGCACTAGACGACCGGTCTATTATTCCTTAGATGCCCCGGTATGACAGAGGTAAAGAAATCAGATCAGACGCGGCAACGCATCTTGGACGTAGGGCGCAGCCTCGTGCTGCGGCACGGGTTCTCTGGCGTTGGCCTGTCGCGCATTCTGAGCGAAAGCGGCGTGCCCAAGGGCTCTTTCTACTATTACTTCGCGTCGAAAGAGGCTTTTGGCACCGCAATGCTGGCAGATTACGTCGAGGCCTATCTCGATCGCGTCGATGCGCTGATCGCGGCTCCGGGAACGGCGGGCGACAAGCTCGACAGTTTCTGGGATGCATGGCTCAGCCAATCCAGCGCCCCGGGGATCGCCAGCGCCTGTTTGGTGGTGAAACTCGGATCCGAAGTCGCCGACCTGTCGGAAACGATGCGCGAAACGCTCGATCAGGGTGTCGATGCTTTGGTCGCCCGCATTGCCCAATTGCTGCGCCAAGGCGCAGAGGATGGGACCGTTCGTGTGCTCGAAAACCCCGAGACCACAGCCCGCATGCTCTATGCGAAATGGCTCGGCGCTGCGGTGCTGGCCAAACTGGCACGCAGCGATGCGCCCCTGCGCATGGCGCGCGCTGAAACCTCTGCCCAACTCTCCCCCACTGGGGGCCAATTCCCAACCTGAAAGGAAACAGCATGTTCGCTGCCATCCACGACACATTCGGCGAGCCCGCCGAGGTTCTGACCACCCGCGAAACCGACAAGCCCGCGCCCGCCGCTGGCGAAGCGCTGCTGCGCATGGTGCTCTCGCCCATCCACAACCACGACCTTTGGACCGTGCGCGGCAACTATGGCTACAAGCCCGACCTGCCCGGCGCCATCGGCGGCTCCGAAGCGCTTGGCATTGTCGAAGCCGTGGGCGAAGGCGTTGATGAGGCGCTGATCGGCAAACGCGTCACCGCCGCTGGCTTCCACGGCGCATGGGCCGAATATTTCACCGCCCCCGCCGCGGGCCTGCTGCCCCTGCCTGAGGCGATCTCGGACGAAGCGGGCGCGCAGTTGATCGCCATGCCCTTCAGCGCCCTGTCCCTGTTGGAAACCCTCAAGGTCGGCGAAGGCGATTGGCTGGTCCAAACCGCCGCCAATGGCGCAGTCGGCAAAATCATGGTCGGTCTGGCCAAGGCGCGGGGTGTCAAATTGCTGAACCTCGTCCGCCGCGAAGGTGCCGCCGAAGAGATGCGCGACACCGGCGCGGAACATGTCCTCTCCACCGAAGATGCGGATTGGAAGAGCAAAGCGCGTGAGTTGATCGGCAAAGAGGGCGCGGTCTCGGCCATTGATTCCGTCGGCGGTGAGTTGGGCGGTCAACTGGTCGAACTGCTGGGCAAGGACGGTGAGTTGATCGTCTTCGGCACGGCGACGGGCCAGCCGCTCTCCATGTCTTCGGGCGAATTGATCATGAAGCACATCACCGTCAAAGGCTTCTGGGGCTCGCGCGTGAGCGGCGAGATGGCGGCTGAGACGCGGGGCCGCCTGATTGGCGAATTGGTGCAACTGGCCGCGAAGGGCCAACTGCCCCTCGACACCGGCGGCATCTACCCGCTGGCCGAGGTGACCGAAGCGATGAAATCCGCGCTGACCACGGGCCGTGGCGGCAAGGTCATGCTGCGCCCGTGATCGGGATTTGACGACAGCGGCGGCCCTCCCTCCCCGGGGCCGCCGCCCCATGCGCGGAATGCCCAAGTTTCAGACAGCACCGCGATTTGTCGCCCATTTTTCAAGCAAACCCGCCCTGCAGGCGGCTCTGAACCGCCTCGGCGATGACTCTCCCCCGTCTCTATGGTGATTAAAAAATCATCAGACTTTACCGGGCGGAGCGTTCCTCATTCTCATCGACAGCAGCATAAACAGCCCCCAAGCGACCCCGGTGCAGCCGCGCGCTATTGGTGCTGCGATGGTCTCGGCCAAGGCTGCGCGGGGCGGGTCGACAATCGGCGAATTGCGCCAGTCGGGCGCGATGAAACTTCTCTTCCCCCGCCCCGACCCCGCGCTGTTGCAAGCAATCATCATTAATTCCGCAGGCGGCATCACCGGCGGCGATAGTTTTTCCTTGACGGCCCGTGCAGAGGCGCAAGCGGCGCTCAGCCTCACCACGCAGGCCGCCGAACGCGCCTATCGCGCGCAACCGGGGCAAGTGGCAGCGCTGCGCAACACCCTCACCGTCGACACCGGCGCGACGCTGCATTGGCTGCCGCAAGAGACCATTCTCTACGACGGATGCGCCCTGCGGCGGCATCTGACGGTCGACCTGGCGCAAGACGCCTCTCTCCTGCTGGTGGAGCCGCTGGTCTTTGGCCGCGCCGCTATGGGCGAAACCCTGCGTCATGCCTATTTCCGCGACCGGATCGAGGTCAACCGCGCGGGCCAGCCGCTTTTTCACGACGCGATGACACTCAGCGGCGATGTCACCGCCCATCTGGCGGCCCCGCACATCGCGGCCGGGGCAGGTGCCCTTGCCACGCTGATCTATGTGGCCCCCGATGCCGAAGCGCGGCTACCCCGGCTCCGCGCCCAATTGCCCGACAGCGCCGGGGCCAGCCTGATCGGCCCTGACCTGCTGGTCGCTCGGATCCTCGCCGCAGATAGTTTCGACCTTCGCCAATCACTCGTCCCGATTTTGGGCGCGCTGAGCGGTGACACCCTTCCCCGATCATGGATGACCTGACGTGCAACTGACCCCGCGAGAAAAAGACAAACTGCTGATCTCCATGGCTGCCGAGGTCGCCCGCAAGCGCCTTGCGCGGGGGGTCAAGCTGAACCACCCCGAGGCCATTGCCCTCATCACCGACACCGTGGTCGAAGGCGCGCGGGATGGCCGCAGCGTGGCCGATATGATGCAGGCCGGTGCCCATGTCATCACCCGCGACGACTGTATGGAAGGGGTGGCCGAAATGATCCCCGAGGTGCAGGTCGAAGCCACTTTCCCCGACGGGACCAAATTGGTCACCGTGCACAACCCCATCAGATAGGATATCCCATGCCGCGTTTTGCCCCCCTTCTTGCCCTGCCGCTTATGTCGCTCGCCATGGCGGCCTTCGCCCATAGCGCGCCGCTCCCCCACAGCCACGGCGGAGAGGGCGACGGATCGCTCGCCGTCTACCTGATCGCCGCCGCGGCCTTTGCGCTGTCGGGGGGGATCCTCGTCCTGCGGCGTCTGAAGACCGCCAAAGCATGATCCCGGGAGAGATCATTCCGGCGGAGGGCCTGTTGACCCTCAATGCCGACAGCACGGCGATCACGCTGATGGTCGCCAATACCGGAGACCGCCCGGTGCAGGTGGGCAGCCACTACCATTTTGCCGAGAGCAACCCGGCGCTTGAGTTCGACCGCGCCGCCGCGCGGGGCCTGCGCCTGGACATCGCGGCGGGGACTGCGGTGCGTTTTGAGCCCGGCCAACGGCGCGAGGTCGCGCTCATCCCGATCGGCGGGGCGCGGCGGGTCTTTGGCTTTAACAGCGCGGTGATGGGAGACCTCTGATGCCTGCACAGATCAAACGCGGTGACTATGCCGCCATGTTCGGCCCCACGGTGGGCGACCGGGTGCGGCTGGCCGATACGGACCTTATCATTGAAGTCGAGCGTGACCTGACCACCGGTGAGGGCCGGGCCTATGGCGAAGAGGTCAAGTTCGGCGGCGGCAAGGTGATCCGCGACGGCATGGGCCAGTCGCAGGTCACCCGCGCGGGCGGCGCCGTGGATACGGTCATCACCAATCCGCTGATCGTTGACCATACCGGCATCTACAAGGCCGATGTCGGGCTGAAAGACGGGCGCATCGCCAAGATCGGCAAGGCAGGCAACCCCGACACGCAGCCGGGGGTCGATATCATCATCGGGCCGGGCACCGAGGTGATCGCGGGCGAGGGGCGCATCCTCACCGCCGGGGGGTTTGACAGCCATATCCATTTCATCTGCCCGCAACAGATCGAAGACGCGCTGCATTCGGGGCTGACCACCATGCTCGGCGGCGGCACTGGCCCTGCACATGGCACATTGGCCACGACCTGCACACCGGGCGGCTGGCATATCGGGCGCATGATGCATGCCGCCGACGCCTTCCCGATGAACCTCGCCTTCGCGGGGAAAGGCAATGCCTCGCAACCCGCCGCACTGGAAGAGCAGATCAACGCAGGCGCCTGTGCGCTGAAACTGCATGAAGATTGGGGCACCACCCCCGCCGCGATTGACTGCTGCCTTGGCGTGGCCGATGCGATGGATGTGCAGGTGATGATCCACACCGACACGCTGAACGAAAGCGGCTTTGTCGAACATACCGTAAAAGCCATGAAAGGCCGCACGATCCACGCCTTCCACACCGAAGGCGCGGGCGGGGGCCATGCGCCGGACATCATCAAGATTTGCGGCGAAGAGCATGTGCTGCCCTCTTCGACCAACCCCACGCGGCCCTTCACGGTCAACACGTTGGAAGAGCATCTGGATATGCTCATGGTCTGTCACCACCTCGACAAGTCGATCCCCGAGGATGTGGCCTTTGCCGAAAGCCGCATCCGGCGAGAGACCATCGCCGCCGAAGACATCCTGCATGACATGGGGGCTTTTTCGATCATCGCCTCCGACAGTCAGGCCATGGGCCGGGTCGGAGAGGTTTTGCTCCGCACGTGGCAGACCGCTGACAAGATGAAAAAGCAACGCGGGCGGCTGCCCGAAGAGACGGGCGACAACGACAATTTCCGCGTCCGCCGCTACATTGCGAAATACACCATCAACCCCGCCATCGCGCATGGCATCTCGACCCATATCGGCAGCATCGAAGAGGGCAAGCGTGCCGATCTGGTGCTCTGGAACCCCGCCTTTTTCGGGGTGAAGCCCGAGATGGTCTTGCTTGGCGGCAGCATCGTCTGCGCGCAGATGGGCGACCCGAACGCCTCTATCCCGACGCCGCAGCCGGTCTATTCGCGGCCCATGTTCGGGGCCTATGGCCGCGCGGTGGAAAACTCTGCCGTGGTCTTTGTCAGCGAAGCGGCAGAGGCCGCGGGCGTTGGCGGCAGCCTCGGCCTTGCCAAACAGACGCTTGCGGTGCGCAACACCCGCGAGATCGGCAAGCGCGATCTGAAGTTGAACGACGCGCTGCCCGAGGTCGAGGTCAACCCCGAGACCTATGAGGTGCGCGCGGATGGTGAATTGTTGACCTGTGAACCCGCCTCTGTGCTGCCGATGGCGCAGCGCTATTTCCTGTTTTGAAGAGACCGAGATGACCCCAATCCTTTGCCAAGAGATGCGCCGCGCCGGAGCGTGGTCCGATGCCAGTGATCGGGTCGAGCTGACCTATGACGGGCGTTTTCTGCGCCGCAAGGTGCTGACCACGGCGGACGGGCTGGCGTTTCTGGTCGATCTTGCACAGACCACCTCGCTCGACCACGGCGATGCTTTCGTGCTGGCCGACGGGCGTCTCATCGAAGTAGTGGCCGCCGACGAAGCCCTGCTGGAGGTGACCGGCCCCGACCTGCCCCGCATCGCGTGGCACATCGGCAACCGCCATACCCCCTGCCAGATTGACGCCGAGCGGCTGGTGATCCAGCGCGACCATGTGATCGCCAAGATGCTCGGCCAGATCGGTGCCACCACGCGAGAAATCACCGGCCCCTTCCGCCCCGAAGGCGGTGCCTATGGCCATGGGCGCACCCATGGGCATGACCACGGCCATGTTCACCACGCCGTTCACGATCACGACCACCCACATGACCATGCGCATGGCTGACACCCTACAGGCCGGTACCCTTTTGACCTTGGTGCAGATGCTGTCGCCCTCCTACCCGGTGGGGGCCTTCGCCTATAGCCATGGGTTGGAATGGGCGGTGCAGAACGGGGATGTGACGGGGCAAGACAGCTTGGCCGACTGGCTGGGCGGCGTGTTGCGGCATGGGGCGGGTCAAGCGGATGCGCTTTTCCTTGCGGCGGCTTATTTCGTGGATGACCCATCGGAGGTCGACGCGCAGGCCCGCGCCTTCGCCGCCTCTGCCGAGCGGTTGAAAGAGACCGTGCTACAGGGCGAAGCCTTTGCCCGCGCCAGCGCCGCGATCTGGCAGCAGGACATGCCGCCGCTTTGCTATCCCGTGGCCGTCGGACGCGCCGCACGGCTGCAAGGGCTGCCGCTGCGCCAAACACTTGAGATGTTTTTGC
The DNA here is from genome assembly GCF_043557225.1 of Sulfitobacter sp. 1A13496. Classification (NCBI taxonomy): domain Bacteria; kingdom Pseudomonadati; phylum Pseudomonadota; class Alphaproteobacteria; order Rhodobacterales; family Roseobacteraceae; genus Sulfitobacter; species Sulfitobacter sp. 1A13496. Next base: position 177,605 of record NZ_JBIFFP010000006.1, on the reverse strand, counting down.
ACGCCTTTACCGCGAACCTCGCCACCGCGGGCATGCGCCTTATCCCCTTGGGGCAGACCGAGGGGCAGATCGTCATCCGCGACCTTGCGCCGCTCTGTCTTGAGGTCGCCGCGGCGGCAGAGGACGGCACGCTCGACGATCTCTCCTCCACCGCCTTTCTCAGCGACATCGCCGCGATGAAACACGAAACCCAGTATTCAAGGATTTTCCGCACATGAAACGCAACAACGGCCCTTTGCGCGTCGGCATCGGCGGCCCGGTGGGCGCGGGCAAGACCACTCTGACCGCCGCGCTCAGCCGCGCGCTGCGGGATCGGCTGTCGATCGGCGTGATCACTAATGACATCTACACCCAAGAGGATGCAGAGGCGCTGATGCGCATGCAGGTGCTGCCGCAAGACCGGATCATCGGGGTCGAGACCGGCGGCTGCCCGCATACGGCAATTCGCGAGGATGCCTCGATCAACCTTGCTGCCGTGGCGGAGATGGTTTCGCGGCACCCGGATGTGGAAGTGGTCTTGATCGAAAGCGGCGGCGACAACCTGTCGGCCACCTTCAGCCCTGAACTCGCGGATGTGACGCTCTATGTGATCGACGTGGCGGCGGGGGAGGAGATCCCCCGCAAGGGCGGCCCGGCGATCACCAAGTCCGACATTCTGGTCATCAACAAGACCGACCTCGCCCCCCATGTCGGCGCCTCGCTCGAGGTCATGCAGCGCGACAGCGCGCGGATGCGCCCGGACCTGCCGACGGTCTTCTGCGCGTTAAAATCCGGCGAGGGGATCGACGCGCTGCTGGCGCATCTGGCGCAGGTCGGGGGGCTCGACCTCGCCCCCATGGACCCGGTGAGCGCGGCTTAACCGCGGTAGACCTCTGACAGCCGGTCGCGAAATGCGGGCAAAAGGCTGCCATCATAGCCCCGGTGCGGGACGCCATGCCAAAGCGCGTTGAGGATCGCCTCCTCAACCGCTTCGACCGCGGCGATGAAGAGGGCATCCATCCGGTCTTCGTTCAACCGCTCGACGCTCTGCGTATCAGCCCCGCCACGGGTGATGCGGTTGGCGGTTGAGAAGGCCAGCGCGATGTCGCCGCTTTGATGGCCGATGTGGCTGCCCAACCGGCCAAGGGCTGCGGCGCTGCGCCGGGCCATGCGGGTCAACTGCCGCGACCCCATCGGCGCGTCGGTCGCCAGAATGATGATGATCGAGCCCTTGTCGGGCTCATTCCCCGGCCCCGGCGGCGGCAGCTGTTGGCCAAAGACCCGCAAAGCACTTTGCTGGCCGAAGTTCGACAAAACCAGCGCGCCAAGGTCGAACCCCGCGCCGCCCGGCAGGGTGACCAGCCGCGAAGCAGAGCCGAGACCACCAGCATAGCCGAAGGTCTTCATCCCGCTGCCGGCCCCGACCGTGCCCTGCGCAAACGCTGGCCCGCAAGCCGCAATCGCCGCCTGCGCGTGATCCTCTGTCACCGCCAGCGCCTGAATGTCGTTCACCGTGCCGTCGTTGCATTCCAAAACCAGCGGGTTGACCGTGCAAAGGCCCCGCCCGATCTCGGGGTTTTCTGCAATCGCCCGCCGGATCAGCGCCGTGCTACAGGGGCCCACGCCAAAGGTGTTGGTCAGCAGGATCGGCGTCTCGATCTGACCCAGTTCGGCCAGTTGCATCAGGCCTGCGCTTTTGCCGAAACCGTTCAACACGGCCACGCCCGCAGGCACCGGATTGCGAAAGAGATCACCTTCATGCGGCAGAACCGCCGTCACCCCGGAGCAAAGCCCCTCCCCGCGTAGGTCTTGGCTGCCCACGCGCACCCCCGCGACATCACAGATGGTATTTCGTGGCCCCGTGGGCAGGGTCGACCAGTTCTTGCTGTCGATCGTATTGCGCATTTTGCCTTCGAGAGTTTGGGGTGCCGTTGGTGCGTCAATCCGCACCGAAAAGATCGCGGGTAAAGACCTTGTCGGGGACATCCGCCAGATCCGGGTGATTGCGGTTGGCCACGATCACATCCGCGCGCGCCTTGAACGCTTCCAGATCGCGGGTGACTTCGGAGCCGAAGAAGCGTTCCTCTTGCAGCACCGGCTCATAAACGATCACTTCGATGCCCTTGGCTTTAAGCCGCTTCATGATCCCTTGGACCGAGCTTTGCCGGAAATTGTCCGACCCGGCCTTCATCACCAACCGGTAGATGCCCACCCGCTGAGGGCCAAGCGCCAGAATCTGCTCCGAGACGAAATCCTTGCGGGTGCGGTTCGCCTCGACCACGGCGTTGATCAGGTTTTGCGGCACGTCAGAGTAATTGGCCAGCAACTGCTTGGAATCCTTGGGCAAACAGTAGCCGCCATAGCCGAATGACGGGTTATTGTAATGCCCACCGATGCGCGGGTCGAGGCAGACACCGTCGATGATCTGCCGCGTGTCCAACCCATTGGTCAACGCGTAGCTGTCCAATTCGTTGAAATAGGCCACCCGCATGGCAAGGAAGGTATTGGCGAAAAGTTTGACCGCCTCTGCCTCGGACGCACCGGTAAAGAGCATGGGAATGTCGTCGTCGATTGCCCCCTCGGCCAACAGTTGCGCGAAGCGCCGGGCGCGCGGGCTGTCTTCGCCGACGACGATGCGCGAGGGGTGGAGGTTGTCGTAGAGCGCGCGGCCCTCACGCAGGAATTCCGGGCTAAAGATCACTTGGTCGCTGTTCAACTCGGCGGAGAGGCCCGCGGTATAGCCCACCGGGACGGTGGATTTGATGACGATAGTGGCCGTTCTCGTGACCGCCAAAACATCCCGCACCACCGCCTCGACACTGGAGGTGTCGAAGACATTGGTGCGTGGGTCATAGTTGGTCGGCGTGGCGATGAGCACGTAATCAGCCTCGCGATATGCCGCCTCCGCGTCGGTCGTGGCCCGGAGGGTGAGGGGCTTTTCCGCGAGATATTGCTCGATCTCCGGATCGACGATTGGCGCTCGGCGGGCATTCACCTGCGCCACCCGGTCTGCGTTCAAATCGACCGCTGTTACCTCATTGTGCTGCGCCAGAAGCACCGCATTCGAAAGCCCGACGTAGCCGATACCGACAACGGCGATCTTGGTCTTGGACATAAGCGTTGGCCTTTCTTGCGCGGCGTGGCGTGATGTTAAACTGCGGCTTTCGTTTTGAAAAGGCACCGCCTGACAGGGAGTTAGGGCGGTTTGGCGAAAGTGAAAGCCGCAACGTGAACCTTCCGCCCGCGCCGTGCGATGGGGCAGAACCGCCGCTTGTTGCGCGCGGCCCGAACGGTGGGTTGTCAGGCTGGCAAGACTTCCTTCTCACAGTCTCAGGCGACCCATAACGCGGAGAGCCCCGATGCCCGACACCTCTGAGCGCCTATCCCTGCCCTATCTGATGCCTGCACAGGCGCAAAAACATGTGACCCATAACGAAGCGCTGCAACGGCTCGATCTTCTGGTGCAGCTTGCGGTCGAAGGGTTTGACGCCAACACGCCGCCCGCCCTACCGCAGGCGGGGGAGGTTCATGCACTCGGTGATGCGCCGACAGAGGTTTGGGCGGGTCATCCCGGTGAATTGGCCGCGTGGGTCGGAGAGAGCTGGCAGTTCACCGCCCCGCAAGACGGCTGGGTTGCCTTGGATAAATCGACAGGGATTCTTCACCGTTGGGGCGCAGGGGCTTGGGCCGAGGTCTCGCCCCCCGATCTGGCGAACCTCTCCGGGCTGGGGGTTAATACGGATTACGACAGTGGCAATCGCTTGTCGGTCGCCTCCTCGGCGAGCCTGTTTACCCACGAAGGGGCGGGGCATCAGCTAAAACTCAACAAGGCCAGCGCCGCCGATACCGCGAGCCTGCTGTTCCAAACCGATTGGTCTGGCCGGGCCGAGATGGGCACGGCGGGGCAGGATGATTTTGCCATCAAGGTCAGCGCCGATGGCAGCAGCTGGACCACCGCGCTGGCATTTGACGCGGCGAGCGGCATCGCCTCAGGCGCGGCGCTGACGCAGGGCGTGGATGATGCGACGGTGGGTCGTTTGCTGCGGGTCGGGGATTTCGGCATCGGCGCTGACGCGGGGCCGCTGGTGACGGACCTCGACGCGCATGATCTTTCGGGCAGTTTTTCAAGCTATGGCGGCGCCCATGCGCAGGCGCCTTCCGGGGCCAACCCTTTCCCGGCGCTGAATGGGGTCTTCGGCCTGCTCTGCGGCAATAGCACCTTGGGCGGGCAGAGCGCCTATCTGTGGCAGATCGCACTGGGCATCGACACGCCGGGTCTGGCCTTTCGTCTCCGGGCGACGGGGGCATGGGGCGCGTGGCAGCCCCTGTGGTCCGGGGCGAATACGACTGTGGATGCGAATGGGTTCATCAAGGAAGCCAGCCCGATCGTGCGTCTGTTCCGCGATGGCAGTGAAGAGCCTGCGGTGCCTTTGGGTGCAGGGTTCGAACGGATCGGGCTTGGCCATTACCGATTGTCGAACGTCCCACCCCTCGCCAGCCGCGGTTGGCAGATCGAAGCGCCGCAGGATGCGAATGGCAACCGGCTGGTTCATGTCGCGTGTAGCTATGATGCGGGGACGCTCGATATCCGCACCCGCGAGGTGATCTGGCAGGACGGCTGGGCTGGCGGTGCGCCGCGGGACATTCCCGAGGGTCGTTGGGTCGACCTGCGGTTCGACATGCCCTGATGGAAAATGGCCGGGTAGCCGTCAGATGATTCCGCGCAACTGCTCGACCTCATAATTACCACCGCATAGCAGAACGACAGAGGTCTGGCCCGCGAAGTTCTGCGGCCCTGCCAGATAGGCCGCCAGCGCCAAAGCGGCGGCCCCTTCGACCAGCATGTTCTCTTCCCAAGCCAACACTTTTAACGCTTCGGCGATCTGATCCTCGTCGCAATGGATGATCTCGTCGATCACCGCGCTTGCGAGCGGCAGGGTCATCGAGCCAGCATCGACGCCGCCCGCCACGCCATCGGCCAGCGTGTCGAGATGTTCCGTTTCGACGATTTTCCCCGCTCTGATCGACGCGGCCAGCGCGCAGCTATTCGCGGCACTCACACCGATCACGCGGGTCCGCGGGGAGAATTCCTTGATGACCGATCCCACGCCCGAGATCAGCCCGCCACCGCCCATCGAGATGAAGACATTGTCGATGCCTTCGATCTGGTCGAGCAGTTCCAGCGCGGCGGTGCCCTGCCCCGCGATCACCTCAGCATCGTTGTAGGGTGAGATATAGGTGTAGCCCTCAGCCTCAGCCAAACTCTGCGCGTGTAGCTCTGAAAGCGAGGCATCGGCCCCATGGATCACGACCCTAGTGCCGTAGCTTTCAATAATCTTGCGTTTCTTGGCGATGACGGTTTCGGGCAGCACCACGATCAACTCATGCCCCGTGGTCTGGGCCGCAAGCGAGCAGGCGATGCCGTGGTTGCCGGAAGATGCGGTGATGACAGGCCGGTCGAGCGGCACCGTCGTCAGCTTTGCACTGGCGCCGCGCAGTTTGAATGACCCGGTATGCTGGAAGTTCTCGGTCTTGTAGAACAGCCGCGAACCCTCTGCCATTGGCAAGCGGGAGGCGATCACCGGCGTGCGGTAAACCGCGCCCGCGATTTTGCGATGAACCACGCAGGAACGGGCGGCGCTTTTGGCGATCAGGTCTGAGGCTGACGGCATGATGGGCTCCATCTAGCTTGACTGTGCCGCGCCGTGACGCGCGAGGAAAGCGGAGACACGCGCCAACCCGTCGCGCAGGTCCGCCGTCGAATTGGCGAAACCGATGCGCAGCCAGCCCTCCATGTCCATGGCGCTGCCGGGGGTGAAGAGGACGCCCTCCTCTTCCAGCAATTGCGTGCAGAAATCACGGCTCGGCAGCGGCAGGTCGTATTTCAGCAGCGCCGTGGTGCCCGCTTGCGGCTTCACCCATGAGATCAGCGGCTCGGCCTCGACCCAATCCGACAGGATCGCGAGGTTCTCACGCGTGATCCGATGTGCGCGGTCGAGGATCTGGGCGCGGTTTTCGAGGGCGAGGGCCGCGAAATACTCGTCAATCCGCCCGACAGAGATCGTGTTGTAATCGCGGTGGATCATGATGTCTTCCAGCAGGGCCTTCGGCCCCGCGACCCAGCCCACGCGCAGCCCGGCCAGCGAATAGGCCTTGGACATCCCCGCAGTACTGATGCCACGCTCGTAAAGATCGCAGATCGAGGCGGTATAGCCGTTCCCGGCCTGATCGGTGCCGCGATAGACCTCGTCGCAGAGCACCCATGCGCCGCTGCCGCGCGCGATCTCGGCGATCTCTGAGAGCATCGCCCGGTCCATCAGCGCGCCGGTCGGGTTGTTGGGGTTGTTGGTGGCGATCATCCGCGTGTCGGGCCGCATCATCGCGCGCAGCTCGTCAAGGTCGGGCAGGAAGCCGTTCTCCGGGCGCAGGTGCAAGAGTTCGACCTCGGCACCGATGCTCTCGGGGATCGAGTAATGCTGCTGGTAGGTCGGCACGATGGCGATGACATGATCGCCGCGGCTGACCAGCGTCTGATGAACCAGCGCATTGGCCCCGATGGTGCCGTGGGTGGTCAGCACGTTCTCGCGGGACTGGTTCTCGTAAAGCCCCGCCACTGCGTCGCGCAGCCGGTCTAAGCCTTCGATCGCGCCATAGCCCATGCGCATGCCGCGCAATTCGCCCAGCACGGAATTGTCGACGCCCGCCATGTCGATCAGCTCGCCTAGGGTGATCGAGTCCACGCAGGTCTCGGCGAGGTTGTAGCGGCAGTGGTTCTCGAATTCGTTCATCCACATTTCGACGCCGAAGGTCTTGATATGCATGGGGTTTCCTTTCGTGTCAGCTCTCGGTCAGCGCGGCGAAAAGCCGGCGGAGGAATTGCGGCGTGGCGGTCGGCGCGAGCCAGCGCATCACGGCGACGATCTCGTGCTCGGGCGCGATCCAGATCGTATGGCCGCCCGCGCCCTGCGCGCTGAAGGCGGTATCGGGCAGTTTCGGATCGGCTTCCGCCCCGCGGTTCAGCCACCACAGAAAGCCGTATTTGTCGAGTGTCGGTGTCGGCATCAGGGACCGCTGCATCCAGTCCTCGGGCAGAATTTGTTCGCCGTTCCACGCGCCGTTCTGGCAGATGAACTGGCCGAACTTTGCGTGATCCTCGGCAGAGATGAAGAGGCCCCCACCCCAATGCCCGCCGCCGGTGACCGACTGCATCCGTTTGCCATCCACCTCGACCCATGAGGTCGAATAGCCCTCCCACCGCCAGTCAGCGGAGGCCCCGATCGGGTCCATGATCCTTTCGCGCAGCACCTCCGGCAAAGGGCGGCGAAAACGCATCATCAGCGCATAGGCCAACGCGTTCACCCGGACGTCGTTGTACTCATAGTGGCTGCCCGGCGCACCGACCGCGCGCAGCTGCCCCTTGCGGCTGTTGTCCGCCCCCGGGCCGATCTGGCGGTAGTGGTCGACCTGATCGTCCTTGCCGAAAATCTCGCCGCGCCATTCGCTGTTCATCTGCAACATCTGCCGCCAGGTGATGCGCCCGTTGTGATCGCCCGCAAAATACGGCCCCGGCACGCTGTCGCCCACGGGCGCGTCGAGGTCCGCGATCAGCCCGTCTTTCACCGCCAGCCCCGCCAGCACCGACAGGTAGCTCTTGGCGATGGAGAAGGTCATGTCGGCGCGCGTCGTATCGCCCCAATCGGCTACGCGTTCACCGCGATGCAGGATCACCCCCGCGGGGCCGCCGCGCGGTTTGACGGGGCCCACGATCTCAGTCCAAGGGCCGCTTTCGTTCCACTCGCGATTGCCGACATAGGCGCCGTCGGCATGGTACATCGAGCGGGGCCAATCGGTCTCATGTGCTTGCGCATGATCAACGACGGCTTGCAGGGCGGGGGTGGCGGCGAATGTCATGGGGGCTCCTCGGAACTTCGGGCGCAGATTTCCCAAGGGGGACGGGATTGTAAACCGGTTAAATTGTTTTACCCCCGCTCAATCGCCGATGTCGGGGTAGACCTGAGAGCGCTTGACCACGCCGTAGACAAAACTGGTGTCGATCGACCCGATGCCGCCGATGGGATGCAGCCGCGCCCGCACAAAGCGTTCGTAATCCTCGAGATCGCCCACCACGACGCGCAGCAGGTAGTCCGACAGCCCGCTCATCACGAAACATTCCAGCACCTCCGGGATCGCGCGGATCTGGCTTTCGAAGCGCTGCACCGTGCCCTCGTCGTGACCGTCCAGCGTCACCCGCACCATGACCGTGACCGGCAGGCCGTAGGCCTTGGCATCGACCTCCACGCTGTAGCCCCGGATCGCGCCGTTTTTCTCCAGCGCGCGCAACCGGCGCAGGCAGGGCGAAGGCGAGAGACCGACTTCGTTAGCCAGATCAAGGTTGGTCATCCGGCCATTGCGCTGCAGCGCGCGGATGATCCGGCGGTCGGTGGCGTCCAATCGGGGCGTTTGGGGCATGATATGCCAAATCTCCTGCAATTTACGCATATATTAGCAACCAAATGCCCCTTGTGCCATCGGATCATGCCGGAAAATCAGACAGGGGCCAGCCATGACCGAGAACCAGAAATCCTTTGCCACCCGCGCCATCCACCACGGCTATGACGCGCAGGACGAACAGGGCGCGCTGAACCCGCCGATCTACATGAGCTCGACCTTCACCTTCGAGACCGCGGAGGCGGGCGGCGACATGTTCGCGGGCGAGCGTGCAGGGCATTTCTACACCCGCATCAGCAACCCCACGCTGGTCCATCTTGAAAAACGTATCGCCAACCTCGAAGGCGCCGAGGCCGGGCTTGCCACCGCTTCGGGCATGGGGGCGATCACCTCGACGCTCTGGTCCTTCCTGCAGGCGGGCGACGAGATCATCATCGACAAGACGCTTTATGGCTGCACCTTCGCCTTCATGACCCATGGCTTGCCGCGCTTTGGCGTCAAGGTGACGCTGGTCGACATGACCGAGCCCGAAAACCTCGCCGAGGTGATCAGCGACCAGACCAAGGTGGTCTATTTCGAAACCCCCGCGAACCCGAACAACAGGCTGGTGGACATCGCCGCCATCTCCGAGATCGCGCATCGCGTGGGCGCCAAGGTGGTTGTCGACAACACCTATGCCACGCCGGTCATCACCCGCCCCATCGAACATGGCGCCGACATCGTGCTGCATTCGGCGACGAAGTTCCTTTCGGGTCACGGCGACGTGGTGGCGGGCCTCGTTGTGGGCAATGCCGAGGACATGATGCAGGTGCGGCTCGTGGGTCTGAAAGACATGACCGGCGCGGTGATGTCGCCGCTCACGGCCATGCTGCTCTTGCGCGGGATCAAGACGCTGGAACTGCGCATGGAGCGCCACTGCGCCACCGCTGCCAAGGTCGCCGAGGCGCTGGAGCAGCACCCGGCGGTGCTGCATGTCGCCTACCCGGGGCTGGCAAGCTTCCCGCAGGCCGAACTCGCGCGGCGGCAGATGGGCAACTTCGGCGGCATGATCCCCTTCGAGGTCAAGGGCGGCAAGGCGGGCGGCATCGCCTTCATGAACCGGCTGAACCTCATTCAGCGCGCGGTGAGCCTTGGCGATGCGGAGAGCCTGATCCAGCATCCCGCCAGCATGACCCATTCCACCTATTCGCCCGAGGAACGCGCCCAGCACGGCATCGCCGAGGGGTTGGTGCGGCTTTCTGTCGGGCTGGAATCGGCGGAAGACATCATTGATGACCTTTACGCCGCGCTAGGGGCGCATAACATGCAAGCGGCCTGATCCGGCACGAACCGGACCAGTCGCGGGCGGTGTCGAGGAGGGCACCGCCCGAGGGATCCTCAGAATGAAAGACCTGCCATGACCGCTCTCGCCCCTGCCCAGCTGAAGACCATCGAACAACGTCTGCTGTGGCTGTCGCACTGGATGATCCACAACGCGAACCACATTCGGCCCAAGGTGGACGGGATCAAGGTGGGCGGGCATCAGGCGTCCTCGGCCTCGATGGTGTCGATCATGACGGCGCTTTTTTTCAGCGCCCTGCGGCCCGAGGACCGGGTGGCGGTGAAGCCGCATGCCTCGCCGATCTTCCACGCGATGCAATACCTGATGGGCAACCAGACCCGCGAGAAGATGGAGAACTTCCGCGGGTTCCAAGGCGTGCAGAGCTACCCCAGCCGCACCAAGGACGTGGACGACGTGGATTTCTCCACGGGGTCGGTCGGGCTTGGGGTGGCGGTGACCTCCTTCGCTTCGCTGGTGCAGGATTACATCACCGCGAAAGACTGGGGCGGGGAAGTTGATCTGGGCCGCATGGTTGCGCTGGTCGGCGACGCCGAGTTGGACGAGGGCAACATCTACGAGGCGCTGCAGGAGGGTTGGAAGAACGACCTGCGCAATACATGGTGGATCATCGACTACAACCGCCAGTCGCTCGACGGGGTGGTGCGCGAGGGTCTGTTCAAGCGCATCGAGCAGATTTTCGACGCCTTCGGCTGGGACGTGGTCAAGGTGAAATACGGCGCGTTGCAGCGTGCGGCGTTCGAGGAACCCGGTGGCGACAAGCTGCGCGACTGGATCGACAATTGCCCCAACCAGCTCTACTCGGCGCTGACCTATCAGGGCGGCGCGGTCTGGCGCGAACGGTTGATGGAGGCGCTTGGCGATCAGGGCGATGTCACGGCGCTGATCGACGCGCGCAGCGATGACGAACTGGCCGCGCTGATGGAAAACCTCGGCGGCAACTGTGTGCAGACCATGGCCGAAACCTTCGCCGCCATCGACCACGACCGCCCGGTCTGTTTTCTGGCCTATACCATCAAAGGCTGGGGCACACCGATTGCGGGGCACAAGGACAACCATGGCGGGTTGATGACCAAAAGCCAGATGGCCGATTGGCAAAAGCACATGGGCGTGGCCGAGGGGGAGGAATGGGAGCCCTTCGCCACCGTCGACGACCCGCAAGCGTTGCAAGCGGCGCTCGACCGCGTGCCCTTCTTCGCCAAGGGCCGTCGCCGCTACAATGATGCGACGCTGCCGGTGCCGCGGATCGAACTGTCGAGCGACCGCGAAATTTCCACGCAGATGGCCTTCGGCAAGATCCTCGACGATCTGTCGAAGGGCGACAGCGATCTCGCCTCCCGCATCGTCACCATGTCGCCTGATGTGACCGGCACCACGAACCTTGGGCCATGGGTCAATCGCCGCAAGCTCTTTGCCCGCAAGGAACAGGCCGACACCTTCATCAACGAGAAGATCCCCTCCACCGCGAAATGGGAGTTCACGCCCGAGGGCCAGCATATCGAGTTGGGCATCGCCGAGATGAACCTCTTCCTGCTTCTGGGCGCCGCGGGCCTGTCGCATTCGCTCTTCGGCAAGCGGGTCATTCCCATCGGCACGGTCTATGACCCCTTCGTCGCCCGCGGCTTGGACGCGCTGAACTACGCTTGTTATCAGGATGCACGTTTCATGATCGTGGGCACCCCCTCGGGCGTGACGCTCGCGCCCGAGGGCGGCGCGCATCAATCCATCGGCACGCCGCTCATCGGCATGAGCCAGGACGGGCTGGCGAGCTTCGAGCCTGCCTTCGCCGACGAGTTGACGGTCATCATGCGTTGGGCCTTCGACTACCTCCAACGCGACGGCGAGGGCGACCCGGACGAGCGCACGTGGCTGCGCGACGAGACCGGCGGCTCGGTCTATCTGCGGCTCACCACCAATCCCATCGAACAGCCCGGCAAGCGCGTCGACGAGGACTTCCGCCAAGGTGCCATCGACGGGGCCTATTGGCTGCGCAAGCCTGGGCCGAACTGCGACGTGGTGATCGCCTATCAGGGCGCCGTGGCCCCCGAGGCGATCAAGGCCGCCGGCAGCATCGCCGAGGGCCGGCGCGACGTGGGCGTGCTGGCGGTGACCTCCGCCGACCGTCTGAACGCTGGCTGGACCGCGGCACAGCGCGCCCGGGCGCGCGGCAATCACGCGGCGCAGAGCCATATCGAAACGTTGTTGGGTCAACTGCCGCGCGACTGCAAGCTGGTGACGGTGATCGACGGCCATCCGGCGACACTGTCGTGGCTGGGGTCGGTCGTGGGGCACCAGACGGTGCCGCTCGGGGTCGAACATTTTGGCCAGACCGGCGCCATCGCGGACCTCTACCGGCATTTCGGCATCGACGCGCGTTCCATCGTGGAAAAGGTGCAGGGCCTGACTCCGGGCCGCCAGATGCTGCACCGGGTGGCGGGCTAAGGTTCGAAGGGGGGGCAAACTGCCCCCCTCATCACCTGCCGAACTTGGCTTGCAGATAGGCCAGATAGGCCGTCGGGTCGTAGGCCCCTGCCCCGATCCCGGCGAGGATCTCGGCCCGGCTGCGCGAACGCCCGTGCTGCCAGACGAGATCACCGAGCGCCGCCTGCAAGGGGGCGTAGTCTCCCGCCGTGACGCCTGTGCGTACCTCGGGCTTCGTGGCATCCAGATGCGCCATGATCTGCGCGGCGGTCGAATTGCCCACCGTATAGGTCGGGAAAGAGCCGATGTAGCCGTGCGACCAATGCACGTCTTGCAGACAGCCCGCGCCGTTGTCCGGCACCTCCAGCCCCAGATCCTCGCGCATCGCCGCGTTCCACGCCTCGGGGACGTCGGCGACCTTCAGCGAGCCGTCCATCAGCGCCATCTCGATCTTCACCCGCAGCATGACGTGCAGATCGTAAGTGAGCTCGTCCGCCTCGACCCGGGTGAGGCCGGGGGAGACGCGGTTGATCGCGGCGACGAATTCCTCTTCGCTCACGTCGCCCAACTGCTCGGGGAAGGTGTCACGCAGGCCTCCGTAATGCACCGACCAGAAGGCGGGCGAGCGGCCGATGTGGTTCTCCAGCAGGCGCGACTGGCTCTCGTGCATCCCGAAGCTGGTCCCCGCCACGGCATAGAGCCCGATCATATCCGTCGCATGCGCCCCACGGGTTAGCGCCGGATCGGCACCCATCTCGTAAAGCGCATGGCCCGCCTCATGGATCGTGCCGAAGATCGACATCGGCAGGTAGTTCGGGTTCCAGCGCGAGGTGATCCGCACGTCGTTGCGGGTCATGGAAATCTCGAAGGGATGCACCGCCGTGTCGAGCCGCCCGCGGCCCATGTCATAGCCCAAGGCCTCGGCGATATAGGCGCAGAAGGCCTGCTGGCCCGCCACGGGATAGTCGCGGAACAGGAAATCGCTGCGCGGCGCGGGCCGGGCAAACGCCGCGTCGAGGATCGGGCGGATGCCGTCCCGGAGCTGGTCGAAGAACCGCGTGAGCTGCACCGCCGTGGCGCCCGGCTCGAAGACATCGGCCATCGGATCGTAGGGGTGGCCGTCATGGCCGAGCGCCTCGGCCTTCTCGCGCGCCAGATCGACGATGCTTTGAAGATGCGGCTGGAACAGGCCGAAGTCGCCGGTGCGGCGGGCCTCGGTCCAGGCGGCGCCGGCGGTGATTGATTGCTCGGCCTGCCGGCGCAGCAAGGCTGCGGGGATGCGGGCGTGGTGGGTGCGCGCCTCCTGCACCGATTGCGCGGCGCGGCGCTCGATCTCGGGCGCGTCGCTGTTGAGCACGGCTTCGGCGACCTTGCCCATCTCGGGGTCGAGGATCATCTCCCGCGCGATGCCCATAAGAGTCGCGATCTGGTGGCCGCGCGTCTCGGCCCCGCCCTTGGGCATCATCACCCGCGCGTCCCAATTGAGCAGGTTCACGGAGACAAGCACGTCGTTCAGCCGCCCCACGCGGTCGGTCAGGGTCAGGCTCATGCGGCGGCTCCTGTTTCGGCGCCGGTGCCCCCATCATGCAGGTGGCAGGCGACGCTGCGATTGTCTTTCGGGTTCACGAGGCGCGGCACCTCCACCTTGCAACGCGGGCCCGCAAGCGGGCAGCGCGGGTGGAAAGCGCAGCCCTTGGGCGGGTTGATCGGCGAGGGGATCTCGCCCTTGATCGGGTGGAAGTTGGCGCGCCCGGTGCCAAGGGTCGGCACGGAGGCAAAGAGCGCCTCGGTATAGGGGTGCAGCGGCTTGGCGTAGAGTTCATCCGCCGGCGCCGTCTCGACCACGCGGCCGAGGTACATGATCGCCACCCGGTCGCAGACGTGGCGCACGACCGACAGGTCGTGGCTGATAAACAGCGCCGTGAGGTCCAACTCGCGCCGCAGCTTCATGAAGAGGTTCAGCACCTGCGCCTGGATGGAGACGTCGAGCGAGGCCACGGCCTCGTCCAGCACCAGAAGCTCGGGCTGCATGGCGAGTGCGCGGGCAATGGCGACACGCTGGCGCTGGCCGCCGGAGAACTGGTGCGGCAGGCGATTGGCATAGGCGCCCTCCAGCCCCACCTGTTCGAGCAGGCTACGGACGCGCTCCTGCACCTCGCGCGCGGGGATCAACCCGTGGATGCTCGGGCCTTCGGCGATGATCTCGCCCACCTTCATGCGCGGATTGAGGCTCGCGAAAGGGTCCTGGTGGATCATTTGCACGCGGGTGGTGAGCTTGTCGACATTGCCGCGATGGTCGCGCGCCACCGGCTGGCCTTCGAGCGTGACGCTGCCCGCGCTCGGCGCATAGATGCCCGAGACGACGCGCCCCAGCGTGGACTTGCCGCAGCCGCTCTCGCCCACGATGCCCAGCACCTCGCCGCGCGGAACGCTTAAGGTGACGTCATTGACCGCGTGAACGGTCTGGGTGGAGTCGCGCCCCGACAGGCGTTCCAGCCCCCGGACGACCAGCCCCGGCTTGCGGGTGAACCGCTTCGAGACGCCGTCGATTTTCAGAATGGGATCGGTCATGTGGCCTCGATCGGATGGTGGCACAGGACGGAATGTGCCTCGGTTCCAGTGTTGGGTGGGATCATCGCGCAGATGTCCGTGGCCCGCGGGCAGCGCGGGCGGAACGGGCAGCCCGAGGGCAGGTTCGCCAGCTGCGGGGTCGAGCCCGGGATCTGCGGCAAGTCGCGGCCCGGCTCGTGCAGGCCGGGGACCGAGTCAATCAGCCCGCGCGTGTAGGGATGGCGCGGACGGGCGATGACCTCCTCCGCGGTGCCGCTTTCGACGATCCGGCCTGCGTACATCACCGCGATGTCGTCGGCGAGCGAGGAGACCACGGCGAGGTCATGGGTGACCCAGACGATGGCGGTGCCGGTCTCATCCGCCAATCGCCGCACCTCGGCAAGGATCTGGCCCTGGATCGAGACATCGAGCGCGGTGGTCGGCTCATCGGCGAGGATCACGGCAGGCCGGTGCAGCAGGGCCGTGGCAATGGCGACGCGCTGGCGCATGCCACCCGAGAGCTGGTGCGGATAGGCCTGCAACCGCTCGGCGGGGGCCGGGATGCCGACGATCTCAAGCGCCTCGCGGGCGCGGTCCCATGCGGCGGCCTTGCTGACCTTGTCGTGCACGCGCACCGCCATAGCCATCTGATCGCCCACCCGCAGCACGGGGTTGAGGGTCATCATCGGGTCCTGAAACACCATCGAGACATTGCGACCGCGCATCTGGCGTCGGCCTTCGGCGCTGAGGCTGCGCATGTCGGTGCCCTGCACCAGAACCTCGCCTGCGGTGATCCGACCGGGTTCGTCGATAAGCCCCATGATCGAAAAACCGGTGACGCTCTTGCCCGAGCCGCTCTCGCCCACCAGCCCGAGGATGCGCCCCGGCTGGACCGAAAAGCTCACGTCGTTGACGGCGGTGACATGTCCCTTGCGGGTGCTGAATTGCGTGGTCAGTCCCCTGACCTCCAGTGCGGCGCTCATCGGCTGTTCCTCGGGTCGAGCACCTTGCGGACCTGATCGCCCACGAGGTTGATTGCGACAACGGTCACCATCAGTGCCAATCCGGGATAGATCGACAGCCAGTAGCGGTCCGAATGGATGTATTTGAACCCGTTGGAGATCAGCGATCCCAGCGAAGGTTCAGTGAGCGGCAGGCCCACGCCAAGGAAGGACAGCGTGGCCTCGAGCGCGATTGCGCTCGCCACCTGCACCGTCGCCACGACAATGAGCGGCGGCAGCACGTTGGGCAGCAGGTGCTTGAAAAGCACCCGATGCGTCGGCAGCGGGGTGGAGCGCGCGGCCTCGATATAGTCCTTGCCGCGTTCGACCTTGGCCGCGCCATGGGTGGTGCGCGCGAAATAGGCATATTGCGCGACAACGAGGGCGAGGATGATCTGACCGATCCCCTGCCCCAGCATCGCCACCAGCACCAATGCCAGCAGGATCGCGGGCATTGAAAGTTGCAGATCGACGACACGCATCAACAACGCTTCGATGCGCCCCCCGAAATAGGCCGCGGTAAGACCAACCGCAATGCCGACCAACAGCGCCAGTGCCCCGGCGGACAGGCCGATCACGAAGCTGGTGCGCAGCCCGTAGAAAATGGCCGAAAGCATGTCGCGGCCCGCGTTGTCGGTGCCCAGCAGATGGACATAGCCGCCCGAGCCTTCGGTGCCCGGGCGCAGAAAGGCGTCGAGCCAATCGAGCGCGGCCATGTCGTAGGGGTCCTGCGGCGAAACCAGCGGCGCCCCGAAGGAGAGGAACAGCAGCACGGCAATCACGATGAGCGCGCCCACGGCGACCCAGCTTTCGCGGAAGTCCGACCAGAAGTTGCGCAGCCGCTCGGCGCGGGTCTCCACCGGCGGGGCCGAGGGCACGGCCATGGTGTTTTCAGCGACGATCTCGGGCATCATGCGCCTCCTTTCAGGCGGACCCGCGGGTCCAGTCGAGCGTAGACCAGATCAACCACGAGATTGATGAGGACAAAGAGGATCACGACCATGATGAGGTAGGAGACCATCACCGGGCGGTCGAGTTGCAGGATCGAGTCGATGATCAGCTTGCCAACGCCGGGCCAGTTGAACACGCTTTCGGTCACCACCGCGAAGGCCAGCGTCGAGCCAAGCTCGAGCCCCAGCACCGTGACGATCGGGATCGAGATGTTGCGCAGGATGTGGCGGAAGACGATCTGCCGGTCCGGCAGACCCTGCGCGCGGGCGAATTTGACGTAATCGGTGCCCATGGCCTCGACCATGCCGGCGCGGGTCAGTCGGATCATCAGGCCCATCTTGAAGAGCGACAGGTTGATCGCGGGCATGATGACATGGCTCCAGCCATCGGGGGTGAAAAGCGAGGAGGTGATGCCGAGGAAGGTCGCCTCGTCCCCGCGCCCGCCCGAGGGCAGCCAGCCAAGCTCAACCGCGAAGCCCATGATCAGCAGCATGCCAATCCAGAAAGTCGGCACCGAGAAACCCAGCACCGACAGCGCCATGATCATCTTCGCGCCGAGGCTCTCGGGGCGGTAGCCGGCCCAGAGACCGGCGGGAATGCCCACGCCCACGGCGATCAGCACCGAGGTCAGCACCAGTTCCAGCGTGGCGGGAAAGCGCGAGAAGACGAGGTCGACGACCGGGATGTTATAGACCATCGAGGTGCCCAGATCGCCCTGGGCCACGTTCTTGAGGAAGGTCCAGTACTGCACGGCCAGCGGTTGATCGAGCCCGTATTGCTCGATCAGCTTCTGGCGGATCTCGGCGGTGGCGCCCGGATCGATCATTACGTCGATCGGATTGCCGATGGCAAAGACGCCGACAAAGACGATCACCGACATGGCAAAGACCACGACAATCGCCTGTGCCAACCGGGTTACAAAATAGCTGAGCATTCGACCTCGCCCATCAGACTTGAAAAAAAGTGGCGCCCGCCGGCAAGCAGCGGGCGCCCGGTGCGTTATGCAGCCTTATTCGACCGGGGTGATCGCATAGGCGCGGGTTTCCTGATCGACGCGGGGCGTCATTTCGATGGTGTCGGCATTGGCCGCCCAGACGGTCTGCAGGATCACCGTCGGGATCAGCGCGCGGTCTTCCATCGCGATGAAGGAGGCCTCTTCATAGAGCTTCTTGCGCGCTTCCGGGTCGAGGGTCTGGGCACCTTCGCCGAAGACCTTGTCGAACTCGGGGTTGGAATAGCCCGCGCGGTTGAAGTTGCCGAAGCCCTTCTCGGGGTCCTTTGTGTGCACCAGCGCGCCGTAGGTATAGGCGGCCTCACCGGTGAGCGTGCCCCATGCGGACATGGTCATGGTGTATTCCTCACGCGCGGCGGCGGGGAAGAAGACCGTGCCATTGAGCGCCTGTGCGTTCACCTTCAGACCCAGACGCGACCACATCTGCGCCAGCGCCTCGCAGACCACGGCATCGCCGGGCACGCGGTTGTTGGTGCAGGTGAAATCGATCTCAAAACCCTCGGGGTAGCCGGCCTCGGCCAGCAGTTCCTTGGCCTTCTCGATGTCATATTCGCGCTTACCCAGTTCAGGGCTGTAGCCGAAGAAGCCTTCGGGCATCAGCTGGTTGGCGGGCGTGCCCAGACCTTCGAGCACCACGTTCACGAGCACGTCGCGGTTGATCGCCAGGTCCAGCGCCTTGCGCACGCGCAGATCCTGCAGCGGGTTGCCCTCGACCTCCTCGCCGTTGACCTTGATCGGCTGCGGCTCTTCATCCTTCACCGACGGCGCGATGTTCAGGATATAGACCGAGTCGGAAACGAATGTTTCGATGTCGCCATCGTTCTTCATCGCGAGGTAGTCGGAGGCGGGCACGTAGTTGATCAGGTCAACCTCACCCGAACGCAGAGCCGCGACGCGCGAGGTGTCCTCGGGGATCTCGCGGCGGGTGACGGTCTCCCACGTGGCCTGACCGCCCCAGTAGTCGTCGAAACGCTCGAGCACCAGATCGCCCTTGGGCTGCCAAGAGACGAAGGTGTAGGGACCGGTGCCGATCGCCTTCTCGCCCGAGTTGAACTCCTCGTTACCTGCTTCCATGCCGGTCTCAGACGGCACGACGAAGAGACGGGTGAAGTCGTTGGGCAGCGAGGGCGCCATGCCCTTGGTCTTCACGCGCAGGGTGTAGTCATCGACCACTTCGACGCTGTCGACATATTTGGTGTAGAGGGTCATCGGCATCGGGCCGGTCACCTGCGGGATACGCTCGATCGAGAATTTCGCGTCCTCGGCGGTGAAGTCGGTGCCGTCATGGAATTTCACGCCTTCGCGCATCTTGAATTCCCATGTGGTATCGTCGATCGGCTCCCAGCTCACGGCAAGGCCGGGCTTCAGCTGCAGTTTCTCGTCGACATCGACCAACGTGTCGAAGACATGGCGCAGGGCTTCGGCCTGCGAGCCCAAGGTCGACCAATGCGGGTCAATCGAATCCGGGCCGGCGCGCAGGCCGATCACCAGATCGGCGGCCATCGCTGCTGGCGCGGCAGCGATCAGCGCCAATGCGGCTACGGCGGATTTCAGGGTAAGCTTCTTCATTGGTCAAAACCTCCATGTGTTATATCTTGGAGTTACACTAGACAGCTATAATTGTGACGGTCAACACAAATATGTAACATTCGAACCTTCGGCCGCCGTATAAGCCCAATATATAAGCTTGTCGCGCTACTGTTTTTGAGGCAGTGTTACAGACATGAGTGACAAACAGGCAAAATTTGAACGGGCAATGGATCGAATCGTACGGGCGATGGATCGCAGTTCGTCCGTATCTCTTTCCGTTCAGCTCCGCGGAGCGCTGGAATTCGGGATCGCGTCGGGCGAGTTGCCTTCCGACGCGCGCCTGCCCTCGGTCCGCGCTTTGGCCGCGCGGATGAAGATTTCCCCGGTCACGGTCAGCAATGTCTACGCCGCGCTGCAATCCTCGGGGTTGGTCGAGGGGCGCGTCGGCTCGGGTACATTCGTCAGCGGCGGTGGTAGCCGCGCCCACGACGGGCGCTTTCGGCAGCTTGATCAACAGATCGCTGAACTGTTGAGCCTCGCGAAATCCTGTGGCGTCAGCGCGTCGGAACTGGCTGTGCGCATTTCCATGGCCAGCAGCGCCAGCCCGCGCCCGCTGCGCATTCTGATGGTCGGCAATTTCATCGACGCGACCCGCGCTTATGCCGATGAACTGCGCCAGCATCTGCCCGAGGGCGATGAGATCGACGCCGCCGTTCTAGATGAGATCGCACCCAATCCGCCCAAGGACATCGACCTGATTATCGCGCCCAAAACCCTTCTGTCCAAAACGCGAGAAATCTTGCCGAATGTCGAAGTGCTGGGCCTGACGCTCATCCCCAACGAGGCGACCCGCGTGGCGCTGGCCTCGATCCCGCCTGACGCCAAGACGCTCGCCTACTCCTATTTTCCCGGCTTCGTTACGATCATGAAAGCGGGCATCCTGCGGTTTGCCCCCCATGTCACGCAGTTGACCATGAAGGTCCGTGACGAGAATGGCCTGTCATCGGCCATGCGCGAGGCAGATGTGGTCATCTATGCCACCGGTGCCGACTACCTTTGTGGCGCGTTGCGCGCCGAGCAGACCGCTTTCGAATACCGTCACACCCCAGACGTACACGCCATCCGTTCTGAAATCCTGCCCGCCATTGAGACATGCCGGGCCTCTCTCAAATCCGCAAAGGCCGCCGAAGAATGAAGATATCCGAAAGCAATTGGTTCGAGATCGAAGAATACCTCAAGACCGACGACCGCTGCGTCCTGCCCCTCGGCAGCACCGAGCAGCACGCATATCTCAGCCTCTCGGTCGATTCGATCCTGTCGGAGAAGGTCGCCGCCGATGCCGCCGAACCTCTGGGCGTGCCGGTGTTTCCGGCCGTGGCCTATGGTCTGACGCCTTATTTCATGGGCTTCCCCGGCTCGGTCTCGCTGAAGCTTTCGACCTATGCGGCGCTTCTGCGTGACATCCTCGACAGCCTCTATGCCACCGGCTTCCGCCGCGTGCTGATCGTCAACGGCCATGGCGGCAACAGCCCGGTGCAGCCCGTCACGATGGAGTGGATGGAGGCCAACGAAGGCGCCCGCTGCCGCTTCCATGACTGGTGGCGTGCGCCCGAGACCTGGAACTGCGTGCAGGAGATTGACCCGGTCGCAAGCCATGCCTCCTGGATGGAGAACTTCCCCTGGACCCGCCTGCCCGGTCGTGAGTTGCCGGACGAGCAGAAACCCTTCGTCGATTTCGACCGCCTGCGCGACCGCAACGCCGCCGGCGTGCGCGCGCTCATCGGGGACGGCAACTACGGCGGCGTCTACCAAAAAACCGACGCCGACACCGACCGTCTTTGGGAGATCGCCGTGCGCGAGACCCGCGCGCAGCTCGAGGGGGATTGGGCATGAGCGAGACGCCGATCCTGATCTGGGGCGCCGGTGCCATCGGCGGCATCCTCGGCGCCTATTTCGCCCGCGCGGGTCATGCCGTGCATATGGTCGATGTCGTGGAAGAGCATGTCGAAGCCATGCGCAGCAGCGGGCTGCGCATTGAAGGCCCGGTCGAAGCATTTACCCAAGTCCTCCCGGCCAGCACGCCGGACGAACTGACTGGCCAATACGACCGCATTTTCCTCTGCGTGAAGGCGCACCACACCGCCGCCGCTTTGGAGATGCTTGCCCCCCATCTCGCGCCGGGCGGCTATGTCGTCTCGGCCCAGAACGGGCTCAACGAAAAGGCCATCGCCGCGCGCATCGGGGCCGAGAACACGGTGGGCTGTTTCGTCAACTACGGCGCCGATTGGCTGGAGCCGGGCCGCATCCTCTTCGGCAACCGCGCCGCCGTGGCTGTGGGGGAACTCGACGGGCGCATGAGCGACCGCGTGGCCGAGGTGCATGAGCTGTTGAAACTGGTCGAGCCCGAGGCCGTCGCAACCGACAACATCTGGGGCTATCTTTGGGGTAAGATGGGCTACGGTGCGCTGCTCTTTTGCACCGCCCTCACCCCCGACAGCATGTCCGACGCCATGGCGCGCGACGAACACCGCGCGGCCTACCGCGCGCTTGGCCACGAGGTGATGACACTGGCCACGCATGAGGGCGTCTCCCCCCTCGGTTTCAACGGGTTCGTCCCGGAAGCCTTCCGCGAGAACGATACCGCCGCCATCGACGCCGCGATGGAGAAGATGATCGCCCACAACCGCAAGACCGCCAAGACCCACTCGGGCATCTGGCGCGACCTCGCGGTGCGCAAGCGTAAGACCGAAGTCGACGCGCAGATCGGTGTCATGGTCGACTTGGGCCGTGAAGCAGGCATCGCGGTGCCGACACTGGCGCGCATGGTGGACCTCATCCACGACATCGAGGACGGCAAGCGCGAACAATCCGCGGACCTCGTCGACCAGTTGGTGGCGGCATGAAGATCGATTTGACCGGCAAGGTCTTTGCCGTGACCGGCGCAGCACAGGGCATCGGCGCCGCGATCCTGTCCGAACTGCGCGCCGCCGGGGCCACCGTGGCCGCGATGGACATCGACGTGGCGGGCCTCGTCCCGCTGGAGGCTGAAGGCGTGACCCTGCATAGCGGCGATCTGGGCAACCGCGAGACGACCCTCGCGCTCTGCACCGAGATCCTCGAACGTCACGGGCGGATCGACGGGCTGGTGACTTCTGCCGGCGGCGTCCGCGGTCAGGTCGGACGCCCTCTGGAAGAGATCAACGAGGCCGACTGGCAGGCGATCTTTCAAGCCAATGTCGATGCCGCCATGTGGTGTGCGCAAGGTTTCGCGCCCGCGATGAAGAGCGCGGGATCGGGCCGGATCGTCACCATCTCCTCTGGCGCGGGGCTGAAGCCCAGCCTCACCGGCATCCAAGCCTATGCCGCGGCGAAACACGCGCTCGTGGGTCTCACCAAGCAGCTGGCGCTTGAGCTGGGACCGCAGGGCATCACGGTGAATTCCGTGGCCCCCGGCTTCGTCCTGTCGAACCCCTCGACGGAGAAGCAATGGGACGCCTTCGGCCCCGAGCGGCAGAAGCAGATCATCGGCGGCATCCATATGCGCCGCTTGGGCCGCGCGCAGGACATCGCGGATGCGGTCACCTTCCTTTGCTCCGACCGCGCCGGTTGGATCACGGGCCAAATCCTTTCCGTCGACGGAGGCCACGCATGAGCGAGCCGCATGAATGGGACGAGCCGCATTGGCGCGGGCTGGTCGAACAGGTCCGCGCGGGGCAGAACCTATTGCCGAAATCTTGGCCCGGCGGCGCGCGCTGTGCCGTGGCGCTGAGTTTCGACAGCGATCACGAGACTAACGAGCTGCGCGACGGCGGCACAAGCATTGCGCGCCTCGGCTGGGGCGAATACGGCGCGCGCCGCGGCATCCCCCGTATTCGCCGCGTCCTTGACCGGCATGGGGTGAAAGCGAGCTTCTTCGTGCCCGCCGTCTCTGCCCTGCTGCATCCGGAGGAGCAGCGCAGCCTCGCCGAGGAGGGCCACGAGATCGGCCTTCACGGCTGGATCCACGAGCGCAACACGCAGGTCCCGCCGGAGGCTGAACGCGATCTGATGCTGCGCGCCTCGGACACGCTGGAAAAGATCACCGGCACGCGCCCTGTCGGCATGCGCACGCCGTCTTGGGACTACAGCGCCCACACGCTCTCGATCGCCCGCGAGATGGGGCTCTTGTACGACAGCTCCCTGTTCTCGGACGACGACCCTTACGAGATCGTCGAGAAGGGCGAGGCGACCGGGATCGTGGAACTCCCAGTGGAGTGGATTCGCGACGACGCCGTCTATTTCATGATGAACCGTTTTGGCGCGCAAAGGCCCTATACGCCGCCTGCGGATGTGCTCGATATCTTCCGGCGCGAGTTCGACGGGGCCTATGACGAGGGCGGTCTGTTTCTCTTGACCATGCACCCGCATGTGACAGGCTACCGCTCGCGTATCTTCATCCTCGACGAGTTGATCGACCACATCAAATCCCGCGGCGATTGCTGGATCGCCACCCATGCCGAGATCGCCGCCTATTGCGCCGAACAGGCCGGATTGAAAGGACAGACATGACCTATTCCCTTGCCATTCACGGTGGCGCAGGAACCATCCTCAAGGAAAACATGACGCCCGAGAAGGAGGCCGCCTATCACGACGGCCTCGCCCGGGCGCTGGAAGCCGGCGAAGCGGTGCTGCGCGAAGGTGGCAGCGCGATGGACGCGGTGGTGGCCGCGGTCTGCGCGCTTGAAGATGAGCCGCTGTTCAACGCAGGGCGCGGCGCGGTCTATACTTCCGAAGGCGTGCAGGAGATGGACGCCGCCGTGATGGACGGCGCCGACCGGCGCGCAGGCTCGGTCGCCGGTGTTTTCGGGCCGAAGAACCCGGTGAAACTGGCGCGCGCCGTCATGGAGCGGACCGAGCATGTCACCCTCATCGGCCCCAACGCGTTGGAAATCGCCCGGCAGGCGGGCCTCGAGTTCGCCGACCGTGACTATTTCTTCACCCAGTCCCGTTGGGATGCATTGCAGGAGACGCTCGAGATGCGCGCCCGGGGCGAGGTTTCGGACGATCCGGCGCGACGGCATGGCACCGTGGGGGCCGTGGCGCGCGACGCGGCGGGCAACATTGCCGCCGCCACCTCAACGGGGGGCATGACCGCCAAGGCCCCGGGCCGGGTTGGCGACACGCCGATGATCGGCGCGGGCACCTTCGCCGACAACGCGACCTGCGCGGTCTCTGCCACCGGTCATGGCGAGATTTTCATCCGCTGGAACGCCGCCGGGGAGATCGCCGCGCGGATGCGCCACGCGGGCGAGGATCTGGCCACCGCCGCCGAACATGTGGTGATGCAGGATCTGGCGCCCAACGACGGCTCGGGCGGGATCATCGCGGTGGATGCGGCGGGCAATATCGCCATGCCGTTTAACTCGCAGGGCATGTACCGCGGCATGGTGCGCAAGGGCAGCGCGCCCGAAACCAGCATCTACTGAGCGGCGCGGCCCTTCGGTTGCCTTCCTGCCACGGGAAGGCGCCAAATGCAGCCGGGAAGAGCCGCCCGCCATCTAAATCTTGACATTCTGTCCCCTCCCTTTGATTGACGATCAAACGAACTTGACGGGAGAGGGGACAAGGTGCGTTTTTTAGCAGCAATTGCCAGGGTGATCTGCGCGGTGAACTTGGTCATCGGCAATCTCTTCTCATGGCTCGCACTCGGCATCGTGTTGGTCTGTTTCACCGTGGTCGTGCAGCGCTATGTCTTCGCGATCAGCTTCGTTTGGATGCAAGACCTTTATATCTGGCTTAACGGTGCGATGTTCACGGCCGTGGCCGGTTTTGCGCTGCTGCGCGATGACCATGTGCGCGTCGACATCTTCTACCGCCCCGCCACCATGGCCCGCCGCGCGCTGATTGACCTGATCGGCGTCATCGTCTTTCTGCTGCCCTTCTGCTGGATCGTCTACACCTATTCGATCCCCTTCGTGATCCGCGCTTGGGGCTATCAGGAAGGGTCGGCCAATGTGGGCGGAATGCCGGGGCTTTATATTCTCAAAGCCTTCATCATCGGCTTCGCATTTCTACTCGCAATTCAAGGGATTGCATGGATCATCCGCTCCATCCTCGTGCTCAGCGGCAATGCTGATCTGGTGCCCAAATCCATGCAATACAGCCGGGACCAAATCCCCGCAGACCATCCGCAGGGAGCCGTTTGATGGATCCGATTTTCATTGGCGAGATGCTCGCCGCGCTCATGTTTTTTGGCGTGATCGGCTTTTTGCTGCTCGGCTTTCCGGTGGCTTTCACCCTTGCTGGCGTGTCGCTGCTGTTTGGCGCCGTGGGCATGGGGTTCGGCGTGTTCGATCCCTCGAACTTCGGCTCGCTGCCGAACCGCTACATCGGCTTTATGACCAACGAAGTCCTGGTCGCCGTGCCGCTCTTTATCTTCATGGGGGTGATGCTGGAACGCAGTCAGATCGCCGAGCAGCTTTTGCTCACCATGGGCAAACTTTTCGGCAATATGCGCGGCGGTCTGGGGATCTCGGTGGTGCTTGTGGGCGCGATGCTCGCGGCATCCACGGGCGTCGTGGGGGCGACGGTTGTCACCATGGGCCTGATCTCTCTGCCCGCGATGCTGCGGGCGGGCTATGACCCCAAACTTGCCACCGGGGTGATCTGCGCCAGTGGCACTTTGGGTCAGATCATTCCGCCCTCCACCGTGTTGATCTTCATGGGCGACATGCTTTCGGGCATTAACTCTCAGGTGCAGATGGCCAAGGGCAACTTTGCCCCCACGCCCGTCTCGGTCGGAGATCTTTTCGCCGGGGCGTTGCTGCCGGGGATTTTGCTGGTTTCGCTTTATCTCAGCTACGTTCTCTTCAAAGCCGCGACCGCGCCCGCCTCCTGCCCCGCGACGCCGGTTCCGGCGGATGAGAAAAGCCAGCTGGTGCGAGATTTCTTTGTCGCCCTGATGCCGCCGCTGTTGCTGATCCTCGCCGTGCTGGGGTCGATCCTCGGCGGCATCGCCACCCCGACCGAGGCCGCCTCTGTCGGTGCCGTGGGGGCGATGGTGCTTGCGGCCATGCGCTGGCGCCTGTCCTTCCGCATCCTGCGGGAGACGATGATCGCCACGGCCACGATCACCAGCATGGTCTTTGTCATTCTGCTGGGGGCTTCGGTCTTTTCAATCGTGTTCCGCATGATGGGCGGCGACAATCTGGTGCATGAGTTCCTCAGCAACCTGCCCGGCGGCCCCTTGGCAGCGGTGGCGGTGGTAATGATCATCATGTTCTTCTTGGGTTTCATCCTCGATACCTTTGAGATCATCTTTATCGTGATCCCGATCACCGCGCCGGTGCTGTTGATGCTGGACATCGATCCGATCTGGCTGGGCGTCTTGGTCGGGGTGAACTTGCAGACCTCCTTCCTGACGCCGCCCTTCGGCTTTGCGCTGTTCTATCTGCGCGGGGTGGCCCCGGCGGATCTGCCGACGAGCGCGATTTACAAAGGGATCCTGCCCTTCGTGATGTTGCAGGTGGTGGCGATTGCGATCCTCTTTGCCTTCCCGCAGATCGTGACTTGGTTGCCTAAGGTGATCGCGGGGTGAAATAGTCCCCCCCCCGACGTTCAAAGGCCCGGCAGCAACGCCGGGCCTTTTTTGATTGAGCGGTAAGGGCATCGCCCTCCCTGGTGGGCGATCGAACCCGTGAAAGGGGCTGCGCCGGTGCCCATCTCGCCACCCGATCCGGCTGTCGAAACGCTGCAAAATCGCCCTCCGGGGGGAGGGAGGGCGATGCCCGGTGTGCCACCGGGCGGGACAGATTTCTTGGGGTTCGCCCATGAAAAAGGCCCGGCGTTTCCACCGGGCCTTTCCAATCACATTCAGCGCGAAGCTCAGTACTTCAGGAACTTCTGACGGGCCTGCACATAGGGGCTGTCGATGTTCTCGGTCCGGGTGCGGACGAGGTTCAGCGCTTCGACAAAGCTCTCGGCGGTCTTCTTGACCAGCGGGTCGTCGCTGTTGCGCAGCTCTTCGACCACTTCGACCGAGGCTTTGGCACCGGCTTCCATAATGTCGTCGGGGAAGTTGCGCACGGTCACGCCATGCTCTTCCTGCAGGGTCTTCAGCGCGCGCGGGTCGTTGGCGTAGAAGTCCGCGGCCACCTGATCGTACTCCGCTTGGCTGACGTCACGGATGATCGCCTGCAGGTTCTCGGGCAGTTCCTGATACTTCTTCTTGTCGACGACAAGCTCGGTCGCCAGACCCGATTCCACGAAGGACGGCATGTAGTAGTTCTTGGCCACCTGATGGAAGCCGAGCGCCAGATCGTTGTAGGGGCCGACGAATTCCGCAGCGTCGAGCGTGCCCGACTGCAGCGCTTGGAAGATCTCGCCCGCGGCCATGTTGGTCACGGTCGCGCCCAATTTCTCCCACACGCGGCCACCAAGGCCGGGCGTCCGGAAGCGCACACCTTTAACGTCATCGAGGCTCTTCAGTTCATCGCGGAACCAGCCGCCGGTCTGCGTGCCGGTGTTGCCCGACAAGAAACCCTGAACGCCGAACTGGTCATAAATCTCGTCCCAGATTTCCTGACCGCCCATGTAGCGCATCCATGCCGTCAGTTCCGGCGTGGTCATGCCGTAGGGCACGCCGGTGAAGAAGGACAGCGCAGGGGACTTGTTCTGCCAGTAGTAGGCGGCGCCATGGCTCATCTCGGCCGTGCCGTCGATCACGGCGTCAAGCGATTGCAGCGGCGGCACCATCTCACCGGCGGAAAAGACCTGAATGGTCAGCTCGCCACCCGAGGCGGCGGTGATCCGGTCGGCCAGACGCTGCGCGCCGACACCCAGACCGGGGAAGTTCTTGGGCCATGTGGTGACCATGCGCCAGGTGATGTTGCCCTGCGCAATAGCGGGCGCTGCAAGTGTCGTGGCGGCAGCACCTGCCCCCATCACACCGGCTCTGCGGATAAATGAACGACGATCCATGTTTTTCCTCCCAAACGGATATTTGCTTAGCCTCCCCCGACGTCGACGCGGAGGGCCATGCGCAGCAGATAATCGTCGCTTTTCGAAAATGTCCATGGCCTAGGCAAATTGAAATTTCACCTTCTGGACAATCCCGCCCCAAGCCGCATACGTAGTGCTACTTAAAGCAGCATTATTAATGGTCTTTTGCCTTGTTTTCGGCAGAAAGGCCAATAATGTGCGAGCTGCCAGGGAGGGCTCAGATCTTGATAAAATTCATCGACCAGATGAACGAATTCGTCGGGCGCATCGTGTCGGTCGTCGCCGTCATTTTCGCCGCAATCATCATCTATGACGTCTTCATGCGCTATGCGCTGAATGACCCGACCCGCTGGGCCTTTGACGTCACGAAACAACTTTATGGCTTCTATTTCGTGATGCTGGGCGGCTATGCGCTGCGCCATCAGGCCCATGTGCGCGTCGATCTGATCACCGAAACCCTTGGCCCCAGCCTGCGCCGTTGGGTCGAAGCGGCGGGCTATGTGATCTTTTTCTTCCCCTTCGCCTGGATCTTCACCACCCGCTCTTATGAATTCGCCATGCGCTCCTATGCCCAAGGTGAGACGACATATGGCTCGGTCCAGCTGCCGGTCTACCCGCTCAAGATGGCCATGGCCCTCGCCGCCGGTCTGCTATTGCTGCAAGGCGTGGCGGAATTTTTGAAACTCGTACTTAACCGTCAGGAACTGCCCCGTGACGCCTGAACTCATTGCTCTCACCATGTTCGGCCTGCTTTTGCTGGGCCTTTTCATGGGCCACCCACTGGCCTTCGTTCTGGGCGGCACCGCCGTTTTGGGCGCTGTCATCGCCGGCAAACCGATGGTGCTGGGCATCGTCATCAACCGGATTTTCGGCGATGTGCTCGACAACTTCACGCTGATCGCGATTCCGCTCTTTATCTTGATGGCACGGTTCCTGTCCGATTCGGGCGTGACGGATAAGATGTTCGAATCACTGCGACTTTTGATGTCCAACATCCGCGGCGGTCTGGCGCTGGCGGTGGTTTTCATCTCGATCCTGCTGGCCGCGACCACGGGTATCATCGGCGCGTCGATTACCGTGATGGGCGTGATGGCCCTGCGCCCGATGCTGCAATATGGCTATAGCCCCACGCTGACCACGGGTGTCATCGCCGCCTCTGGCTGTTTGGGCATTCTGATCCCGCCGTCGATCATGTTGATCCTCATGGCCTCTTATTCCCCCCTCTCGGTGGGGGAGCTTTTCGCGGGCGCCATGGTGCCGGGCGTGGTGCTGGGGCTGCTCTATGCGGTCTGGGTTTTCGTCGTCGCCGTGGTACGGCCCGATATGGCCCCTGCCGTCGAGCCGGATGAGAAAATCTCGAAACCCGCCCTTGTGCGTATGCTGCTGATCGAAGCCGTGCCGCCACTGGTTCTGATCCTCGGCATTCTGGGCTCTCTGCTCGCGGGCATCGCCACGGCGACCGAAGCTTCCGCCATCGGCGCGGCGCTGGCGCTGGTCATCGTCATCATGCGCGGCAAGTTCAGCTGGGCCTCCTTCTACGGCGCGATGCTGGAGACCGGGCGCACCTCGGCGATGATCCTGTTTATCGTCGTCGGCGCCACGGCCTTTACCGGCGTGTTCAACATCACCGGGGGTCTGCGCGCCACGCAGGAGATCATCCGCAACCTCGACATGGCGCCTTGGCTCTTGATTGCGATGATGATGTTCATCGTCTTCATCCTTGGGGCCTTCCTCGACTGGACCGGCATCGTGCTGCTGTCCTTCCCGATCTTCCTGCCGATCGTGCAGGAGATGGACGTGAGCCTGCTGTGGTTCGTCGTCCTGATGTCGGTGGTTCTGCAAACGTCCTTTTTGACCCCGCCCTTTGGATATGCGCTCTTCTACCTGCGCGCCATTGCCCCGCGTGAGGTCAAGACGTCGCATATCATCGTCGGCGTGCTGCCTTTCATCGGGTTGATCCTGATGATGTGCGTGGCCATCGCCCTGTTCCCGCAGCTTGTCACCTGGCTGCCGGAAACGCTCTATACAAAATAATCAACGGAGGAGAGAGATTATGAAATTGAAATCAACCCTTGCCGGCCTGGCACTCTGCGCGGGCGTCGCCACGCAGGCCGCGGCCCAAGACAGCTGGACCATGACCACCACATGGCCCACTTCGCTGGAACTGATCGAGATCGACAAGCATTTCGTCGATCTGGCCAACAAGCTGACCGGCGACGACCTGACAATCGAATTTTTCGAAGGTGGCTCCCTCGTGCCCGCGGGCGAAGTGTTTGGCGCGGTTGAATCCAACACCGTGCAGGCTGGCGCCGACTGGCCCGGTTACTGGGCGGGCCGCAACTCTGCCTTCTCGCCGCTGGCGACCACGGCGAGCCTGTTCAACGCGGTCGACTACGTCAACTGGATCGAACAATGGGGCGGCAAAGAGCTTTATAACGAGATCTACGGCAAGTTCGGCATGGTCTATCTGCCCTACGGCGTGACCAACAACGAATCCGGCTTCCGCACCAACGAGCAGATCGTCACGCTGGAGGACCTCAAGGGCAAGCGTTTGCGTCTGTCGGGTCTGGAGCAGGGCCGTCTGTTGGAGAAACTGGGCGGGTCGCAGGTCTCGATGGCTGGTGGTGAAATCTATCAGTCGCTTGAGCGCGGCGTGATCGATGGCGCGGAATTCTCGACCCCGAACGTCGACTTCTCGGGCGGTTTCCAGCAGGTCACCAAATATTGGGCGACACCGGGCTGGCACCAGTCCGCCTCGATCTTCGGTGTGATGATCAACAAAGGCGCATGGGACGCCCTGTCGGATGAGACCCGCGAAGCGCTTGAGATTGCGGCGCAGGCCAACCTCGTTTGGTCGCTGTCTTTCACCGAGAAGCGCGCGACCGAAGCTTACCAGCAGTTCCTCGACGCGGGCATCGAAATCAACCGCTATGATGACGAGACGCTGACCAAGGTTCAGGAGATGGCGAACGAGACCATCGAAGAGACCGCCTGCGAGAACCCCGATTCCGCAAAAGTCTACCTGAGCCAGTTGGAGTATCTGAACGACTACGCGAAATGGCGTGACGCGTCGGCTCCGTTCAACCTTGGCCGCACGCCGAATGGTCCGGACATCGAGAAGATCCGCGCCTGCGCGGAGTGATTTGAGCGTTTAGCTTTGATGGAAAGGCCCGCCATTGGTGGGCCTTTTTTGCATTCACGAGGGCCATCGCCTACCCGCGGGTTGGCGATCAAACGTCGCTTCGTACCACTTCATGGTTCAACCATGATGTGCCTTCGCGAGGTTGCACCCAGCCTCACCAAATCGCCTACCCGTCCGGGCGGGCAGGCGATGGCCCGGCGCCTGCGGCTTGTCCCGGGCCCCGGTGGCAAAATCACCCTACCCCTCAACCCGTTTCAAGAACTTCTGCAAACGCGCATCCTTCGGCGCGCCAAAAATCTCCGACGGCGCACCGCTCTCAACAATCTTCCCGCCGTCCATAAAGATCACCCGATCCGCGATCTCGCGGGCGAACTGCATCTCATGGGTCACGATCAGCATGGTCTGCTTGCGCTCTGCCACCGCGCGCATCAGGTCGAGCACCTCCCCCACCCATTCCGGGTCGAGCGCCGAGGTCGGCTCGTCGAACAACATCAGTTCCGCCCCGAGCGCCATGGCGCGACCGATGCCAACGCGCTGTTGCTGCCCGCCGGACAACGCCGCCGGGAAACTGTCAGCCTTATCGGCCAAGCCGGTCTCAGCCAGAACCGAAAGCGCGCGTTCTTCGGCTTCGGCCTTGGGCCGTTTCTGCACCGTGACGAGCGCTTCCATGATGTTCTCTTTCGCCGTCTTATTGGCGAAAAGCGCGTAGTTCTGGAACACCATCGCCGTCCGACGCCGCAGCGCCAGAATATCCGCCTTGCGTGCCTTTGCGGCATCGACGGTCACATCGCCGATGCGAATGACCCCCTCTTGCGGCACGTCGAGGAAATTGAGACAGCGCAGCAGGGTCGACTTGCCGGTGCCGGAGGGGCCGATCACGACCACCCGCTCGCCCTCGGCAATCTGCAAATCAATGCCGTTCAGAACCGGCGCGCCGCCGAAATCCTTGGTCAGGCCAGTGATATCGATCATCGCACGAACGCCTTATTCAGATAGGTTTCAAGCCGCTTTTGCACTTGGCTCAGCGCTTCGACGATGACCCAATAGATCATGGCGACAACGAGATAGGCCTCGAAATAAAGGAAACTTCCGGCGGCTTCTTTCTGTGCGGCGCCCATCATCTCGGTCACGCCGAGGGTAAATGCGAGCGAGGTGCCTTTGATCATGTCGATGAAATAATTCACCAACGTCGGCGCGGCGATCCGGGCGGCTTGTGGCAGGATGATCCGCCACATCATCTGACCTTGGGTCATGCCGATGGACTGGGCCGCTTCCCATTGGCTGCGGTCCACCCCCATGATCGCGGCGCGGATGCTTTCGGCCATATAGGCGGCGAAATGCAGGGTCAGCCCCATGATGGCGGCAGTCACACCGCTGATATTGGTCAGGAACGACAGCACCTGCGGCAGACCGAAGTAGAAGAGAAACAGTTGCACCAGCAGCGGCGTGCCGCGAAAGAAGCTGATGAAAACGATCACGAACCAGTCGAGCACGGGCACTTTCACAACCCGTTCGACCGCCAAAAGCGAGGCAAGGATGAGTGCAAACACCATCCCCGCCACCGCCATGAACAAGGTCAGCGGTACGTAGCCCAATATGACGGGCACCAGCCCCAGCATGTAGTCAAGGTCTAGCGCCCGCATGGGTTACTCCGCTTTGGTGATGTCTGTGCCGAACCACTTGTCCGAGATTTCGGCCAGTGTACCGTCTTCGCGCAGGGATTCCAGCGCAGTGTTGACACGGTCACGCAGCGCGCGGCCTTCGTCATTGTCTTGGAACGGCAGGGCATTGCGGATCTCGGAGAAGGGCTTGCCCGCCAGTTGCAGCGGCAGGGGGCTTTCCTGAATGAGCTGCGCCGAAGAAACCCGGTCCATCACAAAGGCATCGACCCGGCCAAGCGCGGTATCTTGGGCGATGTTGGACTCATAGGTCTTGATCTCGATCTCATCCGCGAAGGCGAGCTCGTTCAAAAGCTGCTCGAAGTTCGACCCGAGGTTCACCGCAACGGTTTTGCCGCGCAGGTCTTCGACGCCGCCGATCTCTTCGTTGCCCTCTTTGGTCACGACCTGCGCACCGTCAAAAACATAAGGCGCGGTAAAGGCGAACTTTTCCTGACGCTCAGGCGTGATGGTGATCTGGTTGGCGATCGTGTCAATGCGGCCCGCGTCCAACGCGCCGATCAGGCCGGAGAAGGCCATGGTCTCGAACTCGACCTCGAAACCCGCCTCTTCGCCAACGGCGTTCATGACATCGACTTCAAAACCCTGAAGCACGTCCTGCTTCACGAAGGTGAAGGGGAAATAGCCGCCCGACATGCCGACGCGGAGCGTGTCATTGTCTTGGGCAAAGGCTGCGGTGCCGGTGACCGCGGCGAGCGCGGTGACGGTAACGATCTGTTTCAGCATTGAATTTACTCCTCTAACGCTTGCGCTTCAGATGTCACCGGGCGCCCCCCGCTTCAACACTGTCGCTGAAACAGGAACGTTTGACGGGCAGGATCGGTTCAGATGGAATAACGGGTTTAGAGGAGCGGCCCCGGCAAGGATATCCTCCCTACAACAGCGCCCGTGATAGAATGGTATTCCGCGAATCCGATGCAGATTCCCCACATGCGGAACAGATATGCGCGTTTCGCATAGCTTTATCCGTCAAAACGCCTCGATATCCAACCCTTCGGCGGCCCAAGCGGCGAGCTTGCGGTCGACGGTTTTGCGCGACACGCCCAAGCGGCGCGCGGCCTCGGCCCGGTTGCCGTTCGACAGATCAAGGATGTGCAGCATATGGCGCTGCGTGACCAGTTCGAGATCTTCAATCGCCCGTGGCCCATCGACCGCGCCATGGCCCGCAAAGGCTTCGGGCAGGCTGCCGAGGATCACCGAGCGTTCGATCAGGTTGCGCAATTCGCGCACATTTCCGGGCCAGTCGTAACGGCGCAGTTTCAGCAAAGTCTCCGCATCCAAACGCAGCGCGGGCATGCCGAGCGCGGTCGAAAACTGCTGCATGAACATCGCCGCCAGTTCGACGATATCCTCAGACCGGTCCTTGAGCGGCGGCATCGCGACCTCGACCACATTCATGCGGTGATAGAGGTCGGCGCGGAAACGCCCCTCTTCCACCGCCTTGGGCAGGTCGGCGTTGGTGGCGAACAGGAACCGCAGGTTCAACGGAATCTCCCGCTCTGCCCCGTCGGGCCGGATGCGCTGGTCTTCCAACACCCGCAAAAGCGCCGCCTGTAGCTGCTCCGGCATCTGCGCCACTTCGTCCAGAAACAACGTGCCGCCGTCGGCCAAGAGGAACAGCCCCGGTTGCAGGGTTTCGTTCCCCTCCACCGCGCCAAAGAGTTCGGGGACGATCCGGTCCGGCGTGATGGCGGCGCAGTTCACCGCGACGAAGGGATTATCGGCGCGGTCGGACATTTGGTGCAACTGCCGCGCGGCCAACTCCTTGCCCGTGCCGCTGGGACCGGTGAAGAGCACCGGCGTCGGCACCGGGGCAAGACGGTTGAGCATGCCGCGCACCTTCGACAGCGCCTCGGACTTGCCGAGCATCTGCACCGCCGTGCCACCCTGCAATTCGCGCCGGAGCAGGGTATTGTCGCGGCGCAGGTTCTTGCGATCCAAGGTGCGCGACACCGCGCCGAGGATTTGGTTCGCCCGGAAGGGTTTCAGCACGAAATCACTCACGCCCGCCCGGAGTGCGGCAATGGCGGTTTCAAGATCGGCATAGGCGGTGATCAGGACCGTGTCGGCGTAGAACCCCTTGCGGCGTTGTTCGACGACCCATTCCAGACCGGTCTTACCGGGCATCACATTGTCCAAGACGACCACATCGAAATGCGCCTCGTCCAAAAGTTTGGTGGCCTCCGCAGGAGAGGCCGCTTGGGCCACGCGTTTGACGCGCGGCTCCAATATCTTGGTGAGGAAATGGCGCATCCCCGGTTCATCGTCGATCACAAGGATCGACGCGCCTTCGAGCGTGCCGCCGTATTCATCGCCTGCCGCCATGATATGCCTCTTTGGTGTCAGTCGAGCCGGACGTTTTCACCTGAATAGACCTCGGCGGAGGAAAAGCCTATCTCATGCAGCCCGAAATAGGCCACGACGCCGATCACCGCGACGCCCAGAAACCCTGCCAACATGGCTTTCATCGCGCGTCTCCTTTGATTTGAACGCCGCCGCCCGTCATTCTGCGGGGGTCCGTTTGTCTTGTTTGACCTCATCGAGCCAGAGCGAGTGGTGCTGTTCGGCCCAACGCTCATCGACCTCGCCATTGCCCATGGCGTCAAAGGCGCCTTCCATGCCGAGCGTCCCGATGTAAATATGGCCCAAGATCACCGCCATCATCAGAAAGCCGATGATCGCGTGCCACAGCTGGGCATATTGCATTTCGGCATGCGGCGTCAGATCGCCCTGAAGCGGACCAAAGCCCGCGGCCTCGGCCATGCCGATGTCATTGATGATGTTGAACGTATGCCCGAAAAGCTGAATTTCGAAGGGAAAGAGTAGCGACAGCCCCGAAAGCGAGACCGAGAAGCCCAGCAGGATCACGGCCCAGAAGACGATCTTTTGCCCGAAGTTAAACTTCTTGGCGGGCGGGTGTTTGTCACCGATGAAACCGCCGCCCTGTTTGATCCAGACCCAATCGGTCTTGTTCGGGATATTGTGCCAAATCCACATGACGAAGACCATGACGAGCGCAATCATGAAGGCCCATGAGACGTTGTTGTGGATGAACTTGGAGCCGGTCAACAGGGTCGAGTTGAACTCATGCCCCAGCAGAGGGATGACGACCTTGCGGCCAAAAAGCGTGGCCAAGCCCGTCAGCGCGAGCAGGATGAACGAGCCCGCCAGCATCCAATGCGCGAAACGCTCAATGGCTTTAAAGCGGGTGACGGTGCGCCCGACCTTGCCGCCTTCGATGCGGATCCGGCCCCGCAAAAGGTAAAAGAGCAGCAGCACGGCCAGCGTCCCGGCAAGCAGCCAAGCGCCATAGGTCGCCAGTGGGCCTTCGCGGAATTGCTGCCACCACATCCCGTTGTCTTGGACAAGGACGCGGCCCGTCTTGTTCATCGTGCTGACGCGCACGGGCAATTCGTTATATCGGATGCCGCGCCAGAGGTCGGGGTCGGAGCGTCCGCCGAGCGGGCCAAGGCTTGGCACCGTGGCCGCATCACCGCCCAGATTGTTACGCCGGAACCCATCGTCGATCTCTGCGCCGTTCTGACGCCGTTCGATATCGGCCAAGTTCTGCGCGCCGCCGGTGCTGGCGCGGTCGATGGCCGAAGGGGTCGCGTTCTCAGGCAGGCGCACGTCCTGCGCCGTGACGCTGACCGGCAGCGCGGCCAAGGCGAGAATGAAAAAAGCCATCAGGTGGCGCAGCATGGGAAATCCCCCGGCTAGACAGATATGGAGAAAAGGGACGGCCCGAGCAGGCCGCCCCCGAAAGCCGTTACTGGCCCTTTTGCTCGTAAGCCGTGCCCCAGCCCCAAGCGCCGGAGCCGAAGCCGCGTGCGACCACGCGCTCGCGGTAGATGTCGGAGACCATGTCCCCGTCACCGGCCAGCAGCGCCTTGGTCGAGCACATTTCAGCGCAGATCGGCAGCTTGCCTTCCGCGATCCGGTTGCGACCGTACTTCTGGAACTCGGCTTGGCTGTGGTTTTCCTCGGGGCCGCCAGCGCAGAAGGTGCATTTGTCCATCTTGCCGCGGCTGCCGAAGTTGCCGGCCTGCGGGTACTGCGGCGCGCCGAAGGGGCAGGCGTAGAAGCAGTAGCCGCAGCCAATGCAGAGGTCTTTGGAGTGCAGCACGATGCCGTCGTCGGTCTGGTAGAAACAATCCACTGGGCAGACCGCCATGCAGGGCGCGTCTGAGCAGTGCATACAGGCGACCGAGATCGAGCGTTCGCCCGGCTGGCCGTCCTGAATGGTCACCACGCGGCGGCGATTGATGCCCCAAGGCACCTCGTGTTCGTTCTTACAAGCCGTGACGCAGGCGTTGCATTCGATGCAGCGCTCGGCATCGCAGAGAAACTTTGCTCTTGCCATTCTCTTGTCTCCTTACGCTGGCATGATCTTGCAGAGAGTCGCTTTGGTCTCCTGCATTTGTGTGACTGAATCGTAGCCGTAGGTCTGCACGGTGTTGGTGCTTTCGCCCAGCACGATCGGGTCGGCCCCATCGGGGTATTTGTCCCGCAGGCTGACGCCGCCCATGTGCCCGCCGAAGTGGAAGGGCATGAAGGCCACGCCCTCGCCCACCCGTTCGGTCACCATCGCCATCACCTTGATCTTGCCGCCCTCGGGCCCTTCGACCCAGACATCGGACCCGTCGCGCACACCGAGGTTGTTGGCGTCACGGGTATTGATCTCGATGAACATGTTCTGTTGCAGCTCGGCCAGCCATGGGTTCGACCGGGTCTCATCCCCGCCGCCCTCATATTCAACCAGACGGCCAGAGGTGAGGATGATCGGGAATTCCTGCGAGAAGTCGTTCTTTTGGATCGATGCATAGAGCGTCGGCACCCGCCAGAAGGTCTTGTCGTCATAGGTCGGATAATCCGCCACCAGATCACGCCGGTTGGAATAAAGCGGCTCGCGGTGTTTCGGCACTGGATCGGGGAAGGTCCAGACCACGCAGCGGGCCTTGGCGTTGCCGAAGGGGGCGCAGCCATGTGCGATCGCCACCCGCTGGATGCCGCCCGACAGGTCGGTCTTCCAGTTGATGCCGCCGACTTGGGCCACGTAATCGGAATCAATCTCACCCTGTTGCGAAGTTTCACCGACTTCCGCCTGCCCGTCATCGGCGTTTTGCGGCGCTTCGTAACCGGCGACGGCTTCGATGATGCGACGCTCATCCGCTGTCAGATCACTGTCCCAACCCAAGTCAATCAGCATCTGCATGGTGAATTCGGGATAGCCGTCCTTGATCTCGGACCCTTTGGAATAGACGCCCTCAGCCAGAAGGTTCTCACCATCACGTTCCACGCCGAAACGGGCGCGGAAGGTCAGACCGCCATCTGCAACTGGCAGCGACATGTCATAGAGGTTCGCCGTGCCCGGGTGCTTCATCTCGGGCGTGCCCCAGCAGGGCCACGGCATGCCGTAGTAATCGCCATCTGCCGGGCCGCCGACGGCGCGCAGGGTAGTTTTGTCGAAAGTATGCTGGTTCTGCATGTGCATCTTCATCCGCTCGGGCGACTGCCCGGTGTAGCCGATGGTCCACATGCCCTTGTTGAACTCGCGCGTCAGGTCTTCGATGAGCGGCTCTTCACCATTCACCTCGATGTTGCGGAACATGCGTTCTTCAAAGCCGAACTTCTTGGCGAACTTATAGAGGATCGTGTGGTCGGGCAGGCTTTCGAACAGTGGCTCCACGACCTTTTCGCGCCACTGGAGCGAGCGGTTGGATGCGGTGACCGAGCCGGAGGTTTCAAACTGCGTACAGGCCGGCAGAAGATAGGTGTCTTCGGTGCGGTCATGCAGAACGGCGGAAACGGTGGGGTATGGGTCGACCACGACCAAAAGGTCGAGTTTCTCCATCGCCGTTTTCATCTCGCCCTGACGGGTTTGGGAGTTCGGCGCGTGGCCCCAGAGTACCATCGCTTTGGTGTTGTCGGGCTGTTCGAGGTTCTCGCGATCTTCAAGCACGCCGTCGATCCAACGCGACACCGGGATGCCGGTGAGGTTGATCATGCGCTGCTCTTCGCCTGCGCCATCGGTCCAAGCGGCGAAACGGCTCTGGATCCATTCCAGATCCTCTCCCCAAACACGCGCCCAATGCGCCCAAGAGCCATCGGACAGACCGTAGTAGCCCGGCAGTGTATCGGCCAGAACGCCGAGGTCGGTCGCGCCCTGCACGTTGTCGTGGCCGCGGAAGATGTTGGTGCCGCCACCCGCGGTGCCCATGTTGCCAAGGGCCAGCTGCAGAATGCAGTAGGCGCGGGTGTTGTTGTTGCCATTGGTGTGCTGTGTGCCACCCATGCACCAGATCACGGTGCCGGGACGGTGGTTGGCCAGCGTGCGCGCGACGCGCTCAAGCTGGGAGCCGGGCACGCCGGTAACGCGCTCGACCTCGTCAGGCGTCCAGTTGGCGACTTCCTTGCGGATCTCATCCATGCCCCAGACGCGGGTGCGGATGAATTCCTCATCCTCCCAGCCGTTCTCGAAGATGTGGTAGAGGATGCCCCAGACCAGCGCCACGTCCGAACCGGGACGCATGCGCACATATTCGTCGGCATGGGCCGCGGTGCGGGTGAAACGCGGATCGCAGACGATGAGCGGCGCGTTGTTCTCTTCCTTCGCCTTCAGCACGTGCTGAAGCGAGACCGGGTGCGCCTCGGCAGGGTTGCCGCCGATAATGAAGATCGCACGCGACTTGTGGATGTCGTTGTAGCTGTTGGTCATGGCGCCGTAGCCCCATGTGTTCGCCACGCCCGCCACGGTGGTGGAGTGGCAAATCCGCGCCTGGTGGTCGACGTTGTTGGTGCCCCAGTAGGCCGCGAACTTGCGGAACAGATAGGCCTGTTCGTTGGAGTGTTTCGCCGAGCCCAGCCAGTAAACCGAATCCGGGCCGGAGGTGTCACGGATCGACAGCATCTTGTCGCCGATCTCGTTGATCGCCTGATCCCAAGAGATCCGCTGCCATTCGCCACCGACCTTCTTCATCGGGTACTTCAGGCGGCGCTCGCCATGGGCGTGCTCACGGACCGAGGCGCCCTTGGCGCAATGCGCACCGAGGTTGAAGGGGCTGTCCCAACCGGGTTCCTGACCCAGCCAAACACCGTCCGACACTTCGGCGATGACTGTGCAACCGACCGAGCAATGGGTGCAGACGGATTTCTTGACTTCCATCTTGCCGCTGACAGCGGCGGTGGCGGCGCTGGCCTGTTGCACGCTGCCCGCGGTGCCCGCGATTGCGGCAAGTCCACCGATGGCAAGTCCCGAGCCGCGCAGGAACGCGCGCCGGTCAATACCGCTGCGCGCCACATCGGACATGATGCCTGTCCGCTGCGCAGACCGCGCGACCCCATTGGTCTTTTTCCTCAACATATCTTCACTCCCTATGCGCGGGCTGGACCCGCCTGAGGTGGCTATTGAACGGCGGGCGTTGTCGCCCTGCCAATTTTCGGGGCCGCGCCCCGGTTATCTGGTCAGAACCGCGCAGCGGCGTAATAGGCCCGCGTGTGTTCGGTGTCTTGGATACGGTCCGACGACAGGTCGGGCGCCTTGGCCGCTTCGGCCTCGGTCCCTGTGGTGGCCACGGCGACGGCGGCCAAAGGCGCGGCGCTGCCCGCGAATTTCAGGAAGTCGCGCCGATCCTTGCGAACGGCTGTGTCGGTGGATCCCTCTGGCTTGCGTGTCATCTTCTCTCTCCTGTTACGTCTCTTGTTCAGGGGCGCGCGGCCCCGCCTGTCTCATCCCGCTTGGTCTAGTCGTCTTTGCTCAGCCGGAAGGCTTCGGCCTCAATCTGCATGAAGGCCCGGCCGATCTTGCCCACCGGGGCGTAGAAGACCGAGTTTTTCGCGCCTTCGAGGTCGGCAAAGAAATGCCCGGCCCAAGGCGCGATATGCCGGTTAAAGAATGTCTTTTGCTGCGCCACCGTCGCGGGGGCCGAGAAACGGCCTGCGATCATCGCGCCCATCATCTCCATCAATGAGGCGATGTTGTCTTCCGGCTCGAACACATTCGCCGCCCGCTCCAACCCGCGTGCGACCATGTCTTGGCGCAGTGCGGCCAGCGGCTTTTCGTTGAGAAAGCCGGTGAGGTAGAAGCTGGCATAGGGCAACAGTTCGCCCCGGCCCAGACCGATGAAGAGCCGGTTGAACTCGCTCTCGGCCCCCGCGGGTTTGGTCTTGGCGGCCAGTTTGGAGAGCGCTTTAAACCCCTGCCCCAATTCGCTGTCGTCGCCCGACAGGGCGGCACATTGATCCAGCAGGATCTGATCCGGCGGGCCGGAAAGGATAAGCCCCATGAAGTTGTAGAGGTCCGCGCGCAGGCGGTCTTCTTCGGGCAGGGGCGTCGCGGCCAATTGGGTCATGCGCTGCTACCTTCCATGTCCTGTGCCAGATCGCTGGCGAAGTGAAACCGCATGCGGCGGTGGGTCGGCGCAGGCTGCGCCTCGGCGTCTTCTTCGGGGGTCACCGTCTGCGCCTCGTAAGGCGCGTCTTGAGCCAGAGCCGTTTCGGTGCGCCGCGGGCCCGGCACGACGACATCATGGGTCGGTGCCAGCGCGGGCGCTTCTGCCTCGGCCATCTCTTCCGGCGCGTCAGCCTCGGCGGTCAGCACCTCTTCGACCTTCGCGACCATGCCCCGGCCCACTTTGTAGATCGTGTTGACCGGCTTTCCAGCGGTGGCCGCCGCTGTGTAATCGTCGTCATAGTCGTTCAACCCGTCAAGGCAGGCGAGCACCGGGTTGGTTTTCCAAAAACTGCGCAGCGCACGGGTCTTGAGCCGTTGCGGCAGTTGCGCCTTGAGAAAGGCGCGCAGCTGTTCGCCGCTTACCAGATCCTCGGGCGCGGGCAGGTCGAACTCGGCCAGCAGATCATCATCGCTACGCTCAGCCAGCGCGGCCTCTTCGGCGGCGGCGGCGCGGGCTTCGTGAAGGCGCGCTTCGGCCTCCGCCTCGGCGGCGACGGCGGCGCGGCGCTTTTGCCAGAAACCGCTCATGCCAGACGCTTTCGTTTCAACGCGGGCGAGGCGTAGATGTCGGCGGGCTTTTCGATGCGCGGGTCGCCGATACCGTCTTGCTTGCGATCGGTGCGCAGACGATCCCGGCGGCGTTTGACGAAGGCTTCTTCTTGATGGAACTCTTCGACGAATTCCTGCACCCATGCGATCAACCCCGGCGTCATCGCGACCTTTTCCACGACCTCTTCGGCGCTGTCGCAATAGTCCTGCGCCTCATAGGGCGATGCGGTCACAAGGGCGAGCTTGAAGGGTCGGTCTATCGCGCCGGGAATGGGGCGCATCACGACATAGACACATGGCACATCCGCGCCCAGCCCGTGCACATAGGCTTCGGTCTCGGCGCCGTGGAGCTCCAGCTTGAGGGTCGCGGCGTGGTATTCGACAGTCTCACCCTCGCGGCGCAGTTCACGCCAATCCGCCTTTTCCGCACCGGGCAGCACGGCGGTCGCTTTCCAGCTCCACTTGGCCCAACGGGTCACACCCGGCGCGCGCCGCAGTACAATGCCCAAGGGCATCGTCCGATACATTGTCGGGTTGTGAATCAAGTCGCTCCTCCGTTTCGAAGACCTTCGCCGGAAAGCCCGGTCCGGGGGAAGCGCTAATCCGCGCCGAGGCCCGAAAAACCCGGCTTTCGAGACAAGATGGCCCGCCGGTTCTGCCCATCAATGGAGCCTCGGCCTATTTGTCTAACTTGAGTATTTTGATCGGAAAACAGGCAAATCGCTGATATCGAATCACCCGAGCCGCAAGGAGCCGCGCCGCCCCGCCGATCGCCCCTGTCGCGACGCGATCGCGGGGCGAATTTCGGTTGTAGGGGGTGGCAAATCCCGTCTAGCTTGGGGCCTCAGCCGCCGCCGGAGAGGCCGCGGATTGACGGGCGAGATAAGGGAAAATTCATGGCCAAGACATTGATAACATGCGATTGCGCAGAGTCGCAGCGTATTGATTCCGATGCATTGGCCGAGCGTAGCGGTTTGGCGGTCTCCCCCCCCTGTTCGGCCCTTTGCACCACCCAGATCGACCGCGCGGCCAAGGCGCTCACCGCGGGCGATGCGATTTTATGCTGCACCCAAGAAGAGCGGGTCTTTACCGAATTGGCCGAGGAATTGGGCCTGCCCCCTGCCCCCCTCTTGGACCTGCGCGACCGGGCCGGATGGTCCGATGACCCCCGGGACAAACTACCCAAAATGTCCGCCCTCGCGACGGAAGCGCTGTTGGACGTTCCGGCTGAGAAAACCATCGACGTCGCCTCGGAAGGGCTTTGCCTGATCGTCGGGCGTGGCCCGGCGGCTCTGGAAGCGGCGGCGCAACTCAAGGACCACCTCAGCGTCACGCTGTTGATGGACGACGCGGTGACCGAGGCCGAGGACAACCTGCCCGAGGTTCGCGATTTCGATCTCATTTCCGGCAAGCTCCGCCGCGCCAAGGGTGCGCTCGGCCAGTTCGAGGTGGTGATCGACGCGCTGCGGCAGGTCGATCCGCGCGGCCGTGGCCCGCTAAGCTGGACCGCGCCGCGCGACGGCGCGCGCAGCCAGTGCGACATAATCCTCGACCTGCGCGGCGAGACGCCGCTGTTCCCCGCCCATGAGAAACGCGAAGGCTACCTGCGCGCCGATCCGGGCCACCCGCCCGCCGTGGCCGCCGCCGTGCTCGCCGCCTCGCATCTCACCGGCACCTTCGAGCAGCCGCTCTACGTGCGTACCGAGCCGCTGCTCTGCGCCCATTCCCGCGCCGGTCAGACCGGCTGCACCGCCTGCCTCGACCTCTGCCCCACCGGTGCGATCACCCCCGACGGCGATCACGTCACCGTCGATCCGATGATCTGCGCGGGCTGCGGCGCCTGTTCCTCGGCCTGCCCCTCGGGCGCGATCAGCTATGACGCGCCGCCCGTAGATTTCACGATGCGCCGGGTGCAGACGTTGGCGCGCGCCTATCTTGAAGCGGGCGGCGACGCGCCGCGCCTTTTGGTCCACGACGCCCACGGCGCCGAGATGATCCGCCTCGCCGCGCGGCACGGGCGCGGGCTGCCCGCCGACGTCGTCCCGATGGAACTCGACGCGCTCGCCGCCTTCGGCCATGCCGAGGCGCTCGCCGCCCTTGCCGCCGGTTTCGCCCATGTCTCGCTCCTCCTCGGCCCCAAGGCCGACCGGGATGCCATCGAGACCCAGACCGCGCTGGCCCGCGCCATTGCGGGGGAAGCGCGGATGTCGCTCATCGACACCCCCGACCCCGAGGCGCTGACCGACATTCTCTACGATGGCGCGGCCCCTGCCCCGGTCGCCCAGCCCGTGCGCCCCATGGGCAGCCGCCGCCAGATCGCCCGCCAATCCGCGCGCGCACTCAACCCCGAGGCGGAGGTGCTCGACCTGCCCGCCGGTGCCCCCTACGGTGCCGTGCTCGTGGACAAGAACGCCTGCACGCTCTGCCTCTCCTGCGTGTCGC
The DNA here is from genome assembly GCF_043557225.1 of Sulfitobacter sp. 1A13496. NCBI lineage: Bacteria > Pseudomonadati > Pseudomonadota > Alphaproteobacteria > Rhodobacterales > Roseobacteraceae > Sulfitobacter > Sulfitobacter sp. 1A13496. Next base: position 133,131 of record NZ_JBIFFP010000006.1, on the reverse strand, counting down.
TCTGCCCCTCGGGGGCCTTGGGCGACAACCCGGACCTGCCGCAACTGCGCTTTCAGGAAGACGCCTGCCTGCAATGCGGCCTCTGCGCCAATGTCTGCCCCGAGGATGCCATCACCCTCGCGCCGCGGCTCGACCTGACCGAGGCGGCCCTGAGCCAGCGCGTGCTGAACGAGGAAGAACCCTTTGCCTGCGTGGAATGCGGCAGCCTCTTCGGCGTGAAATCCACCGTCGAGCGGATCACCGACAAGCTGCGCAGCCATTCCATGTTCGCCGACGAGGCCAAGCTGCGGATGATCCAGATGTGCGATGACTGCCGCATCAATGCGCAGTATCACAGCACCAATAACCCGATGACGGGCGCCGAGCGGCCCCGCCTCCGCACCACCGACGATTACCTCTCCAAACGGCGCGACCACTAGGCCGCCCTCAAGCACAGGAGCCACCCATGAGCGAAGACTTTAACATGTCGATGCGCAAGTTTCTCAAGCAGGTCGGCGTGACCTCGCAACAGGCCATCGAAAAGGCCATGCGCGAGCATGACACCGCTGGTAAGACTTTCCCGGTCAAGGCCGTGATCTCGATCCCCGAACTGGGTCTCGAACAGACCATCGACGGCACCATTGCCGGCGCGGACAAGGGCGAGGCATAAGCGACGTGGCTGCCAGCAGAGACGCGGTCCTGACCGCCTTGAAAACCGTGACCGATCCGGCCACGGGCACCGATATAGTGGCCAGCGGCGTGATGCGCGCGCTCAACGTGGACAACACCGGCGCGGTGCGTTTCGTGATGGAAATCCCGCCCGCGCAGGCCAAGGCCTACGAGGAAGCCAAGGCGCAAGCCGAAGCGGCACTGGCGCAGGTCGAGGGGGTCTCGAAGGTCTCCATCGTGCTGACCGGCCACAGCGAAAAAGCCCCGCCGCCCGACCTCAAGCCGCAACGCAAGGCAGAGCCCACGGGCCCGCAGAAGATCCCCGGTGTCGACCGGATCATCGCCGTGGCCTCGGGCAAGGGCGGTGTCGGCAAATCCACCGTATCGGCGAACCTCGCCTGTGCGCTGGCCGCGCAAGGCCGCCGCGTGGGTCTCTTGGATGCCGATGTTTACGGCCCCAGCCAGCCGCGGATGCTCGGCGTTTCGGGCAGGCCCGCCTCGCCCGACGGCAAGACCATCCTGCCGATGCGCAACCACGGCGTCACCATGATGTCGATCGGTCTGATGACCAACGAGGATCAGGCCGTGGTCTGGCGCGGGCCGATGCTGATGGGCGCGCTGCAGCAGATGATGACGCAGGTGCAATGGGGCGCCCTCGACGTGCTGATCGTGGACCTGCCGCCGGGCACCGGTGACGTGCAGATGACGCTGGCGCAAAAGGCGCAAGTCGACGGCGCGGTGATCGTCTCTACCCCGCAGGATGTGGCTCTGATCGACGCACGCAAGGGCATCGACATGTTCAACCAGCTCAAGGTGCCGATCATTGGCATGATCGAGAACATGTCGACCCATGTCTGCTCCAATTGCGGCCACGAGGAACATGTCTTTGGCCACGGCGGTGTCGCCTCCGAAGCCGAAAAATGGGGCGTGCCGCTGCTCGCCGAAGTGCCGCTCGACCTGCAGATCCGCCTGGCCTCTGACGGCGGCGCGCCGATCACCGTGAGCCAGCCCGACAGCAAGCAGGCCGCGGCCTTCCACGCCATCGCCAAGAAACTCGTGGACGCCGGCGCGGCATGAGCGAACCGCTGTCCTTTCCGCCGCTGATGTCGGGCGAGGCGGTGGCCGGCGATGCCGTCGTCGCCGCCTGCACCCGCGCGGCCGAGGGCTGCGACGCGGGGCTGATTTGCTATCGGCTGGGCGAGACGGAGATCGAGGCCGCGCTGGTCTTCGCCCCCGAGGTGCCGCTGGCGCGCGCCGTGGCGATGTTGCCGCTCTGCGGGGTGGGCTTCCAAAATGCACTCGGCGCGCTGTCGCCGCCTGAGGTGGCGGTGCAGCTCGACTGGGACGGCGGCATTCGCCTCAACGGCGCTTCCTGTGGCCGTTTTCGCATGGTAGCATCCACGAGTGACGCTCAGGCGGTGCCCGACTGGCTCGTCGTGGGCTTCACCCAGCCGCTCTACCCTGAAGACGATCCCGAGATGGCCCGGACCGGCCTCACCCCTGATCAAACCGCGCTCTATGCCGAAGGCTGCGCCGAGGTCCAGCCCCCTGCCCTCGTGGAATCCTGGGCGCGGCACAGCTTGCATTGGATCAACCGCTGGGAAGACCTCGGCCCGAAGGCGCTGCATAATGAATGGCGCGGGTTGGTCTTCGACCTCGATACGCATGTGACCGTGCAGGGCCAAAGCGGTACATTCATCGGTGTCGACGAGGATTTCGGCATGTTACTGCGGGACGGTGAGACCACCCGCCTCATCCCGCTCACCAGCTTATTGGAGCCCGCCCCATGACCCTCAAACTCGCCCGCGCGATCCATTTCGACGAAAGCGACCGCAATGTCTTCGCCTCCCCCGCCCGCACCGGCGAATGGTGCATCTCGGGCGGGTTCGAGTTCTCGGACTGGACCGAGGGTGATCTCACCGGCAAGGCACGCCAAGCTTTCGCCAACGGCTGGCTGGGGCTGGAGACCTTCGGCCGCGTCACCTTCGTCGCCGTCACCCAAATCGAAGAGGCCGAGGTCGAGGCGCTCACGGCTCTGCTGGCGCAGCATTTCGTGACATACTACGGCGCGCCCTCGGTCGATGCCGCGCGCCCCGTGGCGAAAGAGGAACTGGCGCAGATGGTCGACCTCTGCGCCGATCACGCGCCCAATTGCCTGCTCACCGTGGCGCGCGAGTTGACCGAGGCGGGCGTGCGCGAAAGCTTCCGCATGATCCAGCCGCAGGATGCGGGGCTTGAGCAATTCGCGATCCACGGCGACCTGCCCGAATAAACCACCCGCGCCCCGGCTGGCGCGGATGGTCTCTAACAAAGGCTATTCAGCCTCTGCCGCGTTGAAGACAAAGAGCGTCTCACCGTTGATCTTGTAGTCATTGATCAAGGTTTTCGCGCGGTCTGATGTCAGCCAATCCTCCAGCTTGAAGGCCAGATCGTTTTTCACATGCCCATGCATTTCGGGATTCACCGGCAGATAGGCATATTGGTTAAACAGAACCGGATCGCCCGCGTAGAGCAGCGCCAGATCGCCTTTGTTTCCGAAGTTCAGCCAGCTCGCGCGGTCCGACATGACATAGGCGGGCATCCCCGACGCGGTGTTGAGCGCGGCGCCCATGCCCGCGCCAACGGCGTTGTACCAATCCCCGAATGTCGCCGGGTCAAGGCCCGCTTCGGCCCAAAGGGACAGTTCCTTTTTATGGGTGCCGCTGTCGTCGCCCCGGCTTACGAAGGCAGATTCCGCCTCGGCGATCGCGCTCAAGGCAGCCGTGGCCGCCTCTGACCCTTCGATGCCCGCCGGATCGTCTTTCGGCCCGATGAAGACGAAATCGTTATACATGATCTCGGTCCGGTGGCTGCCAAAGCCACCTTCGACAAAGGCTTCTTCCGCCTTGCGCGAATGGACGAGGATCGCATCCACGTCGCCTGCCTCGCCTAGTTTGATCGCTTGGCCGGTACCGACGACCAGCAGTTGCACATCCAGATCAAGGTCCGCCGCGATCTCGGGCAAGAGCACGTCCGCAAGGCCCGAGTTATTGAACGAGGTGGTCACCGCCATCTTCATCACATCCGCGGCCTGCGCGGCACTGCTCATCGCCAGAGCGGAAATTGCGCCGATCATCCAATGTTTCATTCTACGATATCTCCTCTTAGAAATGCCTGAGCCTCTGCGGTCTCAGGTCGGTTGAAAAACACATTTGCGGGACCGGCCTCATGCAGACGGCCCCCCAGCAGAAACAAAACGTCATCGGCCAAACGGCGTGCTTGGCCGAGGTCATGTGTCGATAGGATCAGCCGCGTGCCGGTCGATTTCGCCGATTGCAAAATCGCCTCGATTTCTCGCGTCGCGCGCCCGTCCAATGCGGCACAGGGCTCATCCAGAAACAGCAATTTAGGCTTGCAGATCAGCGCACGGGCAAGGGCCAACTTTTGCTGCTCACCGCCCGAGAGCACCGGGGCCGCGCGGCCCAAAAGTGGCTCTAACCCGACGCGGTTGGCCCATTCCTCGGCTTCTTTTCGCGCGTGGGCCTTTGACACGCCGCGCAGACGCAAGGGGTAGATGAGGTTCTCAAGTACCGTCCGACGCAGCATAACAGGGCGCTGAAAGACAAATGCTTGGTGATGCCGCGCCTCCTCGGTCGAGCAAGCCCACTCGATCTCTCCGACCGAGAGCCGTGCGGTGCCGTGCAGCAATTGCAACAGCGTGGTCTTCCCCGCGCCGTTCGGCCCCATCACAACCGTAGCGCCCTGACCGTCCAGCGCCAGATCGATCGGCCCCACCAGCCGCTGCCCCCGCCTGCGGCTTTCAATCGCTTTGGCTTGCATCGGGAAAAGCTGCGTCACCACCGGCCCTCCCGCTCTGTCCGGCCCAGCCAATGGATGGCGAGGTTCACCGCCACCGCCAGCCCAATCAGCACAAACCCGAGGGCGAGCGCCAAGGCGAACTCCCCCTTGCCGGTTTCAAGGGCGATGGCCGTGGTCAGCACCCGCGTCGCATGGTCGATATTGCCCCCGACGATCATAATCGCTCCGACCTCGCCAATCGCGCGGCCAAACCCCGCAAGTGCCGCAGTCAGCAACGCACGGCGAGAGTCCCAGAGCAGGGTCCGTATCTTCTGGCCCTGCGTGACATTCATCGAAATCAGAAGGTCATGATATTCCTGCCAAAGCTCACGGATCGACTGATGCGCGATGGAAGCGATCAGCGGCACGATAATGATCACCTGCGCGATGATCATCGCCGTCGGCGTGAAGAGCAGCCCAAACACCCCAAGCGGTCCGGAGCGGGAGAGAACCACATAGACGATCAGCCCCACCACGACCGGCGGCAGCCCCATGAGCGCGTTCAATATCGCAATGACCAACCGCCTCGCGCGGAACCGTTTGACGGCGACCAAAGCGGCGAGGGGCAGCGCGATCAGGCAGGCGACAGCCAAAGCGGAAAGGGTGACACGAAGGGACCGGCCGGCGATCTCCACCAGCTCGGCATCGAAGGTAAGGACAAGCCAAAAGGCCTGCGTGATACCGCTCCAAATATCGACCATCTCGCGGAGGCCTCCCCCGAATAGGAGCCCGCGGCCCCATCGCACGCGCAGAGTGTCAGGACTATCCTTCGGACGCCAGAGCCTGTGGGCGTGAAAATACCTAGGAAGACAGGCTGGCTTTGATTTTACCTCGCTCAGAAGGACAGAAGGTCAACTTGACCCGCCTGTGATTCCCGCAAAAGGAAGGATGTGGCTCTAACAAGGGCAAGCGAACTCGCCCGTGGGGTTAACTCGTGGTTGGCGAGGGCCTGTTGCCGCAAGAATAGTTTTATTGTTTATTTACAGTCACTTCGGTCGAATGGGACATTCTATCTTTGCGTTTGGCCCAGATAATTAATGCCGCCTTGCCCACTCCTTCCGCAAGAATCTATTGCAAGCTTCGCTCCAATCGCATTAAGTAACGGAAACAAAAGCGCTACCGAATAATAGCGTTACTGAGAGCGAGGGCAGATGTGACGGACACGGTACACATCAATACACGGATCCGCCGTAATGCGGAAACGCTTTCCGAGGCGTTGGAAAACCACATGCTGAAGGTCTTTGCGCCCGACGCGCGCAAGGAGTTGCGCCGGTTCTCCGCCGGGGAAGCGGCTGAATTGCTTGGCATTTCCACGAGCTTCCTTCGCAAACTCCATTTCGACAATAAGATCGTCGATGTCCAGACCAGCCCGGGCGGGCGGCGGCACTACAGTGCGGACGATCTACTGTCGATCCGACGGACTTTGGAATCCACCGCTAAATCCCGCGGCGCCTATCAACGCGGCCGTCGTGAAGGGGACAAACTGCAAGTATTGTCCTTTTTGAACTTCAAAGGCGGTAGCGGCAAAACCACGAGCGCGATCCATGCGGCACAGCGGCTGGCCCTTAAAGGCTACCGCGTGCTCTGTGTCGATATCGACCCGCAAGCGTCTCTAACAACGCTGTTTGGCTATCGGCCTGAGTATGATTTCCTGAACTCCGGCACCATTTACGATGCGATCCGCTATGGTGATCCCGTCCCCTTGGCCGATGTGATCCAAAACACCTTCTTTACGGGTATTGATCTTGCCCCCGGCGGATTGATGCTACAGGAGTTCGAGCACGAAACGCCTCAGGCACTGCTTAACAATACGCAGCCTCCATTTTTCGCGCGTTTGGCGACCTCCTTGCAGGATGTAGAGCAGAATTACGACGTGGTTATCTTCGATTGTCCGCCGCAATTGGGCTATCTAACCATGTCGGCGCTCTGCGCCTCGACGGGTGTGTTGATCACAGTGGTCCCGAACATGCTCGACGTCGCATCCATGTCGCAATTTCTACAGATGAGCGCCGATCTGCTTGATGTCGTCTCTAATGCAGGGGCGAGCATGGAGTTCGACTTCCTGCGCTTCCTCATCAATCGTTACGAGCCGAATGACGGGCCGCAGCAGCAGGTTCTATCCTTCTTGCGGCAACTCTTTGACGAGGAAGTCATGGTGGCCCCGATGCTGAAATCCACTGCGATTTCTGACGCGGGGCTGACCCATCAGACCATCTATGAGGTCGACCGGTCGCAGTTTCATCGGACGACCTATGACCGCGCGGTGGATTCACTCAATCTTGTGAATGATGAGATCGAAAGCATGATCCAGAAAGCATGGGGGCGGTAATGGCACGTAAAGGTATTCTATCATCTGCGCCAGCGAAATCTCCAAAGACGGAGCCGCCTAAAACGCCCGCGGTAGAGCCGAATAAGAGCCGGAACAAGCCTAGCCTTATGCCCCGCGGCGCTGTTGGGGCGCTTCAGTCGTCGTTGAACCGGATGCAAGAGAATGCAGTTCAAGAATTGGACGGCAGCCTGATTGATATGGCCGGCGTCGAAGACCGGCTAGGGACTGATACGCAGGCTCAGAAACAGCTTCATGATAGTCTGAAGACCTATGGCCAGCAGGTCCCGGTTCTGGTTCGGCCGCATCCGGGAACCCCGGGCCGGTTCGAAATTGTCTACGGGCGGCGGCGACTTCAGGCTCTGAAAGCGCTTGGGATGCCGGTTAAAGCGATGGTGCGTCAATTGGATGACCACGCTTTGGTAATGGCGCAGGGCCAAGAGAACACGGCCCGTCAGGATCTCTCTTTCATCGAAAAAGCCAGTTTTGCGGCTCAGCTCGATGCGGGGGGGCATGACCGGCAGACAATTGCGGATGCGCTTTCGATCGACCTGCCAATGGTCAGCCGGATGCTCAAGGTCGGCCATGCGTTCGATCTGCCCTTTCTGCGTCAGATCGGGTCGGCGCCATCCATCGGGCGTGATCGCTGGATGGCACTGGTCAAATTGTTTGAACAACCGGGCGCGAAAGAACGGGCAGTAAAACGAATGGCGCGGCCCGATTGGGACGGGTTCACCTCGGATGAGCGGTTTGAGGCGATTTTCGCCGAGGCTTCGACGACCCCTGAAAAGTCTGCCACCTCCCCTGCCCCATCGGCCAAGCCCCGCACGCTGCGGAGTCGGGAGGGCAAGGCGCTGGCGGACATTCGCAGCGGCAAGCGTGGTGTCACGGTCACCGTGCCCGCCCGCGCGGCAGAGGGTTTTGATAAATGGCTCGATGCACATGCAGAAGAGCTTTTGCAGGAGATTCACGACCGCTGGCAGAAGACCCGCGCGTGAGACATTGAGGAAGTAGCAACAGGAGGCACATCCAAGACCACAAAAGAAAAGCCCCCCAGGATAAATCCCGGAAGGCCCTTCTCAAACTTTGCACCTTCGAGATAGCCCCAAAGATTTATCGATGTCAACTCTACCCGATGGGATAGGGCCGGTAATTTGTTGTCTTTCGTGATTTTAGATGAAAAACACGTTCCGAACTGCGTTCGGGCGGCCGAAATCGGCTACCCAAGTGAAATGCGAGGGGCCGGACAAATGGGCTTTGCTCGACCGGCTGACAACCGCGGCAGAGGCTTTCGATCTGTCGCACCGCACTCTCACCGTATTGAAGGCTTTGCTGAGTTTCCTACCAAACCGGCATATTCCTGATGGTGCGGCGGGCATTGTATTTGCCTCAAACGCCCGGCTCTCCGAACGGCTTCACGGTATGCCGGAGAGCACTCTGAGGCGGCATCTGGCGCAGTTGGTCCGCGTGGGCCTGATTGCGCGACATGATAGCCCCAACCGAAAGCGTTTTGCACGAAACCAAGGCGGTGCAATTGCGCTGGCCTTTGGGTTTGATCTTGCCCCTCTTGTCGTTCAGGCGGGGATGATCGAAAGCACTGCTCAGGCCGCCGAGGCAGAGCAGGAGCGCTTGCAGGCGCTGAGGGACCGCGTTCTGGTCCTCCGACATGCGCTGATCAGGGAGGGTTGCGGCGAGGGATTGGCTGATGAGGCGGGCCGGGTTCTGCGGCGCAAACCAGATGAAATGGCGTTGTCTCAGCTTGAGACGGCGCTCCGAGTGGCACTTGAAAATGCCCGTGGAGAAGAACCTCTGGGCGAAACAGCACCCGTCTCCCCTGCCCTGCTTACCGGTCAAATGAGCGCCAACGACGGTGAAAATGAGCGGCACGTACAGGATTCAGATAAATCCTATTTTGACTCTGAAGAGCGCGGCCACGGTGGTGTGGCCTATCGTACGGCTGACAAATCCGAACCTGATAATTCTGAGAAAGAACAAAGCGTATCATTCGCAGATGTCGTGGACGCCTGCGCAGAGGCTCGGAGCTTTTTCCCGGGTGCGATGCGTAACTGGGGAGACCTTGTGCGGGTCGGAGACCGGATTGCGCCGATGCTGGGGATTGACCCGCCTGTGTTAAATGAGGCAAAACGAGACATGGGCGCGGAGAGCGCTGCGGTAACGGTGCTTTGCTTGCTTGAGAAAGCCGCGACAATCCGTAGCCCCGGAGCTTATCTGAGGCGTTTGACGCAGATGGCCCGAAATGGTGCCTTTTCCCTTGGTCCGATGGTCTCAGCCTTGGCAAACCGGCGAAGTTGTCAGCTGACAATTTGAAAACCATAGGTTTTACAGTCACTTAGGTTGACTTGCACCTGGCAATTTAAGAAATCGGGCCTTCTATCGGGCAAAATCCCTCCATATGCTTCACCCTCCTTGGCTCAACGGCTAACTTAGGTGAAGTTCTTCGGGAAAACCCATGACCTCTGTCCGCCTCCGCCTGCTTATCCTCGCGCTCACACCGCTCATTGTGCTGATCCCGCTTCTGTTGGTTCTGGGCATGTCACGCTGGACGGCGGATTATGACGAAGTCCTCATCGCGAATGTTGAAAGCGAATTAAGGATCGCCAACCAGTATCTCGCCCGGTTGTTGGCGCAGACGGGGAATGAGTTGGACGCCGTCGCGGGGTCCGTCGAATTCTCCCGGCAGCTTGATAGCCCGACGGCAGAGCAGGCGGCTTTCTTTACCGAGATACAGGACCGGCTGGGTTTGGACTTTCTACAGTTTCTCCCCATTGAGGCCGCCATCGAAGACGGAGAGGATTGGCCGGTAATCGCCCGCGCCGCGCGGGGCCAGAGCGGCGCGGAGATCGACGTATTCAGCAGCGCGCGGCTGACAAGGTTGAACGACCCCCTCGCGCTCCGCGCCCAAGTCCCGGTGATCGAAACCCCCGCCGCCGTGCCGACGGACCGAAAGACCGAAGACCGCGGCATGGTGGTTCACGCAGCAAGCCCGGTTGATTTGGACGGCACGCAGGGGGTCTTGGTGGGCGGGATGCTGTTGAACCGCAACCTCGACTTTATCGATACGATCAATGACCTCGTCTATCTCAATGCGGTGACCGGTGGGGACAGGCAGGGCACGGCGACGCTTTTCCTAGATGACCTGCGCATCTCGACCAATGTGCGTCTTTTCGAAGATGTGCGCGCCCTCGGCACCCGGGTCTCGGCAGAAGTGCGGGAGGCCGTGTTGATTGATGGGCGCACTTGGCTCGACCGGGCCTTCGTTGTGAACGATTGGTACATCTCTGGCTACCAGCCGATCACGGATAGTTTCGGCGAGCGGGTGGGGATGCTTTACGTCGGCTTCCTCGAAGCACCTTTCGCGCAGGCGAAGCGGGAGGCGTTCTGGTGGATGCTGGCTGCTTTCTTTGCCGTGCTTGCGCTGTCGGCGCCGGTGTTCCTTTGGCTGGCGCGCGGTATCTTCTCACCGCTTGAACGGATGACAAAAGTCATGCACCGCGTCGGCAAGGGGGAACTCTCGGCGCGGATCGGCGCGGTCCCCGCACGGGATGAGATCGGCGCCGTGGCACATCATCTCGATTGGCTGCTGGAGCAGGTGCAGGAGCGCGACCGGCAGTTGCGCAGCTGGAATGACGCGTTGAACCAGCGGGTCGATCAGCGCACTGCCGAACTGCGCGAGGCGAACGAGAAGCTGGAGCAGACCTTTCGCCAATTGGTGATGAGCGAAAAACTCGCCTCCATCGGTGAAATCACCGCGGGGGTCGCGCATGAAATCAACAACCCCGTCGCGGTCATCATGGGGAATGTCGATGTCATCCGGGAGACGCTTGGCCCGGATGCAGAACCGGTGGCCACGGAACTCGGCTTGATCGACCGGCAGCTGTCACGGATCGAGGTCATCGTCGGCAAATTGCTCAAGTTCGCCGCGCCATCCGAGTTTTCTGATTGTGAACATAATATTGCGTTTCGGCCCTTGGTGCAGGACTGTCTCGTACTGGTCGATCACCTCATCAGCCGGGGCGGGATCGAGGTGCATTGCGATCTGGACGAGGTGCCGCCAGTGCGCGCGGACTCCGGTGAGATTCAGCAGGTCGTGGTGAACCTTGTGGTCAATGCGGTGCAGGCGATGCAGGGGGCAGGGCGGTTGGCATTGTCCCTCAGCCCTGAGGATCGCGACGGCGTGGCCGGTGTGGCGTTGTCGGTGCATGACAGCGGGCCGGGGGTGCCTGAGGCGTTGCTCGGCTCGCTTTTCGATCCCTTCTTTACCACCAAACCGGGGGAGGGGACGGGCTTGGGCCTGTCGATCTCTCAGACGCTGATCCAGCGGGCCGGCGGGATCATCACGGTCCGCAATCGGGCGGAAGGGGGCGCGGCCTTTACCGTTTGGCTGCCGCAAGCCCCCGAGGATGCGGGCCCCCCTGAACACGCGTGATGCGCAGGGGGGCAGGGGGCTTTAGGCTGCCTTACCGTCAAAGCCCTCAAGATAGGCCACGAGGATATCGAGTGCGGCTTGCAGGTCGCCTTTCGACACCATCTCGGTCACCGTGTGGATATAGCGGGTGCCGACCACGATCCCCACAGCCCGCGCGCCAGCGGCGGCTTGCTGCGCCGCAGCGCCGTCTTGTCCACCTGCGGCAAGCATAGTGCGTTGGAAGGGGATGTCGCGCGCCTCGGCCAGTTTTTCGATGTCGCGCACGAGGTCCACATCGGCGATGAAGCTGCTGTCGCGGACATGCAGGCCAAAGCCTTTGCCGAGCCGCGTGGTAGAGAGATGCTCCGGCACGCCGGGCGTGTCACAGGCCAGCGTCGTGTCGATGCCAAGGCCGATGTCGGGCTGCACCTTATAGGCCGCCGTGCGCGCCCCGCGCAGGCCAACTTCTTCCTGACAGGTGAAGGCCACATGAATCTCCGCGCCACGCCCCTTGTCGGCCAGCTTGCGGATCGCCTCGATCCCGAGCCAGCAGGCCACGCGGTTGTCGAGCGCTTTGGAGACGAACTGCTCACCCATCTCAAGGAAAGGCTCGTCCATGACGATGAAGTCACCGACCTTGACGATCTCCTTCGCCTTCTCGCCCAGCCCGAGGTCGACGAAGAATTCCGAGACTTCGGGGATCTTCTTGCGGTCTTCGGGGGAGGAGATGTGAATGGGCTTGCCGCCGGGGTTCATCACGCCCTTCAGATCGCCCTGATCGGTGCAGACCAGCACCCGGCGCGAGAAGAGGTTGCGCGGATCGAAACCGCCGACGGGCTGGAGGTAGAGGAACCCGTCTTTCGACACATGGCTGACCAGAAAGCCGATCTCGTCCATATGGCAGAGCAGCATGATCTTGGGCGCCTTGCCATCGCCCGCCGTCGCATCCCGGCGGCAGAGGAGGGAGCCCATGGCGTCGGTCTCCACATGGTCGAACAGCCCTTCGATCTCACGGGTGATCAGATCGCGCACGCGGTGTTCGCGCCCCGGAACGCCGGGTGTTTCGCAAAGGTCTTTGAGTAGGTCGATGTTCATGCTGGCCTCATCCTTGGTGATTTGGCCGCACTATCGCGCCGCGCCTGCCGAAGTGCAAACAGACGCGGCGCGATGAGGCTGAGAGGGCAGGGGGCTACATCTGACCCGGCAGGAACAGCACCAGCGCGGGGAAGACGAGCAGCAGGATCAGCCGCAGAATATCGACCAGCCAGAACGGGGTGACGCCGCGAAAGATCGTGCCGGTGGAAACATCGCCGACCACGCCTTTGAGGACAAAGACATTGAGGCCGACGGGCGGGGTGATCAGGCTGATTTCGGTCACGACGACGACGATGATGCCGAACCAGACCGGATCGAAGCCAAGGCTCGTGACCAGCGGGAAGAAGATCGGCACCGTCAGCAGCAGCATCGACATGCTCTCGAAAATGCAGCCGAGCGCGATGTAGATCACGAGGATCAACCCCATGACCACCCAAGGCCCGAGGTCGAGCGCGGTGACGGTGGCCAGCAGCCCTTCGGGCAGCCCCGCGAGGTTCACGAAGTTGGAGAAGATCCACGCCCCGATCAGCACAGAGAAGAGCGAGGCGGAGGTGAGCGTCGTCTCCTCCAGCACTTCACGCAGGCCCCGCCAGCTGAGCCCGCCGCGCGCCCAAGCGATGAGGAAGGCCCCCGCCGCCCCCATGCCCGCGGCCTCGGTCGGGGAGAAGGCGAGGTGGATCGGCCAGAAGTCCAAGACCCCATAGAGCCCGCCGATAACCAGCGCAAAAAGCGCCAGCACCGACCAGACGTGATTGAGCGCGCGTAGCCGCTCGCCCCAAGTCGCACGGGGGCCAGCAGGGCCGGCCTCGGGGTTCATGGCAACGGAAAAGCGGACCGCGCAGAGGTAGAGCAGGATGCCGAGCGCGCCGGGCACGATGCCCGCGATGAACAGTGCGCCGATGGAGGTCTCGGTCAGCAAGCCATAGATCACGAGGATCACCGATGGCGGGATCAGGATGCCGAGCGTGCCCCCGGCGGCAATGGAGGCGGTCGAAAGACTGTCAGCATACCCGTATTTGCGCATCTCAGGCATGGCGACTTTGGACATCGTGGCGGCGGTGGCAAGCGATGAGCCGCAGATCGCCGCGAAGCCCCCGCAAGCGACGATGGTGGCCATCGCCAGACCGCCCCGAAAGTGGCCCAAAAAGGCGTTGGAGACTTGGTAAAGCTCACGGCTGATGCCGCCTTTGTTGACGAAAAGCCCCATGAGGATGAAAAGCGGAATCACCGAGAGGCCGTAGTCTTGGCTGGTGTCGATGATCAGCCGCGACACCATGGAGATCGACGCGCGGTAGCTGGTCTCATAGACCAGCCCGATCATCCCGACGAGGCCCATGGCAAAAGCAATCGGCAAGCGCAGCAAGACGAGGACGAAAACGGCGGCAAAGCCGATAGCAGAGGCGATCATGTAGCAGGGTCCAGAAGTTGCGGCGCAAAGAGGCGCAGAAGCCCGCGCAGGATCAGCACGACAGCGGTGAGATAGGTCATCACCGCGATGAACATGCCGATGTAGAAGGTCGGGATTTCAAGATATTCGGTCACGTCGCCATAGCTCAGCGCGCGGTAGGCGAGGTCGACGACCCGCCCCGCCGGAAACCACAGCATCACCCCGCAGCCCAAAGTCACCAGCCCGTCGCGCCAGCGTTGCAGCCCCCAGTTTTCAAAGGGGCGGTCCAAAAGGTCGGCGGCGATATGCCCCTCGCGGCCCGACAGGACCGGCAGAGCAGAGAAAACGATTAGCGCGATGCCGATGCGGATCAGCTCGGTCGCAGCTTCGATGGGCGCGTTGAAGACCGACCGCATGATGACATCGGCAAAGGTCAGCACCATCAGCGCGAAGAGCGCGAGTGAGGCCATCGTCATCGGCAGGGCCGAGAGGGCGGTGGTTAGGCGGATTAAAGAGCGCATGGCGGTTCCCTAGCTGGGGGCCGACCGCCTCTGCGCCCGGCCCCTTTGGCGGTGGGGGTTACTGGCTGGCCTTCGCCATTTCCTCACGCATCATCTCATAGGCGGCCTGCCCATCGACACCGGCCTCGTCGAGCTCTGCGATCACCTTGTCGCGCACTTTGGCGGCCATCTCGGCAAAGCGGGCTTGATCCTCTTCCGAGGCGGTGACGATCTTGTTGTCGCCCGCGGCCTCGGTCGCCTCACGCGCGTCAACGTCGCTCTGGTCCCAGACGGCGCCTATCATGCGGCTCGCCGTCTCGCCAAAGACTTCGCTGTCGAGCTTTTGCTGCACGTCTTCGGGCAGGCTGTCGAAGGTCTCTTGGCTCATGATGACCGAGAAGGAACCGCGGTAGAAGCCGCCGGGCATTTCATAGACGTTCTTGGCCACTTCGTTGAGCTTGAAGCTGATCCGCTCGCCCATGTTCATGGCCACGGCATCGGCGGCCCCGGAATCGAGTGTTTCGTAAACCTTGGGCGCGGGCACCTGAATGCCGACGAGGCCAAGCTCCGCCCCCACATCCGCCGAGACACCACCGCCGAGGCGGGTTTTCAGCCCTTGCAGATCGTCGAGGGTGTTGACCTCTTTGTTGGAGTGGATTTGCCCCGGCCCGTGGGTTGTGAGCGCGATTACCTTCACGCCGCGGTGCTCGTCCAATTCAGACAGCATCGCCTCATGCACGCGCCAATGGGCGACCGATGCGGCCTCGGCGTTGCCTTCGTAGCCGGGGATTTCCACCAGTTTCGTGCCGACGAAACGACCGGGCGTGTAGCCGTGGAACAGAATGGCGATATCGGCGGCACCGTCCAGCAGCAGGTCCATCTGCGCGGGCGGCGGGGCGAGGCCGTTTTTCAGCTCGGTCTCGATCAGCCCATCGCTGGCCTCGGCCATCATGTCGGTCAGCTGGGTGAACATGCCGGTGTTGACCGGGTGGCTTGGCGGCAGCCATGTGGAAATGGTCAGCGTCTCGGCGGCGAAAGCGCCGGTCGCCGTGCAGAGCGCAAGCGCACTCGTCGTGAGAAACTTGGTGAATTTGGTCATTTTGGGCTCCTCCCCATACCGTTCGATATGCCTTGGCGGGGTTCTCCCAAACCCGGATCGCCAAGTATATGCTTTTTCATGTATTCACATTTACAGCACGATTGGAACCATTTTTTGCGCCCGGGGCAAGGGCGCTGATCAGCCGCGAAGATCCCCCGTTTCGTCCAAGGCGGCGAGCAGCGATTTCAGCGCGGGCTTCAACTGCGCCCCCTCATTGCCCTTCAGCATTTCCATCAAGGCCGCCTCATGGCGGCGCGCTTGCGGCACTAGTTCGGCGGCAAGCGCGCGGCCCGCGTCGGTCAGATATACCCGCACGCGGCGGCCATCGGCGGGGTCGCTGCGGCGAAGCAGCAGGCCGCGTTCCTCCATCTGGGCGATGATCCGTGTGAGGCGGGATTGTTCGGCCAGCGCCCGGCGCGCGAGCTGCGTGATCATCGCGCCATCAGTGTCCGACAGGCAGGCCAACACGCGCCATTCCGGCACCCGCAGCCCCGCCTTGCGCACCTGCGCGTGGAACTGCGCGCTCGCCACATCGCTGGCCGCCGCCAAGAGATACAGCAGGTAATCCGAGACGAATCCCCCCTCTTGACCCGTCTCCTTTTGGGCGGTTGCATCGGTCTTTTGCTGCGTCACACCAGTTAACCCTTTGATGGAAAGAGGGCCCCTTGCGCCTCGGCCTCTCTAAATGGCGGGCAAATTCGCGCTTGGCAAGAAAACCCTTGACCGAAACTATATGAAAAATCATATTGTTTGGCAGGGGAGGACATCACATGTCGAAGATCAACGCCATCGTGCGCAGGGTCACAGCGCTGACCGATCGCATCAGCGAATTCGAGATTGCAGCCGCCGACAGCAGCCCGTTGCCGAACTGGGATGCCGGGGCGCATGTGCTTTTCGATCTGCCCGATGGCGACACCCGCGCCTATTCCCTGATCACCTTCGATCCGATCCCCGAGGCCCCCGAAAGCTACCGCATCGCCGTTCAACGCGAGCCCGAGGGCAAGGGTGGCTCGACCCATATGCACGGGCTGAAGCCGGGGGCAGAGATTACCTGCGCCGCGCCAAAGAACGATTTCCCCTTGTCCCCGGATGCGCCCGCCGTGCTGCTGGCGGGGGGGATTGGCATCACGCCGATGATCTCGATGGCGGCGACGCTCAAGGCCGCGGGGCAGGACTTCACCTTTCACTATACGGGCCGCAGCGCGCCCGTCATGGCCTACCGCGATGCCCTGCGCGACAGTTTCGGCGATGCGCTGCATCTGCATTGCGATGATGACGCCACGGCGCTGGACCTAGGCGCGGTGATCGACAGCCTTGGGGCCCAAGCGCATCTCTATGTCTGTGGGCCCAAAGGGCTGATCGACGCGACCAAGGCAAAGGCCGAGGCCGCGGGCATCGCCGCCGAGCGCATCCATTTCGAACTCTTCGACGCGCCACAGGAGCAAGAGGGCGACAGTGCCTTTGAGGTCGAAGTCGCCTCAAGCGGGGAGGTTTTCACCATCCCCCCCGGCCAATCCATCATCGACGTGCTGGAGGCGGGCGGTGTCGATGTCATGTACGACTGCCAGCGCGGCGACTGCGGCATCTGCCAATGCGATGTGCTCAGCGGCACCCCCGATCACCGCGACGTGGTCCTGTCCGAAGCCGAGCGCGCGGCAGGCAATGTCATGCAAATCTGCGTCAGCCGCGCGAAATCTCCGCGCCTTGTGCTCGACATCTGAGGGAGGAACTCATGGGACGTTACGACAGCCCGGCGGCCTTGGCCGCCCTCGTGCAGCCACATCAGGTGCACCGCGATATCTACACCGACCCAGAGGTGTTCCAGCAAGAGATGAAGCATCTCTTCGCCAATGCTTGGGTCTTTGTCGGCCATGAAAGCCAGACCCCGAACAAGGGCGATTATTTCAGCACCCATATCGGCACCCAGCCCGTCATTCAGGTGCGCCATTCGACGGGGGACATTCATGTCCTGCTGAACCGCTGCCCCCACAAAGGCACCAAGATTGTGATCGACCGGCAGGGCAACACCGGCAAATTCTTCCGCTGCCCCTATCACGCATGGAGCTTCAAGACCGATGGCTGCCTCTTGGCGATCCCGCTCAAGAAGGGCTACCAGAACACCGGGCTGGAAGAGACCGACAGCGGCAAGGGGATGCGCAGCGTCGGCGATGTGAAAAACTACCGCGGCTTCATCTTTGCCCGTTTGGCCGAAGAGGGCATGAGCTTCGAAGAGTTCTTTGGCGAAAGCCTGTCCTCGCTCGACAATATGGTTGACCGCTCCCCTGCCGGACGGCTTGAAGTGGTCGGCCCGCCGCTGCGCTACATGCATCATTGCAACTGGAAGATGTTGGTCGAAAACCAGACCGACACCTGCCACCCGATGGTGGCGCATGAAAGCTCTGCCGGGACGGCGGTGAAGCTCTACGAAGAACTGGGCCTGCCCGAGGACGCGCCCAAACCCCCCGCGATGGAGATCATCGCCCCCTTCATGTCGCCTTACGACTTTTTCGAAGGCATGGGCATCCGCACATGGCCCAACGGGCATGGGCACACTGGCGTAAACCACTCTATCCACTCGGATTATTCCGCCATCCCCGGTTATTTCGAAGCGCTCTGCGACAGCTACGGAGAGGAGAAGGCAAAGGCGATCCTCGACGAGAACCGCCACAACACGGTCTATTTCCCCAACATTATGATCAAGGGGCCGATCCAGCAATTGCGGGTCTTCATCCCCATCGCCGCCGACCGGACCGTGGTGGAAAGCTACATCTACCGCCTTGTCGACGCGCCCGATGAGCTGACCGCCCGCACCGCGATGTACAACCGCATGATCAACGCGCCCACCTCCATCGTCGGCCATGACGATCTGGAAATGTACGAGCGCGCGCAGGAAGGGCTGATGGTCGACGGGCTGGAATGGGTGAACATCCAGCGACTGATCGAAGAGGACGAAGACTTTGAGGTCGAAGCGGTCGAGAACGGCACAACCGAACGCCAGATGCGCAACCAATTCCACGCGTGGGTCAAGTTCATGACCATGGGCCAAAAGACGGAGGCGGCGGAATGAGTGTGACGCGCGAAAGCCTGATCGACTTCATCTATGATGAAGTGCGCATGTTGGACGAGGGGCGCTATACCGAATGGCTCGATCTGTGGCTGCCCGATGGTCACTACTGGATGCCGTTGGACTATCAACAGAAAGACCCGATCAACGAGACCTCGTTGATGTATGAGGATATGTTCATGCTTAAGCTGCGTGTCGAACGTCTGAATGGCGCGCGCACCTTCAGCCAAAAGCCCAAAAGCCGCTGCCACCATGTGATCCAACGGCCCTACGTGGATGAAATGGATACGGAGGCCGGGCGTTTCGTCACGACCACCTTCATGCACTACGTCGAGACGCGGCTGGACGAGCAGCAATTGCTCGCCGTCACCGCGCGGCATGAGTTGGCGCTGGTCGAGGGGCGTCTGCGCATTGCCAACAAACGGGTGGATATCGTGAATTGCGACGCGGCCTTCCGCAACATCCAGTTGCTGCCATGATCGGGGCAGAGACTGAGACGGTCTTCGCGGCCTTTGACGACACCGCCGCGCGGCACCCCGAACGGGGTTTCCTGAATGTCCTCCCGGAAACGGCGGACATCTACGGCATCGCGGCGGGGGAGGTGAGTTATGCCGAAGCCGCGCGAGAGGTTGCAACCCTGCGCAAGCGCATTTCGGCGGCGGGCTATCTGCCCGGGCAGCGCGTGATGCTGCTGATGGAGAACCGCCCGGCCTTCTTCCTCTGGTGGCTGGCGTTGAACGGCTTGGGCCTGTCGGTCGTGCCGGTGAACCCCGATCTGCGCGCGGCAGAGCTGAGCTATATGATCGACCATGCCGAGCCGGTCTTGGCCGTGGCGATCCCCGCGCGGGGTGAGGATCTGCGCGCGGCGGCACGGCAAGCGGGGCGCGACATGCCGGTGATCGCGCCGGAGGATCCCTTGCCCGCACCCGTCACGCGTGAGACCATCGCGGTACGGCAGGACGGGGAGGGGGAAGCCGAGGCCGCATTGCTCTACACCTCGGGCACCACCGGTCAGCCCAAGGGCTGCATCCTGACCAATACCTACTTTCTGGACGCCGGGCGGTGGTACGCTGACACCGGCGGGCTTTGCGCCCTCTCGCAAGACGGCGAGCGCATGATCACGCCGCTGCCGATCTTCCACATGAACGCGATGGCCTATTCCTTCATGGCGATGATCGCCGTGGGCGGCTGCCTGACTGCGCTTGACCGCTTCCACCCCCGCAGTTGGTGGGCCTCGGTCCGGGCCTCGGGGGCGACCTGTCTGCACTACCTTGGCGTGATGCCGTCGATGCTCATGGGGGCCGAAGCAAGCGAAGCCGACCGCGACCATGCCGTGCGCTTTGGCTTCGGCGCGGGGGTGGACCCGAAACTGCACGCCGCCTTCGAGGCGCGTTTCGGTTTTCCATTGGTCGAGGCTTGGGCCATGACCGAAACCGGCGCGGGGGCGGTGATCTGCGCCAACCGCGAACCGCGCCGGGTGGGCGAAAGCTGCCTCGGCGCGCCCGAAGGGGGGCTGGAGGTCCGGCTGCTCGGCGATGCCGGGGAAGAGGCCGATCAGGGCGAATTGCTGGTGCGCCGCGCCGGTGCCGACCCGCGGCGCGGGTTCTTTGCGGGCTATTTCAAAAATGCCGAAGCCACGGATGAGGCTTGGGCGGGCGGTTGGTTTCACACCGGCGACATCGTGCGCCGCGCGCCGGATGGTGCGATGTATTTCGTCGACCGCAAAAAAAACGTGATCCGCCGCTCGGGCGAGAACATCGCGGCGGTCGAGGTGGAATCGACCCTGATGCGCCACCCCGCCGTGGCCAGCGCCGCCGTGGCCGCCGTGCCCGACGCAGTGCGGGGGGATGAGGTTTTCGCCTGTATCGTGCCGAAGCACGCCGGTGCCGACCCTGCCGTCTTGGCCCGTGAAATCACCGAATGGTGCCTGACCCAACTTGCCTATTACAAAGCCCCCGGCTTTATCGCCTTTGTCGAGGCGCTGCCGCTGACGGCGACGCAGAAACTGCAACGCGGGGTGCTGAAAACGCTGGCCACCGACCTGCTGGCCGCTCCCGGCACGCAAGACCTGCGCGGGCTAAAGAAACGGACGGCGGCATGAGGCGCAGGGGCTATGACGGCGTCGTGCTCGCGGCGCCCACCTCGGTGCCCTATGCGCGCTATAGCAATGAGACCGCCCATTGGTGGATTGCCCGCGCGCTGCGCGCGATGTTGGGCAAGGCTGGGATCGTGCCGGGCGAACTGGACGGCTTCTCGGTCTCCAGCTTCTCGCTTGCGCCGGACACGCCGGTCGGGTTGACCCAGCATTTGGGGCTCAGCCCGCGTTGGCTCGATACCGTGCCGACGGGTGGGGCCAGCGGGGTCATCGCGCTGCGCCGCGCGGCGCGGGCGGTGCAGGCGGGCGACGTGGATGTGGTGGCCTGCGTGGCGGGAGACGCGAACCGGATCGACAGCTTTCGCACCCTGCTCAGCGGCTTTTCGCGCTTTTCGATGGACGCAACCTTTCCCTATGGTTTCGGCGGCCCGAACGCGAGTTTCGCCCTGCTGATGGACCGCTACATGCAGGAATACGGCGCCACGCGAGAGGACTTTGGCCAAATCGCCGTGGCGCAACGCGCCAATGCGCTCTGCTATCCCGATGCGCTGATGAAAACGCCGCTGACCCTCGACCAATACCTTGATGCGCGCATGATCTCAGACCCCATCGCGCTATTCGACTGCGTCATGCCCTGCGCCGGGGCCGAGGCGTTTTTGGTCATGCGCGAGGATGAGGCCCTGCGCCGCGACCTGCCCTTCGCGCGGATCAGCGGCACCATCGAGAGGCACAACGCTTATCCCGAAGACTCAATGCAACTGCGTGGCGGCTGGGGCGTGGATATCGCTGAGCTCTACGAGATGGCAGGCCATGGGCCTGAGGGGGTCGATCTGCTGCAAACCTATGACGACTACCCGGTGATCTCGATGATGCAGTTCGAAGACCTCGGGTTCTGCGCCAAGGGGGAGGGGGCCGCCTTTACCCGGCGGCGGGATCTGACGATCCACGGCGATTTCCCCCACAACACCTCGGGCGGGCAGTTGTCGGTCGGCCAAGCCGGGGCCGCGGGCGGCTATCTGGGGCTGGTCGAGGCGATCCGACAGGTGACCGGGCAGGCCGAGGGCACACAGGTGACCAACGCCCGGCGGGCCTTGGTCTCGGGCTTTGGCATGATCAACTATGACCGGGGCGTCTGCTCTGCCGCGGCGATCATCGAAGGGGGCGCGCCATGACCGACCCACTGACGCCGCCTCGAAAGAAGAACCCGCAAAAGCGCAGCAGGGTGCCGACGCTGCCGCCCGCGCAGCGGTCGCGCGCGGCCCTCGGCCTTGCCATCGCCGCGGGGCGCGGCACCTTCGCCTTGCAACACTGCGCCGATTGCGGGGCGGTGCAATACCCCCCGCGCGATGCCTGCTGCAAATGCCTCTCCGTCGCGCTGGATTGGCGCGAGACGGACCGCGCGGGCGAGGTGCTGGCCGAAACCACGATCCGCGTCTCGCCCGACCCGTATTTTCGCGAGCGGCTGCCTTGGCGCATCGGCACGGTGCAGCTGGCCGCGGGGCCGGTGGCGGTGTGCCATCTGCACGGCGAAGTCGGGCGCGGTGATGCGGTGCGGCTGGCGTTGAAACTGGACCGGGCCGGGCAGGGGGTCATGGTGGCCCTGCCGCGAGAGGGAAGCGAATTGATGCAAGACGATCCAATGCTGCGCGAAATGTCGAGCGATCCGAAACATCGGCGGGTGTTGATCACCGATGCCCGCTCCCCCTTGGCCCTGCCGCTGGCCCAAGCGCTCCTGAGCGCAGGTGCGGCGGAGATATTCCTGGGGGAGCCGGAACATTGGCGCCGGTGGGAAGGCCGCGCGGCCTTCGAGGGGATGGAGAGCGTCAGCCTCATGCCGCTTGATGTCACCGATGGGGCCTCCGTCTCGCGCCTCGCGGCTGAGATCGGTGGCAAGGTCGACATCCTGATCAACACCGCCCAAATCATCCGCCCCGGCGGGGTGCTGGGCAATGACACGGTCTTTGCCCGCGAGGGGATGGAGACCAATGTGCTGGGCCTGATGCGCTTGGCGCAGGGCTTTGGCCCCGCGATGGCCGCGCGCACGGCGGATGGGGTGAACTCGGCGGTGGCTTGGGTCAATCTCCTCTCGGTCGGGGCCTTGGCGCCCGAGGCGGGGTTCGGTGGCTTCGATGCCTCGCAAGCGGCGGCGCGGTCGCTCAGCCAGACGATGCGGGCGGAGTTTGCCGGATCGGGGCTGCGGGTGATGAATGTCTACACCGGCCCGGTTGATGACGAATGGCACCAACCTCTGCCGCCGCCCAAAGTCGCCCCCCGCGCGCTGGCGCGGACGGTGGTGCGCGGGCTGGTCGACGGGTTGGAAGAGGTCGCCTGCGGTGACGTGGCCAAGGACGCGCTGGCCCGCTGGCTGGACGATCCGGCCTTGATGGAACGCGAAACGCGGGGGGGCGGCGCATGAGCGATGCAATCACGACACTGGCCGAAGCACTGGCAAGCGGTGCGGCAAAGGTTGTCGATCTGACCCATAGGCTCGACCCGGACTTCCCGGTCATCGTCCTGCCGCCAGAGTTCGGCCAATGCGCGCGGTTCCGGATGGAGGAGGTCTCGGCCTATGATCACCGTGGCCCGGCGTGGAAGTGGCATAACCTCACGCTGAACGAACACACCGGCACCCATTTCGACGCGCCCATTCACTGGGTCTCGGGCAAGGACGTGGCCCATGGCGCGGTGGATGAAATCCCGCCCGAAGCCTTCATCGGCCCGGTCGTGGTGATCGACTGCTCGGCGGGGGCAGCGCAGAACGACGACTTTGAGCTGACCCCCGAGATCATCCGCGATTGGGAGGCCCAGCACGGGCCGATCCCCGCCAATGCTTGGGTGCTGATGCGCACCGATTGGTCGAAACGCAGCGGCGCGGATTACCTCAACATGCGCGAGGATGGCGCTCATTCGCCCGGCCCCACCCCCGCCGCTATCGAACTGCTGCTAGAGCGTGGCATTCGCGGCTTTGGCACGGAAACGGTCGGCACCGACGCGGGGCAGGGGATGCATTACGACCCGCCCTTCCCGGCGCATTACCTGCTGCATGGGGCGGGGAAATATGGGCTGCAATGCCTGTGCAACCTCGACCAACTGCCGCCCACGGGGGCCATGCTGATCGCACCGCCGCTCAAGATCAAAGGCGGCACCGGCAGTCCACTGCGGGTGCTGGCGCTGATACCGGGAGAGAGACAATGAGCGAATACACCGCCGTCATCACCGGGGGCAGCAAGGGCATCGGCGCCGATCTGGCGCAGCGGTTGCTGGAATGCGGCTATCGCGTGATCTCGATCGCCCGAGGCAAGCCGGAATGGGAGGCGGAAGGCTGCGAGCATATCGAGGCCGACCTGCTCGACCCCGCCTCCGTCGCCGCCGTTGCCGCTGACATCGCCGCGCGCCATGAGGTGACCCATCTGGTGCATAACGCGGGGCTGATCTGGCCCAATCTGGTTGAAGAGGCCAAGCCCGAAGACATCACCGGCCTTGCGCAACTGCACCTCGGCTCGGCCCTGACGCTGCTGCAAGCCTTCCTGCCCGCCATGAAGGAACGCGGCTTTGGCCGGGTGATGTTCAACGCCTCTCGCGCCGCCTTGGGCGCGCCGACGCGCACGGCCTATTCAGCCTCGAAAGCGGGGATGATCGGCATGGCGCGCACTTGGGCGCTTGAGCTTGCGCCGCATGGCATCACCGTCAATGTCGTGGCCCCCGGCCCGGTGCAGACGGATAACTTTTGGGGCATCATCCCGAAAGAAAGCGAACGCGAAGCGGCGCTGGCCAAACGCATCCCCGTGGGGCGGTTGGGGCAGGTGGAGGACGTGACCAACGCCTTCCTCTTCTTCTGCGATCCGGCCAGCAGTTTCGTCACCGGCCAGACGCTTTTCGTCTGCGGCGGGTCGAGTATCGGGACGCTGACGCTCTGACCCCTCGGGATTATCCCTTGCGGAAATGCTGCACCAATTCAGGGACATAGGCATCGCCCGCGCCCTTTTCGACGACTTGGGAAAGGGCGCGATAGACCCCATCGGCAATCTCGACCTGCGCGCCCGCTTGGGCGGACATCTGGCGGTAATAGTCGAAGTCCTTCAGCGCATTGCTGATCGCGAAGGGCAGCGCCTCACGGTTGCCGCTGGTGATGAAGGGCGACAGCCGATCAAGCGCGACACTGGCACCGCCGCCGCCCGCCAAGACATCCACGAAACTCTGCGGATCGATCCCCGCATCTGCCGATTGCGCCGCAGCCTCGGCCAGCAGCGACATGAAGCCGACCGAGACATAGTTGTGCAGCAGCTTCAGCCGATGGCCCGCGCTGACCGCGCCCACATGTTTGACCTCCTCGGTGAAGGCAGCGAGCACCGGAGAGACCTTTTCGACCGTGTCCGCGTCACCACCGACGAGCAGGTTCAACTTCCCCTCATGGGCAAACTGCGCCGTGCGGGTCATCGGCGCATCGACGAAATCGCCCCCCGCCGCCTTGACCGCCTCGGCCATCTTCAGCGTCGACGCGGGCAGGGAGGTTGAGCAATCGACGACCACAGCACCCGGCTTCAGCCCCGCGATGACGCCGCCCTCTCCGGTCAGGATCCCTTCGACCTGCGGTGAGCCGGTGACGCAGAGGATGATCACATCGGATGCGGCGGCCAGATCGCTCAGACTGTCGAAGGCCGTGGCCCCCAACCCGTCCAACTCATCGGTCGGCTGGTTGCCGGGGTGGTCGAAATAGCCAAGCGCAAAACCCCCGCGCCGCATCACGTTGCGGGCAATTCCGTGCCCCATCAGGCCGACACCGATCATACCGATTTTCATGGATTTTCCTTCGCTTGCCACCGCCACCCTTGCGTGCGGTTCCCTTGGGGAAAATTCTAGCGATCCGCCCGGCACGGTGCAACGCGACAGGCCGGGATTTTCTTGCCCAAACAGGGCTTTGTATATTTGAAACCGACAATTCGATTGATAGGAATGGCGCATTAATGGAATGAGGCTGAAATGACTTTGACCCGCGACCCCCACCAGATTGCCGAAACGCTTTACCACGGGCAGTTCTGCCCGATGTTCATCGACGGTCAGGACGTGCCCGCCAACTCCGGCGCGGTGATCGAGGTGAAAGATCCCGCCTCTGGCCGAAAGCTGGCGGAAGTGCCACGCGGCGGGGCGCGGGATGTCGATCAGGCCGTGGATGCCGCACGCCGCGCCTTCGAAGGCGTCTGGTCCACCTTCACGCCCTACGACCGGCAGGAGGTGCTGTTGCGCATCGCCGATGTGATGGAGCGGGATTGGGAGAAGCTCTGCATCTCCGACACCGCCGACATGGGGCTGCCGCTGGCGCGGACGCTCGGGAACAAGCGGCGGGTGATCGGGATGCTGCGCTTCTACGCCGGCCAAGCGGTGGCGCTGCATGGTGACGTGATAGAGAATTCGATCTCGCAGTCGATGCTGTCTTTCACCACCCGCGAGCCGGTCGGCGTGGTGGGCGCGATCATCCCTTGGAACGCCCCGACCGCCGCCTCGATCTGGAAGATCGCCCCGGCCCTGGCCACCGGCTGCACCGTGGTGCTGAAACCCTCCGAAGATGCGCCGCTGACGCCCCTGATGATCGCGCGGCTGATGCAGGAGGCGGGCGTGCCCGATGGCGTGGTCAACGTGGTCACCGGCACGGGCCGTGAGGCTGGCGCGCGGTTGGCCGAACATCCGGACGTGAACAAAGTGGTTTTCACCGGCTCCACCGCCACCGGCAAGACCATCGCGCGGGCCGGGGTGGAGAACCTCAAGCGGATCACGTTGGAGTTGGGCGGGAAATCTCCGCTGATCATCTGCAAGGATGCCGACCTCGACAAGGCCGTGCCGGTGGCGGCGATGGCGGTCTATGCGCATTCGGGGCAGATTTGCATCGCCGGCTCGCGGCTTTTCGTGGCGCGGGAGATTCAGGATGAGTTTATCGAGAAACTGGCGGCCTTCGCGCGCGGGCTGAGGATCGGGCATGGCTTGGACGAAGGCACCGATCTGGGCCCGCTGATCAATGCCGTGCAGACCGAGAAGGTCGAGGGCTATATCGCTAAGGGCAAGGCCGAGGGCGCGCGGCTGGTCACGGGGGGCGGTCGGCCCGAGGGGGAAGGCTACGCGGGCGGCAACTTCCTCGAGCCGGTGATCTTTGCCGATGTGAAAGACGAGATGACCATCGCACGGGAGGAGATCTTCGGCCCCGTGATCTCGGTCCTGCCCTTCGACACGATGGAGGAGGTCGTGACCCGCGCTAATGCCACGCCCTACGGGCTGGCGGCGGGGATCTTCACCCGCGATCTCGGGGTGGCGCATCGGACTGTGAAGAAACTGAAGGCCGGGTCGGTCTGGGTGAACATGTACCACGCAATCGACCCGGCGGTGCCGTTCGGCGGGCTCAAGATGTCGGGCTACGGCAAGGAGGGTGGCGTGGAGCACCTGCAGGCGTATCTGGATACCAAGGCGGTTTGGATTCAGACCGAGTAAGGACAAGCTCAGCGCGGCGCCGCCCGGTCTGATGCCGGGCGGTAAATTGCTAAAAACCGCTGACCTTTGGCAGCCATGTCGAAATTGCTGGCACAAACGTCAGCAACATCAACACCCCAAAATTCGCCAAAAAGAACGGCGGCATCTCGCGGATCAGCGCGGCGGGCTTCAGGTTCACCGCCGAGGAGACCACGAAGATCAGGCTCCCCACCGGCGGCGTCGTCAGTCCCAGCGTCAGATTCACGATCACCACGATGGCGAAATGATCCGGCGCGATGCCGAGCGCGTGGCTGATGGGTGCCAGGATCGGGACGAGGATCATCACCCCCGGCAGCGGATCCATGAACAGACCAAAGAGCAGCAACAGCACATTGACTGCCAAGAGGAACAGGATCGGCGAAAGCTCCCACGCGATGATCGTCTCGGCCAGAAACTGGGGCACGCCTTCGATCACCAAGACCCATGCGAAAGCCCGCGCGGCCCCAAGGATCAGCAGCACCGCGGATGAGATCAGCGCCGCGCGTAGGATCAGCCCCGGCAGATCGCGCAGACGCAGGGCGCGGTAAACGAAGAACCCGCAAAACAGCGCATAGAACACGGCGATGACCGACGCTTCGGTCGGGGTGAAAATGCCACCCCGGATGCCGCCGACGATCAACACAATCAGCCCAAGCGCGGGCAGCGCCATCAGGCTGTTGCGCCACATCTGCGCACGCTCGGGCCGGGCCTCATCACTGCGGTAATCGCGTTTCCAACTGACCCAACCGTTGGCCGCAAGGCTCCCTCCGGCGAGCAGCAGCCCCGGAATGACACCCGCCATGAACAGCGACCCGACCGAGACTTCCTGATCCTGCAAGGCATAGATAATCATCACGATCGAGGGCGGGATGATCGGCCCCACCACGGCGGAAGAGATCGTCAGCGCCCCGGCGTAGGAGCGGTCATAGCCGCCCTTCTCCATCATGCGGATCATCATCGCGCCGGGGCCCGCCGCATCGGCCAGCGCCGAGCCTGAGATGCCTGCGAACATGGTCGAAGAGATCACATTGGCATAGCCCAGCCCCCCGCGCAGATGGCCCACGAATTGCGCCGCGAAACGCAAAAGCGTGTGGGTAATCGCCCCGCCGGTCATGATCTCGGCGGCGAGGATGAAGAAGGGCACGGCCAGCAGCGGGAAACTGTCGAGGCCCGAGAACATCTCTTTCACCACCACGATCTGCGGGTAGGAACTGCCCAGACCGATGGCGGCAAAGACGGAAATGGCCATGGCAAAGGCAACGGGCAGCCCCAGCACCATAAGCACGAAAAGCGAGATGAAGAGGATCTCAGCCATTGGCGGCTCCCGGCATGTTTTCGGTCTGACCTTCGGGCTGGTGATAACGGCCCGCCATGATGAAGGGCCGCGCGATCAGCAACAGATGTACGATCAGCAGCGTGAAGCCGACCGGCATGGCGGCATAGACATAGCGGAACGACAGGCGCATCGCCGGGGTCATCTGATACTGCGCGCGCTGCATATAGTCCCAGCCGACTTTGACCATGAAGGCAAAGAAGAACAGCAAAATCAAAACGATGAGCCCGCGCAGGATGCGCTGCATCCGGGTGTTCATCACATCATGCAGATTGGTGATGGCCACATGGCCGCCCTGCCGCAGGGCAAAGCCAGCCCCTAGAAAGGCCATCCAAATCATCAGGTAACGGGCGGATTCATCGGACCACGACAGCGAATGGTTGGTGCTGAACCGCAGGGCGACATTGGCCCCCACGACCAAGACCATCCCCGTCAAACAGACGATCACCACGGCGGCGTTCACCTTGACGAATAGCTGTTCCAATCTGCGCATGGTTTCCCTCCCGTGCAAAACGGCCGGAAGCACTGCTCCCGGCCGTCCGTCTTTCCGTCGCGGCGCTTACTCGGTCGCGGCGATCTGGTCGATCAGATCTTTGCCGTAGGTCTCGTAGTACCCTTCATAGGCGCTCTCGATGGAGGCGCGGAAGGCAGCCTTCTGGTCTTCGCTCAGTTCGTTCACTTCCATGCCGCGCTCTTTCAGCGTCTCGACGCCGCTTTGCTCTACGTCGTCGACGAAGGCGCGCATGGCGGAGACGGCCTCGGTCGCGCCTTTCTCGAAGGCGGCTTTGTCTTCATCCGACAGACCTTCCCAGAATGGTTTGGAGACCAGCAGCATGGCGGGCGAATAGACGTGACCCGAGAGCGTCAGGTACTTCTGCACCTCGTCGAGCTTCACGGAGACGATCACCGACAGCGGGTTTTCCTGCCCGTCGATGGTGCCCTGCTGGAGCGAGCTGATCACTTCGGGCCAGGCCATCGGGGTGGGGGCGGCACCAGCGGCGTTGAAGGCTTCGAGGTGCACCGGGTTTTCCATGGTGCGCAGCTTCATGCCCGCGATGTCTTCGGGTGTCTCAATGGCGTTGCGGTTGTTGGTGATGTGGCGGAAGCCCTGTTCGCCCCAGGCCAAGGCCACCATGCCCGCGCCGTCGAACTCGGCCAAGATGTCCTGACCGATCGGCCCGTCAAGCACGCGGCGCGCGTGGTCGAGGCTGCGGAACAGGAAGGGGATGTCGGTCACGCCGGTGGCGGGGACGAAGTTGCTCAGCGTGCCGGTGGAGACGATGGTCGCCTCGACGGTGCCCAGTTGCAGGCCTTCGACGACCTCGCGCTCACCGCCCAGACCGGAGGAGGGGAAATGGCGGAAGCTGAACTTGCCGTCAGTCTCGGCCTCGACGACCTCTTGCCACTTCTGCGCCGCGACGCCGTAGTGGCTGTCGGGGGCGAGGGCGTAGCCGATCTTGACTTCGGTCTCAGCGCTCAGGGCTCCTCCGGTGAGCGCGGCCAAAGTGGCGAAAATTGCCGTGGGTTTGGTGATTTTGAACATTTTGTATCCTCCAGCGATCTTATTAACAAGGTCACGAAAACTGCTAGCGGCGGATGTTCAGAATGGCAATGGGGGAGGGGCGCTTTGTGGACAATGAATCCACAGCAAAGCGCCGTTAAATTTCCGTGACGATATGATCGGGCGCGATGCCCGAGCCTTGGATCGCCGCAGCAACCTCTAACCCCAAGAGGGAGCCGTGGCCGGTGACCAGCGCAGTGGCGAAACCCGCCTGCGCGCCGCCGAGGATGTCGGTGTGCAGCGTGTCGCCGACCATCAGCACGCGCGCCGGATCGACGGGCTTTGCCCGGGCGAGGGCCAGATCGAAGATATCGGGGAAGGGCTTACCGCAGAAATGCACCGCCACGCCGGTCGCGTCGATCAGACGATGCGCGAACCAGCCGGGTTCGAGCGAGAGGCCATCCTCACGCGGGGCGACGAGATCGGGGTTGCCGACGAACACGGGCCGGGGCTGGCGTTGCAGACTGGCTTCCAACAGGGCCTGCCGCGCTTCTGTCCACCCATCCGCCCCGACGAGGAGGAAACCTTCGGCCCCGTCATAGACTGCCGGATCATCCGCCAGAACGGTCGCGCCGAGATCGGCGATCTCTCCCATGTCCTTATCGGGGTTCAGCATCACGCCCCAGCGGCGCGCAGGTTCTGCCGCGACGCGGTGCAGCAGTGCCTCGCGGCTGGTGACCACCTCGTCGTCTGCGAAATCAAAGCCAAGCCGCGCATAGCGGTCCATCATATGCGCCTTGGGATAGGCGGCGGAGTTGCTGACGACCATGACCGATTTGCGCATCTCGCGCAGGGCGGCGATGGTCCGCGCGGCCCCTTTGATCGCGGTTTCGCCGACGTTCAGCACGCCGTAGGCGTCGAACAGGATCAACTCATAGGGCGCGACGATATCGAGGAAACGGGCGGCTTCCGCCCCATGGCCGAGCTTGTCGCAAGCGGGCAGGCGGGGGCGCAGGCGCTGGTATTCGGCCAGCGCCTGCGCGGGGTCTATGGCGAGACTCACAGGATGCGACGGCGCAGGAAGGCCGAGATCACCTCACCGATGATCACCAACACGATGATCGCGATGAGGATCGTGGCGACCTCGGGCCAGTTGAAGGTGTCGATGGCACCTTGCAGGATGATCCCGATGCCGCCCGCGCCAACGAGGCCCAGAACGGTGGATTCACGCAGGTTGATGTCCCACCGCAGGATCGACACGGCCCAGAAGGTCGGCATGACCTGCGGCACGATGGCATAGGCGATGACCTTGAAGCGTGATGCACCGGTGGCCTCCAATGCCTCGACAGGGCGTTTGTCGATCTCCTCAATCGCTTCGCCCAGAAGCTTGCCGATAAAGCCGATGGAGCGGAACATGATCGCAAGGATCCCTGCCACCACGCCGGGGCCGAAGATTGCCACGAAGAGAAGCGCCCAGATGATCGTGTTCACCGACCGAGAGGTCACGAGGATCAGCCTCCCGAGCCAGAGCGTGGCCCGGTTGGGCGTGGTGTTCTGCGCCGCGATATAGGCCACCGGCAGCGACAGCAGCACCGCGAAGGTGGTGGCGAAAGTGGCGATGTTCACCGTGTCCCACAGCACCTTGAGGATCGTGTCGAGGTTGCTGGGGTCGGGCGGATACATGCGGCCGAAAAGGTCGCCGATCTGCTCGGGCGCACCCCAGACCCAGGCCCAGATGACTTCGATCGAAGTCAGGGCCCAAGCGATGGCGAGGGCGCAGCCCAGAAGCACGCCGTAGCGCGTGAGCCGCTGGCGCAGGGTGAAACGGGTCCAGTCGTCGCTGCCGAATTTCTCTGCAATCGTCGTCATTGGATGCGCTTTCTGATCACGCCGCTGACGGCTTCGGAGACAAGGATGACACCGACGATGACCATGGTGATCGCCAGCGCGAAGTCATAGTCATAGCGGCCAAAGGCATTGGCGAGCGTCGCCCCGATGCCGCCCGCGCCGACGATGCCGACCACCGCTGAGGCGCGCAGGTTGCTGTCGAGCTGGTAGATCGTGAGGCCGATCTGGCGCGGCATGATCTGGGGAAAGATCGCGTAGATCAGGGTCGAGAAATAGGGCGCACCGGCGGCGCGCATGGCTTCGACCTGACCGAAGTCGATCTCCTCGATCCGTTCCGCCAGCATCTTGGCGACGAAGCCGATGGAATAGACGATCAGTGTCAGCACGCCCGCGAAGGGGCCGAAGCCCACGGCCTTGACGAAGAGGATCGCCACGATCACCGGGTGAAAACTGCGTGCCACGATGATGATGGCGCGGCCAAGGTAGAAGATCGGCTTGGGCGCCACGTTGCGCGCGGACATAAAGGCGATGGGGATCGACAAAAGCACGCCGCCCGCGGTGGCGAGGATGGCGATCTTGAGGCTCTCAAGAAAGCCGTCGATCAACAGGCCCGAGCGTTCGAAACTGGGCGGAAAAGCCCCGCCAAAAATGCGCCCGGCACGGCCCAGCCCTTCGGCGACGCGGTTCCAGTCAATCGGCATCGTCAGACCGACCCAACCGAAATAGGCCACCGCGCCCAAGATCACCGCCCACCGCAGCACCGGGTTGGCGATGAAGGGTGGTTTTTTCCAACTGTCCCGTGGCGCGCTCATGCCGCGGCCCCATCTTTGGCGCGGTCGGCATGGGGGCTGCCGGCGTAGATCTGGTCCATCGCGGCTTGGTCGAGCTTGGCGGGCTCGTCATCGAAGATGATCCGGCCATAGCGCATGCCGACGATGCGGTCGGTGTATTCCTTGGCCTCGGTCACGTTGTGAATGTTGATCAGCACCGGCAGTTTCAGCTCACCGGCGAGGTCGCGCAGCAGGCCCATGATCTGCTCTGACGTTTTGGGGTCGAGCGAGGCGGTCGGCTCGTCCGCCAGCAGGATGTCTGGGTCTTGCATCAGCGCGCGGACCACACCGACGCGCTGGCGTTCACCGCCCGAAAGTTGATCAGCGCGGGTGTTGGCATATTGCGCGATGCCGACACGCTCCATCAGCTCATAGGCGCGGCGGATGTCGGCCTTGGCATAGCGGCGGGTCACGGCGGACCATGTCGAGATGTAGCCCAAGCGACCGGACTGGACGTTCTCCATCACCGTGAGGCGGTCGACGAGGTTAAAGCCCTGAAACACCATGCCGATCTTGCGCCGCGCGGCGCGCAGGTTGCGCCCGCGCAGGTTGGTCAGTTCGGTGCCGTTGAGCATGATCGACCCCGAGGTCGGCTCCACCAGTCGGTTGATGCAGCGCAGCAGCGTCGATTTGCCCGCGCCGGAGGAACCGATGATCGAAACGACGCTTTCGCCCTCGATCGTCAGGTCGAGGTTCTTCAGCACCGGATCACCGCTGCCATAGCGTTTCACGAGGTCGGAGATTTTCAGCATTTAATGTACCTTAAACGTGGGGCCGACCGCTTGGTCGGCCCCCGGTGTTGAACGATTATTCAGCCGCGAGGCCCTGCGGCGTGTACTCGACGCCGTTCGCCTTCTGGATCTGACGGATCACCGCCCACTGGTCCTTGTAGGTGATCGGGACGAACTTGCTCACGCCAGCGAATTCCTCACCCAGTGCGGTGCCCTCGAAGTCGAAGGAGAAGAAGGCTTCCTTGATCTTTTCCTTCAGCTCAGGCGCGAGGTCATGCGCGACACCGTAGGAGGTTGTCGGGAAGGGATCGCTTTCCCAGACGATGCGTACGTCCTCGGGGTCATAGAGACCGCGCTCGGCCATGCGGTCGACCACTTCGGAGGCCACCGGGGCCGCGTCATAGTCGCCCGCGACGACGCCCAGCATGGATTGGTCGTGGCTGCCCGAATAGGTCACTTCGTAATCCTGATCCGGCACGACGCCCAGATCGGGGAAGAGCGCGCGCGGCGCTTGGTTGCCGGAGTTGGAGGTCGGCGAGGTATGCGCGATGCGCTTGCCGGCCAGATCCTTCATCTCTTTGATGTCGCTGTCGGCCTGTGTGTAGACCTGCAGCTTGTAGCCGAACTGGCCGTCCTCGGCGCCCATGATGGCGAAGGGCTCGACGCCTGCGAGGTTCACCGCGAAAGGGGTGGGCCCGGTGGAAAAGCCCGCAATGTGCAGACGGCCCGAGCGCATCGCCTCAACCTCGGCGGAGTTCGACTGCACAGCGAAGAACTGCACATCCTTGCCGGTTACCTCTTCGAGATGGTCAATGAAGGGGGTCCAGATGTCCTCGTAGATCGCCGGGTCTTCGACGGGGGTGTAGGCGAAAACCAGCGTCGACGGGTCTTTCAGCATATCGGGATCGGTCGGCGCATCGGCGACCAGATCGCCATCGGCGTCGCAGAACATCTTGTCCAACGCGCCGCGCTCGCAGTCTTCTTGTGCGAAGGCAAGGCTGCCCGTCAGTGTGAAGGCCGCGGTGAGACCTGCGGCGAATAGGTATTTATGAGACATTGCGTTCTCCTCCCTGAGAATCCGCGCATCTGGCGCGAAATACAATAATGCGCAGATACGAACATCGAACAGTTTCGTTTGCAAGCTGTTCCGGTGCGTCGGCAGACAATTTTGTCACAAAGCTGTAACACGCCCCGCAAGAAGGAGCGGGATGTCCAAACGTCATTTAACCTATCGAAACGGGGGCTTCAGAGATCGAGTTCGATCTTGCGCACCCGGTCGCGCAGCAGGGTTTTGGAAACGGTCAGCAAATGCTGCTCCATCGCGGCGGCAGCGCCGAGCGTATCGCGCCGGGCGACGGCGTCGTTCAGGGTCATGTGCTGCTCGCCCAGAACCTGTAGCGTTTCGGGGGCGTGATAGGTCCGGCGGCGTGAAGTCCATGCCACTTCGCGGCGCACCGCGCGGATGGATTCATAGACCGTAAGGAACAACGGATTCCGCGCCATCTCAGCAATCTTGTAGTGGAACATGTCATCCGCCGCCTCATAGGCGTCCGGGTCGCTGAGGTTGAGCGTGGCGCGCATCAACTGATTCAACCGCTCGATCTCTTGCGGGCGTGCGCGGTCGGCGGCGAGGGCGGCAAGGGCAGGCTCGACCTCTAGCCGCACTTCCATGACGTCGCTTGGCGTGACCTGTCGTGCAAGGTGGCGCAGGCTGTCGGCATTGGTCGCGGGCGGCGGCGTGGCGAACGTGCCTTGGCCGTGGCGGCGGTAAATCGTGCCGTCCTCTTGCAACAGGCCAAGCGCCAGCCGCAGCCGCGCCCGGCTCACGCCGAAATGCTCGGCCAGCGCCCGTTCGGGCGGCATCCGCCCGTCGTTCAGGATGTCCCCTTGGCGGATCGCTCCGCGCAGCCGCTCGGCCAATTCATCTTCACTTGGGGCGGACTGTGGGGGCTGTGTCATGAGATGGAAAACGCTTCAAATAAATCAATGAACATACGCAGAGAGGTTACCATCAGGAAAATTCCAAAGGCAAACCGAAGCGCCCGGCGCGGGATGCTATGGGCCAGTTTCACACCCACATGGGCAAAGCTGGAAGTGAGCGGAATGATGATGGCCGCCGCCGCAAGGTTCACATAGCCGAGCGAGAAGGGCGGCAGCCCCTCGGCCCCGAGGCCGGTGAGCGCATAGACCACCGCACCCGGCAGCCCGATGATGAAACCAATCGCGGCAGAGGTGCCCACCGCGCGGCGGATGTCATAGCCCAGAAAGTTCAACAACGGCACGCCGATGGTGCCGCCCCCGATGCCCATCATCGCCGACAGCCCGCCGGTGACGACTCCCAAGATCGCCCAGATCGGCTTGGCAAAGCCGCGCGGCGTGGGGTCGTCCTTGGTTTTGCGAAAGATCATGTCGAGCGCGACGAGTGCGGCCACGGTGGCAAAGACGCCCACAAGGATCAGCCCCGAGACATAGCCCCCCAGAAGCGCGCCGATTACGACGCCGATCAGCAGTGACGGCGCCCAGAGTTTCAAAAGGTCCATATCAATCGCGCCGCGTTTGAAGTGACCATAGCCCGAGGACAGCGAGGTAAAGACGATTGTCGCAAGCGAGGTGCCCACCGCCACCTGCATGGTGATCGCCGGGTCCATCCCCGCCGTCGACAGCGCAAGATAAAGCGCGGGCACGATGACGATGCCGCCGCCCACACCAAGCAGCCCCGCAAGGATGCCGCCAAAGACCCCGGCGGAAACCGCAATGGCGAGAAGGGGCAGAAGCTGGCTGAAATCGAGCGCGTTCATATGGTTAATCTTTCTTTGTCTCTAAATCTGTCGCCAGCGACCGGCTGGGCTTGCCCGCCGCCTTGCGGGCCTCTTCGGCGCGGGTGATCGCCGCATCAATCGGCGCGCGGTCCGAGGTGCCCGAGAAATTGTCGAGGCTCGGCATCGCTTCGGCCACATGGAGATAGCGCTCTCCGGCGACGTCGAGCAGCCGGTCAAGCTCGCTCAGCGGGTCGCCGTGGTCATCGACGCGCAGGTCGAGATAGGCATGGTTCTGCCCGCGGTGGATCACCAACCCCGCGGCTTGCCGCCCGCGCATGTCGCCGCCCGCCTCTTCGCCCGCGCGCATGGCGGCGAGCAGACGTTCGGCCATCGGCAGATCATGGCGCGCGGCGTAGGTCTCGAACGTGGCCTCCACCACCTCCGGCCCGGTCAGCATATTGCCCGCGACGGAATGAATGGTCCCCACACGGTGCCCGGCCCAATCGACACAGCTCGCACCGGTATGTGCGGCGAAGTTCCCTTGGGCATCGAGCATGTGGCACTGGCGGATGTCGCGCCCCGCATCGCGGGCGGCGAATTCCTTCAGCAGTGCTTCGGCGGGGTCGCCGCTTTCCAACATGCGCCGGCCTTCGGTCCCCCAGAGCGGGTTGACGAAAGCCTGCGTGGCCACGGCGACGCGCCGCCCGATGTAGGGCACGGCGGCACCGCAGGCGAAAAAGCGGCTGGCCACGGCGATGCCAATCTCTTGGCTGTCGGGGTCACGGGCGATGATGGAATAGGTCATGGGTCAGCGTCCTACGGCATAGGCCTGCATCAGGCGGGGGGTCGCGGCGGCGTGAAGGCTGCCATCGGGGTTGCGCAGCGCGGCGGTCATTCGGCCCACCGACCACGGCTCGGCCACGGTAACGATATGCCCCCGGGCGCGCAGCGCGTCGATCACCGCGGGGCCGACATTGGGTTCGATCATCATCTCGCCGGGCAGGGCTTGGCGGGGGAAGAAACTGCTTTGGAAGTGCAGCGTGTGGAACAGCGGCGCGTCCATCCCCTCTTGCAGGTCGAGGCCGTGGTGCACGAAACGCAGGAACCAGATCAGCTGCCATTGGTCCTGCTGGTCGCCGCCCGGCGTGCCAAAGACCAACTGCCGCCCATCGGCATGTTCGGCGAAAGAGGGGGTCAGCGTGGTGCGCGGACGCCGTCCGGGGGCGAGGGAGGTGGGCAGGCCCCGCTCAAGCCAGAACATCTGCGCGCGCGAGTTCAGCGGAAAGCCCAAGCCCGGCACGACCGGATTGCTCTGCAACCATCCGCCCGAGGGCGTGCCCGAGACCATATTGCCCCAGCGGTCGATCACGTCGAGATGCACGGTATCGCCGCGTTTCTCGGTCAGATGCGCCATCGTCGGCTCTTGAGGGGCGGCGTTCTGAACGCCGAAATCACGGGCCGCGCGTTC
Source organism: Sulfitobacter sp. 1A13496 (assembly GCF_043557225.1). Classification (NCBI taxonomy): domain Bacteria; kingdom Pseudomonadati; phylum Pseudomonadota; class Alphaproteobacteria; order Rhodobacterales; family Roseobacteraceae; genus Sulfitobacter; species Sulfitobacter sp. 1A13496. The sequence goes on along the minus strand of NZ_JBIFFP010000006.1, from coordinate 95,689 downwards.
GATATAGCGCTCGGCCAGATGCTCCAGCCCCGCGATCACGCCGGGGCGCTGTTCAAGCGATGCCTTGCCATTCACCAGCTTCGCGCGTTCCGCGTTATAGGCGTCGGAAAGCAGCTCTTCCATCGGGATGATGCTCTGCTCGGGGTCGCCGTAATAGGCCTCGCGGTCGGCATAGGCGAGTTTCATCGCCTCAATCACCGTATGGGTAAAGGAGGCGCCCATCGGGTCCATCGCGGCAAGATCGAAATGTTTGAGGATCGCGAGGGTCTGCAAGAACACCGGCCCTTGCGACCATGCGTGCGTCTTATGCACCGTCCAGCCGTGGTATTCGTAGGTCAGCGTGTCTTCATAGCTGGCCTGCCATTTGGCCATGTCCTCGCGCGCCAGAAGGGCGCTGTTCTTTTGCTCGGACACGTCATGCACGCAGGCGTCTTCGAGGTAGTCGAAAATCGCATCGGCCACGAAACCTTCAGACCAGATTTTGCGCGCCGCTTCGATCTGCGCGCTGCGGTCATCGCCTGTGGCTTCGGCCTCGCTGACCAAGCGCTCATAGGTCGCAGCCAGATCGGGGTTCTTGAAGTTGGCGTTCGGCTCAGGCGCCGCGCCGCCGGGCGTCCAGACGGCGGCGGAGCTGGGCCATTCGGCGGCGAAATATTCGGCCAGCCCCTTGATGGTGTTCGAAACGCGCGGCAGCACCGGATGCCCGTCGCGGGCATAGTCGATCGCCGGTTGCATCACCTCGCGCAGACCCATCGTGCCATGGTCCCGCAGCATCAGCATCCAGCCGTCAAAGGCACCGGGCACCACGGTGGAGAGAAGACCCGAACCGGGGATCAGCTTGAGACCCAGAGCCTCGAAATGCTCCAGCTTGGCGGCGGCGGGGCTGACCCCTTGAGCGCAGACAACCTTGGTCGCCTGTTTTGCCGCGTCGTGAAAGATGATCGGCAGATCGCCCGCCGGGCCGTTCAAATGCGGCTCGACCACTTGCAGGACAAAGCCCGCGGCGACAGCGGCGTCAAAGGCGTTGCCGCCTTTTTCAAGGATGCCGAACCCCACGGTCGAGGCGATCCAATGGGTCGAAGTGGTGACACCAAAGGAGCCGCGGATCTCGGGGCGGGTGGTGAAGGGGGTCATGTCGTCTCCGGTCAGTGTTCGCGTGGGTCGAGCGCGTCGCGCAGCCCGTCGCCCAGAAGGTTGAAGCCAAGCACGACCATGAAGATCGCGATGCCGGGCCAGAGCGCCATCCAAGGCGCCTGATTGAGGAAGTTCTTCGCCGTGTTCAGCATTGACCCCCAAGAGGGCGCGGGCGGCTGCTGGCCAAGGCCAAGGAAGGAGAGCGACGCCTCGGCGATGATGGCAGTGGCAACGGTCAGCGTGGCCTGTACCAACACGGGCGGCAGCACGTTGGGGAAGATATAGCGGCGCAGGATGCGCGGCGTGCTCAGACCAATGGCGCGGGCGCTTTCGACGTAATCCTCGGCGGCGACGCTCAGCACCTGACCACGGGTGAGGCGGATAAAGATCGGCGTGGCCGAGATGCCGATGGCGATCATCGCGTTGGTCAGGCTCGGCCCGAGGAAGGCCGCAAGCGCGATGGCGAGGATCAGGAAGGGCGCGGCCAGAAGCGCCTCGGTGCAACGCGAGATCACCGCATCGGTCCAACCTCCGAAGTACCCTGCAACGATGCCCAAAGGCACGCCAAGCCCAAGCGCGATGGCGACCGAGACGACCCCGGCCAGCAGGGAGGCCTGCGCGCCCCAGACCAAACGGCTCAGCACATCGCGGCCCAACTCATCGGTGCCCATCCAATGGGCTGCCGAAGGCCCCTTGCGCACTGCGCCCCAATCGGTGGCGGCGGGGTCAGGGATCGGCAGCAATGGGGCCAAAAGCGCGATGGCGCAGAAGAAGACCACGAGCACGCCGCCCAGCATGGCGCTGCGATGGGTGCGGAACTTCTTCCAAACCCGGTTTTCCGGGCGGGCGGAGAGGACCGGATCGGCGGCGCTTTCGGCGTCGATGGTGATGGGTGTGGCAGGTTGAGCCATTATTGCTTCCTCAGGCGGGGGTTCAGCAGCACATAGGCGACATCGGCGAGCAGGTTCATGAAGATGAAGCCGACGGCGGTGACGAGGACGATGCCTTGGACCACGGCGTAATCGCGGTTGAACACGGCATCGACCACCAGCTTGCCAAAGCCGGGGATGGTGAAAATCTGTTCGGTCAGCACCGCGCCCGCGATCAGCTCACCAAAGAGCAGGGCGGTCAGGGTGACGATCGGCGTCAGCGCGTTGCGGAAGGCGTGTTTCAGGATCACCCGCCGCTCGACCAGACCCTTGGCGCGGGCGGTGCGGACGTAGTCACTGCTCAGCACGCTCAGCATGGCCGACCGGGTGTGGCGCATCAGCGTCGCGGCCAGCGCCGTGCCCAGCACGAAGGCGGGCATGATCATCACGGTGATGGAGCGGATGGGGTCTTCGCTCAGCGGCACATAGCCCGAGGCGGGCAGCAGTTTCCATTTCACCGAGACCAGCAGGATCAGCATGATGCCCAGCCAGAAGTTCGGGATCGACAGGCCCGAAAGCGCCACCACATTTGCCACATAGTCGGTCACGGTGCCCTTCTTGACGGCAGAGAAGATGCCCGCAGGCACGCCGATCAACAGGGCAAAAATCATTGCCATCGTGGCCAGTTGGATGGTCACGGGCAGTTTCTCTCCGATGAGTTCCAGCACCGGCTGGTTGGTGCGCAGCGAAATGCCCAAGTCACCGGTCAGCGCGTTGCCGATCCAAGTGAAATATTGCACCGGAATAGGATCGTTCAGGCGGTATTTCTCGCGCAGGAACTCCAGCACCTGCGGGTCGCGTTCTTCGCCGGCCATGGCCAGCACCGGGTCGCCCGGCAGCAGCTTTTGCAAGGTGAAGACAAAGACCGAGATCAGGATGATCGTCGGGATCGCGATCACCAGACGGCGCAGGATGAAGGACAGCATTTTGAAACGTCTCGCTCAGGGGAGGGGCACCGCCGGGACCGGCCCGGCGGTGCGGATGCAGAAGGGTTAGCCTTCTTCTTTTTTCATGCCCGCAAGGCGGATCATGCCGTCAGGATAGGGGGTGAAACCGGTGATGTCGGAATCCAGCGCCCAGATCCATGTCTGGTGGTAGAGGTACACGATCGGCATCTCTTCGTTCAGGATGGCGCGGGCTGCGGTATAGCTCTCGCGGCGCAGGTCTTGGTCGTTGGACTTGCGCGCCTTGTCGAGCAGCTCATCCACTTCGGGGTTGGAGTATTTGGAATCGTTGATCCCGCCTTCGGTGGTCATGAACTGGTGGATGTTGCCATCGGGGTCCACACGGCCCGACCAGCCGATCTGGCTCGCCTGATAGTCGCCCGCCGACTGGTCGGCCAGCAGCGTTGCGAATTCCTTGGAGGTGATCGAGATGTTGATCCCCGCCTCGGCTGCCATGGACTGCACGACCTGCATCAGTTGCAGCGGGATCGTGGTGTTGGGCACCTGCACCTCAAGGTCGATGCCATCGGCAAAGCCCGCTTCGGCCAGCAGTTCCTTGGCCTTTTCCACATCACGCTCAGGCACGGGATAGTCGGTGCTGTACCAAGGCGAGTTTGGCGGGAAGGGCTGGTTGCCCGCGGCGAAGGCGCCGTTAAAGACGACCTGATTGATCGCTTCGCGGTCGATCGCATAGCTCAGCGCCTGACGCAGACGTTTGTCGTTGCCCCAAGGGTTGTCACCCTTTTCGCCATTGGCCACGTTGATCGTGATGCCCTGATAGCCGAGCGACACGGCGCTTTCGACATTGATGCTGTCGTCACCTTCGGCCTGCGCGAGGTCGGTCGCGGCCAGACGCTCCAGCATGTCGATGTCACCCGATTGCAGGTTCGCCAGACGCACGGTGGTGTCGGGGATCGGCAGATAGGTGACGGTGTCGAAGTGGTATTCCTCAGCGTCGTAATAGTCGGCAAATTTCTCAAGCACGATGCGGTCTTGGGCCACACGCTCTTTGAACTGGTAGGGGCCGGAGCAGACCGGGTTCAGGCCAAATTCATCGCCCGCGGCCTCAGCAGCGGTGGGGGAGACCATCATGCCTGCGCGGTCGGCGAATTGCGCCATCAGCGTGGCATCGGCATCGGCCAGGTCAAAGCGGATCTCATGGCTGCCCAGCACTTCGACGCCGGTGATGGAGGAAAGTTCGGACTTGCGGCGCGAAGTTTCCATGTTCTGGCTGCGGTCGATGTTGGCGGCCACGGCCTCGGCATCAAAGGGCGTGCCGTCATGGAAGACCGCATCGTCGCGCAGTTTCATGGTCAGCTGTTTGCCATCTTCGGAAAAGGACCATTCGGTCGCCAGCTGCGGGATGATTTCGAGGTCCGGCGTGATGTCCACCAGCTTGTCGCAGAGCGAGGCATAGACGATGCGGCCCACGAAGGTGCGCGACTGGTCGGGGTCCAGCACATCGGCATCGGATTGCAGCGCGATGCGCAGGTCAGCCGCCTGCGCGCCGAGGGTCGTGGCCCCCAGCAATGCAGCGGCAAGTGTCATTTTGGTCAGTGTCATGTCGAATTCTCCTGTCGTTTCAATGAGTCTGGTTCAGCCTGTTATTCTTGGTTTTGGCGGGGGCGGAGCGTGGTCCGGTCCCGCATGGCGTCTTGGTAGAGCGCAAAGCGCGCGGCGGCCCCGGGGGCGCGCTCGGGCGCATCGGCAAGGCCGAGGTCCGGCGTGGCGGCGGCGATCTCTTCGAAGTAATGGCAGGCGGCGACATGGCCTTCGCCCGCGCGGGTCTCGCGCAATGAGGGCGGCTCGCTCGCGCAGCGTTCTTTGGCGAAGGGGCAGCGGGTGTGGAAGCGGCAGCCTGCGGGCGGGTTTGCCGGGCTGGGCATCTCGCCCTCAAGTGCGGTCTGCGGCGTGCGCGCGCCATGGGCGGCCACCGGAATGGCCGACAAGAGCGCGCGGGTATAGGGGTGGCGCGGATGGTTATAGACCGTGTCGACATCGCCCTGTTCGACGATTTGCCCCAGATACATCACCGCCACGCGGTCGCTCATATGGCGGATCACGGCGAGGTCGTGGGCGATAATGACCAATGTGAGCCCCAATTCATCGCGCAGATCGCCAAGCAGGTTGATCACCTGCGCCTGCACCGAAACGTCGAGGGCCGAGACCGGCTCATCCCCGATCACCAGTTTCGGGGCCGAGGCCAGCGCCCGCGCGATCCCGATCCGCTGACGTTGACCGCCTGAGAATTCATGCGGGTAGCGTTCGGCATGTTCGGGGCGCAGCCCGACCTTGGCCAGCAGTTCGGCCACTTTGCCGCGCCGCTCGGTCGCTGACATCTTGGGGAAATGGGTCTCAAGCGGCTCACCGACCAGCTTGCCGACGCTCATACGCGGGTTGAGCGATGAAAAGGGGTCTTGAAAGATGAACTGCATGTCCCGGCGCAGGGCGGTCAGATCGCGCCCCGAAAGGCTGCGCACATCCGCGCCGTCGAACTGCACATCGCCCTCGGTCGGCGTCAGCAAGCGCATCAGCAGCCGCGCAAGGGTCGATTTGCCGCAACCGGATTCGCCGACGATGGCAAAGGTCTCGCCCCGGCGCACGTCAAAGGAAACGTCATCGACCGCCTTGACCGTAGCCCCTTTGGCCAATCCGCCGCCTGAGGTTTTGAAATGTTTCTTCAGCCCGCGCGCTGTCAGGATCGTGTCACTCATGCGCTCTGCTCCAGATGTGTCTCCAGCGGGGCGAAATGACAGGCCACGGCATGGCCCCCCTCCAGCGGCGAAAGCGGCGGCTCCTGTGCGCAGATGGGCTGGGCGAAGGGGCAGCGGGTGGCAAAACGGCAACCTTCGGGCATGTTCTGCGTGGTCGGCACCATTCCCGGCACGGTCGCCAAGCGTCCGCGCGGACCGCTGAGCTGCGGGATCGAGGACATGAGGCCGATCGTGTAGGGATGCTGTGGGTCGTTAAAGATGCGTTCCGCAGGGCCGGTTTCGACGATCGTGCCCGCGTACATGACGGCCACGGTATCCGCGATTTCGGCCACCACGCCAAGGTCATGGGTGATCATGATCGTGCCCATTTCGGTCTCGGCCTGAAGGTCGCGGATCAATTCGAGGATCTGCGCCTGAATGGTCACGTCGAGGGCGGTCGTCGGCTCATCCGCGATCAAGAGCGCGGGGTCGTTGACCAAGGCCATGGCGATCATCACCCGCTGGCGCATGCCGCCGGAGAGTTGATGCGGGTAGTCGCGCATCCGCTTTTCCGCCGCCGGAATGCCGACCCGCTTGAGGATCGCCAGCGCTTTGTCCTCGGCCTCGGACTTGCTGGCGTCACTATGGGCGAGCACGGCTTCGGTGATCTGGTCGCCAATGCGGAAGGCGGGGTTGAGCGAGGTCATCGGCTCTTGGAAAATCATCGTCATCCGACTGCCGCGCAGCTTGCGCATGGCGGTGTGGTCGGCAAGGTCGAGCTTCTGGCCTTCGAAAACCATCTCGCCCGAACGGATCGTCGCCGCACCGGCTGGCAGCAGCCCCATCATCGCCAGCGAGGTCACGCTTTTCCCGCAACCGCTTTCCCCGACAACGCAAAGCGTCTTGCCCGGGTGGACCGTAAAATTCACATGGTTGATCTGGTCGCTCGGCGCGCCGCGAAAGCGCAGGCTGAAGTCGCGCACTTCGAGCAAAACCTTGTCGGGACCGGTGTCGGGGCTGGGCAATGGACCGCTTTCTTGAACCAATATCAGATTGGTCGAGTATGCGGTTGCAACTTTCGCGCTGTCAATCCGGGGATTGCGGTTTTTGGAAAAGCCTTTTTGGGTCAGTATTCTGGCGGGAATAGTGCCTGATATATCGGCGGCGATGCCTGATTTTTGGGCGATTTGTTGCGGCGGTTGGGTGGGCGGTTGGCGCGGGGTGGCGCTTGGGGAGAGTGCGGAAGGTATTTGAGAAAGGATGAAATGAGCGGGGTGGCGCGCTTTGGGGGTGATAGCGCTATTGTAGGGCGGGGGATTTGTTGCTTTATCGAGGGGGAGCCATGAACATCGAAAGGGCGGCATCCCCGCATGACCAGCAAACCTAAAACGGCGGAACGCAAGCGCGGGTCCGGGGCGCAATTTGTCTATTCCATCCTGCGCGATGAGATACTCGATCTGACCCTCTTGCCGGGTAGTCCGATTGACGAGATTCGACTTTCCGAGCGGCTGTCGATGTCGCGTACGCCGATCCGCGAGGCTTTGGTGCGGTTGGCGAGCGAGGGGTTGGTGACCACGTTGCCCAACCGGTCGACCGTGGTGTCGAATATCGATTTCATGAACCTGCACACCTTCTTTGACGCGATGACACTGATGTACCGTGTCACCACGCGTCTTGCGGCGCAGTTTCATACGCCGGCGGATATGGCCAATATTCGCGCGCGGCAGGTGGAGTTCGCCAAGGCCGTGTCGGCGCAGGACGCGCTGTCGATGATCGCCACGAACCGGGAGTTCCATGCCGAGATCGCCCGGGCGGGGCGCAACCCTTATTACGAATCGCTTTGCCTGCGGCTGTTGGATGAGGGGCGCCGGTTGCTGCGGATGTATTACCAGTCCTTCGATGATCAGCTTCCCAGTGAGTATGTGCAAGAGCATGAGGATCTGATTACGGCCATCGAGGCGCGCGACATTGCCTTGGCGGATTCCCTGGCCGCGACCCATGCGGATCAGATCGTGCGGCAGATTCAGGCGCTGATTTCACGAGACCGGCGGCAGCATATCGACCTTTAACTATAGGTAGATGCACCTTTATCGGCCGGTCATAGGAGCTGTGCAGATTTTATGTCGACAAATAAAATACAATAGCTAAGATGCAGCCAAGCCCGGCGGTATCGCGGCCGGTTTCTATGATGGAGAGATATATGACCCCTTCGATTTTTTCCGGCTGCATCCCGGCCCTGATGACCCCCTGCACCGAAGACCGGAAACCTGACTTCGACGCTTTGGTGCGTATGGGCAAAAAGCTCATCGCCGATGGGATGAGCGCGGTGGTTTACTGCGGGTCCATGGGCGATTGGCCGCTGTTGACCGATGCAGAGCGGATGGACGGCGTCGAACGCCTGGTTGAGGCGGGCGTGCCGGTGGTTGTGGGCACGGGGGCCGTGAATACGAAGCTGGCCGCCGAACATGCGGCGCATGCGCAAAAGGTCGGCGCCAAGGGGCTGATGTTGATCCCCCGCATCCTGTCGCGCGGCACATCGGTCGCCGCGCAGAAGGATCACTTCAAAAAGGTTCTCTCGGCGGCGCCTGAGCTTCCTGCCGTGATCTACAACAGCCCCTATTACGGTTTTGCCACCCGGGCCGATCTGTTCTTTGCGCTGCGGGCCGAACATTCCAACCTTGTTGGTTTCAAGGAGTTCGGCGGCGCGGATGATCTGCGCTATGCGGCGGAGAATATCACCAGCCGGGATGATGAGGTCACGCTGATGATCGGTGTGGATACCACCGTCTTCCACGGTTTCGTCAATTGCGGCGCCACCGGTGCGATCACCGGGATCGGCAATGTGCTGCCGCGCGAAGTGTTGCATCTGGTTGCCCTCAGCCAAGCTGCGGCAGCGGGCGATGCCGAAGCGCGTCAGCGCGCGCAGGAGCTTGATGCAGCCCTTGGTGTTTTGTCCTCCTTCGATGAGGGGCCGGACCTCGTGCTTTATTATAAGCATCTGATGGTGCTCGAAGGCCATGCGGAATATGCCTTGCATTTTAATGAGACCGACGCGCTGACCGACAGCCAGCGCGGCTATGCCGAGGCGCAGTATAAGCTTTTCCGCACATGGTATGCCGATTGGAGCCAGCAGGGCGGGGCGGTCGCCAAATACGCCGCCTAATTTCCTCAGCCACCACTCCCCGGCTGGGCAGGCCCGTCGCATTTGCGGCGGGCCTTTTGCGTTCGTGGCAAGCCTTTCGAAGAAGATAATTGCAAACGCATATAAATGTGACTAGCATCTTTGCAGGGACAACGCATCGGGAGTGGGTGCGCCATTTGAGGGAGATTAATTGAAATGAGTGCTACGGATTTAATGCGTGATTTCGGCGTGATGCTGGCTTCGGGCGGGGTCGAGGTCGTCGATTGCTCGGGCGTTTTGGGGCCGGATACGCCGATCCTGCAACTGCCTGCCGATTTCGCCAAGCCGACGCCGAAGGTCGAGATTCACAAGATTAGCGAATATGACGAAGACGGCCCCTTCTTTGCCTGGAACTGGATGGTGCTGGGCGAGCATTCGGGCACGCATTTCGACGCGCCGCATCATTGGATCACCGGCAAGGATTACGACGACGGCTTCACCGATACGCTCGACGTGCAGCGTCTGGTCGCCCCGGTCAATGTGATCGATTGTTCGCAGCAGGCGCAGGAAGACCCGGATTTCCTGCTCGATGCCAAGGGCATCAAGGAATGGGAAGCCGAGTATGGCGAGATCGGCGAAGGCGAATGGGTCGTCATGCGCACTGATTGGGACGCGCGCGTCGATGACGAGGCGCGGTTTCTTAACGCCGATGAGACCGGGCCGCACAGCCCCGGGCCGACCCCGGATGCGATTCAGTACCTGATGGAGAAGAAGATCGTCGGCTGGGGTACGCAGTGCATCGGCACCGATGCGGGGCAAGCGGGCGGGATGGAGCCGCCCTATCCGGCGCATAACCTGCTGCATAAGAACAACTGTTTTGGTCTGGCGTCACTGGCCAACCTCGACAAACTGCCGCCGAAGGGGGCGATCCTGATCGCCGCGCCGTTGAAGATCAAGAACGGCACCGGCAGCCCCATTCGGGCGCTGGCACTGGTGCCGAAGGGCTGATCGGTGACAGATACACCACCTTCCAAGGCCGAGAACGCGCCGCTGGATCGGATGGGGCTCGATAATTTCGCGCCCTATCTGATGAACCGGATCATGGGGCGGTACAACGCCGCCCTGTCAGCAGAAATGGCGGCACTCGGCCTGACCACGCCACAGATGCGCTCGCTCGCGGTGCTGTCGGTGACCGACGGCATCCTGATCCGCGAGTTGGCGGTTTACGCGGTGGTGCAGCAATCCACGCTGAGCCGCGCGCTCGACGCGCTGGTGCGCGACGGGCTGGTCCGGCGCGAGACCGACGCCAACGACAGCCGCGCCACGCGGGTCTACCTTACCGATCAGGGGCGCGAGGCCTATTCGCGGCTCTGGCCGCATATGGCGCAGGCTTATGAGGCGATGTTCAAGGGCATCGGCCCCGAGGAGAAGGCGGCCTTCGTGGCCACCTTGCAGACCATGCTGCGCAACATCCGAAAACACGATTTCTGAGAGGGTCCGATGGCCGAACGTTCGTTCAAGGCAGAGGTGGAACATCTGCGCAAGGGAGACGGCGACGTCTTCACCGGCGAGGGCATCCTTGCGATCACCAAGGCGCTCTTGGAGAACGGCGTGGGCTACGTCGGCGGCTACCAAGGCGCGCCGATCAGCCACCTGATGGACGTGCTGGCCGACGCCGAGGAGCTGATGGGCGAGCTGGGCGTGCGCTTTGAGGCCAACGCCTCCGAGGCCGCGGCTGCGGCGATGCTGGCCGCGTCCGTTCACTACCCGATCCGGGGGGCGGTGACCTTCAAGGGGCCGGTGGGGGTGAACGTGGCCTCGGACGCATTGGCCAACCTCAGCTCCTCGGGCGTGACCGGCGGCGCGCTGGTGATCGTGGGGGAGGACTACGGCGAAGGCTCCTCGATCATGCAGGAGCGCAGCCACGGCTTTGCCATGAAATCGCAGTTCTGGATGCTCGACCCGCGCCCGAACCTGCCGTCGATCACCAAGGCGGTGAAGGATGGGTTCGAGCTGTCCGAGGCCAGCAACACGCCGGTCATGCTGATGGTGCGCATCCGGTCCTGCCACGTCACGGGCAGTTTCGAGACCCGCGACAACCAGCGCCCCCCGCTCACCGTGGCCGAGGCGGCGGCGAACCCGCAGTCGGATTTGAACCGCGTGGTGCTGCCGCCGATGTCCTACCTGCATGAGAAGGACAAGATCGAGAACCGCTGGCCCGCGGCTGAGAAATTCATCCGCGACAACAAGCTCAACGAATTCTTCGGCCCCGAGAAGGCGCCTCTGGGCATCGTGGTGCAGGGCGGCATGTATAATTCCGTCATCCGGGCATTGCAGCGGCTGGGACTGGCGGACATCCACGGCCAGACCGAGGTGCCGCTCTACGTGCTCAACGTCACCTATCCGCTCTTGCGCGACGAATTCGACGACTTCTGCGCTGGCAAGGAGCATGTGCTGGTGGTCGAGGAAGGCCAGCCCGACCACATCGAGCAACAACTCGGCTCCTACCTCTACAAGCTCGACCGCCGGGTGAAGCTGCACGGCAAGGACGTGCTGCCGATGGCCGGGGAATACACCGGGCAGGTGCTGCTGGATGGTCTGACGGCCTTCCTCAAGATCGCCGGGCCGGAGATGCTGCCCGGTGCGGTGCGCGCGCCTAACGCCGAGGCGCCCGCGATCCCGGATCTCACGCAGACCGTGCCGATCCGCCCGCCGGGCTTTTGCACCGGCTGCCCGGAACGCCCGATCTTCGCCGCGATGAAACTGGCTGAGCAGGAGTTGGGTAAACACCAGATCACCGGCGACATCGGCTGCCACCTCTTCGGCTGCCTGCCGCCCTTCGAGATCGGCGGCTCGACCATGGGCTATGGCCTTGGCCCCGCCTCCAACGCGGCCTTTGATGGCGGGGGCGACAAGCGGGTGATCTCGATCTTGGGCGACGGGGGCTTCTGGCACAATGGTTTGTCGACCTCGATCGGCAACATGGTGTTCAACAAGTCAGACAGCGTCGCGGTGATTGTCGACAACTACTATTCCGCCGCCACCGGCGGGCAGGACGTGATGTCGTCGCGCGCGCATAACGACACGAAAAGCACGAACAACCCGATTTCCAAGGCGCTCAAGGGCGTCGGCGTGGAATGGGTGCGCCAGATCGACCGGACCTATGACGTGGGCAAGCTGCGCGAGGTGCTGCGCGAGGCGCTGACCACCGATTACAAGGGGCCGAAGGTGATCGTGGCGTCGTCGGAATGCATGCTCAACAAGCAGCGCCGCGAGAAGCCGAAGCGCAATCAGTCGATCAAGGACGGCCGCCGCATGGAGGTGCCGCGCTTTGGCGTCGATGCGGATGTCTGCACTGGCGATCACGCCTGCATCCGCCTCTCGGGCTGCCCGTCGCTGTCGCTGAAACGGCTCGACGATCCGCTGCGCGACGACCCGGTGGCGCATATCGACCAGACCTGCGTCGGCTGCGGCAACTGCGGCGAAGTGGCGGATACCGCCGTGCTCTGCCCGTCCTTCTATCAGGCCGACGTGGTGCACAACCCGACGAAGTTCGAGCGTTGGCGGGCCGAGAAGACCGGCCAAATCATTCGCTGGTTGCAAGACCGACGCGACGCGAAACGGCTGCGCAACGAAGGAGTGGCGACATGAACATGGTGCTGCCGCAAAAAACCCCCGACGCGCGGGTCGAGAAGATCATCAAGCTTGCCGTCATGGCCGTGGGCGGGCAGGGCGGTGGCGTGCTCACCGGCTGGATCGAGGCGATGGCCCGGGCCGAGGGCTATGTCTGTCAGGCGACCTCGGTCGCCGGCGTGGCGCAGCGCACGGGGGCCACGATCTACTACGTCGAAATGGCCCCCAAGGGCGCGCTCGACCCTGTCTTCGCGCTGGCCCCGGCGGCGGGCGACGTGGACGTGCTGATCGCCGCCGAGATGATGGAGGTGGGCCGCGCCGTGATGCGCGGCTTCGTGACGCCGGACCGGACGACGCTGATCGGCTCGACCCACCGCGCGCTGGCGGTGAGCGAGAAGATGGCGCCGGGCGACGGCATCGCCGACGCCGATGAGGTCCGCGCGGCGGCAGAGATCGCGGCGCAGAAACTGGTGCTCGAAGATATGGAAGGGCTGGCCGTCGGCGCGGGTTCGGTCATCTCGGCCTCGCTCTTTGGCGCGCTTGCAGGCTCAGGCGCGCTGCCGTTCCCGCGTGAGGCCTACGAGAACGCGATCCGTGCCGGCGGCAAGGGGGTCGAACCCTCGCTGCGCGCCTTCGCCGTGGGCTTTGACGCGGCACAGGGCAAATTGCCCGAGACCCCGCAGGCGCCCGAAGAAGAGATCAAACCGTTCAGCCTTGTCGGGCCGGAGAAGTTGCAGGCCGAATGGGCCGCGCTGGTGGACCGGGCCGACCGCCTGCCCGAGCCGGTGCGGGACCTCGCGCTTGCCGGGCTCGCCAAGGTAGTGAACTTTCAGGACTGCGCCTATGGCGCGCTCTATCTCGACCGGCTCGATACCGTTTTGGCCCGCGATGATGCCGCACACGACTGGGCGCTTTCGGCGGCGGCGGCGAAATACATCGCCAATGCCATGGCCTATGACGACATCATCCGCGTGGCGGACCTCAAGACCCGCGCCCCGCGTCTGTCGCACATCCGCCAAGAGATGCGCGCGGGTGACGAGAACCTGCTGCAGCTGACCGAGTATTTCCACCCCCGCGCCGAAGAGATCGCCGGGCTCATGCCCGCGCGGCTCGGCGCCAAGGTGGAGGCGAGCGAGACCTGGATGGTCCGGCTGAACCGCTGGTTCGACAAGGGCCGCCGTCTGCGCACCGACCGGCTGCCTGCCTTCCTGATGCTGCATTTCCTCGGCGGCCTGAAGGGCTACCGGCTGCGCACCCATCGCCATGCGCTGGAGGTCGCGCATCTGGAGGACTGGCTGCGCCGCTGCCTTGCGGAGGTGGAGAGTGACTACGCGCTTGCCGTGGAACTGGTGAAATGCCGCCGCCTGATCAAGGGCTACTCCGACACCCATGCGCGGGGTCTGGGCAAGTTCGACCGCGTGATGGATGCCGCCGACCTGCTCCGCGGGCGTGACGACGCGGCGGACTGGATCGCGCGGCTGCGCGAGGCGGCGTTGCAGGATGCGGAAGGCAAGGCGCTCGACGGGGCCATCGCCACGGTGCGGTCCTTCGTCTGAGGTGCCCGTTTTCTGAGCGGGCGCGGGGCGGATCACGCACAGAGCGGCCCCCGGCACCCGCATCGCAGTTGACCAAAGGTCAGCACCGCGCCTAGCTGGACGCAGTCACAGGGGACCGCTGCCATGGAACTTTCGCATCTCATCGCCTTCAACATCGCGCTCATCGCGTCGATCCTCAGCCCCGGCCCGGCCTTTCTGATCGCGTTGAAAACGACGCTGAGTTCGGGACGGCAGGCGGGCGTTGCGGTGGGGGCTGGTCTCGGCCTCGTGGCGTCGTTCTGGACACTCGCCGCGCTCTTGGGGTTGGAGGCCGTCTTCCTCGCCTTCCCATGGGCCTATGCCATCGTGAAAACCGTGGGCGCAGCCTACCTGCTCTATGTGGCTTACGGCATGTGGCGCGGGGCGCGGGCACCGGTGACCAGCACGGTGACACCCGCCCGCCATGCGTTCCGGCAGGGGCTGATGATCAACATCCTGAACCCCAAATCGGTGCTTTTCGCCGCCGCGGTGCTGGTCGTCATCTTCCCCGAGGGGATGCGGCTGAGCGAGAACCTCTTGATCGTCGCCAATCACCTGATCATCGAACTGGCCTTCTACACCGCATTGGCCTTCGGCATGAGCCGCCCTGCCGTCAGTCAAGGTTACCTGCGCGCGAAGGTCTATTTCGACCGCACCGCCTCGGCTGTGCTGGGGCTTTTGGGGCTGCGGCTGTTGCTTGCGCGTTAAAGCTCGGCCTCCCACCGGCGCGACAGGCGCATGGCACCGTTGATGATGCCGACCATTGAGTAGGTCTGGGGGAAGTTGCCCCAGCCCTCACCAGTGGCAAAGGCAGTATCTTCGGACATCAGACCAAGGTGGTTGCGGGCCTCCAGCAACTCTTCGAACAGTTTGCGCGCTTCCTCTTCGCGGCCAATCCGTGCCAGCGCGTCGATGCGCCAGAAGGCGCAGACGTTGAAGCCCACCTCCGGCACGCCGAAATCGTCGGCTTCTTCGTAACGCAGCATGAAGGGGCCGCGGCCCAGCACTTCGGAAAGACGTTCGACCGTGGCGATGAATCGCGGGTCTTTCGGCGGCAGAAAGCCGACCTCGCCCATCAGCAAAACGCTTGCGTCGAGGGTGCTGCCGCCAAAGCTTTCGACAAAGGCGCCGCGTTCCTCGGACCATGCGTTGTCGAGGATCTTGTCGCGGATCACCTCGGCCCGCTCCGCCCAGAGGGTGGCGCGATCGTCCAATTCCAGATGCCGCGCGATCTTGGCCAGACGGTCGCAGGCGGCCCAGCACATCAGCGACGAGGAGGTGTGAATCCGCGCGCGGCTGCGCAATTCCCAAATGCCCGCATCGGGCTGGTCGTGCAGCTCCCACGCCTGTTCGCCGAGCGGCTCCAACTGCTCATAGGCGGTGCGCCCGGTGTTCATCGGCAGCCGGTGATCGAAAAACGCCGGGGCCGCGCCGAGGATGATGTTGCCATAGGTGTCATGCTGGAAATGCTCATGCGCCTGATTGCCGATCCGCACCGGCCCCATCCCACGGAACCCCTGTAGGCTGGGTGAGATACGTTCGGTCAGCGCCGTCTCAAGCCCCAGCCCCAGCACCGGCTGGATATGCCCGCCCTCGGCATCGGCCACGGCATTCATCAGCCATTGGAAATAATGCTCCAACGTGCGGGTCGCGGCGAGGCTGTTGAGGGCGCGCACGGTGAAAAACGCATCGCGCACCCAGCAATAGCGGTAATCCCAGTTGCGCCCCGAATCCGGCGCCTCAGGCAGGGAGGTGGTGATCGCGGCGATCACCCCGCCCGTGGCCTCGTAGCTACACAGTTTCAACGTGATCGCGGCGCGGATGACGGCCTCCTGCCACTCGAAAGGGATCGCCAAACGCTGGGTCCAGCGCTGCCAATAGCGGGTCGTCTTGGTGCGGAAGGTGGTGCCGATCTGCTCAGGGCTGTCCGACAGGGTCTCATCGGGGCCGAGGATGAAGGTCATCTCACCTTCGAGGTTGATCATCCGCCCGTCGAGCACATGATCAATCGGCGCGTCGGTGGTCAGGCGCATGTTCTGCTCTGGCCCGACGAAGCGCACATGATTGGAGCCACGGGTGAGGGTTGGGGCCACTTCCCCCCATTGAAAGCGCGGCTTCAGCCGCATCCGCACACGGGGGGAACCTTCGATACGCCGCACCTGCCGCACCAGCATCTGCGGGCGAAAGCTGCGGCCATAGGCGGTGAAACGGGGGCAGAAGTCGACAATCTCGACCGCGCCTTTGGGGCTGCGCAACACGGTGCGCAGGATCGCGGTATTGGGCAGATAGCTCTGCTCGCTCTCGGTCATATCTTCGAGTTCGACGGCAAATTCCCCGTCGCCCTCTTCGCCCGCGCCATGGCCCATCAGGCTGTGAAAGACCGGATCGCCGTCGAAACGCGGCAGGCAGAACCAGTTGATCGCCCCTTCGCGGCTGACCAGCGCCGCAACCGCGCAATTCCCGATGACACCCAGATCCATAAGTCCCTCTTTTCTATTCCTATTGCGTCTGCCGGGCGGGCCGGATCAGCGCAAAATCTCTTCCAGCCAATCGGCAAAACCGGCCACGTCTTCGATGCGATGTTGGGCTTCGGTCGGCCCTTGGCCAATCTTGATGCCAAAGCCACCCATGGCCTGCGCCGCGCGAAAGCCGTCTTCATCCGTCACGTCATCGCCGACCATCACGGGCAGGCGGTCTGTAAAGGCGGGGGAGGCCATGAACCGCGCCACCGCGCCGCCCTTGTCGACACCTTTCAAGGCGACCTCGCTAACCATCTTGCCATGCAAACCGCGCAGGCTGGAGTCTTCGCCGACCAGCGTATCGACGAAGCCGCGACAGGCGTCTTCTTGATCCGGGGCCTTGCGGTAATGCAGCGCGATCGCGCCCGGCTTGCGCTCGGACGTCACCCCATGCAGCACGGCGAATTCCTCGACCCGGTCGATGACCGGGGTGGGGATTCCCGCGCTCTGCTCCGGCGCGTGATCTTCAGCGGTGCTAAGCCGCAGCTCCAACCCATGCGATCCCGAGAGCGGCAGGCGCAGCGCGCCCAAGATACGGTCCACATCCGCCATGGCCCGGCCAGAGATCACCGCCACCGCCCCATCGGTCTTTGCGACGAGACGGGTCAGCAGATGGCGCGTCGCCTCCGGCAGACAGGCGTCTTCGGGGTTGTCGACAATGGGGGCGAGCGTGCCGTCGAGATCAAGGAAGAACGCATGGCGCTCGACCGGGATCACGGGCGGCAGGTTGCGGGGCGACAGGGTGGTGCTATCCATAGGGTCCGGTCTATCCGTTTCGTTGCACGGGCGTTCCCCCAGAAACCTATGCGCCAGCGCAGCGAAATCAACGGATTTATGCTGCAACTGCGCAGAGATGCGCGATGTGCGCCGCGGGAACCCAGCCGATGCGCCCGCGTTGATCAAAACGGGGGCAGGCCCCAGACGCCACCCCGCCTATCGCAATCGGAAGCCCAGATGACCGCACCGTCGACGCTCAGGTACTACCCCGACAGCAAACCCGGCATCGCTCGGCGGCGCTGCGGGCGGGGGTTTTCCTATCACGCGCCCGATGGCCGTTGCATCAAGGACAAGGCCGAGCGGGCGCGGCTGGTGAAACTGGCGGTGCCCCCGGCCTATGAGCGGGTCTGGATCAGCCCCTATGACAACGGTCACCTTCAGGCGACCGGCTTCGATGCGCGAGGCCGCAAGCAATACCGTTACCATCCGCTCTGGTCCGAGGCGCAGGCGCAGGAGAAATACGCAAGCCTGCCCGAGTTTGCCGAAACCCTGCCGCGCATCCGCCGCCGCGTGCGCCGTGATCTTAAGGAGGAGTTGGGCGAACGTGATTTCGCTCTGGCCGCCGCCGTGGCGATGATCGACCGGCTGTCGCTGCGCGTCGGCAATCAGGTCTATGCCGAAACCAACCGGACCTATGGCACGCTGACCCTGAAACGGCGGCATCTGGTCCTGCGCGACGGGAAGTTGCAGGCGTCTTTCATGGCGAAGGGCGGCAAACGGGTTCGCCGCCAGATCGCCAACCGCACCCTAATGCGCGCGCTTGAGAAAATTCGCGATCTGCCCGGCGCGGACCTGCTGACATGGCTCGACGAAGAGGGGCAGCCGCGCAGTCTGACCTCAACCACGCTGAACGACTACATTGCCGAGGCCGCTGGCACCGAAGGCTTCTCGGCCAAGACCTTTCGCACTTGGGCCGGGTCCGTCGCCGCCTTCGACGTGGCGCTGAAAGAGGACAAGCCCAGCATCAAAGCCATGGCCGAAGCCGCCGCCGAACGGTTGCACAATACGCCCACCATCGCGCGCAACAGCTATATCCATCCGCAGGTGATCGAACTTTGCCAGACCCCGCAAGACTTGCCGGACCCGCCCGATATCGACGATATGACCCAAGCCGAACGGGGGCTGTTGGCCTTTCTGCGCGCGAAGACGTGAACTTGAATCGACCATTCGGGCGAACTTTCACGGCGCTCACGCATTGTTAAAATGAATAGCGCTATCGCCGGACGTTAGAAGGACCAGAATTTCATGAGCGATACAGGTCGGCCAACCCTCAGCGGCGTCCTAGATGAGATGGAGCATCTTTCCGGCGGCGCGGATCGGCAAATCACCGTGGAAGAGATCATTGATTGTCTGGGCAAACATTCTTTTGCCTCAACCATCCTTGCCTTCAGCCTGATCTCAACCTCACCCGCCAGCGGCATTCCGGGGATCACGGCTTTCATCGGTTTGGTGGTGCTGTTTCTGGTGGTGCAGATGATCTTTGGCCGCGACAGCCTTTGGCTGCCCGGTTTCGTCATGCGCCGTGACATCGCCGCGAAGAAACTCCGCGAGGGGGTGCGATGGCTGCGCCGTCCGGTGGATTTCGTGGACCGCTATCTGCATGAGCGCTCGACCTTCATCCTGCACCGACCGTGGATTTACCTGCCCCTGTTCATGGTGATGGCCCTATCGATGTTCATGCCCTTCATGGAAGTCGTACCCACTTCCGGCTCCATCGCGTCGGCGATGATCGCCATCTTCGCGGCGGGCTATCTGATGCGCGACGGGCGGGTGGTCATTCTGTCGATGATCCTCATGTCGCTGCTGCCTGTGGGGGTCGCGTGGTTCTTTCTTGGGCGCTGAGAAATTAATTCCGGCTCTAGGCCATGCTGCACCTGCAAAAGATTTGACCAAAGGCGCTCAAGCTGGGAACCTTTACCGACCTAAACCATTAAACCGTTAGTGGTGGTCGGCGTTCCGCCTAATCAGGCTCGGCGACCGAAAATGATTGTTCCCGAGGCATAAAATGGCTGGCAGATTAATTGTAATCTCAAATCGCATTCCATCGGAGGCCGCCCCTTCCGGTGGGCTGGTCTATGCGCTGCATGAAACCCTGCGCAAGATCGGCGGCATTTGGATCGGGTCGCACCCCGAAACCACGGAAACCCCCGCCAACAGTCTCAGCGAATATGGCGATCAGGGCAATTACACCCGGCTGAGCTTTAGCCTAACCCCCGAAGACTACAAGAATTTCTACCTCGGCTTCTCGAACTCCGTGCTTTGGCCTGTCTGTCACCGCCGCGGCGATCTGGTCAAGCTCGACCGCGGGTTCGAGCGGGGCTATTGCGCCGTCAACGCGCGCCTCGCCCGGCAGGTGATGGAGGTGGCCGAGCCAGACGATATGATCTGGGTGCACGACTATCATTTCTTCCCCCTCGCCACAGAGCTGCGCAAGCTGGGCTTTACCGGCAAGATCGGGTTTTTCCTGCATATTCCCTTCCCCGCCTTGGGCGATATGGGCGCCCTCCCGCGGGAGGCCAATCTGGCGCATTGGCTGGCGGATTATGACCTCGTAGGCCTGCAAACCCGCGCCGATGTGGCCCGCTGTCTTGAGATGTTCCGGGCCGAAACCGATTCCGAATTCCTGATGGATGGCACGATCAAATGCGGCTCCCGCGCGGTGGCGCTGCGGTCTTTCCCCATCGGCATCGACGTGGAGACCTTTGTGAAGGCCGCGCAGGGCGGCAGCGCGCAGGACCGTCTGGCCGACGATATGGCGGGTGACATCGTGATCGGCGTCGACCGGCTGGATTACTCCAAAGGTCTGCCCAACCGCTTCCGCGCCTTTGGCCGCTATCTTGAAACCCGGGATGAGCGCGAACGGCGGGTAAGCATGGTCCAAATCGCCCCGCCCAGCCGAGAGGAAGTCGCCGCCTATCGCGAGTTGCGCTACGAGCTGGAAGAGCTTGTCGGCCGCGTGAACGGGGAGCATGGAGAGATCGACTGGACCCCGCTGCGCTATATTCATCGCAACCTTGATCGCAACCTTTTGGCCCGCCTCTATCGCCGGGCGCGGGTCGGGATCGTGACGCCCTTCGCCGATGGGATGAACCTTGTGGCCAAAGAATATGTCGCCGCGCAAGACCCCGAAGACCCCGGCGTGCTGATCCTGTCGCATATGGCCGGCGCCGCCGAAGACCTCGCGGATGCGATTCAGGTCAACCCCTATGATATCGAAGACATGAGCGAAGCGCTCAAGACCGCGCTCGCCCTGCCGCTGGAAGAGCGCAAGCGCCGCCATGCAAGCTGCATGGCGCAGGTGCGGGCCACGGACGTGAACCTCTGGAGCCAGCATTTCGTCCACGCTTTGAAAGCCTGCAAGCCGACGCTCGTGGTCAAGCCCCGCGCGCGGGAATGGACAGACGCCTAGCGGCGGGGGTCACTCTTCCGGCGCATAGACCACTGCGGTCTCCCAACCGCTGCATTTTTCGGCAAGGCCCGCAGGCAGCGCCAGATCGGTAAAGAACATATCCACCTCCCGCGCTGAGGCGATCCGCGCGGGGGCAGAGCGTTTGAATTTGGAATGATCGGTCACCAAAAAAGTCTTCCGCGACTGCGCGATGATACATTGGCTGACGCCCACTTCCTCGATGTCGAAGTCGAGCAGATCACCATCCGCATCCATGGCCGAACAGCCGATCACTGCGATGTCGAATTTGAACTGGCGGATCGTCTCGATCGTTAGATTGCCGACCAGACCGCCGTCCATCCGGCGCAGTGCGCCGCCGGTCAGCACGATGCGGCATTCGGGGTTATCGACCAGAATATTCGCCACGTTCATGTTGTTCGTTACCACCATCAAATCCCGGTGGTGAAGCAGGGCGCGGGCCACCGCCTCGGTACTGGTACCGATATTTAGAAAGACCGAACAGCCGTCGGGGATATGTTCGGCGCAGGCGCGGGCGATGCGATTCTTGGCCTCTTCATGCAGATTGCGCCGCTCGGCATAGCCGATGTTGCTGGCCCCCGAGGGCAGCACCGCGCCGCCATGGACCCGCTCAAGCTTACCGCTGTCGGCCAGTTCGGTAAGGTCACGGCGGATGGTCTGATGGGTCACGCCGAAATGTTCGGCCAGCCCATCGACGGTGACTTTGCCTTCGCGCCGGGCGATTTCAAGGATGTCGGGATGGCGGAATGTCTGTGAAATGGGCGTCGCTCCTGCCTGCTGTTGGCGCATTATCTCCAGTGTTTTGGCTAACGCAAGCAATCGCGCAGCAAGACACGTTTAACATGTTCGCTATGCTGGCGAAACGAACATAAACGAAAATAATTCTTGTGCAGATGAGAGTCGTTTCGTAACACTGCCCCAAATTGGACAGTCTGAGCTGGGGGAGGGCCGGATCGTGAACCAACAGCCCGATAGCCATATGGCCGCTGCCCCGGTCGATTTATTCGTCATCGGTGGTGGCATTAACGGGGCCGGGATCGCGCGCGACGCGGCAGGCCGGGGTCTGAGCGTGACCTTGGCCGAGATGAACGATCTGGCCTCGGCGACATCTTCGGCCTCGACCAAGCTTTTTCACGGCGGGCTGCGTTACCTTGAGTATTTCGAGATCGGCCTCGTGCGCCATGCGTTGACCGAGCGCGAGGTGCTGCTAAAGGCGATGCCGCATATCTCTTGGCCGATGCGTTTCGTGCTGCCCTATCACCGCGACATGCGGTTCGAGGGCGACACGCCGACTTCCAAGCTGCTGCGGTTGTTCATGCCGTGGATGCGGGGCCGCCGCCCGGCATGGCTGATCCGTCTGGGCCTGTTCCTCTATGACAACCTCGGCGGGCGTAAAATCCTGCCCGCCACACGCAGCCTTTCCTTGCGCGGCACGCCCGAAGGGGCGCCGCTGGAGGATCGGTTCGAGAAGGCTTTCGAGTATTCCGACTGCTGGATCGAAGACTCCCGCCTTGTGGTGCTGAACGCCCGCGACGCCGAACTGCGCGGCGCGCGTATCATGACCCGGACCAAGGTCGTCTCTGCCGACCGCAGCGCCGATGGCTGGGCGGTCACCGTGGAGCATGGCGCGGATGGCCAGCGCGAGGTGATCCACGCCAAGATGCTGGTCAACGCGGGTGGTCCGTGGGTCGGCGACATCATCCACAACACCGCGCGGCTGAACTCCTCCGAAGGGGTGCGGCTGGTGCGCGGCAGCCATATCGTGACCAAGCGGCTCTACGATCACGACAAATGCTATTTCTTCCAAGGCACCGATGGGCGGATCATCTTCACGATCCCCTATGAACAGGACTTCACCCTGATCGGCACCACCGACGCCGATCATCCTGATCCATCCGTCACCCCGGAATGCACGCCCGAAGAGCAGGACTACCTGATCGACTTCGTGAACGGCTATCTCAAGCAGGACATCACCCGCAATGACATCGTCTGGACCTATTCCGGGGTGCGTCCGCTTTATGACGACGGGGCGAGCAGCGCCACGGCGGCGACGCGGGACTATACGCTCAAGGTCGACAAGACCGGCGGCGCGCCGATCCTCAATGTCTTTGGCGGCAAGATCACAACCTACCGCAAGCTGGCCGAAGACGCGCTGGAGCTGATCGCGCCGCATTTCGACGGGCTGTCGGGCCATTGGACCGCAGGCGTCGCCCTGCCCGGCGGTGATTTCCCGGTGGACGGCGTGGCGCAGTTGATCGCGCGGCTGAAAGCGGATTATGACTTTCTGGATGAAAGCTGGGCAGCCCGGCTGATCCGCGCCTATGGTACGGATGCACGGGCCATGGCGGGCGAGGCCAAGACGCTGGCGGATATGGGCGAGCATTTCGGGGCCACCCTCACCGCGCGCGAGGTCGCTTGGCTGATGAACAAGGAATATGCCCTCAGCGCAGAGGACGTCGTCTGGCGCCGCAGCAAGCTGGGCCTGCGAATGGACGAGGCGCAGATCGCGCGTCTTGATGAATGGATGCAGATGCGCGCGGCGAAACAAGCCGCCTCTGCGGCGGAATGAGGGGAGGTCGAACGTGAGTTTGATCCTGAAGAACGTGTCGAAGACGGTAGGCGGCCAAACGCATATCTACCCGACCGACCTGACCTTGGAAAAAGGCACGATGAACGTGCTTTTGGGGCCTACATCCTCGGGCAAGACGTCCCTGATGCGGCTGATGGCGGGGCTCGATGTGCCGGGCACGGGGCAGGTGATCTGGAACGGCGAAGACGTGACCGGCATGCGGGTGCAGGACCGCAAGGTCGCAATGGTCTATCAGCAGTTCATCAACTACCCCTCGATGACGGTTTACGACAACATCGCCTCTCCGATGAAGCTGGTGGGCAAGTCGAAGGATGAGATTGATCGCGCCGTGCGCGAAACCGCCGAGCTGATGCAGCTCACCCCGATGCTCGACCGCAAACCGCTGGAGCTTTCGGGCGGCCAGCAGCAGCGTTGCGCCTTGGCGCGGGCGCTGGTCAAGAATGCCGGGCTGGTGCTCTTGGATGAGCCGCTGGCCAACCTCGACTACAAGCTGCGCGAAGAACTTCGCGCCGAAATCCCGCGTATCTTTGAACGGGCCGGGTCGATCTTTGTCTATGCCACGACCGAGCCGGAAGAGGCGCTGCTTCTGGGTGGCAATACCGCGACGCTCTGGGAAGGCCGCGTTACGCAATTCGGCCCGACGCCGAGCGTCTACCGCCGGCCCGAGAATGCGACCACGGCGCGGGTGTTCTCTGACCCGCCGATGAACTTCCTCAGCATGACCAAATCGGGCGACACGCTGCGTTTCGACGGCGGTGGGATGGCGGCACCCGCCACGATGGCCAGCTTGCGCGACGGCGAATATACCGCCGGTTTCCGCCCCAACCACCTCACGCTGAGCGCGCAGGCGCCGGAGGCCATCGGCTTTGACGCCGTGCTGAACGTGACTGAGATCACGGGGTCGGAGACCTTTATCCACCTCGATTACCACGGTGCGAAATGGGTCGGTCTGGTGCATGGCATCCAGCATTTGCAGCCCGGCCAGCCGCTGCCGGTCTATCTGGACCCGGCGCATATCTACCTGTTTGACGCGAACGGGGCGCTCGTCTCGGCCGCGCCCTATGCGGAGGCGGCATAATGGCCAAGATCACGCTTGATAACCTCGCCCATTCCTATCTGCCCAATCCCAGCGGTGAGGATGATTTCGCCCTCAAGGAATTGAACCACGACTGGATCGACGGCGAAGCCTATGCGCTTCTGGGCGCCTCGGGCTGTGGCAAATCCACTCTGCTCAACATCATTTCGGGGCTTTTGCAGCCTTCGCAGGGGCGCATCCTGTTTAACGATGTGGACGTTACCCATGCGCCGACAGCCGAGCGCAACATCGCGCAGGTCTTCCAGTTCCCGGTCGTTTACGACACGATGACTGTGCATGACAATCTGGCCTTCCCGCTGCGCAACCGCGGGGCGGATGCCTCCTATGTCGCGTCCCGGGTCCAGCAGATCGCCAAGATGATCGGCATGGAGGATGAGCTGAACCGCAAGGCGCGGGGTCTTACGGCGGATGCCAAACAGAAGATTTCACTGGGCCGCGGCATGGTGCGCGAGGACGTGAACGCGCTCTTGTTCGACGAGCCGCTCACGGTGATCGACCCCCATATGAAGTGGGAACTGCGCACGCAGCTCAAATCGCTGCACCACGAGTTCGGTCACACGATGATTTACGTGACCCACGACCAGACCGAGGCGCTGACCTTCGCCGACAAGGTGGTGGTCATGTATGATGGCCGCGTGGTGCAGATCGGCACACCGCAAGAGCTTTTCGAGCGGCCTGCCCATACTTTCGTGGGCTATTTCATTGGCTCGCCGGGGATGAACCTCTTTGACGCGCATATCGCGGGAAATGCGGCGCAGGTTGCGGGCACGAGTGTTAATTTGAACAAGACCTACGCCCCCAAGGGCCAGAAAACGCAACTGGGCGTCCGGCCCGAATTCGTTCGGATCAATGGCGAAGGTCTGGGCCTTCCGGCCAAGGTGACCCGTGTCGAGGATGTGGGCCGTCACAAGATCATCCGTCTCGACGTGGCAGGCCAGCAGGTCAGCGCCATCGCCGAGGAGGGCGCGACAGTGCCGAGCGAAAACACCGCGATCAGTTTCGATCCGGCGGGCATCAACGTCTATGACGACGATTGGCGCATCAGCGCAGAGGGAGAGGCCGCATGAACAAGACCGTCAACCAAAAGGCATGGTTCCTTGTCCTGCCGGTGCTGATCCTCGTGGCCTTCTCGGCCGTGATCCCGCTGATGACCGTGGTGAACTACTCGGTACAGGACACCTTCGGGCGCAACGAGTTCTTCTGGGCCGGGCTCGAGTGGTTCTCTGACATGCTCGACAGCGACCGGATGTGGGACGCGCTTGGCCGTCAGTTGATCTTCTCGGGCGTCATTCTGGCGATCGAGATCCCGCTCGGCATCTTCGTCGCGCTCAACATGCCGAAAAACGGGTTCTGGGCCAGCTTTTGTCTGGTGCTCATGTCGCTGCCGCTGCTGATCCCGTGGAACGTGGTCGGCACCATCTGGCAAATTTTTGGTCGGGTCGACATTGGTCTTTTGGGCTATACGCTCGACAAGCTGGGCATCACCTATAACTACACCCAAGACATCACCTCGGCATGGATCACGGTTGTGGTGATGGATGTCTGGCACTGGACCTCTCTGGTGGCGCTCTTGGCCTATGCCGGTCTGCAATCCATTCCGGACGCTTACTATCAGGCGGCCAAGATCGACCAAGCCAGCCGTTGGGCCGTGTTCCGCTACATCGAACTGCCCAAGATGGCGGGCGTGCTGATGATCGCCATTCTGCTGCGCTTCATGGACAGCTTCATGATCTATACAGAGCCGTTCGTCGTGACCGGCGGCGGGCCGGGCAATGCCACGACCTTCCTGTCGATCGACTTGGTGAAAATGGCCATCGGCCAGTTTGACCTTGGCCCTGCAGCGGCGTTCAGCCTGATGTATTTCCTCGTTATCCTGTTGATTTCATGGGTGTTCTACACCGTGATGGTCAACCTCGACAAAAGGGATGGTGTGTGATGACCGACACAACCGTGCAAGCCCCCGGCGCCGCGCCCATTCCGGGTGACGTGACCGCTGCCAAACGCACCCGGCGCAGCCGCTTCCGGCCTAAAGGCTCGGTGGTGGTGATGACGCTCTACCTGTTGTTCCTGATGCTGCCGATCTATTGGCTCATCAATATGAGCCTCAAGACCAACGCCGAAATCCTCGGGTCCTTCTCGCTCTATCCGCGGGACCTGACGCTGGCGAACTATGCCAAGATCCTCACCGATCCGAGCTGGTACATGGGCTATGTGAACAGTCTGATCTATGTGGTGATGAACACGGTGATCTCGCTCGCCGTGGCGCTGCCAGCGGCCTATGCCTTCTCGCGCTACACGTTTCTGGGCGACAAACACCTGTTCTTCTGGCTGCTGACGAACCGCATGTCGCCGCCCGCCGTTTTCGCGCTGCCGTTCTTTCAGCTCTATTCTTCGGTCAACCTCTTTGACACGCATATCGCCGTGGCGCTGGCACACTGCCTGTTCAACGTGCCGCTCGCGGTTTGGATCCTCGAAGGTTTCATGCGCGGCGTGCCGAAAGAGATCGACGAGACGGCCTACCTCGACGGCTATTCCTTCCCGCGTTTCTTTATCCGCATCTTCACCCCGCTGATCGCCAGCGGCATCGGGGTCGCGGCCTTCTTCTGCTTCATGTTCTCATGGGTGGAACTGCTGCTGTCGCGCACGCTGACCTCGGTCGATGCCAAACCCATCGCCGCTACCATGACCCGCACCGTCTCCGCTTCCGGCCTCGACTGGGGCGTCTTGGCCGCGGCGGGTGTGCTGACCATCGTGCCGGGTGCGCTGGTGATCTATTTCGTCCGCAACTACATCGCCAAGGGCTTTGCCCTCGGGCGGGTATAAGAGAGGAGACCGCCCATGTCTTGGATGGCTTGGACCATGCCCACCGCGATCTTCTTCGGTGTCATCGCGCTGTTACTCGTGACCTTCACGATCCTCGCGATCAAATTCCCTGAGACGCCCCGTGTGGGCATCCTCAGGCTTGAGACAACCCGTGGTGACCGTCTGTTCATCACGCTTCTCGGCTCGGCCTTTATCAATTTGATCTGGCTGGGTTTCGAGGCGGGTCCGCAGCCCTATGCGCTGCTGGTCTGCCTTGCCTATGCCGCAGCTGTATTTCGCTGGGTCTAGGCGCTATCACGGCGGACCCCGGGCAACCGGGGCCGCCATACGACACGACCAAATGTCTAGGGAGGACATAATGAAACGATCTGTCATGAAATCGAGTACCGCTTTGGCGGTCACGCTCGGTCTGCTCGCCGGGCCAGCATTCGCGGATATGGAAGCCGCGAAGAAGTTCCTCGACGAGGAAATCGAACGCTCCGCGCTGAGCCGCGAAGAGCAGGAAGCGGAGATGCAATTCTTCATCGACGCTGCCGAGCCGTTCAAAGGCATGGACATCAAAGTCGTGTCCGAGACCATCACCACCCACGAATATGAAGCCAATGTGCTGGCCCCGGCCTTCAGCGCGATCACCGGCATCAACATCACCCACGACCTGATCGGCGAGGGGGACGTGGTTGAAAAGCTGCAAACCCAGATGCAGTCGGGCGAGAACATCTACGACGCCTATATCAACGACTCTGACCTGATCGGCACCCACTGGCGCTACAAGCAGGCGCGCAGCCTGACCGACTGGATGGCGAACGAAGGCAAAGACGTGACCAACCCCGGTCTCGATCTCGATGACTACATCGGCCTCGACTTCACCACCTCGCCCGATGGCGAGCTGTATCAGCTGCCCGACCAGCAGTTCGCGAACCTTTACTGGTTCCGCCAGGACTGGTTCACCGATCCTGAGTTGATGGCCGAGTTCAAAGAGAAATACGGCTATGAACTGGGCGTGCCGGTCAACTGGTCCGCTTACGAAGACATCGCCGAATTCTTCACCGGCCGCACCATCGACGGCGTCGAAGTCTATGGCAACATGGACTACGGCAAGAAAGACCCGAGCCTTGGCTGGCGCTACACCGATGCGTGGCTCTCCATGGCGGGCGGCGGCGACGTGGGTGAGCCCAACGGCCTGCCGGTCGACGAATGGGGCATTCGTGTCAACGAAAACTCGCAGCCCGTCGGTTCCTGTGTGACCCGTGGTGGTGCCACCAACGATGCGGCGGCGGTCTATGCGATCTCCAAATCCATCGAATGGCTTGAGAAGTACACGCCCCCCGCAGCCGCTGGCATGACCTTCGGCGAAGCCGGTCCGGTGCCTGCGCAGGGTGCCATCGCACAGCAGATGTTCTGGTACACCGCCTTCACCGCCGACATGGTGAACGACAGCGCCAAGGCCGTGCTGAACGAAGATGGCACGCCCAAGTGGCGCATGGCCCCCAGCCCGCATGGCGCCTACTGGAAAGAAGGCCAGAAGGTTGGCTATCAGGACGTGGGCAGCTGGACGCTGATGGAAAGCACGCCCGTCGACCGTGCCAAGGCCGCATGGCTCTATGCGCAGTTCGTGACCTCGAAGACCGTGGACGTGGAAAAGGCCCATGCCGGTCTGACCTTCATCCGCGAGTCGACCATCCAGCACGACAGCTTCACCGAACGTGCGCCGAAGCTCGGCGGTCTGGTGGAATTCTACCGTTCGCCCGCGCGCACCGCATGGTCGCCCACCGGGACGAACGTGCCGGATTACCCCAAGCTGGCGCAGCTGTGGTGGCAGAACATCGGCGACGCGATGTCGGGTGCGAAAACACCTCAGGAAGCGCTCGACAGCCTCTGCGCCGAGCAGGAAAAGGTCATGGAACGTCTTGAGCGTGCAGGCGTCCAAGGTGATCTGGGTCCGAAAATGAACGAGGAGCGTGAAGCCTCCTACTGGCTTGAGCAGGAAGGTTCGCCCGTTGCCAAGCTCGACAACGAAGACCCCGAGCCCGAGACCATCAGCTACGAAGAGTTGATCAAGTCCTGGCAGTAAGCCAAACTTTCGGGGGCCGGGACGCAGCAGCGTTCCGGCCCCTTTTTTTGTTTCATCCAACATCCGGGGGCCGCGCCATGACCCATATCCTCGCCATTGATCAGGGAACCACCTCCTCGCGGGCGATCATCTTTGACGGCAACATGTCGGTGACGGCCACGGCCCAAGAAGAATTCCCGCAGCATTTCCCCCGCTCCGGCTGGGTCGAACATGATCCGGGCGACCTGTGGTCGACGACCGCTGGCACCTGCCGCGCGGTGATCGAAAAGGCCGGTCTGCGCCCCGACGACATCACGGCCATCGGCATCACCAACCAACGCGAGACGACGCTGGTCTGGGACGCGAAAACCGGCAAACCCGTCCATAACGCCATCGTCTGGCAAGACCGCCGCACCGCTGATTTCTGCCGCGCGCTGCGCGAAAGCGGCGACGACAAGATCATCACCGAACGCACCGGCCTGTTGGCCGATCCCTATTTCTCGGGCACCAAGCTGAAATGGATCCTCGACAATGTCGAAGGCGCGCGCGAACGGGCGCGGGCGGGCGAGCTGCTTTTCGGCACAGTCGACAGCTATCTGATCTGGAAGCTCACCGGCGGCGCGCGCCATGTGACCGATGCGACCAACGCCGCACGGACCATGCTCTATGACATCCACAAGGGCCGCTGGAGCACGACGATCTGCAAGATGTTCGACGTGCCGCTCGAAATGCTGCCCGAGGTGCAGGACTGCGCCGCCGATTTCGGCACCACGCGGCCCGACCTCTTTGGGCGCGAGATTCCGATCCTCGGTGTCGCGGGCGACCAGCAGGCGGCGACCATCGGGCAGGCCTGTTTCCAGCCCGGCATGATGAAATCGACCTATGGCACCGGCTGTTTCGCGCTTCTGAACACGGGCGAGACGGCGGTGACCTCGACCAACCGGTTGCTCACCACCATCGCCTACCAACTCGACGGTAAGCCGACCTATGCGCTCGAAGGCTCGATCTTCGTCGCCGGGGCCGTGGTGCAATGGCTGCGCGACGGGCTGAAAATGATCCGCGAGGCGGGCGAGACGCAGGCTCTGGCCGAGCAGGCCGATCCGCATCAGAACGTGGTGCTGGTGCCTGCTTTCGTGGGCCTCGGCGCGCCCTATTGGAACGCCGAATGCCGCGGCGCGATCTACGGGCTCACGCGCAACTCCGGCCCCGCGGAACTCGCGCGGGCGGCGCTGGAAAGCGTGGGCTACCAGACCCGCGACCTTTTGGAAGCGATGCAGGCCGATTGGGCCGCCCAAGGCCAGCCGGGCGAGATTGCGACCCTGCGCGTCGACGGCGGGATGAGCGCCAGTGACTGGGCGATGCAGTTCCTCTCGGACGTGATCGGCGCCTCGGTGGACCGCCCCGATGTGCTGGAAACCACAGCACTTGGCGCTGCGTGGCTCGCCGGGCAGCGGGCGGGTATCTACCCCGATATGGAGGGTTTCGCGCGAGAATGGGCGCTCGACCGGCGGTTTGAAACCCAGATGGGCGAGGCCGCGCGCGAAGAAAAATACGGCGCGTGGCAGCGGGCTGTTCAGGCGACGTTGCAGTTCTGATGCAGACGATTTCCCCTTTCGGTTTCGCCACCGCCGGACGCATCCGCTTTGGCCGCGGTGTGGCGGGTGAAGCGGCCTCAGCCGCGCGGGGTTATGGGCGGCAGGTGCTTTTGCTGCGCGGCGGTTCGGTCGCTTGGGTCGATGAACTGGCGCGCGATTTGGCGGCGGCGGGCTGCGAGGTGACCCAGTTGCGCGGCAGCGGCGAGCCATCGGTCGACGACGTGCGCGCCGCCGTGGCGGCGGGACGCGGCGCGGATGTGGTGCTGGGCGTGGGCGGTGGCGCGGTGATCGACCTTGCCAAGGCGGCAGCGGCGCTGATCCCGTCGGAATGCGACGTGATGGAGCATCTTGAAGTCGTGGGCGCAGGCAAGCCCTTGCAGGCTGATCCCCTGCCGATGATTGCGATCCCCACCACCGCAGGCACGGGGGCCGAGGTGACCAAAAACGCCGTCATCGCCGTGCCGGAGGCCGCGCGAAAAGTCAGCCTGCGTGACGACCGCATGCTGCCGCGTCTGGCCTTGGTCGACCCGGCGCTCACCGACGGCGCGCCGCGCGGGGTGACTTTGGGCTCCGGCCTTGACGCGTTGGTGCAGGTGATCGAGCCCTATCTGTCCAGCAAGGCCAACCCGCTGACCGATGCGCTATGCCGTGCCGCGATCCCACAGGGCATCGCTGCGCTTAAACGTCTGGCTGCGGGAGAGGACCAGGACGCGCGGGATGCGCTGGCCTATGTCAGCCTCTCGGGCGGTTTGGCACTGGCCAATGCGGGCCTCGGGGCCGTGCATGGGCTAGCGGGTGTGATCGGCGGGCGTTTCGCTGCGCCGCATGGGCTGATCTGCGGGCGGCTGTTGGGGCCGGTTCTGGCCGCGAACGCGGATGCGCTCGGGGTCTCGGCCCGCTTCACGGAGGTGCAGATGTGGCTCTCCGACGGGTTCGACCTGCCTGAGGAAGGCACGTTCGACGCGCTGACCGCCATGCTGGATGATTGGGGGCTGGAGCGGTTGAACCAATGGATCCCCGAAGATGCGGATCTGGGCGAGACGGCCCGCGAGGCGGCGGCCTCTTCCTCCATGCGCGCCAACCCTTGCGTGCTTGAGGCGGAAACCCTCGAAGCCTGCATCCGCGCGGCAATGTAGCGGGCAGGGGCCACGGCCCCCGCCCGGCAGTTTTAGGCGGCGCGCGGCGGCGTATTGCCTTCGCCCAAGTCCCAGAACACGCCCGCCATCACCCGCAGCGCATCGCGGCATACGGGTTTCAGCACATGTTCGTCCGGCGCGTGCTGCGAACAGCTGCGGTAGGAATGCGGCACCCAGACGGTGGGCAGACCCAAGATATCGCTGAAACTGTCATTGGGCAGCGAGCCTGCGAGGTTGGGTAGGATATGCGGCGCTTTCCCGGCGCTTTTCGTCAGAGAGTCGGCTACGAATTTGACCCAAGGGTGATCCGCATCCAGCCGCGTCGGGCGGAAGAAGCCGCGGTCATGCGGTTCGATCCGGACATCCTCGAACCCCTGTTTATCAAGGTGCCGGCGCAGGGCGGGCAGGATGTCTTCGGGATCGGTGCCGACGACATAGCGCAATTGGCAGGTGGCCGTCGCATGGGCCGAGATCGCGTTGACCGGCGCTTCTGGCACGCCGCTTTTCATCGCGAGGATGGCAAAGCTGTTCCAGCCGTAGGCGCGCTCGACCGGGGTCAGGTCTTCTTCGCCCCAATCGCTGTCGATGGCGGGGCCATCATCGCTTTCGATCGGCAGATCTTTCAACGCGGCGCGGACCGAGGGGGTCAGGCTGTCGGGCCGCCACTCGGGGATCTGGATTTGCCCGCGCTTGTCGGTGACGGTCGACAGGGCCTGCGCCAAGATCATCGCAGGATCGGCCAGCAAGCCGCCCCAGTTGCCCGAGTGATGCGCGCCTTCGCGTTTGTCGACGATCAGATCAAACGACACGCCCCCGCGCGAGCCCATGAACATGGTCGGCACTTCGGGTTGCAGCCGCGGCCCGTCCGAGGCGATGAGCACGTCGGCGGTCAGTTCCTCGCGGTGTTCGGCAAAGAACTCGGGCAGACCCGCGCTGCCGGTCTCTTCGCTCATCTCGATCACGATGCGGCAGTTGAAACCCAGCTTGCCGCGGGTTTTCAGCACCGCTTCGATGGCGGCGATGTTGATCAGGTGCTGGCCCTTGTTGTCGGCAGTGCCGCGGCCATAAAGCTTATCGCCCTCTTCGACCAGTTTGAAAGGATGCAGCCCCTCCCGCCACTGGTCGGTCTGGGCGCGGATCACGTCGCCGTGGCCATAGGTCAGCACGGTCGGCAGGTCGTCCCCCTCACGGCGCTCGCCCACTAGAAAGGGGCCGCCGCGCGGGTCGGGATTGTCGTGAAAGCTGCAGGCAAAGCCCATCGCCGTCAGCCGCGGCTCCATCGTCTCGACTAGATAGCGTTTGAGTTCGGGGGCTTGGTCAGGGTTCTGGCTCTCGGTCTCGTACGAGACGAGGTTGGCCAGTTCGGCTTGGAACGTCCCCTCATCGAAATAGGTCGAGATCGCTTCGATCGCTTGATCGCGGGTCATGCTTCAATGTCCTTTGTCATATCTTCGGAAATGGCGTCGCCCCAAGGCGACATGATCTCGGTGCAGCCGGAATTCTGCCCGCCCGCGCGCATCACGCCTGCGGGACAGGCGAAAGCGTAGGGAAAGATCGTGCGTTTGGTCTCGGCGACCTCATTGTTCTCGCGCAGACGGTCGAGCACATCGCGCGGCAGGCTTTCATCGGCGATGAGCTGGTTGGCGTCCGAGGCGTCAATGCGCGGCGCGTGGAAACTGTCTTCGAGCGACATGTCGAAATCGGTGACGAAAGAGGACAGTTGCGCCACCGCGCCCAAAATCTTGCGCCCGCCGGAGGCGCCGAAGGCGAAGCGTTTGTCGCCCTGTTCGCCGATCACCGGGCAGACGTTCATCAGGCAGCGCTTGTTCGGGCCGAGCGAGTTCGGGCGGCCCTGAACCGGGTCGAACCACATGATGCCGTTGTTCATCAAAAAGCCGGTGGAGGGCGAGACGACGCGCGAGCCGAAGATCGACAAGAGCGTCTGCGTCTGCGCCACCATATTCCCGTGACGGTCGACGACCGAGAAATGCGTGGTGCAGCCCGGGGCTTCGGGGCTTTCGCCGGTATCGCCCATGGAGCCCAGACGGCGGGCATAGGCGCCTTTGAGTGCCTCGGCCATGGCGGCATAGCTGTCGGGGCCGGGGGCGTTCCCGAGGTCTTCGGTCGCGAGAGAGGCAAAAGTATCGCGGAAGGTCGGCCCGGCGGTCAGCCCCGGCACCACGTGGAAGCGCGCATCGCGGTAGGCAAAGTCGAGCGGCGCGCTGAACTCGGCGCGGTAGGCTTGCAGGTCGTCATGGCTGAGGCAGCCGCCCTTGTCCTGCACATCCCGCGCCATCGCGGCCCCAAGGTCTCCATCATAGAGCGCGCGCGCCCCGTGCCGCGCGATCTGGTCAAGGCTGTCGGCCATGCGCGACTGGTCCAGCCGTTTCTCGGCCAGCGCGGTCCAGCCGCTGATCGTCGGCCACTGCCCGTCTTCGAGAAAGAGGTCCGCCGCATCCACATCCTGCGCAAGGGCGCGTGTGCAAGAGGCGATGACCAGCGCGGCATACCAATCCACCAACAAACCCTTGCGGGCATGTTCAACCGCCGGGGCAAGCAGCTCGGCCCAAGGCATCTTGCCGAACCGTTCATGGGCTTGGCCCAGCCCGTCGACCACGCCGGGCACGGCGATGGCAGTGGCACCTTGAACGTTGCGGTCCCCCTCCACATGCTCCCAGGGGAAGAGATCACCCGCCTTGCCCCGCCCGCTAAGCGGATAATTCGCCGGGTCGAGCGCGCCGGGGCTGCGCATGCCGTGGTTGAGCGCATGGGCTTGGCCTTCTTCGGCGCGCCAGAGCATCATCGCCCCGCCGCCCGCAGGGCCGCTCATCCAAGGTTCCAACACGCCGATGACGAAGGAGGTGGCCACAGCCGCATCCACCGCATCGCCCCCTGCCGCAAGCACCTCGGCCCCCGCGATTGCTGCCAACCGATGCTGGGCGGCGACGACGCCATGTTCGGTTTCGATGACGGTTTTGCGGGTTTGACTGCTGTGCGACAGGTTCGATGACATGGGATTACTCTTGTTCGTACATGGGGGTTTCCGGATCGTGCAGATGGCAGGCGGCATGCCCCTGCGGGATCGGGGTGTGACGCGGTGCCTTTTGCTTGCACAGATCCGTGGCGCGCGAGCAGCGCGGGTGAAAATGGCAACCGGGCGGCGGCGCGATCGGGTTCGGGTAGGCCATGCCAAGCTGCGTGTCGGGCACACCCAAACCGGGCTCGGGCGTCAACACGGATTTCAACAGCGCCTTGGTGTAAGGGTGACGCGGCGCGTCAAAGAGCCCGGCGACCGAGTTCTGCTCGACGATCTCGCCCAGATACATCACCGCCACGCGGGTGGCGAGGTGTTCGACCACCGCCAAATCATGGCTGATGAAGAGATAGGTAAGGCCGAACTCTTCGCGCAGCTCGCCCAGCAGGTTGAGGATCTGGCTCTGCACCGACACATCCAGCGCCGAGGTCGGCTCGTCGCAGATCACCACCTCGGGCTTCATGATGAGTGCACGGGCGATGGCCACACGCTGGCGCTGGCCGCCCGACATCTGGCTGGGGTAGGTGTTGATCACCCGCTGCGGCAGGCCGACAACGTCGAGGATCTCTTTGACCTTTTTCTTGCGGCTCTCCTCGTCACCGATGTTGTGCACCCGCAGCGGCAGAGAGATCACGTCATAGATGCTCTTGCGGGGGTTGAGCGAGGAATAGGGGTCTTGAAAGATCGGCTGGATCCGCCGTGCCAGCGCCAGACGGCCCTGTTCGGTGATCTCTTCGCCGTCGATCTTGACGTGACCGGCGGTCGGCTGCTCAAGCCCCAAGAGGATCTTGGCAAGGGTGGATTTGCCGCAACCGGATTCACCGACGAGGCCCAGCACCTCGCCCTTGCCCAATTGCAGCGACACGTCATTCACCGCCGTGAGCGGTTTGACCTTGCCGAACATGCCCTGTTTCACCCGGTAGGTCTTGCTGACGCCGGAAAGCTCCAGCACCGGGGGTGTGTTCACGCTGTCCTTCATACGGTCAGCTCCTTCTCGGACTGGCGTTTGCCATCGGGGAAAATGCAGCGGAAAGCGTGGTTGCCGTCCTCGCGCTTGGGGATGTCGCCACGGCATTCGGCGACGGCATGCGGGCAGCGGGTACGGAAGACGCAGCCCTCAACCTCGCCCACGAGCGAAGGCACGATGCCCGGGATCGTGCCCAGTTTCGCGCCGCGGTCGGTCTTGCCCGGGAGCGGGATGCAGCGCAGAAGCCCACGGGTGTAGGGATGCGAGGGCGCGTTAAAGATGTCTCCGACCGGGCCGGTCTCGACCAATTCGCCCGCATACATCACCGCGACCTTGTCGGCCACCCGCGCCACAACGCCGAGGTCATGGGTGATCAGGATCACGGCCATGTTCATCTCGCGCCCCAGATCGTGGAGCAGCCGCAGGATCTGCGCCTGAATGGTCACGTCGAGCGCGGTCGTCGGCTCATCCGCGATGATCAGTTCCGGCTCGCACATCAGCGCCATGGCGATCATCACGCGCTGGCGCAACCCGCCCGAGAGCTGGTGCGGATACTGCGACAAACGGCTCTCGGCGGCGGTGATGCCGACTTTTTCCAAGAGTTCAATCGCCCGGTCCCGCGCCTGCTGGCGGCTGACCTTGCGGTGCAAGAGCAGCGCCTCGGCCAATTGGTCTCCAATGGTATAGGCCGGGTTGAGCGAGGTCATCGGCTCTTGGAAGATCATCGACATCCGCGCCCCGCGCAGCTTGCGCATCTGGCCTTGGCTCGCGGTGGTCAACTCGGTCCCGTCAAAGGTCATCCGATCCGCGCGGCGTTTGATGGATTTGCCCAAGAGCCCCATCAGCGCCAGCGAGGTGAGCGATTTGCCCGAGCCGCTTTCGCCGACGATGCACAGGGTCTCGCCACGGTTGAGGTCGAAGTCGATCCCGCGCACCGCATGCAGGGTGCCGCCGCCCGTGGGAATATCGAGCCGCAGGTTGCGGACGCTCAGAAGTGGTTCTGTCATGGGTCAGCTCCGGTTTTCGGGGGCGGTGACGTCGCGTAGACCGTCACCCATCAGGTTGATCGCCAGCACCAGCACGAAAAGCACGGCGCCCGGGATCAGCACGAGCCACGGCTCGAACAGCATCATGTTCTTACCTTCGGAGACCATCAGCCCCCAGCTCGGCGTCGGCGGTTGCACCCCAAGGCCGAGGAACGAGAGTGCGGCTTCCAGAAGGATCGCATGGGCCATCTCCAGCGTGACGACGACGATCAGGTTGTTGGCGATGTTGGGCATGATCTCGGACAAGAGGATGCGCGGGGTGGAGGCGCCGATGACCTGTGCCGCGGCCACGTATTCGCGCCGCCGCACCTGCATCGTGGAGGCGCGCATGACCACGGCGAAGCGGTCCCACAAGAGCAGGCCCAGCACCATGATCACCACTTGCAGCGATCCGCCAAGGATCGCCACCACAGCGAGCGCCACCAGAACCACCGGCATCGCGAGACGCACGTTGATGAGGAAGGTGACGACCGCATCGACCTTGCCGCCGAAATAGCCCGCAGCCACGCCCATGGCGGTGCCGATCAGGCCCGAGATCAGTGCCGCCACGGCCCCGATCAGCAGCGAGATCCGCGCACCATAGATGAGGCGCGACAGGTAATCGCGGCCCAGATGGTCGGTGCCCAAGGGATGCTCCCATGTGCCGCCCATGAACACGGGGGGCTCCATCCGGGTCATCAGACTTTGGGCATAGGGATCATGCGGGGCGATCCAGGGCGCGAGGATCGCGATAATCGTGAGGATGATCAGAACGACCGCCCCGATCAGCAGACCTTGGTGCCCGAAGATGCGCTTGCGCAGCATCTGGCCGGGGGTCGGGCCGGTGATTTCGTCCAAAAGGCTGTCATGTGTGCTTGCCGTGGCCATGTCAGCTGCTCCTCATGCGGGGGTCGAGCCATGCGTTCAGCACGTCTGCGAGGAAGGTGAAAACAATGTAGAACATCGAGAAGATCAGGATCAGCGCCTGCACGGTGGGCAGGTCGTTGCGCGCGATGCTCTCCCAGGCCAGATAGCCCGCGCCATGTAGCGCGAAGATCGACTCGACCACGATGGAGCCGCCCAGCATGAAGCCCATCTGCACGGCGGCGAGGCTGACCACCGGGATGATCGCGTTGCGCAGCGCATGGCGGAACAGCACCCGGCGCTCGTTCGCGCCCTTGGCCCGCGCGGTGCGGATGTAGTCGGAGTTCAGCACGTCCAGCATGCCCGCGCGCGTCAGGCGCATGATCGCGGGCATGGCATAATAGCCCAGCACCACGGTCGGCAAGATGAAATGCCGCCATGTGTCGGTGCCCGAAGGTGGCAGCCAGCCCAGTTGGATGGCAAAGACCACGATCAGGATGAGGCCGAACCAGAAGCTCGGCATCGCCTGACCGGCAACGGAGATGAAAAGCGCCACACGATCGATGATCGAATTGGGGCGGATCGCGGCGACCACGCCCAAGGGCACCGCGGTCAGCAACGCGAAGGTGATCCCGCAGACGCCGAGCGTCATGGTCACGCTCAACCGGTCGGCGATGAGCGAGGCGACGGGCAGGCGGAAATAGTAGCTCTCGCCGAAATCGCCCTGAAGGGCCGAGAACAACCATTCGCCATATTGCACCAGCATGGGCCGGTCAAAACCATAGAGACGGCGCAGGGCCTCGATATCTTCGCCACTGGCGGTTTCACCGGCCAGCGCGGCGGCGGGGTCGCCCGACAGGAACAGCAGGCTAAAGCTGATAAACGACACGGTGAAGGCCACGAGAAGGGCCAGTCCCAATCGTTTGAGAATGAATTGAAGCACGGGTGCAACTACCTTGAGGCTGCGCCGCAGGCGAGGGCCTGCCGCGTGGGTCTGGGTTGGGTGCGGAAGGGGAGAAGGGCAGGGGCAACGGTCACGGCGCCCCCGCCGATTGGTTTACTTCCAGCTGGCCGTGGTGAAGCGCAGGACTTCGTCGGCTGTGGGTGTGTATTCCACCTCATTGGTGGTCACGTAGTTGGTGTTGTAGGAGAACATCGGCGCCCAATAGGCTTCCTCGGTGATGCGTTCGATCGCCTTGGAGTAGTTCTCTTTGCGGACCTCGGGGTCGGTCGAGCTGTCGGCGATGTTGAGGTATTCCAGCGTCTCGTCGTCCATCGCGTAGTCGAGCGAGCCATGTTTGAAGAACTGGCTGACCATGGCGGAGGCGTCGTTGATCGAATAGCTGCCCCATGTCTGGAACGACACGGCGGTTTCGCCCTTCAT
The DNA here is from genome assembly GCF_043557225.1 of Sulfitobacter sp. 1A13496. Taxonomy (NCBI): domain Bacteria; kingdom Pseudomonadati; phylum Pseudomonadota; class Alphaproteobacteria; order Rhodobacterales; family Roseobacteraceae; genus Sulfitobacter; species Sulfitobacter sp. 1A13496. The sequence goes on along the minus strand of NZ_JBIFFP010000006.1, from coordinate 56,374 downwards.
GTTCTGCTCGCGCAGGGCGGAATACTGCAACATCTTGAAGTTGGTATCGATTCCCACAGCGTTCAGATAGCTCGTGATCGCCTCGGCATATTCACGGTCGCGGTAGGCGTAGAAGTCGATGGTCAGACCGTCTTCGTAGCCAGCTTCGGCCAGCAATTCCTTGGCCTTCTCGGGGTTGTATTCATACTTCACCGCCGCGTCTTCGTCGCAGCCGAACTGGCTGGGGAAGCAAGGGGTGTAGACGACTTTGGATTTGCCTTTAAGCAGCGCGTCGACCAGTTCCTGACGGTTGATCGCATAGTTCACGGCCTTGCGCACGCGCACGTCGGTGAAGGGGCTGTCCTCGGAGCGGCCTGCCGCATCGAGCGTCAGATAGCCCACACGCATGGTGGATTCGTTGGAGACTTGGAACTCATCCCGCTCGGCCAGTTTCTCGGCTTGGTCCGACGGCACCTGCCAGATCAGATCAAGCGAGCCGCTGAACAATTCGGCCATCTGCGTGTTCACATCGGGGATGGTGCGGATGTCGATGTTCTTGATGCTGGGCGTGCCCTTGGGGCTGTCGTGGTAGCCCTCATAGGCTTCCAGTTTGAAGTGCTGGCCGGGGACGACTTCGGTCACCTTGTAAGGGCCGGTGCCGACGGGTTTCAGGCCCATGCCTTCGGGGCCGGCTTCTTCGTAGTAGTCGCTGGGATACATCGAAACGGGGCCAGAGAGGAATTCAATCGCCGCCGGGAACTTCTCTTTCAACATGATGCGCACGGTGTAATCGTCGACCTTCTCAGCCGATTTCATCCAGTTCACGTTGCGCTGCGTTTTCACGCCATTGGCCTCATCGGCGACGTAGTTCACGGTAAAGACCACGTCATCGGCGGTGAAGTCCGACCCGTCGTGGAATTTCACGCCTTCGCGCAGTTTGAATTCGATGGTCGTGTCGTCGATCCATTCCCATTCGGTGGCGAGGTTGCCCATGTATTCGTTGGTGACCGGATCGCGGTAGATCAGACCATCCCAGACCGCGCGTTGCAGCACCACGCCTTCGCGGGACGAGTTGAAGTAGCTGTCGACGTTCTCAAGCTCTTTGGTGAAGGCGACATTCAGCGTGTCATTGGCTTTGTCCGCCCAAGCCGCGCCCGTGGCGGCGGCCAAGACAAGCCCGGTGATGGTTGATTTCAGGACCGTGGATTTCATGGTCAACTCCCCTGCTGGTTAACGAATTCGGTTCCGTATCTTTTTGACTTGCGTCACGTATCATATAATAATACTTGATATCGCAATACGATTAATAAACGCAATCAGATCGACATACGTCAAGCCCCGGTTTGAACAATTGGGCCAGATTTCGGGGTAGGTGATTGGAAAAGAAGCAAAATACCCTCTACGTCGGGTCGCTTGCCAAGGGGCTGCGGCTGCTCCGCGCCTTCGATGAATCGCATACGGAATTGTCGTTGGTCGAGCTTGCCGCGCGCAGCGGATTGGACAAGAGCGCGGTTCAGCGGCTGGCGAATACGCTGCATATCGAGGGCATGTTGGAAAAGGATCCGGCCACGCGGCGCTACCGCCCGTCCCATGCTTGGTTGGAGCTGGCCTATGCCTATTACTGGTCGGATCAATTGGTCGGGCAGGCGATTCCCAAGCTGATCGACCTCAGCCAAGAGATCGGGGAGACGGTGAACCTGGCCGAGCTTTCCAAGGACCATATCATCTATGTTAGCCGCTTGCCCTGCCAACGGACCTATTTCGCGGCGACGGTGATTGGGCGGCGGCTGCCTGCGCTTTCAACATCGGCGGGGCGGGCGATCATCTCGACCTTCTCGCCCGAGGACCGGGAAGACGCGATCGAGACTTGGCCGCTCAAACCCTTCACCGCGCGCACCACGATGGACCGCGCCACGATCCGCAACAGCATCGGTGAGGCCGTGCAGCAGGGCTATGCGATCTCCAGCGATCAGATGATTTTGTCCGAGATCGGGGTGGCCTGCCCGATCACCGGCCCCGATGGGCGGGCCTTTGCGGCGGTGCAATGTTCGGTCTCGGCGCATACTTGGACGCGGGAGCGGATCAGGGCCGAGATTCTGCCGCGCCTTCAGGACACGGCGAACGCCATTTCACCATCGTCACAGGTGCATCGGCGCTAGAAAAAGGGCCGGGGCATTGCCGCCCCGGCCCGATGTTTTTTTATTCCCAGTTCAGCTTTTCTTCGCGCTGCCAGAACCGAAGTTTGCGGCAGGTCTGAAGGAACGTGTCCGCATTATCGGCAGAGACCTCCATCATGCCCTCGTCCTTCTCGACCCCGGCGGCGTTGAGCAGCGGATCGGCGGCGGTGGTCCAAGCGATGAACTTGTTATGCGCAAAGGCGTCCGAGACGAAATCCTGCGCGGGTTTGTTCTTGGCGATCTTGTCGGCTTTCTCATTCCCGAAGACCAAGGCCACCGCGTCAAAGACCACCGACGGGCCGCCGTCGATCTTCTCATCTGCTTCGCGGGTGCTGCCGTCCGAAAGGGTCACCCCTTGGATATGCGGTGTCACGATGGCCACCATCGCGCCTTCATCGGCAAAGGCTTTTTCCAAGGCTTCCACCACCGAGGCATCCGCGCCTTCGGTCAGGAACAGACCCAGCTTGCGGCCCGCAAAGCTGTTCGGCGCGTTCTTCAGAATGCTGAGCGCGTCGGACGGCGGCAGATCGGTGATCGGCTCCCGCGCGGGTTTGGCGGGGTCCGGCATCTCGGTCACGCCCAAGCCTTCGGCCACCTGTTTCGCCAGATCGTCATGCACGTTCATCAGATGCGAGAGCATCCGCAGGCGAATGCGTTCTTCCTGACATTTCGACAGCTCGAAGGTATAGGCCGCCGCGATGTGCTGCTGCTCGATCTCGGTCTGGCTGATGTAGAACTGCCGCGCCTGGCTGTAGTGGTCGGCGAATGTCTCGGACCGCACGCGCTGTTTCGTGCCTTCCACCTCTGCCGGGTAACTCTGGAAGCCAATCTCTGGGTTCTCGCGCGGGCCGCCATCCTCGCCCCAGCTGTTGGGCTCGTAGTTCACGCGACCCTTGGGATTGTGCATCGCCATATGGCCGTCTTGCTGGAAGTGGTGGAACGGGCATTTCGGCGCGTTGATCGGGATATGGGTGAAGTTCGGCCCGCCGAGACGTTTGAGCTGCGTGTCGAGGTAGGAGAAGTTCCGCCCCTGTAGCAGCGGGTCATTCGTGTGGTCGATCCCGCGCACGATGTTCTGGGTGCAAAAGGCCACCTGCTCGGTCTCGGCGAAGAAGTTGTCGACATTGGCATCCAGCGTCAGCGTCCCGATGATGCGCACCGGCACCTGCTCTTCGGGGATGATCTTGGTGGCATCAAGGATGTCGAACTCGAAGTTATCCGCGAATTCATCGTCGAAGACCTGAATGCCCAGATCCCACTGCGGATAGTCGCCCGCGTCGATGGCATCCCACATGTCGCGGCGGTGGAAATCCGGATCCGCGCCGTTGATCTTGAGCGCTTCGTTCCAAACAACCGATTGCAGACCCTGCTTGGGCTTCCAGTGAAATTTAACGTAATGCGATTTGCCCTCGGCATTGACCAGCCGGAAGGTATGCACGCCGAAGCCTTCCATAAAGCGGAACGAGCGCGGGATTGCACGGTCGGACATCTGCCACAGCGTCATATGGATCGCCTCGGGCGAAAGCGAGACGAAATCCCAGAAGTTGTCATGCGCCGACTGCGCCTGCGGGAAGCCACGGTCAGGGGCGGGTTTGACGGAGTGGATGAGATCGGGGAACTTGATCGCGTCTTGGATAAAGAACACGGGGATGTTGTTGCCGACGAGATCCCAGTTGCCCTCTTGCGTGTAGAACTTCGTCGCGAACCCGCGCACGTCGCGGGCCAGATCGAAAGAGCCCTTGTTGCCTGCCACGGTGGAGAAACGGGTAAAGGTCGGGGTCTTTTCGCCGACGCGCTGGAAGATATCGGCGCAGGACAGTTCGGGGATCGCTTCCTTTAGCTCGAAATGCCCATGCACGCCGTAGCCGCGGGCGTGAACGACACGCTCAGGAATGCGCTCATGGTCGAAATGAAACATCTTCTCGCGGAAAACGTGGTCTTCCATCAAGACCGGGCCACGCGGACCTGCTTTGAGTGAGTTCTGATCATCCGCGATCGGGCCGCCCTGCGCGGTCGTCATCGTCTTTTCGCGGTCCGTGGTTTGCTGGCGGGGTTCGCCGCCTTTGCCAAGTTCTTTGTCTGTCATGATCTTTCTCCACAGCGCCCCCGGAATATAATCGGGAGGATTTGTTGCTAATATGTGGCGGGCCGAGAGGGCCGCTCCAGAGCCGGCGGTGATTGCCCGACCCTATGAGAGTTCAACCACCCCCGCGGCGAGGGGTTCCGATGCTTTTGCCCGGCGGGCAGGAAAGTTCTCGCGCGGGTGGAGATCTGCGGCCTCCAATGCGAGGGGGGCGGCTGTCTCACAGGTCGCGGACCTGTCCAAAAAGCCCCGCAGAAGCGCGATATGCGCGGGCAGTTCATCGACCGGAATGCGTTCAGCCTCTGGCACCTGCACCGGCCAGCAGCCCAAGGCCCCCCGGCGCAGTTTCTCCAGCAAGCAGCCCGCATCCGGCAAACAGTCATCGGCCAGATAGCCCGCCCCGCTCAGCCGAATGCGCAGCGTATCGGCCATGCCGCCCACCGCGCGCCCGACAAGCCTGCACGAGGCTTCAACCCAGACATCATCCGCGTGATGCACCCGGCGGCCCGCCGCCCGCAGGTCGCGGATGATCGCGCGGTCCTCGCCACAGGGGATCGGGGCGAAACCGCCGACGGCCTCATAGGCATCGCGGGTGAAGCCAAGGCTGGCCCCCGGCGCTTCGCCGTGGCTGTTCTGCAAATCGGCGCAGTTCGGGGCGTGCCGCGCGTAGAGCGTGAGCACCAAGCGGCGGTAGGCCATTTCATGGGCCTCAAACATGGGGTCTTGCTGCGCCAAACAGGCGGCCTCTTCGGGGTTCAGGGTGACCCTGCCGCAGAGGGCATCAAAGCGTTGGAGGTGGTGAATGCTGCGCGCGACCCAATCGGGACTGACGCGGCAATCGGCATCGGTGGTCAGGAACTGGCGCAGATGAGGCATCTGATCGAGCGCCACGGCGCAGCCCCTCCGCCTTGCCGCGCCGACCCCCATGCCGGGGGGAAAGGTGAGGTCGAGCACGGTGAGGTCGATGCCAAGCCGCCCCGCCGCCGCCGTGGCGATCTTGGCGGTGTCGTCATCGGTGTTGTTCACCACAAGGACCACGTGGACACGGTCGTTACACTGGGGGGCGAGGGCGGTGAGGCAATCGCCGATCCGCTCCGCCTCGTTCCGGGCGGGGATGATGATCGCGGTGTCTTTCCAGCGCTCGAAACTCATCTGTCACCCTCCGGAAAGGCGCGGTCGATGCGGTAGTTCTCGGTCTCGCTGACGCAGGTGAAGGCATGGGTGTCGAGCGCCTTGGCAAAGCCGTTCAGCGCCTCTTCCCCTTGCAACGGATTGCCGGTGTCACCGCGCCAAGTCACGCAGATGATCTCGGCCTTCGGCCAGCGGGTCGCAATGTCGCTCGCCAGTTGGGCCAACCCCGAATGATCCAGAAAATAGAGCACTTCGGAGAGGATCAGCAGATCGAAGTCCCCCTCTGGCAGGGGGCCGGGATAGAACCCTTGGACGAAGCGCCCCTCCGGCACCGTTTTGCGCGCGGCGGTCAGGGCGCTGGCGACCGCATCCATCCCGGTATAGCGCGCGCAGATGTCGATCAGGTGGCGCGCCAATTGCCCATTGCCGCAGCCGAGTTCAAAGGCCGAGCGGTAGCCATCCTGTGAAAGCGCCGCCCGCGTCGCGGCGAATTTGGCCTGCTCATAGGCGCTTTGTTCGAACCCCCAAGGATCGCTCGTCTCGGCATAGAGACCTTGGAGATGATCCAACCCCACACCCATCACGGCATCCTCCAAAAAATTTCGTCTTGCTGCGCGAAGAGGTCGATCATCGCCTCGGGCAGAACGAACCCCTCGGGATCGTCCTGCACGACTTGGCCAAGCTGGCTGCGATGCGCGCGGATCGCGGCGCTCTTGGCGTCGCGGTAGGCGGCGGTGTCGAGGGTCAGGGGGGCGTAGCCAGCCGTGTTCTCGGCAAAGTTCGGATCGTCGAAACGGCTCCACACCGGATAGCTATGAAAATGCAGATCGGGGCGCTGCGCGCGCAGCCCGTCGGCCAGTGACGCGGTGGTTTGATGGTCGCAATGTTTGTCTTCGCGGGCCGGGACGAAGATGTGGCGTACCGTTTGCGCGTCGATTACCTGCATCAGCTCGGTCAGGATGGCGTCGGGAGGCACCTCGTGCAATTGGCTGTCGGGATGGCCGAGCCATGTCAAATCCGCTGCGCCGCCACCAAGGAGATCGAGCGCCTCGGCCAGTTCCGCGCGCCGTGTCTCGGCCAATCGGGCCGGGGGCCATGCGCGGGAGCCGGGGTGGCTGGCGCCGCCATCGGTCAGGCAGATGACATGCGCCCCGGCCCCTGCGAAAGCGCGCGCCAAAAGACCGCCGCAGCCGAGTGTTTCGTCGTCCGGATGCGGCGCCAGAACCACGATCTTTTCGCGGCCCGACAGAGCCTCGGCGAGGGGGGCGTTGTGGCTCATCCAAAGACACCCCAAACCGTCTGGTCGCTTGAAAGCGCATGGCGGGCGGCGCGTTGCAGGAAGGCATCGCGCGCGGCTTGGCGCAGATAGACCGAAAGATCGCGCGCCATGCGGCCCGTCTCGGAGGTTCCGGTGAAATGCCGCAACCCTAGGCTCTGCTCCACCGCTTTGATCGCGTCGAGGGCGACCTCCTCAGTATAAATTCGCGCGGCGATCGAGGTGCTGACGAGGGTCTCCTCCGCGTGGTCATCCGCGTTGGCGAGAGCGGCGCGTTCGACCAATGCCATTCCGGCCCATATCCGCATCAGCACCTGCATCAAGCGGCTCAATTGGGCCTCGGCCTCAAGCCGGTCCATGTCCCGCAGAGCAGTGGCCGCCGCATCAATCAACCCTGCCGCCGCGCCCGCCTGAAGCGCCGCGATCCGCCAGACGCCGCCGACGAAATGCGGCTCTTTCAGATAATCGCCGGGGGCGCCGATAAGCGCGTCATCCTCAAGAGGCAGGCCGGAAAAATCATATGTCCCCGAGGCCGTCGCCCGCATCCCCAGCATGTCCCATTGCGAGGCATCGCCGCGCGCGGGCTCGGTCACATCGATCAGCGCAAGCTGCACTTCGGGGCCGGAATTGAGCGAGACGAGCGCATGGGTGACAGTGCCGAGGCCGGAAGCAAAAATCTTCTGACCCTTCAAAACACCCTTTTCGAAACGCGCCGGATTGCCGCCATCGGCCCCCCAAACGCCCAGAAGCCCACCTTGCCGGATCACCTGCTTCGCCCGCTCCGCCTGCGCCGCGCTGCCGTATAGGCGGATCAGGCGCAGCGCGTTGACGTGGCCCTCCCATAAGCGGCCGACGCTGAGGTTGGCGGCACCGATCTGCATCAGCGCATGGGCGGTGCGCAAAGGCGCCGTGGCGCCATCTTCCAGCATCAGCCCCGCGTCGCGCAGAATGTCGATAGAGCCGCTGATCGGGGCGGTGCCCGCTTCTTCGGCCCGCGCCGCGTGGCGCAGGGCCTTTCGGGCAGTTTGCGAAAGGATATCCCTTTGCGACTGGGGCGGGAAAGGGTCGAAACGCGGCGCACTGTTCATGGCAGTGCCCGACAGCCGAGCAAGAATACACCTTTGAGATCAAGCGTCACGATACTGCCCCCCATTCGTGAAACGGGCAGCCTGCGCGGGTGGCAGCACTGCCTTCGGGAGCGCAACCGTTCAACTTGTCTTTTGGTTCCCGCCTACGTTGCAGCCGCGGCGGGGGGGCGAATGTCAGCCCTCGGGAATCTCGCCCATCACCTTGGGCACATGGTAGCCCTTTTGCACCGCGTCCCGCGCGCGCAGGCGCTGGTACCACGCACGCACATTGGGATAGTCGGCAAGGTCGATCTGCTGCCATTCATAGCGCGACACCCAAGGCCAGCAGGCCATATCCGCGATGGAATACTCGCCGCAGATATGGTCCCGCCCCTCAAGCTGTTTGTCGAGCACGCCGTAAAGCCGTTTGACCTCGGCCCCGAAACGCTCTTCGGCATAGGCGGCCTTGCCGGGGTTGAAATGTAGGAAGTGATGCGCCTGCCCGGCCGTCGGGCCAAAGCCGCCCATCTGCCACATCAGCCATTGCATCACCTCGGCCCGCGCGGCCTGCCCCTCAGGCAGGAAGCGGCCATGTTTCTCGGCGAGGTAGACCATGATCGCGCCGGATTCCATCAGGCTTACCCCAGTGTCATGGTCCACGATGGCGGGGATTTTATTGTTGGGGCTGATCTTTAGAAACTCGGGCGCGTGCTGCTCATCCTTGCCGATGTTGATGGCATGCACATTGTAGTCGATCCCCAATTCTTCGAGCAGGATCGAGACCTTGCGGCCGTTGGGGGTGGTCCATGTGTAGAAATCAATCATCGCTTCGGTCCCATATGCAGAGGTGCGTTTCGGTTTCTTGCAATGTTAAGCAGGCGGTTTGCGGTGGGTCAACGCGAGGAACCACAGCGGCCTGCGGGGGTTTTGCTTAACAAGGCATCAATTTGCGGAGCGAAGATGCAGAACAGTGACCCCCTAGCGCAGCCCGACATCGCAGATCGCGCGAAATCCGTTTTGGAAGTGCTTTGCGACCGCGACATTCACATCGCCACGGCGGAAAGCTGCACCGGCGGGCTGGTCGCCGCGTTGCTTACGGATATCGAAGGGTGCTCCCACGCGTTCGAGCGGGGATTTGTCACCTATACGGATCAATCCAAGCATGAGCTGTTGGGCGTCGATCGGGCGCTTTTGGACCGCTGCGGCGCGGTTTCGCGCCCCGTGGCGATTGCCATGGCCGAGGGCGCGCAGGACCGCTCAGGCGCGCAGATTGCCGTCTCGACCACCGGGTTTGCCGGGCCGGGCAGCGCCGAGGATGAAGAGGGGCTTGTGCATTTTGCGCTTGCACGCGAGGGGTGTAACACGGTTCATCGGGCCGAGTCCTTTGGAGCCATTGGCCGGGATGCGATCCGGCAGCGATGCCTTGAAACGATTTTGGATATGTTGGAGGAGAGCCTGACGTGAGCAAGAGCCAAGCCGCCGCCTTTACCGCCTACCACCGTCATGGCTTTGTCCGGGTGGCGACCTGCACGCCGCATGTGCGGCCCGCCGATGTGGCCTTCAACCGCGACAGCCTGTTGGACGAAATGCGCCGGGCCAATGCGGCGCGGGTGGATTTGCTGGTTTGCCCCGAACTGTCACTCTCGTCCTATGCCATCGACGATCTGCACATGCAGGACGCGCTGCTGACGGCGGTGGAAGAGGCGCTTGGCGACCTGATCGAGGCCAGCGCCGAGATGACCCCCGTGATCCTGCTCGGCGCGCCACTGCGCCGTGAGGGGCGGCTTTACAATTGCGCCATCGCCATTTCACGCGGGCAGGTGCTGGGCGTGGTGCCGAAATCCTACCTGCCCAATTACCGCGAGTTCTATGAGAAACGCTGGTTTGCCCATGGCCGGGACACCGGCGGAGAGATCACCGTCGCGGGCCGGCGAGTGCCCTTTGGCGATGACCTGATTTTTGAGGCGACGGATCTGCCCGGTCTGATCTTCCATGCCGAGATTTGCGAAGACCTCTGGACGCCGGCGCCGCCCTCGGCGGATGCCGCGCTTGGGGGCGCCTTGATCCTCGCCAATCTCTCGGCGTCCAACATCGTGATCGGCAAATCCTCTGACCGTCACCTGCTGTGCCGGTCGCAATCCACGCGCGCCTTCGCGGCCTATGTGTACTCCGCCGCCGGGCCGGGGGAGAGTACGACCGATCTGGCGTGGGACGGGCAGGGGATGATCCATGAGTTGGGCGATCTTCTGGCCGAATCCACCCGTTTCCCGCTGGAGCCGGAGCTGACCATCGCCGATGTGGATTGCGGGCGTATCCAGTCCGAGCGGATGCGGACGGGCAGTTTCCATGATGCCGCGCGGCACCGCGCGCCGGAATTCCGCCGGGTGACCTTTGCCCATCAGCCGCATCACGAAAACGCCGGACTGATCCGCCCGGTGCGCCGTTTCCCCTATGTGCCGAACCGCGAAAGCCATCTCGACCAAGACTGCTACGAGGCGTTCAACATTCAGGTCGAAGGGCTGCGCCGCCGCTTTGAGGCGACCAAGGGCAAGACCATGGTCATCGGCATTTCCGGCGGGTTGGATTCAACCCATGCCCTGATCGTGGCGGCGAAAGCCTGTGACCGTATGGGCATTCCGCGCGACCGGATCCTCGGCTTTACCATGCCGGGCTTCGCCACCTCCGAGGGCACCAAATCCAACGCGTGGAAATTGATGCAGGCCATGGGCATCACCGCGGATGAGATCGACATTCGCCCCGCCGCCCGCCAGATGCTTGAGGATATGGATCACCCCTTTTCGGACGGGGAGCCGGTCTATGACATCACCTTTGAAAACGTCCAAGCCGGGCTGCGCACCGATTATCTCTTCCGGCTCGCCAACCAGCGGCAGGGCTTTGTCATCGGCACCGGCGATCTGAGCGAATTGGCGCTTGGCTGGTGCACCTATGGCGTGGGCGACCAGATGAGCCACTATGCCGTGAACACCGGCGTCCCGAAAACGCTGATCCAATATCTCATCCGTTGGGCCACCCGTTCGGGCCAGTTCGACGCTGAGACGGACAAGGTGTTGCAAGCCATTCTGGACACCGAGATTTCGCCCGAACTGGTGCCCGCGGGCGAGGATGAAGAGATTCAAAGCACCGAGTCGATGATCGGCCCCTATGAGTTGAACGACTTCTTCCTCTTTCACACCATGCGCTACGGGCTCGCCCCGTCAAAGGTGGCCTTTCTGGCGTGGCACGCTTGGCATGATGTCGAGGCGGGGCGCTGGCCTGAGGGCTTTCCGCAGGGCAAACGCAACGCCTATGATCTGGAGACGATCCGCCACTGGCTCGAAAAATTTCTGCATCGCTTCTTTGCCACCAGCCAGTTCAAACGCTCGGCCCTGCCGAATGGGCCCAAGGTCAGCGCCGGGGGGGCATTGTCGCCGCGCGGGGACTGGCGCGCGCCGTCGGATTCTGTCGCCACCCCGTGGCTGGAAGAGCTGCGCAGCAACGTGCCAGAGAGCTGGCCCCAGAGCTAAGCCGCGCTATTCCTCGCGGCTCAGCTCGCCTTCGACAAAGTTGGGGGTCAGCGGCGGTGCCGCGTGGCGTTCTTGGGTTTCGGGATCGCTGCGCAGGGTCATGCGCAGCAGCCCCCAGGCCACGATGGTCAACTGAAAACCGCCAAGCGCCAGCGGCAGGCCGCGCGGCCCCAGTGTATCCAGCAGCACACCCGCCAGCAGCGGCCCGATTGCGGCGCCAATCCCCTGCATCAGCACCAACCCGCCCGAGACGGCCACCACCGCCGAGCCGGGGGCGCGGTCGTTGACATGGGCGATGACGATGGATTGCGCAGGCAGAACCAGCCCGCCGATGGCAAACCCCAGCACCAGCAGCATCGACCCCGAAGGGGCGGGGATCGGCAGGGTCAGCATCATCAAAGCACCGCCCGCCGCCGCCAGTCCGACGCCCAAGCCCCGGCGGCTCATCCGGTCGGAAACCCAGCCCAGCGGGAATTGCAGCATCAGCCCCCCGATGGTGAAGGCCGCGATCAGCAGGGCGATGCGTGATTGGGTATAGCCCATCTCCTGCGCGAAGAGCGGTGCCAGACCGTAGAACGTCCCGATAGAGGCCCCGACCAGCCCCGCGCTGACCGCCCCGTAGGGCGACAGCCCCCACAGTCGGCGCAGCGATGGCGGCTCCTGCGCGCCTTCCGAGCGCGGCCCCTCTACACGGCTAAGCGAGATCGGCACCAGCGACAGCGACATCACGATGGAGACGAGCACGAAGAGGATGAACTCAGCCGGATCCCCGAGATTCAGCAGGAACTGCCCCGCCGCACCAGAGGCCATGCCGACCATACCGTAGACCGCCAGCAATTTGCCCCGTTGCGCGGAACTGACCGAAGCGTTAAGCCAGCTTTCCGTCACGATGATCAACCCGGCAAAGGCAAAACCGGTGAGGCAGCGCACGGCGATCCAGACCCAAGGGTCGATGAAAGCCAAATGCATCAGCGCCGCGGCGGAGGCGACAGAGGCAAGTGCGGCAAAGGTTCGGATATGGCCCACCCCGCTGATCAGCCGGGGTGCCACGAAGGAGCCCACGCTCAGCCCCGCGAAAAATCCCGACATGATGAGGCCGGTGGTCGCCCCGCCAAACCCTTCGAGCCCCGCGCGCACGGCCAAAAGCGTGCCCTGCAACCCGTTGCTCATCTGCAAAAGCGAAAAGCCCAGTAGCAGTGTCGCCAGTGGTAGAACCGTCGCGCGCATGATGTCCCCTTGGTCTTTGATCCGGCTTGGGCCAGAATATGTGCGGCGGAAACGGAATTTCTAGTAATCAACCCCATTGCCCTTCCACCGGGCAGGCTTCCGCGCCATAGTGATAGCAGCCAGCGGCCCCTTCGGGGAATGCCCAGCCAGTGATCAAGCAGAATTGACGTGCCTTTTTGGGGCCGATGCTCAATTATGCGCCTCGTAACATATTTTGAAAGCGCATCCCCCGTGAAAGCCCTGCGCCAATTTTTCGTATTTCTGCTGGTTCTCGTTGCGGGTCTTTACGCGATGTTAACCTATGTCCCCGCCTCCCGCCTCTATGTGGCGGAGACCGGCTTGCTCGATCTTCTGGGGATCGAGGAGGTCGCGGAGGCGCCACAGGCCTCTGGCCGGGGCTGGGGCGGCGGCGGGCCGTCGCTGGTCGTCACCGCCGGGGTCAGCGAAGAGACTTTGGCCGACCGGATCACCGCCATCGGCGACGGGCGCGCGCGCCGCTCCGTCACGCTGCGTTCCAACGCCGTGGGGGTCATCACCGACCTGAACTTGCCCGCCGGGCAGTTGATCAAGGCGGGCACCGTTGTGGCCCTGTTGGAGAATGAGGCCGAGCAGATCGCCCTGAAGCAAGCCGAATTGCAGCTTGAAAACGCCCAGACCGAGCAAGACCGCGTGGAGCGGCTGCAAAACACCGGCGCGGTCAGCGAAGTGCGCCTGCGCGAGACGGAATTGGCCCTGCAAAGCGCCGAGCTTGCGCTCAGCCAAGCGCAGTTCGATCTGTCGCAACGCCGCATCCTCGCGCCAATCTCAGGCTGGGTGGGGATCACCGATATCGAAGAAGGTGACCGCGTCAATGCGCAGGATCAACTCGCCACCATCACCGACCGCAGCGAGATCCTGATCGATTTCCGCGTGCCTGAACGGGTGGTGAGCAAGCTCTCTTTGGGCAAGGAAATCACCGTCACCCCGCTTGGCATGCGCGATTTGACCCTTACGGGCGAAGTCAGCGCCATCGACAGCGTGATCGACCGCGCCAGCCGCACGCTTCTGGTGCAGGGCCGCGTGCCGAACGAAGGCGACCAGCTGCGCGCGGGCATGGCCTTTTCGGTCAGCCTGACCTTTGTCGGCGATCCGTTTCTGGCGATCCCGCCGCTGGCGGTGCAATGGTCCTCGGACGGGCCGTTTGTCTGGACGGTACGGGAGGGCAAGGCGCACCAAGTCGCGGTCGAGATCGCACAGCGCAACAGCAATTCGGTGCTCGTCCTGTCGGATGATCTGACCGCCGATGATGTGGTGGTGACCGAAGGCGTGCAAACCCTCCGCGAGGGCGGCGAGGTGCGTGAGGTCAACCGCGCGGGCAGCGTGCAGTCAGATGCCGCCCCGGCTGAGAAGACAACCCTATGAGCGCCGCCCCGACCGAAGACGCCACGCCGCCTGCGAGAACCGCCTCGGGCACCGCGCTATTCGTGCGCCGCCCGATCCTCGCCTTCGTGCTGAATGCGCTGATCGTGCTGGCGGGCATTGCCGCGCTTTTCGGCGCGGAGGTGCGGGAATTGCCCAATGTCGACCGGCCCGTGGTCACGGTCACCACAACCTTCTCGGGCGCCTCCCCGGAATCCGTCGATCAGGAGCTCACGGGGCGGATCGAAGGCGCCGTGGGCCGGGTTTCTGGCGTGCGGGCGATCTCATCGAACTCGCGGTTTGGCCGCAGCCGGGTCACCTTGGAGTTTAACGACAGCACCGATATCGACGTGGCCGCGACCGATGTGCGCGATGCAGTGGCGCGGATCGTGAACCAATTGCCCGAAGGGGCCGACCAGCCGCAGATCGTCAAGGCCGATGCCAATGCCCAGCCGGTGATGCGCATCGCCGTGACCTCCATGGGCCGCTCGCCGGAGGAGTTGACCAAACTGGTGCAGGACCGGGTCGAAGATCGGCTGATCTCGGTCAACGGGGTGGCGGATTTGCAGGTCTACGGCGACCGTGAGCCGTTTTTCCGCGTCGATATCGACCAGTTGGAACTGGCCAGCCGGGGCCTCACCCTCGGAGACATCCAGCGCGCCCTGGCCGATGTGGCCTATGACGCGCCCGCAGGCGATCTGGCGGGCGACCGTCAGTCGATCAGCGTGCGCACCACGGCCAGCGTTGTCACCACACAGGCGTTCGAGGCGATGGAGATCAAGCAGAACGTCCGGCTCGGCGATGTCGCCAGCGTCACGCTCGGCCCCGCCGAAGGGGAGACGATCCTGCGTGCCAATGGGCAATTGGGTCTCGGCATTGGCATCATCCGGCAGGCCACGTCGAACACGCTTGAGATCTCGCGCGATGTGCGCGCCGTGGTGGGGGAGTTGAACGAAACCCTGCCCGAGGATGTGCGGATTTTCGTGACCTCGGACGATGCGACCTTTATCTCAGGCTCGATCCGCGAGGTGCTCTCAACGCTGGCCTTTGCCGTGGGCATCGTGGTGGCGGTGATCTTTGTCTTCCTGCGTGATTTCCGCGCCACGCTGATCCCGGCGCTGACCCTGCCCGTGGCGCTGATCGGCACTTTGGCGGCGATCTATCTGGTGGGCTTTTCGATCAATATCCTGACCCTTCTGGCGCTGGTTCTGGCCACCGGGATGGTCGTGGATGACGCGATTGTGGTGCTAGAGAATATCGTGCGCCAACGGGCGGCGGGCATGGGGCCGCGCGCGGCGGCGGTGCTGGGCACCTCGCAGGTCTTCTTTGCGGTCGTCACCACCACGGCCACGCTGGCGGCGGTCTTTATCCCGCTGTCGTTCCTGCCCGGACAGGCGGGTGGGCTGTTTCGGGAGTTCGGCTTTACCCTCGCCATCGCGGTAATGCTGTCCTCGGTCGTGGCGCTCAGCCTTTGCCCGGTCTTGGCGAGCCGCTTGTTGACCAAACCCGCGGCCGAGAACCCGCGCGGCCCTGTCGTGTGGCTTGGCAACCTGCTGTACCGCGCCTATGCGGCGACGCTTAGATGGGCGCTGGCGATGCCCTATGTCGTGGTGCTGATCGCGGCCTTCGTCGCGCTGACGGCGGTGCTGGTCTCGGGCGAGATCCGGCAAGAGCTGACCCCGCGCGAAGATCGCGCCGTGGCCCTGCTCAGCGTCTCGGCCCCGCAGGGCGTCTCACTTGATTATACCCAAAGCAAGATGCGCGAGATCGAAGACCTGATCACCCCGCTGCAAGAGGCCGGAGAGGTGACGAATATCTTCTCCATCACCGGGTTTGGCGCGGACAATCGGGGTTTCATGGTGTTCACGCTCGCCGGATGGGAAGACCGCGCGCGCAGCCAAGATGAGATTGTGGGCGAGATCAACGGCAAGCTGCGCGGCATCGTGGGCGTGCGGGCCTTCGCGATCCAGCCGAACTCCCTCGGCATTCGCGGCGCGGGGCGGGGGCTGTCATTCGCCATCACCGGCAATAATTACGAGCAACTGTCCCAAGTGGCACAGGCGATGGTCGACCGGTTGAGCGCGAACCCGGCGATGGGGCAGGTGCGGCTGGAATATGAACGCACGCAGCCGCAGCTTTTCGTGCAGATCGACCGGACGCTGGCTGCTGACCTCGGCGTCGACATCACCGGGCTGGGGCAGGCTTTGCTGGCCATGCTCGACGGGCGTGAGGTGGCATCGGTCTTTATCGACGACACCAGCTATGGCGTGCAGATGCTGTCGACCTCGGACCCGGTGAACGACCCGCGCGACCTTGAGAACGTCTTTGTCCAATCGGGCAACGGGCAGATGATTTCGCTGGCCAGTTTCGTGACGCTCGAAGAACGCGCCGTCGCGCCCGAGTTGGACCGGGAAGGGCAGAACCGCTCTGTCGAGATCTCCGCCGGGCTGACCCCGGGCCTGTCACTGGGCGATGCGCTGGAACAGGTGCGCGCGGTCGGGCAAGAGGTGTTGGAGGATGAAAACCTGATCGTGCCGCTGGCCGAGGCCGCCGCCTTGGATCAAACCAGTTCGGGGCTTTTCGTGACTTTCGGCTTTGCGATCCTCGTGGTTTTCCTTGTCCTCGCCGCGCAGTTCGAAAGCTTCATCTCTGCCATCGTGGTGATGGCCACGGTGCCCTTGGGGCTGGCCTGCGCGATCTTCGCGCTGCTGATGACGGGGCAGAGCCTGAATGTTTACAGCCAAATAGGGCTGGTCATGTTGATCGGGATCATGGCCAAGAACGGGATTTTGATCGTCGAATTTGCCAACCAATTGCGCGACCAGGGGGCGGATATCCACGAGGCGATCTTTGGCGCCTCCACCATCCGCCTGCGTCCGGTGATGATGACGATGACCTCGACCGTCTTGGGCGGCGTGCCGTTGATCCTTTCGGCGGGTGCGGGGGCCGAGGCGCGCGAGGCGCTTGGCTGGGTGATCGTCGGGGGGCTGGGCATGGCCACGCTCTCGACCCTCTATCTCACCCCGGTCGCCTATTTCCTGCTGGCGCGGTTCACCACGCCCAAAGCTGCCGAGGAAGCCCGTCTTCAGGCCGAGCTGTCTGAGGCGCAACCGGTCTGAGCCTGCCCGATATTTACGCATCGATGCAACTTCGCGCGGGAATGGGCGTTTAGCCCTGTAGGATCGAAGAGAGAGGGACAAAACGTGCAGGGCGATTTGGAACTGGCTAAGACGAACCACCCGCAAGCGGCCAACGGCCAAAGCCTGTTCAATGACAAGACCACATGGCGCGTCGCCCGGGCCGATCGGTTTGGCCTCATCGTCGATGCGGCGGATTATTTCCGTGTCTTGCGCGAGATTTTCCTCGGGGCGCGGCAGCAGTTGATGCTGATCGGCTGGGATTTCGATTTCGAGCTTGAGATGCTGCCGGGCGAAAGTGACGAAGACGGCAACGCACCCGACAGCTATCCCAACCAGCTTGGCGCTTTTGTCGAGGCGGTGGTGGAGCGGACGCCGGATCTGCATGTCTACCTGCTGAAATGGAACGGCGCTGTGCTGGCCGCGCCGGGGCGATTGGTGCCCTCACTGGCGCTGAGCCTATTCGGTGGCGACCGGATTCACTTTGCCTTGGACGGCCACCACCCCTTCGGCGCCTGCCACCACCAAAAAATCGTCGTGGCCGACGATGCCTTGGCCTTTTGCGGCGGGATCGACGCGACCGAAGACCGGTGGGACACGCCCGACCATCTGCCGCACGACCCGCGCCGCCTGCGCAAGGATGGCACGCCCTCTGACCCTTGGCATGACGCGACTTCGGCCATGTCCGGCCCCGCCGCCGCCGCCTTGGGTGAGCTTTCGCGTCGGCGTTGGTTCCGCGCCACGGGGGATGAGATCGCGCGCCCTGAGGATGTGCCCATGTCCGAATGGCCCGAAGACCTGCCGATTGATGCCGAAGGCGTCGAGGTGGGCATCGCCCGGACCGAGCCGCCTTTTGACGAAGAGCCGATGATCAATGAGATCGAACGCCTCTATATCGCGGGGATCCAATCGGCGCGTGACTATATCTATATTGAATCGCAATACCTCGCCGCCGCCTCGGTTTGCGACGCGCTCAAGACGCGGTTGGCCGAAGAGGATGGGCCGGAGATCGTCATCATCAACCCGCGCGATGCGGAATCCCAGTTGGAAGACGACGCCATGCATGTGCTGCGTGAGCGGCTTGTGGAAGACCTGAAACGCGCGGATCACCAGAACCGTTTCCGGATCTATTTCCCCGTCACCGATGAGGGGGAGCCGATCTATGTCCATGCGAAGATCATGATCATCGACGATCATCTTTTGCGCCTCGGCTCCAGCAACCTTAACAACCGCTCCATGGGGTTTGATACCGAGTGTGACGTGGCGATCGAACACCCAGCGAAAGTGATCGAAGGGTTCAGAACCCGCTTGATTGCCGAACACCTCGGCCTGCCGCCCGAACGTGTGGCCGAGGTGATGGAAGAGAAGAAGTCGATGATCGGGACCATCGAAACCCTCAACCGCAAGAAGGGCCGTGGCCTGCGGGCGGTGTTCCGGGGCAGCGAGACTGTTGTCGGTGGATTCCTCGCCAACACCCGCTTGCTCGACCCGCGCTACCATCCGGGCGAAAACACCGCCACCGGGCGGGGCATTCGCCCGCGGCACATGGCACTGATCGCGGGCGGGCTGGGGCTTGCATGGCTTGCGTGGCGCAAATGGGGGCGCAGCGACGATCGGCGTTGGTGAAGGCTACGGGGCGGCTTCTACGGTTTGTGCTTTAAGCGAGACGGGTGCGGGTTCAGCCGGTGCGGCAAGCACCTGCCGCGAGGTCTCTGCAATCCAAGCGATGCCATAGAGCGCCGCCGTTCCGACAACAGGCAGAACCCACGGCATCCACTGCGCTTCGGGCCGTGCCATCATCGCAACCTGACAGATCAGCGCCAGAACGGTGCCGCTGGCAAAGACCAGCAGCCCATGCCGACCGATCAACCGGACGGGGCTGGCCATTGCATGGGCCGAAAGGCGGGTGACGGTCTGCAACTGTGACAGGAAATATCCCAGGGCCAGAATGTGAACGAACCGCGGGGCGGAGAGATAGGTCTTGTCGTGCGAAGTGATGTTGAAGGGCACCCCGGCCTCTCTCATATGATGCATTTGGAGGTTCAGGAAACGGCCCAAACCCGGCACATAGCGCCATGCGAGAACGCCCAGCAGGATAGCGACGGACAGCCAAAACAGCGCTTGCGAGTTCGGGAAAAATCGGTAGCCCTGCCGCTGGCTTAGGCCCACCAGCAATCCGCAGACAAAGATCGCCTGCCATGCGAAAGGGTTGAAGAACCAGCCGCCGGGGTTGGGGTAGTTCGGCAGGTTCAGCCGGAAGACACCGGTCAGCAGCCAAAGCACCAGCGACAGCGCGAGAAGCAGGCGCGGCCAGCGCAGCCCCAGCATGATCGCCGCCGGGGCGCAGATCAGCAGGACGGAATAGGCGGGCAGGATGTTCACATAGCCGAACTGATGCGTCAAAAGCGGAATGCCGATCACGCTTTGGGTCGGATTTTGGAAGACCTGCCGCATGTTGATCTTGGTCAGGAACGCGGCCTCTGTCGTGATCTGGAAGGCAGCGGCGAAGATGCCCAAGGCCACTGCTGAGAGCAGGAGTTGCACCACGTAAAGCGACCACGCCCGTTTCCACAGGGGCGCGATGGCGCGCCAGAGGCCGTGGCGCACCCTGCCTCGCGCGATAAAACGCGGCGTATAGGCCAAGCCTGCGGCGATGCCGGACATGAGGAAGAACGCCTCTGCCGCGTCCGCGAAACCGAGGTTGCGAATGGTCAGGGCCTCATAGGGGTTGCCCGGGACGTGGTTGATGAAAATCATCACCAGCGCCAGCCCGCGAAACAGGTCGATGCGCGGATCGCGGGCGGATTTGGGAACCGCGCCGGCAGCCCGAGCGGCGGGCGATAGCCCGGTTTTAGGCGGTGGCATGGGGCAGATCCGCCGGTTTGGGTTCTGGCATCAGATGCTCGTCATTCCACGTCAGCCGCCAGACATCGCAGATACTGTCGTATTCGGCGACGACATCGCGCGGCGCGGCATCCTCGGGCACGGCGAAAAGCCCGCGGGGCAGGGGGCGGGAGGTCCAGGCGATGAGCAGCGGCGCCAGCAGCATCGGGACCGCGACGGGCAGCAGCCAGACGGTCAGATCGGGCGCGACCCATTGTACCGCCGCGAGGATCACCGCCCCGATGAACACGATCCACCGGCCCGCCGCCCAGCCATCGGCCAAACTCAACTGGCCCTCGTTGCGCTGGTTGGCGGGCCAGCCGCCGTCTTGGCCCGACAGCACCTGCATCACCGCGCGACTGTGGTAGAGCAGCATCAGGGGGGCCAGAAGCGTGGTCAGCACGATCTCGGTCAGCACCGAGAGCGCCATCCGCAAAGCACGGCCAAAGTCGCGTGCCCGGTCGGTCAGAAGTGCATGGATCAGGATCAGCAGCTTTGGCACCACCAGCAGCCCCAAGACGCCCAAGGCCAGCAGCGTGATCTCGCGCGCGCTGGTATCGGGGAAGACGGGGAAAAGCTGATAGGGGCCGGGGAAATACTCCGGCGGCGGCGCGTAGAGCGTGCTGATCGCCGAGGTGATCAGAAAAGCCGCCCAGAGAAGCGAAACCACATAGGCGGTCACATTCTGCAAAAAGACAAAGCGGCTCCACCCCGCCAAGCCGGGCGCAAAGATCAGCCGCGCATGTTGCAGGTTGCCTTGGCACCAGCGCCGCTCGCGCCGCGCGAAGGAGAGGACGTTTTCGGGGCCCTCCTCAAAGGAGCCGCTCAAGGTCTCATCCACCTCGACCTTCCAACCCGCGCGGGCGAGCAAGGCCGCCTCGACATAATCGTGGCTCAGGATATGCCCGCCCAAGGGCGGCGGGCCGGAGAGTTCGGGCAGGCCACAGCTTTCGGCAAAGGCGCGGACGCGGATGATTGCGTTATGGCCCCAAAACGGCCCCGTCGCCCCCTGCATCCGGGCAAGGCCACGGGTGAAGATCGGCCCGTGGAACCACGAGGCGAACTGCAAAGCGCGGCCAAAGAAAGACCGCGCGCCGATGATCTTGGGCAGGGTTTGCAAGAGCCCTAGCTGCGGATCGGCCTGCATCCGCGCGATCATGGCGCGGATCGTCTCGCCCTCCATCAGACTGTCGGCGTCAAGGATCACGGCAAAGTCATAGGCCCCGCCGTAGCTGCGAATGAACTCTTCGATATTGCCCGCCTTGCGGCCCGCATTGTCCTGCCGTCTGCGGTAGAAGATGCGCCCTTGGCCCTCGGTCTCGCGCAGCAGACGGGCGAAGGCGAATTGCTCTTTCCCGGCCAGTGCGTCATCGCGGGTGTCGGACAGAACGACGAAATCCGCCGTAACCCCGGCTCGGGCGACGGAGCGGTCAATCGCGGCGATGCGGGCGAAGGTGGTCAGCGGGTCTTCGTTGCAGATGGGCACCGCGATCACCGTGCGCGGCTGGGGTGCCTCAAGCGCGGGGCGGGGCGGCGTTGATCTGCCGCCGAAAAGCCCGATGAGCGCCAGTGACGCGCCCCAAGCCAACCAAGCGGTGGTGGCGAAAACGAGCAGGGCGCGGAGGCCGTCCCAGCCGCTGAACCCATCCCGCGCCGCAGCCTCGGCCAAAAGGGTCGCGGCAAGGGCTGCGGAGCCGAGCGACAACAGCAGGGCGACCGCCCGTGCAAAACGGGTCGGGCCATCCGCCGCGATCTGCCTGTGCTGGGGTGCCATGGTGCTCAGGCCTTACGCCGCAGCAGAAATTCCCGCGCAAGGTCGGCGAGCCCGGCCAGATGGCCGCGCCGTTCCAAGCTCTGCCGTGGCATCGCAAGCGGGGCGGCGGGCGGCATCCAGTTCTCGGCCTCGCCAGCCATTGCGGAAGTGGGGGTCGTCGCGTTTTGAAGGGTCATGCGTTGATCCATTGGTACACCCATGTCTCTGTCAGATTGCGGTCATATCCCGATAGAACTGCCTTGATCTCGACGATGGCATCAGGCTCGGCGCGCAGTTCCAGCACCAGACGCCATTCGTCCCTGCCATCCACCCGGCTTAGGATCGCCTCAACGATCTCGCCGTTTTGTGCGCTGGTGACGGGTTCAAGCTCGGCGTCGCTCGGCATATCGCTAAGCTGTCCGCCGGCGAAGTCGATGACGAATTTGCGGGTCTCGGTGTCCGCCTCAACACCCGCCACCCCGCCATGGCCCGAGCGCAGCCGTACCACGCGACCAAGGGTCTGCGGCGTCGCGCCCGGCGGGGTCATCCCCCAGTGCATGCGGTAGCCGTAGGCCAGTTCATCGCCCGCGCGGGTCTCCCCTTCGGGGATCCAATAGGCCACGATATTGTCATTGCCTTCCAGATCCGAAGGTATCTCGACCAGCCGCAGCGTGCCTTTGCCCCAGTCGCCCATGGGTTCGATCATCAGCGAGGGGCGGCGTTCGTAATGGGCCTGCGCGTCGAGGTAATGCTCAAAGTCCCGGTTGCGCTGCGCCAGTCCGAAAGACCGCGGGCTCTGCGCCCCGAAATAGGAACTCGCCAAACGCGGCGGATTGTTCAGCGGGCGGCAGAGGGTGGTATCCTCGCCTGTGTTCAGCACCAAGACTTCGCTGTCATGCACCGCGGGGCGGAAATCGTCGAAATTCCCCTTATCCGCGCCATTGTGCAAAAACATCGAGGTCAGCGGCGCGATGCCAAGCTGTTTGATGTCTTCGCGCAGGAAGAGCCGCATGGTGACTTCGACGGTGGTGTCTTCGCCCGGTGTGATCACGAATTGATAGGCCCCGGTCACCGAGGGGCTGTCGAGTGCGGCATAGATCGTGGCGCTATCGTCACCCGGTTCGGGGCGGCGCAGCCAAACCTCGCTGAAGCGGGGGAATTCCTCGCCTTCGGGCAGGCCGGTGTTGACGGCCAAGCCCCGCGCGCTCAGCCCATAGAGCGTGTCCTTGCCCAAGGCGCGGAAATAACTCGCCCCTTGGAAGACGATCAATTCATCGAAAATATCGGCCCGGTTGAGCGGGGTGTGCAGGCGGAAACCGGCGACGCCCGGCATCACGGCATTGGGCGGGATCGACTTGGCGAGTTCTTCGTCGTCATACTCAAAATCGGCGGTGGTAAAGCCCATCGGTTCCACCGCGTCGCCCCGGACCTCGTTGATTTTCACCGCTTCCTTAAACAGCCAGCCGGGGTGGAAGGCGTGCAGCCTGAAGGCCACGCCCTTTTCCTGCCAGCGGGCCTGCTCGGGCCGGAACCGGATGCGTTGGTAGGCGTCGTAATCCAGATCGGCAAGGAAGCCTTCGACAGGCTTCGGGGCCATATAGGAGGTCTGGGCCAATCGCCGCATATCTTCGACCAGCCCGTCGAAGGTGAAGGAGGCGGCGGGCACCTCCTGCGCCGCGCTGTGCCGCGGCATGAGCGCGGCGGCAAAGGACGCGGCGGAGAGGGTGAGGAACTGGCGGCGTTCTAGGGTTTCGGACCGCTGTTCAATCGGTCGTGCAGTCGGGAAATTCGGCAAAACAATACCTCAGAAGACACGTTAAGAGTGTGCAATTTTTTCCCTATCTAATCTTTTTGCGGAGGCTGGAAACTTGATATTGCAACTATCAGCGGAATGCCGCAGGGCAGCGCGGAAAACCGCCGATCCGCCTGCTGCGCGGCGGGGGCTGCACAAAATTTCGCCTTGATTTCCGTAGGATCGCCGCTTTTTTGTGATATTCGCCCTGCGGTGGCAGCAAGATTTTGCGGCGCTTTGAAGCGGGTTTGGGCGGGACCGCGCCTCACCCCCGCGGGAGGGTGGCGCGCGGAGGGGGTCAGACGGCGTCGAGCCCTTCGGCCAGCAAACGCTCAAGGCTGCGCATTTCGGCCTCCGTCAGGGGAATCCCCTTGGCCCGCGTCTCCGCACGCGCCTTGAAACGGCGCTGCGAGGGCAGCCGCGCGCCTTGGCCAGTGATCGCATCAAAGAGGGTTTCCGCCCGCGCGAAGGGATCGCCGGGGCGGCCTGCGGCAAACGTCTTGGGGTCGAAGGCGATGATCAATTCGCCATGCGCGGGCGCGAGGGTGAGCGCGCCCAAGGCCTCGCGCGCTTCAGGGCTGGTCAGGTCACCGATCATCACCCCAGCAAGCAATTCGATCATGGTCGAGATGGCCGACCCCTTGTGCCCGCCGAAGGGCAGCATGGCCCCGGCGAGGGCGGCTTCGGGGTCGGTCGTCGGGCTGCCATCGGGTGCGATGGCCCAGCCTTCGGGCAGGGGCGTGCCCGCGCGGCGGTGCAATTCGATCTCCCCCCGCGCGGCGACGCTGGTGGCGAAATCGAAAACGTAAGGGTCGCCCCCTTCCCGGGGCCAGCCAAAGGCGAAAGGGTTGGTCCCCATCAAGGGGTCGGTGCCGCCAGAAGGGGCGACGCTGGCATAGCTGGGGCACATGGCCATGGCCGCGAGGCCCATCTCGGTCAGCGCCTCGATCTCGGGCCAGAGGGCGGCGAAATGGGTGCAATCGTTGATCACCATGGCGGCGATTCCCGTCGTGCGGCAACGCTCTGCGAGCACCGGCGCGCCTGCCTCAAAGGCGGCGTTGGAGAACCCACCGCCCGCGTTCACCCGTACGATTGCGCTGTCGTCTTGGGTCACCTGCGGCACGGCGTCGGGAACCACTTTGCCTGCTTTGATCGTGCGCAGGCAGCCTTCGATCCGGTAGATGCCGTGCGATTTGCAGGCATCGCCTTCGCCCGCGACAATCACCCGCGCGAGGGCGGCGGCATTTAGGGGCGACAGGCCCGCGCCTTGGAAAATCCGAATGACCATCGCGGTCAGGTCATCGTGAGAGAGGGTTGTGTCGGCCATCTGGATCCTCGCAGGGCTTGGGTTGCAATCATGCATACATCATGTATGCAGATGCGGAGAGACGCAAGCTGACACCGGGCCGCGGCCCGCATGAAAGGATAGACGATGGCCTTTACCCCCCATGGCAAACACCTGATCGCTGGCGAATGGGTCGCCACCGATGACCGCTTTAGCTCTAGCCCGGCCCATGGGCGGGCGCATGACTTCTCGGTCGGCACGGTGGAAATGGTCGACCAAGCCTGCGAAGCCGCCGAAGCGGCGTTTTGGGACTATGGCTATTCCAGCCGCGCGACCCGGGCCAAATTCCTCAACGCCATCGCCGATGAGATCGACGCCCGCGGGGCCGAGATCACCGAGATCGGCAGCCAAGAAAGCGGTCTGCCCGAAGCGCGGCTGGAAGGGGAGCGGGGCCGGACCGTGGGCCAACTCCGCCTGTTCGCGGCGCATATCGAAAAGGGTGACTACCTCGACCGCCGCTTTGATGCCGCCATGCCCGAACGCCAGCCCGCCCCGCGCCCGGCGATCACCATGGTGCAGCGCCCCATCGGCCCCGTGGCCGTCTTTGGCGCGTCGAACTTCCCGCTGGCTTTCTCCGTGGCGGGCGGTGACACCGCAGCGGCGCTGGCGGCGGGCTGTCCGGTCGTGGTGAAAGGCCACTCCGCCCATCCCGGCACCGGAGAGATCGTGGCCGAAGCGATCCGTGCGGCCGTGGAAAGCTGCGGCATGCCGCGCGGGGTCTTCTCGCTGATCCAAGGCGGCAACCGCGCCGTGGGGCAGGCCGTCGTACAACATCCGCGGATCAAGGCCGTGGGTTTCACCGGCTCGCTCGCCGGGGGCCGGGCGCTCTTCGATCTCTGCGCCGCGCGGTCAGAGCCGATCCCCTTCTTTGGCGAGTTGGGCTCGGTCAACCCGATGTTCATGCTGCCCGCCGCGATGGCGGCGCGGGCCGAAGAGCTTGGCAAGGGCTGGGCGGCATCGCTGACCATGGGCGCGGGCCAGTTCTGCACCAATCCCGGCATTGCCGTGGTGGTCGACGGGCCGGGCGCCGACGTCTTTGTGCAAAACGCGGCCACAGCGCTGCAAGACGTGGCCCCGCAGGCCATGCTGACAGACGGTATCGCGGAGGCCTATTGCGCAGGGCGGGACAAGTTCAAATCCGCGCCAAGCCTGCGCCAGGTGCATCTGGCCGACAGCGAAGGCCGCACCGCCGCGCCGGCCTTGTTCGAAACCACGGGCGAAGAGTTCAAGGCCAATCCGGCGCTGCATGAAGAGGTCTTCGGCCCTCTCGGATTGGTGGTGCGCATCTCTTCGCTCGAAGAGATGCGCGCGCTGGCTTTGGAATTGGACGGGCAATTGACCATCACCCTGCATATGGATGACGCGGATGTCGACGCCGCGCGCGACCTTATGCCGGTGCTGGAGCGCAAGGCGGGTCGCCTGCTGGCCAACGGTTTCCCGACAGGGGTCGAGGTGGTGGATTCCATGGTGCATGGTGGGCCGTATCCGGCCAGCACCAACTTCGGCGCGACCAGCGTGGGCACCCTGTCGATCCGCCGTTTCCTGCGGCCCGTGTCCTATCAGAACCTGCCCGAGGCGCTGCTGCCGGAAGACGCGGCGGAATAATCTGAGATCGTAAAAGCCGGGCCGCGCCCGGCTTTTCGCATTTGTTGCGCCGTGGGGGAGCCGCCCAACCGGCTGCTCTTTCACGAGCCTGCTGGCCACACCGGAATGTATCAAAAATATGTCGACATGCCGGTAAAAGTTAAAAATACATATTGTATTTTTAATGAAGACATTGTTCCTTCATACCACCCCGCACCCCGTCCAGAGAGAGTCGGGGGCGACCAACCCAAGAGGGAGATACCTATGAAATTCACGCAACTCGCCGGGAGCCTCGTGGCTGCGACCGTGATCGGCACCGCCGCTCAGGCCGACAAACTGGACGACATCATTTCTTCGGGCACGCTGCGCTGCGCCGTGGTGCTGGACTTCCCGCCCATGGGCTCGCGCGATGACAGCAATACGCCCGTCGGCTTCGATGTGGACTATTGCAACGATCTGGCCGCCGCCCTTGGCGTCGAAGCCGAAATCGTGGAGACGCCCTTCCCCGACCGTATCCCCGCCCTCGTCTCGGGCCGTGCGGATGTGGGTGTTGCCTCCACCTCCGACACGCTGGAGCGCGCCAAGACCGTTGGTTTCTCGGTGCCCTATTTCGCCTTCACCAACGTTGTGCTGACCCGCGAAGACGCGGGCGTCGACAGTTTTGAAAGCCTCAAGGGCAAGACCGTGGGCTCCGTCGCGGGCACTTTCGAAGCCATCGCGCTGGAAGAGCAGGTCGACGCATGGGACGAAGGCAGCTTCCGTTCCTACCAGAGCCAAGCGGACGTCTTCCTGTCGCTGGCCCAAGGCCAGATCGACGCGACGGTCGTGACCTCCACCGTGGCCTCCTCCATCGTGGCGAGCGGCAAGTTCGACGGGTTGACTATCGCGGGCGATGCGCCGTTTGACGTGGACTATGTCGGTCTGATCGGCCTGCGTCAGGAATACGGTCTGCTGAACTACCTCGACCTCTTCGTGAACCAGCAGGTGCGCTCGGGCCGTTATCAGGAACTGTTCGACAAATGGGTCGGCGGCGAAGCGCCGGATCTGACCATCGCCAAAGCCTATCGCTGATGAATGCGGGGGCCGCGACCTGCGGCCCCCCTGCCGATAACCGCTGATCGGAGCAAGAGATGGGCAACTATACCTTTCAATGGCGACAGGCTTTTCGCGCCTTACCAGAGATGCTGGAAGGCGCGCTGGTCACGCTGCAAATATCGATCCTGTCGATGCTCATCGGCATTGCCATCGCCGTGCTGCTGGCCGTGGGCCGGGATGCCAAATCGGCTTGGCTGCGGGCGCCTGCGACCGCATGGGTCGAAGTGGCGCGCAACACGCCGGCGCTGTTTCAGATTTACATGGCGCATTTTGGGCTTGGGTCTTTCGGGATCTATCTCAGCCCCTACGCCGCGCTGCTAGCCGGGATCGCCTTCAACAACGCGGGCTACCTTTGCGAGACGTTCCGCGGCGCGATGCGCGCCATTCCGGGCACGCAGCTGCGCGCCGGGCGGTCACTGGGCATGGGGCAGGCCAAGGCGTTTCGCTTGATCATCCTGCCGCAGATGTTCCGCATCTCGTTCCTGCCGACGACGAACCAGATGATCTGGGCGATCTTGATGACCTCTCTGGGTGTCACGGTGGGGCTGAATTCGGATCTCGCCGGGGTGACGCAAGACCTCAACGCGCGCAGCTTCCGAACCTTTGAATTCTTCGCATTGGCGGCGGTGATCTACTACGTGATCGCCAAGACCGTGATGCTTGGCGCACGGCTGCTTGCGGCCCGCCTGTTTCGCTACTGAAGGAAGAGAATAGATGTTTGATACGGCTCTGACCTTCAACGACCTGTTGTTCATGCTCAAAGGCGCAGGGGTGACGCTTTCGGTCACCGCCTTCGCGGTGGTGGGCGGCACGCTGCTGGGGGTGTTCTTCGGGGTGCTGCGCAGCCAGATCAGTCCATGGGCGGCGCTGCCGCTGACCTTCGTGCTGGATATCTTCCGCTCGGTCCCGCTGCTGATCCAATTGATCCTCGCCAACGCCTTTCAGGCCATCGCGGGCTGGGGGATTTCGCCCTTCGTGACCTCCTGCATCGTGCTGGCGCTTTATACCTCGGCCTATTGCACCGAGATCGTGCGCGGCGCGATCGAGGCGGTGCCTTCGGTCACCCGCCGTGCGGCGCGCTCGCTCGGCATGACATGGGGGCAGGATCTCACGCAGATCGTCTTTCCCATGGCGCTGCGGGTTGGCCTGCCCAGTTGGATCGGCCTGACGCTCGGTGTGATGAAAGACAGCGCGCTGGTGATGTGGCTTGGCATCATCGAATTGCTGCGCGCCTCGCAAATTCTGGTGACACGCCTGCAAGAGCCGATGTTCATCCTGCTCGTGACCGGCGCGATCTACTTCGCGCTCAGTTTCCCCATTGCCCGGCTTGGCAGCCGCTTGGAAAAAAGGTGGCAAGAAAATGATTGAGATTGAAAACGTCCACAAATCCTTTGGTGCGCTTCAGGTGCTCAAGGGCATCGACCTGACCGTGCAGAAGGGCGAGGTCGTCTCGGTGATCGGCGGCTCTGGTTCGGGTAAATCGACGCTGCTGACCTGCATCAACGGGTTGGAGCCGATCGACAGTGGCCGCATCGTTGTCGACGGGACCGAGGTCCACGCCCGCGACACCGACCTGAACAAGCTGCGCCGCAAGATCGGCATCGTGTTCCAGCAGTTCAACGCTTTTCCGCATTTGACGGTGTTGGAAAACGTCACGCTGGCCCCGCGCAAAGTCAAAGGCATCGCCCGCAAAGAGGCCGAAGAGATCGCGGTGCAGCAGCTTTCGCATGTCGGTCTGGCCGATAAGCTCGATGTTTACCCTAGCCGCCTGTCGGGCGGGCAGCAGCAGCGGATGGCGATTGCGCGTGCATTGGCGATGTCGCCCGATTACATTCTCTTTGACGAGGTGACCTCGGCCCTCGACCCGCAACTGGTGGGCGAGGTGCTGGACACGCTCAAACTGCTGGCAGATGAAGGGATGACGATGATCTGTGTCACCCATGAGATGAGTTTCGCACGCGATGTGTCGGACCGTGTGGCCTTCTTTCACAAGGGCGTCATGGCCGAGATCGGCGCGCCGGATCAGATCTTTGGCGATCCGCAGCAAGAAGAGACCCGTCAATTCCTGTCGAGCGTGCGGTAATGAACCAAACCCCGGTGACGGTCGTCGGCGCGGGCGTGGTGGGCCTGTCTATCGCGCTGGCGCTTCAGGCGCGCGGGCTGCCCGTGCGGGTGATCGACCGTGAAGGCCCGGCAGCGGGCGCCTCGGCGGGCAACGCGGGCGCTTTTGCTTTTACCGAGATCCTGCCGCTCGCCTCGCCCCGGATGATCCGGCAGGCGCCGAAATGGCTGCTTGATCCGCTGGGGCCGCTGTCGGTGCCGCCGCGCTATGCCGGGCGGATCGCTCCGTGGATGTGGCGTTTCTGGAAAGCAAGCTGGCCCGCGCAGGTGCGGGCCTCGACCGTGGCGCAGACGGCGCTGATGAAGCTCTCGCAGGCCGCGCTCGACCCGCATCTGGCGCTGAGCGGTCTGGCCCATATGCTGCGCCATGACGGGCAGTTGCAGGTCTATGAGAGCGAGGCCGAGTTCCGCGCCTCCCTCCCCGGATGGCAGGCCCGCGAAGAGGCGGGGATTGCCTTCACCCATCTCAAGGGCGATGAGATTGCGGCCTATCAACCCGGTCTTGCGCCCGGCTTCACCCATGCGACCTTCACCCCGGAATGGCAGTCGATCTCGGACCCGCGCGACTATGTGCTGGCGATGGCCGAACGCTTCCGGGCCGGGGGCGGAGAGATCACCATCACCCGCGCCGAACGTCTCGTCGCGGGCGGGGTCGAGACCGCCGCTGGCCTGATGCCGGGCCGCGTGGTGCTGGCCGCAGGGGCGCATTCGCATCACCTCGCGCGGACCGCTGGCGTGAAAATCCCGCTTGAGACCGAGCGCGGCTATAACACGACCCTGCCCAGTGGTGCCTTCGACCTGAAGCGCCAGATCACTTTCGGCGGCCATGGCTTTGTCATCAGCAAGGTGGGCCATGGGCTGCGCGTCGGCGGGGCGGTGGAACTCGGCGGGCTCGACCTGCCGCCGAACTTTGCCCGGGCCGATGCGATGCTGAAAAAGGCCAAGCGCTTTCTGCCGGGGCTCGACACCTCGGGTGGCAGGCAGTGGATGGGTTTCCGCCCCTCACTGCCCGACAGCCTGCCCGCCATCGGTGCGTTGCCGAACCGGCCAGATGTCTACTGCGCCTTTGGCCACGGGCATCTGGGCCTCACCCAATCGGCAGGCACCGCCGCCATCATCGCGGATCTGATGACCGGTCAAGACCCCGGCATCGACCTGACCCCCTTCTCTCCCGCCCGTTTCTAGAGGCTGACATGACGCAACACACATTTCCCTGTATCGACGGCCATACCTGCGGCAATCCGGTACGGCTCGTCACCGGCGGCGCGCCGCTGTTGAAGGGCGCGAACATGCTGGAAAAGCGCGCCCATTTTCTGGCGGAATACGACTGGATCCGCACCGGTCTGATGTTTGAGCCGCGTGGGCACGACCAGATGTCAGGCGCGATCCTTTACCCGCCGACGCGGGATGATTGCGACATCGCAGTGCTGTTCATCGAGACCTCGGGCTGCCTGCCGATGTGCGGCCACGGCACCATCGGCACCGTCACCATCGCGCTTGAGAACGGGCTGGTTACCCCCGCCACCCCCGGCCAATTGCGCCTTGAAACCCCTGCCGGGCGGGTCGATGTGACCTACCGGCAAGAGGGGCGTTTCGTCGAAGAGGTGCGCCTGACCAACGTGCCCGCCTTCCTCCACGCCGAAGGGCTGACGGCAGAGGTCGAGGGTTTGGGCGAAGTGGTGGTCGATGTGGCCTATGGCGGGAACTTCTATGCCATCGTCGAGCCGCAGAAGAACTTCCGCGATATGGCGGATTTCTCGGTCTCCGAACTGGTCGGTCTGAGCCCCAAACTCCGTACCGCGCTCAATGCGAAATATGAGTTCACCCACCCCGAACATCCCGCGATCAACGGGCTGAGCCATATCCTCTGGACCGGTGCCGCCCAAGCGCCCGAAGCCCACGCCCGCAACGCGGTTTTCTACGGTGACAAGGCGATCGACCGCTCGCCCTGCGGCACCGGCACTTCGGCGCGGATGGCGCAGCTGGCGGCCAAGGGCAAGCTGAATGTCGGCGATGATTTCGTGCATGAATCCATCATCGGCTCCATGTTCAAAGGCCGTGTCGAAGCGGCGGCAGAGGTGGCGGGCAGGCCCGCGATCATCCCCTCCATCACCGGTTGGGCGCGGGTGACGGGCTTTAACACCATTTTCATCGACGAGCGTGACCCCTTCGCGCACGGCTTTGTGGTCACCTGAATTGGAGAAGCACCCCATGGCGCAAATCATCGTTCCCGCCGAGGCCCAAGGCGCGGTGCTCGCTTCCTCCGAGGGGTTGAGTTTTTGGGGCGGCGTAGATCCGGCCAGCGGCAAGGTCATCGACGCGCATCACCCGCTGTGCGGTCAGTCGCTGGCGGGGAAGATCCTGCTCATGCCCACCAGCCGCGGCTCCTGCACCGGCAGTGGCGTGCTGCTGGAACTGGCGCTGAACGGTCATGCCCCTGCTGCCCTCGTGTTTCGCGAGGCCGAAGACATCCTGACCCTGGGCGCGTTGATCGCGGGCAAGATGTTCGACAAGCCGCTCGCGGTGCTGCGCCTCGGGGCCGAGGATTACGACCTGCTCGCCAAGTCCCGCAGCGCGCGGATCACGCCTGAGATGCTCAGCACCGATGACTGGGATCTGCCCCTGTCGGACAGGCCCGCCCGCCCCCTGCATCTCACCGCCGAGGATCAGGCGATGCTGGACGGGGCCGAGGGCAAAGCCGTGCAACTGGCGACGGAGATCACTTGCACCATGGCGCGGGGGCAGGGGGCCGAGCGGCTGGTCGACGTGACGCGCGTGCATATCGACGGCTGCATCTACGCCAGCCCCGCCAACCTGCTCTTTGCCCAGACTATGGCCGATATGGGCTCGAAGGTGCGCGTGCCGACCACGATGAACGCGATCTCGGTCGATCACGGCAATTGGCGCGATCAAGGCGTGCCGCCGGACTTCGGCCTGCCCGCCAGCCGTTTGGCCGACGCCTATGTCACCATGGGCGCGCGGCCCAGTTTCACCTGCGCGCCCTACCAATTGCCCGCCCCGCCCGAACGCGGCGAATTCATCGCGTGGTCGGAGTCAAACGCGGTGATCTATGCCAATAGCGTGCTTGGTGCGCGGACGGTGAAACATCCCGATTTTCTCGACCTGTGCATCGCGCTCACGGCGCGCGCGCCGCTCTCAGGGGTCTATCTGGAGGAACATCGCGCCCCGCGCCGGGTGATCGAAGTGGAACTGCCCGCGCAGTATGACGAGGCGATCTGGCCGATGCTGGGCTGGCTTGCGGGGCAGGCCGCCCCGGACCGGATCCCGCTTCTGCGTGGGTTGGAGGGGGCCGCCCCGAATGAGGATGACCTCAAAGCGCTCTGCGCGGCCTTTGGCACCACCTCCGCGGCCCCAATGCTGCATGTCGCCGGGATCACACCCGAAGCCGATTTGCCCCCTGTCGCGGAGGCCGATACGGTTCGCCTCACATCCGATGACCTGCGCCGCGTTTGGCGGCAGTTCAACGCCGGGGCCGCGACGGTCGATCTCGTGGCCTTCGGCAGCCCGCATTTCTCTCACGCGGAATGCCGCGCGCTCGACACCGCCCTCGCCGGGCGCAAGCGCCATGCCGACACGGCTGTCATCGTGACGCTCGGCCAAGACACGCTGCAGGCGGCGCGCGATGACGGCACCGTGGCGCGGCTGGAGGCCGCGGGCGTGCAGGTGGTGCCCGACATCTGCTGGTGCTCGATTTCCGAGCCGGTTTTCCCGCCCTCGGCCAAGGTGTTGATGACCAACTCGGGCAAATACGCCCATTACGCCCCCGGTCTGTCGGGCCGGGCCGTGCGCTTTGGGAGTATCGCCGATTGTGTGGAGGCCGCCGTGACGGGGCAGGCGGGGGAAGCCTTGCCGAGATGGCTGACCGAGGAGGAGACGAAGGATGCGTAGCAGCAAGACGGTTCATGTGATCTCGGCCCATGCCGAGGGTGAGGTGGGCGATGTGATCGTCGGCGGTATCGCCCCGCCGCCGGGGGAGACGCTGTGGGAGCAGAGCCGCTGGATCGCGCGGGATGAGACCCTGCGCAACTTCGTGTTGAACGAGCCGCGCGGCGGGGTGTTTCGCCATGTGAACCTTCTGGTCCCGCCGAAAGACCCCCGCGCCGATGCGGCCTTCATCATCATGGAGCCGGAGGACACGCCGCCGATGTCCGGTTCCAATTCGATCTGCGTCTCGACCGTGCTGCTCGACGGGGGCATCCTGCCGATGACGGAGCCTGTGACGGAGCTAACCCTCGAAGCGCCGGGCGGGCTGGTGAAGGTCCGCGCCGAATGTCGCAATGGCAAGGCGGAGCGTATTTTCGTGCAGAACCTGCCAAGCTTCGCGGCGCGTCTGGATGTGCCGCTTGAGGTCAAAGGGCTGGGCACGCTCACTGTCGATACCGCCTATGGCGGCGACAGTTTTGTGGTCGTCGATGCCGCCGCCATGGGGTTTTCGCTAGAGGCGCATGAGGCCCATGGCATCGCGCGGCTCGGCGTGCGGATCACCGATGCGGCCAATGCGGCGATGCGGTTCGACCACCCTGAGAACCCTGATTGGCAGCATTTCTCTTTCTGTCTGTTCGCCGGACCGGTGACCCGCGATGAGACCGGCCTGCGCGCCGGGGCGGCGGTCGCGATCCAGCCCGGCAAGGTGGACCGCTCCCCCACTGGCACCGCCCTTTGCGCGCGAATGGCCCTGCTGCACGCGCGGGGGGAAATGGGACTGGAGGACAGTCTGACCACCGTGTCGCTGATCGGGTCGACCTTCACGGGGCGCATCTTGGGCGAGACGCGGGTGGGCGAACATATGGCCATCCAGCCAGAACTGTCAGGCCGGGGCTGGGTCACGGGCATCCACCAACATATGCTCGACCCCGATGACCCTTGGCCGGGCGGCTACCGCTTGTCCGACACATGGGGTGCGCGCGGCTAGGCGCGCTCTACGCAGGGTCGAAACCCGCCGCCCGGGGCAGACCGGGCACCAATCTTTGCAACCTCGCGCCGCCTCGGCGCGAAGCCGCCGTGTTTGGCTGACGCGAGGCAACGTCTTGCATGTGCTCTTCGTTTTCGATTGATTACTTTTCAATCAGAACACGAACTTTCAAACAACGGAGAGTCACCATGAAGCTACGCACCACACTCGCATCCTCCGCATTGGCGCTGAGCCTTGCGTTTCAGGCCCATGCCGCCGATGTGCCTGAAGGCGTGAATCTTGCCGAAGATCAAACCTATACCTTCTGGCTGCTCGACGCGATCAAGTCGATGGACCCGCAGATCAACACCGACGTTGAAGGTTCGGACGTGCTGCGTAACCTCTTCGAAGGGCTCTACAACGAGGACGGCAACGGTGAGCTGGTCCCCGGTGTCGCGCTCGACCACGAAGTTTCGGAAGACGGCAAGACCTATACGTTCAACCTGCGCGACGACGCCAAGTGGTCCAACGGCGAGCCGGTCACGGCGAATGACTTCGTCTATTCATGGCGCCGTTTGGCCGACCCGGCGACCGCCTCGGAATACGCTTGGTACATGGAGTTGATGCAGGTCGAAAACGCGCCCGAGATCATCGCCGGGGAGAAATCCCCCGAGGAGCTGGGTATCCGCGCCATCGACGATCACACGCTTGAGGTCAAGATCACCACGCCGCTGCCCTATTTCCCGCAGATGCTGGTGCACGGCTCGACCTTCCCCGTGCTGCAAAGCGTGGTCGAGGAACATGGCGACGACTGGACCGATGCAGGCACGCTTGTCGGCAACGGCGCCTATACGCTGGTCGAGCATCAGTTGGGCGAGCGCGTCGTGATGGAGAAGAATGACACCTATTGGGATGCCGAGAACGTGGTGATGGAAGAGATCATCGCGCTGACGATCAACGACGTGAACCAAGCGCTGACCCGCTATCTGGCCGGTGAGCTGGACCGCGTGGACATCCCCGCCGGGCAGTATCCGCGTCTGAAGAAAGAGTACCCCGAACAGGCGGTCTCCACCCCCTATAACTGCTCCTACATCTACATGCTAAACGTGGGCGAGAAGGGGCCGGAGGCGTTGAAAAACGTCAATGTGCGCAAGGCGCTGGCCTATGCCATCGACCGCGACATCATCGTCGACCGCATCCTGCAGGGCGGCCAGAAGCCTTCGTACAACTGGACCCACTGGGCGATTGCCGATTTCGAGCGTCCCGAACTGGACTGGGCCGATAACATGGATCAGGCGCAGCGGGTGGAGAAGGCCAAGGAACTGCTGGCCGAGGCGGGCTACGGGCCCGACAACCCGCTGGATCTGACGCTGCAGTATAACACTTCGGAAGATCACAAGAAGATCGCCATCGCAGCCTCGCAGATGCTCAAGCAGATCGGTGTGAACCTCACGCTCGACAACTATGAGTGGAAGGTCCACACCGACCGGATGCAGAACCAAGACTACGACATGGCGCGTTATGCTTGGTGCGGTGACTACAACGAGGCGTCGACCTATCTCGACCTCATGACTTCCTATTCGGGCCACAACAACGGCGAGTTCTATAACGACGCCTATGACAAGCTCATGAAGGACAGCAAGACCGCCGAAGATCCGCAGCCGCTTTATCAAGAGGCGGAGAAGATCTTGGCCGAGGAAATGCCGATCATCCCGATCTACCATTACGCGAACGTCGACATGATCGCGGAAGACATCGAAGGTCTGCCCGAGAACAACGTGAACAACACGTGGTACGGCAAAGACCTCTACCGTACCGCAGAGTAACCTCTCGACATTCGGGCAGCCCGGCGGTTATGGCACGGGCTGCCCGATTCTATTCTACACCCCCACAAACCCCGTATTCGGAGCGCGCGCCTCTTGCTCAGTTACATCTTCAAGCGCCTTGCCATCGCTATTCCGACGCTTCTGGTCTTGATCGTCATCTCTTTCCTGCTGATGCATTCCGCGCCCGGTGGCCCCTTCACCTCGGAGCGCGAGTTGCCGCCGCAGGTGCTGGCCAATCTCAATGCGAAATACGGGCTGGACGATCCGCTGTGGAAGCAGATCACAACTTACGTCTGGGGCATCGTCACCGAGTTCGATTTCGGGCCGAGCTTTGTTTACAAGGACCGCTCGGTGAACGAGATCATCGCCCAAGGTTTCCCGATCACGCTGACCTACGGTCTTTTGTCCTTCGCCGTGGCGGTCATCGTCGGCGTGAGCCTCGGCGTCGCCGCTGCCGTGCGGCACAACTCGGCGCTGGACTATGCCGCCGTCGGCGTCTCCATCGGCGCGCAGGTGCTGCCGAACTTCGTGATGGCGCCGATCCTCGTGCTGGTCTTCACGCTCTGGCTCGGCTGGCTGCCGGGCGGCGGCTGGCAGGGGCCGGAATATTGGATCATGCCGGTGATCGCGCTGTCCACGTCCTTCATGGCCTCGATCGCGCGGATCACCCGGTCGTCGATGCTCGAGGTGCTGACCTCGAACCACATCCGCACCGCCCGCGCCAAGGGTCTGCCCGAGCGCCGGGTGATCCTGCGCCACGCGCTGAAACCGGCGATGCTGCCGGTGATTTCCTACCTTGGGCCGGCCTTCGTGGCGATGATCACCGGCTCCGTGGTGGTCGACATCTATTTCTCCACCGGCGGCATCGGCAAGGCATTCGTCGATTCAGCGCTGAACCGCGACTACGCGGTGATGATGGGGGTGACGATCCTCGTCGGCGCGCTGACCATCTTCTTCAACCTCGTGGTCGACATCCTTTACGGATGGATCGACCCCAAGATCCGGTACTGACATGGTGATGACATCCGAACAACGGGTCGAGACCAGCGAGATCGCCGCCAAGGGCCGCTCCCCCTGGGCCGATGCGCGGCGGCGGTTCTTCCGTAACAAGGCGGCGCTGATGGGGCTGGTGATCCTCGGCTTCGTCGTGGCCTTCGCGCTTTTTGGCAACAGCCTTGCGCAATGGTCGAACGAAGAACTCGACTACAACGTCATGGGCCAGATCGTCGAACTGGGCGGCCCGTCGTTTGAGAGCGGCCATTACTTCGGTACCGATGATCTGGGCCGCGACCTCTTTGCCCGCACCGTGCAGGGCACGCAGATCAGCCTCGCCGTGGGCCTCGTCGGGGCGTTGATCGCCTGTGTCGTCGGCACGCTTTATGGCGCGGTGGCGGGCTATTTCGGCGGGCGCACCGACAGCATCATGATGCGGCTTGTCGATATCTTCATGGCCGTGCCTTACATGTTCGTGCTGATCCTGCTCTTGGTCATGTATGGCCGCTCGATTACCATCCTCTTCGCCGGTGTCGGCCTGATCTCTTGGATGGAGATGGCCCGCATCGTGCGCGGCCAGACCCTGACCATCAAGGGCCGCGAATTCGTCGAGGCGGCCCGCGCCACCGGCGTCTCGGCCCCGGTCATCATCCTGCGCCACATCGTGCCCAACCTTCTGGGTGTTATCGCCGTCTATGCCACGCTTCTGGTCCCGCTGATGATCCTCACGGAAAGCTTCATCTCTTTCCTCGGCCTTGGCGTGCAGGAGCCGCTCACCTCGCTCGGGGCGCTGATCTCCGAAGGCGCGGGCACCATCGCCTATGGCACCACCTGGCAGTTGGGTTTCCCGCTGCTGTTCTTTTGTCTCACGCTCTTCGGCCTGTTCTTCATCGGCGACGGGCTTCGTGACGCGCTCGACCCCAAGGATCGCTGATGTCTCTGCTGGAAATCGACAAGCTCAACGTCACCTTCGAGGGCGACGACGGCCCCGTTCACGCGGTCAACGACCTGTCGCTCTCGATCAACCGGGGCGAGACCCTCGGCATCGTTGGCGAGAGCGGCTCGGGCAAATCGCAGACCGCCTTTTCGATCATGGGCCTTCTGGCGCCGAACGGGCGCACCGGCGGGTCGATCCGCTTCGACGGGCAGGAGATCCTCGGCGCCAAGCCGAAGTTGCTGAACAAGATCCGGGCCGAGCGGATCGCGATGATCTTCCAAGACCCGATGACCTCGCTCAATCCCTACATGCGGATTTCCGAGCAGATGGCCGAGGTGCTGACCCTGCACCAAGGGCTGTCGAAGCGCGACGCACTGGCGGAATCGGTGCGCATGCTGGACGCGGTGAAAATCCCCGCCGCCAAGGAGCGTATCCGCCTCTTTCCGCATGAGTTCTCGGGCGGGATGCGCCAGCGGGTGATGATCGCCATGTCGCTGCTGTGCAAGCCGGACCTGTTGATCGCGGACGAACCGACCACCGCGCTCGACGTGACCGTGCAAGCGCAGATCATGGAGCTTCTGGGCGATCTGCAAAAGGATTTCGGCATGGCCACGATCCTCATCACCCATGACCTCGGCGTCGTGGCGGGCTTCTGCGAGCGGGTGCTGGTCATGTACGGCGGCCGTGTGATGGAGCAGGGCCCGACCGAGCCGCTCTTTGCCAAGCCCACGCATCCCTACACCCGCGGCCTTCTCGCCGCCGTGCCGCGCGTCGACGACGAGGACGCCACCATGAAGGCGATCCCCGGCAACCCGCCCAACATGGCCGCCCCGCCCGCGGGCTGCCCCTTCCGCCCGCGCTGCGATTACGCCGGTGACGATTGCCGCGTGATGCCGCCCCTCGCCCCCTTCGACGGCGCGCGCGCCCGCGCCTGCCACCGTCCCATCGCGGAGGTCACCGCATGAGCCCGCTGCTTTCCGTCCGCGACCTGCACGTCAAATTCCCGATCACCCGCGCCGGTGACATGCCTTGGTCCAAGCCGCGCATCCTGCATGCGGTCAACGGCGTCAGCTTCGATCTGGAGCCCGGCAAGACCCTCGGCATCGTGGGCGAATCCGGCTGCGGCAAATCCACCCTCGCACGCGGGCTGATCCAAATGGTCCCGTCCGAAGGACAGGTCATGTGGCAGGGCGAGACGGATCTGCTGTCGCTCTCCCCGCGTCGGATGAAGCCCTACCGGTCCGAAATCCAGATGGTGTTTCAGGACCCGCTCGCCTCGCTTAACCCGCGCATGACGCTGGGCCAGATCATCGCCGAGCCGCTGAAGACCCACCGCCCCGACGTCCCCGCGCGCGAGCGTCGCACCCGGGTGGCGCAGATGATGGAGCGCGTGGGCCTGTTGCCGCAAATGATCAACCGCTACCCGCATGAGTTCTCCGGCGGCCAGTGCCAGCGCATCGGCATCGCCCGTGCGCTGATCGTCGAGCCGAAGCTCCTGATCTGCGACGAGCCGGTTTCGGCGCTCGACGTCTCGATCCAGGCGCAGGTGATTGAACTTCTGAAAGAATTGCAGCGCGATCTGGGGCTGGCGATGATCTTCATCGCCCATGACCTCAGCGTGGTAAAGAACATCTCGGACGAGGTCATGGTGCTCTACCTCGGCCGCGTGATGGAGAAGGCGCCGAAGGCGCAGCTCTACGACGACCCGCAGCATCCCTACACGCAGGCGCTGCTCTCGGCGGTGCCGATCCCGGACCCGATTGCCGAACGCGCCAAGCAGATTGTGCCGATGAGCGGCGACATGCCCTCGCCGATGAACCCGCCCTCGGGCTGTGTCTTCCGGGGCCGATGCCCGCGGGCGCAGGCCGATTGCGCGCAGGTGGTGCCGCAACCGGGCGAGTCGCTGCATCAGGTCGCTTGCATTCACCCCGGCCCGCTGCAAGCCAGCGAGACCGCGGCGCAGTAAGTCTGCGGACGGTTTCGGAATGAAGACTCCAGCCTAATCAACCTCTTAGGGGCGGCGTGCGTTCGCCGCCGCCCCGCCCTATCCGCGAAAAATGATATACGTCTATCAAAAATGATTGACGTATATCAAAATATCCCCCTAGATAGGCCCCGAGATGCGCAGGCTGGGAGGGCCAGCGCGCGGGGGAGGGGCCATGACAAGTCCGACGTTAAGCGATGTCGCACGCGCTGCCGGGGTGAGCTATGCCACCGCGGACCGGGTGATCAACAACCGCGGCAACGTGGCGGAAAAGTCCATCGCCAAGGTGCGCGAAGCGGTCGCGGCGCTTGGCTATGTGCGCAACGTCGCGGCGGCGAACCTGTCACGCGGGCGGGTCTACCGGCTCGCTTTCCTGATCCCCCGCGGCTCCAACGCCTTTTTCAACCGCATCCGTCAACACATCGACCATACCGCTGCCCATCAGGCCACCGAACGCGTCACCGCCGAGGTGATCGAGGTCGCGGCCTTCGCCGTCGAAGGGTTGCAAGACAGCATTTCGGACCTGCTGAAACGGGATTTCGACGGTGTCGCCATCGTCGGTTTGCAAAGCGCGGCGCTTGAGGCACCTTTGGCCGCCCTGCGGGACAAGGGGGTGGCCGTGGTGGGCCTCGTCTCCGACCTGCCGCAGACCGCCCGCGCCGCCTATATTGGGATCGACAACATCGCCGCCGGGCGCACCGCGGGCCGCATGGTGGGGCTTGCCCATGGCGGGCAGGGCGGACGGGTGCAGACCTTTGCAGGCTCGCTTGACGCGCGCGACCACGCAGAGCGTCTGACCGGCTTTCGCGAAGTGTTGCAGGCCGATTTCCCGCAGGTTGAGTTGCTGGATCCGATCATGACGAAGGACGACGCGCAGGTGCTGAACGCGCAGACGCGTCAGGCGCTCGGCCAGACGGAGCTGACAGCACTTTACAACGTGGGCGCGGGCAACAGCGGGTTGATCGCCGCCCTGCAAGAGGGGCAGGGAGAGCGGCCCTTCTGCGTGGTGCATGAACTGGTCGCGCATTCGCGTCAGGCGCTGCTTGATCGACATATCGATCTGGTGATTGACCAGCGCCCGGATGTCGAGATCAACCGCGCCTTCACCGTGTTGCGCGCGCTGATCGACCAAAAGGAATTGCCGCCGATGCCGGACCTCGTGCCGACGATTTACGTGCGGGACAATCTGCCCGCCGACACATTGACCGATAAGATGAAGGCCAAGATAGATGACTGATTTCTTTAAAGATATAAAGCCCCTCACCTATGATCCCGAGGGGGCCGATCTGGCCTTTCGCCACTACAACCCTGACGAGATCGTCATGGGCAAACGGATGGAGGATCACCTGCGTTTCGCCGTAGCCTATTGGCATTCCTTCGCATGGCCGGGCGGCGATCCCTTTGGCGGGCAGACGTTTGATCGCCCGTGGTTCGGTGACACGATGGATCTGGCAAAGCTCAAGGCCGATGTGGCCTTCGAGATGTTCGATCTGCTGAACGCGCCCTTCTTCTGCTGGCACGATGCCGACATCCGCCCCGAGGGGGACACATTCACCGAAAGCCTGCGCAATTTCGAAGAGATCATTGATTATCTCGGCGCCAAGATGGAAGGCTCCAAAACCAAGCTGCTTTGGGGCACGGCGAACCTCTTTGGCCACCGGCGTTTCATGTCGGGCGCGGCCACCAACCCCGACCCTGAGATTTTCGCTTGGTCCGCCGCCACGGTCAAAGCCTGCATGGACGCGACCCATAAGCTGGGCGGTCAGAACTACGTCCTCTGGGGCGGGCGCGAGGGCTATGAGACGCTGCTCAACACTGACTTGAAACGCGAACGCCAGCAGGCCGGGCGCTTCTTGCAGATGGCGGTAGAGTACAAACACAAGATCGGCTTCAAAGGCGCCATTCTGGTGGAGCCCAAGCCGCAGGAGCCGACCAAACATCAGTATGATTTCGACGTGGCCACGGTCTATGGTTTCCTCAAGGAATTCGGGCTGGAGAACGAAGTTCAGATGAACATCGAACAGGGCCATGCGATCCTTGCGGGCCATTCGTTCGAACATGAACTGGCGCTCGCCGCGTCCTTGGGGATTTTCGGCTCGATCGACATGAACCGCAACGATTATCAATCGGGCTGGGACACGGATCAATTCCCCAACAACGTGCCCGAAGTGGCGCTGGCCTATTACGAGGTGCTGAAGGCAGGCGGCTTTACCACCGGCGGCACCAATTTCGACGCCAAGCTGCGGCGGCAATCGCTTGACCCCATCGATCTGGTCGCAGCCCATGCGGGCGCGATGGATGTCTGCGCGCGGGGCTTCAAAGCCGCCGCCGCCATGTTGGAGGATGGCACGATTGAGGCCATGCGCGCCGAGCGCTACGCGGGGTGGGAGAGCCCCAACGCCAAGGCGATGCTGGAGGGGGATCTGGCCAGCATCGCGGCACAGGTCGTCCAAGACGGCATCAACCCGCAGCCCCGCTCGGGTCGGCAGGAAATTCTGGAGAACATCGTGAACCGGTTCGTTTGAGCCGGGGAAAGGGAGGAACATTATGAAGACGATCAAGGGACCGGCGCTGTTTCTGGCGCAATTCGCGGGCGATGAGGCGCCCTTCAACTCTTGGGACAGCATCACCAAATGGGCCGCCGATTGTGGCTACAAAGGCGTGCAGGTGCCCAGTTGGGACGCGCGGCTGATCGACTTGGCCAAGGCCGCGTCGAGCAAGGATTACTGCGACGAGTTCAAGGGCAAGGCGGTCGAAAACGGCGTGGAGGTGACCGAGCTTTCGACCCACCTTCAGGGCCAATTGGTCGCCGTGCATCCGGCCTATGACACGGCCTTTGACGGCTTCGCCGTCGAAGAAGTGCGCGGCAATCCCAAGGCGCGGCAGGAATGGGCGGTCGAGCAGGTGAAACTGGCGCTTTCGGCGTCCAAGAACATGGGGATCGGGGCGCATGCGACCTTCTCGGGCGCTTTGGCTTGGCCCTATGTCTACCCTTGGCCGCAGCGGCCTGCCGGGCTGATCGAGACGGCTTTTGACGAACTCGCCGCGCGTTGGTTGCCGATCTTGAACCACGCCGAAGACTGCGGTGTCGATGTCTGCTATGAGATCCACCCCGGCGAAGACCTGCATGACGGCATTACCTATGAGATGTTTCTGGAGCGCACGGGCAACCACGCGCGCGCCAACATGCTCTATGACCCCAGCCACTACGTCCTGCAATGTCTTGATTACATTGATAACATCGACATCTACAAAGACCGGATCAAGATGTTCCACGTCAAGGATGCCGAGTTCAATCCGACGGGCCGTCAGGGGGTCTATTCCGGCTACCAAAGCTGGACGGACCGCGCCGGGCGGTTCCGGTCGCTGGGTGATGGGCAGGTTGATTTCGGCGCTGTCTTTTCCAAAATGGCGGCGAATGATTTCGATGGCTGGGCCGTGGTGGAATGGGAATGCTGCCTCAAACATCCCGAAGACGGCGCGCGTGAGGGGGCGCAATTCGTTTCCGATCACATCATTCGCGTGACCGACAAAGCCTTTGACGACTTCGCCGATGGCGGCACCGATGAGGCGGCAAACCGCAAGATGCTGGGGATCGACTGATGGCACGTATTCGACTTGGCATGGTGGGCGGCGGCAATGACGCCTTTATCGGCGGGGTGCACCGCATCGCCTCGCGCATTGACGACCGGTTTGATCTGGTGGCAGGCGCGCTGTCTTCGACCCCCGAGAAATCCGCCGCCAGTGCGGAGGCTTTGGGTATCCCGCGCTCCTACGGCAGTTTCGAGGAGATGGCCGAGGCCGAAGCCGCCCGCGAGGACGGGATCGAGGCGGTCTCAATCGTCACGCCCAACCACGTCCATGCTGCTGCCGCGAAGGCGTTCTTGGCCAAGGGCATCCATGTGATCTGCGACAAGCCCCTGACCTCCACGCTGGAGGATGCGGAGGCGTTGGCGGCCAGCGTCGCGGAGGCCGAGGCGCTGTTCATCCTCACCCATAATTACACCGGCTATCCGATGATCCGCCAAGCGCGGGCCATGGTGGCGGCAGGCGATCTGGGCGAG
This sequence comes from Sulfitobacter sp. 1A13496, assembly GCF_043557225.1. Lineage (NCBI taxonomy): Bacteria > Pseudomonadati > Pseudomonadota > Alphaproteobacteria > Rhodobacterales > Roseobacteraceae > Sulfitobacter > Sulfitobacter sp. 1A13496. The sequence goes on along the minus strand of NZ_JBIFFP010000006.1, from coordinate 12,086 downwards.
ATCCGGATCGTTCAGGTGGAGTATCCGCAGGACTGGCTGACCGCGCCGATGGAGAACGAAGGCGTCAAACAAGCCGAATGGCGCACCGATCCCGCACGCTCGGGCGCGGGCGGCTCTGTGGGGGATATCGGCACCCATGCCCATAACCTCGCCTGTTTTGTCAGCGGTCTGGAGGTCGAAAGCCTTGCCGCCGATCTGCAAAGCTGGGGCGCGGGGCGCAAGCTGGATGACAACGCCCATATGATGCTGCGTTTCGCCGGTGGCGCGCGCGGCATGCTGTGGTCAAGCCAAGTGGCCCCGGGCAATGAGAACGCGCTGAAACTGCGGGTCTATGGGGAGAAGGGCGGTCTGGAATGGTCGCAGGAGGACCCGAACTACCTCTGGTTCACGCCATTGGGAGAGCCGAAACGCCTGATCACCCGCAATGGGGCAGGGGCGTCTGAGGCGTCGCAATCCGTAAGCCGCATTCCCGGCGGCCACCCCGAAGGGTACCTCGAAGGGTTTGCCACGATCTATAACGAGGCCGCCGATGCGATCCGCGCCGTGCAGGGCGGGGCGAGCCGCGAAAGCGCCATGGGCGTGCTGCCGGACATCACGGCGGGCATGGCGGGGATGCGTTTCATCAACGCCTGTGTCACCTCCTCGGCCAATGATGCGGCGTGGACCAAGCTATGAGTGCCACCCCCGTTCTTGCCCTGCGCGACGTGAGCAAGAGCTTCGGCTCGATCGAAGTGCTGCACGGCGTGACCCTCGCGCTGGAGCCGGGGACCGTTCATGCGCTGATCGGTGAGAACGGGGCAGGCAAATCCACCACGATGAAGATCATGGCCGGCTATCAATTGCCCTCCAAAGGCGCTGTCGAACTTGAAGGTGCGGCGGTCCGTTTCGACAGTCTGCACGAGGGCGAGATGGCCGGGATCGTGATGATCCACCAAGAGTTCAACTTGGCCGAACAGCTCACCGTTGAGCAGAACATCTTTCTGGGCCGCGAGTTGAAACGCGGGCCACTGCTCGACAAGGCCGAGATGCGGCGGCGCACGCGCGACTATCTTGATCGGGTGGCCTGCAACGTCTCTCCGGATGCGCTGGTCTCGCGCCTGTCGAATTCCGACAAACAGATGGTCGAGATCGCCAAGGCCCTGTCGCGCGATGCGCGGGTGTTGATCATGGACGAGCCGACGGCGGTGTTGACCAAACGCGAGACCGATGTGCTGTTCAAACAGGTCGCGGTCCTGCGCGCGGCGGGGACGGCGGTCTTGTTCACCTCGCATAAATTGGACGAAGTGGCCGAGATCTCGGACCATGTCACCATCATGCGCGATGGCGCGGTGGTGCAATCCAGCCCGACCTCTGAGATCACCGAAGACGAAATGGCCACCGCCATGGTGGGCCGCGATGTCTCTGACCTCTACCCCGCCAAACCCGGTGTAGAGCGGGACGCGCCAGAGGTGCTCTCGGTCGAAAACCTCAGTGTGCCGGGTTTTGCCAGCAACCTGTCCTTTTCGCTGCGGCAGGGCGAAATACTAGGGGTGGGCGGGCTGATCGGCTCTGGCCGGACCGAGGTGATGGAAGGCCTGGCCGCGCTGCGCCCGGCAAGCGCCGAACGTGTCACCCTTTTTGGGGAGCCGGTGCAGTTCAAGCGGCCAAGCGACGCGCAACAGGCCGGGCTGTGCTATCTGACCGAAGACCGCAAGCTGCGCGGTCTGCTGCTGGAACGCGGCATGCGTGAGAACCTGACCCTGCAAAACCTGCATAAATTCGGCGGCTTCCTGATTGATCGCAACGCAGAGGAAACCGCCCTGACCGAGGCCATTGGCGAATTCGACATTCGCGCGGGCAGCCGTGATGTGCGGGTCGGCAATATGTCGGGCGGCAACCAGCAGAAACTGCTGCTGGCCAAGATCATGCTCTCCGAGCCGCGCATCCTGATCGTCGATGAACCCACCCGCGGCATCGACATCGGCACCAAGCAGCAAATCTATGCCTTCCTGCGCAAATTGGCCGATCAGGGTCATGCGATCATCGTGATCACCTCTGAGATGCCCGAACTCATCGGTCTTGCCGACCGCGTGATGGTCATGCGTTTGGGTAAGGTCAGCGGCACGCTGAACGCGGGCGAGATCACGGAAGACGCGATTGTCCGCCTCTCCATGGGGCTGAGCGCCGAACAAATGCCGATGACGGCCTAAGGAAACCGAAGATGACAGATGTAACCACCCCTCAAACCAAAAGCTTCCGGATGCCGTCGATGTCTGTCCTCGGGCCGATCATCGCGCTGATCGTTCTGCTGCTGATCGGCACGGCGCTGAATTCCAACTTCCTGAGTGCGGCGAATATCACCAACGTCCTCGCCCGCTCGGCCTTTATCGGGATCATCGCGGTGGGCATGACTTTTGTCATCACCGCGGGCGGGCTCGACCTGTCGGTAGGGTCGATGGCGGCCTTTATCGCGGGGCTGATGATCTTGGTGATGAACGCCGCTTTACCGAGCCTCGGTGTCGGCGTGCCGATCATCCTTTTGGGGATGTTCACGGCCATCGTCGCGGGGCTGCTGGCGGGGCTGTTGAACGGCTTTTTGATCACCGCGCTCGGCATTGAGGCCTTCATCGTCACGCTCGGCTCGATGGGCATTTACCGCTCGCTGGTGACTTGGCTGGCGGATGGCGGCACCCTGTCGCTCGATTTCGGTCTGCGCAGCTTTTACCGGCCCGTGTATTTCGACGGCATCCTCGGGATCAGCTGGCCGATCATCGTTTTCGCGCTAGTGGTCATCATTGGTGAGATCATCATGTCGCGCAGCGTCTATGGCCGCCACTGCGCCGCCACCGGCTCGAACGAACATGTGGCGCATTATTCCAATGTGAACGTCAATCGCACCCGTCTGATCTCCTATGCGGCCTTGGGCATCTTGGTGGGCATTGCGACGATCATGTATGTGCCGCGCCTCGGCTCGGCCTCGGCCTCTACCGGGGTGCTGTGGGAGTTGGAGGCGATTGCCGCCGTGATCATTGGCGGCACTGTGCTCAAGGGTGGTTTCGGTCGGGTCTGGGGCACCGTCATCGGCGTGCTGATCCTCAGCCTGATCGGCAATATTCTGAACCTCACCGATTTCGTGTCGCCCTATCTCAACGGTGCGATCCAAGGGATTATCATCATTCTCGCTGTGATCCTACAGCGCGAAAGGAAGACGGCGCTTTAAGCCGTAGTTGAACGCTTCATGGGAGGAGCAAAAATGACATTTACCAAAACATTCATTGCCACGGCGCTGGCCACGGCTGTCGGTACGGGCGCCTTTGCCCAAGAGACCAAGGTTATCGGCGTCTCGATCCCGGCGGCGACCCACGGCTGGGCGGGGGGCATGAACTTCCACGCCAAGGAAACCGTCGAGCGGCTGGAAGAGGTCTATCCCGACCTCGACTTCGTCCTCGCCACCGCGTCGGACCCCGGCAAGCAGGTCAACGACATCGAAGACATGGTCGCCACACGCAACATCGACGCGCTGGTGGTGCTGCCGTTCGAATCCGACCCGCTGACCCCGCCGGTGCAAGCCGTGGCCGACAGCGGTGCATGGGTTACCGTGGTGGACCGCGGCCTTTCCGTCGAGGGCATCCAAGACCTTTACGTTGCGGGCGACAACAGCGGCTTTGGCAAGGTGTCGGGTGAGTTCATGGCCCGGCAAATGCCCGATGGCGGCGACATCGTCGTGCTGCGCGGCATCCCCACCACCATCGACAACGAGCGTGTCGAGGGTTTCAACGCGGCGATCGAAGGCTCCGGCATCAATGTGCTCGACATGGAGCATGGCAACTGGAACCGCGACGACAGCTTCACCGTGATGCAGGATTTCCTGTCGAAATACCCCAATATCGACGCGGTCTGGGCCTCGGATGACGATATGGCGATTGGCGTGCTGGCCGCGATCGAAGCGGCAGGGCGTGACGACGTGAAATTCGTGCTCGGCGGGGCCGGCATGAAAGAGATGATCAAGCGCACCGCCGATGGCGATGAGATGATCCCGGCCAATGTGACTTACCCGCCGTCGATGATCGCCACCGCGATTGAGCTGACCGCCGTGGGCCTCACCTCCAACGCGCCGGTCTCGGGCACTTTCGTGATCGGCTCGGTGCTGGTGACGCAAGAGAACGCGATGGATTTCTACTATCCCGACAGCCCGTTCTAATGACCAAGGCCACCGGCAGCCTGCCGGTGGCTCCCTCTCATTTGTGAAGTAACGAGTACCGCATGACCTATCTTGGTTTGGACCTTGGCACCTCGGGCGTCAAAGCGCTTTTGATCGACGAAGGCCAACGGCCCTTGGCCGAGGGTCATGCCCCATTGGAGGTTCAGCGCCCGCACCCGATGTGGAGCGAGCAAGACCCCCATTCATGGATCACCGCCTGCGAGAGCGCCATCGCCGAGGTCCGCGCCGCGGCCCCGGATGCATTCGCGGCGCTGCGCGGCATTGCCGTCTCGGGCCAGATGCATGGGGCCACGCTGCTGGATGCCAGTGACCAGCCCCTGCGCCCGGCGATCCTGTGGAACGATGGCCGCGCCCATGCCGAATGCGCGGAACTGGAAGAACGTGCCGATTTTCGCGGGCTGGGTGGCAATATCGTCATGGCGGGCTTCACCGCGCCCAAGCTGCGGTGGGTGCAAAAACATGAACCCGAGGTTTTCGCGCAGGTCCGCAAGGTCCTGCTGCCCAAGGACTATGTCGGTCTTTGGCTGACGGGCGAGCATGTGTCGGAAATGTCCGACGCGGCGGGGACGCTCTGGCTCGACGTGGAAAAACGCGATTGGTCGGATGAACTGCTCGCCGCCACGGAGCTTAGCCGCGATCACATGCCGCGATTGGTCGAAGGCAGCGCACGGGCGGGCGGGCTTCGGGCCGAGCTTGCCGCTCAGTGGGGTGTCGGCAACGTCACTGTCGCGGGCGGCGCGGGGGACAATGCCGCCACCGCCGTGGGGCTGGGGCTGGTGCAGCCGGGGCAGGGGTTTCTGTCGCTCGGCACCTCTGGCGTGCTATTCACCGTGACCGACCGTTTCGCCAGCAACACCGCAAGCGCCGTACATAGTTTCTGCCACGCGGTGCCGAAAACCTGGCACCAGATGGGGGTCATCCTATCGGCCACCGACGCTTTGGCATGGCTGGGCCAGATCACGGGGCAAAGCCCCGCAGCCTTGGCGGGCATGGTTCAAGAGCTGCAACAGCCTTCCGCGATCACCTTCCTGCCTTACCTCTCGGGCGAGCGGACGCCGCATAACGCCCCCGATGCCGCCGGGGCCTTTCACGGGCTGCGCCGCGCGCATGGGTTGCCGGATATGGTGCAGGCGGTGATGGAGGGGGTGGGCTTCGCCTTTGCCGACTGCTGTCGCGCCCTCGACCACTGTGGTTCCTTGCCCGAACGGGTCTGCGTGGCGGGTGGCGGCAGCCAGTCGGAGACATGGTTGCAGATGATCGCAGACATCACCGGGCTGACCCTCGATGTGCCAGAAAGCGGTGCGCAGGGCGCGGCGCTCGGCGCGGCGCGGCTGGCGATGCTGGGCTGTGGCGAGGCGGCGGAGGCCGAGGTGATCCGCCCCCCGAAGATACGCAAGAGCATCGCGCCCAACCCCGCGCTCACCTCAGCCTATGCGGAACGCTATGCCGACTTCCGGGCGGCTTGGGAGCAGCGGCTGACGCGGTAGGTATCAAACGTAAAGCAGGCAAAAAGTGAGGCGGCCATCACGCCGCCCCCCCTCATCACATCCCGGCAATCACCTTGTCCAAAGTGGCGGGATAGTCACGCACCCGCACGCCGGTGGCGTTGTAGATCGCATTGGTGATCGCTGCCGCCGCGCCGCAGATGCCCAACTCACCGATCCCTTTCGCCTGCAGCGGGTTGGCCCAGTCGTCCCGCTCTTCCAGCAGATCGACGGTCAACTGCGGCACATCCGCGTTCACCGGGATGTGGTATTCCGCGAGGTTGTGGTTGGCCACATGGCCGTCGCGCGGGTCAAAGGCAAGTTCCTCAGTCAGTGCGATGCCGATGCCAAAGGTCATGCCCCCCAGACATTGCGAGCGCGCCGTCTTAGCGTTCAGGATCCGCCCGGCGGCAAAGGTGCCATGCATCCGCCGCACCCGTGTCTCGCCCGAGGCGGCATGCACCGCGACCTCGGCGAAATAGGCCCCGAAGGTGGCCTGCCGCACCGCCTCAGAAGTATCGCCGGGCTGGAAGTGACCCACTTTGGCAATCTCATCCCCGTTCAGGATATCGCTCAGGCTGCGGGTCTGGTTGTCGAAGGTCGCCTTGCCGTCTTTCAGCGTGAGGTCACCTTCCTCCACCTCCAGCCGCGCGGCAAGCTGTTTGCGGATCGCCTCGCAGGCCAGATAGACCGATGTGCCGCTCGACGACGCGCCCCATGACCCGCCTGAACCCGAAGCCGGGGGCAGGGTGGTATCGCCCAAGACCACATCGACCGCATCGCGCGGCAGGCCCATCATATCGCCCGCGATTTGGCCCAAGATCGCATAGGTGCCGGTGCCGATATCGGTCATGTCCGTTTCGACCCGCAGGCGGCCATCGGGCATCAGCGTCACGCGGGCTTGGCTCTCCATCAACACGTTCACCCGCGCGGCAGAGGCCATGCCATAGCCGATCAGCCATTCCCCCTCGCGCCGCTCCTTGACGCCCGGGCGGTCGGCCCAGCCGAATGTCTCGGCCCCGCTGTCGAGCGCCTCTCGGAAACGGCGGGAGGAGAACTTCTTGCCGCTTTCGGGGTCTTTTTCGGGGATGTTGCGGCGGCGAAGCTCGACAGGGTCCATGCCGATCTTATCGGCCAGCTCATCCATCGCGCCTTCGAAAACGGTGACACCCACCGCCTCGCCCGGCGCGCGGACGGAGCCTGCGCAAAGCCGGTGCACCCGCGCCAAATCCATCGACATCTTGCGGTTTGCCCCGGCATAGAGAAAATGCGACGCCTGCAAGACCGGCTCGGCGAAGCTCTCTCCGGGCAGGTTGGACACCCGCGCGTCATGGCCCAGCCCGGTCAGCCGACCTTCGGCATCAGCGGCAAGGCGCACCCGCTGCGTGGTCTCGGACCGGCGCATCGTCGCCTCATAGACCTGCTGGCGGTGCAGCGCGACAGAGACCGGGCGGCCCACCTCTTTCGCGGCAATCGCCGCCGCGACCGCCTCGGGCGCAATGCCGAGTTTCGACCCGAAGCCGCCCCCGACATAGGGCGACAGGATGCGCAGCCGGTCGGGGTGGATGCCCAAGGCATCGGACAGTTCATTGCGGTTGTATTTCAACATTTGATAGCTGCCGCGCAGGGTCAGCTCTTCCCCATCCCATGAGGCGATGGAGGCATGCGGCTCCATCGGGGTGCTGGAATGCGACGGGGTGGTATAGGTTACATCGACCGAGAAAGCGGCCTGAGCCATAGCACCGTCAAGATCGCCCTGATCCAAGGTCTTCGCCTCCTGCGGCTCAACCGCCGCGGTGGCGGGATCGACCGGCATGACCTCGCCATTCTCCAATTCCACCTTTAGCGATTGCGCCGCATGACGTGCCTGTTCGAATTCCTCTGCGACGACCAACGCGATCAACTGGCCGAGGTAGGCGGCCTGTTCCGGCCCCTGTATGGGTGCTTGGTTCGCGGTGCCTTGGGCCGGATTGCGCAGCAGGCGCGGGTCTTGGATCACGGCCAATACCCCCGGCATTTGCGCCACCGCTTCGCGGTTGGCCAAGACCACCCGGCCGCTATTGCCCGGCGCGCGGACCATCACGCCATGCACCATGCCCTCGACCTGCCATTCATTGGCATAGGTCGCCGTTCCGCTCACCTTCAGCGGCCCCTCCGGACGGTCCAGCGGCGCGCCGACAAGCCCCTGCGCCATATCGTCCAGCCTGCGGGCGGTGGCAGGCGCGTCCATCTTGAATTGCTCGGTCATTGCTGGGCCTCCGCGGTAAGTTCGTTCAGCACCGACACCAGCGTGCGGCGGGCGAGGGGGATTTTGAAATCATTCGCGCCATAGCCTTTGGCCTCGGCCAGCAGCAGATCGGCGGCTTTGTTGAAAAGGTCTTCCGAAGGCGCGTTGCCGGTCAGCAGTTCCTCCACCTCGGCATTGCGCCAAGGTTTCGGCGCCAGCCCGCCAAAGGCCAGATCGGCACGGGTGATCCGCCCGTCTGCCATCTCGACGATCCCGGCAACCGAGACGAGGGCAAAGGCATAAGAAGCCCGGTCCCGCACCTTGCGATAGGTCTGGTTGCCCGTCACAGGCGCGGGCAGCACCACGGCGGTGATCAATTCGCCCGGCTCAAGAACGGTCTCTTGATCGGGTCGCTCTCCGGGCAGCAGGTAAAGCTCATCAAGCGTCAGCCGGCGCGTGCTACCGTCCTCCTTCAGTGTCTCCACCTCGGCCCCGAGCGCCCGCATGGCCACGGCCATGTCGCTGGGATGGGTGGCGATGCAATGCTCCGAGGTGCCCAAGACGGCAAGGATGCGGTTGAACCCCTCCTTCGCCGAACAGCCCGTGCCCGGCGCGCGTTTGTTGCAGGGCATGGCGCGGTCGTAGAAATACAGGCAGCGCGTGCGTTGCAGCAGGTTGCCGCCCGTCGTCGCCTTGTTGCGCAACTGCCCACTGGCCCCGGCCAGCAACGCGCGGCTCAGCACCGGCCAGCCCTTGCGCAGGCGGGCGTCATTGGCCAGATCGCTGTTGGTCACCAAGGCCCCGATGCGCAGCCCGCCATCTTCGGTCTCTTCGATCTCGCTAAGGTCGAGCCGGTTGATGTCGATCAGTGCCTCAGGGGTCATGACCTCCAGCTTCATCAGATCGAGAAGGTTGGTGCCCCCGGCGATGAAGGTACCACCGCTGGCTGCTTGCCGCGCGGCGGCCTCTGTATTCTCGGCGCGGGTATAGTCGAATGGTCTCATGCGTTTTCTCCCGCCGCTTTTCGGATCGCCTCGACGATGTTGGGATAGGCCGAACACCGGCAGAGGTTGCCGCTCATCCGTTCCGAGATCTCTTCCGCCGTCAGCGCGGACTTGCCGCTCAGATCATTGGTCACATGGCTAGGCCAGCCCTCTGTGATCTCTTTCAGCATCGCGGTGGCCGAGCAGATTTGCCCTGGCGTGCAATAGCCGCATTGGAACCCGTCTTCGCTGACAAAAGCTTCTTGCAGCGGGCTGAGGTTGCCCGGCTGTCCGATGCCTTCGATGGTGGTCACCTCATCGCCGTCATGCATACAGGCCAATGTCAGACAGGCGTTGATCCGGCGGCCATTCACCATGACCGTGCAGGCGCCGCATTGCCCGTGATCGCAGCCCTTCTTGCTGCCGGTCAGTCCAAGATGGTGGCGCAGCGCATCCAGCAGCGTCGTGCGGGGATCGAGATCCAGCCGCTGCTTCGTGCCATTGATGGTCAGATTCGTTTCCACGGCAATTTCCTTTGGCTAAATGGGGGCGGAGGGGCAGGCCCCTCCGGCTATCGGCTGGCTCAGGACGTAGGGCGGCACGGATGAGCGGCAAGCGGGTGTGGCTGGTGGAACTCGGGCGGCGCACTTCAGTAACATAACCATGATTACGAGGCTTTTGACTGTAGCCGGGTGGATTCACAAACGAAGTGCAAATTCTGTACGAATACAGAGAGTTGCATGGAGTATGAAGAATGGGAACCCACTATTGTCACCTGAAGCTGGACGAACGTCGCAAGCTTGCAAAGTGGCTTGAAGCCAAAATGCCGATTTCAGAGATCGCGGATCGACTAGGTCGCGACCCGTCCACGATCTACCGAGACATTAAGCGTAATCGGTACACGGACGACGAACTGCCTGAGCTAAATGGGTATCACGCGCTCGTAGCTCAGGACAAATATGAGCACCGCCGCGCGATCCATCGCAAGATGATCATGCACCCTGATTTGAAAGCCGCCATCGAGGACCGCCTGAAGGCTGGCTGGTCGCCCGAACAGATAGCCGGCAGGATGCGGCTCGAACGGCACCCGATCCGCGTAAGCCACGAGACGATTTATCGCTTTGCCTATTCCAAAGACGGTCGCGAGGAACAGTTCTACCGCCATCTCCCTGAGCATCGTCGCCGCCGTCGGCCGCGTGGTTACCGCAGGCACAACAGAACCCACATATTCGACATTCAAAGCCTGTCACACAGGCCTGAGCGTGTCTCAGAACGCTTAGAATTCGGCCATTGGGAGTGCGACTTGATGATGTTCCGCAAGGAGCATGGGAAGGTAAACGTGACGTCACTGGTGGAGCGCGTCAGCCGCTATGCCGTCGTGATGCGTAATGAAGATCGCCAATCCAAACCGATCATGGAGTCCCTGATAAACGGGCTGGTTCCCCTGCCCGCCGACGCGCGCCAGTCGATCACCTTCGACCGCGGCACCGAGTTCTCGGCCTGGAAATATCTCAAGGCCGAGATCGGAGCGGATGCCTGGTTCTGTGACCCGCAAGCGCCCTATCAGAAAGGCACTGTTGAAAATACGAACAATAGGCTGCGTCGATACCTGCCAAGATCAACCGCACCGACGGCGCTGACAAATCGATATTTGAAGTCGATTTGCCACCGCCTCAACACAACGCCGCGCAAGTGCCTTGGCTACCGGACGCCCGCTGAGGTCTTTGAAAGCAACCTGATGGAAATACAGAACCGGTTGGAGTAAAGCGACATATCAGGAACTGCACTTCAGCGTGAGTTCACACGGGCGTTACCCTCAAATGTGATTATTGTGAGAAAGCAGTATTTTACCTAACGGGAGGGATCGGTATGGGAGCTGTTTACAGCCAACTGAGTATAGCCTGCCTTTTATGTCGAAGAGCAAAGATTCAGGTACCGTTAAGCAACAGCGCTATCTACTCGCCGGCGCATCCTACCTGAGAGAAATAGCCTATAGGTCCTTCATGTATTATTAAAACATGTTGCAAGAACAAGGACAAAGCACGCGAGGGAAAACAATGGCTATAAAACAGTCCAAAAGCCTCATACGTGCACTTCTGGTTCTGATGCTCTTGGGAGCCATTTGGCTTCCTAAAGAAAGGCGAATGACCGTTTTTTTGACAGGTTACAGCTATTGGGACAACACGCCCCCGGCCTCAGCCATCATTGGGCGCCCCATCATACATGAAGTTGCTGCGGGGGTAGGAACTTACGACGATCCTGTAACCTTAGCGGTGGGCTGGCGGATAGATGAAGGTAAAGTATCAGAAGATTTCCAGCCTGGTACGAGGTTTTATATTCCCCGATTGCGAAAATATGCGATTGTTGAAGACCTGTGTGGGGATGGTGCTAAACCACAAGGTGGGCCATGTCACATCGGTTGGGAAGGGTACCATTGGCTAGATATTTATGTGGATGGCAGCACCCGAACCGCGGAGATAAGTCAGCAATGCATGGAAAAGCTTACGGGCATCCAGCCTGTCTTGATAAAGCCAAGAAAAGGATATCTCATATCACCCGGACCTATTGTCGAGACCGGGTGTAAAGTTTTCCAAGTTTCATTGCTGAAGTGAAGTTTTAACCTGCGCACTCAGCAATATTGGGTCAAAAGGTTTTGTGATAACGTCACTAGCCCCTAACTTAAGCAGTGCCTCTCTGCGGTAGCTTGCATGAGTTAACCGAAGGCGATCTCAAAGCAATCAAGCCAATAGATCTTCTTGGTAAGCCTTACAGCTCTACAAAACTGGCTGAAGTGCTAAAGTTTTTTGCTGCTTCCAAGAATTCCTCTATATCAGCTCATATTTCTCTGAGACCTTCTGGGGATACTTCTAGCCCTTGCTCATGTCGAAAATTTGTCCCGCAAGGGCGATGTGTTGTTAATATTAAGGCATAAATTGGGCGCTTCGTGTTTGCGCTAACACATGGTGGCGACGACCCCAGCTGGGTGTCTTAACCGTCCAAACGTGATGGAGTGGCACACAGCGCCTCACAGGGGGGGTGTTACTGCCTTAGGCGCCGTGCTTCAGCCTGGGAGATATGGGCAAAAGTTGGTGATGCCTGATCAGGCGGCAGTTTGAAGCTGGCGGATCCCATCGCGGAACTCAACCCCTTGGATGATCTCGGGCAGACGGTTCTGTCCATCGAGTTTGCGC
>NZ_JBIFFP010000005.1:0-271497 GCF_043557225.1 Sulfitobacter sp. 1A13496 | reverse complement strand
GCGCGAGCAAAACACCTGGTCCCATCCCGAACCCAGCCGTTAAGTGCCGTAGCGCCGATGGTACTGCGTCTTAAGACGTGGGAGAGTAGGTCATCGCCAAACCTAATAAGTTCCTAGACTACAGTATCTCTCTACGATGATCAGAATAACAAAACCGCCGCAGCTCAATGCTGCGGCGGTTTTGCGTTGGAAGGGGGGTAATCTCCCGACCAGCAAGAACCATATGACGCCCGGTTACCGGGGCCTGCAGCTGGCATCCGCTTGACGCTGCCCGAAGCCCTGTCACAGTAGCGGCGACAGTCGACGTTGGGAGGCGGGGCATGGATATTGAGACGCTCTTTGGCTTGGAGGGAAAGACCGCTTTGATCACCGGCGGGGCCACAGGCATCGGGCGGATGGCGGCGGAGGCTTTGGTGCGGGCCGGGGCGCGGGTCCTTTTGGCCAGCCGGAACGGAGAGGGCTGCGCGGCGGTGGCCGATGAGCTGAATGCGCTTGGCGCGCGGGGCAGCGCCGAAGGGTTCGCGGGCGATGTGGGGACTGAGGCTGGCGTGGATGCGCTCGTGGCTGAGGTTCAGGCGCGTAGCGATCGGCTGCATATCTTGATGAACAACGCGGGCGTGACTTGGGGTGCGCCCTTGGGGCAGTTCCCTTACCGGGCTTGGGATAAGGTCATGGGCGTCAACGCCGCCGGGCTTTTCGATCTTACGCAAAAGCTGTTGCCGCTTCTCAGCGCCGGGGCCACGGCGGATGATCCCGCGCGGATCGTCAACGTCGGGTCGGTCATGGGGGAGCGCGAGATGGGCGACGGCGCCTATAGCTATGCCGCGTCCAAAGCGGCGGTCATTCATTTGAGTAAAATCCTCGCCAAGGAATTGGCGGGGGAAGGGATCACCGTGAACGCACTGGCGCCGGGGCCCTTCGTTTCGCGCATGACGGCATTCGCCACGGGCGATGAGAAGACGCGGGCCGCGGTGGGGCAGGATGTCCCGCTTGGCCGTGTTGGGCGGGATGAAGATATCGCGGGCTGCATGTTGTTTCTTTGCGGACGCGGCGGCGCCTATGTCACCGGGGCCGTGATCCCGGTCAGCGGCGGCATCAATGTGATGTCGGGACCGAATATTTTTGAAAAGGCACTGTGATGCCGAACGATAGACCCCGAACGGAGACCCCATATGCGTGACGACAGCCATCTACCCCAAGCCCTGCGCGGCCTGCGCCTGCCGCTGGTCGCCTCGCCGATGTTTATTCTCTCGGGGCCCGAGCTGGTCATCGCGCAGTGCAAGGCCGGGATCGTCGGGTCTTTCCCGGCGCTGAACGCGCGGGAGGCGGAGGGTGAGCCGCCCTTGTTGGATGCTTGGCTGACCCAGATCACCGAAGCCTTGGACAAGCACAATCAAGAGAACCCCGACCGGCCCGCAGCCCCTTTCGCGGTGAACCAGATCGTGCATCGGTCGAACGCACGTTTGGAGCGTGATCTTGAGATTTGCGTCAAACATAAGGTGCCGATTTGGATCACCTCGCTCGGCGCGCGTGTCGAGGTGAACGAGGCCGCACATTCCTGTGGCGGGGTGACGCTGCATGACGTGATCAACAACCGTTTCGCGCGCAAGGCGATCGAAAAGGGCGCGGATGGGCTGATTGCCGTGGCGGCGGGGGCCGGGGGCCATGCGGGGCCGCAGTCGCCCTTCGCGTTGATCCGTGAAATCCGCGAATGGTTCGAGGGGCCGCTTTTGCTGTCGGGCGCTTTGGCCACGGGCGAGGGGCTTTTGGCAGCTCGCGCCATGGGGGCCGATCTGGGCTATATGGGCTCGGCCTTCATCGCCACGCGAGAGGCGAACGCCGTGCCGGGGTACAAGGATATGATCGTCTCGGGCGGGGCGGATGACATTGTGACATCGTCGCTCTTCACCGGGGTGTCGGGCAACTATCTGCGCCCATCGATCGAGGCGGCGGGGCTCGACCCGGACAATCTGCCATCGGCGGATGCCTCTTCGATGAATTTCGGCTCGGGCTCGTCCAAGCCCAAGGCGTGGAAGGAAATTTGGGGCGCGGGGCAGGGGATTGGCGCTGTCAAAGAGATTGGTGGCGCGGCCGACCTGGTGGACCGTATTGAGGCGGAGTATCGCGCCGCTGGCGCAAGGTTGGCAGCGGAGTTCGCACAGTGAGCACGGATACCCAAACCCTGAATGAGGACGCCGTTTGCCGCTGGTTGGAGGCGAACCTGCCGGGTTTCGCCGGGCCGCTGGAAGTCACGAAGTTTCAGGCCGGGCAATCCAATCCGACATTCCTGCTTTCGACCCCGGCGCATGACTATGTGCTGCGCCGCAAACCCCCGGGGGTGCTGTTGAAATCGGCCCATGCGGTGGATCGGGAGTTTCGGGTGCAGAAGGCTTTGGCGGGCAGTCAGGTGCCTGTCGTGCGGATGCATTTATTCTGTGAGGATGAGAGCGTCATCGGCTCGATGTTCTATGTCATGGACCATGTCCCGGGGCGCAACTTCAACGACCCCACGCTGCCGGAGCTTACCCCGGCAGAGCGCGGCGCGGTCATGGATGAGATGAATGGCGTGCTGGCCGCGCTGCATGAGGTCGATATCGACGCGGCGGGGCTGTCAGACTATGGCCCGCCGGGTAACTATTTCGAGCGGCAGGTGGCGCGCTGGTCGAAACAATACCGCGCGTCGGAGACCGAGCCGCAGCCGGATATGGATAGGCTGATGCAGCGCCTCAGCGCCGAGCTGCCCGAGGACGACGGGCAGCGCACGTTGGTGCATGGTGATTACCGGATCGACAATATGATCTTCGACACCCATGGCACCGCTTGCCGCGCGGTCTTGGATTGGGAGTTGTCGACCATTGGCCACCCCTTTGCCGATCTCGCCGCTGTCATCATGCAGTGGCAGATGCCCGTAGGGGCTGAGGGGCGCGGCTTGGCCGGGGTGGACCGCAAGGCGCTTGGCCTGCCCACCGATGCCGAATTCATCGCCGCCTATTGCCGCAGGCGCGGGCTGAAGGGCATCGACAACTTCGGCTATTACCTCGCCTTTTGCTTTTTCCGCATGGCGGCGATCATCCAAGGTGTGTTGAAACGCGCTTTGGAGGGCAATGCCTCAAACCCTGAATACGGGTTGAAATTAGGGCAATATGTCCCGGTTTTTGCGCGTCACGGGCTGGAAGCGCTGGATCGCGACCGCTGAGCGGGCGGCGGGGCGTTTGGCGCTTGAGCTTTGCGGTGAAAACCTGTTGCTAGGGCCGAAACACCCCCGGCCCGAAAGGATGACCCATGACCAATGCTGCGCGGCAATTGCTTGATCTGTTGGATATCGAACAGCTTGAGGTCGATCTGTTTCGGGGCACGGGGGCTGGCGGTGAGACCTCGATGCGAATTTTCGGCGGTCACGTCATCGCGCAGGCGCTGATGGCGGCTTACCGGACGGTACCAGACCGGGCGTGTCATTCGCTCCATGCCTATTTCATCCGGCCCGGCGACCCGAAAATTCCGGTAATCTATCAGGTCGACCGCGCCCGCGACGGGGGCAGTTTCACGACCCGGCGTGTGGTGGCGATCCAGCATGGCAAGCAGATCCTGAACCTCTCCGCCTCTTTTCAGGTCGAAGAAGAGGGGTTCGATTGGCAGCATGAGATGCCGCAGGTTTCGGCCCCTGAGAACTGGCCCGACCGGCCTGAATTGCGCGAGGCTTTTGCCGAGAAGCTGCCCGAGAAATACCGTGGGGACTTCCTGCGCGAGCGCCCCATTGAGATCCGTGAGGTCGAGCCGCGCGATTTCATGACGCCGGAAAAAGTGAGCGACCGCAACTATCTGTGGTTCCGCATGGGGGCCGCCGAAGGGCAAAACCCGGTGATGCAGCACGCGTTGCTTGCCTATGCCTCGGACATGAACCTGCTCGGCTCCTCTCTGCGGCCTCATGGTCTGACGTGGTTTCAGGGCAAGGTGATGACGGCCAGCCTTGACCACGCCATGTGGTTTCACGCGCCGATCCGCTTTGACGAATGGCATCTCTATGCGCTCGACGCGCCGTTCACCGGCGGCGCGCGGGGGTTCAATCGTGGGATGATCTACAATCAAAACGGGCAGTTGGTGGCCAGCGTGGCGCAGGAGGGGCTGCTGCGCCCGATTCGGCCCAAGGGGGAGAGCTAGGGGCCGCTAGCTGTCTTTCGCCGCCCCAAAGCGCCGGTTCAGCTTGCGCATTCCGCCGATCCAGCGGTCATAATCCTGCGCCTTGCCCTGCATATAGTCGCGCACCTGCGGATGCGGCAGCACCAGAAAGACCTCATCGCGGATCGCCTGCACGCAGGCTTCGGCCACCGGCTCAGGCTCCAACATGCCGTCAATCGCGGCGACATGATCTTCAAACCCGCGCATCATCTCGGTCCGGACCGCCTGCGGGCAGAGCACAGAGACCTTGATCCCGTCATCGCCATAGCTCATCGCCAGCCATTCAGCGAGGCCGACGGCGGCGTGTTTCGTCACCCCATAGGGCGCCGCGCCGACCTGATTGAGCAGCCCCGCCGCCGAGGCGGTGTTGAGCAGATAGCCACCCCCGCGCGCCCGCATCAGCGGCACCAGATGCCGCGCTGCGCGCACATGGCTCATCACGTTGATCTCCCAAATGCGCTGCCAGTCGGCATCTGGCACCTCGACGCCGCCCTCGACCGAGATACCGGCGTTAGAGCAGAAAAGATCAATCGGCCCGATATCACGCTCGACGCTGTCGATCAGCGCGGCGATCTCCGCCTCGCGCGCGACATCGACGCGGAAGGCCGTGCCGCCGACCTCAGCCGCCGTCTCCTCGGCCCCCGCGCTGTCGATGTCCACGCAGATGATACGCGCAGGCGCTTCCCTAGCAAAGCGCAGCGCCAAGGCCCGCCCGATGCCGTTGGCGGCCCCGGTGATGACGATGACGCGGCCCGCGAGATCCATATCAGCTGTCGCTGCCAGAGCCGCGCGCGTTCGACGCCTGAAAGGCCTTCACCTCGGCCCGGGCGATCACCTGATGGTGCACCTCATCCGGCCCATCGGCAAAGCGCAGCGCGCGCTGCCACGTGTACATGCCCGAAAGCGGGCTCCACTGGCTCATCCCCGTCGCCCCATGCACCTGCATAGAGGCGTCGATGATCTCGCAGGCCTTTTCCGGCACCAGCGCCTTGATCATGCTGACCCAGATGCGGGCCTCTTTATTGCCCAAAACATCCATCGCCTTGGCCGCTTTCAACACCATCAGCCGCATGGCTTCGATGTCGATCCGTGCGCGGCTGATCGTTTCCATGTTCTTGCCGAGGTCGATGATCTTCTTGCCAAAAGCCTCGCGCCCGAGCCCGCGTTCGATCATCAGGTCCAGCGCCTTTTCCGCCGCACCAATAGAGCGCATGCAGTGGTGAATCCGCCCCGGTCCCAAGCGAACTTGACTGATCTCGAACCCACGCCCTTCGCCCCAAAGCACGTTTTCGCGCGGCACGCGCACATCGGTGAAACGGATATGCATATGCCCATGCGGCGCGTCGTCATGGCCGAAGACATGCATCGGCCCGAGGATCTCCACCCCCGGCATGTCCATCGGCACGAGAATTTGGCTCTGCTGGCGGAAAGTCTCGGCCTCGGGCGAGGTTTTCACCATGACAATCATGATCTTGCAGCGCGGATCGCCGGCGCCGGAGATATAGAACTTTTCGCCGTTGATCACCCACTCGTCCCCATCCAGCACCGCGCTGGTGGAGATATTGCGCGCGTCCGAGGAGGCGACATCCGGCTCCGTCATGGCAAAGGCCGAGCGGATCTCGCCCGCCAGCAAGGGCTTCAGCCAGCGCTCTTTCTGCTCGGGCGTGCCGACACGCTCCAACACCTCCATATTGCCGGTATCCGGGGCGGAGCAGTTCAGGCTCTCCGGCGCCAGCGGGCTTTTGCCCAATTCGGCGGCGATATAGGCGTAATCGAGGTTCGCCAGCCCTTCACCGGTTTCGGCATTGGGCAGGAAGAAGTTCCACAATCCCGCCTCCCGCGCTTTTTGCTTGGCCCCGTCGAGCAATTCCAACTGACCGGGCGCATAAGACCAGCGGTCGGCGCGGCCTTCGCCAAGGCGAAAGAACTCTTCGGTGATCGGATCGACATTCTCGCGGATGTGCTTGATGACCGCCGCCAGCAGTGGCTTGGCCTTCTCCGACATTTCGAGATTGTTCATATCCAAGGTCTGATCGATCATCCTATGCTCCCGGTGATGATGGTTCGCGGTTCTGCCCGGTTCCTCCACGGGCGGCCCTTTGGGGCGAGCCTATGCAATCGCCGCGGCCTTGCCAATCGCGGGCAGGGGGCGGCAGGCTTTACGCCACGTCATTAAGCCGTTGTAACCCGCGCGCAGGCGCTTAAGTTCAGCCTATGACAGATGCATTGATCAAAGACGTTCTCACCCGCACCCGCCGCATTGCGGTGGTCGGTGTTTCCCCCAATCCGGCGCGGCCCAGCCACTATGTCGCTGAATACCTTGCGCAAAAAGGGTATGACGTGGTGCCGGTAAACCCGGTGCACGCGGGCAAGGAAGTCTTTGGCAAGACCATCGTCGCCACTCTGGCCGAGATCGACCCGCCGGTGCAAATGGTCGATATTTTCCGCCGCTCCGAGGATGTGCCCCCCGTCGTGGACGAAGCGCTGGAGGCTTTCCCCGAGCTTGAGACCATCTGGATGCAAATGGGCATCACCAATGCCGAAGCGGCGGCGAAGACCGAAGCACGCGGCGTGGATGTGATCCAAGACCGCTGCCCCAAGGTGGAAATCCCACGCCTGCTGGGCTGATTATTTCCGCGCGGCCTTTTCGGCGATGCCGGAGGTCGATTGCCGCCGCGCCAACTCATCCAGCACATCGCTCAGCGGCACATCCCGCACGGCCAGCATCACCAAAAGGTGATAGAGCACATCAGCGGCTTCCGAGGTCAGACCTTTGCGGTCATCCTTCACCGCCTCAATGATTGCCTCGACCGCCTCTTCGCCGAACTTTTCAGCGCATTTCTCTGGCCCCTTGGCCAGTAGTTGCGCGGTCCAACTGCTTGACGGATCAGCGCTTTTGCGGCTCAGGATGGTGGCGTATAGGTCATCAAGCGTCATGAAAGCCTCATTGGAATGCCAGCGGCGGCCATATGCTGTTTGGCCTCCTGCACTGTATATTCGCCAAAGTGAAAGATGGAGGCGGCCAGCACCGCCGAAGCGCCACCTTCGATCACCCCATCGACAAGGTGATCCAAATTGCCGACCCCACCGGAGGCGATCACCGGCACAGACACGGCATCGGAAATGGCGCGGGTCAGCGGCAGGTTGAACCCCTGTTTGGTGCCATCACGGTCCATCGAGGTCAGCAGGATTTCACCTGCGCCCTTGGCGGCCACGGTGCGGGCGAATTCCACGGCATCGATGCCCGTGGGCTTGCGCCCGCCATGGGTGAAAATCTCCCATTTGCCGGGGCTTACGGTCTTGGCGTCAATCGCGCAGACGATGCACTGGCTGCCAAAGTGATCCGCCGCCTCGGCGATTACATCGGGGTTTGCCACAGCGGCGGAGTTGAAACTGACCTTGTCGGCCCCCGCCAACAGCAAGGCCCGCACATCCGCCACGGTCCGCACGCCGCCGCCCACGGTCAGCGGGATATAGCAATGCTCGGCGGTGCGGGTGACCAGATCGAACATCGTGCCGCGGTTCTCATGGGTGGCGTGGATGTCGAGAAAGCAAAGCTCGTCCGCCCCCGCCGCATCATAGGCAATCGCGGCATCCACCGGGTCGCCCGCATCACGCAGGCCGACGAAGTTCACACCCTTCACCACGCGGCCATCGGCCACGTCGAGACAAGGGATGATGCGGGTCTTCAGCATGGCTCAGCCCTTCAACATCTTCATGGCTTCGGCCAGATCAATCGCGCCATCATAAAGCGCGCGCCCCGAGATCGCGCCCTCAATGACCCCGGTGTCCCGCAACGCGCCCAAGTCTTCGAGCGATGACACCCCGCCCGAGGCAATCACCGGGATCGAAACGGCCCGCGCCAGATCGGCTGTCGCTTCCACATTCGGCCCGCCCATCGCGCCATCGCGCATGATGTCAGTGTAGATGATTGCGGCCACGCCCGCGTCCTCAAAGGATTTCGCAAGGTCGGTGGCCATCACATCGGTCTCCGTCGCCCAACCCTTGGTCGCGACCTTTCCATTCCGCGCGTCGATCCCCACGGCAACTTGCCCGTGAAAGGCGCGCGCCGCCTCGCGGACCAGTTCGGGGTTCTCAACCGCGACGGTGCCCAGAATGACCCGCGCGAGCCCCTTATCCAACCAGCCCTCGATCGTCGCCATATCTCGAATGCCCCCGCCCAATTGCGCAGGCACTTTGCAGGCTTTCAAAATCGCCTCCACCGGGGCGGCGTTCACCGGGGTCCCGGCAAAAGCGCCATTGAGGTCAACGAGATGCAGCCAATCACAGCCCGCTTCGACAAAGCTAAGCGCCTGTGCGGCGGGATCGTCGTTAAAAACGGTGGCACGGTCCATGTCGCCATGCACAAGGCGCACGGCCTGACCGTCTTTGAGATCGATAGCGGGGTAAAGGATCATGGCCGGGCCCTTGTTAGAGAAGTCGCTTTCCTTTTGCACGTCGCCAGGGATTTTGCAACGCGACCCTAGGTCAGTCTTGCCCGAAAGAGAGTTGTGGCTAACACTAAAGCCAGATCGGGAGGAGAGATCATGAAACAGCTTTTTGCAGCGGCCCTTCTGGGCCTTGGCCTGACCGGTGCCGCCCATGCCGCGGACCCGGCAATCGGTACGTGGCAAACCCAAGTGGATGACGGCGCCTACGCCCACGTGAAAATGGCCCCCTGCGGCGGGGCGATCTGCGGGAAAATCGCGCGGACCTTCGACGACAGCGGCGAATACAAATCCCCCAATATCGGCAAGACTCTTGTTATCGACATGAAGCCTCAGGGCGGCGGCAAATACGCCGGTAAGGTTTGGCGCCCGTCAAACGGCAAAATTTACATCGGGAAGATGAACGTCTCAGGCAACTCGCTGAAACTCTCGGGCTGCGTCGCGGGTGGGCTGATCTGCTCGAAACAGACCTGGGCGCGCATCAAGTAAGGGCCGTGCATCTCTGCGAAGGTTTGAAGGCGCGGGGCTAGTCCTTCGCGCCTTCATTGCGTTTTGCGCGAGGAAAGCGCAGCGCAGAGGTATTTGTAAAAGGATGAAGTTGAAGAGGAACTTTCTTCATCTTCATCCTTTCTTAAATACCTTCCGACGTTTCAACAGGCGCGGCGCGGGTTAAGGCGCCCAAGTCAGGAAGTTCGAGATCAGCCGCAGGCCGGTGGTTTGGCTTTTCTCCGGGTGAAACTGCATGCCCAGCATCGTTTCGCGGCCGATAATCGCCGTGACTTCGCCGCCGTATTCGACATGGGCCAGACGTTCGGCGGGGTTAGCGACGGCCATGTGGTAGCTGTGCACGAAATAGGTGTGATCACCGGTTTTCAGCCCGTCGAAGACCGCGTGGTCGTGATCGATCACCAAGTCGTTCCAGCCCATATGGGGGACTTTGAGCTTCGGGTCTTTCGGGGTGATCTGGGTCACCTCGCCACCGATCCAGCCCAAACCGGGGGTGTCTTCATATTCGCGGCCCATGCTGGCCATCAGTTGCATGCCGACGCAGATTCCGAGGAAGGGGCGGCCCTTTTCCTCGACTGCCTCGACCATGGCGTCATAGAGGCCGCCGGCCCCTTTCAGGGCGGCCATACAGGCCGGGAAAGCGCCATCGCCGGGCAGGACCAGACGGTCGGCGCGGGCCACAACCTCGGCATCCGAGGTCACGATGATTTCGCCTGCGTCATGCTCGCGTGCCATACGTTCGAAGGCTTTATGCGCGGAGTGCAGATTGCCGGATTCGTAGTCGATGATCGCTGTCAGCATTGGCTTACAAGGCACCCTTGGTCGAGGGGATGGCGTCCGCTTTGCGCGGGTCGGTCTCGACCGCTTCGCGCAGGGCGCGGGCGACGGATTTGAAAGCGGCTTCGGCGATGTGGTGGCTGTTGAACCCGTGGAGCGCGTCGACATGTAGGGTGATGCCGCCATGGGTGCTGAGCGCTTGGAAGAACTCGCGGACCAGTTCGGTGTCGAACTTGCCGATGCTGCTGGTGGGGAAATCCACGTTCCAAATCAGAAAGGGCCGCGCGGAGAGGTCGAGCGCGCAGCGGATTTGTGCGTCGTCCATCGCCAGCAGGCAGGAGCCGTAGCGGCGGATGCCGCGTTTGTCGCCGAGTGCTTGGGTCAGTGCTTGGCCCAGCGTGATGCCCACATCTTCGACGGTGTGGTGATCGTCGATGTGCAGATCGCCCTTGGCACGCACCTTGATGTCGATCAGCGAGTGGCGCGAGAGTTGGTCGAGCATATGGTCAAAAAAGCCGACGCCGGTTTCATTGTCATAGCTGCCGGTGCCGTCGAGGTTGATCTCGACCGTGATGTCGGTTTCGGCAGTGGTGCGGGTCAGGGTGCTGCGACGCATGGGGCATCTCCGAAGGCAATTGCTGCGCCCTTATAGCAGGGCCTGCCGCCGCGCCAAGCCCAAGCGGTGAAACGCCTTTGAGCAGGGACAGCGCGATCGGGGATTGCGGGGGCAGGGCCCATATGTCAGCTTGAACCAAATCCCAGAAAGAGGCGCGACATGACCACCTGCGTATTCATCCAGATCCGCTGCCGACCGGGCACGACCTATCGTGTGGCCGAAGAGATCGCCCTGCGCGAAATCCATTCCGAACTTTATTCCACCTCAGGCGAATATGATCTTTTGATGAAGCTTTATATTCCCAAGGGCGAAGATGTGGGCGTCTACATCAATGATAATCTGTTGGACATCGAAGGCATTGAGCGGTCTTTGACCACGATGACCTTCAAGGTCTTTTGAGGTGGCGCGCCAGCTCATCCTGACAGCAGCCCTCTGTTCTGTTTTGTCGATCGCCGCGCTCGTGGCCTTTCCCGGCACGGCCACGGCGGGTACGCGGGTCTATGAGGGGCGCGAAGCCGCGGCCCTGCGCTGCGCCAATACGCTGGCGCTGACGGCCGTGGCACTTTCCGCGGCGGAGTTGATTGGCGAGGGGGAGAAGAATGTGATGCTGGGCGTGACCGTGCGCATTCTCGACCGCCATGTTGAGGGGACCTGGGCGCAGAAACGCGCTGCGATGGAGGTGATGCGCGACCGGCGCAGCGTGCCTGACACGCTTGAGGATTACCGCCGCATCGCCGAACGCTGTTTGGTGCAATTCCCCATCAACTGAATGCGAAAACCCGCCCATGAGGCGGGTTTTTCTTGAGGCGATTGCCTTGTCGTCAATGGGCGGCGGAGACCGAGGGTTTCTCGGTCGGTGGGGTGTCGAGCTTGACCTTCTGCCGCATCGCCACGCGGCGAATGGCGCGGTCGAATGTCTTTCTGACCCGCTGAGTGCGGCTGGCATTGGGCTGGATCGGGCCACCGACAGAAAGCATCACCGTCATCGGGCTGTTGTCGTCATGGCGCAGGTCCATGCCGTCCAGCTCCCCTTGGATGAGCACCTCGATCTCGGGCCAAGCGGGCAGGCTGTCACCTGTCACGATGCACAGAAGCGTGCCAGATCCGTTATGGGTCATCAGCAGTTGGGGGCAATCGACCACGCGCGCGATGGCCTCGGCCGCAGCGGCGATGGCGCGGGCGAATTCGGCGGTGTTGCAGGTCGCGTAAAGCTCATCGATATGTTCGATCTTGGCCGCGAAGACTTGACAGATATCAAGGTGTTGGCGTGAAAGCTGCGACAGGTAATTGCCCAAGGAGAAGGGCAGCACCAATTGATCGACCCCATTGATATGCACAGGATCGGCCAGCGCAAAATCGTGGACACCGGGCTCGCCCGCGTCTTTCAAATGCTGCGGATCAAGGCGCGGGGCGCGCTGGGTGTTCTCCAACATCCGCTCGGCGATATGCACGCGGGTTGCAATGTCCTTCACGTCAAAAGGTTTGGTCACATAGTCGTTGGCCCCGGCGGCAAAGGCGCTTTCGATCGCAGTCGCGTCGGCGCGTGAGGTCACCATCAGGATCGGCGTGTCTTGATAGGCTTCCAGCTTGCGAATGCGGCGGCATAGTGTGATGCCATCCATCTCGGGCATCTCGATGTCCAGGAGAAGGCATTCGAAATGTTCTTTGGTGGTTTCAAGCAGTTCCAGAGCGGCAGCGCCGGAGGCGGCCAATGTCAAATGGGGGTAATCGGCTTCGCGGAAAACAACGGGCAGCAATTCGCGGATAAATGGGTCATCGTCGACAGCAAGAATTTTCATTTTTGGCACCTCTTTCGTGGGGCAGACGGGCAGTCCGGGTGTCTTTATAATCTGTTCATATCTAGTCGTATAAACCCGGCGAAATTGTGACGCTTCTGCACCAATACCTTGTGCCGTTGCATAAATTATTAACCATATTTTGAAGCCTCGCGAAACCATTGAATTGGCGAAGAGAGATGGCCGTGGCCCCTTGCTTTCCCGCATTGCGGGAGGCGATTGGGCAAGAATTGTGCAGGCTTTCAGGCGCTATTGGGCGCGTGAGGGTGCGAAATCGGGGCGAGAATTTGCTGTTCTTGTGATCGCGCGAATTTCGCGCTGCGACTCGCTGGTCGAAAATGAGCGGTCGGGGGAACTTTATCGGCTGTGGTGCGTAACGCCCAGTTGACGCTTTGCCCGTCGCGCGCTCAACTGCGGCGCGATACGTGAAGAGGATGAGTTAAATGCGTTTGCCCGATGATGTTTTGGCGGAATTCTTGTTGCCCACGCGAGAGCTTAGGGAGGATTTGCCTTTCTTCACCAAAGTGCTGGGCATGCGGCTTGAGACGATCTTTCCCGCGGATGATCCTTCGGTGGCCAGTTTTTCGGGCCATGGGGTGCGGGTGAGGCTTGAGCGGGGGGCGGATGTGGCGCCGGGGCATCTGCGCCTGCTCACCGATGCGCCCGACAGCATCGCAGAGGGCCAGCGGGAACTCACTGCGCCCAATGGCACGAAGATCGAGATCCTGCCGCGCAGCCCCCGCGTGGACCAGCCCCAGACGCAGCATGAGTTTGCCGTGCGGCGGCTGGCGGATGAGGCCCCTTGGGTGATTGGTCGCGCAGGGATGCACTACCGCGATTTGATCCCCTCGCGCCTCGGCGGCTCGATCATCGCCAGCCATATTCGCATCCCCGACGGCGGCCCGGTGCCGGATATGGTGCATTACCATACCGTGGGCTTCCAGCTGATCTATTGCTACCGGGGCTGGGTCGATATCCTCTACGAGGATCAGGGCGACGTGATGCGCCTGCACGCGGGCGACTGCGTGACCCAGCCCCCGGGCATCCGCCACCGCGTGGTCGAGGCCTCGCCCTCGATCGAGGTAATCGAGATCGGCGTGCCTGCGGAACATGTCACCACCATCGACCACGAGATGACCCTGCCCAACGGCAAAGGCGATCCGGCGCGCGAATGGGACGGCCAGACCTTCGTGCATCACGTGAAGGAAGGCGCCGAGTGGCAGCCCTTCCGCATCCCCGGCTTCGTCGCGCGCGACACCGGGATCACCAAGGGCACCAAGGGCGTGGCCGGCATTCAGGTGGCCCGTTTCGACGGCGGCACGCCGCCGCCCGCGAAGCACGACGCCGACATTCACTTCAGCTTCGTCATGGAAGGCAGCATGACCCTGAACGCCGAAGGGCAGGAGCCGCGCAAACTGGAGGCAGGCGATGCCTTCGTCATCCCGCCGGGCATGGTGGCGCAATATAGCGATTGCTCGCCCGACCTCGAATTGCTCGAAGCCGGGCTGCGCGGCGATTTCTCGACGACGCTTTTAGCCTAGGCGCGCGGCCACTTCGGCCTGCACCTTCTCGGCTGCGGCCTCTTTCACGGGGCCGTAGCCGCGGATTTCCATCGGCGCGGAAAGCACCGCCAGCGCCGCATCATGGGGCAGGGCGGGGGCCTTTGCCATGACCTCCTCGTACCAGCCGATCAGGGCGACCTCGAGCTTGCGGTCGGCGCCGTAGCTGAACGGGTCGGCCCATGTGCCGCGCAGCGGTTTCATCGCCGCCAGAAGGTCAAAGGCACGGCCCATCCAGGGGCCGAACTTGCGCTTGTTGGGGCGTCCGCGGCCATCCGTGCCAGTGGGCCAAGCGGGCGGGGCGAGGTGATAATTCACCTTGTAGTCGCCCTCGAAAGTATCGGCGATGCGCTCCTCGAAACCGCCTTGACGGTGCAGGCGCGCGACCTCGTATTCGTCCTTATAGGCCATCAATTTGAACAGCGATTTCGCCGCCGCGCGCATCAGGTCGTCGGAGCCTTCGGGCAGCTTGCCCGCCAGCGCGTCGAGCTTCTCCTTGTAGCGCTGGGCGTAGGCTTCGTTCTGGTAGTCGGTGAGGAACTCCATCCGCCGCGCGATCAGGCTTTCGACACTGTCGTCGGGCGCAGGCGCGGGGGCGAAATGCGCCTCGATCGCCTGCGGATTGCCCGCCATGACCCGGCCAAAGCCAAAGGCGGCGCGGTTCTTGTCCGGAACAACACCGTTCAATTCGATCGCCTGCTCAAGTGCTGTGAGCGAGACCGGCACCAGCCCCTTCTGCCAAGCGAAACCGAGCATCATCACATTAGCAAAGACCGCGTCGCCCATCAGTTTCTCGGCCATTGCGTTGGCGTCGAAGGCGGCAAGGTTGTCGGCCCCCACGGCCTGCGCGATCACCGCCTCGCGGTCGTCGATGCGCAACTCGGCGTCGCGGTTCAGAACCAGATCGCCCGTGGGCATTTCGGCACGGTTCAGCACGATCCGGGTGCCGCGCCGGTAGTGGGCCGAGGCCTTGGGCGCGGAACTCACGACCATGTCGCAGCCGATCACCGCGTCGGCGCCGCCCTGATCGATGCGCACCTGATGCACCTCCTCGGGGCGTTTCGCCAGACGAACATAGCCCAACACCGTGCCGAACTTCTGCGCGAAACCGGTGAAGTCGAGCACGCTAGAGCCCAGCCCCTCGAGATGCGCGGCCATGGTGATGAGCGCGCCCACGGTCACCACGCCGGTGCCGCCGACGCCGGTCACCAGCAGGTTGAACGGCTGGTCGAGCTTGGGCAATTCCGGCATAGGAAGCTGCGCCGACAGCCCCGCCACGTCCAGCCCCGCACCCGAGCGTTTGCGGCGGCTGCCACCCTCGACGGTGACGAAGGAGGGGCAGAAGCCGTTAAGGCAGGAGTAATCCTTGTTGCAGGTGGACTGGTTGATCTGCCGCTTGGTGCCGAACTCGGTCTTCTTGGGCTCGACGCTCAGGCAGTTCGACTCGAGGCTGCAATCGCCACAGCCCTCGCAGACTAGATCGTTGATCATCACGAATTTCTTCGGGTCGTCCATCAGCCCGCGCTTGCGCTTGCGGCGCTTCTCGGTGGCGCAGGTCTGTTCGTAGATCAGCACGGTGACGCCCGGAATCTCGCGAAGCTCGCGCTGCACGCGGTCCAGATCGCCGCGGTGGTCGAATGTGGTGCCATCCGGGAAGTCGCCCTTGAGCAGCAGTTCGGGCCGGTCCGAGACCAGCGCGATGCGTTCCACCCCTTCGGCGCGGCAGGCCTGCGCGATGGCGGCGACGGAGACGGGGCCGTCCACCGGCTGGCCGCCGGTCATCGCCACCGCGTCGTTGTAAAGAATCTTGTAGGTGATGTTGGTCTTCGCCGCGACCGCCTGCCGGATCGCCAGCGAGCCGGAGTGATACCACGTGCCCTCGCCAAGGTTTTGGAAGACGTGCTTGTTCCCGTTGAACATCGAAGTCGCGATCCACGGCACGCCCTCGCCGCCCATCTGGGCGAAACCGGCCGTCTCTCGGTCCATCCACGAGGCCATGACATGGCAGCCGATGCCGGAGTTCGCCTTAGACCCCTCGGGCAGCTTGGTGGAGGAGTTATGCGGGCAGCCCGAACAGAAATAGGGGGTGCGGGTGGCACCCTCGACGTTCAGCAGCACGGGGGGCTGGTCGGTCAAGGCGCGGGCTTTTTCGAGCAGCTTCTCTTCGGGGAAGAAGGCATCGAGACGTGCTGCGATGATCGGCACCAGCTTCAGCGGCGACAGCTCCCCTGTCCAGGGCACCAGTTCCTCGAGGTTCTCGTCATGTTTGCCGACCATCCGCGCGGGCTTGGAGCCGGGCCAGTCGTAGAAGGCCTCCTTGAACTGGCTTTCGATGATGCCGCGTTTCTCTTCGATCACGAGCACTTCGCGCTTGCCCTTCACGAAGTCGAGCGCGTCGTCCAGCGCCAGCGGCCAGACCATGCCGATCTTGTAGATGTCGATGCCGAGACGACGGCAGGCGGCCTCGTCGAGGCCCAGAAGCCGGAGTGCCTCCATCGTGTCGAGATGGCCCTTGCCGGTGGTGACGATTCCGAAGGAGGCGTCCTGCGTCTCGTAAATATGCCGATCGATCGGGTTGGCGCGCATGAAGGCCTGTACGGCGTCGAGCTTGTGATGCAGCCGCGTCTCGATCTCGGGGGAGGGGAGATCGCCCAAGCGCACATGCAGCCCGCCCGGGGGCGCGGTGTAGTCAGGCTGCTTGAACACCCGGTCCGGGGTCAGCTCGACCGAGGCGCCGCTCTCCACGGTTTCCGAGATCGCCTTGAAGCCGACCCATGTGCCCGAGAAACGCGACAGCGCGATGCCGTATTCGCCGAAAGCTTGGTATTCGGCGACGGAAGCGGGGTTCAGCGTCGGCATGAACCACGACATGAAGCCCACGTCGGATTGATGCGGCATGGACGAGGAAACGCAACCATGGTCATCGCCTGCCACCACCAGCACACCGCCCTTGGGCGCGGAGCCATAGGCGTTGCCGTGTTTCAGCGCGTCGCCTGAGCGGTCCACCCCCGGCCCCTTGCCGTACCACATGGAAAAGACGCCTTCGACCTCCGCCTGCGGGTCGAGATGCGCCTGCTGCGCGCCCAAGACCGCGGTGGCGCCGAGGTCTTCGTTCGCCGCCGGAAGGAACTTCACGCCCGCCTCGGCCACGCGGTCCTTGATGCGCCAGTATTCCAGATCGAGCCCGCCCAGAGGCGAGCCACGGTAGCCTGAGACGAAACCGGCGGTATTTAACCCAGCCGCGCGATCACGCCGGGCCTGATCCAGCATAATGCGCACCAGCGCCTGCGTCCCGGTCAGGAACACGCGACCTTCGGTCTGATCATAGCGGTCATCAAGTTTATAAGTGGTAAATTCGCGCGGTTGTTCTGTCATGGGGGTCTCCTCATTGGGAAGTATACCGCAGGATGCGCGAATTTTTGCACCAGTTTTACTGGCTTTGCCCCGGATGCCTGAATAAATTATCCGAACGAAATTCATATAATGAAAGATTTATCCGATGACTGAAATGGACGCCACGGACCGGCAGCTTGTGTTTCTACTCCAACAGGATTCGCGCCTGCCCAACGCACAACTGGCAGAAAAGCTGAACATTTCTGCCTCCGCCTGCTGGCGGCGGGTCAAGGCGTTGGAGCAGGCGGGGGTGATCAAACGTTACGCCGCCGTGGTCGACCCCAAGGCGATGGGGCTGGCCTTCGAGGCAATGGTGCATGTGCATCTGACCCGGCATGATGCCTCGGCCCTCGCCAGTTTCATCCGGGCGATCCAAAGCCGGACGGAGGTGACAGAGTGTTTCGCCACCACGGGCCAAGCGGATTATCACCTGCGCGTGCTGTGCCGCGATATCGACGCCTATAACGCCTTTTTGGAGAGCTTTCTGTTCCTGCATCCGGCGGTGAATTCGGCCACGACGAATGTGATCCTGCGGCAGATCAAAGCCGACGCGCCGATTACTGGTTGAGGCGATCAGGGCAGCGTTTTCTGCGTTGGACATTTGCCGCATGCGTGCTTCATAAAGCAGCAGAGATCACACCCGAAGGAGAGACCCATGATGAGAACCCGTGCCGCCGTTGCCGTGGAAGCCGGCAAACCGCTTGAAATCATGGAGGTGAACCTCGAAGGCCCGAAACGGGGCGAGGTCTTGGTCGAGATCAAGGCGACCGGCCTGTGCCATACCGATGAGTTCACCCGCTCGGGCGACGATCCCGAAGGCATCTTCCCCGCCATCCTCGGCCACGAGGGGGCGGGCGTGGTGCTGGAAGTGGGCGAGGGCGTCACCACGCTGGAGCCGGGCGATCACGTCATCCCGCTCTACACGCCAGAATGCCGGGAGTGTGAATATTGCCTCAGCGGCAAAACCAACCTCTGTCAGGCGATCCGCGTGACCCAAGGCCAAGGCAAGCTGCCCGATGGCACGACCCGCTTCTCCATGCTGGATGGCACGCCGATCCACCACTACATGGGCTGTTCGACCTTCGCCAACCACACCGTGGTGCCCGAAATCGCGCTGGCCAAAGTGCGCAAGGACGCGCCTTTTGACAAGATTTGCTACATCGGCTGTGGCGTCACCACCGGCATCGGCGCGGTGATCAACACCGCCAAGGTTGAGCTTGGCGCGCGCTGCGTGGTCTTCGGGCTGGGCGGCATCGGTCTGAACGTCATTCAGGGCCTGCGCATGGCCGGGGCGGATCAGATTGTCGGCGTTGACCTTAACGACGACAAGGAAGAGGCCGCGCGCTATTTCGGGATGACCGATTTCGTGAACCCCTCGAAAGTCGACGGCGATCTGGTGGGGCATCTGGTTGAACTGACCAAGGGCGGCGCCGATTACTCTTTTGACGCCACCGGCAACACCAAAGTCATGCGCGACGCGCTGGAATGCGCGCATAAGGGCTGGGGTGAGAGCATCATCATCGGCGTGGCGCCTGCCGGGGCCGAGATTTCGACGCGGCCTTTCCAACTGGTCACCGGTCGGGTCTGGCGCGGCACCGCCTTTGGCGGGGCCAAGGGGCGGACGGATGTGCCCAAGATCGTCGATTGGTACATGAACGGCAAGATTGAGATCGACCCGATGATCACCCACAAACTGACTTTGGATCAGATCAACGAAGGCTTCGATCTGATGCACAAGGGTGAATCGATCCGCGCAGTCGTCGAGTTTTAAGCGTTGGGCTGGAGGGCCGCGCGTTCTCCAGCCTAG
Source organism: Sulfitobacter sp. 1A13496 (assembly GCF_043557225.1). Classification (NCBI taxonomy): domain Bacteria; kingdom Pseudomonadati; phylum Pseudomonadota; class Alphaproteobacteria; order Rhodobacterales; family Roseobacteraceae; genus Sulfitobacter; species Sulfitobacter sp. 1A13496. The sequence continues at coordinate 252,418 of NZ_JBIFFP010000005.1, read as the reverse complement.
ACCTCTGCCGCGAGGGCGAGGAACAGGTCGACATCCATATAGGTCTCGACATGATCGGCCAGCGCGTCCAGCGCCTCTTCCACGCCGGTTTCAAAATCCAGCGATGAGGTGACGCCGAAGCCGCCAAGATAGGCGCGGCGGAAGGCATCCGAGCTGAAAATCCCGTGCATATAGCAGCCCTGCACCCGGCCCGAAGGGGAGGCCGCGCCCTCGGGCGTGCCGTCGAAAGTCAGCCACGCGCGGGCGCAATCGGGGCCGGTGGACTCTCCGATATGGATCTCATAGCCGGTGAGGGCGGTGCCGCTCGCCGGGTGCTGGCCGGACTTTTCCGCCAGATGTTTCAGCGGAGCCATCGTGGTTTCGACGTCCAAATGCCCCAGCCCCGCCACCCGCGCCGCCGGGCCTTCGATCCCCTCGGGATCGGTGATGGTCTTGCCCAGCATCTGATAGCCACCGCAAAGGCCCAGCACATGGCCGCCGCGCCGGATATGGGCGGCAAGGTCGATGTCCCACCCCTCGGCCCGGAAGGCTTCGAGGTCGGAGATCGTGGATTTACTGCCGACCATGAGCACCAGATCGGCCTCGGCGGGGAGGGGGCTGCCAGGCATGATCATCCGCAGGTCAACGCCCGGCTCAGCCGCCAGCGGGTCGAGGTCATCGAAATTTGCGATCCGGGGCAGGCGTGGCACGGCGATAACACAGCCCGACCCGCCCGAGCGGGCGCGGGCGGGCAGGTCCATCACGTCTTCGGCGGGCAGACGGTGGGCGGCGTCGAACCACGGGATCACCCCAAGGCTCGGCCAGCCGGTACGCGCGGCGATGTCATCGCGCCCCGCGTCAAAGAGGCTGCGGTCGCCCCGGAATTTGTTCACGGCAAAGCCGCGGATCAGCGCGTTGTCTTCGGCGTCGAGCACGGCCTGTGTGCCGACGATCTGCGCGATCACCCCGCCGCGGTCGATGTCGCCCATCAGCACCACCGACACCCCGGCGGCGCGGGCAAAGCCCATATTGGCGATGTCGCCCGCCCGCAGGTTCGTCTCAGCCGGAGAGCCCGCGCCCTCGATCACGATCAGGTCGCAGCTTTCAGCCAAACGGTGAAAGGATTGCAGCACCGCGGGCATCAGGCTGGCTTTGTTGCGGCCAAATTCCCGCGCCTCTTGCTGGCCTGCGATTCTACCCTGCACCACCACCTGCGCGCCGGTGGCGCTCTGGGGTTTCAGCAGCACCGGGTTCATATCCGTATGCGGGGCCACGCCCGCCGCGCGGGCCTGCAACGCCTGCGCGCGGCCAATCTCGCCCCCGTCTTCGGTGACGGCGGCGTTGTTGGACATGTTCTGCGGTTTGAAAGGGCGCACACGCAGGCCACGCCGGGTGCAGGCACGGATCAATCCGGCGACGATCATCGACTTGCCGACATTGCTGCCGGTGCCTTGGATCATGATGGCTTTGGTCATGTCTGCTTGCCCTTGGTTTCGCGCAAATTGGCGCAAATCAGGGGCAGGGGAAAGCCCATCGCCGAGGGGCAGACACAAAAAAACGCAGCCCGAAGGCTGCGTCAATTGCGCCGCTTGGCGAATATGTCTTAGGCGGCTTCGGCCTGAAGCGCGGCATTGCGGCGCTCGGATTCTTCACGCGACAGGGCGACGGAGGTCCGCACGCCTTTGCCGACGAATTCCATCAAACCTTCGACGACCCGCTCGTTGGGGTCGATACCGGCACAGCTCAGAACCTCGCGGCCATCGCGCGAGCGGGCCCAGCGGGCGATCTGTTCAGGGCCGTTGCCATATTTCTTGTCATCGGCAATTGCGTCATCCAAAGCAGCTAGCACCACAGCAGCAAAGAGCTTGCGTGCGCGGTTGCCTTGCTCGTTGTTGAAAGCGGTGCCATCAACGAAATCTTTCATCTCGTCGTCCTTTCGATTATTCTTGCTCTTGTCATTCGGGCGTGGAGGCCCTTATGACGGATATCTTTTGATTCGGATACCTCTATTTAGCATATCTCCCATGCAGCTTGCGCATATCTAGTTGGTGTGGCAGCAGAGAATAACGCCTGCTTGCAGGGGACCATCCCTCCCGATATAGACCCGAACATCATATCATCAACCTTATGTCGTGGTTTTGTCACATGCCCAAGATTAACGGAAACGAGATCCGCCCCGGAAACGTCCTTGAACATAACGGTGGCCTCTGGGCGGCTGTGAAGGTCGATCACGTGAAGCCCGGCAAGGGCGGCGCCTTTGCCCAAGTCGAGATGCGCAACCTGCGCAACGGCTCCAAATTGAACGAACGCTTCCGTTCCGCCGACAAGGTCGAGCGCGTGCGTTTGGAGCAAAAAGACCAGCAATTTCTGTATGAAGACGACGGTATGCTGGTGGTGATGGACACTGAAACCTATGAGCAGGTGCAGCTGCCTGCCGAGCTTTTGGGTGAACGTCGCCCCTTCTTGCAGGACGGCATGATGATCGTGGTCGAATATCACGAGGAAGAGGCGCTGAACGCCTCGCTGCCGCAGAAGGTGACCTGCAAAGTTGCCGAGACTGAGCCGGTGGTGAAGGGCCAGACAGCGGCGAATTCCTTCAAGCCTGCCGTGCTCGACAACGGTGTGAAGATCACCGTGCCGCCCTTCGTGGGCCAAGACGAAGACATCGTCGTGAACACGGAAACCATGGAATATGTCGAACGCGCCTGACGCGACGTCATCTTTGGTAAAGTAGATCAGCCCCGGTTTTGCCGGGGCTTTTTGTTTCGTGGGGGCCTTTCAGCGGCGCGCGGTGTTCAGGTCGCGGGGCCGGGCCAAGTGACCTCTGCACCTTCGGCCTGCATCGGGCCTTTGGCGCGGTCGAACCGCAGATGCGCCAAAGCCTGACCGCCCGCTTGGGTGTAGAGCGTGCCCGCGGGTTTGCCCTCTGCCGTGATTGCCGTGCCGGGGGCGGCGCTGCCGCTGACCTCGACCCGGGTCAGCCCTTTGCGCAACTCGGTCTTGTGTTTCATCCGGGCGGTCACCTCTTGGCCGACATAGCAGCCTTTGCGGAAATCCAACCCGTTGATCCGATCAAACCCCGCCTCAAGGATAAAGGTATCGGGGGTAAGTTCGATCCCCGTCTCAGGGATCAGATGCGCCACGCGCAGAGCGTCCCAATCGGTCGCGTCCTCGGTTTGCGGCATGTCGCGATAGGCCCGCCAGCCCATCTCAGGATGCCGCGGATCGGCTAAGGCGTCGTCGGGCGCAGGCCCGGTGCCGCGGTGCAGGTGCAGATCGCTGGGGGTGATCGTTACCTTGGCGCGCAGTTTGTACATCGACAGCCGCTGGGTCAGCATATCGCCAAGGCTTTCATCCACGTCCAGCAGAACGTCTTCGCCCTCGGCGATCAGAAAGAAGTCGGCCATATATTTGCCCTGCGGCGTCAGCAGGGCGGCATAGACCGGGTCTTGGTCCAGTTTGCCGACGTCATTGGTCACGATTCCTTGCAGAAAGTCGCGGGTGTCGGGGCCGGAGAGGCGCAGAATGCGGCGCGGGGTCATGCGGGTGTCCTTTGATTGCTGGCCATGACATATAACCTGTCAAAGCCACCCAAAAGGGGCAACCATGCGCGCGCCGATCTCTGTCGTCATTCCCACCCTCAACGCGGCCACGGCGCTGCCCGCTTGCCTCGCCGCGCTTGTCGAGGGCTTGCAGGCCGGGCTGATCCGCGAGGTGATCCTAAGCGATGGCGGCTCCACGGATGGCACGCGTGCGCTGGCCGAAGGCTGGGGGGCTGAGGTCGTCTCGGGCGCGCCCTCGCGGGGCGGTCAGTTGCGGCGTGGGTGTGATGCGGCGCAGGGCGCATGGCTCTTGGTGCTGCACGCCGACACGGTGCTGGCCCCGGGGTGGAGCGATGCGGTGCAGGATCACATGGCGCACAGGGCCGAAGGCGCGGGGTGGTTCCGCCTGCGCTTCGATCAGCGCGGTTTGGCGCCGCGTTTGGTGGCGGGCTGGGCGAACCTGCGCAGCGCTCTTGGCCTGCCCTATGGCGATCAGGGGTTGCTGTTGCCCCGCGCGCTTTATGACGTGGTGGGCGGCTATCCCGATCAACCGCTGATGGAGGATGTGGCGCTGGCCCGCGCCCTGCGCGGCCGCCTGACCCAACTGGATGGGGTCGCCGTGACCAGTGCCGAGAAATACCGCCGTCAGGGCTGGCTGCGGCGCGGGGGGCGCAACCTCTGGACGCTGGCGCGCTATGCGATGGGGGCCAGCCCCGAGGCGCTTGCCGAAAGCTACCGGCGTTCGTGAAAGGGGCGCGGGTTTCCCCACGCCCCGCGCATTCAGTTAAAGAACGCCGCGCCGATCCGCTGGAGCAGATTGGGCTGGCGCGCCCTTTCGCGGCGTTTCTTCGCGGAGAGGGCGCTGAGACCGCGGGCATCCGATACGGTCTTTCCGTCGCGATATTGCAGGCGGTAGAGATCGGCATAGATGCCGCCGCGCTCCATCAACTCGTCATGGGTGCCCTCGTCGGTGACGCGGCCCCGGTCCATCACCACGATCTTATCCGCGCTGCGGATGGTCGACAGTCGGTGCGCGATGACGATGGTGGTGCGCCCCTTGGCGAGGCGATCAAGCGCGTCCTGCACGACCTGTTCCGATTGCGCATCCAAGGCGCTGGTGGCCTCATCCAGCAGTAGGATCGGCGTGTCGCGCAGCAGGGCGCGGGCGATCACCACGCGCTGGCGCTGCCCGCCCGACAGGGCTGAGCCGCGTGGGCCGACGCGGGTTTCCAGCCCCTGTTCCAACTGCGGCAGGAAGTCCGCCACATGGGCGGCTTTCAGCACACGGTCGAGCTCTTCATCGGTGACATTCTCGCGGCCCAGCACGATGTTTTCGCGCAGGGTTTCATCGAACAAAAGCGCTTCCTGTGTCACGACAGAGAAGAGGCCGCGCAGGTCCGGTATGGTCATTGCACTGGTGTCGACCCCGCCGATCCGCACGCTGCCGCTTTGCGGGTCCACCAGCCGGGTGAGCAGGTTGAAGATGGTCGATTTCCCAGCCCCCGAGGCCCCGACCAGCGCGGTGGTCTGGCCCGCTTTCGCAGTCAGGTCCAAGCCGTTCAACACCTTCGTGTCACCATAGGAGAGCGAGACATCCGTCAGGGTCACATCGGGCGGGCCATCGGGCGCGGCCTGCGCTTTGTCGGGGCTGCGCAGGTGCAGGGGCGCATCGAGCAATTCCTTGATACGTTCCAGCGCGGCGGCAGCCATCTGCCATAGGCCGCTGATCGCCCCGAGACGCCGCAGGGGGGAGAACATGAACCCCAGCGAGGTGAAGAAGGTCATGAACTCACCAATGGTCTTATTGCCCGCGATGATCTCGGACCCGCCGTAGACGATCACGGCCATGAAGCCGATGCCCGACATGATGTCGATCATCGCCGGGATCGCGGAGTTGCCAAAGGCGGCACGGACTTCGGTGCGAATAAAGGTGCGCGTCAACTCGCGGTATTGCTGGGCTTGGTAGTCTTCCAGCGCGTTGAGCTTGATCTGCACGATGCCGTGAAAAACCTCGTCCAACCGGGTCGAGAGGCTGGCCCCGATATCCCGCGCCTCGCGCGAGCGGGCGCGGACGAAACGCTGGGCGATGGCGGCGGGCAGCACCATCAGCGGCACGCCGACCATCGCCAAAAGTGCCCAAATCGGGTCAATCGCGATGGCCACGCCCATGAGGATCACCAGCCCCACCAGATCGCGCCCCGCGCCGGTGATTACCGCGCGCCAGACATCGCTGACCGCATTCACATCCGATTGCACGCGCTGGACAAGAAAGCCGGGCGGGTGGCTTTGGTGAAAGGCACCGTCTTGCTGCATCATCCGGTCGAGCAGGTCGATGCGCAGGTCCGCCGCCGTGCGCTGTGCCACGCGGGTCAGCAGCACCTTTTGCACCACCGTGGCGAGCGCCCGCAGCGCAAAGATCGCCACCAGCACCAGCCCGACCCAAACCAGCGCCCCGCGGTCACCACCGACGAAGACGCGGTCGAACATCGGCTCCATCAGTTTGGCCAGCACGCCCAAGGTGGAGCCTTCGATGATCATGAAGATCACCGCGATGGCCATCAGACCGGTGTGTTTCTTTAGATAGTCCCGCCAAAGCCAGCGCATCAACTGCGCGGAGGTGTAACTGTCATCATTCATACCGGTGCCTGATCCTTTTGGGCAGTCGGATCCCGTGTACGAAAGCCGCGCAGGCAGGGCAAGCCGTCGCGCAGGTCGGGCAAGGCGGGCAGGGGGTGGCCTGCGCGCGTGGAAGGGTGGCGCGGGGGCGCACCTTACCTAAGGTCCGATCGCGTGTTGACCCCGGCCTGCCGGGCAGTAAGCTGCGCCCGACCGTCCCCCGGTCACGCATTTTCAAAACGGCAGCCAATATCATGACAAAGCAGAATAAACTCGCCCCCGGTCGTTCGTACCTCGCCATTCCCGGCCCCTCGGTCATGCCCGACGCGGTGCTGAGCGCGATGCACCGCGCGGCTCCCAATATCTATGAGGGCGAGTTGGTCGAGATGATGCCTGCGCTGGCCGCTGACCTGAAGCGCGTGGCGCGTACAGATCGTCATGTGGCGATGTATATCAGCAACGGCCACGGCGCTTGGGAAGCCGCGCTGAGCAATGTCATAGCCCCCGGTGACCGGGTCTTGGTGCTGGCCACGGGGCGTTTCGGCCATGGCTGGGCCGAAATGGCAACGGGGCTGGGGGCGGAGGTGGATATCCTCGATTTTGGCCGCAACGCGCCTGTCGATCTCGCGCAGGTGGCCGAGCGTTTGAAGGCCGACAGCGGCCACCAGATCAAGGCGGTGATGGCTGTCCATGTGGACACCTCAAGCTCGGTCCGCAACGATGTGCCGGGCCTGCGCCGCCTGTTGGATGAGGCGGCCCACCCCGGACTCTTGATGGCCGATTGCATCGCGTCACTGGGCTGTGAGCGCTTTGAGATGGACGCTTGGGGTGTTGATGTCATGGTCACCGCCTCGCAAAAGGGGCTGATGGTACCGCCGGGCATGGCCTTCGTCTTCTTCAACGACCGAGCTGAGGAAGCCCGTGCGCGTCTGCCCCGCGTGAGCCGCTATTGGGACTGGTCGCCACGCGCCCATGCGCAGGAGTTTTATCAATACCACGGCGGCACGGCACCGACGCATCACCTCTACGGCCTGCGCGCCGCCCTCGACATCATCCATGAAGAGGGGATCGAGCAGGTCTGGCAGCGCCATGAAACGCTGGCCCGCGCGGTCTGGGCGGCCTGTGAGGCGTGGTCGGCTGAGGGCAGCCTGCGGTTCAACATCGAAGACCGCGCCCTGCGCAGCCATGCCGTCACCGCGCTGCGGCTGCAAGCGCCCCATGCGACCGAGTTGCGCGATTGGGTGCAGGGCAATCTCGGCCTGACACTGGGCGTGGGGCTGGGCATGGCCCTGCCGGGGGAGCCCGCGTGGCACGGGTTCTTCCGCCTTGGCCATATGGGCCATGTGAACGGCCATATGATCATGGGGCTGCTTGGCGGGATCGAAGCCGGGCTTTCCGCGCTGAAAATCGACCACGGCCCGGGCGCCTTGCAGGCCGCGGCGGAGGTGATCGGCGGGGCTTAAGCCCCGCGCGCGTCCGCTAAGGCGTCGGGCAAGGCGGCGGCGAAGTGATCCAGCTCTTCCGCCGTGCTGCAACTGATGCGGATGCAGCGGTTCTGCGGCGCAGCGAAGGGCATCCGCACGAAGATCCCCCGCGCCACCAGCGCGTCGAGAACCGCCTTCGCGAAAGCGCCATCGCGGCCACAGTCAACGGCGACGAAATTGGCGGCAGAGGGGAGGGTGCTGAGCCCGTTTTCTTCGGCGATTTGGGCGATCCGGCGGCGCGCCTCGGCAATCTTGGTCTGAACCTCCTTCAGGTAGCTCTGATCCTGCACCGCCGCCAAAGCCCCCGCCTGCGCCGCGCGGTTCAGGCCAAAGTGATTGCGGACCTTGTGAAAGGCGGTGATCAACTCGGGCGCGGCTATGGCATAGCCGATCCGCGCCCCGGCAAGGCCGTAGGCTTTGGAGAAGGTCCGCATCCGGATCACCCGCGGGTCATCGGCGGAAAGCGCGGGCGCGGTGCCCTCGGGGGCGCATTCGATATAGGCTTCATCCAGCAACAGCAGGCTGCCTTGGGGCAGGTCGTCCAACGCGCGCGCCAGTGTCGCGCCCTCATGCCATGTGCCCATCGGGTTGTCGGGGTTGGCGAGGTAGACGAGCTTGGCATCCACTTCCGCCGCCTTGGCGAAGAGCGCTGCCGGGTCTTCGTGATCGTCGCGGTAGGGCACTTTGTGCAGCACGCCGCCAAAGCCTGCGACATGGTAGTTGAAGGTAGGGTAGGCTCCTTCGGAGGTCACCACCGCGTCGCCTTCGCCCACCAGTAGGCGGACGAGATAGCCCAGCAACCCGTCGATGCCTTCGCCGACGATGACGTTTTCGGGGGTGACGCCATGCAACTCGGCCAGTGCCGCGCGCAACTCCACGCTTTCTGAATCGCCGTATTTCCACATCTCGGTCTCCGCCATGGCCGCGATGGCGCGGGGCGAGGGGCCAAAGACGTTTTCATTGGCGCCAAGCCGCGCTTTGAAGGGGCGGCCGAGGACACGCTCCTGCGCTTCGGGGCCCACGAAGGGGACATTGGCGGGCAGGCGTTGGGCGAGGGGGGTAAGGCGTGTATATGTCATGCGCAAAGGTGTAGGGGCGGGCCCGTGAGAGGGCAAGTGCCGCAGCACCTGCCGCCACGTTTTGCTGGTGCCGCGCGATGATCTGCGCTGAACTGCGCCAAACATTCAGGAGAACAGCCATGCCCCGCGTCACCACCCGGATCGAAGACCATATCGCCCATGTGACCCTCACCCGCGCCGACAAGATGAACGCGGTGGATGATGAGATGATCGAGGCGATCATCGCGGCAGGGCAGGAGGTTGCGGCCTCGGATGCCCGGGTGGTGCTGCTCTCGGGCGAGGGCAAAGGCTTTTGCGCGGGCATTGATATCGGCGGGCTCTCGGGGATGCTGGGGCAGGATGTCGAGGCGTTGATCATGCCCCGCAGCCATGGCGAAGGCACGACGAACAAATGGCAAGAGGTGTCGATGGTTTGGCACCGTTTGGAAATCCCGGTGATCGCGGCGCTGCATGGGGTGGTCTTCGGCGCCGGGATGCAGCTGGCGCTTGGGGCGGATATTCGGATTGCCGCGCCGGATACGAAGCTCGCGGTGATGGAGATGAAATGGGGCATCGTGCCGGATATGGGCGGAATGGTGTTGCTGCCGCGGCTGGTGCGATCGGACGTGTTGCGCCGGTTGACCTATACCGCCGCGCCCGTGGATGCCGCGCAGGCGGAGCGTTGGGGGCTGGTGACGGAAGTCGCCGAAGACCCGCAGGCGGCGGCGCTGGAACTGGCGCAGGTGATCGCGGGCAAGGGGCCGAATGCGATCCGCACGGCGAAGCGGTTGATCGGATATGCGGAGACGGGGGCGTTGGATGCGGATGTGCTTTTGGCCGAGTCGCGTGAGCAGGCGGCGCTGTTGGGCAAGACCGAGCAGATGGAGGTGATCGCGGCGGAGTTCGGCAAACGGCCCGCGGTGTTCAAGTAAGCCGGCTTGCGAACCGGTCACGTTGAACGAAACAGCCCGGAATCAAGGCAGCAGGCCGCCGGGCAGCGCCAGACCGCCCGGACGGGCTGGCGCTTTTGCTAACGCAGTACATTCCTGCGAACTTGGCATAAACGTGGAGAGATAAACTGCCCCCTTTGCAGCGCCATCCCGCGGTCTGGCGCTGCCCGGCTTGTTGGTCTCAGCCCAGTTCCGCCAGCCGGTCCAAAGCGGCCTGCAATTGGTCCGCCTCTTCCTGACGCGCCGCGAGGTTTGCCTGCGCTTCGGCCACGACCTCTTCCGGCGCGGAGGCGGCGAACTTGGGGTTGTTCAAACGCCCCTTCAGCCCACCGATCTCCTTACCCAGCTTGTCGAGCGATTTCTGCAGACGCGCCTTCTCAGCATCGATGTCGATGAGACCGGCCAAGGGCAGGCCGAAGCTCGCCCCCGGGGCGGCGATCGAGACGGTGCCTTTCGGGAAGCTGTCGGCTTTCTCAAGGCTCTCGACCCGCGCCAGGCGCTTGATCATCACCTCGTTGCGGTCCCAAGCGCCTTGTGCTGCCTCGTCCATCTCGGTCACCAGCATCGGCACCTTCAGCCCGGCGGGCACATGCATCTGTTGACGCGCGGAGCGGATGCTCTCAATGAGGCCGATGACCCAGTTTAGCTCCCGGTCCGCGTCGGCATCGAGCAGATCGGCGGTCGTGTAGGCGGGCCAATCGGTGAGGGCCAGAAGTTTATCGCGCTTGGCGGTGGTCTGCCAGAGCTCCTCGGTGATGAAGGGCATGATCGGGTGCAGCAGGATCAGGCATTGCTCCAGCACCCAGGCCATGGTGGCGCGGGTTTCCGCAGCCTCGGGCGCGTCGTCCTGCAACAGAGGCTTCGACAGCTCGACGTACCAGTCGCAGACCTTGCCCCAAACAAAGGCATAAAGCGCATTGGCCGCGTCGTTGAAGCGGAAGTTGCCAAGTGCGGCGTCAACCTCCTCGCGCACGCGGGCGGTCTCGCCCACGATCCATTTGTTCAGCGTGGCGGTGGGCCGCGGCATCCCGGCGGGCATCGCGTCGAAGACGCCGTTCATCTCGGCAAAGCGATGCGCGTTCCACAGCTTGGTGCCAAAGTTGCGATAGCCCGCGATGCGCTGCGTCGAGAGCTTCAAGTCGCGGCCCATCGCCGCCATCGAGGTCAGGGTAAAGCGCACCGCGTCGGCGCCGTAGTCGTCGATCAGCTCCAGCGGGTCGAGCACGTTGCCCAAGCTCTTCGACATCTTCTTGCCCTTCTCGTCGCGCACTAGCGCGTGGACATAAACGGTGTCGAAGGGTTTTTGATCGACCACGGCATATTGCATCATCATCATCCGGGCGACCCAGAAGAAGATGATGTCGAAACCGGTGACCAACACGGAAGTGGGGAAGTATTTCTCAAGCTCAGCCGTTTGCTCGGGCCAGCCCAGCGTGCCGATGGGCCAGAGGCCGGAAGAGAACCATGTGTCGAGCACGTCGGGATCGCGAAAGACAGGTATCTTGCTTTTCTTTTTCTGCCAGTCGTAGAGCCTATCTTGCCCGGCTAGGTTAATTACAGCACCTTCAAATAGTTTCTCTGCTTCTTCGCGAGCTTCGTTGAAACCCTGTACGATCACAATGTCCAAACCATAGTAGTTGGACATCTTTTCTACGGCTTCTGATTCTGAGGAAGCACAGAAGCGTTCGTATTCGTCGAAGGCAAAAACTCGATTGCCTTCTTCGTCAGTCTTAGCTTTGGGCCCGTACCACACCGGGATCTGATGCCCCCACCAAAGCTGGCGCGAGATGCACCAAGGCTCGATGTTCTCCAGCCAGTGGAAGTACACTTTGCGGTCCTGCTCGGGCAGGATGGTGACTTCGCCCGAGCGCACCGCATCAATGGCAGGCTGCACGATCTTGTCGGTGGCGACGAACCACTGGTCGGTCAGCATCGGCTCGATCACCACCTTGGAGCGGTCGCCGAAGGGCTGCATGATCTTCTTGGCTTCAACCAGCGGCACAAGGTTCTCTTCCTCGGCGCGCATCTCGCCGCCTTCGCCGGGCTCGACGGGGGCCTTCTTGGCGGCGCGGCCAAGGCGGGGATCGGTCGCCTCGGTCATCACGGCAAGGCCCTCGGCGGTCACGTCCTGAACCACGCGCTTGCGGGCCTCGAAACGATCCAAGCCGCGGTAGGCGTCCGGCACGAGGTTGATCTCGGTCGCGTCCTCGGGCGCGGCTTCGGAACCATCGGCGATGGCCTGCGCGCGCGCGGCGGCTTCATCGTAGGGCAGGCCATCGGCGCGCATCCGGCCTTGGGTGTCCATCAGCGCGTAAAGCGGGATGCCGTTACGCTTGGCCACACCGTAGTCGTTGAAGTCATGCGCGCCGGTGATCTTCACCGCGCCCGAGCCGAAATTCTTGTCGGGGTATTCATCGGTGATGATCGGAATGAGGCGGCGTTGCTCTTTCGGGCCAACGGGAATTTCGCAGAGTTTCCCGATGATTGAGGCATAACGCTCATCCGATGGATGAACCGCGACCGCGCCGTCGCCCAGCATGGTTTCGGGCCGGGTGGTGGCGATGGAGATGTAATCGCGCTCTTCCTCAAAGAGCACGTTGCCGTCCTCGTCCTTCTCCACATAAGTGTAGGTCTCACCCCTCGCCAGCGGGTATTTGAAGTGCCACATGTGGCCGTCGACCTCGGTGCTCTCGACCTCGAGGTCAGAGATCGCGGTCTCGAAATGCGGATCCCAGTTGACCAGCCGCTTGCCGCGGTAGATCAGCCCCTTGTTGTACATGCCCACGAAGACCTTGATCACGGCATCGTGGAAGTTGCCTTCCTCGCCCTCGGGGGCACCCGGCGCGCCGGACATGGTGAAGGCGTTGCGCGACCAGTCGCAAGAGGCGCCCAAACGGCGCAGCTGGTCGATGATCGTGCCGCCGGATTTCTGCTTCTGCTCCCAGACCTTGGCGGTAAACGCCTCGCGGCCCAAGTCGCGACGGCCCGGCTGGCCGGTGGCGGCCAATTCGCGCTCCACCACCATCTGCGTGGCGATGCCCGCGTGGTCTTGTCCCGGCTGCCACAGCGTGTCGAACCCCTGCATCCGGTGCCAGCGCACGAGGATGTCCTGCAGCGTGTTGTTGAAGGCATGGCCCATGTGCAGCGAGCCTGTGACATTCGGCGGCGGGATCATCACCGAGAAATGCTCATCCCGCTGCGCATTCGCGCCCGCTTTGAACGCGCCCTTGGTCTCCCAATCGGCGTAGATGCGGCTTTCCGCCTCGGCGGCGTTGAAGGTCTTTTCGAGTGCCATGGTCATGATCCCTTTTGTTGCGCCCCGTTTAGCGCTCTGGCGCGGTAAGGGAAAGACCCCTGACAGGGGGGGAGGCGCGGGGGCAGGGCTCAGCCGCTGCGGTCGATCTTGGTGCTGAGGTGGATCAGGCTCTCGCTCCCCTTGACGCCGCGTGTCTCGCCGATGCGGTCAAGGGTCTCGTCCAACTCCTGCGTGGTCTGCGCCGCGATCTGCACCAGCAGGTCAAAGCGGCCCGAGGTGGTGTGCACCACCTGCACCGCCGGAAGGCTGCGCAGCCGCGCCAATACGGCGGGGCCAGCACGCAGCTCGATATTGACCAGAGCCGTGGCATGCAGCGGCGCGCGGGCCGCTTCGCCCAAACGCAGCGTATAGCCGAGGATGGCGCCGCCGCGTTCCAACCGTTCCAGCCGGGCCTGAACGGTGGTGCGGGCAAGGCCAAGGCCGCGCGCCAGATCGGCGACCGGCTGGCGGGCGTTGGATTGCAGCGCCGCGATCAAAGCGCGGTCGGTATCGTCAAGTTGTGCTGTCATGTCGTCACTTCGCCCAAAGTTCGCGCCACTTTAGGCGGTATGACACGATGAATCGACCAAAATCCGCGCTTCACTGGGGAAAAGCAGTGAAGAGGCCCCTATGCAGCATATCGCCCCCCTTTCCGACAGTCCCGCCGCCTATTTGGCGAAACACAGCCCCGATAAGCCGGTGTTGTTTCTGGCCCCTTCGGTGCTGCAAGCCACCGCGCGGCGGTTTCAGGCGGATTTCGACGGGCTGGTAACCTATGCGGTCAAGGCCAACGACCGGGCCGAGGTGCTGTCGAACCTTGTCGCGGCGGGGATCACCACCTTCGATGTCGCCTCTCCGGCTGAGATGGCGGCGGTGCGGGCGGTCTGTCCGCAGGCGGTTTTGCATTACAATAACCCCGTGCGCTCGGCTTCCGAGGTCAAGGCAGGGATCGCGGCGGGGGTCTATAGCTGGTCGATCGATGACATGTCGGAATTGGCCAAGCTGCGCGACGTGCCGCGCGATAATGAGGTGGCGGTGCGCTTCGCCTTGCCGGTGAAGGGCGCGGCCTATGACTTCGGCTCGAAATTCGGCGCGGCCCCTGAAGAGGCGGCGGCGCTCCTGCGCGCTGTGGTCGAGATGGGGTTCACGCCGTCGATGTGTTTCCACCCCGGCACGCAGTGCAACGATCCGCACGCTTGGGCGCAATATGTCCATGCGGCGGCGGATATTCTGCGCATGGCCGGTGTTTCGATCGACCGGTTGAACATCGGCGGGGGCTTCGCCGTGGACCGTGGATTTGACGCGCCAGACCACCGAGCCGTCTTTGCCGCCGTCAAAACGGCGCTGGATGACAGTTTTGGCGCGGATGCCCCTGTGCTGCTTTGTGAGCCGGGCCGGGCGATGGTGGCCGATGCCGCCGTGCTGGCCACCCGCATCAAAGGGATACGCAATGACGGGCGCACCGTCTTTCTGAACGACGGCATCTATGGCGGGCTGCCCGATCTGCGCGATATGGGTCTTTCGGGATTGGTCGATGTGATCGGCCCCAATGGCATGCGGCGTCAGGGGGCGACCAAGCCGCGCGTGGTTTTCGGCCCGACCTGCGATTCGCTGGACCGTCTGCCCGATGGCCTGCCGCTGCCCGAGGATGCGCAGACCGGGGATTACCTCCTGTTCGGGGGCATGGGTGCCTATTCCATCGCCATGTCGACTGCCTTCAACGGCTATGGGTTGGCGGGGGTGACACTGGTCTCAAGCCTTGAAGGCGCGCTTACCCGCAAGGCGGCCTGAGCCTCTGGACACTGGCGGCGCGCCCGCTACTGTTGCGCTGGAACAGGCAGGGCAGCAGGGGCGGCGTCAGATGGAAAAGTTCGGGAAAAGCCAGCCGGTCAAACGGGTGGAAGACCACCGCTTCCTGACCGGAAAGGGCCGCTATGTCGATGATATCGCCCCCGCCGAGGCGCTGCATGGCGTCTTTTTCCGCGCGCCCGTGGCCCATGGGGTGATCACTGAGTTGGATGTGACGGACGCCCGCGCGGCGGATGGCGTGCATCTGGTGCTGACCTGCGCCGATCTGGAAGCGGCGGGGATGAATATCGCTCTGCCCCATACGGTCGTCGACAACCGCGATGGTAGCAAAGGGGCGGCGCCGCTGCGCCCGATGCTGGCCAAGGACCGCGTGCGCTATGTGGGCGAGCCGGTGGCGCTGGTGGTGGCCGAGAGTTTGCAACAGGCCCGCGACGCGGCGGAGATGATCCTTTTCGAGGCCGACGATCTGCCTGCCAAAATGGATGTCGCCCCGGGCGGTGAGCCCCTGCACGCAGAGGCCCCCGACAACCGCGCCTTTGACTGGCATATGGGCGATGAGGCCAAGGTTGAGGCGGCTTTTGCCAAGGCCGCCCATCGCGTCAAGCTGGAGGTCGGGGACAACCGCATCATCGTCAACTCCATGGAGCCGCGGGGCTGCTATGCCGAATGGACCGAGGGCCGGTTGCATGTGGCGCTGGGCGGGCAGGGCGTCTGGGCGCACAAGGGGTTTCTGACCAAAGCCTTTGGCCTGCCCGAAGACGCGGTGCGCGTCACCAATCCCGATGTCGGCGGCGGTTTCGGCATGAAGGCGATGACCTACCCGGAGTATTTCTGCGTGGCCCAAGCCGCGCGGGCGCTGGGCCGTCCGGTGCGCTGGATGTCAGAGCGAACCGAAGCCATGCTCACCGACAACGGCGGGCGCGATCTGGTGTCTTGGGCCGAGTTTGCCTTTGACGAAAACCACAAGATCACCGCCTACCGCGTCGACACGCGCTGCAACCTTGGGGCTTATAACAGCCAGTTCGGCCAGCCGATCCAGTCGCAGCTCTTCTCCAAGGTCTTGATGGGCGTCTATGACGTGCAAGACACCTATCTGCATGTCGAAGGGTTCTACACCAACACCGTGCAAGTCGACGCCTATCGCGGGGCCGGGCGGCCCGAGGCGATCTATGTGCTGGAGCGGCTGATGGACCGCGCGGCGCGAGAGTTGGGCGTCGATCCGTGGGAGTTACGGCGGATCAACTTCATCAAGCCTGAGCAATTCCCCTATACCACTGCCACGGGCGAGCTTTACGACGTGGGCGATTTCGCGCGGCTGCTGGCCCGGGTGGGGCAAGAGGCCGACGGCGACGGTTTTGCCGCGCGCCGGGCGGCGGATGCCAAGCGCGGCCTGCTGCGGGGGCAGGGGCTGTGTTACTATATCGAGAGTATTTTGGGCGACCCCTCCGAAGGGGCCAAAGTGGTTTTCGAGGGCGATGGCCGGGTGACGATCTATGTCGGCACCCAAAGCAATGGGCAGGGGCATGAGACGGTCTATGCGCAGTTCCTCTCGGACCAGACTGGCATCCCCGCCGAGCGGATCGACGTGGTGCAGGGCGACAGTGATCTGATCAAGAAGGGTGGCGGCACCGGCGGCTCGCGCTCGGTCACCACGCAGAACACGGCGACCTTGGCCACCGTGGCGAAGATCACCGAAGTCTTCACCGGCTTTCTGGCCGAGAGTTGGGCGTTGCCGCTGCGGATATCACCTTTGACGACGAACGCTTTCGCGCGGAAGGGTCGAACATCAGCCCGACCATGCTGGAGGTGGCCGAGATGGCCCGCGCCAAGGGCCGCGACGATCTGCTGAGCCACCACGAACGCGCCAGCCTGCCGGGGCGCAGCTATCCCAACGGGGCGCATGTGGCCGAGGTGGTGATCGACCCCGAGACGGGGGTCGTGACGCTGGACCGCTACACCGTGGTCGATGATTTCGGCAATCTGATTAACCCGATGCTGGCCGAGGGGCAGGTCCATGGCGGCGTGGCCCAGGGCATTGGCCAAGCGGTGCAGGAGCGGGTGGTCTATGACGAGGACGGCCAGCTTTTGACCGCCACCTTCATGGACTACGCCATGCCCCGCGCGGCGGACCTGCCGATGATCTCTTTCACCTCCGAACCGGTGCCCTCCACGGCCAATGTCATGGGCATGAAGGGCTGCGGAGAGGCGGGCACCGTTGGTGCCTTGGCAGCGGTGTCGAATGCGGTGCAAGATGCCCTGTGGGAACGCGGCGTGCGGCAGGCGGATATGCCGTTCACCCCGCACCGGGTCTGGGAGATGCTGCAAGGTGCCGCAATCGCAGCCGAGTAAAACCCTGTTCCAACGGCTTTTCGGGCGGTTCTGGCGGCGGCCTGAAAGCGACTTCGGCCCGCGCCGGGGGGCTGTGACCCATGTCATCATCCTTGATGGGACCATGTCCTCGCTCGAACTGGGGCGCGAGACCAACGCGGGCATCGCCTATGGCCTCTGCCGCGAGATGGGCAGCGCCCTGTCGATCTATTACGAGCCGGGGCTGCAATGGCGCGATTGGCGCAGCGCGTTGGATGTGATCCTTGGGCGCGGGATCAACCGGCAAATTCGGCGCGCCTATGGCTATCTCGCCTCGCGCTACCGACCCGGAGATCGAATTTTCCTGCTGGGCTATTCGCGCGGCGGCTATGCGGTACGCTCCCTCGCCGGGGTGATCGACCGGGTGGGGCTCCTGCGCGCCGAAGTGGCGACAGAGCGTAACATCCGCGATGTTTACCGCCATTATGAGGCGCACCATCTGAGCAAGGCGGGCGAACTCTTTGCCCGGGCCAACTGCCACCCCGAGGTCGAGATCGAGGCGATTGGCGTTTGGGACACGGTCAAATCGCTGGGCCTCAACGCGCCGCTGTTCTGGCGGTTTTCGCAGCCGCTGCATATGTTCCACAACCACGACCTGAGCCGCAACGTGAAGAACGGCTTTCAGGCGCTGGCCCTGAACGAGACCCGCGTCGCCTATGCCCCGGTGCTATGGACCACGCCCGCGGGCTATGACGGGCGGCTTGAGCAGGTCTGGTTCCCCGGCACCCATGGCGACGTGGGTGGCCAGTTGGGCGGGCATGAGGCCGCGCGCCCCTTGGCCAATATCCCGCTGGTCTGGCTGCTGTCGCGGATGGAGGAAAGCGGCCTGCCGCTGCCCGCAGGCTGGGCTACACGCTTCGATCAAGACCCCGCCGCGCCCTCCATCGGGCGCTGGCGCGGCTATGGCAAGATGCTGGTGACCCGCCGACGCCGGGTGGTGGGCGCGGATCCGTCCGAGCGGCTGCACGAAAGCGTGGAGCAGCGCCGCGAACAAGCCGCGCCGCAACCGGGGCTGCTGGCCCGGATGCAGGGGGTGATTTCCAGCCTCTAACCGGGGTCGCGGTCCGAAGGGTGGTCGATGCCATCGCTATAGGGCAGCGGCTCCATCTCCCAAGGCAAGACCTCTTCGATCGCACCAAGGTTCACGCCGCATTCATCGGGGTTCGAGCGGCGGCGGTGGTGGGTGTAGATGCCGCAGGTCTTACAGAAATAGTGCTTTGCGGTATGCGTGCCCCAAGTGTAGAGCGTGAGGTTCTCGGCCCCTTTTAACACGGTCACCGTCCCGGCCAGCGCCGTCACCGTGGCGGCGGCACGGCGGCGACAGAAGGAACAGGTGCAGCGCGCGGCCGAGGCCAGACCGCGCGGAAACAGCGCTTCGATCACCACGGCCCCGCAGTGGCACGAGGCGCGGCGGGTTTCGGAGGTTTCGGTCATTTGCGTCTCACTTTCGGAATGCGGCTTTCGCTCAGGTCATAATCGGCGGCGGCATGGGGCGGATGGCCATGGGTCTGCCGCCAAAAGGCAAAACCGCCCCGCCGCAGCCAGAGCGGCAGGGTCAACACAAGCCCCGCGATGAACCCGCCCGCATGGGCCCAGTAGGCCACCCCGCCAGTGCCGGGCGTGGCCCCGATCCCGCCGATGAATTGCATGCCGAACCACAGGCCCAGCATGATCCACGCCGGGATCGCGAAGATGCGGAAAAACACGATGAAGATCACCAGAATGTCGACCTTGGCACGGGGGAAGAGCAGCAGGTAGCCCCCCATAACCCCCGCAATCGCGCCCGAGGCACCGACCATTGGCACCCACGACAACGGCTCTGTCACAACTTGGCCCAGACCCGCGGCGATGCCACAGGCAAGGTAGAACAGCAGATAGCGCCCGTGGCCCATCTCATCCTCGACATTGTCGCCGAATATCCACAAAAACAGCATGTTACCCGCCAGATGCATCCAGCCGCCATGCAGGAATTGCGAGGTGATGAGGCCGAAATACCCCTCCCCATGGCTCAGCCGCGCGGGCAGCAAGGCGTAGCTGTAGTAAAACTCGGCCAAGGCGCGCTCATCCGCCATCAGCGACAGGGAGGACAGGAACACCCCGATGTTGAGCGCCATCAGCGCATAGGTGACGAAGGGCGTGCGGCCCGAGGGGTTGTGATCGCGGATCGGGAACATGCGGGCCAGCCTTTGCCAAGTCGTCCGCAGCGTCAAGCGGCGCGGGGGATCGTCATGACCTTAGCTGCGCCCGCGGGGGCTTCTGTCAAGCAGAACCGAGCAAATCCCGCGCGATCCGCTCAAAAATTCCGGCGCCCACCGGGATCAGATCATCGGGGAAATCGTAATCAGGGTTGTGCAGGGCGGCATAGCCCTCGCCGGGGCCGAGGCAGAGCATCGCGGCCTTGGCATCGCGCCCGAACAGGCCGAAATCCTCGGAGGCGCGCATCGGCAGGTTTTTCTGCCCATGCGACACGCCGAGCGCGTCCATCGCCGCGGCGGCGATCGCGTAGGCTTCGGGGTGATTGATGGAGGCGGCGAAATGGTCGGATTCCGCGAAAGCTGCCGTCAGACCATGGGCCTCGGTCACGCGCGCGACTTCGGCGTGCAGGGCCGCTTCGATCTCGGCCAGCGCATCGTCGCGGGTGCTGCGCAGGGTGGCGTAGAGCGCCGCTTCGCCCGGGGCGACGCCAAAGGTCGGCTCACCCATGCGCAGATGGGTGAGGGTGACGAGGCGGAAGTGATCATCAAGCGCCCCGCCGGGGCCGAGCGCTTGCAGCGCCGGGATCAACTCGGCCAGCGCAGGTGCGGGCGAGGTGCCGTCTTCGGGGCTGGCGGCATGGGCGGTCTTGCCGTGTAGGGTGACGGAGATGCCTTTCGAGGCGCAGTTGATCAGCGCGGGCGCGGTGTCGACATGGCCAAAGGGGCGGCCCGGCTCGACATGGATGGCAAAGGCGTAATCGGCGGCGATCTCGGCATAGGTGGGATCGTTCACCACCGCCCGCGCGCCGCTGCCATCCTCCTCGGCCGGTTGGAACATCAGCACCACGCGGCCCTTTGCGACGGGGCGGCGCGCGATCATCCGACCGAGCGCCAAGAGCATGGTCATATGACCGTCGTGGCCGCAGACGTGGGACTTGCCCGGCACCTTAGAGACCCAAGGAATGTCATGTTCCTCGGGGATCGGCAGGGCGTCGAGTTCCGCGCGGAAGAGTACCGTGGGGCCGGGCGCGTCGCTGTCGAAAACCGCCGCTACCCCATGCCCGCCAAGGCCGGTGAGGATGCGCGTAGGGGCGAGATTTTCCAGTTCCGCCGCGATGGTCCGGGCGGTTTCCACTTCCTCGCCCGAGATCTCGGGGTATTGGTGGAGCGCCCTGCGAAACTGCGTCAACTCTTCGATATCGCGGTTCGTCAGCATGGCGCTCCCCCTATTTGCGAGCCCGTTCAGGCCATCATCCCCAAGAGCTGTGCATTGCCGCCCGAGGCGGTGGTGTCAACACAGACATGGCGCTCGGCGCGGACGCGCGCGGTGTCGGGCTTGCCGCGCAGAAGCGGGATGATCGCCCCCTCGCGGGCCGCCAGCGCCTTGTCGATCTGCCGCGCGGTTTCTTCATCGCCCCACCAGAGCACACCGCCATAGGCCGGGCCGGTGGTGAGCGCTTCGGGGTCGATCCGGCCTGTCGCCTCGACCGCAACGCCGCCGAGGGCGCGCACGGCTTTGGCTTGCGCCGCCGCCGTCTCGGCCCCCGGTCCCATGCAGAGAAGCGCAGGACGGGGCAGTGTGGACAGGCGGTTGCTCTCGCCGGTGGGGCCGGGCATCGACTGGGTCTCCAGCACGGTCGGCTGATGCGCGGGCAGGGCGAGCAGGCTCTGCTGCGCGCTGTCCCATGTGCCCGAAGCTTGCTGATGATCCGGGGCGGCGAAACGCGGCAGGTAGTTCGGCCCACCCGCCTTCGGCCCGGTGCCCGAAAGCCCCTCGCCGCCGAAGGGCTGGCTGCCGACGATGGCGCCGATCTGGTTGCGATTGACGTAGATGTTGCCCGCCTCGATCCGCTCGGACACATGCTGCACCCGGTCGTCGATCCGCGTGTGCAGGCCGAAGGTGAGGCCGTAGCCGGTGGCGTTGATCGCGTCGATCACCGCGTCGAGCTCATGGCTCTTGAAGGTTGCCACATGCAGTACCGGGCCGAAGATTTCCCGCTTCATGTCGCTGATCCCGTTCACCCGCAGGATCGCGGGGCCGACGAAGGTGCCGCCTTCGGGTGCTATCAATTCGGCGATCAAACGGCCTTCCGCGCGGGCGGCCTCGACATGATCGACGATGGTTTGGCGCGCAGCATCGTCGATGACGGGGCCGACGTCGGTCGACAGATGCCACGGATCGCCCATGCGCAGCGCCTGCATTGCGCCCTTGAGCATGGTGATCAGGTCCTCGGCGATGTCCTCTTGCACGTATAGGCAACGCACGGCGGAGCAGCGCTGGCCCGCGGATTGGAAGGCGCTTTCGACGATGGCCTGCACGGCCTGCTCGGGCAGGGCAGTGCTGTCGACGATCATGGCGTTGAGGCCACCGGTCTCGGCAATCAGCGGGGTGCCGGGGGCGCAGTGTTCGGCCATATTGGCGCGGATGCGCAGGGCGGTGGCGGTTGAGCCGGTGAAGGCCACGCCGTTGACGCGGGCGTCGCCGGTGAGCGCGGCGCCCACCTCGCCGCCGCCCGGCAGCAGTTGCAGCGCTGCGCGCGGCACGCCGGCCTCGTGCAGCACCTTGACGGCAAGCTGTGCGATCAGCGGGGTTTGTTCCGCCGGTTTGGCCAGTACGGCATTGCCTGCGGCCAGTGCTGCCGTGACCTGCCCGCAGAAGATGGCGAGCGGGAAGTTCCACGGCGAGATGCAGGTGAAGATGCCCGCGGGCGGCTCGTTGGTGGCCTGACCGGCGTAGTAGCGCAGGAAGTCCACCGCCTCACGCAGCTCGGCCACGCAATCGGGCAGACCCTTGCCAGCCTCGCGAGCGAGGATGGCAAAAATTTCGCCGTAGCGGTCCTCGAGCATGTCGGCGGCGCGGAGAAGCGTGGCGCGGCGGGTGCTGAGAGGCGTGTCCCAAGGCGCAGCGTTGTCGAGCGCCGTGGCCACATCGGCCTCCGAGGCCGGGCGCACCGTGCCGGGGGAGGTGCCCCCGGTGGGATTGGCGACGGTTTCAGCCGCCTCCGGCGCAGCTTCGCCCGCCAGCAGCGGTGCGGCTTCCCATGTGGCGTCCGCAAAGGGCGCACGGGCTTCTTCGATCGCAGCGAGGGTTGGGGTATGCGCAAGATCGAAGCCCCGCGCATTGGCGCGCTGCGGCTGGAACACCTCCGGCCCTTTCGGGATCGTTGGGGCATTGTCGTTCAACTGATCGAAGGGATCGGCGGCCACGACTTCTGGCGGCACGTCCTCGTCTACGATCTGGTTCACGAAGCTGGAGTTCGCCCCGTTCTCCAAGAGACGCCGGACGAGATAGGCCAGCAGATCACGGTGCGCACCCACGGGGGCGTAGATGCGGCAGCGGGTGCCGTGCTGGCGCATGACGATGTCATGCAGCGTCTCGCCCATGCCGTGCAGGCGTTGGAACTCGTAGGCCTCGGGATCGTCGGCCATATGCAGCACCGCGGCGACGGTATGGGCGTTATGGGTGGCGAACTGCGGGTAGATGCGGTCGGTCATGCCCAGCAGTTTGCGGGCGTTGGCGATATAGCTCACATCCGTCGCGGCCTTGCGGGTGAAGACGGGGAAGCCGTCGATCCCCTCGACCTGCGCTTGCTTGATCTCGGTGTCCCAATAGGCGCCTTTCACCAGCCGCACCATGATGCGGCGGTCATGACGCTGCGCCATGTCGTAAAGCGTGTCGATCACCACGCCCGCGCGGGGGCCGTAGGCCTGCACGACCACGCCGAAACCGTGCCAGCCGGCCAAGGCAGGCTCGCCCATCACCGTGTCGATCACCTCGAGCGAGAGTGCCAAACGGTCGGCCTCCTCGGCGTCGATATTGAGGCCCATTCCGGCGGATTTCGCCAAGAGCGCCAGCGCCCGGAGGCGCGGCACCAGATCGCGCATTACGGCCTCTTCCTGCGCCAGCTCGTAGCGCGGGTGCAGGGCCGAGAGCTTGACCGAAATGCCGGGGTTCTTGCGGATGTCGTCATGGGTACAGGCATCTGCAATGGCCGAGATCGCGCGGGAGTAGCTGAGGTGATAGCGCTTGGCATCGGCCTCGGTCCGTGCGGCTTCGCCCAGCATGTCGTAGCTGTAGGTGAAGCCCTTCTTCTCCATACCCTTGGCGCGTTTCATCGCCGCCTGAATGTCTTCGCCCAAAACGAACTGGCGGCCCATCTCGCGCATGGCGCGGCTGACGGCGGTGCGGATCACCGGCTCGCCCAGACGTTTGATCGCCGCGCGCAGGTGGCGCACCGGGCCGGGCTGGTCGTCGTCGAGCACGCGGCCCGTCAGCATCAGCGCCCATGTCGACGCGTTGACGAGGCTTGAGGTCGAATGCCCCATGTGGCGGCCCCAGTCCGACGGCGCGATCTTGTCCTCGATCAGCGCGTCGATCGTCTCGGCATCTGGCACGCGCAAGAGCGCCTCGGCGAGACACATGAGCGCCACGCCTTCCTCGGTGCTGAGCCCGTATTCGGCGAGGAAGACTTCCATCATGCCGGGGGCCGAGGTGCCGCGGATGTCACGCACCAGACCCGCCGCATCGGCGGTGATCTTGGCGCGGTCCTCGGGCGAAAGATCGGCCTGTGCCTTGAGCTCGGTCAGCAGCGCGTCAGGCTCGGCATAGGTGCGCGCGTCGATGGTTTGGCGAAGGGCGGGGGCGTGATCGAGGGCCATGGCAAGCTCCAGTTGATGTTTCGACCAGAATACCGCATGTTGAGAAGGCTAATCGACCTAATATGTATTGTATCATGGTCGTTATGAAAAAATTAGATGGGTATCGCATGTCAAATGAACTTTTCAATCTGGACCGGTTCGACAGCGCGATTCTATCGGTGTTGGCCGAGGACGGGCGTATCAGCATCACCGATCTTGCCCGCCGCATCGGCCTGTCGAAATCCCCCACCCAAGCGCGTCTGCGCCGGTTGGAGGAAAGTGGCGTGATCCTTGGCTATCGCGCCCTTTTGGACCCGATCCGGCTGGGGCTGGATCACGTCGCCTTTGTCGAGGTGCGCCTGAACGACACGCGCGAGGCGGCCTTGCGGGCCTTTAACCTTGCCGTGGCCAAGGTGCCCGAGATCGAGCAGGCCCATATGATCGCGAGCCATTTCGACTATCTGATCAAGGTGCGCACGCGGAACATGTCGGAATATCGCCGCTTTCTGGGGGAGGTCATCTCAACCCTGCCGCATGTGGCCAGCACCTCGACCTATGTGGCGATGGAGGCGGTGAAGGAAACCATGCTGGCCGATACGGCCTGAAGCATCGTGCCAGAACCATGGGGCCGGGGGCATTCGCCCATTTACACCGCCCGCGTGATGCTTATTGTGCGCCCCGATGCGGGCGTGATGGAATGGTAGACATACCAGACTTAAAATCTGTTGGGGCGTAGCCCCGTGTGGGTTCGAGTCCCACCGCCCGCACCACTGTTTTCAAAGACTTAGCTTGCCTTCGCCAGCGTCGCAGGCTCTGCCAATTGCGTGGCGCCGGGGATGAAGACGGTAAAGGTCGTCCCCTGACCGAGCGTGCTTTTGACCGTGATGTCGCCACCATGGGCAAGGGCCAGTTTCTTGCAGATCGCGAGCCCCAGCCCGGTGCCGCCTTCGGCGCGGTCATCGGCATCTTCGATCTGGGTGAAAGCCTCGAAAATGCGGTCTAGATCCTGCGCGGCGATGCCAACGCCATTGTCTTCGACCTCGAAAACAAACCCGCCCGCGTGCAGGCGCGCACGCAGATAGATGTCCCGCGCCTTGGAGAATTTCAGCGCATTGCCGACGATATGGCCCAACAGTTGCAGGCTGCGGCGGCGGTCAGCGGTGACGGTGAGCGGCGGGGTGTCGATATGCAGCGTGGCCGTCTTATCATGCGCGGCGCCGTGGTGCTCTTCGACCACTTCCTCCAATAGCGTGCGGGTGTCGAAGGCGGTCTTGTCGAGCGCGAGGTCGTTTAACTCCATATTCGTATAGTCGAGGATGTCGTTGATAATGGTCAACAATTGCCCGCCCGCGAATTTGATGCGCTGGCCGTAGAGTTCCGCCTGATCGCCCATCTTGGAGAAATGCTCGGTCTCCGGTTTTTCATCCGGGCCGAGCTTGGCGAGGTTGTGGCGTTTGAGTTCCGACAGGAAGCTGGCGTAGCCGATGACGATGGTCAGCGGGGTGCGCAATTCGTGGCTCAGCACGCTCATGAATTCCGATTTCGCCCGGCTGGCGCTTTCGGCGGCATCGCGGGCCTGACGGAGTTCTTCGATGCTTTCGTTGCGGGTGCGGTTTTCGACGACGTAGCTGAAAAGAGCGGCCAGCGCGATGATGGCCGCGGTACCGGCCACGATCAGCGCGATTAATTTGTACTCGACGGGGTTGGCATAGAGCGGCTGTGCGGCGACCGGGGTGACCTGAAAGGCAGCCATGCCCGTGAAATGGAGCAGGATGATCGCCAGCGCCAAAAGCGCGGTCATCCACAGCACGCTGCTCTTGCCCCCACGGCCCGCTGCGCCAAGCGCGAGGGTTGCAAGGACAACCGCGATGATGACGGAGGCGGTCAGATAGCCCATGTCCCAATGGATCGCACCCTGCACGCGATAGGCTACCATGCCGGTATAATGCATGGCCGAAATCGCCAGCCCAAAGATCGTCCCGCCCAGAACCGTGGCCCGCCGGGATTTGAGCAGCCCGGCGATGACGACGCCCAGAATCGAGCCGACGATGGCGATGATCAGCGATAGGAAGGTGAGCGAGAAATGGAACGTCGCCGGCGCGTCGAGCTGATAGGCGAGGATTGCGATGAAATGGGTGCACCAGATCGTCACCCCCGCTGTCATCGCGGTCAGATAGCACCAGATCAACGCTTGGCGACGCGGCTGTT
The DNA here is from genome assembly GCF_043557225.1 of Sulfitobacter sp. 1A13496. NCBI lineage: Bacteria > Pseudomonadati > Pseudomonadota > Alphaproteobacteria > Rhodobacterales > Roseobacteraceae > Sulfitobacter > Sulfitobacter sp. 1A13496. The sequence goes on along the minus strand of NZ_JBIFFP010000005.1, from coordinate 226,277 downwards.
CAAGCACATGCCGATAGAGCCGAGCCACCACCCAGCTGCCGAAGATACAAAGAAGTGCCGCAAGCAGCACGAGCCCGAGGTCGTGATCGTGATGAATTGTATGGGCGACCCGGAACATCTTTATCCTATCTGATATTAACACTTGGTTAATTGCTGTCGGAATAGGGCGAAAATAAGTCTCTCGCAAGTTCACACTGTGCCTACATTTTTTAACTCCGTGGTAAGACCTTGCCGCTAATCCTCCCCCAAGGTCGGCAGTGGGGCGGGATGAGGCAGAGGTGGCAGATGGCATGTTCAGGGAAAGGAGGGCGATCGTTTAACCTCTTACGGCGCATGGTTTTTTGCCTGCGGGGTTATGTTGCTCGGATGCTGGGCTCCGCTGTGCGGTGCGGCGCGTCGGGACCCAACGGGCCGCGTGAGAGGGTGAGCATGTCAGCCGGGAATACCGCTGCTGTAGAGGACAGCCTTACCTCGGGGCAGCTCCCGCTGATCTCCATCGTTTTCGCGGCAGAGCGGCGCATGTTTAGGCAGAACCTTGATGGCCGACCCAAAGCCGGGCTTCGCGGGGCGCTTATGCCCTCTCTTGGCCCCGCGGGCGGGAAGGGGACGGCGGGCAATCGCCTCTTATCCCCGGTCAAGGCCGATATGGCCGAAATCGACGTGGTCTTCACTCCCGATGGGCGCGTTTGCCGCGCCAATGAGGCGGCCTGCGGTGTCACCTATGGGCTGGGGGATTGTCTGATCGGGCAACATATCAGCGATCTGTTCGGGCCGCGGCTTTGCGATGGGGCTGAGATCGGCACGCTTTGGGCGCAGGCGCTTGAGGGGCTGGCCCCGCAGGGCGGCTTTCAAATGCACCCGGGGGAGGAGACGGCCCGCATTGTCCACGGATGGCTCACGGCGGAGCGGGATCCCGAAGGGCGGGGGCATGGCCTCCGGTTTCGGGGTGTCGAAGCGGCGGCGAATGGCGTGGGGCCAGTGCGCGCGGTCTCAGGCGGAAAGCGCGCGCGGCGCGGTTAGCCGAGCGCCTTCGCCGTAGAACGAAACAGCGGCGCATAACCCGCGCCGCTGTTCCTAGATTTCTGATCAGTCGCGCTTACCGGCGAAACGTTCGGCCCAGCTTTCCCGGTCCTCATCGCTGATCTTAGCAAAAAGCACCTCGGGCACTTCAAAGCCGCGGCCGGGGGCAAGCTTGCCCAAGGCCGCGGGCACATCGTCGGGCCAGGGCATGTCGTCGACCTTCATCGCCGCCAGCATCGAGGCCGAGGCCGTGGGGATGAAGGGTGCCGAAAGCACGGCGTAGAGCGGGATCAGGTTCAACGCCAGCCGCACCTGCGCCGCCGCGCGGTCGGGGTCAGTCTTGAAGGTGGTCCAAGGCGCTTGGGCTTGCAGATATTCGTTGCCCGCCGCCCAGATGCCGCGCAGTTCGGCGGCGGATTTGCGGACCTCCATCGCCTCCATCAGCGTCTCGTAACGGGCGACGCGGGCGGTGATGTCTTCGATCAGCGTCTGCTCCGCCTCGCCGTATTCACCGGCCTCGGGCACCGCTTCGCCGAATTTGGAGCGGCAGAACTTGGTGATCCGGCTGACGAAATTGCCCAGCACGTCGGCCAAGTCTTTGTTCACCGAGGCTTGGAAGTTCTCCCAAGTGAATTCGGCATCCGAGGTCTCGGGCGCATGGCTCAAGAGCCACCAGCGCCAGTAATCCGCCGGCAGGATTTCCAACGCCTGATCCATGAAGACGCCACGCCCGCGCGAGGTGGAGAACTGACCGCCGTCATAATTGAGGTAATTGAAGGACTTGATGTAATCCACCAGCTTCCACGGCTCGCCCGAGCCCTTGATCGTGGCGGGGAAGCTGAGCGTGTGGAAGGGGACATTGTCCTTGCCCATGAACTGGGTGTAGCGCACGTCTTCGGCGCCCTTGTCGGTACGCCACCAGCTTTCCCAATCGGTCCCCTTGCCCGCATCGACCCATTCCTGCGCGCAGGCGATGTATTCGATGGGCGCGTCGAACCAGACGTAGAAGACCTTGCCTTCCATGCCCGGCCAATCCTGATCGCCGCGTTTCACCGGCACGCCCCAGCTGAGGTCGCGGGTGATGCCACGGTCTTGCAGCCCGTCGCCGTCATGCAGCCATTTCTTGGCGATGGAGGTGGTCAGCACGGGCCAGTCGGTCTTGCTGTCGATCCAAGCGTCGAGCTCGTCCTTGAGTTGGCTTTGCTTGAGGAACAGGTGTTTCGTCTCGCGCATCTCCAGATCAGTAGCGCCCGAGATGGTCGAGCGTGGGTTGATCAGGTCCTCGGGGTCGAGCTGTTTGGTGCAGTTGTCGCATTGATCGCCGCGCGCATCCTCGAAACCGCAGTTGGGGCAGGTGCCCTCGACATAGCGGTCGGGCAGGAAGCGCCCGTCGGTCGGCGAATAAATCTGCCGTTGGGAGACCTCTTCGATCAGCCCCTGATCCGCCAAGGCACCGGCAAAATGCTGCGTGAGCTTGCGGTTCTGCGTGCTGGACGAGCGGCCAAAGTGATCGAAGGAGAGGCCGAACCCTTCGGCGATGCGAGCCTGTGTTTCATACATCTCGGCGCAATATTCATCGACCGGCTTGCCCGCTTTCGCGGCGGCAAGCTCGGCGGGGGTGCCGTGCTCGTCCGTAGCGCAGAGGAACAGAACATCCTGCCCCCGGCCACGCTGATAGCGCGCGTAGAGGTCCGCAGGCAGCTGGCTGCCCACGAGGTTACCCAGATGTTTGATCCCGTTGATGTAAGGAATGGCGGAGGTGATGAGGTGGCGTGTCATATAAATATTCCCGTGCTTGGCGCAGCCTTATCGCAAGGGCTGCGCCAGTTCCAGCAAAAGACGGGACCGGTCAGTCGCGGTCCCGCGCGCGGCCCAAGAGCCGCCCGATGAGAAAGCTGGTCCGTGGCGCGTAGACGTAGGGCGTCCGCTCGACCAAGGTGGGGCGCGCGCGCATCCGGGCAAGGCCAAAGACCACCAGCCCCCCATGCGCCGCCGCGATCATCGCGAAAAGCGCCGCCGCGCCGAAATTGTCGATCAGGACCGAGGCGAGATAGGGCGCGCCGATGGCGCCCAGAGCGAAAAAGAACATCAGGGCGGCGGAAAGCTCTACCCGCTCGTCGGAACTGGCAAAGTCGTGGGCATGGGCGGCAGAGACCGAATAGATCGGAAAGGTCGTGGCGCCGAAGAGCCCGGCCGAGAGCATGATCCCCGCCGTGCCATAGCCCGCGCCCATCACGGTGACCACACAGCCGCCCATCGCGGCGACCGAGAGCCAGATCAGCACCCAGCGGCGGTCGAACTTATCGGCCAGCATCCCCATGGGATATTGCGCAAGCGCACCGCCCAGCACGAAGGCGGCAAGGAACCACGCGATCTGCGGCGCGCTGAGGCCGACTTCTTGGCCGTAGATCGGCCCGACCATCCGGAAAGACGCGCTGGAGACGGCGGCCACGATGACCCCCGCCGCCGCCAGTGGCGAGCGGTCAAAGGCGAGGCGCGGGCGCAGCCGTGGCTGGCTGGGCGTTTCGGGCGGGCGGACCTTGGTCAGCGTCAGCGGCAAGAGGGCGGCACAGCAGCCGATGGCCAGCAGGTTGTAAGAGACGTAAGACGCCGGGGCGAGTACGCCCACGATCAACTGCGCGGCGAGAGAGCCGCTCATGTCCACCACCCTGTAGATGCCCATGGTGCGCCCGCGCGTCTCATTGGTGACCTTGGCCTGCATCCATGCCTCGATCACCGTATAGCAGCCCGCCACGCACATGCCTGACGCGACACGCATCAGCCCCCATGCCTAGGGGTCCACCACCATCATATGCGCCATCAGGCCGATTGATCCGGCGGCGGTGAAGGCCGCAAAGGCGCGGCTGTGGCCGACGCTGCCCATCAACCGAGGCGCCCACCAGCAGCCGATGAAGAACCCCAGAAAATGGGCCGAGCCGAGCATACCGATTTCCTGTCGGCTGAACCCAAGCTGCGCGCCCGACAGCACGTCGATCGGCCCCACACCTCCGGTGGAGAGTTGCAGAAGGATGACCGAGAAGAACAGGGCGGCGAAGGATATGAGCAGGCGCATGGGCGCAGATTGCGTCCATTGCTGCCCAAACGGAAGGCCGAAAGCACCGGGACCGCGCTTTTGTCGGGGTGCTAGGATCGGCGCGGGGCAATTGCCCTTGCGAAGGCCGGGCAGGCGGCTAGGTTGCGGGCAAATCACAAGCGAGGACCACAAGATGAAGATGAAAAAGCTCGGCTCTAGCGATATCGAGGTCTCGCATTTCTGTTTGGGCTCCATGACATGGGGCACCCAGAACACCGCCGAGGAGGGCCATGCGCAGATCGACCGCGCGCTGGAGGCCGGGATCAACTTCATCGACACTGCCGAGATGTACCCCGTGAACCCGATCAGCGCCGAGACGATTGGCCGGACGGAAGAGATCATCGGCCAGTGGTTCGCCCGCGACAAGCGCCGGGACGAGGTGGTTCTGGCCAGCAAACACTCCGGCGAAGGGATGCAGCACGCCCGCGACGGCGCGCCGATTTCCTCCGACACGATCCCGGGCGCCATCGAAGGCTCGCTGAAGCGCTTGCAGACGGATCACATCGACCTTTACCAATTCCACTGGCCGAACCGCGGCAGCTATATGTTCCGCAAGAATTGGCACTACGACCCGTCGAGCCAGAACCGGGCCGAGACCATTGCGCATATGGAAGACACGCTCGGCGCGCTGCAACGTGAGGTCGAACGCGGGACGATCCGCGCCTTTGGCCTCAGCAACGAAAGCGCTTGGGGGCTGACCCAATGGGCCGCCGTGGCCGAACGTGTGGGCGGGCCGCGCCCGATCTCGGTGCAGAACGAATATTCGCTGATGTGCCGACTGGCCGATACCGATGTGTCCGAGACCTGCGTCAATGAGCAGATCGATATGCTGGCCTTCTCTCCGCTGGCCGCGGGGTTGCTGACCGGGAAATATCAGGGCGGGAAGATCCCCGCCGGGTCGCGTCTGTCGCTGAACGAAGATCTGGGCGGTCGGGTCACCCCCCGCGCCTTTGAGGCGGTCGCGGCCTATCTCGATGTGGCCGAGAAACATGGGCTCGACCCGGTGCAGATGGCGCTGGCATGGTGTGCGACACGGCCCTTCATGGGCTCGGTCATCTTTGGCGCGACCAGTCTTGAGCAGCTTGACGTGGCGCTTGGAGGGGCGGAGCTGAGCTTGAGCGATGAGGTGATGGCCGACCTCGACGCGGCGCATAAAGCCCATCCGATGCCCTATTGATGGGCCGCCTTGGGATGCATTTGGCGCGGCGGGGGGCCATGTTGCTGCTCTTGGTTGCCCTCGCGGCGTGTAGCGGCGGCGAGGCGCCGCCCGCACAAAGCGGGTTTCGCGATGCGGAGGCTTTGATCGGGGCCACCAGCCGCTATGACGCGGCACGTTTTGGCGGCGATTGGCAGGTCCGGGCGGCATTCCCCGGTGACGCCGATCTGCAAGCCGTGACCTTCGCGCCGCAAGGGCCGACCCTGATCGAACAGCGCCAGATCTGCGACAGCGCCGGATGCCGCAACACCCGCACCCTTTGGGCGCTGAGCGCAGAAGGGCCGGGCCGTTACACGATGCGCGCCGCCGTCGGCGGGGCCGAGCGGCCTTTCTGGGTGCTCTGGGTCGACGAAGGCTTCCGCACAGCGGTCATCGGCAGCCCCGATGGCGGATATGGCTGGATCCTTGACCGTCAGGCGACAGGCGGGGCGGACCGGATCGCCGCAGCACAGGAGATCTTGGCCTTCAACGGCTATGACCTCGGGGCCCTAAAGATGAGGCCCTAAGGCACTGGCCCTGCCGCCCGCCTTCGGCCTATAGGCTGTTATGGACAGTGCTTTCGCCCCCGATCTGTGGATCCTCGTCACCCTTGCCGCCGCCGTCTTTCAGACCGGGCGCTTCATGCTGCAAAAGCATCTGGCGACCGATACGCTCTCGGCAGGCGGGGCGACGTTTTCGCGGTTTCTCTATTCCGCGCCCTTCGTGGCGCTGTTGCTCCTGCTTTATCTGGCGCTAAGCGGGCAGGGGCTGCCGCCGCTTGGGGCGGGCTTCTGGCTGTACGGGCTGATGGGCGGCACGGCGCAGATCATGGCGACGGTCTGCGTGGTGCTGTTGTTCAAGCAGCGCAATTTCGCAGTGGGCATCACTTTCAAGAAGACCGAGGTGATCCAGACCGTTCTGATGGGCTGGATCGTGCTGGGCGAGGGCGTCTCGGGCGCGGGCTTTGCGGCCATCGCCCTTGGCGTGCTGGGGCTGCTGTTGCTGTCCGGCGGGGCCGAGGCGCGGGGGCTGCAACTCGGCGATCTGCGCAACCGTGCGGCGGGGCTGGGCATCGCCTCGGGCTTTCTCTTCGCGATCTCGGCAGTCTGTTATCGCGGCGCTTCGCTCGCCGTGGCCTCGGGCGATCCGCTGTTGCGTGCGGGCGTGACGCTGGCGGCGGTGGTGCTGATGCAGACGCTGATCATGGCCCTTTGGCTGCGCCTGCGCGAACCGGGGCAGATGCGCCGGGTCTGGGCCGCGCGGCGGGTGGCGGTTTGGATCGGGCTGACTTCGATGGGCGGGTCGCTCTGTTGGTTCATCGCCTTCACCCTGCAAAACGCGGCCTATGTGAAGGCCTTGGGGCAGGTCGAACTGATGCTGAGCATCGCGGCCACGACCCTGTTCTTCCGCGAGCGGATTTCGCGCCGGGAGTGGGCGGGCATGTCGGTGCTGGCGGTCTCGATCTTGATGCTGGTTTTGGTGACCTAACCCGACATCGGGCGGCCATGCAGGCGCAGGAACAGGCTTTCTTCGTCGTTGTTCTTGAAAAACGGGACCGAGGCGGGCGGGCTGGTGTCGCGCGCGCGCGCGGCGACCTCGGCCAATACGACTTCGGTGATGAAGGGCATGTCGAAAGACCGCGCCCGGCTCAGCGGCACCCATTGCAGATGTGACAGCTCATCACAGGCGGCGTCGAAATCATCGGGGTCGCTGGCGATGTTGTCGGCATCCACTAGAAAGAAACGCGCGTCGAAGCGGCGCGGGCGGCCCGGCGGTGTCAGGGCGCGAAACACGAATTGCAGGGCAGAGGCATCGGGCAGGTGGCCCGTGGCGGCAAAGCTCTGCCAGTCGGACGGCACACCCCCCTTCCACGCGCCCTTGCGGCCCAGCACCAGACCGGTTTCTTCCCATAGTTCACGAATGGCAGCGACGGCGATGGCATGGGCGAGCGTCGGCTCGGCATCATCACAAAGCCTGCCGTGGCAAAGCGCGTTCACCGGGGCGGCAAGGGGTACATGGGCATCGCCCGCGTCCACCGCCCCGCCGGGAAAGACGAATTTATTCGGCATGAAGGCCGCCTTGGCCCCGCGTTGCCCCATCAGGATATGCGGGGTCTCATGGCGGTCACGCAGCACGATCACCGTGGCGGCGTTGCGGATTTTGGTCTTGTCGATGGTCATGCGGCGATGCTCCGGCAGTCAGGGGCCGAAGGGCGGGCCGCCTTAGTTTGACCGGCCGAAGCCGCCCATCCTTTTGGCCCATTGAAAGCCGATCATGGCCCCCTTCAGTCTGGGCAGAAGGTAAAGCGACAGCGCCGTGCAGCCAACCGCAAAAATGGTGAACAGGGTCAGAGGTTCGGGCCGCCAGACCACATAGGCGATGTGCAGCCCCGGTGCCAAAAGGTGACCGACCAGCAGAATGGTCAGATAGGCCGGGCCGTCATCGGCGCGGTGGTGGTGGAACTCCTGACGGCAAACCGCGCAGTCGTCGTTCACTTTCAGATAGCCATGCAGCAGCTCTCCGCCCCCGCAGGAGGGGCATTTGCCACGCCAGCCGCGCAGCATGGCAGGCAAGCGGGGCCGCTCTTCGCTGGCGTCGGTCTCTGCGGTGTCGGGGGACAATTGCTGGGTCTGTGACATGGGGCGATCCTCTGGTTGAGGGATAGATGCAGTCTGGGGCGTGAAATGAAAAGACCGGAGGTTGCCGTTGCGGCGCCATGTCGCGCAGGGCGGGGCTTTGCCGATTTTTCCGAAAAAAGTTTGAAAACCTGCGACGGAAGTTTCTCGCCCCGCCGTTTGACCCTGTGATCGCGGCGCAAAAGCGTGAGACGATCTTTAAAAAACGAGGAGTATCAAGATGACCATTCGTACCAATATGAAGATCGCAGCCCTCAGCGGATTGTTGGCCGTGGGTGCCGTGGCCGCCACCGCGCAGCCAAACGGGCAGGACCGGTTTCAGCAGCTTGACGCAGATGGCAACGGTGCGATCACGCAGGCAGAGTTTCAGGCCCATGCCGAAGCGCGTTTTGCCAAGGTTGATGCCGATGGCGACGGTTTCGTGACCGGCGAAGAGCTGAAGGCCGCGGGCGATGCACGCCGCGCCGATCGCGCCGCCAAGATGGTTGAGCGTTTCGACACCGATGGCAACGGCAGCCTCGACGCTTCCGAATTGGAAGCCATGGGCGACAAACACGGTGGCAAGCGCGGCGGCAAAGAGGGCGGCAAGCACGGTCATAAGGGCGGTGATAAGGGCGCCCGCATGATCGAGCGTATGGACGCCAATGACGACGGCAAACTCTCGATGGAAGAGATGACACAGCGCCACGATCCGGCCAAGATGTTCGAGCGTCTGGACAAAGACGGTAACGGCAGCGTCAGCGCCGAAGAGTTCGAAGCGGCGAAAATGCATGGCAAGCGGCACCACAAGGGCCACAAAAAGCACCATGACAAGCCGCAGCAGGACTAAATGAAGCTTTGGGCGCGCTTGATCATGGCGCGCCCGGACCTTAGCCATGGACGGGATGCAGGATTTGCCCAACGCGCAGCAAGATGCGGATGCCGAGTTGTTGCAACGCTATGCCAATGGCGATGCGGCGGCGGCGCGGTTGCTGACCGCGCGGCTGGTGCCGCGCCTCCACGGCCATGCGCTGCGGGTGCTCGGTGACCGGGCCGAGGCCGAGGATGTGGCCCAAGAGGCGATGCTGCGGCTCTGGCGTCAGGCGCCGAAGTGGCGCAGGGGCGAGGCCAAGGTGACCACTTGGCTCTACCGTGTCGTGGCCAACCTCTGCACCGACCGGCTCCGCCGCCGTGGGGCGGGCGTGGCCGGGCTCGATGATGTGGCAGAACCTGCCGATCCGACCCCCGGTGCCGCGCAGCAGATGCAGCAGGCCGCCCGTGTGGACGCGCTGCAAAAGGCGCTGGCCACTTTGCCCGACCGCCAGCGCCAAGCGGTGGTATTGCGCCATATCGACGGTATGGCCAATCCCGAGATCGCAGAGGTGCTGGGCATCGGGGTCGAAGCGGTGGAAAGCCTGACCGCGCGGGGCAAACGGGCATTGGCCGCGCAACTGTCGGCACAACGGGACGCATTGGGGTTTGAAAATGAGTGACGTCGACGATCTGGAAGATTTCTTTGCCGCGGCCCGGGCCAATCCGCCACAGGTCTCGGCCGATTTGCAGGCCCGCGTTCTGGCCGATGCCGAAGCGCATATGCCCAAAGCACCGCGCCAGCCGTGGCATCAAGCGCTCTGGCAACTCTTGGGCGGTGCGGCGGGGCTGAGCGGTCTTGCCACTGCCGCGGCTGTCGGGGTTTGGGTCGGAGTGGCACCGCCCGAGGGCATGCCGGATTTGGCCGGGCAGTTCGTGACCGGCACATGGGAGACCGAGACTTCGGACCTCACGGCGGCTGACACAGGCAGCGAATTCGGTGGATTTGGCTGGGACATGGAGGAAAGTTGAGATGACACAGGATCCCACAACACGGCGCAGGCGCCTCATGCGATTGGCGCTTGGTCTGTCGCTGGCGTTGAACGTGATGATCCTCGGCGCGCTTGGCGGGGCGATGTGGCGTCATGGCGGGCCCGGGCCGCGTGGCGCTGGCGATTTGCCGGGGCTGCGCAGCTATGCCTCGCCCTACGTACAGACACTGCCGCCCGAGACGCGGCACGAACTGCACAGCAAAATGCGCGCCAGCGGCAAGGCGCATCACCTCGACCGGGAAGCGCGGCGCGCGCTTTACGACGAAATGCTTGCTGCGCTTCGGGCCGAGCCCTTTCAGGCGGATGTGGCCGCCGCGGTGCTCGCCGCCCAAGGGGAGGCTGCCGCGGGTGTTCAGCAGGTCGCCCATGACGCTTGGTTGGCCGAGGTCAGCGCGATGGATGCCGCCGCCCGTCAAGACTATGCCGACAAGCTGCAACAGCGGCTGGAAGCGGGGCCGCCCCGCAAGAAAGGCAAACGGGAACGCTGAGCGGCCCGGTGCCCGGTCTTGCCCTTTGCCGGACGGCGGGCTAGGCCGAGGGCGAATGACCCCGGCAGGGGGCGGCGTTAACCGGCCCCTTGCCCCTTAGAAAGCCCGGCCCATGACCGACACCTCTCAGATGATGCACAGCGACGCGGAGACCGTGCTGGCCACGGCCAAGGCGTCACCCGCGCGGCGGGCGGTGGGGCTGTTGTCACTGGCAGGGCTGGGGCTGCTGCTGATCTATTCCGCGCTGACCCGCTCGCCTGATCCGGTCTGGCAGAGCGTTCTGGTGCTGGTGGGATTTGGCTTTATCGCGATTGCCGAGGTGATGCGCCGCGCCACCGCCAGTGCGGTGGAACTGACCGAAGAGGCGCTGCGCGATGCCGATGGCCGGGTGATCGTCCGCATGGACGAGATCGCGCGCATCGATCAGGGCGCTTTCGCGGTCAAACCCTCGAACGGTTTCCTGCTCAAGACCAACCGCCGCGTGGCGCGGGGCTGGCGCTTGGGCCTGTGGTGGAGCCTTGGCCGCCGGATCGGCGTGGGCGGCATGACCCCGGCCAATGAAACCAAGCTGATTGCCGAGATCATCCGCGCCAAACTGGCCGAGCGTGAGGCCGCTTAACCGTCTGACCAGACCGTGCGTGGCGCATAGCGCGGGCGGGTGAAGACGAAGTTGTGAATGTCGCGCCGCTCCAACCCGGTTTTGAACAGCGGCTCGAAGTCGCGCCAAGTCTCGACCAGCGTGACGCGTTCGTTGTTGGGCATGACGGGCAGTTTGTCATGCCAATTGCGCACATCGTCGCTGGTCAACGGCTCAACCGTGCCGCGTACCTGCGACCAATCGGCCTGATAGCGGTTGTTTTCCGCGTCATACCAAAGCGAGCTGACCCGTATCGCGGTTTGCCCGGTGCCCCGGGTGAGATACTCGAACAGTTCTTGCATCCCTTGGAGATAGTCCGCGTCAATCGCCTGCGTCTCGCGCGAGATGGCATCGCCCACGGTGTAGGCCGCCGTCTGGTTGAGGTTGTACATCCGGAAGGTGTCAAAGGTCGAATACATGGCCAGATAGGCCCAGAACATCAGCGGCAACATGATCACCGTCTCAACGGCGATGGAGCCGTCCTCGCGCCCTTTGAACCGGGCCAGCAAACTGCGGAAAACGCGCATCAATTCGGCTCCTGTACAAAGGCTGCGCTTGAGACCATGGAAACACGGCCCGCGCCGTCTTTCTCAAGGGCATAGCCAAGGCCGGTGGTCGGAAAGAAGGGCTCAAACCGTGCGCAGGCGCGCAGCAGCATCAACTGATGCTCGACCCCAAGGGTCCAGCCGCGCACCGGTCTGGGGTCTTCGGAAGTGTCGACGCAATCGGGCGACTGGTCGAAGCTGGCGAAATTGCGCGGGTCCACGCGGATCATCTCAAGGCGCAGGGTCTCTTCGCAGTCATCCAAGAAGATCGCGGCCTCGCAGATTTTGTCCTTGATGGTCTGATGCGTCATCGGGGTATTGGTGTTCAGCCGGATGTAGCGCACCGTCATGTCGAGCCCCCGGTCAAGGAACATGTGGCGGATGGCGTAAAAGCTCATCTCGACAGACATGAGCAGGCAGCCGAAGAGCAGCGGCGACAGGATGGCGAATTCCATCAACATGGCCGAGCCATCCTCATCGCCGCGAAACCGGCGCCATGCCTTGATGCAGCGCTGTATCATTGCGTCAGCCTCAACTGGTTGATCTGGCGGGCGATGGCCTCGAATGCGCTGACGATTTCCACCCCTTCGACGCGGAAGAAATGGCTGTCGGAGGAGGCGCAGTTCTTCATTACCGATGCGCCATGGTCGGTCACTTCAAAGCCGATCGACCAGATTACGATGCCCTTGGCCTTGGCCGCGTCGCAGATGTTGTCGAGCAGGGTATCGGCCTGCGATGCGCTGTATTTCGTCCAGTACCAGCGGTGACGCTCGCTTGAGCGGACATTACGGTTCAGCCACCAGTAGAAGGGGTAGTCGCTCCAGTGGCGGTAGTGGTCCCGGTTGGCATAGACTTGGCGGTTGATCCGACGGGTGGTCACGTTCACCCCATCGGTCATCAGGATCACCGTTTTCAGCGTGTCGATATCGCCGTAATCAGCCGGGCGCCCTTGGAAGGCCGCATCGCCGCCGATGGCTTGATTGATCGCGCGGAAGGACGGGTCGAGCAGAGCCACGCCCCATTTCATGCCCAGATGAATGGCGGTGTTCGCGCGGGGCTGGAAATTGGAGATCCGGGCTTTCAGCGCGGCGGCGTTCTGCGAATAGGGCGCGACTTCTTCGTAATCCTGCTTCGGGCAGCCGGGGTTGTAGATGTTGTCATAACGGCCGGTGTTGTCGCGGTGATAACCGTTCCAGCTATAGCCCGCCTCGAAGTGCTGCATATGCTCATAGCTGCGGGTCTGGCTGATGGCGGTGAGGTCAAACTCGCTGTCGTCGAAATCAACGCAATGGGAGAAAGAATGCAGCTGGGTGACGTTCAACTCATCCATGATGTCCTTCCCGACGTTGACCTGCGCGGTATAGGGCACGACGGAGATCGAGATCAGGTCCGCGTTCTCGGGCTTCAGCACGGTGTCGATGAAGGCGTCGCTCGCGTCATGGAGGTTGGCCATCTTGCCATTCTCCCGCATGGAGCCCGAGATATCGAGCACCATAGAAATCTCGACCTTGTTCACCTTTTCCTCCGCCGTGGATCTGGCAGGGACATGCAGCCGGTCTTGGCCGAATTTACTCATGAACATCGTGTTGAGCGTGCGCGAGGCATCGACGGTGACGCGGCGGTAGTTCAAGCCTTCGTCGACCGTTACGCTGGATACATATTCGGCCAGCCCCGCCTTGTCGAAATAATCGCGGGCCACGGCCTCGGGGCTGAGCGTCTGGTCGAGGTCCGCCGCCGCCAACACGGCGCGGTCGGCCACGGCCTGCACCCTTGCGCGTTCGCGCTCATGGCGCATCAGGTCCACGCCGATGCCCCCCATGAGGATCATCAGCAAAATCATCAGAATGGCAAAGACCGTGACCAGCCCGTCTTCTTCGCGCGCGAAGCGGCGCAGCAGCGCGGGCAGGGACTGCGAGGGATTTTCCGAACTGTGAGTGCTATCGCGCATCGTCATCAACCTCTCTTCCTGTGGCGTCCTGCGGGCGCCAAAGGGAATGGGCGGCATTTGCCTTGCCCTGTTGTGCTGCGGGAAAGTGTCCAGAGTTTGGCGCGTCTGGGGCAATAGGCGGCGCTTGGGGCCGGTTTTCGGGGGCGTTTTGGGCCGATTTCCACCGGGCGGGGAGGGTGGCGCGGGCCGCCCCTACCCACAGTTGATAAAGTTTCGCAAATCGCGAGGAATTGGGTCGCGCCCCGCCATGAGGCGTCCTACGGTGCGACTGCATGCCCCTAGGGCAGCCAGATGAGTCGCGCCCGCAAACAAAGGAACCGCGACTGGACAAGAAGAGGAGAGACCGATGAATCCAGCCAATGAGCCGAGTTTCCGCGACAGTGTGGACCTGATGTTCAATCGCGCGGTCGCGCTGATGGATTTGCCGCCCGGTCTCGAAGAAAAAATTCGCGTTTGCAATGCCACCTACACGGTGCGTTTCGGCGTGCGTCTGCGGGGCCGGATGCATACGTTCACCGGCTACCGTTCGGTCCATTCCGAACATATGGAGCCTGTGAAGGGCGGTATCCGCTATTCCATGGCCGTGAACCAGAACGAGGTCGAAGCGCTGGCCGCGCTGATGACCTATAAATGCGCGCTGGTAGAGGCGCCCTTTGGCGGCTCCAAAGGCGGGCTGTGCATTGATCCGCGTGAATATGATGAACATGAGCTTGAACTGATCACCCGGCGTTTCGCCTATGAGCTCATCAAGCGCGACATGATCCACCCCGCGCAGAACGTGCCCGCCCCCGACATGGGCACCGGCGAGCGTGAGATGGCTTGGATCGCGGACCAGTACAAACGCATGAACACCACCGACATCAACGGTGTGGCCTGTGTCACCGGCAAGCCGATCAACGCGGGCGGCATCCAAGGCCGGACCGAGGCGACAGGCCGGGGTGTGCAATATGCGCTTCAAGCCTTCTTCCGCGACCCCGAGGGGCTGAAGAAAGCGGGCCTTTCCGGCAAGCTCGACGGCAAGCGGGTCATTATTCAGGGTCTCGGCAACGTGGGCTATCACGCCGCCAAGTTCCTCAGCGAAGAAGATGGCGCGAAGATTACCGCGATCATCGAACGCGACGGCGCGCTGCACAGCGAAGACGGGCTGAACGTCGAAGCCGTGCACAAGTGGATCGAAAAGCATGGCACCATCAAAGGCTATGCCGATGCGAAGTTCGAAGAGGATGGCGCCAAGTTTTTGGAAGCGGACTGCGATATCCTGATCCCCGCCGCGCTGGAGGGGGTGATCAACCTCACCAATGCCGAACGTATCAAGGCACCATTGATCATCGAGGCCGCGAACGGTCCGGTGACCGCCGGGGCCGATGAGGTGCTGCGCAAGAAGGGCACGGTGATCGTGCCTGATATGTATGCCAACGCGGGCGGTGTGACGGTCTCTTACTTCGAGTGGGTCAAGAACCTCAGCCACATCCGCTTTGGCCGCATGCAGCGCCGTGCCGAGGAATCGCGTCACCAACTGGTGGTGGATGAGCTTGAGCGGCTGAGCGCGGATAAGGACCTCGGCTGGACGCTGAGCCCCGACTTCAAAGAGAAGTATTTGCGCGGTGCGGGGGAGTTGGAACTGGTCCGTTCCGGTCTCGATGACACGATGCGCACGGCCTATGAGGCGATGGCCCACGTTTGGCACAGCCGCGACGATGTCGATGATCTGCGCACGGCGGCCTATCTCGTCTCGATCGAAAAGGTCGCGGCGAGCTATCACGCCAAGGGGCTTTGAGGGGCGTATCGCCTCTCTTGAAGTGACCGAAAAAGGGGCGTCCTGCGCCCCTTTTTGCCGCCTGCGGGCGTAGGGGCCGGGGGAAGCGTTTTCGGTCATTGATACTTGCGCCCCAAGTTGCTTGACTGCGCCAAGACCGGGGGAGGCGAATGATGCGATTTTCAGGACTGCGGGTATTGCGCGAAGGCTTGACCGGCAATCGGGGTTGGACGGCGCAATGGCGCGATCCAGAGCCGCAGGCGGAATATGACGCGGTGATCATCGGCGGCGGCGGGCATGGGCTGAGCACGGCTTACTACCTCGCCAAGAACCACGGCATGACGAATATCGCGGTGCTCGAAAAAGGCTATCTCGGCGGGGGAAACGTGGGGCGCAACACGACCGTGGTGCGCGGCAATTACTTTCTGCCCGGCAATTCCGAGTTCTACAGCCATTCGCTCAAACTCTGGGAGGGGCTGTCGGAAGAGTTGAACTATAACGTGATGTTCAGCCAGCGCGGCGTGATCACCTTGTTTCACTCAGACGCGCAGCGCGATGCCTCGGCCCGGCGCGGCAATGCGATGATCAATCAGGGCGACGATGCGGAATTGCTTGACCGCGAGGGTCTGCGCAAACTGCTGCCCTATCTGGACTATGACAACGGGCGCTTTCCGATCCACGGCGGGTTGCTGCACCGACGCGGCGGTACGGCGCGCCATGATGCGGTGGCGTGGGGCTATGCGCGCGGCGCGGACCAGCGCGGCGTCGATCTGATCCAGCAATGCGAAGTCACCGGCATCGACATCGAGAACGGCCGCGTGCGCGGCGTGCAGACCACGCGCGGGGCGATCCGTGCCAAGAAGGTGGCGATCGTCACGGCGGGGCGCTCGGGCCAAGTCGCCGCCATGGCGGGGATGCGCCTGCCGATCGAGAGCCATGTTTTGCAGGCTTTCGTCTCCGAAGGGTTAAAGCCCGTGATCGACCATGTGATCAGCTTTGGCATGGGGCACTTCTATATCAGCCAGTCCGACAAGGGCGGGTTGGTCTTTGGTGGCGATCTGGACTTCTATGCCTCCTACGCGCAGCGCGGCAACCTGCCGATGATGGAGCATGTGATGGAGGCGGGGATGACCCTGATGCCGATGATCGGCAAGGCCCGCGTGCTGCGCTCTTGGGGTGGGATCATGGACATGACACCCGATGGCAGCCCGATCATCGACAAGACCGAGACGGAGGGTTTGTTCGTCGATTGCGGCTGGTGCTACGGCGGCTTCAAGGCGGTGCCCGCCTCGGGCCATGCGCTGGCGCATCTGATGGCCACCGGGCAGCCCCATGAGACGGCGGCGGGCTTCAGGCTCGACCGGTTCCGTTCGGGCGAAGGCCTGATGGATGAAGAGGCCACCGGGTCTCAGCACAACTTGCACTGAGGGAGGGCCAATATGCGGATCGAATGCCCCATCTGCGGCAGCCGGGATCGGCGGGAGTTCTATTATCGCGGCGATGCCATCGCCTTGGCCCGGCCTGCGCCCGATGCCTCGGATGAGGACTGGGACGCCTATCTGCACCTGCGCGACAACCCGGCGGGAGAGACCCGCGACCTGTGGCAGCATGAGACCGGCTGCGGCGCCTGGCTCGTCGTCACCCGCGATACGGTGACCCATGCGGTGCGGGCCGTGGAATTGGCATCGGATGTGAAAAGGGCCATGGCATGAGGATTGCAGGGCGCGGATTGATCGACCGGGAGACGCCGGTCAGCTTTACCTTCGACGGGCGGCGCTACGACGGCTTTGCGGGCGATACGGTCGCCTCGGCCATGCTGGCGAACGGGCAGCGGCTGATGGGGCGGTCGTTCAAATACCACCGCCCGCGCGGGGTGCTGAGCGCAGGCAGCGAAGAGCCGAACGCGTTGGTGACTACCGGCGTCGGCCCCGCGTCAGAGCCCAATGTCCGCGCCACCATGCAAGAGATTTACGAAGGTTTGCAGGTGCGCAGCCAGAACGCTTGGCCGAGCCTCGATCTCGACCTCATGGCGGTGAACGATCTGGCGTCGCCGTTCCTCGGGGCGGGGTTCTATTACAAGACCTTCATGTGGCCGCGCAATTTTTGGCGGCGCGTCTATGAGCCGGTGATCCGCCGCGCGGCGGGTCTGGGGCTGCTGAGCGGCCAGCCCAATGCGGACGCCTATGAGAAAGCCTATGCCTTTTGCGATCTTTTGGTGATCGGTGCAGGCCCGACGGGTCTGATGGCGGCGCTGGTGGCGGCGCGGGCGGGGGCGGATGTGATCCTTGCCGATGAATATGCGCTGATGGGCGGGCGGCTGAATGCCGAGAACGAGCGTGTCGATGGTGAGCCGGGCCATGTATGGGCGGCGGGCGTGGTCGCGGAACTCGCGGCGATGGACAATGTGCGGCTGATGCCCCGCACGACGGTGACCGGCGCCTATGACGGCGGGATGTTCGGCGCGTTGGAACGGGTCAACCAACACCGCGCGCGGCGGGGTGAGGGCGCGCCGCTTGAGTGTTTCTGGCGCATCGCAGCCAAGCAATCCATCCTCGCGGCAGGTGCTTTGGAGCGTCCCGTGGCCTTCGCCAACAACGACCGCCCGGGCATCATGACCTCGGGCGCCGTGCGAGCCTACCTCAACCGTTGGGGCGTGGCCCCGGGTAAGCAAGTCGCGGTCTTTGGCAACAACGACGACGCGCACCGCACCGCGCGCGATCTGGCCGCGGCAGGCGTGCATGTGGCCGCACTGATCGACAGCCGCGAGGGCGTCAGAATTGAAAACGCGGATTTCCCGGTGCTGAGCGCGGCGGTGGTCTGCAACACCTCGGGCGGCAAGGAGCTGGAGGCGGTGTCGATCCGCACGGCCGGGGGCGTACATAAGATACAGGCCGACTGTCTGGCCATGTCGGGCGGTTGGAACCCATCGCTGCATCTCACCTGCCATATGAACGGGCGACCGACATGGTCGCCGGAGATCCATGCTTTTGTGCCCACCCCCGGCGCGGTGCCGGGGATGCATGTGGCGGGGGCCTGTAACGGCAGCTTCTCGACCCACGGCTGCCTTGCGGCAGGTGTGGCGGCGGCAGGGGACGCGCTGGCGGCTTTGGGCCGCAAGCCGGAGCCCATCGATCTGCCGCAGGCCGATGACGCGCCCTACCGCCTTGCCCCGCTTTGGGCGGTGCCGGGCAAGGGCCGGGCGTGGCTGGATTTCCAGAACGATGTCTGCGTGAAGGATGTGCAGCAGGCGGCGGCAGAGAGTTTCCGCTCGGTCGAGCATATGAAGCGCTACACGACCCAAGGCATGGCCCCCGATCAGGGCAAGAACTCCAACGTGGCGGCGCTGGCGGTGCTGGCCGATGCCACCGGGCGCGGCATTGCCGAGACGGGCACGACCACCTTCCGCCCGCCCTATACCCCGGTTGCGATTGCAGCGATGGGCGCGGGCGGGCAGGGCAAGGGCTTTGCGCCCGAACGGCTGACCACCAGCCACGCGGCCAGCCTTGCCATGAACGCCCCGATGGTGGAGGCGGGGCTGTGGTATCGCCCCAGCTATTTTCCGCGCGGGCAGGAGCGAAACTGGCGTCAGTCCTGTGACCGCGAGGTCGGCTTTGTCCGCAAGACGGTGGGCATCTGCGATGTCTCGACCCTAGGCAAGATCGACATTCAGGGGCCGGATGCGGCCAAGCTGCTCGATCTGGTTTACACGAACAAGTTCAGCACCTTAAAGGTCGGTAAGGTGCGCTATGGGCTGATGCTGCGCGAAGACGGTTTCGTCATGGACGATGGCACCTGCGCGCGTTTGGGTGAGACGCATTACCTGATGACCACCACCACTGGCGCTGCCGGTGAGGTCATGCGCCATCTGGAATTCGTCACGCAATGTCTGCATCCCGAATGGCAGGTGCATCTGTCTTCGGTCACCGAACAATGGGCGCAATTCGCCGTGGCGGGGCCGAAGTCTCGTGAATTGCTGAACGGGCTGCTGGCGCAGCCGATCGACAATGACAGCTTCCCCTTCATGGCCTGCGGCGATGTGCGGCTCGGCGGGGTCGCGGCGCGGCTGTTCCGCATCTCCTTCTCGGGCGAACATGCCTATGAGATCGCCGTGCCCGCGCGCTATGGCGCGGCGCTGTTCGACCTGCTGGTCGCGCGGGCCGAGGCGTTGCAGGGCGGCGCCTATGGGATGGAGGCGCTCAACATGCTGCGGTTGGAAAAGGGCCATATCACCCATGCAGAGATCGACGGCCGCGCCACGGCAGAGGATATCGGCATGGGGAGGATGCTGTCGGATGCCAAGGACTGTATCGGCAAGACCATGTCCGAACGCCCCGGCCTGCGCGACCCAAACCGCGCGCAACTGGTCGGGCTGCGGCCCGTCGGCGCGGTGAAACAACTCACCGCAGGGGCGTTTCTGTTCGAGGCCGGGGCCGAGGCCAGCCGCGAGAATGCGCAAGGCCATACGACCTCGGTCGGCTTTTCGCCGGATGTTGGCACTTTTATCGGGCTGGGCTTTGTCACCCGGGGCCGCGCACGGCATGGGGAGGTGATGCGCATGGTTGACCATCTGCGCGAAATCGAGGCGGAGGTGGAGATCTGCGCCCCGGTCTTTGTGGAACCTGAAGGAGGGCGCGCCCGTGGTTGAAGTGAAAGCGCAAACACCGTTCGGCGATCTGCTCCCGCTGCACATCGGTGAGATCACGGTGGCGGCCCGCGATCTGGGCCAGTTGACCGTGCTGGGCGTGTTTGATCCGGCGGCCCTCACCAAGGCGCTGGAGACGGCTCATGGGGTTGCCCTGCCGGAGCCGCTTCAGAACACCGCCAAGGGCGATGTCCAATGCTTGTGGTTTGGCCGGGAAGAGGCGCTGCTTGTCGGGCCCGTACCGGATGAGGCGCTCGCGAAACATGCAGCCCTTGTCGATGTCTCGGACGGATGGGCAGTGGCGGAGTTGCAGGGGCCGGGGGCCGAAGATGTGCTGGCGCGGCTGGCCCCGTTGGACCTGCGCGCGGCGGCGTTCAAGCCCGGTCAGACCCTGCGCAGCGCATTGCGCGACATGCCCGCCGCGATCACCCGCACCGACACCGGCTTTTTGTTGATGGTCTATCGGTCGATGGCCGCCACTTTGGTGCAGGAGTTGCGCCGCGCTATGGAAGCGGTGGCATCGCGGCGCTAGGTTGTGCGGCAGGGGCCCGAATCCCCGTTAGGCAAACAACGGAGCATAGACATGAACAAAACGATATTCGCCGCATTGGCCGCGATCAGCATGGCGGTCTCGGGCCCGGCGCTGGCGGCCTCGAAGAAAGAGACGAGCTGCATGCATCAGGCCGCCGTGGTCGCCGCCGTGCAGCAGGCCCGCCTCGACCGCGTAAAAGAGCGCCAAGTCCCCGCCGCCGTGAAGGCCAAGGCGACATGGCCCGAGAGCTTTAACACCGCGATCCCGCTGGTGACCCCTTGGGTCTACGAGATGAAGATGCGCGACGTGAAAAAGAACGATCTCGCCGCCGCTTGGAAAGAAATGTGCCTCGCCCAATAGGCTGACCAACGCCGTGTCGGGCAGGGGGCGCTGCCCGGCAAGAGGGGCGTTTTACCGCCCGCTGCCGCTCTGCCTCCTCTGGACTCTGAACTGCCCCAGCCGGTATATGAAGCCATGAGCCTGCCCCCCGGATTTTTGGAAGAACTGCGTGACCGCGCCAGCCTGTCTCAGGTGGTGGGGCGCAAGGTTGTTTGGGACAACCGAAAGTCCAATCAGGGAAAGGGCGACATGTGGGCGCCGTGCCCCTTCCATCAGGAAAAATCCGCCAGCTTTCACGTCGATGATCGCAAAGGGTTCTACTACTGCTTTGGCTGCCACGCGAAGGGGGATGCGATCTCTTTCGTGCGCGAGACCGAGAATGTGAGCTTCATGGAAGCGGTGGAGATCATCGCCCGCGAAGTCGGCATGACGATCCCCAAGCAAGACCCCCGCGCGCAGGCCAAGGCCGACAAGCGCACGCAATTGGCCGAGGTAATGGAGCAAGCGGTGCAATGGTTCCGCCTGCAACTGCGCACCGGGGCGGCGGGGGCGGCGCGCGATTATCTGGCCAAGCGCGGGTTGTCGGAACAGGCGCAGGCCCATTGGGAGATTGGTTTCGCCCCGAACAGTTGGCAGGGGCTTTGGGATGCGCTCAAGTCAAAGGGCGTGGCGGATGAGTTGATCCTCGGCGCGGGGCTGGCGAAACCCTCCTCCAAGGGCGGCAAGCCCTATGACACGTTCCGGGGGCGCATCATGTTCCCGATCCGCGATGCGCAGGGTCGGGCGATTGCCTTCGGCGGTCGCGCGATGGACCCCGAGGATAAGGCGAAATACCTCAACTCGCCCGAGACCGAACTCTTTGACAAGGGCCGCAGCCTTTACAACGTCAAACACGCCCGCGCCGCCGCAGGGCGGGGGCAGCCGCTGATCGTGGCCGAAGGCTATATGGATGTGATCGCCCTGCATGGGGCGGGGTTCGAAGGGGCCGTGGCCCCCTTGGGCACCGCGATCACTGAGAACCAATTGCAGATGTTGTGGCGGATCGCGCCTGAGCCGATCATCACTCTGGATGGCGACGCGGCGGGCCAACGCGCCGCGCTGCGCCTGATCGATCTGGCCCTACCGCTGTTGGAGGCCGGGCAGAGCCTGCGTTTCGCGGTCATGCCCGAGGGGCAGGATCCTGACGATCTGCTGCGCGCGCAGGGGGCGGGGGCCTTGCAAAAGCTCTTGGACAATGCCCTGCCCATGGTGCGCCTGCTGTGGCAGCGTGAGACCGAGGGCAAGGTTTTCGACAGCCCCGAACGCAAAGCGGCGCTGGACAAAAGCCTGCGCGAAAAGATCAAACTGATCCGCGACCCGTCGATCCGCAGCCACTATGGGCAAGAGATCAAGGATCTGCGGTGGGAGCTGTTCCGTCCGCAAAAGAAACGGCCCGAATTCCGCCCCGTCGGGGGCAAAGCGCCGGGCAAGGGCAAAGGCGGGAAGGGCGCTGCTTGGGGCGCGCCGCTGGCCCCGCTGGCCAGCACCAAAGCCTCGGCCCTCGTGGCGATGAGCGATGAGCAGGTGGGCATGCATCTGCGCGAGGCGGTGATCCTTGTGGCCCTCGTCGATTGCCCGCAGTTGATTGAGACCTTCGAGACCGGGTTGGAGGCGATGCGCTGCGATGACCCTGATCACGCGCGGCTGCGCGATCTGCTGCTGCGCTTTGGCCATGCGGGCGAAGAGATGCTGCGCGAGGAGATTTCCTATTCCCTCGGCTGGGAGACACTTGAAAATATGAAGGGGCAACGCCACGTTGCCATCACGCCCTGCATCCGCAATCCTGGCAATGTGGACATGACCCGCCTGACCGTGGCCGAGGAACTGGCCAAACTGGATGCTGCCCGTGGGCTGAACGAAGAGATCGCCGAAGCCGTCGAAGACCTCAGCGGCCCGGCGGATGAGGGGGTCACCTGGCGTTTGAGCGAAGCGGCCCGTGCCGCCGATCTTGCCCGCCGCAGCGCACAGGAAGAAAGCAACGGGGAATTCGACGTGGGCGACAACGGCATGACGATGGACCGCGATGAGCGCAGCGCATTGGACGCGCTGTTGGGAACGATTAAATATGACAAGTCAAAGGGCCGCGGATAAGCATCGGCGTGGCCCATTTGCAGGACTTTTTGAAAATGCTGGGCAACGGGTTTAAGAATCACCCATAACCCCGCATGATTCGGAAAACCGAATCGTCTGCGGATGATTCGCGCTGACGCGCTGAAGGAGCATGAGATGGCTGCCAAAGATACGAATGACGACGCAAAGAGCAACGATTCAGAGGCCGGCCACTCGCTCGACATGAGCCAAGCCGCCGTGAAGAAGATGATCGGTGAGGCCCGCGAGAAGGGCTATATCACCTACGATCAGCTCAACACGGTCCTGCCGCCCGATCAGGTCAGCTCGGAACAGATCGAAGACGTGATGTCGATGCTCTCGGAAATGGGCATCAACATCATCGAAGACGAGGAAGCCGAAGAGGAAGAGAACAAAGGCTCGACCGAGGTTGCGACCACTGAGTCCAACCGCGATGTGGCGCTGTCCTCCGGCACTTCCGAGAAGCTTGACCGCACCGATGACCCGGTGCGCATGTACCTGCGCGAAATGGGCAGTGTCGAACTGCTGAGCCGCGAGGGCGAGATCGCCATCGCCAAGCGCATCGAGGCTGGCCGCAACACGATGATCGCCGGGCTTTGCGAAAGCCCGCTGACCTTCCAGGCCATCACCATCTGGCGTGACGAACTTCTCTCCGAAGACATTCTGCTGCGCGATGTGATCGACCTTGAAGCCACCTTTGGCACGCAGATGGGCGATGAGGAGGAGACCTCTCCGGTCGTCGCCCCCGCCGCCGGGGGCGAGACCAAGACCGAAGAATCCAAGCCCGAGTATGACGCCGACGGCAATCCGATCTCGTCGGATGACGACGACGACGAGGACGAACAGGCCAACATGAGCCTTGCGGCCATGGAAGCGGCGCTGAAACCGCAGGTTCTGGAAGCGCTCGACATCATCGCGGATGACTATGAAAAGCTCAGCGCGATGCAGGACAGCCGCATCTCGGCCACGCTGAACGAAGACGGCTCTTTCACCAAGGAACAGGAAGAGACCTATCAGAAGCTGCGGTCGGAAATCGTGCTTTTGGTGAACGACCTGCACCTGCACAACAATCGTATCGAAGCGCTGATCGACCAGCTTTACGGCATCAACCGCCGCATCATGCAGATCGACAGCGCCATGGTGAAGCTCGCCGACCAGGCGCGCATCAACCGCAAGGAATTCGTCGACAACTACCGCGGCTATGAGCTTGATCCCAACTGGATGGAGCGGATGGCCGAGAAGTCCGGTCGTGGCTGGCAGATGTTCATCGAACGCTCCTCCGAAAAGGTCGAAGAACTGCGCGCCGACATGGCGCAGGTCGGCCAATACGTCGGCCTAGATATCTCGGAATTCCGCCGCATCGTGCAGCAGGTCCAGAAGGGTGAGAAAGAAGCCCGTCAGGCCAAGAAGGAAATGGTCGAGGCGAACCTGCGCCTCGTGATCTCCATCGCCAAAAAGTACACGAACCGTGGCCTGCAATTCCTTGATCTCATTCAGGAAGGCAACATCGGCCTGATGAAGGCCGTGGATAAGTTCGAGTATCGCCGCGGCTACAAGTTCTCCACCTACGCGACATGGTGGATCCGTCAGGCGATCACCCGCTCGATTGCTGACCAAGCACGCACCATCCGCATTCCGGTGCATATGATCGAGACGATCAACAAACTGGTCCGGACCGGGCGCCAGATGCTGCACGAGATTGGCCGCGAGCCGACGCCCGAGGAACTGGCCGAGAAGCTGCAAATGCCGCTCGAAAAGGTCCGCAAGGTGATGAAGATCGCCAAGGAGCCGATCAGCCTTGAGACGCCCATCGGCGACGAGGAAGACAGCCAGCTGGGTGACTTCATCGAGGACAAGAATGCCGTGCTGCCGCTCGACAGCGCCATTCAGGAAAACCTCAAGGAGACCACGACGCGGGTACTGTCCTCGCTCACGCCCCGCGAGGAACGTGTGCTACGGATGCGTTTCGGTATCGGCATGAACACCGATCACACGCTCGAAGAGGTCGGCCAGCAATTCTCGGTCACGCGCGAACGTATTCGCCAGATCGAAGCCAAGGCACTGCGCAAGCTCAAACATCCGAGCCGCTCGCGCAAGCTGCGCAGCTTCCTTGATCAATAACCCAAAACGCGGCCCCGGTGGCCGCGTTTTCTTTTGCGGGGCGGGTCTTTGACCTGCCGCCCGCGCCGCTTACATCAAGGGGGTATCCCAAGAAGGTTCCCATGATGCGCAAAACTGTCCTTACCCTTCTTTGTCTTATGCTGCCGCTGCAAGCCGCCGCACAGGCCTACCGGGCCGAGAACCGGCTGATCGTCGTGCCCCTCACCGCGCAGGAGTTCGAGGTGATCGAAGACCACGGCGCAGGCGCGCGTCACATTTGGTGCGCCGCGGCGGAGTTTGCGCAGGACGTGCTGGGCCTTCCGCGCGGGGAGCGGCTTTATATCAAAACCCCCCGCGGCCCGTCGGTGAGCGGTGTGGGCCGTACCGGCGTCGTTTACACCACCAATCCTGAGCGGGCGAGCGGCGACAGGGGGCAGTCCTATTCCGTCACGATCAACCACGCGGGAGAGAACCTGCCCAGCCATCATGCCCGGCAGTTCTGTCTGGATCGCATAATTGAGTTGCGGGATTTCTGAGCCGGGGAAGCCGTTGTTTTCACGCGGTGGCAGGCTTATTCTGCGGGTATTGTTACGACGGATTTTTCTCATGCGTTTTCTGCTCGCCAGCTTGTTTCTGACCCTCGGCACCAGCCAAGCCCTTGCCCACTGCCACCAGCGCAGCGCCACGGTTCTAACCTGCACGATTGACCAAGGGGCAAAGCAGTTGGAGGTCTGCCTCGACGGGGAAGAGGTGATCTACCGCTTCGGCCCGGCTGACGCGCCCGGTCTGACCCTGAGCGCTCCGATCACGGAGGTGGCGCATCAGCCTTGGCCGGGCATAGGTCGCGCCATTTGGGAAAGCACGACCTTTCGGAATGGCAATTTTACCTATGAGGTCCATAGCTCTTTCGACAAACTCGATCAGATCAGCGATGGCGGGGTAACGGTGCGCGAGAATGGGCGCGAGATCGCCTCGCTTTCCTGCGACAGGGGGTCAGCGGAACTGGGCCTCTTTGCCATAAGCGACGCGAAAGAAGCCGCAGGCCAATGTTGGGACGCAGAGGCGCAGCACTGGGGAGCCTGCTGAGATGCAGACAGTCTTTACCATTCAAACCCGCGGTCAGGCGCTCTACGAGTTCACGGAGGACGTGGCCCGCTGGATTGCGGGGCAGGGGGACGGGCTGCTGACGCTCTTGGTGCAGCACACCTCGGCCTCTCTGCTGATCCAAGAGAACGCCGACGCGGATGTGCAGCGCGACCTCTTGGCCTATTTCGCCCGGCTGGTGCCGCCCGCCGATGCGCCAGAAATGCGCTATCTCACGCATCTGATGGAAGGGCCGGATGATATGCCCGCGCATATCAAGGCGTCGGTCCTGCCGGTCAGCCTTAGCATCCCCGTCGAGCGGGGGCGGATGATGCTGGGCACGTGGCAAGGCATTTACCTGTTCGAGCATCGCGACGCCCCGCATCAGCGGCGCATCGCGGCGCAATTCCGGCCGACTGACGCCGGACCGGGCAGGGGTCACCCTGTCGGCATCAGGTGAATTTCACGCACCGCGGCCCGCGCAGGCGCTTCGAGCGCATGCATCACCGCATCTGCCACATCCTCAGGCTGCAACTTGTCGGGTTTGGCCTCATCGAAAAAGGCGGTGTCGACCATGCCGGGTGAGACCACCATGCAGCGGCCACCCCATTCGGCCATCTCATCCGCCAAGTTACCTGCGTAGCCGTGGATAAACCACTTGGTCGCCCCGTAGATCGAGCCTTGGATATGACGCCGCCCGGCGGCAGAGCCAGTGACGACATATTGCCCCGTGGTCTTGCGTAGATGCGGCATGGCGGCATTGGCGGTGTAGAGCGCGCCCATGATGTTCAGGTCCACCATCGCCTTCCAATCCTGCGGGTCGCCATTCTCCGTCCCCGCGGGGCTGGTGCCGCGACCGGCATTGGCGAAGGCGGCGTCAACTTGTCCGAAGTGGTCGGCCAGTTTGTCGATTGCCTGTTTCTGCCCGTCGTAATCTGTGGCGTCGCCCACTAGCACCAACGCCTGATCGCCGATCTCATCAGCGAGGGCGTTCAATTTCTCTTCGCTCCGGGCAAAGAGGCCGATGTTCCAGCCCGCTTTCGCGGCGGCGCGGGCGGTGGCGGCGCCGATCCCGCTGGAGGCGCCGGTCAGGAAAAGTGTCTTGGTCATGGTATGCTCCGTTTATAGCCTTCGCTGACCAACGCAGGGGCATGGCGTCGGGTCCATGACACATTTTTGAACGCAAGATATAGCTGTGGAAATCTTCTCTACCCAAAACCTCGCGGCTCCCCTATAAGTTTTGACAAGAGGGCCGCGCGCCCCACAAGTGAGGCAGGATGAAGAGGGGGACGGCCGATGCGCTGCCCGTTTTGCGGAAATATCGACACCCAAGTGAAAGACAGCCGCCCGGCCGAGGATCACGTCTCGATCCGGCGCAGACGGTTCTGCCCGGCCTGCGGGGGCCGCTTCACCACCTACGAACGGGTGCAACTGCGCGACCTTGTGGTCATCAAAACCTCCGGCAAGCGCGAGGATTTTGACCGCGACAAGCTGGAACGCTCGATCCGTATCTCCATGCAGAAACGCCCCATTGATCCCGAACGTATCGATCAGATGATCTCGGGCATCGTGCGCCGGTTGGAAAGCATGGGCGAGACCGACATCAGCTCGAAACATATCGGTGAGATCGTGATGGAGGCGCTGGCCCGGATCGACACCGTGGCCTATGTGCGTTTCGCCTCTGTTTACAAGAACTTCCAAGCCGCGGACGATTTCGACAAATTCGTTCAGGAACTGCGGCCCGACGCCCTGCCGGAAGAGTGACCGGCGAGAGGGTGAGCGACGCGCGGTATATGGCGCTGGCGCTGTCCTTGGGGCGGCGCGGGCAGGGCAACGTCTGGCCCAACCCGGCGGTGGGCTGTGTCATCGTGCAAGGCACGCGGATCGTCGGGCGCGGTTGGACCCAGCCGGGCGGGCGTCCCCATGCCGAGCCGCAAGCGCTGGCGCAGGCGGGTGCGGCGGCGCGGGGGGCGACGGTCTATGTCACGCTTGAACCCTGCTCCCACCACGGCAAAACGCCGCCCTGTGCGCAGGCGCTGATCGACGAAGGCGTGGCCCGCGTGGTGATTGCGACGCAGGATGACGACGCGCGGGTCAACGGGCGCGGCATCGCGATGTTGCGAGATGCCGGGATCGAGGTCTCGGTCGGGCTGCACGAAGACGCGGCCCGCGCGGATAACGCCGGTTTCTTCTGCCGCACCGATCTGGGCCGCCCGATGCTCACGCTGAAGCTGGCCAATTCCTTTGACGGGCGCATCGCCACCGGCACGGGCGAAAGCCAGTGGATCACCGACGCCCCCGCGCGGCGGCTGACCCATGCCATGCGCAGCCGCCATGACGCGGTGATGGTCGGGGCAGGCACCGCCCGGAAGGACGACCCGAGCCTGACGGTGCGTGGTCTCGGGCTTGCCCAGCAACCGGCGCGCGTCGTCGTCTCCCGCAGGCTCGACCTGCCGTTGATGGGGCAACTGGCGCGCACGGCGGCTGAGGTGCCTTTGATCCTCTGCCACGGTGCGGATGCCGATCCGGCTTTGGTCAAAGCTTGGGCGGATCTGGGGGCGACACTGCTGCCCTGTGCCGCACGCGGGGCGCAGTTGGACCCGCAGGATGTGATGCGGCAATTGGCGGCGCATGGCCTCACAAGGATTTTCTGCGAGGGGGGAAGCGCCTTGGCCGCTTCGCTTATCGAGGCGGATTTGGTCGACCGGCTGGTGGGGTTCACCGCCGGGCTGGTGATCGGGGCCGAAGGTCTGCCCGGCATCGGGGCGCTTGGCCTGTCGCGGCTGGCCGAGGCGCCGCGCTTCGCGCTGCAATCCAGTCAGCAGATTGGGCCGGACCTGCTGCACATTTGGCGTCGCAACGCAGCCGATTGAGCGCTACCGCCGCCAGAGGTGGCTCTGGCTGGCAAAGACCCCTTGGAGTTTCGACAGCATTCGGTTGCCCAGGCCGGCGCGGGGCAGGCGGCCCGTGGCCAGCCGTTCGACGACCACCTCAACGGGGCAGGGCAAGCCGCTGACCGGGTCGCGGTAGCGCGGGTAATCGATGAGCGCGGCATGAACGAGCCCTTCGAGCGTCGGTGTCGCGCGGCGGCGGGGCGGGACATCGCCCCGGTCTTCGGTCAGCCCCCAGCCCGCGTAGAAGGGCGCGCCCAAGGTCACCACCGGCACCCGGCGTAGGAGGGCTTCGAACCCCAGGAGGGAGGTCATGGTCCAAACCGCGTCGACTTGGCCCAGAAGCGCCACCGGGTCGGCCCGGTGCAGGATCAGATCGGCCTCGCGCGCCTCGGTTGGGCCTTTGCGCAGGCCCGCTTCGACATCAGGGTGGGGTTTGTAGAGGATCACGGCATCCGGGTTTGCGGCGCGTGCGGCGGCCAGCAGGGCCGCGTTGCTGCACACATCGCCCGTGCCGGTGAGGATGGAGGCGTCGTCTTCGACCTGTCCCGGGACGAGGATGCGCCGCCCCGGCGGCAGGTCGGGCGCGGCACCGCCGAGGTTGTATTTGCTGAGGCCCGCCCCGGTAAGCGCCGCGATCAGCGCGCGGGCGCGGGCCAGTTGATCGGGGCGCAAGTCTGCGCGTTTCGCGATCCATTTCTCCAACCGGCTCGGCCCTTGGGGATCGTAGTAGATGCCCAGATCGTCGCAGACCAGCGACAGGGGCGGGACCAGTTCGGCCCCCAGCCCACGCGAGCGCAGAAACCCGTCCTCGACCCGCAGCGCATCTTGGGGCGCGGCCTCGGCCTTGCTGGCCCAGACCATGGCGCGGCGGGGCGGCTTGGGGGTTTCTGCGGGGCCTTTGCGAAAGCGAAGGGGCATGGTCGTTCCGAAGAACTGTTGCAGCGGGCGGCGCTTCCACAGGCGCATGCCCCATGCGTCCCAGCCGCGATGATCCTCTCGCCACGCGCGGGCCTGCGCGGCAAGGGCGGTAAGGGCCGTCTCGAAACTGCCGAGTTCGTCGCGATAGGGGTCGTACCAGGTCGGATAGAGGATCATCGCGGCGGCGAAGAGTTGCGCGCGGCTGAGGCGGCGCTGGCGGCGTTGGACGGGGAACTCATCATCCGTCAGCCCCCAACCGGCATAGAAGGGCTGGCCGAAGACACGCGGCCTGTGGCCGGCAAAGATCGCCTCGAACCCCAATTGCGATGAGACGGTGTAGACACCCACCGCCCCTTCGAACAGCGCCCAAGGGCTGATGGGATCGGTCAGCAGGGTGATCCGCTCGTTGGTATCCTCGGGGCCGTAATGCCCGGCGCGGAAGCCCTGTGCCGTCTCGGGGTGGCTCTTGATGATGACCCGCGCGCCGGGGTGTTCCTCTTGCGCGAAGACGAGCATTTCCAGAAACCGTGCACGATCCGCGCCCGAGGCGGTGACCGAGGCGTCGCCGCGAGTCTGGTCGATCACCAACACATAGCCCGGCTCCGGCGCGGGCATGTCGGGGTCAAAGCCCGCATATTTCGTCAGATGCGCCTCGGCCATCTGCGCAATGCCGCCCCGGGCGCGGTCCAGAAGGGCGGTATCGTCCAGCGGGTGATGGGCGAGCAGTTCTTCGAGGTCCGAGGGCTGGGCAGGGTCGAAATGCGCCCCCCGGCTGTCGATCAGCAGGCCCAAGGGCGGCTCGCCCGCGCGTCCGGGGTGGAGCGAGCGCAGCCATGCGTCCTCCACCCTGACCACAGGCACGCCGCGTTTTGCGGCCACGGCCAGCCCCCGGTGCGCGGTGGGGGAGTTGCCCCAGACCGCCACGGCGTCATCGGGGCCGGGCAGGCCAAGGCGCAGGGAATGGCCCGAGAGTTGCAGGATGCGCCGGACCCGGCGCTGCGTCAGAAACCCGCCGTTATATACGAAAAGCCGCCGGCTCCTTTCGGGACCGGCGGCAGGGTATTGGTATGGGTCAGCTTCGAATGCCACCGGGGTGGCTCATTCGGTCAGCGAGGTGATACTATCCGCCGAACCTGCCGTGCCGGTGATGGCCGAGATCACCTTGCTCCACTGGGTGAAGGGCGCTTCGGTCACATAGATCGTGTCGCCGTCGCGGATCACGAAATCGCGTGCCATGAACATGCCGTTGGGCTGGGTCAGATCGGTGACATAGACCATGCGCTGTGCGCCGGTCAGATCGCTGCGGCCCAGCACCTGTTCGGCGACCTCTTCCGGCTCGTTGCGGAAGACGAAGACGCCGGTGGGGTCCGCCGAGATCGGACTTAGGCCGCCAACCTGCGCGATACCTTCCAAAAGCGAGAGGTTTTGGGATTCAAAGGGCACGCGGGCCTGTCCGCCAGTGGCGCCAAGCGCGGTGAAAGAACGTGTGTCTTCCTCGACCAGAATCCGGTCGCCCGGACGCAGGGCGATGTCGAGCTCGGGGTGGTCATAGAGGTCTTGGAACCAAATCTTACCGCGCTGCCCGCCGCGGATCACGGTGACCTGCGCGATTTCGGGGATGATGGTCACACCGCCCGCGCGCGCCAGCATGGCGGCCAACGTGCGGGTCGGCCGTTCGATCGGGTAGACGCCCTGCGCCCCGATGGAACCGATGAGCGAGACGGTCGAGCCGTCACCGGCGGCGCGACGCACTTCGACCTGCGGGTCGGGGGTCTGTTCGCCCAGCTTGTTGGTGATGATGCGCCGGATCGCCTCGGGCGTGTTGCCCGCGGCGCGGATGCGACCTGCGTAGGGGATAAAGATAAAGCCCGCGCCGTCGACCTGCACCTCTTCCAGCATGGTGGCCGGGGCGCCTTCGACGCCGAGAAGCGGATCGTCCACGTTCTCATAAACCGTGATGCCAAGGATGTCGCCCGGCTGGATCGTGTCGGAACCGACCCGGCCCGCGTTCTTGAAGCTTTCCGAAAAGCCAAGCGCCGGGGCCACAGCGGTGGCGCGGGTCACACGGTCATTCACGCTGACGACAAAGGCATCGCCTTCGCGCTGAACGGAGCCTGCGTAGATTTGCCGTTTGTTCGGCCCGACCTGCGGCAAACCACATGATGAGACGACGGCCACCGCCGCCAGCGCTGCGATGGGGCGCGCCCACCGGAAAGATACGGATTTCACTGCCCGGTCTCCTCGACCTGAAATATCTGCCTCGAAATCGCCAATTGTCTTGACGTATTACTTTGCAACTTAGCGCAGCCTAGCGAAAAAATCTACAGGGCGGAATGGGTTAACTCAGGTGACGACCCGCAACTGTTGCCGAGGGGCCGCGGTGCCCTGTTCCAGCGCATCATAGGGATCCTCGGTGGCGAGCATCATATCGACCACTTGGCGCAGCAATTGCCGCCGCCCGCGTGCGGCATAGAAACCGCCGGGAACCTGAGAGGTTTCAAGCAGATAGCGGCGATAATCCTTATAGGCGCGGTTGTCGGGGCGGTTGGCGGTGGCAAAGAATTCCGGCAGCGGCTGGTCCGAGACAAACTCAGGCTGGGAGTAGACCGCGCGGCCAAAGACCTTGAGGGGGATGCCGCGCCAAAGCACCTGTTGCCCGGCGGTAGAATTCACCGTGACAGCACTGCGAGTGTCATTGAGAAGCTGTGCCAGCTTGCCGCCGCGCACGAAATGCACACGGTCGGAAACCCCATGCGCGCGGGCCAGCCGTTTGACATCGCGCCGCACCGGCACGCGGCCATCCTCCAGCGGATGCGCCTTGATGACGAGGTGGTGATGCTGCGGCGCGCCCTTGGCAAAGCCTTCGATCACCAGTTCAAGGAAATCGGCCATTGTGTTGAAGGGCGAGTGTTTCTGGAAAGAGGAGTCATGCTCCAGTTGTAGCAGCGCCAGATGATAGGGAAACCCGCCCAGCCGGATTTTGAGCGTGGACAGCAGGCGGTCAGCGGCCAGCACCGGCATGAGCAAAAGCCGCTTGAGGTAGAGGCGGAATTCCTTGGTCACAGGCAGGCTGCGATGCGGTTTGAAATTGCGGTATTCGCCATTTCGGAACATCACGAACCAATGGTAAAGTGCGCCGTAAAAGATATGGTGTCGCATGTCGCCCCAATGGCCGGGGGGCAGGGGCGCTTCCATGTCTGAGCGGGCGAGGGCGGCCTGCATTTGGGGAATGGTCATCTCCATCAGCCGCGAGTTGCCGTTCGATCCGCCGCGCTCATAGGTGACCCAATAGGGCCGCATATAACCTTCCTCGAAGACATGGACGGTGATGCCACGGCGCTTGGCCTCGGCCACCGCTTCGGCGTGGATGGGACGGGTGTCGCCGTAAAGCACGATGTCGGTGACCTGCTTGTCGTCCAGCAGGCTGGCGAAGACGCGCGGCCAATCCTCGGCCCCGCCGCGAAAGGGGATGTAGGTCGACGGGTGAAACCAAAAGGCCCGGTCGCCCGCGTTGAAGCCCACCCGCCAGACCTCGGCCCCCGCACGGCGCAGCATCTTGCCCAGACTGTTAAAGAAAGGGCCATGCGGTCCTTGCAGGAACAAGAAGGTTCTGGTCGGGGCGGCGGTCACGGTCATTCTGGTCCTTCGGTGGGTCTTTGCCCCCCTTAACCACCATATAATAGGGGCGACAATGTGGCGTCACCCGCTCTTGCCTGTGGCGGTGACCGGGTTTACCACTGCGCGGAACCAGCAAAGGAGCCTACCCCATGTTCACCGGCATTATCACAGACGTTGGCACCGTGACCAAGCTGGAGCAGGAAGGCGACCTGCGCGCGCGCATCCAGACCGGCTATGACACCAGCGTCATTGACATGGGCGCCTCCATCGCCAGCGACGGCGTCTGCCTGACCGTCGTGGGGCTGGGCGAGGATTGGTATGAGGTGCAGATCAGCGCCGAGACCGTGGCTAAGACAAACCTCGGCCAGCACTGGCGCGAGGGCAAACGCGTGAACCTTGAACGCGCCTTGAAGGTGGGTGACGAGTTGGGCGGGCATATCGTCTCCGGCCATGTCGATGGCGTGGCCGAGATCATCGAGATGAAAGACGAGGGCGACAGTACCCGCGTGACCCTGCGCGCGCCTGAGGAACTGGCGCGGTTCATCGCGCCGAAAGGATCGGTGGCGCTGAATGGCACCTCGCTGACGGTGAATGATGTCGACGGTTGCGATTTCGGCATCAACTTCATCCCGCATACCAAGGAGGTGACGACGTGGGGCGATGCAGGCGTCGGCGATCTGGTGAACCTCGAAATCGACACGCTGGCCCGTTACGTGGCGCGTTTGAACGAGATGTGACGCCGCGCCCTTCGGGGCGCGCTCTGGCCAAGCGGCGCGGGTCAGGCTAAGAGCCGGGCAACAGATAGATGGAAGCAGCGGATGCAATTTGACAAACCCGGACCGGTCGAGACAGGGCTGAGCGATGCGATCTCGCCCATCGAAGAGATCATCGAAGACGCCCGTCAAGGTCGCATGTTCATTCTGGTGGATCATGAGGACCGCGAGAACGAAGGTGATCTGGTGATCCCGGCTGAGTTTGCCGATGCTGCGGCGATCAATTTCATGGCGACCCATGGGCGTGGGCTGATCTGTCTGCCGATGACGGCGGAGCGGGTCGATCACCTTGGCCTGCCGATGATGGCGGTGAACAATTCCTCGCGGCATGAGACGGCCTTTACCGTCAGCATCGAAGCGCGGGAGGGGGTCAGCACCGGCATCTCTGCCGCCGACCGTGCGCTGACCGTGGCCGTGGCGATCTCGGAACAATCCGGTTCGGCGGATATCGCCACCCCCGGCCATGTCTTCCCCCTGCGCGCCCGCGATGGTGGCGTGCTGGTGCGGGCGGGCCATACCGAAGCCGCGGTCGATATTTCGCGCCTCGCGGGGCTGCACCCTTCGGGCGTGATCTGCGAGATCATGAAGGACGACGGCGAAATGGCCCGTCTGCCCGATCTGGTGAAATTCGCCGCCGCGCATGGGCTCAAGATCGGGACGATCAGCGATCTCATCACCTACCGCCACAAGCATGACAATCTGTTGGTGGAGCGCGACAGCCGCACCGTAACTTCGGCCTATGGCGGCGACTGGCAGATGCGGGTGTTCTCCGACCAGATCACCGGCACCGACCATGTGGTGCTGACCAAGGGCGACATCTCAACCCCCGAGCCGGTGCTGATCCGCACCCATGCGATCAACGCGCTGGAAGATATTCTCGGCCTCGGCCCAAGTCCGGCGGATGAGTTGCCGCGTGCCATGCAGATCATCGCCGAAGAGGGGCGGGGGGCCGTGGTGCTCTTCCGCGATCCTTACCCGCGCCTCAAACTCGACCCAGAGGATGACGACCGCCCGCGCACGATCAAACGCACTGGGCTTGGCGCGCAGATCCTCTCGACAATGGGGCTGCATGAACTGGTCCTGCTGACCGACAATCCCGACACGCGCTATCTGGGCCTCGACGCCTATGCGTTGGAAATCGTGGGCACCCGGCCCATCACTACGGAGTAATCGCCATGGCATCCGCCGAAGAGCATACCATCCTGCCGCGTCCCAGCTTCGACGAACCGGTGAAGCTGCTGATCGTCGTCTCGCCCTATTACTCGGACATCGCGAATGGCCTGTTGACCGGCGCCAAGGCCGAGTTGGAGGCTGCGGGCGCCAGTTATGAGGTGATCGAAATGCCCGGCGCGCTGGAGATTCCCACCGCCATCGGCATTTCCGACCGGGGCAGCAATTTCGACGGCTATGTCGCGCTTGGCTGCGTGATCCGTGGCGAGACCACGCATTACGAGACCGTCTGCAACGACAGCAGCCGCGCCTTGCAACTGCTTGGCTTGCAAGGGCTTTGCATCGGCAATGGCATTCTGACGGTCGAGAACAAACAGCAGGCCGAGGTGCGCGCCGATCCCGAAGGGCAAAACAAAGGCGGCGGCGCGGCCGCTGCGGCCTTGCATCTTATCGCGCTCGCTCGTAAATGGGGCCGCCAGAGCAAGGGCATCGGGTTCAAGCCATTCGGGCAGGACACTTTGATGGCCGGCGACACGGATGGATCAAACATCGCATGACCAGCAACGGGCCTTCGGGCAACCAGAAACGTAAGATGAAGTCGGCCTCGCGGCTCTATGCCGTGCAGGCGCTGTTCCAGATGGAGCATTCCGCGCAGACGGTCGATGTCGTGCGTCACGAATTCATCGACCACCGTTTCGGTGCCGTCTATGAGGGCGACGAGATGCAGGAGGGGGATGTTGATCACTTCTCTCGCGTGCTCGAAGATGCGGTGAACTATCAAGCGCCGATCGACCAGATGGCCAACCGCGCCATCGTCGCCAAATGGGCCATTGCCCGGATCGACCCGACCCTGCGCGCGCTGTTCCGCGCCGCCGGGGCCGAGTTCCGCCATGACGACACGCCGCCGCGCGTGGTGATCAAGGAATATGTCGACGTGGCTCATGCCTTCTTCCCCGATGGGCGCGAGCCGAGCTTTGTCAACGCCGTGCTTGACCATATGGCCCGCGAGGCGCGCCCCGAAGCGTTCTAAACGCGCGGGAAAGTGGCCCCGAGGGGGCCATCTATCGCATCAATGTCTTGGGAAAGTGACGGGAACCGCGCCTGCCGCTGCTGTTTTATATTCCCGAGGACCTGTATGTACAGGTGGGCGCCAGGTAACCGAACCAAGGCTCGGACAGAGCCAGCTCCCTCGGATTTGCTTAAGGCCACTGGAATGTAACGTTCACGAACAGGGCAGAACCCGTCGACCCCCGATGTAGGGGCCAAGTGGGGCTGCGGCAAGGGGGCGGAAGTGGATTTGCAAAACTTCTCTGCCCCGCTCAATCTTCGGCGGGGATAAAGCCATAGCGGCGCAATTCTTCGGGCAGCAGCACATAGATTTCATCGGGTGGCGTGACCAGCGCGTGCTGCATCACCAGCGGATCAATGCCCATATCATCCAGGTATCGCATCACCTCACCTTGGCCGCGCTGGATGTCTTCCACAGCGACAAAGGCGGGCAGAATCGTGCTTTCGCCAAAGTAATGCTGATGCACCCCGACCGAGGCGCTCTCGGGCACCGTCCGTGTCGCGCCGGCGGCCAGGAGATAGGGGCAGGCGGAATAGCAGATGTCACCCTCCCGCAGCGCGGTGTTCAGCCCTTTGCGCCGAAGATAGCGGCCCAGTTCCAAAGCGTCGCGGACCGATCCGCCGGGGGAATTGAGATAGATTTCCTCGGGCGCGGGGGTCAGTTCGCTCAACTGTTTGACGATCCGCTCCGCATCGCCCGCGTCGATGGCCCCTTCCAGCAGCGCCGCCCGCCCGCCGGAGACGGGGGTGAGCACTAGCCTGTCGGGAAGGGCGGTCTCGGGCATCGGCTGGCCGGGGGTCGGCGCGCGTTCGGGGCGGAACCGACGGGTCTGGTCGCCGGGGCGGATCGGCTCGGTCAGTTCCGGGGCGCGCGGGCCGAAGCCCGGCAGGCGCAGCCCTTCCCCTAGGTCTCCCCAGAACAGCAGCACCGCAAGGCCAAGTTGAAAGATCAGCACGCCGATCAGCACCCGCCCGACAATCGGCTTCCGGTGGGGGGCCTCGGCTTCCGGTGGGGTCTCCTCGCTCATGTGCTTTTGATCGATGTGACGGGGCCGGGGGCCGGTTCTTCGGGCGCATCCGCGGCGGGCGGCGCTTCGGCGGCGGGGCGTTTGTGGGCGGGGCTTTCCTGCATCGCCACATCGACATCACGCACGGCAGCAAGCGCGGCACGCAGTTCTGCAAGGGTCAGCGTGTCTTCGACGGCAGCCCCCTCACGGCCCGAGCGGATCGCCCCTTGGGTGATGGCGAGGATCAACACCAGCACGGCGGGCAACAGGTCAATCGCGATGGCCCCGGCCCAAGAGGGCACGAAATTGCGCGCATAGAGGATCACCGCATCGGCGCTGGAGATCGGCGTATAGGTCGTGTCGGCGGCGGGCGGCATGGCCTGCACATCCTGCGCCGCGCGCTCCAATGTCGCTGCACGCTGGGCCAGCACCTCCAGAACCGAGGTTATCGTCGCCCCTTGCGCGCCACGTTGCTCTTCGTTGCTGCCGTCAAGCTCAGGCAGCACGACGGAGGCCGACAAATCCTGCGCCGCGCGTTCCACCAGCGGGGCCACGGAAAGCTGCCGCAGCCGGGTGATCAGCCCTGCAAGCCGCACGGCTTGTTCGGAAAACTCAACCGAGCGCGCCTGGACCGGGCCGGGCTCTACCGTCAGGGCGCGCATGCGGCTGAGGATCTGGTTCCCCTCGGCAAAGGCGTCATTCACCAGCGGGGTCTGGGTGGCGATCTGCGCCTCCAGCGCGCCCAGTTCCGCCGATTTCTGCCGTAGCACCCGGAACACCGCGCCGCGCCCGGCAAGGCCCGACAGGCTGCCTGCCGCCTCTTGCTCGCTCAGGTCTTCGAAGCTCTGTCTGACCCGCGCCACGTCCCGCTCAAGCCCCTGAGCTGACAGGGCAATCTCATGCGTGCGCTCCAACGCGCCTTGGTAGTCTTGCACCGTCTCGGCCAGGTGCTGTTCGACCGCCGCCGATCCGGCAAGCGCGGCGGCGTTCAGCCAGCTCGACATCGCGATGATCGCGACGGAACCGAGCCCCATGGCCCCCAAAAGCCCCATCCGCGCGCGTGTGGTGCGCACAGCGGGGAAAAGCCGCAGCAGATAGGACCAGAAGACAAAGATACCCACCGAGACCGCCACCGAATAGGCGATCGCGGCAAAGGCCGACATGGCGCCATTGTCATCCAGCAGCGACGAGACGCCAAGATAGGTGTAAATGCCCGAGGCCACGGCCAAAACGCCAAGCGCCGTGCCCGAGAATGTATCGAGCCATGTCAGGTGGCCCTCCAATTCACGGGCGTAACGCACCCCGCGCGCCTGCGTCTCACTCATCGGTTCGCGTTGTGCCATGGGCCTCCCTCGCTTTGCTGGAGTGAAGATAGGGGGTCACGGGGGAATTACCAAACTTTCCGGTGCTGCCCCTTGTGGATGTTCATCAAATGTTCATATTTGTCGCCATGATGGAGAATGACATACGACAACTCCAACCCGGCCAATTATTGGCGCGGGGGGTGATGCGGCATCTGGCCGATCTTGGGTTCGCCTCGGTCGAGGAACTTGTGCCGACGCGCGGTTTGCGGGTCGACGTGATGGCGCTCGGCCCCAAGGGGGAGATTTGGATCGTCGAATGCAAATCCAGTCGCGCCGATTTCATGGGCGACGCAAAATGGGAGGGCTATTTGGAATGGGCCGACCGGTTCTTTTGGGCCGTGGACAGTGATTTCCCGGTAGAACTGCTGCCCAAGGAAAGCGGCCTCATCATCGGTGACGCCTATGGGGCCGAGATTGTGAGGATGTGCGATGAGACCAAGCTTGCGCCCGCCCGGCGCAAGGTGATGGTGCAGAAATTCGCGACCCATGCCGCCCGGCGCCTGCATCGCCTACGCGATCCCGACATGGCGCCGAACTGGTCTTGAAAGGGGGGGGAGTGAGGTTGTTCGCCCATATCCCTAAGGCGGGGCGAACCCGCGTTTGGGCGGCTTAGCGCCCTTTTTTGCCCGCGCGGTTCGCGGCGGCCATGATCTCTTCCGCGATTTCGCGGGCTTCTTCCGGGGTGAAATCCATCGGAATTTCAACGCCGCCGCCTTCGACGAAAAGGCGGACCATGCCCTTGTCTGTCGGGCCGATTTGCAGGTTTGCTTCGATGTCGCGTTCGGTGTCGATGCCCATGGGAGCCTCCGGTTTGGTGGGGCTTATCGCTAGCGCGGCATGGGCGAAAAGGCAAGATATCTTGGCGGGTTGCGGCGCAGGGCAGAGGGGGCGCGTTGGCCTTAGGTGACGGATGCGTCATCACCGTTCTGGAAGAGAGTGTGGTGCCGTTCTGGCGGATCGGGAGATTGCCGCGACGCGCAGCTTGGAGATCGAGGGTGAAATCGCCGCGTCATCCACCCGCGTTTCCCGCATGAGTGCCGATGACACAGGGCGCGCGAAAAATCTGACGGAAACCGGCATTTCTTATGACTTTGAGGTCTTGCATTCCTCCGCCACGGGCGCTAAATCCGCCCCAGTGCCGCCTTAGCTCAGTTGGTTAGAGCGCTTGATTGTGGATCAAGAGGTCCCTGGTTCGAGACCAGGAGGTGGTACCACCCCCCCAATTCATTCTATCTGCGCCTTGGGGCGAACGGCTGGATTGCGCGGCGCGTCGCATGATGCTGCCAGCGCGCTGGCACCCTAACCCATCGTAAATTTTAGATTTTCTGGAACGTTCTGTCCGAGCTTTCGTTGTGACCATAGCAAATAACGAAGAGGAGAGAGACATGAAAACGCTTACAGCCAGCACCCTTGCCCTGACACTCGCAGGCACCGCCGTTCTCGCTGAAACGCATATGACCGACTATTCCAACGTCGACAGCATGCAGATGAACGAAATGCGCGGCGATCTGATCCGCTCGCGCGATATCACTGGTGGGGAGATCTACACCCTCAACGAAGCCGGCGACGAATGGAGCCCCAACACGGCCTATAATGAAATTGGCGCCGACTGGAACGAAATTGGTGAGATCGAAGACATCGTTCTGTCGAAGAACGGCCAGATGGTCGGCATCGTGGCCGAAGTCGGTGGTTTCCTCGATATCGGTGACAAACACGTCATGATCTCGACACCCGATGTGAACCTCGTAGCCGTCGATGACCAAACCTACGCCTATGTCACGCGTCTGAGCGAAGAAGAGCTCGAAGCGCTGCCCGGCGTTGATGAAGGCTTCTGGGACTAATTTAAGCGGTTGACGCTTAAGCTAAATTCTCAGACCCCGGCGTGGAGCTTTCCGCGCCGGGGTTCTTTGTGAATGGGCTTAGGCCAGCTTCATCACGATGCAGGTGGTGGAGCCTGTGGCGTAGAGTTTGCCATCTTCGACGCCGCGAATCTCTCCATGCGCGACACCGGTCGAACGGCCCACATGGTCGGTCGCCCCGATACAGTCGATCTTCATCCCCAGGGGCAGGCCGCGCAGGATATTAATTTTGTATTCCAAAGTGGTATAGACCGAGCCGCGGGGGATTTTCGTCATCACCGCGCAGGCCATCGCTGAATCGAGCAGCGTGCCGTACCAACCGCCGTGCACCGTGCCCATTGGGTTGGTCATGGCAAAGCTCGGCGCGCCGCGAAAGACGATGCGGCCCTCTTCGACCGAATGCAGCGCATAGCCCATGGTTTGGCCGATGGGCGGGCCGGGGTTGGTGCCGTCGAGAATGGCCTGCATGAACTCCAGCCCCGAAAGCTTGAGCGCGTCGGATTGGGACAAAAGGTCGGCAGGGCTTTGGGCGATGCGGGGCATGGTCTTCTCCGGCAAGTAAGTTTCGCCGGAGGATACGCTCGCGCGGGGCAGGGGCAAGCCCCCCTTGCCAGAGAGGCGGCGCTTACGCGACGTCCGAGAGATCGACCTGCTGGCTCACACCGATGGCGCGGCAGACATCGCGGGTGAGTTCCGCGCGGTTGAGCGTGTAAAAGTGCAGCGCATCCACGCCTTCATCGATCAACTCGCTGCACAGTTCGGTGCACATGGCTTGGGCCAGCAGATCGTGCCGGTCATCGCGGATCGCGGCCTCATAGGCTTGGTCGACCCATTCTGGGACCGGCGTGCCGCATTTGACGGCGAATTTACGGGCCGAGGTCCAGTTCACCACCGGCAGGATGCCCGGCGTGATCGGCTTGTCGATGCCTGCTTTAACACAGGCATCGCGGAAACGTAGGAAGGTCTCCGCCTCAAAGAAGAACTGGGTCAGCGCCTCATCCGCGCCTGCGTCGAACTTGCGCTTGAGCCAGTCGATATTCGCCTGCTGGTCCGCCGCTTCGGGGTGCGGGTCGGGGTAGGCGCCGACGCGGATGGTGAATTTGCCGGTTTTCGCCAGCGCCTCGATTAGCTCGCAGCTGTCGGCGAAGCCTTCGGGATGCGGCACGAACTTGTCAGTGCCCGCTTGTGGGTCACCGCGCAGGGCGACGATGTCTTTGATGCCCGCCTCGGCGAATTTATCGGCCACGTCCAGCGTTTCCGCCCGGCTGGCGCCAACGCAGGTCAGATGGCCCGCGACGGGCAGGCCCGAGGTGCGGTGCAGCACATGGGCCGAATCATGCGTCAGATCGCGGGTGGTACCGCCCGCGCCATAGGTGACGGAAAAGAAACGCGGTGCCAGCGGGGCCAATGCCTGCGCCGCATCCCACAGTTTGAACGCCGCGCCGACGGTGCGGGGCGGGAAGACTTCGAAGGAAACGGCAGGCGTGGTCATTGAGAGATCCTTTTGGCGGTTTCACGTCTTGTCTCACATCTAAGCTTGTGAGACAAACTCATAACATTCATCTTGAACATGAGTAATGCCTCAAATGCACATTGAGTTCCGTCACCTGCGCACAATCCAGGCCATCCACGAGGCGGGCGGCTTGGCCCGCGCGGCGGATCAGATGAATATCACGCAATCGGCGTTAAGTCATCAGGTGAAGGGGTTGGAGGATCAGGCGGGGGTCGAACTCTTTGTGCGGCGTTCGAAACCGTTGAAGTTGTCGCCCGCCGGGCAGCGGCTGTTGAAGCTTGCGCAGCAGGTCTTGCCGCAGGTCGAAGCCTTGCAGGACGAGTTTTCGGGCCTGCGGGCGGGCAGCACGGGGCGGATGCATATCGCGATCGAATGTCACGCCTGTTTTGAGTGGCTCTTCCCTGTGTTGGAGCAGTTCCGCCGCCATTGGCCGGATGTGGATGTCGATATCCGCCCCGGTCTCGCTTTTGACGCGCTGCCCGCGCTTTTGCGGGAAGAGGTTGATTTGGTGGTCTCCTCGGACCCTGAGGAATTGCCGGGCGTCGAATTTGTCGAACTTTTTGATTACAATCCGGTTTTTGTGGCCTCGCAGAACCACCCTTTGGCGGAAAAGTCCTTTGTCGAGGCGGCTGATTTTCGCGGGGAGACATTGATTACCTATCCGGTGGAACGGACCCGGCTGGACGTGTTCAGCCAGTTGTTGATCCCCGCCAAGGTCGAGCCTGCGACGATCCGGCAGGTAGAGCTGACGGCGGTGATCCTGTTGCTGGTGGCATCCAACCGCGGGGTCTCGGTCCTGCCGGATTGGGTGGTGCGGGAGGTGAAATATTCCTCCGATTACGTCACGCGGCCTTTGACGGCCGAGGGGATCACACGGCGGCTTTATGCAGCGGTGCGGCGGGATGATCTGGGCAAGCCGTTCATGGATGAGTTGCTAAAGCTGGCCGGGCAGGAGGCGCGGAAGTTGCAGCGGGCCTGAGCGGGGTGCCGAGGGCCAGCGCCTGCCCGTGGGTGGGCGATCTGACCGTGGTTCATGCCGCTTTATGGTTTAGCCATGACGCACGGTCGCGAAGTCGTGCCAAGCCTTTCTAAATCGCCTACCCGGGGACGGGCAGGCGATGGCCCGGCCTCTGCGGCTTGGCTCCGGGCGGGTGGGTGAACGCGCCGTTCCACAAGGCGGAACGACGCATTCCAAAGCTTACTTCACCTTAACGATAGCCTTGCCGGTGTTCCCGCCGTTCAGCATGTCGATGAAGGCCTGCGGTGCATTCTCCAGCCCTTCGGTGATGTCCTCTTTCACCTTCACGCGGCCATCGGCGACCATTGGCGCCACTTCGCGCTGGAACTTCGGCATCTGGTCCCAGTGGTTTGAGATGATGAAGCCGCGCACGGTGAGGAAGTTCACCAAAATCGTGCGCCACAGCCGCGGCGCGGTGAGGCCAGCGCCTTCGGCATCGGCACCCAGCCCACCTGCGTTATACCAAGCGATCATGCCGCATAGCGGGATGCGGCCATGCGGGTTCATCAATGGCAGCACCGCATCCAGTACTTTGCCGCCGACGTTTTCGTAATAGATATCAATGCCATCCGGTGCGGCCTCTTTCAGGGCGGTGCGCAGGGATTTGGCATCGTCATAGGCGCGGTGATCAAGGCAGACGTCAAAGCCGAAATCGCGGGTGGCGATCTCGCATTTCTCGGCGCCGCCTGCGATGCCCACAGTGCGCAGCCCTTTGGCCTTGGCCAATTGCCCCACGATCGAGCCGACGGGGCCGGTGGCTGCGGCCACGACGAGGGTCTCGCCCTCTTTCGGTTGGCCGATGTCGTTCAAACCGTACCAGCCGGTCAGGCCGGGCATGCCCAGCACGCCGAGGGAGGCGGTGATCGGCACGCCTTCGGCATCGACCTTCTGACATTGTTTCGCCGGGGCGACGCCATGCGTGGCCCAGCCGAAGGCGCCAAAGGCAAAGTCGCCTTCGGCAAAGCTGGGGTCATTAGAGGCGATCACTTTGCCCACACTGCCACCTTCCATCAGTCCGCCGATGGGCACAGGTTCGGCATAGGATTTCGCGTCGTCCATCCGGCCCCGCATATAGGGGTCGAGCGACATGTAATGCACTTCGACCAGAATTTCGCCGTCGCCCGGCTGGGGGATATCTGCGCTTTCAAGGCGGAAGTTGTCGGGCGTCGGCGCGCCATCGGGGCGGCTGGCGAGGACGATTCTCTGCATCTGGTCGGACATGGGGTTTCCTTCGTGCTGATTGCTACAGCGTCCAAGGTGTTACCTCGCGCCCCGAATGCAACCCGTGAGGTGCGCAAGAATCAATAAGCGGTGCAGGTTTCTGCCCCCTTGGCAATTGCGCTCTTGCGCCCTATACGTCCCGCCTTATCCATCAAAGGGCGCGAACAATGATCGGCAGTGCGAATCTCAACATCATGATCAAGGCGGCACGCAAAGCGGGGCGTGCATTGGTCAAGGATTTCCGCGAGGTCGAGAACCTTCAGGTCTCGGTTAAGGGCGCGGGCGATTTCGTGACCAAGGCCGACATCGGCGCCGAGAAGATCATCAAAGACGACCTGATGGGCGCGCGCCCGACCTATGGCTGGCTGGCCGAAGAGGGGGGCGAGGAAGAGGGCCAAGACCCGACCCGTCGCTGGATCGTCGACCCGCTGGATGGCACAACCAACTTTCTGCACGGTTTGCCGCATTGGGCGATCTCCATCGCGTTGGAGCATAAGGGCGAGATCGTCGCCGGTGTGGTCTTTGACCCCGCCAAGGACGAGATGTTCTTTGCCGAGAAGGGCACCGGCGCTTGGA
Source organism: Sulfitobacter sp. 1A13496 (assembly GCF_043557225.1). Classification (NCBI taxonomy): domain Bacteria; kingdom Pseudomonadati; phylum Pseudomonadota; class Alphaproteobacteria; order Rhodobacterales; family Roseobacteraceae; genus Sulfitobacter; species Sulfitobacter sp. 1A13496. The sequence continues at coordinate 181,295 of NZ_JBIFFP010000005.1, read as the reverse complement.
TGAACGAAGGCCGCCTGCGGGTTTCTGGCCGTCACCGCATGATCGAGTCGATCTTTGCCACGGGTCTGCCTTTCGGGGGGCGTGCCGATCTGCCTGAAACGCTCAAGGATTTGGGCCGCTTGCTGCCCGTCTGCGCCGGTGTGCGCCGCTGGGGCGCGGCATCGCTCGATCTCGCCTATGTCGCCTCGGGCCGTTACGATGGCTTCTGGGAACGTCGTCTGAAGCCGTGGGATGTGGCCGCGGGCATGTTGATCGTCAAAGAGGCCGGTGGCCTTGTCGAGCCGATCCGGCCTGAGCGCAACATCTTGCAACATGGTGAGATCATCTGCGCGAACGAGCCGATCTATTCGACCTTTGCCAAGACGATCCGCGGCTGATCACTCGATCGCGACCGTCTGGCGCAATGCGCCGGTCAGCTGGTCAAAGATCAGGATCTCATCCGCATCCGTCACCACCGCATACCAGCCGCGGCCTTGCGTGAACGCTTGGGCGCTGCTGCCATCGGGCAGGGTGATGCTGCGCGGCATGGTCGGGCCCTGATCGCTCAGGCGGGTGACAAGCACGAAGATCAGCACTAGAACCCCGCCAATCATCACGACGGTCATGACCGTCACCATCCGCCGCAGAAACCGCAGGTTTGCCGGTTCATCAGGGTTGTCCGTGTCCATGTCTCACCGCCGCATTGATTTCATTCTGAACGATAGCCCGCCCGCCCGTCTTGATAAGGCGCTGGCCCGCGATGTGCCAGAGGAAGCGAACCTGTCGCGCACCCGTTTGGGCCGTTTGATCACCGAGGGCGCCGTCACGCTGGACGGTGTGGTGGTCGAAGACCCCCGCGCCAAAGTGGCCGAAGGGCAGGCGGTGCAGATCACGGTCGAAGAGGCGGCGGAAAGCCACATCTTGCCCGAAGACATCCCCCTTTCGGTGGTCTTTGAGGATGACGACCTGATCGTGATCGACAAACCCGCGGGCATGGTGGTGCACCCCGCGCCGGGCTCGCCCTCCGGCACCCTGGTCAACGCATTGCTGGCGCATTGCGGCGATGATCTCTCTGGCGTGGGCGGAATGAAACGGCCCGGCATCGTGCACCGGATTGATAAGGATACCACCGGCCTGCTCGTCGTCGCGAAGTCTGATGCGGCGCATCACGGGCTGGCGGCGCAGTTCGAGAAACATACCGTCGAGCGTTATTACCAGACCCTCGTTTACGGCGTGCCGGATGCCAATGACCCGCGCCTGCGGGGCGTCAAAGGCGCGTCTTTCGAGGCGGGGAATATCCTGCGGATGACCACCCAACTGGCGCGGCACAAGACTGACCGCCAGCGGCAGGCGGTGCTGTTTCAGGGCGGGCGGCACGCGGTGACCCGCGCCCGCACGGTTGAGCGTTTTGGCACCCCGCCCGTACTGGCGCTGCTGGAATGCTGGCTTGAGACGGGGCGCACGCACCAAATCCGCGTGCATATGTCCCACGCGGGCCATGGTTTGGTGGGGGATGCGACCTATGGCGGGCGGCGCAAGCTGGCCAAGACGGCCTTGCCTGAGGCCACCGCCGAAGCAATCCGCGCCTTCCCTCGGCAAGCACTGCACGCCGCCGTTCTGGGGTTCGAACATCCAGTAACCGGTGAAAACCTGCGTTTCGAAGCACCCCTGCCGCCCGATATGGCCGCCCTGCTGGACCTGCTGCGCGACGGCCCCACCGCCCCATCGGCGTGACCCCGCCACCCGGCGGAACCGCCTAAGGATCGGTTACGTTTTGTTCACAGAAACTGTGCAGTCATGAACAAAAGCGTGAATGCTTCTGTCTTGAAAGCACGAAGGGGGCCGCCCATATTGCATGTTAAGCGAAATAACATAGGCCCCAATTAAACTGGGGAAAGGGACAAGACATGGCAAATTATGCAAATCTGCCCGCACCAACGCCCGAAGGCGGGCTGAACCGCTATATGCAAGAGATCCGCAAGTTCCCGCTGCTGGAGCCTGAGGAAGAATACATGTTGGCCAAACGCTGGGTCGAAGAACAAGACACCGAAGCCGCGCATAAGATGGTCACCTCTCACCTGCGCCTCGCGGCGAAGATCGCGATGGGGTACCGGGGCTATGGGCTGCCGCAGTCCGAGGTGATCTCGGAAGCGAACGTCGGCCTGATGCAGGCGGTGAAACGTTTCGATCCTGAGAAGGGCTTCCGCCTTGCCACCTATGCGATGTGGTGGATTCGCGCCTCGATTCAGGAATATATCCTGCGGTCGTGGTCGCTGGTTAAGCTCGGCACGACCTCAGGTCAGAAAAAGCTGTTCTTCAACCTGCGTAAGGCCAAGAACAAGATCGGCGCGCTGGAAGAGGGCGATTTGCGCCCTGAAAACGTGAAGGAGATCGCGACCCAGCTTGGCGTGACCGAGGATGAGGTCGTCTCCATGAACCGGCGGATGTCGGGCGGGGATGCCTCGCTCAACGCGACTGTCGGGTCCGAAGGCGAAGGCACGATGCAGTGGCAAGATTGGTTGGAGGATGAAGACGCCGACCAAGCCGGCGACTATGCCGAGCGTGACGAGCTGGAGACCCGGCGTGAGATGCTGGCAGAGGCTTTGGACGTGCTGAACGAGCGCGAGAAGGACATTCTGACCCAGCGTCGCCTGTCGGATGAGACGGTCACGCTCGAAGATCTCTCGGCGCAATACGATGTCAGCCGCGAGCGGATTCGCCAGATCGAAGTGCGCGCCTTCGAGAAGCTGCAAAAGCGGATGCGCGACTTGGCGAAGGAAAAGGGCATGTTGGCGGCCAGCTAACGGCTGATCCCGATGATGCAGAGGGCCCCGCTTCTTTGGAGCGGGGCTTTTTTTTATTAAATTCGGGGTTCGACAAGCTGGCTTTCGAGCCTTGCGAGTTCTTCGAAACAGGCGGCGATCGTGCCCGACTGCATCGCCCGGGCAGCGGCTTGCAGCACCGCCCGCAGATGCACGATCTGAGGTTCCGGCGCGGTGTCGAAATCTCGCAGGGACCATCTGATCAGCCGCCAATAGGCCGCGCGAAAGGCGTCGCTGAGGATCGGGTTCTCGATCATCTCCGATAGGGCGTTCAAAAGCCGGGCGCGGATGTCGAAGAAGGCCTCGGCATTGTTCAGCGGGGCGAGGTCCATCATGCCCATAATCCCGGCGAGTGACATGAAGTGCGCCGTTGGGGCGGGGGAGGGCGGTGCACATTTGGCGGCAGCTTCGATAATCACCACAGCCGCGCGAATGTCATCCGCGCGCATGGGCGCGTCCAAAGGGGTCACAACAGACCCCACGCCGGATTTCACGGCGATCATGCGTTCATAGGCCAAACGTTGCAACGCTTGCCGGATGGGCGTGCGGGACACACCGAAACGCTGGGCGAGGGCCACCTCATGCAGCATGCCGTCGGCGATGTTCCGGTTCAGGCAGATGTCCGTCCGAAGCGCTTCTGCAATCGCGGCGCTGGATTTGACTTGGGTAGACATTGCCCGGCATCCTTCGTCTGTACGATTTTACCTATTTAACATGTATACAGGTGCTCCTGCCGTTACTCAAATTCTATGGGTGTTTTTATGTCTCGTGATGTGCCTGTTTTCGATCCTGAAGCGACCTCGATACGCGCCGTTATCCCCACGCCCCGCGGCGGGTATCTGGCGATGACGGGCTTTCCGGGGCTGTTGACCCATGTGGATGGCAGCGCTTACCTCGATCCTCAACAGATGCGGGAAACCTTGGAAGGCCTGCGCGCGGCTGGGGCGCGGGAGTTGCTTGTTCTTACCGAGGAGGCCGAGCTTCCTGACAGAACTTTTCCTCTGATTTCAAAGACTTCACAGTCTCTTGGTTTAAGGCTCTCCTTCGCGCCGATCGAAGATTTCAGCGTCCCCTGCAACAGATTCGTAACCGAATGGCCTGCACACCGGGTGCGTTTCGAGGCGGCGCTAGAGGCGGGAGAGACGGTTGCCCTTTCCTGCCAATACGGCGCGGGGCGCAGTGGGCTGATCGCGGCGTGGTTGCTGATCGGGGCCGGAATGCCCGCCGCGGAAGCCATCGCCTTGGTGCGCAGTCATTTCCCCGAAGCGATCGAAAACCAGCTTCAGGAGAACTGGCTGCTAGAGGTCGAAAAGGAGAGGTAGACCTCCCTTTCGCATAGGAAATGTGAAAAAAGTTTGGCGAATTATACGTTTGCACCATTGTCGGCAAGTTCTTGCCCCATTTCTGCCACAATTGAGCCCGACAACATGTATACAGGTTGGGTAAAAGCGGCACCTCAGAGAACGCAAAGGCCCATAGAAAGGGAAGATAAGCAACCAGACGATTAGGAAGAGGATCAGATATGCCAAGCCGCTCCACCGCGCCAGAAACACTCGGCCCCATCACGTCCCTCAATGCAGGTGATATTCTCCGCCGCAAACGCAGCTATGATCCCGTCACCGTTGGTCACCCGTCCGATGAATGCCCCGTCACACTTACCATCTGCGACGCCCGATTTCACAGTGTACAGTATGCCCGCGACTTTGGCCGGGTCGAGGCGATGGTTGAAGTGACCTATACCTGCCATCCCGCCGCCATGCCGCAAAGGGTCTACCTGCGCACCATCGTTCCGCTGCGCCCTGCCGGCCAGCGACAAGAGCTTCGCCGACGGCTTATTCAAAGCGCCGTCACCCTGTCCACCCTGCTAAACTGCTTGAATGGAGGAGATACGACCCTGCGTGCTGCTTGACTCACAGCCCAATGCCTAGCAACTGCACCCCCTTTTGGGGGTGTTCTTTTATTTGCGCGACCCCATCAAATGACCCTTGGGGCGGGGGCCATATCCCGGGTGAAGCCGTGACAAGCTGCCGCTGCGCCCCATATCTATGAAGTGAACCGCATGAGGAGGACGCAACATGGCAGGTGGATGGACACGCGATGGCGCGGTGAGCGAGCAGATCGAAGCCTCCATTTCCGACGAATTGGCGCGGCTAAAAGCGCGCCGCGCGCCAGTGGGCGAGAGCGGCACCCATTGCGCGGAATGCGAAGAGCCGATTCCAGAGGCGCGGCGCATGGCGCTGCCGGGGGTAAAGCTTTGTATCGACTGCGTGCGGGAACGAGACGGGCAGGCGCAGATGCGCGGCGGAATTAATCGGCGAGGCTCGAAAGACAGCCAGTTGAAGTGACCTCAAGGCCGTTCTGCCCGCCGTCTGCGGCGAAGGGAGCGCCAGCGCCGAAATAGCCGCACATCCATCGCCGCCACCATGAGGCCAAGCGGCAGTATCCAGAATCCGAGGATCGGCAAGAACCCGAGGATGCCGCCGCATATGAGCAGCAGGCCGAGCGCAAATCTAAATCCGGGCGGCACCCGCCGCTGAATCCAGACGAAGAAGGGTGCGAACCTTTCTTTCATGCGCTCGGCGCGGGACATCAGTCCTCCATCGCTTCCAATTCGTCGATCATGTCAGAGATCATCGACAGGCCCTTGTCCCAGAATGCCGGGTCGCTGGCATCAAGGCTAAAGGGGGCGAGCAGTTCTTTGTGGTGCTTCGATCCGCCCGCTTTCAGCATGTCGAAATACTTCTCTTCAAAGCCCTCTTCACCTTCCGCGTAGACGGCGTAGAGCGCGTTCACGAGGCCGTCGCCAAAGGCATAGGCATAGACGTAGAAGGGCGAATGCACGAAATGCGGGATATAGGCCCAGAAGGTCTCGTAGCCTTCCATGTACTCGAACGCCGGCCCGAGGCTCTCGGCCTGAACGCTCATCCATAGCGCGTTGATGTCGTCGGGCGTCAACTCCCCGCCGCGGCGCGCCTCGTGCAATTTGCACTCGAAGTCATAAAAGGCGATCTGGCGCACGACCGTGTTGATCATGTCCTCGACCTTGCCCGCCAGCAGCACCTTGCGCTCGGCCTGGGTCTGGGCCTTGTCGAGCATCTTGCGGAACGTCAGCATCTCGCCGAATACTGAGGCGGTCTCGGCCAATGTCAGCGGGGTGGAGGAGAGCATTTCGCCCTGATCGGCGGCCAGCACCTGGTGCACACCGTGGCCCAGCTCATGCGCCAGCGTCATCACGTCGCGCGGTTTGCCGAGGTAGTTCAGCATGACGTAAGGGTGCACGTCCGTCACCGTGGGATGCGCGAAGGCCCCGGGCGCTTTGCCGGGTTTCACGCCTGCGTCGATCCAGCCCTTGGTGAAGAAGGGCTTGGCCAGTTCGCCCATGCGCGGATCGAAGGCGTTGTAGGCCTCCATCACGGTCGCTTCGGCCTGCGCCCAGTCGACGACCTTGGGGTCTTCCATCGGCAGCGGCGCGTTGCGGTCCCAGACCTGCATGACGTCAAGGCCCAGCCACTTGCGCTTGAGCTCGTAATACCGGTGGCTCAGCTTCGGATAGGCTTCGACCACCGCGTTGCGCAGGGCCTCGACGACCTCGGGCTCGACGTGGTTGCTGAGGTGACGGCCTGTCTGCGGCGTCTCCATGCCGCGCCAGCGGTCGATCACTTCTTTCTCTTTCACCTGTGTGTTGTGCACGCGGGCGAAGGTGCGGATGTTGCGGCCCAGCACATTGGCCAACTCCCGCGCACCCGCCTCGCGCTTGGCGCGGTCGGGGTCGGTTAGCAGGTTCAGCGTGCCTTCGATGTTCAACGTCTCGCCATCGACCTCGAACTCCAGCCCGGCGATGGTCTCGTCGAACATGCGCTCCCATGCGTCGCCGACGACGCCGAGGTCGTGCAGGAACTTTTCCATCTCGTCCGACAGCTGGTAGGGCTTCATCGCGCGGATGCGGTCGAAGACGGGCTTGTAGCGCGCAAGATCGGGGTTCTCATCCAGCAGTTTGGCGAGGTGATCGTCGGGCAGCTTGTTGAGCTCCAGCGTGAAGAACACCAGCGGCGTGGTGTAATCGGTGATTTTCTCCTGCATGTCGGACATGAACTTGGCCCGGCCCGCGTCGGTGGTCTGCTGGTAGTAGCGCAGACCGGCGAAGGACATGATGCGCCCGGCGACCTGATTGATTTTCTCGTTGCGCAGCACGCAGTCGAGCAGACCCTTGGCATCCAGCGTGGCCAGATTGCCTTCGTAATCGGCGGCGAAGCTAGCGCAGGCTTCCTCCAGCCAGTCGAGGTCGCGTTTCAATTCGGGCGCGTCCTCACTGGTGTAGAGATCGCTCAGATCCCATTCCGGCAGATCGCCAAGGTCTTTGCCCCCGGCGCTGGTGTTGGCATCGTGAAGCGAGAAGGGAAGCTGAAACATCGGTGTACCTCATTTGCGTTTCGTCACATCTATGCCTCCGGGCGGGCCGGAACAACCTATCCGTAGATGCGCAGCATTTCTTTCAGATCGTCGAGGGTGTTGGCCTCTTGCAGCGGCTTGTCCTTGCGCCAGCGCAGCATCCGGGGAAAGCGCAGGGCGACGCCGGATTTGTGGCGCGGGCTGGGCTGGATGCCCTCGAAGGCGATTTCGAAAACATGGTGCGGGGTGACTTGGCGCACGGGGCCGAAACGTTGCTGCGTGTTTTTGCGCACCCATGCGGTGATCTGGCGGAACTCGGCGTCGGTGAGGCCGGAGTAGGCCTTGGTGAAGGGCACCAGATCGTTGCCGTTCCAGACCGCGAAGGTGAAATCGGTAAAGAGGTTCGCGCGGCGGCCCGAGCCCGATTGCGCGTAGATCATCACCGCGTCGATGGTCAGCGGGTCGAGCTTCCATTTCCACCAGTCGCCCTTCTTGCGGCCCGAAAGATAGGGGCTGTCCGCGCGTTTCAGCATCAGCCCCTCGGCCTGCGCCTCGCGCGCCGTTTCGCGCAGGCTGGCGAGTTGATCCCAGTCGGTGAATTGGTGTTGGGGAGAGAGACGCACGGGTGCGTCTTCGGGCAAATCGGCGGCGGCTTCTTCCAGCAGCGCACGGCGCTCGGCAAAGGGGCGGTGACGGATGTCTTCGCCCCGCCATTCCAGCAGGTCGTAGGCATGCAGGACGACAGGAGCCTCCTTAAGCAGCTTCTTCGGCACCGTCTTGCGTCCGATGCGGGCTTGCAAGGCATTGAAGGAGGAGGGGAATTCCGCGCCGGGCTGCCAAACCAGCAATTCGCCATCGAGCACCGTGCCCGGCGGCAGGTGATCGGCGGCGCGGGCCAGTTCGGGGAAACGGTCGGTCATCAACTCCTCGCCGCGCGACCAGACGAAATAGTCGCCATCGCGCAGGATGAGCTGGCCGCGGATGCCGTCCCATTTCCATTCCGCGCGCCAGTCTTCGGGATCGCCTAAGCCCTCCGGCCCGTCCTCAAGCGCGTAGGCGAGGTAGAAGGGGTAGGGGCGCGAGGCGTCGGCGCTGGCGTCCTCCGCCTCGATCAGGCTGTGCCATGTCACGTCGTCGGGGTGCCAGTTGCCCATCAGGCGGTGCGCCATCTCCGCCTCGGGCCGCCCGGTGGCGCGCGAGAGCGCCCGGGTCATCAGCTTCTGGCTGATGCCGATGCGAAAGCCGCCGGTGATGAGCTTGTTGAACAAAAACCGCTCGGTGCCGCCGAGTTGTCGCCAAGCGGAAAGGACAAATTCCTTGCGTGCCGCATCGTCGACGTCTTTCAGCCCGCGCAGGGCGTTGATCCATGAGGTGAGTGTGCCGGTGTCCTCGCTTTCCACCGGTGGCAGGACCAGCGCGATGGTCTCGGCCAGATCGCCGACGATGGCGTAGCTGTCCTCAGAGAGCCACAGCGGCACGCCGGATGCCTCAGAAGCCCATTCGCGCAGGCGGGTCGTGGTCACGGCGCGTTTCGGGCGGCGGCCCGAGAAGAGCGCCACGGTCCAGAGGCGGTCATCCTCGGCGGCCGTGGTGAAATACTCGGCCAGGGCGGCCACTTTGACCGTGGTCTTGGTGGTCTGGTCGACGGCGTTGAAAAGCGCGGCAAAATCCTTCATTCGCTGTCGCCCCCGTCACCTTCGAACTGGGTGGGCACGACTTCGGCGTTCCAGCCCTGATCGTTCAGGTATCGCGTGAAGATATCCGTGTAACCATGCGTGACATATATATTTTCTGCGCCTGTTTCGCGGATCGCCCAAAGCAGCCCATGCCAATCCGCATGGTCCGAGATGACAAAGCCTCGATCCCCCGCGCGCCGCCTGCGCACCCCGCGCAGCGCCATCCAGCCAGAGGCAAAGGCGCTCTCCTGCGCGCCGAACCGCCGCGCCCATTGGCTGCCAAGCGCGGAAGGCGGGGCCAGCACCAGCGCGCCGGGATGCTCCTTGGGGTTAAGTTCGTGCGTGACCAGCGTGGTCTCGGGCAGCGCGATGCCTTGGCCGCGCAGCACCTCGTTGGTGTTCTCCACCGCCGTATGGGTCAGGATCGGCCCGAGCTCGGGGTCGAGCATCGACAGAAGCCTCTGAGCCTTGCCCAGTGAATAGGCGCCGAGGAAGGCAGTCTTTCCCGCCGCCTTGCAACCCGCCCACCAGTCGTTGATCTGCGCTGCCACCTCGGCCTGGGGCGCCCAACGGAAGACCGGCAGGCCGAAGGTGCTCTCAGTAATGAAATGGTGGCAGCGGACCGGCTCGAAAGCTTCGGACATGCCATCGTCGATCACCTTGTAGTCACCCGAGGCGACCCAGACCTCGCCACCGACCTCAACCCGGATCTGCGCGCTGCCGGGGACATGGCCCGCGGGGTGGAAAGAGACCGTGGCCCCGCCGATCTGGCGCGTCTCGCCATAGGCGATGCCCTCGATGGCGATCTCGCCCAACCGGTGGCGCATTACGGGGAGCGCGGCATGGGTGGCCAGATAGCTGCCCATCCCGTCGCGGGCGTGGTCGGCGTGGCCATGGGTGATCAGCGCCCGGGCGACGGGGCGCCAGGGGTCGATGTAGAAGTCACCGGTAGCGCAGTAGATGCCGTTTTCGGTGAAGCTGAGGACGGGTTCGCGTGTCATCACAAGCAATCTAGGCGGCGCGGGCGGATTGCACAGGAAAATGACGCGGGCGCGGGGTTAACCGGTAATATTGCCCAGATAGAGCTTTTCCAGCCCGTCGAAGATCGGCTTGCGCAACTCTGGCCTCTCCAACAGCACCTCATGCTCACCGCCCGGCACGATCTCCAGCCGCCCGCCTTTCCACTGCGCCATGCGCTTGTGGACGCGGTCGGTGGCGACGATACGCTCGTTGCTGCCAAGGTAGGTGATGCAGGGAATGTTGGGCGCCGAGCGTCCGGCGAGGTGTTTGGTCTCGGCCAGTGCCTCGCGCAGCCAGACGAAGCTCGGGCCGCCGAGGCTCAGCTCCGGATGGGCGGCCAGTTGATCGCGCATCATGTCGTACATCTGCGGATCGGTGGTCAGCAGGTTGTCCTCGAAAGGGGCGATGGCGGGATAGGCTTCGATCTTGGTGCCCGGGGGCAGGCGGTGGCCCTGTCCGACCCGGGGCATGAACTGCGCCAAGGACCACGCCAGCGCGCGCAGATGCGGGACAACATAGATGCCCCACATCGGGCCGGTGAAAGCGACGGCCTGCACCGGCAGGCCTTCCATCACGGCACGCAGGCCGATGCAGCCGCCCATGGAGTGGGCCAGCAGGAAATAGGGGCGCGGCAGGTTCAGGCTGCGCGCGGCGCGCAGCATGGCGGCGACGTCTTTCTGATAGTCGCTGAAAACATCCACATGGCCGACGCGCGCGTCCGGTAAAAGCCGGTCCGACAGTCCCTGACCGCGCCAGTCAATCGCCATGGTGGCAAGGCCGCGCTGCGCGAAATCGGCGGCGCAAAGCCCGTATTTTTCGGTATATTCGGTCCGCCCGGGAAAGAGCAGCACCGTGCCCCGCGCGCCTGCGCAGGGCCAATGACCCAGCCTGATCCGCTTGCCATCCGATGTCTCGGCCCAATGGGCTTGGCCCCCATCGGGGCCGGGGGCGATATCGGTGTAAAGCGGGGCCGGGTCCAGGTGCATCAACCGAGAACAGCGGCGAGCTTCATCGCCATGCCCATGTCGCCGTCGATCTTGAGCTTGCCGGTCATGAATGCGGATGTGGGGTTGGTGTCGCCTTCGAGGATGGACTGGAAGGTTTCGGCATCCGCGCTCAGCGTCACGTCGGCCTCTTCGTCCGCCGCGCGCGCGCCGTTTTCGTCCATCATCACGGTGCCTTCACCTTCGATGTCGAACTTGGCCGTGCCGTCAAAATCGCTGCCGGCCAGCTTTTCGTTCAGCACCACTACCGCTTCGTTCACAATATCGCTCATCGCTCGCCCTTTTTTGGCATTTGGCCCCGCTACGTCTGGAATTGCGGCGGCAGCCTGTTACATTCAGTTTTGTTATGCGCATCATACCCGTCAACCTCAAACATACCGTTGCGGCAGTTGGTAGCTTTGTGTTGCTTGCGGGCATGGCCGTGGCCGAGAAGGCCCCGCCCGAGCTGATGCAAAAGCTGCGCGAGGCCCCAGCGGAGGAGGCCCCCAGAATCGCCCATGAGATCGAGGCGCATTGGCAGCGCTCCGGTTCGGCTGCGATGGATTTGCTGCTGACACGGGGACGGGAGGCGATGGCGGATGGCGATGCACGTTTGGCGATCGAGCATTTGACCGCGCTGACCGATCACGCCCCCGGTTTCGCCGAAGGGTTTCATGCGCGGGCGCAGGCCTATTACGGGGCCGACCTCTATGGTCCTGCGTTGGATGATCTGGAGCGGACGCTGGCGCTGAACCCCGACAATTACAACGCGATCTTCGGCCTTGCCGTGATGATCCAGGAGTTCGGAGATCTGGGCCGTGCGGCCGCACTTTACCGCAAGACGCTCGCCCTCAACCCGCATCACGAAGACGCCCGCGCGGCCCTTGAAGGGCTGCGCCGGGACGGCATCGGGCGCGAGCTTTAATTCAAGGATAGACAGGTGGCAGGCAACAAGCGCGTCGTGGCCGTTCTCGGCCCGACAAATACCGGCAAGACGACCTATGCAATCGAACGGATGCTGGCCCATCGGACCGGGGTGATCGGCCTGCCGCTGCGGCTTTTGGCGCGTGAGGTCTATGACCGGATCGTCAAGGCGCGCGGCCCCTCGGTGGTGGCGCTGGTCACGGGCGAAGAGCGGATCGTGCCGCCGCGCACGCAGTATTGGGTGTGCACTGTCGAGGCGATGCCGCAGGAGATGGGCGCGGATTTCGTGGCCATCGACGAGATCCAGCTTTGCGCCGATCCCGAGCGTGGCCATGTCTTTACCGACCGCCTGCTGCGCGCGCGGGGCCTGCATGAGACGCTGTTCATGGGGGCCGACACCATGCGCGGCACCATCGCGGCGCTGGTTCCGGGCGTCGATTTCATGCGCCGCGACCGGATGAGCGAATTGATCTATGCAGGTCAGAAAAAGATAAGCCGGATGAAACCCCGCAGCGCAATCGTCGGCTTTTCTGTTGAGAATGTATATGCCATCGCCGAGCTGATCCGCCGCCAGAAGGGCGGTGCGGCGGTGGTGATGGGCGCACTCTCTCCGCGCACGCGCAATGCGCAGGTGGCGATGTATCAAAACGGAGAGGTCGACTATCTGGTTGCCACCGATGCCATCGGCATGGGGTTGAACCTTGATGTCGATCATGTGGCCTTCTCGGCGCTCAGTAAGTTTGACGGGCGTCGGATGCGGCCCTTGGCCCCGAATGAACTGGCACAGATCGCTGGCCGGGCAGGGCGCGGGTTCAAATCCGGGACTTTTGGCACCACCGGGGACGCGCCTGCGCTGGACGAACACGTTGCCCGCGCGATCATGGATCACAACTTTACCCCGCAGAACAAGATCAACTGGCGCAACCACGCTTTGCAATTCGGCAGCATCGATCGTCTGATCAAGACCTTGGAAATGCCGCCCGAAGATGAGCGGCTGGTCAGGGCGCGGGAATCCGACGATCTGCGCGCGCTCAAGGCGCTGGCGCAGGTGGATGAGGTTTTTGCCCGGGCCACGGATGGCGCTTCGGTGCGGCTCCTGTGGGATGTGTGCCGGATTCCCGATTTCCGCGGCATCAGTCATGCGGAACATGCGGGGCTCTTGGAGACCATTTTCAACGATCTGCACCAGCGCGGATATATCCCCGATGATTGGCTCGCACGACAAATCAAACGAATTGATCGAACCGATGGCGACATTGATGCGTTGTCCAAACGACTCGCGTTTATTCGCACATGGACCTACGTTGCGCAGCGCAAGGGCTGGACAAAGGACGAAAGCCATTGGCGCGACACGACGCGTGTCGTAGAAGACCGCTTGTCGGACGCTCTGCACGAGCGTTTGACTCAAAGATTTGTAGATCGGCGCACGAGTGTATTGCTGCGCCGGCTTGGACAGAAGGAAGCCATGGTGGCCGATGTAAACGAGACCGGTGAAGTCACCGTTGAAGGTGAATTTGTAGGCAAGCTGGACGGGTTCCGCTTTCGGGTGGACAAGGGCGCGGGTGCGGCTGAAGACAAAACGGTGAAAACCGCCGCATTGCAGGCCTTGGCTCCGCAGTTCCATCTGCGCGCCGACCGGTTCTACAACGCCCCGGACACCGAGATTGACTTCACCGAACAGGGCGGCCTCATGTGGGGCAGCGCCGCGGTGGGCAAACTGACCGCTGGCAGCGACGCGCTGAAGCCGCAGGTCGAAGTCTTTGTCGATGATATCGCCGGGCCTGAAGTGGCCGAGAAGGTGAAACGCCGCCTCCAGCACTTCATCGACCGCAAGGTCGCGGCCCTGTTCGAGCCGTTGCTGGGGCTGAGCAAGGATGACACGCTGACCGGGCTGGCCCGTGGCTTTGCTTTCCAACTGGTTGAGAATTTCGGCATTCTGCCCCGCGCCCAAGTGGCCGAGGATGTGAAGGCGCTGGATCAAGACGCCCGCGGTGCGCTGCGCAAACATGGCATCCGGTTCGGCCAGTTCACCATCTTCATGCCGCTGATGCTCAAACCCGCGCCGACACGTCTGCGTCTGGTGCTGTGGTCGCTGGCCAAAGGGTTGAACGAATTCCCTGAATCGCCCCCTCCCGGTCTGGTGACCATCCCGGTCGAGGCCGAAGCACCCGCCGGGGCCGACACCATGTCGGGCTACCGCAACGCAGGCAAACGCGCGATTCGCATCGACATGCTGGAACGTCTCGCCGATATGCTGCGTGCCGAAGATTCCCGTGGCGGGTTTGAAGCCAAGCCTGACATGCTTTCGATCACCGGCATGACGCTTGAGCAATTCGCCGACCTGATGGAGGGCCTTGGCTATAAGGCCGAGAAGGATGAGCGGACTAAGGTGAAACCCGTTGATGTGGTGATGCCCAAAGACGGCAGCCACGACGCGATGGCCTCTTCCGCCGATACCGTAGTGCCCGAGAAACTCGACAGCGATCTTCCCGGTGACGATGCGGCGGACAAGCCGATCATGGATGTCGCTGCCGAGGAACCTGCGGGCGGTATCATCGAGACTCCTTCAGATGAGACCAACCCCGACGACCGCCCCGCAGATGTGGCGCAGATGCCCGACGACGGCATCGCACCTATCGCGGACGTGGCATCGGAAGACCCCGAGGTCGACACCAACATCCCCGAAGTGCCAGCGGAAGAAATCCCGCAGGGCACCGCGCCCGATGCCGATGTCGCCGGGCCGGAGATGGAGACCTATTACATCTTCACATGGGCCCGCAGCCCGCGCGGCAATGGCGGTAGCAACCGTCGCGGCGGGGACCGCAATCAAGGGCAAGGCAAGCCGCGTGGCAAGCCTGCCAAAGGCAAAGGGCGCAAGCCCGGCGGGGACAAGGGCGGCAAGTCGCAGAACTTCTCCGCCCGTCCTCCGCGCAAGGAAAAGCAGATCGACCCTGACAACCCCTTTGCCGCAGCACTTATGGGGCTGAAGGACGACAAGTAAGTGGAGGCGGGCGCGAAACTGCGGCTGGACAAATGGCTGTGGCACGCCCGCTTTTTCAAAACACGTTCGCTCGCTGCCGCGCAGGTGGCGGGCGGCGCCGTTCGGATCAACGGCATGCCGACGCAGAAACGCGCCAGCAATGTCGGCCCCGGCGATGTGCTGACTTTTCCGCAGGGTGACCATGTGCGGGTGATCCGCATCGAGGCGATCGGCCATCGCCGCGGCCCGG
Organism: Sulfitobacter sp. 1A13496; assembly: GCF_043557225.1. Lineage (NCBI taxonomy): Bacteria > Pseudomonadati > Pseudomonadota > Alphaproteobacteria > Rhodobacterales > Roseobacteraceae > Sulfitobacter > Sulfitobacter sp. 1A13496. The sequence continues at coordinate 166,272 of NZ_JBIFFP010000005.1, read as the reverse complement.
CCCCCGAAGCGCAGACGCTCTACACCGATCTGTCCCCGCCGCAGCCCAAATCAAAGGACAGACAGCCCGAAAATCCCGGTTTTGAGGGAAAGGGCCGCCCGACCAAGCGCGACCGCAGGCAGCTTGATCTTTCTAAGGCGCGCCACCTTGAATGATCCCGCGCCCCGGTTTAGCTAGTCCCTCACATATCCAGCCAGAGTTTCCGCATGACCTATATCGTGAATGACGCCTGCATCGCTTGCAAATACACCGACTGTGTCGAAGTCTGCCCGGTGGACTGCTTCTATGAAGGCGAGAACATGCTGGTGATCCACCCCGATGAATGCATCGATTGCGGCGTTTGCGAGCCTGAGTGCCCCGCCGATGCAATCCGCCCGGACACCGAACCGGACATGGAAAAATGGGTGGAGTTCAACCGCAAGTATTCCGAACTTTGGCCCGTCATCATCACCAAGAAAGACCCGTTGCCCGAAGCAGAGGAGATGGACGGCAAAGAGGGCAAGATGGAGCTCTTCTCCGAAAAACCGGGCGAGGGCGGCTAAGGCACGGCGATTCGCGCTTTGTTGCGCCTCTGTGACCTCAACTTTAAGTGTTAACCCGCTGAATTGACCGGGAAACCGCCGAGGCTGGCTTGGGGGCGCTTCCGAAAGGCGTGATTCTGTGCTATAGTGTCTTCAAGCTGTAACACACGAGCCTGAAAATGTTTCGACCCTGCTGCCAAGGTTGACCTCACATTTCTAACTCAAACGCACCCGAACGCAGACCGCTCAGGCTGCGCTTCGCATGCGTTTTACGTGCTGTTCAGGTGTCTGAGTTAATGGCGGGGCTTCCCCCGCGCGCCAAGGAGCGATCTATATGACCAAATCGAAAAAGCTTGATTTCCGCCCCAATGAATTCGTCGTCTACCCTGCGCATGGCGTCGGGCAGATCGTCTCGATTGAGGAGCAGGAAGTTGCCGGCATCGCGCTGGAGCTCTTCGTAATTTCCTTTGAAAAAGACAAAATGACCCTGCGGGTGCCGACCCATAAGGCGACCGAAATCGGCATGCGCGCCCTGTCGACACCCGATGTGATCAACCATGCGATGAAAACGCTCAAGGGCAAGGCCAAGGTCAAGCGCGCCATGTGGTCCCGCCGCGCGCAGGAGTATGAGCAAAAGATCAACTCCGGCGATCTTATCGCCATTGCCGAGGTCGTGCGCGACCTGCACCGCACCGACGACCAGCGCGAGCAGAGCTATTCCGAGCGTCAGCTTTACGAAGCAGCGCTTGAGCGCCTGACCCGTGAAGTGGCCGCTGTGTCGGGCGGCGATGAACTCGCCGCCGCAAAACAGGTTGGCGACGTGCTGGAAAGCCGTGTGGCCGCCTAAAGGTAGCAGGATTTAGGATAATGCCGCGTCCCTTTCGGGGGCGCGGTTTTTTTATGGAATGGCCTGCCAGCCGTAGGCCATCATCTGGCAACCGGTCAGCAGGGCGATCTCGGTCACCTGTTGGGTCGCACCCAAAACATCGCCGGTCTGCCCGCCGATCTTGCGTTTGGCGATCTGGCGGACCACCAATGCGGCAAGCAGCGCCAACAGGGCCAAGCGCCATGCGGAATAATGCGGCGCCAGCACGATCACGACCACGCCGATCAGCACCGCCACCGCCGTCGCCAGTTCCCCGGGGCGGCCCGTGCGGTCAGACAGCCCATCGCGGCGGGCGGTGGGCAGGCTGTCCATCACCCAGACCATCGCCGCCCGCGATCCGCAGGAGGCGACGACCAGCGCCCAGATCAGCGCCTCATCCGTAATCAATTCGCTGATGAGATACCAACGCAGCAAAAGCGACAGCACCAGCGCCACGACGCCATAGGTGCCGATCACGCTGTCTTTCATGATTTTCAGGCGCTTTTCGCGGGTCCAGCCGCCCCAGAAGCCATCGGCGCAATCGGCAAGGCCATCCTCATGCATCGCCCCGCTTAGCATCACGAGTGTCAGCAGCACGAAGGCGGCGACCAGCGGCGGCGTCGCGCCCATGCGCGTCAGCGCCACACCGATGGCCCCGGCAATCAGCGCCAGCACGATCCCGACCAAGGGATAGGCCCATGCGCTGCGGGCCGGGGGGCGGTGCGCCACCGTCGGGAAGTGGAAATGCGGCAGGGGCAGGCGGGTCAGCAGGGCAAAGGCCACGGCGATGTCGTGGGGCCGGAAGGCCTGCCTCAGGGCGGTGGTGTCGGGAATGGCCATTATTTCGCCCCTTCGGCACTTTCAGCGCCGACAGGCTAAGGCTAGAAACGATTGAATATCAATCCGCAAAGGGCCGCATATGAACACGTCTTTCGCCAGTCTTACCGAATTTCGCAGCCTGCTGCGTGCGATGCCCGCCTGCGACGACGCGGCGATGGCAGAGGCGCGGGCCCATGACGCCATGCTGACCAAACCCCCCGGCGCGCTTGGCCGGTTGGAGGAGCTCGCGGTCTGGTATCGGGGCTGGCGCGGCGGGGCGCGCGCCGAGATCGCAGCGCCCCAGATCATCGTGTTTGCAGGCAACCATGGGGTCGCCGCGCGGGGCGTCTCGGCCTTCCCGGCAGAGGTGACGGCGCAGATGGTGTCGAACTTCGAACAGGGCGGGGCGGCGATCAATCAGATCGCACGGGTCAATGGGGCGAGCCTCGACGTGGTGCCGCTGTCCTTGGACAGGCCCACCCAAGATTTCACGGTCGCGCCCGCAATGGCGGAAGACGAATTCGTCGAGGCGCTCCGGGCGGGCTGGGAGGCGGTGAATCCCGAGGCCGATCTGCTTGTCGTGGGTGAGATGGGCATCGCCAACACCACCTCGGCGGCGGCACTTGCCACGGCGCTTCTAGGCGGCGAGGCGGAATTCTGGACCGGGCGCGGCACCGGGGTGGATGACGCGGGCTTGTCGCTGAAGACCGAGGTCGTGGCCGAGGGGGTCGCCCTGCATGCGGACAAGGGCGATGGGTTAGAGCAGCTGCGCCGTCTCGGGGGGCGGGAATTGGCCGCGATGGCCGGAGCTTTGGCGCGGGCGCGGGCCCTGCGCATCCCGGTGATCCTCGACGGTTTCATCTGCTGTGCCGCCGCGCTCAGCCTCGCGCGCACGGCACCCGGCGCGCTGGATCACTGCGTCGCGGGGCATCTCAGCGCGGAAAGCGGTCACCGGCGGCTCTTGGGCGCGTTGGACAAGGAGCCGCTGCTGGAGTTGAACCTGCGTCTGGGGGAGGGCTCTGGCGCGGGCTTGGCGATTGGCATCCTCAAGACCGCGCTCGCCTGTCACGCGGGCATGGCCACCTTCGCCGAAGCGGGCGTCAGCGACGCATAGGGCGGTGCTGGTGGCCCCCCGAAAGGGGCTGCCCGGTTCAGGCGCTTTCCTTGCCCTTGTCTTCGCCAAGGTTGAGAAAGGCGGTCTCCAAATCCTTTTGCAACTCCTTCGCCCGGGCCACATAGGCGGCGTTTTGCGAAGGCGGCACATCGGGCCGCCAAAGCGCCGCCAATTCGCGGACCGAGACCCGGTCATGGGCGTAGAAAAGCTTTTGCGCCTCATTCGCCTCGAAGTCTGAAAGCCCCATGTTTTCCAACACATAGCGCCCGGCCCGAAGCGAGCTGTCGAACATCTCGCGCACGATGTCATTCGACCCGGCTTGATAGTGGCGGTACACTTCCTCGCGGTCGCGCGCGCGGCTGACGATATGCAGGTTCGGGTTCTCTTTGCGCGCGTAGGAGATGAGAGAGACCGCGGATTTCGGATCATCGAGGGCCACCACCAAGACGCTGGCCTCTTGCAGCCCCGCCTTGCGCAGGATGTCGGGCCGCGTGGGATCGCCTAGAAACCCTTTGAAGCCAAAGCGCCGCATGACAGCAATGGTCTCGGGGTTGTGGTCCAGCACGACGGTTTGAAAACCGCTGGCTTGGACCATCCGGTTCACCATCTGACCAAAGCGCCCGACGCCCGCGATGATCACCGGGCCGCTGCTGTCGATCTCATCAGCGATGACGGGGCCGCCGTCGTCAAGGCGTCGGCTGATCAGGTCGTGCAGGATGAAAAGCAGCGGCGTGATCAGCATGGTTAGGGCCACGACCAGCAAAAGCGTCTCGCCAATCGGGTCGGGCATGACGCCGGTGGCAAGGGAAAAGCTGACCAGCACAAAGCCAAATTCCCCGGCCTGCGCCAGCGCTAGCGTGAAAAGCCAACCGTCGCGGCCTTTGAGGCGGAAGAGGCGGCCCAGCACCATCAGGATCAGCGCTTTGACGATGATGACCAACAGCGCCATGCAGATCAGGATCAGCGGTTTTTCGAACAGCAAAACAAAGTTGATGCCCGCCCCCACGGTGATGAAAAACAGCCCCAAGAGCAGCCCCTTGAAAGGTTCGAGGTCGGTCTCCAACTCATGGCGGAACTCGCTGCTGGCCAGCACCACGCCCGCCAGAAAGGCGCCGAGCGCGGGCGACAAGCCGACCACGGTCATCAGCGAGGAAATCCCTACCACGATCAGCAGCGCCAATGCGGTGTACATCTCGCGCAGCTTGGCGAGGTGGATGTAGCGGAACACCGGACGGGTCAGGTAAATGCCCACGAGGATGATCGCGGCGACCGCTCCGATCGTGACCAGCGTAACGCCCCAGCCCGGCAGGCTTTGCACAAAGGTCTGCGCGGCATGGGCGACCTCTCCGGCATGGCTGCCCTCGGCCCCGTGATGGGCATTCTCCACCGCCTGCGGGTCGAGCGAGATTGAGCCATCGGGCAAAAGCCCGCCCGGAATGCCCGTGGCGAGCAACGGCAGGAAGGCGAGGATGGGGATCACCGCGATATCCTGCGTCAGCAGGACAGAGAAGACGGAGCGCCCGCCTTGGGTTCGCATCAGCCCTTTTTCCGATAGGGTTTGCAACACGATGGCCGTCGAAGACAGCGCCAGCGTCAACCCGATTGCTAGCGCCACGCGCCACGGCTGGTCGTAAGCCATGGCGATGGCCATGAGCGCCGCGGTCGACAGCAGCACTTGCAAGCCCCCCAAGCCCAGCAGACGGTGGCGCATGTCCCACAGCGCGCGCGGCTCCAACTCCAGCCCGATCAGGAAGAGCATCATCACAACGCCGAATTCCGCGAAATGCTGCACGTCTTTCGTCTCGGACCCGACAAGGCCCAGCACCGGCCCGATCAGAATGCCCGCCGCCAGATAGCCCAGCACCGACCCCAGCCCCAATCGCGCGGCAATCGGCACGGCGATCACCGCAGCAGCCAGATAGACGGAGGCTTGGAACAGGAAACTTTCCATTGCGGTCCTCTTTCAGGGTCAGGTGGGCAGCGGCCCGTCCTGTTTCAGTTGGTCCATGACAATCTGGCTATGCACCCGGCTAACAGCTTGATGGGGCAGAAGAACGTCGTGAATGAGCCTGTTCAGGCTCGGCAGATCGTCACAATAGACCCTCAGGAGGTAGTCCGCATCCCCCGTCATCGTCCAAGCGCTCACAATCTCGGGACGGGTGGCCATGAGCCGGGCAAAGCTCGCCGAATGTTCCGGTCCGTGGGTGCCCAGATGGACCTGCACGAAGCCCTGCACGTTCAGCCCCATCCGCACCGGATCAAGCCGCGCGTGATAGCCGCGAATGTAGCCCTCCGCCTCCAACCGCTGACGCCTGCGCCCGGCTTGGCTGGGGGAGAGGTTCAGCTCTTGCCCCAACTCCTGCGCCGTGAGGTGGGCGTTCTTTTGCAGCGCGGTTAGCAGCCGCCTGTCGATCTCATCGAGCATGATGCGCAATCTCCGCATGGTTTGGAGGTACTATGCGTCGCTTCCGCGATATTGACCAGATGAATGCTGTGATACGCGCAATTCGCGCGGCGGTTGCGGCGTAGACTGGGGCAAATCCCAAAGCAGAGGAGACTGACATGGGCCCTTTCCCGCATGACGCCCCGAAATCGCAGATCACGGCAGAGAACCCCGCCGGCACCGATGGTTTCGAGTTTGTCGAATTTGCCAGCCCCGACCCGCAGGCGCTGCGCGATGTCTTCACCAAAATGGGCTATGCCCATGTCGCCAATCACAAGACCAAGAAGATCGAGCTTTGGCAGCAGGGCGACATCACCTACGTTCTGAACCACGACCCCGAGAGCTTTGCCGCGCGTTTTGTCGAAAAACACGGCCCCTGCGCCCCCTCGATGGGCTGGCGCGTCGTGGATGCGCAAAAGGCGCTGGAGCACGCGGTGGCCAATGGCGCCGAGGAATATAAGGGCGATGGCAAGGTGCTCGACGTGCCCGCGATCATGGGCATCGGCGGCTCGCTGATCTACTTCGTCGACCAGTATTACGACACCTCGCCCTACAACTGGGAATATGACTGGATCGCCACATCCAAGCCCGAGGGCGTGGGGTTCTACTACCTCGACCACCTGACGCACAACGTGCACAAGGGCAATATGGACGTTTGGTTCAAGTTCTACGGCGACCTGTTCAACTTCCGTGAAATCCGGTTTTTTGACATTGAGGGCAAATATACGGGGCTTACCAGCCGCGCGCTGACCTCGCCCTGCGGGCGCATTCGCATCCCGATCAACGAAGACCGGGGCGAGACCGGGCAGATCGTGGCCTATCTCAAGAAGTACAACGGCGAGGGCATCCAGCATATCGCCGTCGGCGCGCGCAACATCTATGACGCCACCGATGCGATTGCCGACAATGGGCTGAAGTTCATGCCCGGCCCGCCCGAGACCTATTACAAGATGTCGAAAGAGCGGGTGACCGGCCACGAAGAGCCGCTGGACCGCATGCAGAAACACGGCATCCTGATCGACGGCGAAGGCGTGGTCGACGGGGGCGAGACGCGCATCCTGTTGCAGATTTTCTCGAAAACCGTGATCGGGCCGATCTTCTTTGAGTTCATCGAACGCAAGGGTGACGACGGTTTCGGTGAGGGCAACTTCAAAGCGCTCTTTGAATCGATCGAGCAAGAGCAGATCGACAATGGTGAGCTTGAGGCCACCTAGTCAGAAGTACATCCGGGGGAGGGAAAAAGGGGCGCTGCGGCGTCTCTTTTTATGTGGTGAGACCTAGTTCGGCATCTTCAGCACGACATTCCGACCCCGGCGCACATAGCGCAACTCGCTATCGCCAATGGCCGAGACGCGGCCCCCGTCGATCCGGTCGCCGACCTCAACCTTTTGATAGCGCCCGTTGCTGAGCCGAACCAGAGCGCGGCGGTTCGAGGGTTTGCCATAAACGCCGATCAGATTGACGTCGCGCAGGTTGATCGCATTCTTCACCGTGGCCTGTTTCGCCACGGAGGTTTTCGATGGAAAGCGGGGCTGCACGGCCTTGGGTGCCACGCTCGCGACCTGCGCAGGCGCAGCCCGGCGGGCGGCGCGTTTCACGATCCGGTCGAAATTGCGGGGCCGGGTATCGGGGCGGCGCGACTGGGTTGTGGCCTGTTTCGTCGCGTTCTGGATTGCGGGCGGCGTGGCGAGGGCGGCGGCGACCGCGCCGCTGGTGTCGATGGGGGCAACCTCGGGCTCAGGCGTGGCAGCGGCGAGCGCTTCCTGAGCGATTTCTTGAACGGATTTGGGCCGCAGTTGCGGGCGCAGATCGGCCAATTCGGAACGTGTCAGCCCGCCAAGCTGGGCGCGTTCGGTCGTCTCTGCCAAATCGTCGGGGCGCAGACGGGGCCGGGCCTCGGCCAAGGCGCTGTCGACCTCGGGCTCAGCCGGTTCGGCGTCTGGCCGGGTCAGAGTGGCGGGGGGCTGCACGGCGGGGCGTCCGAGGTAGACCAGATGGCCATCGGGGCTGAGCGCCCCCTGCGTCGTGGGCTTGACCAAGCCGCGCGCGTCCAGCGCAAAGCGTGTGCCCGCCGCCGCCGGAGAGCTGACCGCGCCGGGGGCAATGTCGGTGCCGAACCCATCGGCGGGCGGCAGGGCCACGGCGTCTGTCGTGCTGCTGATCGGGTCGATGCTGGTGAGGTAGAGATCGTCGATATCAATCGCCGCCGCCGGGGCCGGGGGCACGTCGGGGGCGCGGGCCCAGATGCCGGTGGTGGCATATTTGGCGTCGATCTCGGCCTCGGTCATCTCTGACAGGGGGCGCGGCTCAGCGTCGCGCAGCGCGTCGAGCACGGCACCGTCTTCATCAGTCAGACCGGCGTCCAAGGCGGCGGTTTCGATCGCGTCAGGCGCTGCCGGTTCGGGGGGCAGAACGGCGATGTCATTCTCGATTTCAGGGGTTTCCGCAGGGGCCAAGGCTTCGGCTGTGCTGCGCGGGCTGCGGTCGCCAAAGAGCCGCGAAAGCGCGCTGCCCTCGTCGAGGAAAATCGAGGCCCAAGCCGCGACACCGGCCAAGAAGACCAAAAGCGCCGCCGTCAGGATCAGGCCTAGGAAACGCGGCTTGCCGCCGACTTCGTTCCGGCGGCGCGCGCCGAAAACGGTCATTCGCTCGGCCTCTGATGCCGGGGTGGCCGCGGCGGGGCTGGCAGGGGCGGTCCGGCGGTCTTTCGACGCTTTCGGTTTGCGGCGGCTGAGGAAGGTGCCGGTGGAGGTGGTCGCCTCGGGCGTCAGCGAGCTGCTGTCGGGCTGGGGGGCTGCAGCCTCTGTCGCGGCGGCGGCGGTGGCCGGTTCGACGGGCATCTGCGGCGCAAGCGGGGCCGCAGCGGGCGAAGGTGCGCCGACGGGCAGGGAGGCTGTGCTGGGGGCGGGCGCGGGCGTCGCTTCCGCCTTGGCGGCAGGCGGGGGCGGGGGTGCCTCCCGGCTCGCGCCGCCAAGGCTGGGCGCGTTGTCTGACCCGCCACGGCGGCTCGCAAAACCGGCGGCAGGGGCACTGCGCGAGGGCGGTGCCGAGAAATCAACCTTGCGCGAAGGCTCGGGCTGCGACGCGGTCTGCGTGCTGGCCGCCGCCGCGAGGGGGGCTGCGGATGCCGCAACGCTGCCCGTGGGGGCGGGCGGCGCGTCCGCCTCCGTCTCTGCCGGTTCCTCGCTTGGCGCGGCGGTCTCCAACGCGGGCAGGTCCTCCGCAAACGGCGGTGGGGTTTCCTCTGGAGTGGGGGGCAGTTCGGCCTCTGCCGGGTCTCCCGTCGCCTCCGTTTCCGTCGCAGCGTCCAAGGCGGGCAGGTCTTCGTCCAAGGGCGGTGGCGTGTCTTCGGGGGTTGGCTCCAACGCGGGGGAGGCTTCCGAAACGTCCTCGGTCGATGCCAAATCTGGCAGGTCTTCCTCTACCGGCGGCGGGGTCTCCTCCGGCGTCGGGGCAAGTTCAGGCTCGGCGACGGGGGTCGTCTCATCCGTGTCCACGACCGGCCCTTCGGGCGCGTTCATCACGCCGGAAATCACGATGGGGGCCGTTTCAGGTTCCACAGTTTCGCCGGGTTCCAGCAGGTCCGACGCAGCTTTCGTCATGCCGAAATGCGGCGCGCCATCGAAGCTCTCATTGGCCGGGGCGGCGGCGAAGCTGACCGGGTGGAAACGATGCTCCACCGCGAAGGCCTCGGCTTCGTCCAAAGTCTCGCGGGCCACGGCGGCCACATGGCTCTGCCCGCCATCGGCATGCACGTCGAACACCAGATCGGAAACCGGATAGGGCGTGGCCCCCTCCAGCGCCTCTGCCGCTGCGGCACGGCGGGCGGCGGGGTCCATATCCGGCGTGTCGAGGGTGAGGTATTTGATCTGCGCGTCGGGGATCAACAGCAGGCTGCGCAGCCCGCCGGGCTCCAACGCCGTGGCGGTTTTGCGCAAGACCGCCAGTTCCGCCGCCAGATCGGCACTGTCGAGCGCCACTTCACCAACAAGCTGCCATCCGCCCGATGTGCGGTGGAGCAAACGAATGCCGTCGAACGACAGGGAGAGGGTAAAATTCGGCTTCATCGCGGTCGACTTTAGCATGGGGTCGGGCGCACTTACAGACGCGCCGCAGTCATGGCAAAGGATAGAGCAGGAGTTCGCCCAAGGGAAGGGTGCCCACCGCGCAGCTGCTTGTCAGAACCGGCCCGCGATGGGCAAATGGCGGCGCATTGATGCACGGAAAGGAACGAACATGCGACTGATGAATTGGGTGGCGCTGGCGTGGATGGCGGGGGCCGGATTGGTCTCGGCCCAGCAGGGACCGGAAGAGGGGATTATCGTCACCGGCCAAGGCAGCATCGCCGCCGCGCCTGACATGGCGACGATCACTCTGGGCGTGACTGAAGAGGCCGAAACCGCCAAGGCCGCGATGGACGGGGTGAATGCCGCCGTAAGCGCGATCCTCACCCAGCTCGACGCGCAGGGCGTCGCGGCGAAGGACCGTCAGACCAGCCGTTTCTACCTGCGCCCGGTGCATGACCGCCGCGGGAATGAAAACGGCCAGCCGCCGCGCATCACCGGCTATCAGGCGGGCAACTCCGTAACGGTCAAAGTGCGCGATCTGGAGCGCTTGGGTGCGATGATGGATGCGGTGATCGATGAGGGCGCGAATGATTTCAACGGCTTGGACTTTGGTCTTCAAGACCCGAAAGATGCGCTGGCCGAGGCACGCAAAGCCGCCGTTGCGGATGCCACCGAACGCGCGCGGCAGTTGGCCGAGGCGGCAGGGGTAAAGCTGGGCACGTTGATCCGCATGACCGAAAACTCCCACGCGCAGCCCAAGATGTTCGAATCCGCCCGTATGGGGATGGCGATGGACAGCGCCGTGGCCGAGGGCGAGGTCGAGGTGCAGGCGCAGGTCTCGATGACCTTTGCGATTGCGCCGGGGCAGTAAGCTGCCGCAGATGGAAAACCCCCGCCGAGGTAATCGGCGGGGGAAGGTGGTTTAGCTGGTCGCCTTGGTCAGCGCCTGATCGAGATCGGCGATCAGATCGTCAGCGTCCTCCGTCCCGATGGAGATGCGCACGACGCCCGGACCGGCCCCCGCCGCTTCCTGCTGCTCTGCCGTCAGTTGCCGGTGGGTGGTGGAGGCGGAGTGAATGATCAGCGAGCGCGTATCGCCCAGGTTCGCGACATGGCTAAAGATCTCAAGGCTATTGACCAGTTTCACACAGGCGTCATAGCCGCCCTTGACCGCAAAGGTGAAAAGCCCGCCGGCGCCTTTGGGGCAGACCTTTTGCATACGCTCGTGATAGGGTGAGGATTTCAACCCGGCATACGTAACATACTCAACCCGGTCGTCCTGTTCGAGCCATTCGGCCACCTTCACCGCGTTTTGCACATGCCGCTCCATGCGCAGCGACAGGGTCTCGATCCCCATCAGTGTGTAATGGGCCGCCTGCGGGTTCATCGTCATCCCCAAGTCGCGCAGCCCGATGGCGATGCCGTGGAAGGTAAAGGCCATGGGGCCGAAGGTCTCATGGAACTTCATGCCGTGATAGGCTTCCTCGGGCTGGCTGAGCGAGGGGAATTTGTCATTCGCGGACCAGTCGAACTTGCCCGAATCCACGACGCAGCCGCCCATCACGGTGCCGTTTCCGGTGAGGTATTTGGTGGTGGAATGCACCACCAGCGTCGCGCCATGCTCAATCGGGCGGCAGAGGTAGGGCGTGGCGCTGGTGTTGTCGATGATCAGCGGGATGCCCGCCGCATCGGCCACATCCGCAATGGCGCGCACGTCCATGATATAGCCGCCGGGATTGGCGATCGCCTCGCCAAAGACCGCGCGGGTGTCATCGTCAATCGCATCGGCCACGGCTTGCGGATCGTCGAAATCGACGAATTTGCAGGACCAGCCAAAGCGCTTGATCGTATGGCTGAACTGGGTGACCGTGCCGCCGTAGAGACGGGTAGAGGCGACGATATTCTTGCCCGGCCCCATCAGCGGGAACAGCGCCATGATCTGCGCCGCGTGGCCCGATGAGCAGCAGACCGCGCCGACGCCGCCTTCGAGCGTGGCGATACGCTCTTGCAGGACCGCGTTGGTCGGGTTGGTCAGGCGCGAATAGATATAGCCGACTTCCTCAAGGTTGAACAAAGCCGCCGCGTGATCGGCATCGCGAAAGACATAGGCCGTGGTCTGATAAATCGGCGTCTGCCGCGCGCCGGTGGCCGGGTCGGGGCTGGCGCCTGCGTGGATTTGCAGCGTGTCGAAATGTGGGGTGGGGCTGTCGGCCATTGGTCTGTCCTCTCAGAAAATGGTTCTCGCGCAGCCTAGGCGCAAAGACCCGTCCAGACAACGGGGCAGGCGGGGCTCAGCGCATCCAGAAACCGTTTGATTTGATCCGGTTGCGGATCGCCTGTTCCCGGCGCGGCAGGTTGTCTTGATCGAAAAGCGCGCGCACCTTGGCCCCGCGGCCCTGATAGACCATCCGCTTGATCGCATCGCGCTGCTTGAGCAGCTTTTTCATTCGGTGGGGGGCGGTGATGGCCTCTAGCACCTCGATCGCATGATCGCTCTCTCGCGCGTAGAGCAGGGGCAGAAAACGATAGTGGCAGGAGACCGTGCCATCCAGCAGACCAGCGGGCAGGGTGGCGCGCCCGCCGCCAAGGGCGTGGATCACCAGCGGCAGCACGATTTGGTCGAGCCAAGGGTCAAAGCTCTGCGCGCAAAGCTCGACCGGAGGATCGTCGCGCACCACAAGTGCGTAGCGCAGAAAGAGATCACCGAATTCCCGCGGACAGCGGTAGTAGAAGAACCCAGCGTTAAAATAGAGATAACGCCGCCAATATTCATCCGGCTGGCTCAGGTCGAGGCTGCTGGCGAAGTCGAGGCCGAACTTGTCGTAAAGCGACTTCCACAATGCGCTATAGCCCGGCCCGTAAAGCTGCGGCTTGGGCCATGTGCCCTCGCGTTTGAGAGAGGCTGAGGGGCGGTCAAAATCAAACGGCACCGCCGACAGATCGCCGGTGATCAGCGTATCGGTGTCAAAGAAAACAAAGGGTTCGCCCGCGGGCAGGGCGCTGAGCATCTCAATCTTATTGCCATTGGGGTAGGCGCTGCCGAAATGCTGATTGTCAAAGGGGACGAACTCCGCCCCAAGCTCGCTCAGCGCCTCGCGCAGCGCGCTGTCGGTGATGCGCGGATCACGATCCCAAAGCGGGCCGGGCTGCGGCTCGGCGATCAGCAGGCGGCCTTGGAACTCCGGGCAGGAATGGCGCAGGGAGGCGGCGAAAAGCAACGCCTCATAGGCCAGCCGCCCCTCTTGGCCCACGATGACGACGTTGAAAATTTGCGGGATACGCGAATTGCGTGTCATACTTAACTGCGGCCTTTGGTTTTCGGCCAGTATAGGGGCAGGGCTCTGTCGGCAAAAGCCAGCAATTTGAGCGGCCTGCGAAAGGGGTTCGAATGTTCGATTTTGTCTTTGCCGTGATCGCGATCAGCTTGGGCGGCCCCTCTGCGCCTTCGGACGGGGTAGGCCGACCGGATGCGCCGATGACGGTGCAGGCTCCGGCACGCCCTGCGGCCCCCGCCAGCCCGGCGGCGCCCCCGGCGCCCGCGGCCCCGCCGCCTGCATTCTACATGGATGCCGTGCCCCCCGGCTTGGTCTCCGAAGACCAGACGCCCACGGGCCGTTTCACCACCGCCGCAGAGGTGCGGCCGATCCTGAACGCCACCCGCGGGAATTGGATCGCCGTGCGGGAGTATGATGGGCGAGACTTCCTCTATGTGACCCACCTGTGGAGCTGGCGCTGCGGGCTTGCCGCCATGGCAATCGCGGTGAACGACGCGCCGATGCAGAATCTGCCGATGCCGCCCTGTCACGATTTAGTGCCGACGCCGAATGGGATTTTGGAGGGGGACCCGCAGCCTTATCTGACGTTTGACCTTGGGTCGGTTGAAAGGGTTCGGGTTCAGCTGGTTTACGACGATTTGGGAATGGCGCTTGAGGGGTTTTTGCGGAGCGATGTGCTGATCCCTTGATAGCCATCTTGCGCGGCATTGATCGGTCGCCACGAGCGCGCCTTATCGGCGAACACTAACTATCGAGAGGGGGGGAGAAAGTGGTGGGCGACCCTGGAATCGAACCAGGCGTGCGTCTCCGCGAGGGAGTTACAGTCCCCTGCCACACCTTGCGGCCTGTCGCCCACTTTGTCCCGGTGCATTGCACCTGACGTGGGGGCGTGATTACAAGCGAGCCAAAGAAGCGTCAAGGCGAATTCCTGAGAAATCTTGGGGAAATCGCACGAAAGGATAAAGAGATGAAGAAACCCAAATGGGTCGTGCAAAAAGAGCAGGACAGGAAGGCCGAAGCGGCGCAGACGGTCTGGCTGTTCGGCCTGCATGCGGTGCGCGATGCGCTGATGAACCCGCGGCGTGAAAAATTGCAGTTGATGGTCACGCCGAACGCGCAGGCGAAGCTGGAAGAGGCCATCGCCGAAGCGGGAATCACGCCGCAGGTCGTGGACCCGCGCAAGTTCCGCCCGCCGCTCGATCCGAACTCGGTCCACCAAGGTGCCGTTCTGGAGGTGAAGCCGCTGAACTGGGGCCGGTTGGAAGATGTGGCCATCGGTGATTCCGCGCCGCGGCTTTTGCTGCTCGACCGGGTGACCGATCCGCATAACGTCGGCGCGATTCTACGCTCTGCCGAAGTGCTTGGCGCCTCGGCGGTCATCGGCACCAAACACCATTCCGCGCCCGAGACCGGGGCGCTGGCCAAAACCGCCAGCGGTGCGCTGGAGCGGCAGCCCTATCTGAGGGTCCGCAACCTTGCCGATGCCATCCGGGCCTTGCAGGAGATGGGCTATCTGGTGTTGGGGCTTGATGGCGAGGCGACGCAGACCATCGAGGAAGCCGTCGAAGGCCGCCGTGACCGCCCCGTGGCGCTTGTTCTGGGGGCCGAGGGGCCGGGGCTGCGGGAGAAGACCCGCGAGACTGTAGACGCGCTGGTGCGGATCGATGCGGCGGGCGGATTCGGCTCGCTCAACGTCTCTAACGCGGCGGCCATCGCGCTTTATGCCAGCCGGGTTGGCGGCTAAGAATCGGCAAGAACTGGCTCAAAACCGAGCAGGGGGCAGGGCGGCCGGGCCCGGCCCCTTTGAAAACGGCTAAGGCTTCCTAAATTTAAAGGTGACCGCAGGCCCGGAACGCCTGCCGGCCACCTACTGTCCCTCGTTCCGTACCTTACGCCCCGTGTTCGTCATGGGGCGTTTTTTTATGTTGGGCTAGATACACAAAAGCCGCCCTGAAGGGCGGCTTTGCGTTTCCTACGGGGTGGTAGGATCAACCTGGAGCGGGCGAGGCGATTCGAACGCCCGACCCTAACCTTGGCAAGGTTATGCTCTACCCCTGAGCTACGCCCGCATCCGGTTGGTGAGGGGGGGATACCCATTCCCGTTAGGGGCTGCAAGTGGGAAATGAAGCGATCTGAGCATCGCGCGGCAATTTTTTTCGCGATGGTTTCGAGGGCGGAAAACACAAAGGGCCGCATCCGAAGATGCGACCCTGTGAAGTCCAGATGGAGCGGGCGAGGCGATTCGAACGCCCGACCCTAACCTTGGCAAGGTTATGCTCTACCCCTGAGCTACGCCCGCTTACCGTCTGGTGAGGGCGAGATACCTATTGGGGCGGGGGGCTTCAAGAGGGAAATGTGGTTTTTGGTGGAAAAATTTGCGTAAGGCGGGGGCTCTGCCCCCGGACCCCCGAGGGTATTTGAGAAAGGATGAAGTTAGAGGGGAGGGGCGGCTGTCAGAGGAGTGGGGGCAAAAGAAAAGGCCCCGCGGGGAGCGGGGCCTTTGTGGTTTGGGTCAGCTTAGTGGCTGTGCTGCTTGTCCCAGTCTTCCTGTTTCGGAAGCTGCTCGAAGGTGTGTTCGGGCGGCGGGCTGGGCAGGGTCCATTCCAGCGTATCCGCGAATTCGTTCCACGGGTTGTTTGCTGTGGAGCGCGCGCCGCGGGTCAGCGTGTAGGCCATCACCCCGAAGAAGAAGAGGAAGGAGGCGAAGCTGAGGAAGGCGCCGATCGAGGACCACTGGTTCCAGTAGGCAAATGCCTCCGGGTAGTCGATGTAGCGGCGCGGCATGCCCTGACGGCCCAGGAAGTGCTGCGGGAAGAAGGTCAGGTTGGCACCAATGAACATCGCCCAGAAGTGCAGCTTGCCGGCCCATTCGGGGTACATGCGGCCCGTCATCTTGGGCAGGTAGAAGTAGATGCCCGCGAAGATGGCGAAGACGGCGCCGAGCGACATCACGTAGTGGAAGTGCGCCACGACGTAGTAGGTGTCATGGTAGGCACGGTCCACGGCGGCCTGGCTCAGCACGATGCCGGTGACGCCACCGACGGTGAAGAGGAACAGGAAGCCAAAGGCCCAGAGCATCGGTGTTTTGAACTCGATCGAGCCGCCCCACATGGTGGCGATCCAGCTGAAGACCTTCACCCCCGTTGGCACCGCGATGACCATGGTGGCCAGCATGAAGTAGGCCTGCTGGTTCAGGGTCATGCCCACGGTATACATGTGGTGCGCCCAGACGACGAAGCCCAGAGCACCGATCGCGATGATCGCCCAGACCATCGGCAGGTAGCCGAAGACCGGTTTGCGCGAAAAGGTCGCGATGACGTGGGAGATGATGCCGAAGCCGGGCAGGATGATGATGTAGACTTCGGGGTGGCCGAAGAACCACAGGATGTGTTGGTAGAGGATCGGGTCACCGCCGCCTGCGGGGTCGAAGAAGGCGAAGCCGAAGTTGCGGTCCATCAAGAGCATGGTGATCGCGCCCGCCAAAACCGGCAGGGACAGGAGGATCAGCCAGCTTGTGACGAAGATCGACCACGCGAAGAGCGGCACTTTAAACAAGGTCATGCCGGGGGCACGCATGTTCAGGAAGGTGGTGATCATGTTGATCGCGCCGAGGATCGAGGAGGCGCCGGAGACGTGCACCGCGAAGATCGCGAAGTCCATCGACATGCCCGCTTCGCGGACCGAAAGCGGCGGGTAGAGCACCCAGCCGACGCCGGAGCCGAGCTGGCCGTTGCCGCCGGGTGTCAGCAGCGAGCAAACCGCGAGGGTGGTGCCCGCGACATAGAGCCAGAAGCTAAGGTTGTTCATCCGCGGGAAGGCCATGTCCGGCGCGCCGATTTGCAGCGGCATAAAGTAGTTGCCGAAACCGCCGAAGAGCGCGGGAATCACAACGAAGAACATCATCAGGATGCCGTGGCCGGTGATCAGCACGTTCCACAGATGGCCGTTGGGCGTACAGGCGGCAGAGCTATCCGCAATGAAACGCGCGCCTTCCATACACATGTATTGAACGCCGGGATCCATGAGCTCGAGGCGCATGTAGACGGTGAATGCCACCGAAACTAGGCCGACCAAGGCCGAGACGATCAGGTACAGAATACCGATGTCTTTGTGGTTGGTGGACATGAACCACCGGGTAAAGAACCCCCGGTCGTCGTGATGATCTTGGCCGTGAATGGCTGCGTCTGCCATGCGGTGCCTCCTGCAAATGAATTGGACACATGGCGCCATAGGCGGCACATGCGGTGTCGCGCCCGTTTTAGAGCGACCGTCTCGCGGGGGCAATGGGCGCGATGGTCGCAGGGTGGGTATTTTTTGCGCTGTGGCTGTCGCCGTAAAATCCGGCCTTTGGGGCGCTTGGCGCGTGCTTTGCTGCTGTTAGGGGGTGATGTCGCAACTGCCTGTGGGGTCGCTGGCAAAGACCTCATCAAAGGTGGCGCGCAGGGCGAGATCGACATCGTCCATCGTGACGGGCAGGCCCAGATCGACCAGCGAGGTCACGCCGTGGTTCGTGATGCCGCAGGGGACGATGCCGCCAAAATGGCTGAGGTCCGGCTCCACATTGATGCTGATGCCGTGGAAGCTGACCCATTTGCGGAGCCTGATTCCAATGGCGGCGATCTTGTCTTCGGCGGGGCTGCCATCGGGCTGGGCGGGTTTCTCGGGCCGTTGCACCCAAACGCCGACGCGTCCGGGGCGGATTTCGCCGCGCAGGTTGAATTGATCCAATGTGGCAATGACCCAGTTTTCGAGCTGGCGCACGAAACAGCGCACGTCGCGCCCGCGGGCGGCGACGTTGAGCATCACATAGGCCACCCGCTGGCCTGGGCCGTGGTAGGTGTACTGCCCGCCGCGCCGGGTGGGGTAGACGGGAAAGCGGTCAGGCTCCGTCAGGTCTTCGGCCCGCGCCGAGGTTCCGGCGGTGTAGAGCGGGGGATGCTCGACCAGCCAGATGCATTCCTCGGCCTCACCGGCGGCGATGGCGGTGGCACGTGCCTCCATCCACGCCTCGGCGCTGCGGTAGTCGGTCAAGCCGTCAGTGATGATCCATTCAACCATGGGGATGCCTTAGCAAGACCCGCGCCACACCGCCAGAGGCACAGTGTCAGGCGGCGGCGTCGCGTTCCTCCAAGACCTTGCGCAGGATTTGGGCATAGTTTTCTGCCCCCTGCGCCCCGGTGATGAGGTATTTGCCCTCGAAGATCATCGACGGCACGCCGGAGATGCCGCGAGAAGTCCAGAATTGCTGCGCTTCGCGGGTCTGTTCGGCAAAGCTGCCGCTGCGGAGCACCTCAAGCGCCTCATCCCGGTCCAATCCGACGGAAGCGGCAACATCGGCGAGCACATCGGTATCGTTCACATTGCGTTCTTGGGTGAAATGCGCGTCGAAGAGGGCCATCTTCAGCGGGTGTTGCAGCCCTTGGACCTGCGCCCATGTCAGCAGTTGATGCGCGGCAAAGGTGTTTTGCATCCGCGTGTCGTCGGAAAAGTTGAAGGTGAAGCCGAGGTCTTGCCCCATCTGGGTCAGCCGTTTGCGATTCTCGACCGATTGGGCAGGGGTGGAGCCGTATTTCTCGGCCAGATGTTCGGCCATGTTCTGGCCTTCGGCTGGCATCTGCGGGTTCAACTCAAAGGGGTGCCAACGCACGAAAGCGCCGACGCCAACCGCGCCGAGCGCTTGCTCAAGTTGTTTGTAGCCCACGATACACCAAGGGCACATCACATCCGATACGATGTCGATTTGTACGGTGGCGGTATCTGCGGGGGTGGCGGTGTCTGCGGGCATGGCGTGTTCCTTCTTGCTTGCGTCACAGATGGCCCGCCGAACGCGCGCTTTCAACGGCTGAGCCGTCAGATTGCAGGGCGGTAAGGGGATTGTGATCGGGGGTGCGGCTGCGGAAAATCGGGGGCTGAACCCGCTTTCTGAAACGCATTGAAAAAATTTGCAGATTGCCTCTTCACAAGCCCTTGGTCTTTGGCTAAACCCCGCCCACCAACCATGGCGTGCGGTCGTGGCGGAATGGTAGACGCGCAGCGTTGAGGTCGCTGTGGGGTAACACCCGTGAGAGTTCGAGTCTCTCCGACCGCACCACCATGCTTTGCAATGCAAAGCGATGGTCGGACCCCCTGAAAGAAAAATCGTTTTTACCCTCGTCTCGGGCCGTGGTCAGCCTACACTCTTGCTGCGCGGTATCTCGCCGATTCCGCGCGTGGCACCTGCGCGGGGCGGGGGCAGGCCGTTCTCATCGCGCGATTCCCCCGGCAGAGTGTTTGCAGCCAAGGCGGCAATGCCGTTTAACGGTTGCTAAGAATAAGGCCCGTTTGGGCGGGCAAAGGAGAACCGGCGCGAAAACCGGGGTGACGAACGCAAGGAGGGTAGCGCGTGGCGCAACAAGGGCAGACTCAAGGGGCGGCGCTTTGTCTCGCTCTTGGACTACTTCTTGGCGGGGGGGCTGCGGCACAGGCCGCGGAACTGGCCATCACCGGCATCGCGGCGGATTCGGACCTCTATGCCACCCTGCGCGATGGGTCCTTGCTGGCCGAGCAGACTGATGAGGATGCCGAGCCTGCCACGCCGCAGGAATTGGTTGCCGCGGCGCAGGCCGATTATGGGCGGCTTTTGGCGCTTCTCTACGACAACGGGTATTTCGGGCCGACGCTCAAGATCACCTTGGATGGCGTCGATGCCGCCGCGATTCCCCCTGTGCAACCGCCGCGCCGCATCGACCGGGCCGTGATCACGGTAGACCCGGGGCCGAAGTTCCGCTTTGGCGCGACCCGCATCGCGCCCATAGCCCCGGGCACCGAGTTGCCGGACGGATTTGCCGCGGGGGAGACCGCGAGCCTTGGCGTGCTGAAGGAAACCGTCTCGGCCGGGGTCAGCGGTTGGCGTGACGTGGGCCACGCGAAAGCGGCATTGGCAGATCAAGATCTTGTGGCCAAACACCGCGAACGCCACATCGACGCTGCCCTGCGGCTGGCTCCGGGGCCAAAGCTGCGTTTTGGCGCGCTGACTGTGACCGGCAACGAAGACGTGCGCACCGCGCGGCTGATCGAAATCGCAGGGCTGCCACAGGGGGAGGTCTTCTCGCCCGAAGAGTTGGAACTGGCCACTGAACGGCTGCGCCGCACCGGCGCGTTCGACGCCGTGGCGCTCATCGAAGCGGATCGCATTGGCCCTAACGACACGCTGCCCATCACCGCGCAGGTGACCGAAGCGCCCAAGCGGCGCTTTGGCTTTGGTGCGGAACTGTCTTCGCTCGAAGGGCTGACGCTGAGCACTTTCTGGCTGCACCGCAATCTGCTGGGCGGGGCCGAACGTCTGCGCCTCTCGGCTGAGATCGAAGGGATCGGCGGCAATTCGGGCGGCGAAGACTATACGCTCTCTGCCCGGTTCGAACGTCCGGCGACCTTTAACGAAGACACCGATTTCTACGCTCTGGCGACGTTGGAGCAGCTTGATGAGGTGAATTACTTCTCCCGCCAGTTGGATCTGGAGGCGGGGATCGAGCGGATTGCCAACCAGAACCGCACCTATTCCGCGGGTCTCGGCCTGCGCGTGGCTGAGACCGAGGATGCCTTCGGCACCAACCAATATACCCTGCTGACCCTGCCGCTGGGGGCGGAGTTCGACTACCGCGACAATGAGTTGGACGCGACCGATGGCTATTACATCGACGCCAGCATCACGCCTTTTGTGGCGCTCTCGGGCTCAGAAAGCGGGCTGCGGACCTATCTGGATGCACGCTACTACCGCAGCTTCGGGACGGAGCGCCCGGTGACGCTGGCCTTCCGCGGGCAGCTTGGTTCGGTCGCGGGGCCGGACCTGTCGGAAGCGCCGGCGGATTACCTCTTTTACTCCGGCGGGGGTGGCAGCGTGCGCGGGCAGCCCTATCAAACGCTCGGCGTCGAGCTGCCGAGCGGCGACACCGTGGGCGGGCGCAGTTTTGTCGGGCTCTCGGCAGAGGCGCGCGTGGCCCTGACCGAGAAGATCGGCGTCGTGGGCTTTGCCGATGCGGGCTATATCGGGTCGGAAGAATTCTACGACGGATCAGGCACTTGGCACTCGGGCGCAGGTCTGGGGCTGCGCTATGCCACGGGCATCGGGCCGATCCGGCTGGACGTGGCCGTGCCCACATCGGGGCCGGAAGTGGATGAAGATTTCCAGGTCTATATCGGGATTGGACAGGCGTTTTAATGCGACAGTTTTTGCAGTTCCTCACCGCCAGCCTTGTCTATCTGGCCTGCCTCACACCGGCTGCCGCACAGGATGACGACAAGGGCTTTCTCACCCGGACCATTCAAGACGCGCTGAGCGGCGCGGGCCGCACCGTTAGCATCGACGGATTCGCAGGGGCGCTGAGTTCGGAGGCCTCCTTTGACCGGATGACGATTGCGGATGACGATGGCATCTGGCTGACGCTTGACGATGTGGTGCTGGATTGGAACCGTTCGGCCCTGCTGCGCGGACGGCTGGAGGTCGAGCAACTCACCGCCGGGCGGCTCGATGTCGAGCGTCTGCCGGTCAGCAATGAAGTCGATCTGCCCGATGCCGAGGCCAAACCCTTTGCCTTGCCCGATCTACCTGTCTCCATCGAAATCGCGGATTTCTCGGTGGATGAGATCAACTTGGGCGAGCCGATCTTGGGCGAGGCGGCGCAGCTTTCGGTAAGCGCCAATGCACGGCTGACCGATACGGTCGGCATCGTCGATTTTCAGGCCCGCCGCACCGATGGCAAACGGGGCGAGTTCGACATTCAGGCCGATTTTGACCGCACCGAAAATGTGCTGGACCTGTTGTTGAACCTGACCGAAGACCCCGAAGGCATCGCGTCGAAACTGCTGAACCTGCCGGGGCAGCCTTCGGTGCAGATGACCGTCGAAGGCGCAGGGCCGCTGGATGATTTTGCGACCGACGTGACCATCGCCACCGATGGGCAAGAGCGTTTGGCGGGGCAGGTGACCCTTGGCACGCAGGCCCCACGCCGCGCCAGCGATACACCGGACCGCCGCATTCAAGCCGATATCGGCGGCGACATCACTGCGCTGCTCGCCCCGCGCTACCGCGACTTCTTCGGCGAGGACGTGCGGCTGGCGCTGGATGCGCTGCTGGAAAGCAACGGTGCGGTTGAGGTCAGCAGCTTTGCCCTTGCCGCGAATTCCGTCGATCTGCAGGGGCAGGTCACGTTGAACCAAGAGAAATGGCCGACACTGATCGACATCTCAGGCCGGATCGCAAACCCAGATGGCACCTCGACCCTTCTGCCGGTCTCGGGTGAGGGCACGCGGGTCGAAGCTGTGACCCTGCGGGTGGATTACGATGCTGCCGATGGCGACCGTTTCGACAGCGCCTTCGACATTACCGGGCTGGACACGGGCGCGCTGCAAATCACGCAGACGCAACTGGCGCTCGACGGTATTCTCGAAGGCAACCTTGGCAGTCTGGGGCAATTCCTCGGCGATGTGACCTTTGCAACCGAGGGGTTGACGCTGACCGATCCGGCAAGTGCCGAGGCCATCGGCGATGCGATCACCGGCAGCGCCGAGATCCGCTTTGTCGAAGGTGAACCGATTGAGATCAACGGGCTGACCCTATCGGGCGAAGACTATGGCCTGACCGGCGAAGCCGCGATCGACGGGGTCGACACTGGGCTGCTCACCCATTTGAAGATGACCCTCGAAGCCCAAGATATCAGTCGCTTTTCCGCGCTGGCGGGTCGCGATATCGCGGGGGCCACGGCGCTGGCGCTGAACGGCACGGTCACGCCTTTGGGCGGCATGTTCGATCTGGCGATTGCTGGGGGCACCGATGACCTTGAGATCGGGATCGAACAGGCCGATGCGGTTCTCGCGGGGCGGACCAGCCTCAGCATGGTGGCGAAACGCAACGAGACGGGGACTTTCCTGCGCGATCTTGAGTTGAAGAACGATGCGCTGGACCTGACCGGCGACGTTGAGCTGCGCAGCGAAGACAGCCGCGCGGCCTTGGACTTCACGCTCGCCGATGTTGGGCTGGTGTTGCCGCAATACGAAGGCCCCATCGCGGTCAAAGCGACAGCGGTGCAAGAGCCGCGCGGCTGGGTTGTCGACGCGGTCACCGATGGCCCCTATGACGCGGCGCTGACCGTCTCGGGCTTGGCCACGGGCGAGGATGCGCAAATCGACTTCACCGCCGATATCCCCCGGATCGAAGATTTCCTGCCCGAGGCGGATATCACCGGCCCGGTCACCGCCAAGGGCGCATTGCGCCAGACGCCGCAAGGGTGGGAAATCGACACCGAAGCCAGCGGCCCGCTGGAGGCGCAGGCCTCGGTCGAAGGGTTGGTCACACCGCGGGTCGATGTGGCCTTTGACCTGTCTCTGCCCGATATCCAACCCCTCGTCCCGCAGATCAACGGCGGGGTCGCGGCCAGCGGCACGTTGGAGCAGACCGAGCAGGGGTTTGTCGTCGATACCATTGCAAACGGCCCCTACGACAGCCGCGTCGCGGTCGAAGGTTTGGCGACGGGGCCCGACATGGCGCTGCGCTTTGACCTGACCTTGCCGGATGTCAGCCCGCTCGCCCCCGGGGTGAACGGGCCGCTGGCGGCGCAAGGCACGGTGCGACAGCAGGAGAGCGGCATTGCTGTGGATGTCGCCGCGCGTGGCCCCTATGGCAGCAGCGCCGTGGTTGAAGGGCTGGCCACCGGCCCGAATATGGCGCTCAGCTTTGACCTCTCAGTGCCCGACGTCACCCCCTTCGCACCCGGTGTAAATGGCCCGCTTTCGGCCACGGGCGACATCCGTCAGACCGATGACGGAATCGCCGTGGATGTCAGCGCCGATGGCCCCTATGGCAGCAGCGCCATGGTCGAAGGGCTGGTGACCGGAGAGGTCTCTCTTCGGTTCGATGTCTCGGTGCCCAATGTGAACCCGCTGGTGCCCAGTGTCTCGGGCTCTTTCGCGGCCAACGGCGTGGCGCGTCAGACCGAGAACGGCGTGGTCCTCGATGCCAGCGCCAGCGGCCCCTATGGCGCACGGGCGACGGTCGAAGGCTTGGTCACCGGCCCCAATGCGGCGGTCGATTTCCAGTTGAATATGCCTGACATCGGCGCCTTGGTGGAACAGGTGACCGGCCCGCTCAGCGTCGCAGGCTCGGCCCGGCGCGAGGGGGAGGCCTGGCGCATCGACACCAGTGCCAATGGTCCCGCGGGCACACAGGCGACCGTGGCGGGGCTGGTGAACTCCGATGGGACGCTGAACCTCGATATCGCGGGCAATGCGCCGCTTGGTCTGTCGCGCCCCTTCCTTGCCCCGCGTAATTTGCAGGGGCAAGCGCGGTTCGATTTGCAAATCAACGGCCCGGCGGCACTGTCCTCGGTCAGCGGTCAGATCACCACCAGCGGCGCGACCTTCACGGCGCCGAACCTGCGGGTGGCGCTGCGGGGGATCGACGCGGATGTTCAGCTTGGGGGTAACCGGGCGCAGCTGAATGTGACCGGTCAGGCCGTCGATGGCGGAGAGCTGCGCGTGGCGGGGGCGATCACCCTGACACCGGCCTTGCCTGCGGATATCAACGTGACCCTGCGCAACCTCGTCTATGCGGACCCGAGCCTTTACAGCACCACGCTGAACGGCGATCTGCGGCTTGCAGGTCCCTTGGGCGGGGGGGCGCAGATCACCGGGGTGATCAACGCAGGCGAGACGAATATTCAGGTGCCAGCAACGGGTCTGACCTCGATCGGGGACATCCCGCAGATCACCCATGTCAACGCCCCCGCCGATGTGCTGGCCACCCGCCGCAAGGCGGGGTTGGAGGGGGGCGAGGCCGGGGATGATCCTGCGGCGGAGGCCTCCGGCCCCGGTTTCGGACTGGACCTGCAACTCAACGCGCCGAACCGGATTTACGTCCGGGGCCGCGGGCTGGATGCGGAACTGGGCGGCGCGCTGAACCTCAGCGGCACCACCAACCGCATCATCTCGGCCGGGCGGTTCGAGTTGATCCGCGGGCGGCTCGATATCTTGGGCAAACGCTTCTTGCTCGACGAAGGGTCGATCCAGTTTCAGGGCGATTTCATCCCCTATATCCGTTTCGTCACTTCGACCGATACCGAAGCGGGGGAGGTGCGTGTCATCGTGAGCGGCCCGGCGAATGAGCCGGAGGTCACTTTCGAATCCACCCCCGCCGCGCCGCAGGACGAGGTGCTGTCGCAGCTGCTCTTTGGGCGCAACATCTCGGAAATCTCGGCCTTTCAGGCGCTGCAATTGGCCAGTGCGGTAGCGACCCTCGCAGGGCGCGGCGGCGACGGGGTGATCGGCAACCTGCGCGAGGGCTTTGGTCTGGACGATCTGGACGTGACCACCACCGACGATGGCGAGACGGCGTTGCGGCTGGGGAAATACCTGACCGACAACATCTATACCGATGTGACGGCGGCCTCGGATGGCACGGGGGAGGTGTCGCTCAACCTCGATATCACCGAAAGCCTGACGGCCAAGGGCACCTTGGGCTCGGACGGCGACAGCAGTATCGGCATCTTCTTCGAGCGGGACTATTGATTGAAAGGGGCGCCTCGCGGGGCGCCCTTTTTCTTAGCTGTCGTCGCGGGGGGTGAAGTGGCCGTAACGGCCTTGGTCGAACATCAAGCCCGCCGCGCCATCCTCGCGCAGGGCGACCTGTTGCACATGGCCCAAGATCAGCGAATGATCGCCCGCCGGATGCACGGCATAGGTCGCGCAGTGAAACCGGGCGAGGCAGCCTGCGAAAGTGGGCACACCGGCGGCGTCCTCCGTCCAATCGAAACCAGAGAAATCATGGCCTTGGCTTGCGAAACGCTGGGCCAAATCCTCCTGATCCGCGCCCAAAACGTGAATGCAAAAGGATGCCGCCGAGGTGAAACTATCGTGCCGTTTGGAAGAGATCGCAGGCGACCACAGCACCAAAGGCGGGTCGAGCGAGACCGAGGCAAAGGAATTCGCAGTCATCCCCAAGGGGCCTTGGGCGGTTTTCACGGTCACCACGGTCACGCCGGTGCCGAAACGCCCGAAGGCACGGCGCAGCGCCGGGGCATCGCCGCTGTCGGGCGCGAAGGGGATCAGATCATCACTCATAGCGACAAGCGGTGCCATGTAGCTGCTGATTTGTCCAGCGGTGCCGGTGCGTTGTGCATGGGCTTCGCTGCGCGGAATTTTGCCCCTCCGGGCGCTTGCAGGAACCGCTGTCAATGGCACACGTTGGGCCAGCGATGGGAGGCATCATCGGCCCCAACCGGTGTCGATGCTGGCTGTCTGAAAGGGGCGGCGCAGGAGGTCTGCGCCGTCTGTCCAAGGCACCCGAATGCCGTTCACAGCAGAAAAGGCGCGTCTCGTCGCGCCGGAAAGTGACAAAGATGATGTATGCAAGCAAACTCACCCTCGGCGCGGCCCTTCTGAGCGCCACCGCCTTCGGCTCCACCGCGATGGCCGATGACAATGAGACCGTCGACCATGTCGAGATTGGCTCCCTGTCTTGCGATGTGGGCGAGGGCACCGGCTTCGTTTTCGGCTCCACCCGTGAGCTGACCTGCACCTTCAACCCCATTCAAGAAGGTCTCGAAGATGAGACCTATGTGGGCGAGATCAACCGCTGGGGCGTCGATATCGGCAAGACCGAGAATGGCCAGATGTCATGGCTGGTGCTGGCCCCGACCGAGCAGGAATATTCCGAAGGCGGGCTGAACGGCAGCTATAAAGGCGTTTCCGCCGAGGCGACCGTCGGTGTCGGCGCGGGGGCCAACCTGATGACGGGTGGTTCCGAGAACACATTGGCGCTTCAGCCGCTGAGCGTGAATACCCAGAGCGGCGTGAACTTTGCCGTGGGCGTGGGTGAGATCAACCTTCAGCGCGTCGAAGGCTAAACCCGCGCGAAAACGCTTGAACTGACGATCCGGGCCGTCCCTTGGGGGCGGCCCATTTCTATGTGAGAGGCGTCAGAGCTTGGTCAGCCGGTCCCCACGGCGAACGGTGCCGTCTTGCACGATTTTGCACAGAACGCCGCGCAACCGATGCGGGCGGTTTTCCTTTCGGTTGATCCAACGCAGGCTGTCTTGGCCATAGCGGTCGCGCCATTTGATGCAGCCGGTGTTGAACTTATCGCTCACCTCCAGCACCGCAGACCCGGCTTGCAGACGTGTGCCGACGGGCAGGTTCTCATGGCCGAGGTCCATGTCCACGATCATCGTATCGCCGGGGTGCGGCGTGTTTGCGCGGTCGCGCCAGCAGAGGTCCATCACGCGTTTGGGCAGGATGGAGACCTGTATCCGCGGATCGGGGCTGCCGTCAGGCAGGGTCAGCCAAGGTTTCTCGGTCCAACGTTCGCCAAGGATGCCTTGGGCCACGGTCAACTCCAGTTCATCACGGAAATCCCGCTCCCCATAGTCAGGGCGAAAGCAAAGTTCTTCGATCACGGCGCTATCCTTGGGCGCGGCGAGGATATCCGGCAGGGCGGCGTCGCATTCCGCCGCGGAGGCGGGCGGCGGCACTTGGGGGGCGGTTTGGTCCATGTCTCTCTTTCTCATGCAACGCGGTGCGGGGGCAGGTAGCCGCCCGCGCCGCGCAGGGTGTCAGCGGTTCATGCGGTTGCCGATCAGATCGTCCACCACGCCGGGGTCCGCCAGCGTCGAGGTGTCGCCCAACGCGCTGTAATCATCCTCGGCGATCTTGCGCAGGATGCGGCGCATGATCTTGCCCGAACGTGTTTTCGGCAGGCCCGGCGCCCATTGGATCAGATCGGGCGAGGCGATGGGGCCGATCTCTTGCCGAACCCAATTGCGCAACTCGGCCCGCAACTCTTCGGAAGGTTCCTCACCGGTCATCAAGGTGACATAGCAATAGATGCCTTGGCCTTTGACGTCATGCGGGTAGCCGACCACGGCGGCTTCGGCCACTTTGTCATGCGCGACAAGGGCGCTTTCCACCTCGGCGGTGCCCATGCGGTGGCCCGAGACGTTGATCACATCGTCGACGCGGCCCGTGATCCAGTAGTCGCCATCGGCATCGCGTTTGCAGCCGTCGCCGGTGAAGTAATAGCCCGGGTAATCGGCGAAATAGGTCTTTTCGAACCTTTCGTGATCGCCCCAGACGGTGCGCATCTGCCCCGGCCAGCTGTCGGCGATGCAGAGCACGCCCTCAGCGGGGTTGCCGTCGATCTCTTGACCCGATGTCGGATCCAACACCACCGGTTTGACGCCGAAGAAGGGCTTCATCGCGGCCCCCGGTTTCATGTCATGCGCGCCGGGCAGGGGGGTCATCAGATGGCCGCCGGTCTCGGTCTGCCACCACGTGTCGACGATGGGGCAGCGGTTCTGGCCGACGACCTCGTGATACCAGTTCCACGCCTCGGGGTTGATCGGCTCGCCCACTGTGCCAAGGATGCGCAGCGACGACAGATCGCTTTTGGTCACATAGTCATTGCCTTGCCCCATCAGCGCGCGGATCGCGGTGGGGGCGGTGTAGAACTGCGTGACCTTGTGCTTTTCGCAGACCTGCCAGAAACGGCTGGCATCGGGGTAGGTGGGCACACCTTCGAACATCAGCGTGGTGGCGCCATTGGCCAGCGGGCCATAGACGATATAGCTGTGCCCGGTGACCCAGCCCACATCCGCCGTGCACCAGTAGATGTCACCGTCGTGGTAATCGAACGTCACCTCATGGGTCAGCGCCGCATAGGTGATATAGCCGCCGGTGGTATGGACCACGCCCTTGGGCTGACCGGTGGAGCCTGAGGTGTAGAGGATGAAAAGCGGGTCTTCGGCGCCCATCGCCTCCGCTTCGCAAGTCTCGGCGGCATCTTTGATCAGTGCGTTGTAATCACGGTCGCGGGCATCGTCCCATGCCACGTCACCGCCCGTGCGGCGCACCACGAGGCATTGCACGGACGCATCGCATTGCGCCAGCGCCTTGTCGGCATTGGCCTTAAGCGGTGTGGCCTTGCCGCCGCGCGGCGCTTCATCCGCGGTGATCACCACCTTCGCCTCGCAGCCGTTCACCCGCGCGGCCAAAGCATCGGGGGAGAAGCCTGCGAAAACAATTGAGTGAATCGCCCCGATCCGCGCGCAGGCCAGCATGGCATAGGCGGCTTCGGGGATCATCGGCATATAGATGATCACGCGGTCGCCTTTGCCCACGCCCAAATCGCGCAGCACATTGGCCATGCGGCAGGTGGCGCTGTGCAGCTCACGGTAGCTGATGTGTTTGGCGTCATCTTCGGGGCTGTCCGGCTCCCAGATGATCGCGGTCTGATCGCCGCGCGTCTCAAGATGGCGGTCGATGCAATTGGCGCTGACGTTCAGCTCGCCATCCGCGAACCAATTGATGCTGACCGACCCAAGGTCGAAGTTCACGTCGCGCACTTGGGTGAAGGGTTTGATCCAGTCGATCCGCTGCGCCTGCTCGCGCCAGAACCCATCGGTGTCGGTAACCGAGGCTTGATACATCTTGTCATAGGTCTGCGCGTCCACATGGGCCCGGGCGGCCATGTCGGCGGATGGCGGATAGGTCTTGGCGGTGGCGTCGGACATGGTGGTTCCTCCCTTGATGTTCGCATCACCACGGGGCGCGGGTCTAACCCGGTGGCCGTGGCGTCCTCCTCAGCCGGATCATAGCGGCCCGTGAAAAGAAGGGAATAAGCAACTGGATTACAAGGGCTTGCCTGTAAAGGTTTTTCCCGAAGGGGGCGAATTCTGTAAATTTTCCACTTGCCCCCTGTGATTGGCACGGTTTTTCAAAGCCTTGCCAGTCAAACTTGGCGCTACTGTCTTGCGGCTGTCGTATTTGCGCGGCATGACGGGGTTGGCAGGCCAGCCCCCGCGGGGTAGCCTGTGCGCCAATCCGCCCACCCAAGGGCGGCAACTATGGGAGAGAGCCATCATGAAAAATTTGCTGAGCGGTGCCGCCGCCTGTGCGCTGACTGTCGCTTTTGTAAGCGAAGCTGCCGCGACCGAATGGAATGCCTCGGTCTGGGGCAAGCGCCGCGCCTTCACCGAACATGTGGAAAAGATTGCCGAACTGGTCTCTGAGAAGACCGGCGGTGAATTCACTATCAATGTCAGCTACGGCGGCCTGTCCAAGAACCGCGAAAACCTCGATGGTATCTCCATCGGCGCTTTCGAGATGGCCCAGTTCTGCGCCGGCTACCACGCCGACAAGAACCGCGCGATCACCGTGCTGGAACTGCCGTTTCTGGGGGTGAGCAACCTTGAAGAGGAAGTCGCGGTTTCCAAAGCGGTCTATGACCACCCCGCCGTCGCCAAAGAGATGGCGCAGTGGAACGCGAAAATGCTGATGACCTCGCCCATGCCGCAGTACAACCTTGTCGGCACCGGCGATCCGCGCACCACGCTGGAAGATTTCGACGGCATGCGCGTCCGCGCCACCGGCGGTCTGGGCAAAGCCTTTGAAGCTGTCGGCGCCGTGCCCACATCCGTGACCGCGACCGAAGCCTATAACGCGATGGAATCGGGTGTCGTCGACACCGTGGCCTTCGCCCAGCACGCGCATCTGTCCTTCGGCACCATCAACAAGGCCGACTGGTGGACCGCGAACCTCAACCCCGGCACCGTGAACTGCCCTGTCGTGGTGAACATCGACGCCTATGAGATGCTGAGCGACGAAGAGCGCGAAGCGCTCGACAGCTCGGTCGATGAGGCGCTGGATCACTATCTCGCCAACTATGCGGAACTGCTGGAGCGTTGGGATTCCGTTCTCGAAGAAAAAGGCGTGGAGAAGGTTGAGTATTCTCCCGAAGTCATCGCCGAGTTCAAAGAGAAAGCCGCCGATCCCGCGCGCGAAGCATGGATCGAAAACATGGAAGCGCAGGGCATCCCGGGTCAGGAACTTTATGACCTCGTGATGGAGACGCTGGAAAAAGAGCGTGCCTCGAACTAAGCCAGCCGGGCATGACTGTGAGGGCCGTGCGGATTGACCGCGCGGCCCTTTCGACTTCCAAAACGCAACAAACAGACTTTCTGAAAAGGAGAGCCGATGGCCGGATCATCCGCCGTGCTGGAGGACAGCAGCCTCCTCAGCCGCCTCGACCGGGGCCTGCTGAAGCTGGAAACCTTCTTTGCCCTGATCTCGGGGCTTGCCGTTTTCTCACTGATGATACTGGCCGTCTGGTCCGTGGGGGGGCGCAAGTTCTTTTCCACGCCGCTGGCGGGCTATGTCGACTGGATCGAAGCGGCGATGCCTTTCATCGCCATCATGGGCATCGCCTATACCCAACGGATGGGCGGCCATGTGCGCATGGACATCCTGATCGGCCAGCTGAAGGGCCGCGCGCTTTGGGCAGCGGAACTGCTTTCTGTCGTGCTGATCCTTTTGCTGATGCTGGCGCTGACATGGGGCGCTTGGGCGCATTTCGACCGCAGCTTTGACATGAACGCCCCGATGTGGAGCCGTGATAGCTCGATCGACATCGGCCTGCCGATCTGGCCCAGCAAACTGGTGGTGCCGGTGGCTTTCGTCGTGATCTCCTTGCGGCTTTGCCTGCAAATTTGGGGCTATGGCCGGGCCTTCGTGCTGGGGCTGGAGCGCCCCGTGGCCGTGCCGCTGGTGCAATCGGCGGCGGAACAAGCAATGGCCGAGGCCGAACAACTGGATGGACGTGACTGATGGATCCTATTGAAATCGGCCTTTGGGTCTCGGGCGGTATGCTCGTCATGGTGGTGCTTGGCATGCGGGTGGCCTTTGCCGCGGCCATGGCTGGGCTTGTCGGCCTGATCTGGATTTTCTGGGCCAAGAAGGGCATGGAGTGGGACCAGCTTGGCTGGGCGCTGACCGTGGCAATCAAGACCGCGGGCCAAGTGCCGCACTCTAAGGTATCGAGCCAGACACTCTCGCTGATCCCGACCTTCATCCTGATCGGCTTTTTGGCCTATTACGCGGGTCTGACCAAAGCGATCTTCGAGGCGGCGAAACGCTGGTTCGCTTGGGTGCCGGGCGGTCTGGCGGTCTCGACCGTTTTCGCCACGGCGGGCTTTGCGGCGGTGTCTGGCGCGTCGGTCGCGACGGCGGCGGTCTTTGCCCGTATCGCCATCCCCGAAATGCTCAAGATCGGCTATAACAAGCAATTCGCAGCCGGTGTCGTGGCGGCAGGGGGCACGCTGGCCTCGCTGATCCCGCCCTCGGCGATCCTTGTGATCTACGCCATCATCGTTGAGCAGGACGTCGGCAAGCTACTGCTGGCAGGCTTTATCCCGGGTGCCTTCTCGGCGGTGGTCTATGCGGTGTTGATCATCGGCATCGCGATGATCTGGAAAAGCGTCGGCCCGCCGGTGCGCGGCTTTACATGGGGCGAGCGTTTTGCCTCGCTCCCCGCTGCGATGCCGATTGTCGCCGTGGTCGTGATCATCATCTTTTTCGTCTACAACCCCTTCGGCGACGCTTGGGGCACCCCGACCGAGGGCGGGGCCGTGGGCGCCTTTATCGTCTTCTGCATGGCTGTTTTCCGCGGCATGCGGCTGGCCGAGTTGAAGGACGCGCTGCTGGAGACCGCGAAGCTGACGGTGATGATCTTTACCATCATCTGGGGCGTGCTGATCTATGTGCGCTTCCTTGGCTTCGCCGATCTGCCGGGCGCTTTTGCCGATTGGATTTCATCGCTCGAAACCTCGCCGATGATCATCTTGATCTGCATTCTGCTGGCCTATGCGGTGCTCGGCATGTTCATGGACGCCATTGGCATGCTGCTGCTGACACTGCCCGTGGTTTACCCGGCGGTCATGGCGCTCAACGGGGGCGAATTCGTCTCTGCAGCTGACAGCGCCTTCGGCATGTCGGGCCCAATGTGCGCGATCTGGTTTGGCATTCTGGTGGTGAAAATGGCGGAGTTCTGTCTCATCACCCCGCCGATTGGTCTCAACTGCTTTGTCGTCGCGGGCGTACGCCCTGATCTCAGCGTGCAGGACGTGTTCCGCGGCGTGATGCCTTTCTTCGTCGCTGACGCGGTGACCATCGGTTTGCTGGTGGCCTTCCCCCAAATCGTGCTCTGGCTGCCGTCCCTCGCGGGCTAGGCAGCTCTAGGCACCGGGCTTTTCCGCGGCGGGTTCGTCCGCCGCGGTTGCCGTTATATCGGGGGAGGATTTATCCAGAAAATGCCCGATCATGTTGAGCGCCGTCACGTTCTCGCAGATCACCTTGAAAACCACGAGGAAGGGCACCGCCACCAGCGCGCCCGCAATCCCCCAGAGCCAGCCCCAGAAGACCACGGTGAGGAACACGGCGACCGTGTTCAGCTCCAACCGCCGCCCGACGAGGTAGGGCGTGATGAACTGCCCCTCGATCCCGGTGAGGATCTGATAGCCAAGCGGGGCGAGGATGGCATAGCCGACACTGTCGAAGGTCGCGATGGCATAGGCCCCCACCAGCACCGCGCCGATCACCCCGCCGATATAGGGCAGGAAGTTCAGCAAGAACGCCGCCAAGCCCCAGACGTAAGGCACGGGCAGCCCAAGCGCGAAAAGGTAGAGCCCCACCGAAATGCCCAGGCCTGCGTTGATGATGGTGATGGTCAGCAGGTAGCGTGACACGCGGCGCTCCACGTCATAGACTGCTTTCAGCGCGCGTTTCTTGCCTGTGAAGGTCTGAAAGGACTGCACGAGTTTGAGGTAGAACAGATCGCCCGAGGCCAGCAGGAACAGCGCCAAGACCAAGGCCACCGCCACGGTGCCCCCGATCCGCGCGCCGGTATTCATAGCGTTGTCGAGCAAGCCGGGCTGTTTGACTACCACCTCTTCGGGCTTCCCGCTGCCATTCTCGGTGCCGATCTGTTCGACCTGTTCAGTGGCCGAGCGGACATCCTCGACCGTTTGCGCCCAGCCCTGCAGCTTGCGCCGTATCTCATTGCCCATGGTGGGAATTTCGTCAGACCAAGTCGCCACGGTGCCCGCCGACAGGCCAGCCAGCACAAAGATGATCAGCCCGACACAGCCAATCAGCAGCACGGCACCCAATGGGGCGGAGATGCCGAATTTCTCGAAAGAGCGGATCAGTGGGCTGAGCGTCAGCGCGAGGAGAAAGCCCAGCAGGATCGGCAGCAGCAAGTCCTTGGCGAAATAGGCCGTCACGAAGAGGGCGATCAGAACCAGCACCTCCAGCAGCCGTCTGATCGCGGCGATATCGTTCAATGTCTTCCCCCCAGATGCCCTGCGCATACGTCAGGAGGCTAACGCGGAACCGGGGAAAAAGTTCATTCGCGGCTAGGGGGCCACCGCTTGCAGACGCAAAGCCTGCCCGCCAAGGGCGCGAAAGGCGCGTTGGCGGCAGGTCAGGACGATGATCTGCATATCCCCCGCTTGCCGGTGCAGCGCGTCGAACATCCGCTCGATCCGGTCGTCATCGGTAAAGACCAGCGCGTCGTCCAAGATCACCGGCGCGATACGCCCCGCCCGGGCCAGCATCCGCGCAAAGGCCAGTCGCACCAGCAGGGCCACCTGTTCCTGCGTGCCGCCCGAAAGCACCTCGATCGGCTCTTCCCGGCCCTCACGGATCAGCGCATGGGGCAGGAGCGATTCCTCGCCCCATGTTAGTTCCGCATCGGGCCAAAGCAGTTGCAGCAGCGGTTTCAGTTCCTTGACGATGGGGGTGAAATAGCGCTCTCGCGCCTCGTTCCTTGCCTCCTGCAAGGCCTCTTGCAGCCGGGTCAGCACCGCGACCTCATGGGCGATCCGGGCAAGGGCCGCTTCGGCGGCTTGCAATTGGTCTTCGGTCTCGGCCAGCCGTTCCTCCACCGCGTCGCCCGAGGCGCGGGTGATGCGTTCGCTCAGCCGGGCGAGCAGGGGGTGCAGGCGGGCGATCTCTTCTCGGGCCTGTGTCTCGACCGATTCCGCGCGGGTGAGCGCGGCCTGAAGGCTGGCCGCATCCGGCGCGTCCTTGGCCTTCTCTGCATGGGCGAGGCGGGCGGCCTCCAGCGCGGCGGCAGTGGTGACGGCTTGGGCGGCGAGGTCTTTTTCGGTGACATCGCCCAGCTTGGCCTGCTGCGCCTCGGTGCGCTGCAGCCGGTCGGTGAGCGAGGCAAGCTGCGCTTCCTTGCCCGCCGCATCGGCCTTGGCATCGGCCAGCGCCTCGGCGGCAGTCTCACGCGCGATGCGGCAGCGCTCATGTACGGTCTGCGCGGTTTGCAGCGCGTCTTCGGCCTGCGCGAGATCCGGCGCGCCCGAGACCTCTTCCGGCGCAGGAATGGCGGCGAGGGCTTGGTGCAGCGCGTCGATCCCATCGGGGGCGAGGCTGGCCAGCACAGCTTTCGCCTCTCCCTCCCGCGCGGCGGCCTCGACACGCGCAGCACCGGCGGCGCGGGCCTGCGCCAGATCAGCCGCGCCGATCTCGTCGAGGGCGGTTTGCAACCGGGCCGCGGCGGCGTCGACGGAGCCGTCCTCGCCGCCGTCCGCGCCCGGCTCGATCTCCAAATCGCCGATCCCGTCGATCCGCAGGGTGGTGCGGCGTGGCAGGGGCAGGGGGGTGCCATCGGCCAAGGGGCCGTCATCTCCGTGGATGGCGCCTGATTGGCCGGGGGCGTAGCGGACTGTCACCTGCGGGGCCGCAGCGTCGCGGGCGGCGCGGCTGGCAGAGAGTTCGGCGGATAGTCTTTCCAACCGTTGCAGCGCCGCGGCGTCCGGGCCGGATTTGGCGGCGGCTCTGGCGCTCTCCATCCGGCGGCGGGCGTCTTCGGCCTCTTTGATGCGCGCTTCGAGCGCTTGGCGTCGGTCAGCACCATCGCGGGCCGCACGGGCGCGGAGGGCGTGGCGGTGGTCATCCTCGGCGGTTTCGAGCGCCGTTCGGGCCTCGGCGGCGGCGGCCTCTGCGGCCTCCAACGTGGCGCGACGGTCTGACAGGGCGGCGCGGGCCGCCTCCGCCGCTTCGCGTGCTGCGGCCTCAGCGCGGCGGGCGGCCTTTTGCTCGGCCTCTCCGGCGCGGTAGTTGTTGAGACGCGATGTGGCATTATCGGCGTTGAGACGGGCCAGTTCCACGGCCCGGCTCAACGCTTCCATCTCTTCCGCATGGCGGGTCGCGGCGGCATGGGCGGCGCGGGCGGCCTCCAGTTTTTCGCGGCGTTCGGCGACCACCTCGGGCGCTTCAAGCTCGGCCAAGGCGCGCCGCGCGCGCTGGCGTTCGGCCAAAGCGTCTTGCAACGCGCCTGCGGTCGCGGCCAATTGATCGCGCGTGGCCGTCAGCGCCTCGACCTGATCCTGCGCCTCTTTCCACGGCCCACCGGTGCGCGGCCGTCCGGTGCTGGTGGCGTATTGGGCCAACTCTTCGCGGCATTGCGCCAGCGCCTTGTCCATGCGCCGCCCGCCGGTCATCGCCTCTACCTCGGCCCCGACCGAGGTCATCAGATCGCGCCGCGCCTCCAGCGCCAGTTTCTCTTCCTTGGTCGAGCCGCCGGTCAGCGCGGTCATCCCCTGCCGCACCCAGATCAACCCCGAGGGGCCGCCCGCATCGCCGCCCAAAAGCTGCGCGATCCATGCTTCGGCCTCATCCGCCTGCGCGATCAACTTGCCCTCGCGGTGCACGGTGGCGAGGGGCTTTTGAAACCAGCGTTTGTGCAGGGCGAAACGGCCCGCCTCGGTCTCGACCTCGATGGTCACCTCAGGCGCGCCGCCTGCATGGGGGCGCAGGGCCGATACCTCTTTGTCGCGCGAACCGAAGGGTTTGAAAAACAGCGCCTGTATCGCGTCGAAGAGGGTGGATTTGCCGTGTTCATTCGGCTCGCTCAGGACGTTGATCCCATCGCCGATTCCGGTGACCTGCGCGGGGTCGGTGAAACGGCGCACGTTGTTGAGGGTGATGGCGCGGATTTTCATGTTTTTGCCCCTTGCACATAGGCGTGAAGCCGGGCCAGCGCATCGGCGGCCACGTCACGGTCGGATTGGGGAAGGGTCTCGGACTGCGCCTCGCTCACCAAGGTTTCCGCCGCCATGCGCAGCGCGCCGCCGCGGTCGATCTCATCAAGGTCCGCGGCCTCATACTGCGTGCCCAGCCCCTCAGTCAGCAATTCGAAATGGGCGAAATCGGGCGCGCAGGCTTGGGCCGCGTGGGCAAGAGCCGCGCGGTCGGGAAGGCTTGCCCAGCCCCCCGCCTTGACGCGCAGGAGGTGGTCCCGGCGGCCTGTCTCGGGCAAGAGCGCCTGCAAAGCCGCCGCGACATCTTGCCGGGGATGCAGCGTGACCTCGGCCTCCGACCACAGGAAACTGCCGGTCTCGACCTCTTCGACCTTGGGCCGCGCGCCGGAGCCTGCGAGCTCGACCGCAAGGCAGACGCCACGGCGCCCGTGTTTGAACCGATCCTGCTCGGGCGTGCCGCAGTAGTGCACCCGGTCCGAGACGGCCATCCGACCGTGCCAGTCGCCAAGGGCGAGGTAGTCAAGCCGCGCGCGCTGGTCCCGGTCCGGCGCGATGGCCTCTCCGCTGTCGGTAAAATCGGTCACCCCGCCATGGGCAAGGCCGATGCGCAGATGGCCCTCGGGGCTGTGCATGCGGTCCAGGGGGGCGCTTGGGTCACTGGCGCCCGCGCGAAAGGCGACGGGGCAGGGCAGCAGGCTGACACCGTCGACCATTTCGATCGGGGCGGCTTCGGTGAGGGCGCGCAGATTGGGCGGCGCATCGCGGGCGATGACCTCCCACAGGGGTTCGGCATCGCGCAGGTTGTCGTGGTTGCCGGGTAGGAGCCACCACGTCACCTCCGCCGCCTCGCCCATGGCGGTGAGCGCCTGCCGCAGCACGCTGGCCGAGGGCGTCGCGGTGTCGAACGTATCGCCCGCCAAGAGCACATGCGCCGCCCCGTGATCCCGCGCGGCCTGGGCCAGTTTGGCAATGGCGCCATGCCGCGCTTCCATCAGACGCCCCCGGATATTGCCGTCAGGCGCTTGCGGAATATTCGCGAATTTGCGCCCGATATGCAGGTCGGACGCGTGGATGAAGCGGAATGTCATGCGGGGGTCCTGAATGGCTTTGGCGAAGGGCGGGGGTGAAATAGGCAGAGGGCAATGGTCGATCGGCTGCGCGGCCAGCCGGGGCGGCCCATCGCTGCCACCCCATTCATCGCAAACTCAG
This sequence comes from Sulfitobacter sp. 1A13496, assembly GCF_043557225.1. Classification (NCBI taxonomy): domain Bacteria; kingdom Pseudomonadati; phylum Pseudomonadota; class Alphaproteobacteria; order Rhodobacterales; family Roseobacteraceae; genus Sulfitobacter; species Sulfitobacter sp. 1A13496. The sequence continues at coordinate 128,107 of NZ_JBIFFP010000005.1, read as the reverse complement.
CGCGGAGTGCAAGGCCATGCAAAATATGCGTGAATTTCTGGCCCCCGGCAGATTGCGCGCTAACTATGCCCGAAACGCGTTTAAAACGCAGCGGCGCCATTGCCCAAACCCGACAGTTCCGAGATAGGATACCATGTAGACCCGCATTCGAAATCCGCCCCCGCGTGGCGGGCACCGCTTGTCAGCTGCGGGCGTCCTCGCGCCCTTCGGCCTGTCGATCAGCACTTTCCATTGGATAGAAGACCCCTCAAGATGAACCACGACTTTGAAAGAATCCTCCAAGCTGCGCCGTCGCCTTTTGTCTTGTTGGACAGTGAGCTTCGGGTGGTCTGGGCCAATGACGCCTATCTGCAGGTCACGGACCGCCAGTTGGAACGGCTTATCGGGAAAGTGCTGTTCGAAGAGTTCCCCTCCGACCCCGAAAGCGAGTCGGGGCGGATGTTGCGGGCGTCTTTCGAGCGGGTGTTTCGCGACGGCACCACCGATCACCTGCCTGTCATTCCCTATCCGATCGACACGGCCGACGGCACAACCGAAGACCGCTATTGGAGTGCGACCCATACGCCGATCTTGAGCCCGGAGGGGGAGGTCGAGTTCCTTCTACAGCACACGCAGGATGTGACCGAAGCCTATATCGCAGAAACCCCCGGCGAAGAACGAGCGGGCTCTGCCCATGCCGCCGTGATGCGCCGTGCACATGAAGTGACGCAGCAGAACCTAGAGCTTGATACCGGCATAAGCCTTTTCAAGATGATCTTTGAACAGGCGCCGAACTTCATGGTCACCCTTATGGGGCCGAACCACGTCTTCCGGACGGTCAACGCCGCCTATATGCAATTGGTCGGCCAACGCGAGCTAATTGGCAAACCAATCCGCGAAGCCTTGCCAGAAATCGCGGGACAGGGCTTTTTCGAAATGCTGGACGAAGTCTATCGGACCGGCAAGGCCCTTAGCCAGCATGGGGCCGAGGCGTGGCTGCAACGCAGCGCTGATGGCCCGGAGGAGCGTGTCGTCGTCGATTTCGTTTTCCAGCCGCTCGACAATGTGCGGGGCGAGACCATCGGCATCATGATCCAAGGCAATGACGTGACCGCCCATAAGCTTGCCGAAATCCGGCTGCGCGAGGCCGAGAAACGGTTCCGCACCATGGCGCATACCATGCCGGTTCATGTCTGGACCGCCACCGCCGATGGACATTTGGACTGGATCAGCGATCAGGTCTATTCCTTTTCCGGGGCCGAGCCGGGCAGTCTGGTGGGGGATGCTTGGCCGACGATCATTCACCCCGATGACCGTGCGAAGGCCTTGACGACTTGGGCCCATGCGGTGGAAACTGGATCGGTCTATCAAACGGAATTCCGGCTGCGGCGGGCCGATGGGGCCTATTGCTGGCATCTGGTTCGGGGCGCACCGATTAAGGATGAGCATGGCGCGCTGATCCGATGGGTCGGCACGAACTCCGACATCCACGAGCAGAAAGAACTCTCCCGCCAACTGGCCGATTTGAACACGACGTTGGAAGAACGTGTCGAGAAACGCAACCGCGAGCTGGAAGAGCTGCATGACCGATTGGCGCAGAGCCAACGGGTCGAGGCGGTGGGCAATCTTGCCGGGGGCATCGCGCATGACTTCAACAATCTGTTGCAGGTGATGACCGGCAGCCTGACCATGGCCGCGCGCGAGATCGCCGCGGATTCGCCCGCGCGGGTGCGGATCGATGCGGCGATGCGCGCGGTGGAGCGCGGTGCCTCGCTCTCTTCGCAATTGCTCGCCTTCAGCCGCCGCCAGCCGTTGCAGCCCCGCTCGATCGACCTGCGCGATCTGCTGCGGGATATCGACGACATTATGCGCAGCGCCTTGGGCGAGGGGATGGAGGTCGAGATCGACACGCCCGAGGCCCTCTGGCCCGCCTATGCCGATGCCGCCAGCACCCAGAATGCGGTGCTGAACCTCGTGATCAATTCGCGCGACGCGATGGAGGGGCGCGGCAAGCTGAGGATTGCTGTCGAGAACCGGCACGTCGGCCCCGACGAGCTTTTTGGTGAGCCTGACATGGTGGCGGGCGACTACGTCGAGGTCAAAATCATCGACCACGGGCCGGGCATCCCGGCCGAGACGCTGGCCAAGGTCTTTGACCCTTTCTTTACCACCAAACCCGTGGGTAAGGGCACCGGGCTGGGCCTGTCCACCGTCTATGGCTTTGCGCGGCAATCGGGCGGGCGGGTGACCATCGCCAGCCGCCCCGGCGCGGGCACGACGGTGACGTTGCTGCTGCCGCGGGCCGAGACGGCGGCGGAGCCATTGCAGTGGCATGACCCATCGGAGATCGCAGGCGGGAGTGAGACCGTGCTGCTGGTCGAAGACGACGCCGAGGTGCGCGACGCCACCGCCGCCTTGCTGACAGACTTGGGCTATAGCGTGCGCACCGCAGAAGACCCCGCCGCGGCGCTCAGATCAGCGCGGCAAGCGCCGGACTTCGACCTTGTTATATCGGATGTCGTCATGCCCGGCGAGTTCAGCAGCCGCGAGATGGCCGAAACCCTTCAGGCCGAGCGGCCCGATCTGCCGATCCTGTTCATCTCGGGCTATTCGCGCGATGCAATCGTGCGCGATGGCCGGGTCGACGCCGGGGTCCAGTTCCTCGCCAAACCCTTCACCAAAGACGCTTTGGCGATCAAGGTGCGCGATGCGCTGTCGTCGGCTCCGGTCACCTCGACCAAGACCGAGACCCCGGCGCAGGAACTGCCCGACCGGCCCCGTCACGTGCTGCTCTGCGAAGACGACGCGCTGATCCGGCTCGATCTGGCGGATATCCTCAGCGGGCTTGGCACCGAAGTCACGGAAACCGCCTCGGGGCAGGAAACCTTGGATAGGCTGCAGGCTGGCGAATACGACGCACTGCTGATCGACGTGGGCCTGCCAGATATCTCAGGCGAAGAGGTGGCGACCCGGGTCCGGGCAACGCATCCCGATATGCCGATCATCTTTGCCACCGGCCAAGCAGAAGTGCCCGCCGCCGAGGCGCTGGGCCGCTGTGCCGTGGTGCAGAAACCCTTCGGTGACCGCGACCTTGAACGGGTTTTCACGCGTTTGGGCATTTTGGCGGAAACGGCGACGGCGGTGTGACGCGGCCAGCCGCGCTTCGCGACATCCCGCGCGGGGGCGGCTGCGGCATAAGAACAGCTTGCGCCACCCCTGCAAAGCCGTGCAGAAGGCCGTGACCAAAAGACGGAGCCCGCCGCATGCGCGACCAAAAACTCACCCACGCCGAGGTTTACCGCGCCGCGCGCTTAAGCGTGGCGCCGATGGTCGATCGGTAGGACATTCTTTTTATCGTTTTTATTTAGTGACTTACAGGCCGTTTCAGAGGTTTTTAGCGCTCTAGTAGCAGAGTTGGGCGCTCAAAGGTTTGAGCTTAGTTTCCAAAATTGATCGCCGCACCGGATGGGGCTCGATGCCGTCGAGGGCAATGGCTGGGGGAGGCTCGTCTGAGGCTTAGAGCAGGAACTCGGCCGGGAAATCGCGATGCGCGCAACATTTTTCTGCGCCGGCGCGGCCTGTGCGGTTTTGCTCACCTACGCATCGGCGATACTTCGGTTGGAATAGCTAAGTGGAACCTTTCTGCCGTTCGCTGCAGGCGCTCAGTTTTCTCTGCGGATGTGAGAACTTGGGGATAGAGGGCGGTTTGCCGACCTTCGCTGCAGGTGCGCAATGCGGTGCCAAAGTGCATGATCGGCAGGTGGAACCACAAAGTTGAAGCTGTGTCAGCCGCCAAAACCAGCAACCGAACCGGACATCACCCATGCGCTGGAGCACTTGCCGTCATAGGCAACATTCGGCGGCCAGTTAGCCTCGTTCAGACCGCAGGCGACAAGACGTGCGTCGAAATCGAGCATGGACCACGGAAGGTCATCGCCGCGCTTGTCCCTATCGGGCCAGACGATGCCGCTGAAACCGTTTTCATTCCAGCACTCGAAGGCTCCTGTGGCGTCGTAGGGGCTGAGATAACCCATGATCGCGGCGTCCTCAAAGGCGGCGGTGTAAAGCGCAATTTGACCCGCGTCAGAGCCTTCCTTACTTTCGACCAGACCGACTTCGCGGCAAGCATAGCCGCCATAAGGCGTATCTCCAGGCAGTCGTTGGCGCGGGATGTAAAAGGGGCGGCTGTCTGCGGAAGGGCCGGTGCGCGCGCCATTTGGCGCAATGCCGCGTGTCGTCAGCAGAGCGTCAATTTCAGCGCGCAGGGCGGGCACCATACAGGTTAAAGTGCGCTGCGGTTCGGCCCCGCGCCCGAACAGGTCGAGCGAGATTTCAACGTGACTGTTATCTACGGCATCAATCGCACGGCGCAGGTTGAGCACGGCGTGTCCGCCTTCGTCCAAGAAAGTCAGGCCATAACTGTCCCAAGGGTAGCCACCTGTCCCGAGTGTCATCGCAAAGGGAATATCCCGTGCCACCTCGCTGTGTGGTCCCTTAGAGATCGCCGGATCGACGTTAAGAGTCAAAATCTCCATCTCGGTCATCGGGTGGACCGTGCGGCAGAGTTTGATTTCTTCTGCCTTTTCGGTCACACAAAGCACATCGGTTTCCAGAATGCCTTCGTCGCAAAACGCAGCGGCTTGGCTCGCAGCCAGCACAGCTGCAATTGTCATAGTTTTCCGCATCTTCCCCCCACTGCGCTCAAAATTGAAAATGTCATGTGTTTTGTCTGTGTCGTAGATTAAAGCGTCGGCGATCCGTTACTGGATCATCTGTAGATACTGCTGATCCACCCAGCCCGTGGCACTGGGGCCGTTGTAGGGATGCCCGATGTCTTCAGGGCGAATTACGCATTCACTAACGCCGATCGGGATCGCCACCGCGCGAAAAGCGCCTTGCACGGCCAGCACCTCAACTTCATCACCGTCATATAGCTGCCACCACACGGGTGTTGCGGCATTGGGGCTGCTCCACTGGTAGACAGACACCGTTGTATCGGTCTGCACGCGTGCGCGACCGACTGTCTCTGGGGTCGGCACGATTTCATCACCCGAGAAAAACAAGCCCACAGGCCCGCGATCCACAAACCCAAGCTCCATCGTGGCAAGGTCGGCGTAGACGGTTTGCGGCAGGCACAGTTCTTGTTCAATCGGCATCTGCCAATCAGCGGTTTGCAACCAGGCTTCGGAGGGCAAGTCCAGCCGCTGTTCGTCCTCCTCTTCGTTCCACGGCACCGCCATATGAAGAATGCGCGGCATAGCGTAGGGTTCGTCCCAAAAGCCCAGTTCGACCTTGATCGTTTCCTCGTCGAGCCAGCCAAAAGTGTAGTGGGTCTGCGCCCCATCGGCGGTCAGAGGAACGTCATAGCGCAGCTCACCGGAGGCCAAGTGGTTCCGCACCATTTCAAACCGCGCATCAGACTGACAAACAGTGATTTGCTCCCGCTCCGCCTCGGGCGCGTTGGTGGCGCATTGAAACACCACCTCGCCCGAACACACCCCCTGCGCCTGTGCAGCAGAGCCGAGGCCCGCCGCGATCACGGCCGCAGCCCAAGGTCTCATGGGGAGACCTGCGCATTGTCGATCATCATGATGAACTCACCAAGGCTTTGCTGAACAGACCCCGCATCGCAGGACAGGTCGGCAATCTCGTTGCCGTCCTGATAAACGGTGAGGCCACCGCCGACCTCGGCGTCGCCCCGTTCGGCCCACCAGTATACCTCGTAGCCATAGCCGTCTTCGGTTTGGAAGGTGACCGACTCGCTCATCATCGTGCCCATGCCCGTGCCCTCGTTGTAAAGCAGGGAGGCTTTGTCGACGATGATTTCCTTCTCGAGTTCACCGCTGGTTTGGAAAAAGCCATAGGAGGCCATATCGCCGTCCATCCAGAAGGCATCGCAAACCTCAACGGCCTTTGCGCCACCGTTAAAGGTGCAGCTGAACATCTCCGACCCGTCCAGTTCGCAGTAAGAGCCGGCCATCGCGGCAGAGGAGGTCATCATGGCCAAAGTCGTCAGAAGTGCCCGTTTCATGGGAATATCCTTTTAAGAAGTTAGAGTAATTGGGAATGTGTCGTTTGAACCTTGCGGCGGACCTGAAAAGCCCCATGAGCGCGAAGCCGATAAATGCCACCCCGAGCCCGACATCCTTCAGGGCCTTTTTTACGCGCGACCGAAGCTCGACATGCGTGGTTTGAGTAAGCTTGCTCATGGAGAATACGCTCCGAATTATACGTTCTGAAACGCTGCCGCGGCAAGGCGCGATCCACACATAGGCGGAGCCTAATGGTCTGAAAGTAGTACTTAAAAATCTGTTTTTGCTTTGCGCGAAATTGATAATTGCAACAACGCTACAAGGCAAGTCGGCGCGTCCGCGAAAAAAATCTCCTTGGTTTGCTTCCCGACTTCCCTGGTTCAGACAGAGAAGCAAGGGAGGCGGCGCGCGGGGTGAACACGGGCGGAATAAGTGGCGGTGTTCTGGCAGTTCAGATGTGCTAGACGGTAGCAATCCTGAATCGAAAACCCCGGAAAACCGGGGGAAACCCCCGGAAATCCACGCCAAGCGTGCTACATCAAGCTCATTCGGAGATGAGGTTAAGCTATTGAAAAGTAATGTTGAAAGAGCAGCACGGCTGAGCGTGGCACCCATGATGGATTGGACCGACCGCCACTGCCGCTACCTCCACCGTCTGCTCAGCCGCGAGACCCTGCTTTACACCGAGATGGTGACCGCCCCCGCCTTGGTGCGCGGTGGCGCGTTGCATCTGCTGGATCACGACCCTGCAGAACATCCCGTTGCATTGCAATTGGGCGGGTCGGACCCGCAGGAGCTGGCGCAGGCGGCGCGGTTGGGGGCCGCGGCGGGCTATGATGAGATCAACCTTAATTGCGGCTGCCCCTCTGACAGGGTGCAATCGGGCGCATTCGGGGCCGTCTTGATGCAGCAGCCGGGGCTGGTTGCCGATTGCGTCGACGCGATGCGCACGGCCTGCGATGTCGAGGTGACGGTGAAATGCCGCATCGGGGTGGACGATCAGAACCCCGAAGAGATCCTCCCCGAGTTCCTGTCGCGGATCGTGGCGGCGGGCTGTACCCGTGTGACGATCCATGCGCGCAAGGCGTGGTTGCAGGGGCTAAGCCCCAAGGAAAACCGCGATATTCCGCCGTTGGATTATGACCTCGTCCATCGGATGAAGGGGCTGTTTCCGAACCTGCATATCTCGGTCAATGGCGGGATCACCTCGCTCGATCAGGCCGAAGCCTTTCTCGATGCGGGGCTCGATGGCGTTATGGTAGGGCGCAGCGCCTACCACGCGCCCGCGGATATCCTCGCCACGGCAGACCGGCGCATCTATGGGCAGGGCGGCGACAGCAGTGCGGAGGCGGCGGTGCAGGGGATGTTGCCCTATATCGAGGCGCATTTGTCAGACGGCGGGCGGCTGGGGCAGATCACCCGGCATATGCTGGGGCTTTTCGCCGGGCGGCCCGGTGCGCGGCAGTGGCGGCGTATCCTTTCCGAAGGGGCGCATAAGCCCGGCGCGGGTCCAGAACTGGTCGAGGCTGCCTTGGCCGAAGTCGCCGCGGCACAGGACGTCGCCGCGGCGGGGTAGGGTCAGACGCTGGGTTCAGCCACAGGGCGGGGCCGCAGCAGCGCCAGCGTGAGCAGGGCCGCCATCAAACCGCAGGCTGCGATGGCCCCCAGCATCGGCGTGACGCTGCCGTCGAAAAACGGCCCGGCCAGCGCGATGGAAAGGCCCCCGGCCACCATCTGCAAGGTCCCGCCTAAAGACGAGGCCAGCCCTGCGATATCGCCGTGGTCATCCAGCGCCACGACCATCACCGTCGGCACCACCACGCCAAGGCAGGCATTGGCGCAGAACAGACCCGCCATCACCAGATAGAGGCCCGGCTCGGTAACCAACGCGGTGACAAAGATCGCGGCGGAGAAGAGCACGAAGCCCGCGACCCCGCGCCGGACGAGGCTGCGCATGCCCCAGCGTTCGCCCAGCCATCCCGCCAATTGCGAGGCCGAGAAGAAGCCCACCGCGTTGACCGCGAAGGCCAGCGAGAACCCCGTCGGCCCCAGCCCGTATTGCCCGGTATAGACGAAGGGCGCGAAGGCGATGAAGACAAAGAAAGACCCCATGGCGAAGCCGCCGATAAAGGTCAGCCCCATGAAAATCGGATCGCTCAGCAGCACTTTCGCCCCGCGCCAAAGGCTGCGCGGGTTGATCCGAACGCGGCGCTCTGCGGGCAAGGTCTCGGGCTGGGCGGTGGCGGTGAGGGCCAGCGCGGCAACCGCCAGCACGCCAAGGGCGATGAAGATCGCGCGCCAATCGGCCAAGGCCAGAACCGCGCTGCCCGCCAGCGGGGCCAGCATGGGCGAGATCGAGATCACCAGCATCAACATCGCCATCAAGCGTGTCGCTTGCGTGCCGGTATATTGGTCGCGGATGATCGCGCGGGGCAGCACCATCAGCACCGCGCCGCCCAGCCCTTGCAGGGCGCGCCAACCGGTCAGCGCCGCCATCGAGGGGGCGAAAGCCGCCCCGAAAGAGGCGACCAGAAACAGCGCGAGCCCGACCATGATCGGCAGCTTGCGTCCCGCCTGATCGGCCCAAGGGCCGTAGAAAAGCTGCCCCAGTCCGAAGGCGATGAAATAGGCGGTGATCGTCGCCTGAACCGCCGTCTCAGAGGCGCCATAGCTGGCGGCGATGGCAGGCATGGCGGGCAGATACATATCAATGGCAAAGGGGCCGACCAGCCCCAGCAACCCGAGAATGAGCGCTGAACGTAGCACGAGATGTCCTTTCGGATGGGATGGCCGGGGCCATATGGGGCAGGCGGCAAACGGTCGGTGCGCTTGGGGGCCCACAGTCGCGGGCAACCTAACTGGCCTTGGGCAAAGTGCAACCCCGGCGTTATCGCCTTGAACCCTCTGCGCGAAACGGCTTGATAGAGCCAAAGACAGCCGGGGAGGGGCTCATGCCAGAATTGAACGATCTATTGCCGATGCTGATGCTGCTCGCCCTGATCGGCGGTTTTGCCGGGATTTTGGCAGGGCTTTTGGGCGTCGGCGGGGGCATTGTCTTGGTCCCGGCGTTCTTTTATGTGCTGCAATCGCTGGGCTACGGCGGGCCGCAGTTGATGCAGATTTGCCTTGCGACCTCTCTGGCGACGATCATCGTAACCTCGGCGCGTTCGGTTCATGCGCATAATAAGAAGGGCGCGGTGGATTGGGAAATACTGCGCACTTGGGCACCGGGGATCATGCTGGGGGCCATTCTGGGCGTGCTGCTGGTGTCGCAACTGCGAACCCAGACGCTACAGGTGATCTTTGGCGGGTTGGCGCTTTGCGTGGGCCTCTACCTTGGCTTTGGACGCAGTGAGTGGCGCTTGGGGGAGACCATGCCCCGCGGCCTCAAGCGCGCGCTCCTGTCGCCGATGGTGGGCTTTCTGTCGGTGCTCATGGGGATCGGTGGCGGCAGTTTTGGCGTGCCGCTGATGACATTGCACGGGCGGCCCATTCACAAGGCTGTGGCCACGGCGGCGGGCTTTGGCCTCCTGATCGCCGTGCCTTCGGTGATTGCCTTTCTGTTTGTCGATATCGGCCAGAACCGCCCGCCGCTGACCCTCGGCGCGGTCAACCTCGCAGCCTTTGGGATCGTCGTGGCGATGACGCTGATCACCGCGCCTTGGGGCGTGCGGCTGGCCCATGCGATGGACCCCAAGCCGCTGCGGCGGGTCTTTGCCGTCTTCCTTGTGCTGGTGGCGCTGAACATGCTCCGAAAAGCGCTTTGGGGCTGAGGCGACCCGGTTTTGACCTTACTCCTGCCGGAATGCGGCTCTTTCTGCCCAATTTCGGACAATGTTCACTGAATTGCCGCAATCTCGACACAAACTGCGGGCTAAATGCCATAACAAACGCAGAATCATCCGAACCAAGGGACGTGACGAGATGCGCCGAAGTGGGACCAAAGCGATCATTCTCAAAGGGCAGGGCAGCGACCTTGCTTATTGGAAACCTACGCGCCGGGGTCGTCGGGCGTTTCGGTTCGATGGGATGTTCACCCGTGAGACCAGCCTGACCTTCGCCCGCGCCTCTGTGTCTGCCGCCAACTACAACGGGGCCCCGATGGGGCATCAGGATGTCACCCATGGCGAAGCGGCCCTTATTTTCCTGAACCAGATCGTCCAGCGCCGCGGCGCCTGAGCCCGCCTTAGTCGCGCCGCCGGGCCAGCCGCGCCGCGCGGCCCCCGCGCCGTTTCGCATGGGCGCTTTCGCGTGAGGGCAGTTCCGCCATGATGGCGCGACGTTCTTCAGCGCTCATCGCGGACCAGCGGCCAATCTCGTCGATCGAACGCAGACAGCCGGTGCAGAGACGGCTTTCGGGATGCACCACGCAGATGTTGATGCAGGGGCTTTCGACCTCATCACGTTGCCAGACCTTCTTAGTCACGGCGCATCACCTGCAAACGGTCCAGAAGCCCCTGCAGGATATAGCCCGCCGCCACATGGTCGATGACCTCGGCGCGGCGTTTGCGGGTGGTGTCGGCCTCAAGAAGTGCGCGTTCGGCGGCCACGGTCGACAGGCGCTCGTCCCAATAGGTGATCGGCAGCGGGCTGAGCCGGTCGAAGTTGCGCGCGAAGGCGCGTGTCGACTGGCAGCGCGGCCCCTCGGTGCCATCCATATTGCGCGGCAACCCCAGAACCAGCCCGCCGATGCGGCGTTCGGCGATGATCTCGGTCAGCCGGGCGGCATCGACGCCGAACTTCTTGCGCCGCACGGTTTCCAGCGGGGTGGCGACGGATTGGAAACTATCGCTCACGGCCACGCCGATGGTTTTCTCACCCAAGTCCAGCCCGATCAGCGCCTGCATCGGGGGCAGGGCGGCGATGAAATCTGCGGTTTCGTCGTAAATCATCCTGCCACCCCTGCGCGTTCCCCGGCGCTGCGGATCATGTCCAGCGCCGCATTGTCGTCTGAGAAGACCTCAAGCGCGTTGTCATAGACCGCTCTGGCCTGATCGGTATCGCCCAAGACCCCCAGCGACGTGATCAGCCGCGCCCAGTCCTGCGGCGGGCCGCCTTCGCTGGCCAGACGGTCCGACAGCCCTGCGACCATGCCGCCGATCATCTCCATCCGGTCATCCGCGCTCATCTCCGAGGCGGCTTCGATGTCTTCGGCCGAAGGGCCGCGCGCGGGGGTGCCAGTGCCAATCTGCGGCATCTCGTAATTCACCCCGGCAAGTGCGGCGACCTGAGCGATCTGCGCACGGATCGGCTCGATCCACGGGGCATCGACAGGCCCACGCCGCAGCAGCGCGTCCCAGATGCGAAAGCCCACATCGGGCCGTCCGGTCTGCACCATCATCAGGCCGAGGTAATAGCGCGCCCGGCCATCCTGCTCATCGCGGTTCAACACCTCGCGCAGGGCGGTTTCCGCCTCGGGCGAGACATAGCCGCCCGCCGCCAGCACCAAGAGTTCGGCATAATCCGCGATATCCTTGGCGGTGCGGTCGGCCCCTTTGAGACGCAGCACATTGGCCTGCGCCTCGGCGGCGGCGGCGAAATTGCCGATGCGGGCTTCGTTCTGCGCCAGAAGGGTTTGCCCTTGCAGGTCTTCGGGCCGGTCTTTGACCGTGGCGCGCAGCTGTTGCATCAAGGCGAGGTAATCGGCGCTCAGCCCTTCGGTGGCGGGGCTGGGGGGCAGGCTCTCCACCGCGCTTTGCTGGCTGGGTCGGTTGCGGCGCATATCCTCGGCAAAGGCGATGCGGTCAGCGAGGGCCAAGTCGCCATAGCCGGGCTGCCCCAGATGCCAATAAAGCGCCAAAGACCCGGCGCCCAAAGCCACGACCCCGGCGATCAGCACCAAGGGCGCGGGGCGCGCGGCGGTGTGCGGGCCACCATCGCGGGCGGCATCGGCCGCGAGGATGCGGCGCGAAATCTCGGTCCGGATGCGGGCGGCGTCGGCCTCGGGGACAATGCCGCGCGCCACGTCGCGCTCAACCTCATCCAACTGGTCGCGGTAGACCTTCAGATCATAGTCCGCCTGAGCGGGCAGGGGCGTATCCGCGCCGCGCCAAGCGGCCCGCGCCAAAAGACCGCCCACGACAAGCGCCATCGCGCCAGAGAGAAACCAGAATATCATGGCCTCTACCTAACCTTTGACCGGCCCCGACAAAAGCCCGCAAATGCCGCGTGCCCTGCGGCATTTTTCACCAATCGCGCCGCATGTCGCAAAACCGCGTCCAAATGCCGTGGTGGTCATTTCGCATATCTGCTCCTAGGCTCAGAACTGAGCACAGCCGCCCGCGCGGCCCGAATCCTTGCCGGGAAGTGACGTGATGAAGAAATACTCCGTTTTCGCAGTGGCCCGAGAGGCAATGCGCCATCATACGGGCTGGACCCGCGCATGGCGGGATGCACAGCCGAAAAAGCGCTATGACGTTATCATCGTCGGCGCGGGCGGGCATGGGCTGGCGACGGCGTATTATCTGGGCAAGAACTTCGGCATCACCAATGTCGCGGTGCTGGAAAAGGGCTGGCTTGGCGGCGGCAACACCGGGCGCAACACCACCATCATCCGCTCGAACTATCTGCAAGACCCTTCGGCTGCGATCTACGAAAAGGCGCGCAGCCTTTACGAGACGATGAGCCAAGACCTGAACTACAACGTCATGTTCAGCCCCCGTGGTGTCATCATGCTGGCGCAGACCGAGCATGAGGTGCGCGGCTACAAACGCACGGCCCATGCCAACGCCCTGCAAGGCGTACAGACCGAATTTATCGGGCCGGACCGGGTCAAACAACTGGTGCCGATCATCAACATCGACGGGCCGCGCTACCCGGTGCTGGGCGGGCTCTGGCAGGCCCGCGGCGGCACCGCGCGGCATGATGCGGTGGCTTGGGGCTATGCGCGGGCCTGCTCGGATATGGGCATGGACATTATCCAGAAATGCGAGGTCACCGGCGTGCGCCAAACGGGCGGCAAGGTGACCGGCGTCAGCACCACACGCGGCGATATCGACTGCGACAAGCTGGGGATCGTCGTGGCCGGGCATTCGGGGCAGCTGGCGAATATGGCGGGCTTTCGTCTGCCGATCGAAAGCGTGGCCTTGCAGGCACTGGTCTCGGAGCCGGTCAAACCCTGTATGGATGTCGTCGTCATGGCCAATACGGTGCACGGCTACATGAGCCAGTCCGACAAGGGCGAGATGGTCATCGGGGGCGGCACGGACGGGCATAACAACTACACCCAACGCGGCAGCTTTCATCATATCGAAGAGACGGTCCGCGCGTTGGTTGAGACCTTCCCGATGATCTCGCGGCTCAAGATGCTGCGGCAATGGGGTGGCATCGTGGATGTGACGGGCGACCGCTCTCCGATCCTCAGCAAAACCCCGGTCGAGGGGGTCTTTATCAATGGTGGCTGGGGCACGGGCGGCTTCAAGGCGATCCCCGGCTCAGGCTGGGGCTTTGCCGAGTTGATGGCCAAGGGGCATTCACCGCTGACCGACGCCTTCGGGCTTGAGCGTTTCGCCGAAGGCCGCTTTATCGACGAATCCGTGGCCGCCGGGGTGGCGCATTGATGTTGTGGATCGGCCACAATTCGCCGCTGCTCAGCACGGGGGGGAACGCCAGTGCCCGGCTCGGGGTTACCCGTTCAGACATTGAATATAACGGAGCTGAACAATGGCAACCCCGGATCACAACCGCACGGATCACGTCGATCATACCAACACCACCACAACCACGACCACGACGGATCGTGGCGGCAACAGCGGCCTTGCCTTCATCGTGGGCGCGGTCGTCGTCGTGGTGGCTTTGCTGGCCTATTTCCTCTTCGCGGGGGGTGACCTTGATGGCGCGAATGACGTCAACGTCAACATCGAAGGTGCTGCCGAAAGCACTGGCGAGACCATTGAGGGCGCGGCCGAAGGCACGGCAGATGCCGTCGATGAGGCCGCAACCCCGAGCGAGTAAAACCCCCTCGGCCACGCGCGCAGCGTCGCCTTTTCACGATTCACGCCGCTCCGCGCAGCCGCGCCGGGGCGGCGTTTTGCCGTTCTCTACCCGCGCAGGAGCCTGCCCATGCTGATCCTCACCTGTCCTTGCTGCCATGTCACCGCCGAAGAGACGGAGTTTCACGGCGGCGGGGAGGCGCATTTGAAACGTATCGGCCCCGGCGGCTCCGAAGAGGATTTCGAGCGCTACCTCTTCATGCGTGAGAACCCCAAGGGCGTGCATCTTGAGCGTTGGCGGCATGTCTACGGCTGCGGCAAGTGGTTCCACATGGCCCGCGATACCGCCACGCTCGAAGTCTTTGGCAGCTATCTCGCGCAGACCCTCGCCCCGCCGGATCACATCCTTGAGGCGATCCGCAAACGCCATACCGATTGGCAGTGGCAGCGCGCCAGCTAGCCCCCGACCTCGTTTCTCGCCCCGGTATTCACCCCATCCTCAGCCCCCAAGGTTTTCCACGATGAGCACAAGACTGGCCACAGGCGGCCGCCTGCTGAACAAAAGCAAACCGCTGAGCTTTACCTTCAACGGCAAGCAGATGCGCGGCTATGAGGGCGACACGCTGGCCTCGGCGCTGTTGGCCAATGATCAGGTGCTGGTCGGGCGTTCGTTCAAATACCACCGCCCGCGCGGCATCGTGACCTCCGGCCCCGAAGAGCCCAACGGTCTGGTCGGTCTTGGCCAAGAGGGGCATTTCGAGCCCAATGCCCGCGTCACCACGACCGAGCTTTGCGAGGGGTTGGCCGCGGAAAGCCAGAACCACTGGCCGAGCCTTGAGTTCGACGTGGGCGCGATCAACAAACACCTCAGCCGCTTTCTGCCGGCGGGCTTCTACTATAAGATGTTCATGCATCCGCGTCCGCTGTGGAAGCATCTCTATGAGCCGATCATCCGCCATTCCGCCGGTCTGGGCAAAGCGCCCAAGGCGGCAGATGCCGACACCTATGAACACTTCCACGCCTTCTGCGACGTGCTGGTCATCGGCGGCGGGGTCGCGGGGCTTCAGGCCGCCTTGGCCGCGGGGTTGAGCGGTGCGCGTGTCATCGTGATTGAGCAGTCGGCCCATTGGGGGGGGCGGGCGCCGGTTGACGGCGGCACGGTCGACGATGCGCCGGTGGAGGACTGGATCGCGCAAACGCTCGACCGTTTGCGCGGCATGGAGAATGTGGACCTGCGCGACCGGACCATGGGGGCAGGGGTTTACGATCACGGCTATGTGCTGGGCTATGAACGGCTGCGGGATCATACGCCCCAGAGCGCAGGCCCGCGTCATCGGCTTTGGCGCGTGCGGGCGGCCCATGTGATCACCGCAACCGGCGCGATCGAGCGGCCGCTGAGCTTTGCGGGCAATGACGTGCCGGGCGTGATGCTGGCCTCGGCCATGCGCGACTATGTGGCGAATTACGGGGTGTCACCGGGTGATCGCACCGTGGTGGTGACGAATAACGACAATGCCTATCTCACGGCGATTGCGCTGAAACAGGCGGGGCTTGACGTGCCCGCCGTGCTGGATGCCCGCGTCTTGCCGCAAGACAGCGAATTGGTCGCCCAAGCCCGCGCGCTTGGCATTCGGGTGGTCATGGGCCATGCGGTATCCTCAGTTCATGGGGGCAAGCGGGTGACCGGTGTGGCCGTCTGTTCGCAGGCGGGCGAAGGGGCCGTGCTGGAAGAGATCGCCTGCGATGCGGTGGCCATGTCGGGCGGCTGGTCGCCGGTGGTGCATCTGTGGTCGCATTGCGGTGGCAAGCTGACGTGGGACGATGCAAAAGCCTGTTTCCGCCCCGATCAGGACCACCCGCCCACCGGGGCAGACGGCCATGGTTTCGTGACGCCAGCGGGGGCGGCGGCGGGGGTCTTTGCCCTCGACGATGTGCTGCATGACGCCCATGCTGCCGCAGATGGGGTGGCAACGTCGCTCGGCTTCAAACTGCCGCGCGATCTGGCGGCACCCACGGCGGCCCGGCGCGAGGAAGCGCCGATGATGCCGGTCTGGCAAATGCCACAGGGCGCCAGCGTCAAACTGCGCGAGAAGACCTTTCTCGATTACCAGAACGACGTGAAAGTCTCAGATGTGCGTCTGGCCGCGCAAGAGGGCTTCGTCTCGGTCGAACATGCCAAACGCTATACCACGCTCGGCATGGCGACGGATCAGGGGAAGCTTAGCAATATCAACGGGCTGGCCACGCTCGCCGGGGCGTTGGATGCAGAGATCCCCAGCGTCGGCACTACCACCTTCCGCCCGCCTTACCACCCGATTTCGATGGGCGCGATTGCGGGGGCGGCGCGGGGCGATACCTTCCAGCCGATCCGCCGCACCCCGCTACATGACTGGCACGAAGCGAATGGCGCGGTCTGGGAGCCGGTCGGCCAGTGGCAGCGGCCCTATGCCTATGCGCAAGACGGTGAAAGCACCCATGACGCGGTGATGCGTGAAGTGACGAACACGCGCCAGAACCTCGGCTTGCTGGATGCCTCGACCCTTGGCAAGCTGATCGTCCGTGGCCCGGATGCGGCGCGGTTCCTCGACATGATGTACACCAATATGATGTCGACGCTGAAACCCGGCAAATGCCGTTACGGGCTGATGTGCAACGAAAACGGTTTCCTGATCGACGATGGCGTCGTGGCGCGGCTGGATGAGCAGACCTTCCTCTGCCACACGACCACCGGCGGGGCCGACAGCATCCATGCCCATATGGAGGAATGGCTCCAGACCGAGTGGTGGGATTGGAAAGTGCATGTGGTCAACGCCACCGAACATTACGCGCAGGTGGCCGTGGTCGGCCCCAATGCGCGCAAATGTCTGGAAAAGCTCGGCGGCATGGACCTCAGCCGCGAGGCGCTTGGCTTCATGGAATGGACCGAGGGCGAATTGGGTGGTTTCAAGGTCCGCGTCTTCCGCATCTCTTTCTCTGGCGAGCTGAGCTATGAGATCGCCGTTGAGGCAGGGCAGGGGCAGGCCTTCTGGGACGCGCTGCTGATCGCCGGGCATGACTTGGGCGTGATGCCCTATGGCACGGAATGCCTGCACATCCTGCGCGCCGAAAAGGGCTTCATCATGATCGGGGATGAGACCGATGGCACGGTGATCCCCCAAGACCTTGGTCTGAACTGGGCGATCTCGAAAAAGAAGGACGACTACCTTGGCAAACGCGCGCAACAGCGTAGCCATATGCAAGATCCGACCCGGTGGAAACTCGTGGGGCTTGAGACCACGGATGGCAGCACCCTGCCGGATGGGGCCTATGCGCTTGGCGAAGGTGAGAATGAGAACGGCCAGAAGGTGATGCAGGGGCGGGTGACCTCCTCCTATCACTCCCCAACGCTGGACCGGGGCATCGCCATGGGGCTGGTGCTGCATGGACCGGACCGGATGGGCGAGGTGCTGACCTTCCCCGGCACCGATGGCAAGACCTATGAGGCGCGGATCGTCGATCCGGTGTTTTATGATCCCAAGGGGGAGAAACAGAATGTCTGAACCCGTAAGCGCATTGAAGAACGCCCGCTATAACGCTGGTATCGCTGTGATTTCCGAAGTGGCACCCATGGGCATGATTACGATCCGCGGCGATCTTGATGCGCCCTATCTGCGCAAGGTGACCAAGAAACTCGCCGGGGTGGAGCGCCCCGAGCGGGGGCAATGCCGCTTCGCCGGGGACGCCGGGACGGCTTGGATGTCGCCCGATGAATTGCTGCTCTTTTGCCCCCACGCGCAGGTGCCCGAGGTGTTGGCGCGGCTGCATGCGGCCTTTGAGGATACCCATACCACCGCCATGGATGTCTCCGGCGCGCGCGCGGCGTTTCGTGTCGAAGGCCCCCATGCGCGGGAGGTGCTGGCCAAGCTCGCCCCCGTCGACCTCGCCCCGGATGAATTCACCCCCGGTATGTTCCGCCGCACGCGGATGGGGCAGGTGCCCGCCGCCTTTTGGCTGCGCGACGATGGCGCCTTTGAGGTGATCTGCTTTCGATCGGTCGCGCGGTATATGTTCGACCAGCTTTGCGTCGCGGCCCAGCCCGGCAGCGCGGTCGGCCATTTCCAAACGGCTTAAGTCGAGAGAAAAACTGACTATTTCTCTCGGAACGGATGTGATTTGCAGACGTTGACCTTGACGTTGCCGCTTGATCAACATCAAGTGGCCGCAGCGAAATTTCCAAACGAGGAGGCCCAGAAATGGCTTTTGAACTTCCCGATCTCCCCTATGCCCACGACGCGCTTGCATCCAAGGGCATGTCCAAGGAAACGCTGGAATACCACCACGACAAGCACCACAACGCCTATGTCGAGAACGGCAACAAGGCGATTGAGGGCACCGAGTGGGAGGGCAAGACCCTCGAAGAGATCATCAAGGGCACTTACGACCCGAACGCCGTGGCCCAGTCCGGCATCTTCAACAACATCTCTCAGCTGTGGAACCACAACCAGTTCTGGGAAATGATGAGCCCCGAAGACAACAAAATGCCCGGTGAGCTGGAAAAGGCGATCACCGAAAGCTTTGGCTCCGTCGACAAGTTCAAGGACGAGTTCAAGGCTGCGGGCGCAGGCCAGTTCGGCTCCGGCTGGGCATGGCTGGTGAAAGACAAAGACGGCAGCCTGAAGGTCACCAAGACCGAGAACGGCGTGAACCCGCTCTGCTTCGACCAGACTGCGCTGCTCGGCTGTGACGTGTGGGAGCATTCCTACTACATCGACTTCCGCAACGCGCGCCCCGACTACCTGTCGAACTTCCTCGACAACCTTGTGAACTGGGACAACGTCGCGTCGCGCATGTGATCCAGCGGCGGCGCGTGCGAGAGCCGCTCGCGCTTGATGCGTGTGGCGCTCTCCCAGTCACCGACGCCCACGGCTACGCCGCAGGCTGGGTGAACTGGGACAACGTCGCGTCGCGCCTGTGATGTTACAGCGCGGCCTTACGGCCAGCCCGAACGAGACAGAAACCCCGCAGCCTGCTGCGGGGTTTTTCGTTGGAACCCAAGACCCTTCGCGGATGTTTTTCTCCTGAGACTTCACGTCAAAAAAGGAGGACAACATGGCCGAGCGGAAGCGATCCAATGACGGTAGCAAGGAGACGGAAAAATTCCTCTCCGATACCGAGACGCCAGACCAAGGTGGCCGCGCCGGGGGTGATCTGCAAAAGGACGTTGGCACCCAAGACGCCATGCGCCGCGCCGAAAAGGGCGAAGACGGCGTGACCCGCGTTACCGGCGAAGACAAACGCAACCATGGAGAGCCTTCATGACCAAACTCAGCCAAGACACATGGGTGCTGATCGCGGATGGCGAAAAGGCCCTTTTCCTGCAAAACCACACCGATGGCGAAGACCCCTATCTTCAAGTCGTGCGCAAGGAAGAGCAGGAGAACCCACCGGCGCGGGAGCAAGCCGCCAACCGCCCCGGTCGGATGAGCGATGGTCCGAGCGGGCACCGCTCTGCCTTTGACGACACGGATTGGCATGAGCTGGAAAAAGAGCGCTTTGCCAAAGACTTGTCGGACATCCTTTACAAACTGGCTCACAAAGGCCGCTTTGATCGGATCGTTTTGGTGGCCCCTCCGGCAGTGCTGGGGGACCTACGCGATGACCTCCACAAAGAGGTGCAGAGCAAGGTGGTGGGGGAAATCCCCAAGACCTTGACCAACCACCCAATCGACGAGATCGAAAAGATCGTGGCCGGGGAATTGGCCCAAGCCTGACTTTTCCCTTGGCGCGGGAATTGATTGCCTTCACAAGGAAGCAGTCTACCGCGCCAAGGATTTCCCATGACCGACACCACCAAGGGTTTCGCCGCCATGATCGCGGCCTGCTGTATCTGGGGGCTGTCGTCTATCTTCTACAAAATGCTGTCGCATGTGCCCGCCGCCGAGGTGCTGGCCCATCGCACCCTCTGGTCGCTGGTGTTCTTCGTGATCGTGTTGGCAGTGCAGCGGCGGTTGCGCGCGATCCTTGACGCGATAGCCGGACCGCGGGCTTTTGGGCTGCTTGCTTTCGCGGCGCTGGTGATTGCGACGAATTGGTAT
Source organism: Sulfitobacter sp. 1A13496 (assembly GCF_043557225.1). Classification (NCBI taxonomy): domain Bacteria; kingdom Pseudomonadati; phylum Pseudomonadota; class Alphaproteobacteria; order Rhodobacterales; family Roseobacteraceae; genus Sulfitobacter; species Sulfitobacter sp. 1A13496. Next base: position 108,091 of record NZ_JBIFFP010000005.1, on the reverse strand, counting down.
CTTTTCATCTGGGCGGTTCAGAGTGGGCAGGCGACGGAGGCGGCCTTGGGCTATTACATCTTCCCGCTGGTCTCGGTCCTGCTGGGCCGTCTTGTCTTTGCCGAGCGGTTGAGCCCCGTACAGCTTTTCGCGGTGGGGTTGGTGACGGTCGCGGTCTCGCTGCTCACCTATGGCTTGGGCACTGCGCCTTGGCTCGCCATGGCGCTGGCGGCGTCTTTTGGGCTTTATGGGCTGGCGAAAAAGCGGTTGGCGGTGGGGCCGGTCGTCTCTGTCACCGCTGAGGTGCTGCTGTTATCGCCCCTTGCGGTGCTCGTGCTGTGGCAAACGGGTGACAATGGGGCGGGGGCCTTCGGGGCCTCCTTCCGCGATACGGCGCTGCTGATACTCGCCGGGCCGATCACCGCGACGCCGCTGATCCTGTTCAGCTACGCGGCGCGGCGATTGTCGATGGCGACGGCCGGATTGCTGAGCTACATCAACCCGACCTTGCAGTTTTTCTGCGCCGTAGTCCTGTTTCGCGAACCGTTCACGGGCTGGCATGTGCAGGCCTTTGTGCTGATCTGGTGCGCGCTGGCGGTCTATTCCGTCAGCACCTTCCGTCAGGACAAAGCGCGGCGCAGAGCGCTGAGAGCGGCCTCGGCATCCGGCACCACGGTGACGTAATCCAGCAGCGTCGCATCGGCAAAGCCATGGGTCACGACATGGTTCATGAGCGACATGAAAGGATCCCAGTATCCATTTGTGTTCACAAGGAAAATGGGTTTCTCATGCAGGCCCAACTGGCGCCATGTCAGCACCTCGAACAGCTCGTCCAATGACCCCGCGCCGCCGGGCAGAACCGCCACGGCATCGCAGTTCATGAACATCACTTTTTTACGCTCATGCATCGTTTCGGTCACGATATAGCGGGTCAGATCGGTCTTGCCGACTTCCCATGCCACGAGATGCGCGGGGATCACGCCGAAGGTGTCGCCGCCTGCCGTTTGAGCGGCGCGCGCAACGCTGCCCATCAGCCCGACATCGCCCGCGCCATAGACCAGCCGCAGCCCGGCCTCGGCCAGACCGCGGCCCAATGTTTCGGCGTCTTGGATGAAGGCTTCGTCGTCGCCGGGGCGGGAGCCGCAATAGACACAGACAGAATGTTGCATGGTAAAGCGTCCTGTTGATTAGGAAAATTCTGCGCGGATCGTCTGCGCTTTTGACCCCTGTTAGCCTGCTTGCTAAAAAGGCTCAACCACAGGGGAAGTAGAGAATGTTCAAGGGATTTGGCCGGTTTGGCGGCATGGGGGCGATGGCGGCGGGCGCCTTTGCGGCGGCGGTGCTGGCGCTTGGCGCTTGGATCGGCAGCAAGCGCGGCGCGCCGGAGGAGGCAGCCCCCGAAACGGTGGCCGTGCTCCCCGAACGCGATGCCACCCCTGAGAATGCCACGCTGGTGCCGGATGCTGTGAAAGGTGTCTCGGTCGGCCCTGAGGGTGAGGCGGCAACCGAGCCCGAGACAGCGCCGCAGGCCCCGGCCTTTGACGAAGTGCGCCGCGAAAGCGACGGGATGACGGTGATCGCGGGCCGCGCGGCGCCCGGCAGCACCGTGGCCGTGTTGAAGGATGGCGAAGAGGTGGCCCGCGCCACCGCCGATGGGACCGGGAAATTCGCGACCCTCGCGATGATCCCGCCCGATGGCAAGGGGCATGTGCTGACGCTTTTGGGGAAGAACGGTGCGGCAAAGCTTGCTTCGGAAGAGGAGATTATTCTCACCCCTCGGGCAGCGCCCGTGCAGTTGGCGGAGGCCGATATCGCGCCGGAGGAAAGCCCGGTCGCCTCGGTTGAGGAGGGGGCCACACAGCCGGACGAGGCGGCGGAGCCTGAAACCTCCGAGACCACGATGGAAGAGCCGATCCCGGCAACTACGAACAACGCTGAAGAGGAGAGCGCGGCAGCGACGGGTCAAAACCCAGCCGCTGCGCAGGCGGAGCAGGCGACCCCTCTGGCCGGAACGGCCACAGCCGAGGCGGAGCGCGCTGCGTCCGACAATGCGGACGTGCAAGACGTCGAGGCGGACCGAGGACAGTCGACGCAAGACGAGGCTGACACGGACGAAGACACCGTATCGACAGAGCAAGACCTGGCTATCGCCGAAGAGGAGGTCGCCTCCGCCCCCGCTCAGGCCACCCCACTTTCCGATACTGGGACCGCTAACGTGGAGAGCAGAACGTCGGAGCAACCCTCTCAAGCGAGGCCAATGGCGGGAACAGGCACCGCGGAGGACGAGAGCGCGGCGGCGTTGGATGAAGACGGTGCTGCCGAGCAGGGCGCGGATAGCAACACCGCGCCGTCCCAAGCCACGCCGATGGCCGGAACAGGCAGCGCCGAAGACGTGAGTGCCGCGACCGTAGAGCAAGACGATGCCGCCGAGCAGGGCGAAGATACCAGCACCGCTCCGGCCCAAACCACAGCGATGGCGGGGACGGGTACGGCTAAAGACGTGAACGCCGGGCCGTCGGAACAAGACGGTCCCGCCGATCAGGGGGCAGACACCAGCGCCACGTCTTCTCAAGCGACGCCGTTGGCGGAAACCGGCACCGATGAGGGCGACACCGCCGCGCCAAACGCTGACGGTGAGGCGCCATCTCAAGCCACACCACTGGCAGAGACGGGAACTACTGAGAGAGACGCCACCCTCGCGCAAACACCGCCCGCAGCCGTGACCGAGGCCCCGAACCTCGCCGACCGCAGCCCATCGCCGCCGGAAACCACAACCCCCGCCCCTGCGGAGGAACCCGACACCATCACCGCACCGGCGAAGCCGCCCGCGCCCTCTCCGGTGTTGAAATCCACCGCCGAAGGGGTCGAACGGCTCGACACCGCGCCGCCGCAGGTGATGACCAATGTGGCGCTCGACACCATCGGTTACTCCGATCAGGGCGATGTGCAACTGGCGGGCCGTGCCCAGCCGGACACCCGTGAAGTGCGCGTCTATCTGAACAACAACGCCGTGATCAGCTTGCCGGTCGATCAAGAGGGCCGCTGGCGGGGCGATCTGCCCAATGTCGATGAGGGCGTATATACCCTGCGCGTGGATGAGCTTTCCCGCGGCGGCGATGTGACCAGCCGGGTAGAGACCCCCTTCAAACGCGAATCCCCCGAGGTGCTGGCCGCCGCCACCGAAGGGCTGACCGGCCCGCTCAGCGCGGTGACGGTGCAAAAGGGCGATACGCTCTGGGCGATCTCGCGTGCGCGCTATGGCGATCCTCTGCTCTATGTGAAGGTTTTCGAGGCCAATAGCGCCAATATCCGCGACCCCGATCTGATCTATCCCGGGCAGGTTTTCGACCTGCCCGAAGACCCGGCATCGGAGTGATCTGAGCGGCCAAAACCGGGGCGGCATTCGCAGCGCGCAGAGCGGCTGTGCGCCGCCCGGTACTGGCAACCCAAGGCCATGGGGCCTATGTAGCCTGTAATCACTTCAGGAATTTCCATGCCAGCCGATACAGAACAATCTAACGCCGCGCGGCGGCGCGACCGCAAGGCGCCCAAGCCCGAACGCATCCCCACAGAGGCCGAGATGATCGACGCCGCCGAGCGGCAGTCGGGCTTTTTGGTACTGCGCAAGGTCGCGCCCTACCTCTGGCCCAAGGATATGCCATGGGTGAAACGCCGGGTGGTTCTGGCGATGCTGGCGCTGCTGGTGTCGAAGCTGATCATCGTCGCCACGCCGTTCTTCTACCGCGACGCGGTGGATGCGCTGGCGAGCGAGGGGGCGCCGATGCTGGCGCTTGGCGCGATTGGTCTGACCGTGGCTTACGGCATGGCGCGACTGATGGGGGTGGGCTTTCAACAGGTCCGCGATGCGGTGTTTGCACGCGTCGGGCAGCGCGCCCTGCGGATGCTGGCGCTTGAGACCTTTCAGCACATCCACAGACTCTCGATGCGCTATCACATCACCCGCAAGACCGGGGGGCTCAGCCGGATCATCGAGCGGGGGGTCAAAGGTGTCGACTTTCTGCTGCGCTTCCTGCTCTTCTCCATCGGGCCGCTGATCCTTGAGCTGATCCTCGTGGGCGTGATCCTCGCCGTGCTCTTTGACGTCTGGTATCTGGCGGTCGTGGCGGTGACCATTGCGCTCTACGTCTGGTTCACCTTTGCCGTCACCGAATGGCGCGTGCGCCTGCGGCGGCAGATGAATGACAGCGACACCGACGCCAACCAAAAGGCGATCGACAGTCTGCTGAACTATGAAACGGTGAAATACTTCGGCGCAGAGGGGCGTGAGGCCGCGCGCTATGACGCCGCGATGGCCGATTATGAGAACGCGGCGATCAAGACGAACTATTCGCTGGCCTTTCTGAACTTTGGCCAAGCTCTGATCATCACCGCAGGGCTCGTAGGGGTCATGGTCATGGCGGCGATGGGCGTGCAAAGCGGCGAGCTGAGCGTCGGCGACTTCGTCATGGTGAACTCCTACATGATCCAACTGACCGTTCCGCTGAACTTCCTTGGCACCGTTTACCGTGAGATTCGTCAGGCGCTTGTGGACATGGGGCAGATGTTCGGCCTGCTCGAACAACCGGCTGAGATTGACGACAAGCCAAACGCGCCGGACCTCAAGGTCGCTGGCGGCCATGTGACGCTTGAGAACGTGCGCTTTGCCTATGACACCGACCGCGAAATCCTCAAAGGCATCTCGCTTGAGGCGCGTCCGGGAGAGACGGTGGCGATCGTCGGCTCGACCGGCTCGGGCAAATCCACCATCGGGCGGCTGTTGTTCCGATTCTACGATGTCGCGGGCGGGGCGCTGAAGATCGACGGGCAGGACGTGCGCGACGTGACCCAGCATTCGCTGCATATGGCGATCGGTGTGGTGCCGCAGGATACGGTGCTGTTCAACGACACCATCGGTTACAACATCGCCTATGGCCGCGATGGGGCGACGCAGGAAGAGGTCGAAGACGCCGCGCGCGCCGCACAGATCCATGATTTCATCATGGCGCTGCCGCAGGGCTATGAAACCATGGTCGGCGAGCGGGGGCTGAAGCTTTCGGGCGGCGAGAAACAGCGCGTGGGCATCGCGCGGACCCTGCTGAAAGACCCGCCAATCCTGCTGTTGGATGAGGCCACAAGCGCGCTCGACAGCGAGACGGAGCATGAGATCCAAGACGCGCTGCGCCGCGCGGGCCAAGGGCGCACGGTGCTGACCATCGCCCACCGCCTCTCGACCATCGCCGAGGCCGAACGCATCGTCGTGTTGGAGAAGGGCGAGATCATTGAACAGGGCAGCCATGAGGTGCTGCTCGCCCAAGGTGGGCGCTATGCCCAGCTTTGGCAGCGCCAACAGGCGGAAGAAGAGTAGACGGGGAAACTGGCCCCGCCTTCTGTTTCGGCAGGCAGCCGGGGCATTGCCGCCGAGGGGGGCATTTGCGGGCGATCTGCTCTTGCACTGTGCGGGGCGGCGCATGATATCTACCGCCATGACCGATCTTTCGACCCCCTCGCAGACCTCGCTGCGCGCCCGCGCCGCCCGGCTGGCCGACCGCCCTTCGTTCCAGAATTTCATTCTGGGCGTGATTCTCTTCAACGCCGTGATCTTGGGGCTTGAGACCTCGGACGAGGTGATGGCGCAGGCCGGGCCGCTGATCCTGCTGCTGGACCGTATCTGTCTCGCCATTTTCGTCATCGAAATTGCGATCAAGCTTTTCGGGCGCGGGCTTGATTTCTTCAAACGCGGGTGGAGCATATTTGACTTCGTCATCGTCGCCATCTCGCTGATCCCGGCCACCCAAGGGCTCAGCGTTCTGCGGGCCCTGCGCATCCTGCGGCTGTTACGCGTCGTCTCAGTCGCGCCCTCGCTGCGCCGCGTGGTCGAGGGATTGGTCAACGCGCTGCCCGGTATGGGCTCGGTCTTCTTGCTGATGGGGGTGATCTTTTACATCGCCTCCGTCATGGCCACCAAACTTTTTGGCGCGGATTTCCCGCAGTGGTTCGGCACGCTGGGCCAGTCGGGCTATTCGCTGTTCCAGATCATGACGCTCGAGTCTTGGTCCATGGGCATCGTGCGCCCGGTGATGCAGGTCTATCCCTATGCCTGGATGTTCTTCGTGCCCTTTATCATGGTCACCACCTTCGCGGTGGTGAACCTTTTGGTCGGCCTGATCGTGAACTCGATGCAAGACGCGCATCATGAGGAAAGCAACGAGCAGACCAACACCTACCGCGATGAGGTCATGTCGCGGCTGACCGATCTGGAAAACCTGATCAAGGCGCAGAATACCCCGCCCGAACGCTAAGCCCGGACGGGGAGGGGCGTTATTCCTCGCCGATCGCCTTGGCGGTGAGATTGTCCAGCGCCTTGGTCATCTTGGTGAGATATTCCGCCTCTTCGGGCAGGCCGTGGGCGGTGACCAGCGTTTCAGGCGCGGCATAGGTCACATGCACGGCCCCCTCGCCATCGGCGTAGACCAGTACCCGCATCGGCAGGTCCAGCCCGGCGGTCTGGGCATCTTGCATCGCGGGGGTGCCGAGCTTTGGGTTGCCAAAGATCAAAAGCTGCGTCGGGCGCAATTCCATTTCGACCTTTTCGGCCCCGGCGGCGTGATCGACCCGGGCAAAGACCTCGGCCCCTGCCGCCTCAACCGCGCTTTCCAGCCGGTCCATCGTCGTGGGCACGTCATGGGGTGAGACTTTGGCCACCAAATCCTGCGCCAATGCGGGCATGGCCGCCATCACGACACCTGCCGCCAGTGCAATCGCTTTCATCATCGTCTCCTTTCGCTGCATTCTGCCCCTGACCTAGCGTGACGCGCCCCCGGGCCAAGCGGTCGGCGAAAAGGCGCTGCGGTTCGCTGGGTCTTGGCTTGGCTGGCCACGCGCGGTAAGAGGGGCAAAATCAGGCCGGGGGCAGGGCGCGATGAGCGATACCGACAGTTTTATTGACGAAGTGAACGAAGAGGTCCGCCGCGACCGGCTATACGGCTACCTGCGCCGCTATGGTTGGATCGCCGTGCTGGCCGTGGTGGCCATCGTCGGCGGCGCCGCGTGGAACGAATACAGCAAAGCACAGGAGCGGGCCGAGGCAGAAGCTTTGGGGGATGCGATGCTTGCCGCACTCGAAGCGGATGCCAGCAATGCCCGCGCCGAAGCGCTCGCCCCGATTGAGGCCGATGGCCCCGGTGCCCGCGCCGTGCTGAACTTCATGCGCGCCGATGCGCTGGCCGAGGCGGGTGAAACCGATGCCGCCGTGGAACAGCTGGATGCTATCGCGCTCGACGGTGACCTCGCGCCGATCTATCGGGCCTTGGCGCAGTTCAAGATCGTGACCCTTCAGGGCCAATCCGTGCCCGTGGCTGAGCGGCGTCAGGCGCTCGAAGCGCTGGCCCAGCCCGGTGCCCCGCTGCGCCTGTTGGCAGAAGAGCAACTGGCCCTGATCGACATCCAAGAGGGTGAGACCGACAAGGCCGTGGCGCGCTACCAGTCCATTCTCTCCGATGCGGAAACCACCCCGGACTTGCAACAACGCGCCCTTCAGGTGATTGTGGCCTTGGGTGAAGAACCGGGTGACGAGAGCGCCGCCGCAGAGGCCGCGCTGGAGATCCCCGAAGCAACGGGTGACTGACACATATCCACCCGCCAAAAACGGCGGGGGCGTGAAGGTTGAGGAAAGACAGAAAGTGAGCAGGTCCATGACGAAGCATCGCGAAACCGAACCCGGGCAAGCGGGTCTGCGGGGTCTGGGCGTGGCGGGGGCCATTGGTGCCGCGCTGCTGCTGACGGCCTGCGCGGATGAGCAGACCTATCTGCCGGGCAAACGCGAAGACGTGCGCGCGGTGCTGCAAAACCCCGGCGTGCAAGACCCTGCCTTTGACGCCGCCACTGGCCCCGTGCCAGAGAATACCAGCCGCGCCATCGCTCTGGGCGGCATGGTGAACAACGCCAATTGGACCCATAGCATCGGCACCGCCGCGACCCGCATCAGCCATCCCGCGTTGCGGACCGCGTTGCAGCCGATCTGGAGTGCCGATATCGGCGCGGGCGACAGCCGCAAACAACGTATCACCGCCGATCCGGTGGTGGCGAGCGGGCGTGTCTTTACGCTCGACGCCGGGGCGCAGGTCACCGCGACCTCGACCTCAGGCCAAACGCTCTGGACCCGTGACCTCACCCCCGCATCCGACCGGGAAGGCCAAGCCACCGGTGGTGGCCTCGCCGTGGATGGGGAAACGCTCTATGTCTCCGTGGGCTTTGGCGTTCTGGCCGCGCTTGATGTGACGACGGGCGGCGTGCGCTGGACCCAAGACCTTGACGCCACCGGTTCGGGCACGCCGACCGTCTCGGGCGATCTGGTCTATCTCACGGCGGGCGACGATACCGGCTGGGCGCTCGACAAAACCACTGGCCGCATCCAGTGGCAGACCGGCGCTGTGACCAGCCTCAGCAACGTGCTGGGCGCGCCTGCGCCTGCCGTCACCAGCGATCTGGCGATCTTTGCCTTCGGCTCGGGCGAGGTGCAGGGGCTGTTCCGCCAAGGCGGGCTTGAGCGGTGGTCGACCTCCGTTCTGGGCAAACGTCCGGGCCGCGCGCTGAGCTTTGTGGGCGATGTGACAAGCGCGCCTGTGGTTTCGAACGGGACTGTCTATGTGGGCAACCATTCGGGCCGTCTGGCCGCACTGGATGTCAACAGCGGCGACCGTAAGTGGGTCGCGCGCGACGGGGCGATCGGTCCGGTCTGGCCTGCGGGCGATTCTGTCTTTGCGGTGACGGACCTGAACGAATTGGTCCGGCTCGACGCCAGCACGGGCCGCCGCATCTGGGGCACGCCGCTGCCGAATTTCGTCAAGGACAAGCCCAAGAAACAATCCGAAGTGGTGGCCCATTACGGCCCGATCATCGCCGGGGGGCGCGTGATCGTGGCTTCCAACGACGGGGTGCTGCGCAGCTTTGACCCCGTAAGCGGCGGGCTGACCGGCACCACCCGAATCCCCGGCGGGGCGACAACCGCCCCCGTCGTGGCGGGCGGCACGCTTTATGTCGTCTCCACCAAGGGGCAATTGCACGCTTTCCGTTAGGCCGCAAATAGGCTAAGGCGCGTGTCTGAACTGGCCCAACCGGGGCCCGGAGCCTGAATTATGTCCTTTACCCTTGCCATCGTGGGCCGTCCCAATGTCGGGAAATCCACGCTGTTCAACCGCCTTGTTGGCAAACGCCTTGCGCTGGTCGATGACCAGCCCGGCGTGACCCGCGACCTGCGCGAAGGCGCGGCCAAATTGGCCGACCTGCGCTTTACCGTGATCGACACCGCGGGGCTGGAAGAGGTCACCGACGACAGCCTGCAAGGCCGGATGCGCCGCTTGACCGAACGTGCGGTGGACATGGCCGATGTCTGTCTCTTCATGATCGACGCCCGCGTCGGCGTAACCCCCTCCGACATGGTCTTTGCCGAGATCCTGCGGAAAAAATCCGCCCATGTGATTCTCGCGGGCAACAAGGGGGAGGGTAAGGCCGCCGACGCCGGCATGATCGAGGCCTATTCGTTGGGGCTGGGCGAGCCCATTCGCATGTCCGCCGAACATGGTGAGGGGCTGACCGATCTTTACACGGCCCTGATGCCGCTGGCGGATGAATATGCCGAACGTGCCACCCAAGACGCGCCCGAGACGGATGTGGACCTGCCCGAGGATGACGCCGATCTCGAAGCCGAATCCCTGCCGATGCCGACCCGCGACAAGCCCTTGCAGGTCGCCGTGGTGGGCCGCCCCAATGCGGGTAAATCGACGCTGATCAACCAGATTCTGGGTGAGGACCGCCTGCTGACCGGGCCAGAGGCTGGGATCACCCGCGATGCGATCTCGCTGACCACCGAATGGGCCGGGCCGGATGGTGAGCCTGTGCCGATGCGTATTTTCGACACCGCCGGGATGCGCAAGAAGGCCAAGGTGCAAGAGAAGCTGGAAAAACTCAGCGTTAGCGACGGTCTGCGCGCGGTGAAATTCGCCGAGGTTGTGGTGCTTCTGCTCGACGCCGAAATCCCGTTCGAGCAGCAAGACCTGCGCATCGCCGATCTGGCCGAGCGTGAGGGCCGTGCCGTGGTCGTCGCCGTGAACAAATGGGACATCGAAGAGAACCGGCAGGAGAAACTGCGCGATCTCAAAGAAAGCTTCGAGCGGCTCTTGCCGCAGTTGCGCGGTGCGCCGCTGATCACCGTGTCGGCCAAGACGGGCAGGGGCCTCGACCGGCTTCAGGCCGCGATCATGCGCGCCTATGAGGTCTGGAACCGCCGAGTGACCACCGCGCAGCTCAACCGCTGGCTTTCGGGCATGTTGGAGGCGCATCCGCCCCCCGCACCGCAGGGCAAGCGCATCAAGCTGCGCTATATGACCCAAGCCAAGACCCGCCCGCCGGGCTTCGTGGTGATGTGCAGCCACCCTGACAAGGTGCCGGACAGCTACACGCGCTATCTGGTCAACGGGTTGCGGTTGGATTTCGACATGCCCGGCACGCCGATCCGTCTGTGGATGCGCGGCCAGTCCGACGCCAACCCCTATAAGAACCGCAAGAAAGCGGCACCGTCGAAGCTGCGCAAGCACACCGACGGTCGCCGCAAGGACTAAGCGCGCTCAGCCGCGCCGGAATGCCCTGACGGTGGGCAGCGCCACGATGACGCTGCCCCCGAGCGCCAGATAGGCGACCAAGGCCGTCTCGCCCCAATTGGTCACGACCACGCCCACCAGCCCCCAGATCACCGCGATGCCATAGGTCGGTGTCCGCCCCAGAGCGGTCTGGACGATGGTGCCGATTGCAATTGCCAGTCCGACAAAGACCACCGCTGCTGTCTGCTCTTCCAAATAGCCGTATCCTGCGGCCAGCAGCGCCAGCGACACGCAGGAAGCGGCAGAGAGCCAGCCTGCGTAGAGCCCCACCGGCGCGGCGGCCCAGAGCGGGTCTTCGACCGGAGCAAGGAATAGGGCGATGAGGGCGGTGACCAGCATGATCCAGATCAGTATCGCCGCCCAAACGGGGCTCATGGTGGCCACGGCGAGCCATGTGGTCCCCACGGCGAGCGACAGGCAGAGCGGCACGCGCATGTCATGCCACTGCCCGTCCCGCGGCGCGCGCAACAGGCCATAGCCAAGGCCCGCGATCAGCCACAGGTAAATCACCCCCCAGATGGAAAAGGCATAGCCCGCAGGCTGCGCGGGCGGGTTGCCCTGCGGAATGGGGAATTGGTTCGGATCAAAGCCCGAGAAGCTGGGAACGAAAAAAGGCGAGATCGCGAAGGCGATGCTGAGTAGCAGCGCAAGCACGGCGATCAGGGTGCGGGAGGATTTGGGCAAGGTCGGCCTCGCGGAATTAGCAGTTGCGTTACAGCTAATCCTAGAGCGCCCGCGCGCCACGGCAACCGGGGGCCAGCGCCTACCGGGTCGCACCGCAATTGCGCCCCACATAATCTTGCATGCCCCCGGCGTGACGGGGCGGGCAGGCGATGGCCCGGCCCCCGGCGGCGCGGATCGGGCCTAGCGGTGGCTCACCCTTAGGCGAGCACACCTTCCGCAGTGAGGGTCGTCTTCCCCCCAAGATAGGGCGCAAGCGCCTCGGGCAGTTTCACCGACCCATCCGCCTGCTGGCCATTTTCCAGCACCGCGATCAGGCAGCGCCCCACGGCCAGCCCCGAGCCATTCAGCGTATGAACGAACTGTGGCTTGCCACCGCCCTCGGGTTTGAACCGCGCGTTCATGCGCCGCGCCTGAAAATCACCGGTGGTCGAGACCGAGGAGATCTCGCGGTAGCAATCCTGCCCCGGCACCCAGGCTTCGATGTCATAGGTCCGCCGCGCGCCGAACCCCATGTCGCCGGTGCAGAGGATCACCGTCCGGTAGGGCACGCCGAGTTTTTCGAGGATGCCCTCGGCGCAGGCGACCATGCGCTGCTGTTCGGCGTCGCTCTCATCCGGGTGGGTGATCGAAACCATCTCGACCTTTTCGAACTGGTGTTGGCGCAGCATCCCGGCGGTGTCGCGGCCCGCGCTCCCGGCCTCGGAACGGAAGCAGAGCGTATGCGCGGTGAGACGGATCGGCAGGGCGTTTTGCTCCAGCGTGTCGCCGCCCACCGAATAGGTCAGCGGCACTTCGGAGGTCGGCACCAGCCACCAGCCATCCGTCGTCTGATAGCTGTCCTCGCCGAATTTCGGCAGTTTGTCGGTGCCATACATCGCTTCGTCGCGCACCAGCACGGGGGAGTTCACCTCCGTCAGACCGTTTTCATCCACATGGGTGTCGATCATGAACTGGGCCAGCGCGCGGTGCACCCGCGCCACGGCACCTTTCAGCATGACGAAACGCGCGCCCGAGGTCTTGGCCGCGGTCTCGAAATCCATACCGGGTTTGACGCCTGCGATCTCGTAATGCTCGACCGGTTTGAAATCAAAGGCAGGCTTCTCGCCCCAGCTTTTCACCTCGACATTGTCATTCTCATCATCGCCTTGAGGCACGTCATCGGCGGGGTTGTTGGGGATGCGGGCGAGCATGTCGGTCAGCTTCGCGTCCAACTCCTGCGCCTCGGCGTTCATTGCGGCGACTTCGGCCTTCTTGTCGCTGACCAGCGCGCGCAGACGCTCGAACTCGGCCTCATCCCCACGGCCCTTAGCGGCGCCGACTTCCTTGCTGGCCTTGTTCTGCTCGGCTTTGGCAGTCTCGGCGGCGGCGATCTTGGCGCGGCGCGCGGCATCGAGGGACAGCACCGCCTGCGACATCGCCGCCTCGCCCCGGCGGGCAAGAGCGGCGTCAAAAGCCTCGGGATTGTCGCGGATGGCGCGGATGTCGTGCATGGGTTTGTCCTCAAGATCGGGTGAGTCGGTTTTGCTGCCTTATGCCTTAATGTGCGGTGCGGGGGTAGGGGCCGCAACCATGCGGCGATTGGCCCCGCGCGAGCGGGCAGGCGGCATCGGCTTTCCACCTTGCACCCCGCTGCCACCGCGCATAGGTTCTGGCCAAATTCTCAAGGCCCATTTTGTGGCCAAATACCCATCGAAAAGGACGACCCCCATGGAAGGCATCCAGCAATTCGTGCCGCTGATCCTGATCTTCGCGATCATGTATTTTCTGCTCATCCGCCCGCAGCAGAAGAAGGCGAAGGAACATCAGGCCATGGTGGCCGGTCTGCGCCGGGGCGATCAGGTCGTGACCCAAGGCGGCATCATCGGCAAGGTCTCCAAGGTCAAAGACGACGGTGAGCTTGAGGTGGAAATCGCCGAAGGCGTGAAAATTCGCGTGGTGCAGGCCACCATCGCCACCGTGGTCTCCAAGACCGAACCGGCGAAATAAACCCTACCCCGAGGCCGCAACCCAAAGGCGGAACTATGCTACAGATTGATCTGTGGAAGCGGATTGTCATTGTCCTGACCTGTCTGGCAGGGCTTTGGCTGGCGCTTCCCAATGCCTTTTACGCTCCTGTCGAAAAGCACAATGACGCCGTTGCGGCCATCGAGGTTCAGGGCAGTACGCCCGAACTGGAAGCGCAGCGCGCGCTTTGGCCCGAGTGGATGCCCTCGGGGCTGGTGAACCTTGGCCTCGATTTGCGCGGCGGTGCGCATCTGCTGGCCGAGGTGCAACTGGCCGATGTCTATGCCTCGCGCATGGAAGCACAATGGCCCGAGGTCCGAGACGCCCTGCGCAGCCTGACCCCGGTTCGCCGGCAAGAGGCGCCAGCGGGGGAATTGCGGGTCCGCCTGAACGATCCGTCGAAAATGGCCGAAGCGCTGCAAATTACCCGTGATCTGGCCCGCCCCGTCACCACCGTGACCGGCGCAGGCGGCAGCGACATCAACGTAAGCGGGGCCGATGGCGTCATCACCATCACCCTGTCGGATGCCGAAAAACAGGCGACCGACGAACGCACCATGCAGCAGAGCCTCGAAATCGTGCGCCGCCGCATTGACGAAGTCGGCACCCGTGAGCCGACGATCCAGCGTCAGGGCGCGGACCGCATTCTGATCCAGGTGCCCGGCATCGGTTCGGCGGCCGAGTTGAAAGCCATCATCGGCACCACGGCGCAGCTGACCTTCAACCCGGTGGTGAACCGCGGCTCGAATGAGAACGACAACCCCGGCATCGGCAACGCCATCCTGCCCGCGGCGGATGAAGAAGGCGTCTTCTACACAATCGAGACCGCCCCCGTCGTCACCGGCGAGCAATTGGTCGACGCGCAGCCCAGCTTTGACCAGAACGGCGCGCCTGCCGTGTCTTTCCGCTTTGACACCTCCGGTGCGCGCAAGTTCGGCGATTACACGGCAGAAAACATCGGCTCGCCCTTCGCCATCGTGCTCGACGATGAAGTCATCAGCGCGCCGACGATCCAGAGCCATATTCCCGGCGGGTCGGGCATCATCACCGGACGCTTCTCGGTCGAGGAAAGCACGAACCTTGCCGTGCTGCTGCGCGCAGGTGCACTGCCTGCGGGTCTGAGCTTTGTCGAAGAGCGCACCATCGGGCCGGAACTGGGCCAAGACAGCATCGACGCGGGCAAGATCGCGACTGTGGTCGCCTTTGTCGCCGTGCTGTTCTTCATGTGGGCGTCCTACGGGCTGTTCGGCTTCTTCGCCAATATCGCGCTGATCATCAACGTCGGGCTGATCTTTGGCCTGCTGAGCCTGATCGGTGCCACGCTGACGCTTCCGGGCATCTCCGGGATCGTGCTGACGGTCGGCATGGCGGTCGACGCCAACGTGCTGATCTTCGAGCGTATCCGCGAGGAGCAACGCAATGCCAAGGGTGCCGCGCGGGCGATCTCACTGGGGTATGAGCGTGCGCTCAGCGCCATTCTGGATGCCAATATCACCACATTCATCGTGGCGGTCATCCTCTTCGCTCTCGGCTCCGGTCCGGTGCGCGGCTTTGCCGTCACGCTGGGGCTGGGCATCGTCACATCGGTCTTCACCGCCTTCTTCGTCACCCGTTTGCTGGTGGTGATCTGGTTTGAACGCCGCCGTCCCAAGACAATCGAGGTTTGACATGCGACTGAAGCTGGTACCCGACAACACGAACTTCGATTTCTTCGGCTATGCCAAGATCACCTTCGGCGCCTCCGTGGTGTTGATGGTCCTGTCCCTGATCGCTTGGGGCGTGATGGGGCTGAACTTTGGCATCGACTTCCGCGGCGGCACCACGCTGCGGACCGAAAGCACCCAAGCCGTCGACGTGGGCGAATATCGCGATGCGCTCGCGCCGCTTGAATTGGGCGACGTCACGATTTCCGAGGTCTTCGATCCCGGTTTCGGTGCCGACCGCCATGTGGCGATGATCCGCGTGCAGGCTCAAGAAGGGCAGCAGGCGGCGACCTCAGACACAATTGAAACCATCGAAGCGGCGCTGCAAAGCGTTGCCCCCGATATCAAGTTCACCTCCGTCGAATCCGTGGGGCCCAAGGTCTCGGGCGAGTTGATCCAGACCGCTTTCCTTGCCGTGGGCGGGGCGCTGGCGGCGATCCTGATCTACATCTGGTTGCGCTTCGAATGGCAATTCTCGGTCGGCGCGGTGGTGGCGCTGTTCCACGACGTGGTGCTGACCATCGGTTTGTTCTCGCTTCTGCAGATCCGTTTCGACCTGCCGGTCGTGGCGGCGATCCTGACCATCATCGGCTATTCGATCAACGACACCGTGGTGATCTTTGACCGCCTGCGAGAGAATCTGCGCAAATACAAAAAGCGCCCCCTGCGGGATGTGATGAACCTCAGCGTGAACGAGACGCTAAGCCGCACCCTGATGACCTCGGGCACCACCTTGCTGGCGCTGATCGCCCTGCTGATCTTGGGCGGCGATGTGATCCGGGCCTTCGTCTTTGCCATCACATGGGGCGTGATCGTGGGCACCTATTCTTCGGTCTATGTGGCCAAGAACGTGGTGCTCTACCTTGGCGTGAAGCGCGACTGGTCCAAGCCCGACGCGGGCGCGGGCACGCAATTCGCCAATATTGATGCCTGACCTGCTGGCGCAGGCCATGGCCACCCCGGGGGTGGCATGGCTTGCGCTGGCCGTGATCGTGGCGGGGCTGGTGCGCGGCTTCGCCGGTTTCGGCTCTGCCATGATCATCATGCCCGTCGCGGCCTCTGTCCTTTCCCCGGTCGAAGCGATTCTGTTTCTCACTGCTGCCGAATTGATCGGCCCCCTGCCAAACCTCCCCGATGCCCTGCGCGAGGGCGCGCCCCGCGAAGTGGGGCGGCTGCTCCTCGGCGTGCTGATCGGGATGCCACTGGGGCTCTGGGGGCTGTCGCTGATCTCACCCGAAGGGTTCGGCTGGATCGTCTCGGGCGTGGTACTGGGGCTTCTGGCGCTGCTGCTTGCGGGCTGGCGCTATCACGGCCCGCTTGGCGCGAAGCTGGTGACGGCCACCGGCGCTCTGGGTGGCTTTATGACCGGTTTTGCGGGCATCGCCGGGCCGCCGGTGATCCTGCTTTATATGGCGAGCCGCAGGCCCGCTGCGGTGATCCGGGCGAATTTCCTGCTCTATCTTCTGGGGCTCGACCTGATGCTCTTTGCCATGCTGGCGGCGACGGGGCAGGTGGTCTGGCCGGTGCTGTGGCTGGGCCTGCTGGCCGGGGTGCCGAATGTCATCGCCAATATCATCGGGGCGCGGCTATTTGACCCAAAGCGAGAGCGGCTTTTTCGCACGGTGGCCTATATCGTCATCGCCGCATCGGCTATCCTTGGCCTGCCGCTGTGGAATATCTGAGCCTGAGAGGGACATGACATGCGATTGAACGAGATCACCTATACCGACGCCAAACCGATCGACGGCTACGGCCCCGGCTTTTTCCGCATCGATGGCGAGGTCGTCGAGGGTGCGCAGGTGATCGGCCCGGAGGGCATCACCGGCTGGGGCGGTCTGGCCGATCCTGCGCCGGTGTCGGCGCTGGCGGGCAAGGTGGATGTCGTCTTTCTCGGCACCGGGTCGGAGGTGGCGCATATCCCCGATGACCTGCGCGAGACCTTGGAAGAGGCCGGGCTGGGGGTCGAGGTCATGTCCTCTCCCGCTGCCTGCCGCACCTACAACATTCTGCTGAGCGAGGGGCGGCGCATCGCGCTGGCCCTCTTGCCGGTCTAAGGGCGGAGCGGCGCGGCCAGTGCAAGTCAGTAACCTTAGCGTCGCACGCGGCGGGGTGCCCGTGCTTTCGGGCCTGTCCTTCGCGCTGGCGGCGGGGGAGGCTTTGGTGCTGCGCGGCCCGAACGGGGCCGGGAAGACGACGCTGCTGCGCTGTATCGCCGGGCTGCAAGCGCCGCTCACAGGGCAGATTGAGGGGGCGGAGGACCGTGTCGCCTATGCCGCCCATGCGGATGGGCTGAAATCCATGCTGACCGTGCGCGAGAACCTGAGCTTTTGGGCGCAGGTCTTTGGCAACACTGACATTTCCGCAGCACTTGATGGCTATGCGTTGCGCCCTTTGGCTGACCGTTTGGCTGCGACCCTTTCCGCCGGGCAAAAGCGCCGTTTGGGCTTGGCGCGGCTCTTGGTGACGGGGCGGCCGATCTGGGTCTTGGATGAGCCGACGGTCTCGCTCGACGCGGATGCGGTGGCGCTGTTCGGTGCTGTCCTGCGCGGGCATTTGGCGGCGGGTGGATCGGCCCTCATGGCCACGCATATCGATCTGGGGGTGGAGGCGCGGATGCTCGACATCAGCGCCTACCGCGCGGCCCCCGATGCCGATCTCGGCGCCAGCGATGCGGCCTTTTTATGAAAGCGTTGCTGCTACGAGACCTGCACTTGGCGCTGCGGGCAGGCGGGGGCTTTGGCCTTGGCTTGGCGTTCTTCCTGATTGTGACGATGCTGGTGCCTTTCAGCGTCGGGCCGGAGGCCACGCTGCTGCGCGCGATTGCGCCCGGCGTGCTTTGGCTCGGGGCGCTTTTGGCCTGCCTTCTGTCGCTCGACCGTCTGCTGGCGCTCGACCTCGAAGACGGCTCTTTGGAGCTGCTGCTCACCGCACCTTTGCCCCTCGAAGGGGCGCTGGCGATCAAGGCTTTGGCGCATTGGCTGACCACTGGGTTGCCGCTGGTTCTGGCGGCGCCCTTTCTGGGGGTGATGCTGCAACTCGCAGCGCCGGGGCATCTGTGGCTGCTGCTCTCGCTGGCGCTCGGCACGCCTGCGCTGTCGGTGATCGGCATGTTCGGCGCGGCGCTGACGGTGGGGATCAAACGCGGCGGGCTGCTGTTGTCGCTACTCGTGCTGCCGCTCTATATCCCGACGCTGATTTTCGGGGCCGAGGTTGCCCGGCGCGGGGCGGCGGGCTTGGAGGCCACGACGCCGCTTTTGATGCTGGCGGGGCTGACGCTGGCCGTGGTGGCCTTGATGCCATTTGCCGCAGCCGCCGTGCTACGGATGGGGTTGCGATGACCCGGGTAAATCGTGCATTGAGCACCACCCAACCGCGCGATAGGTAGTCTGCATGTCCCTTTGGCAATACGCAAACCCGGTCAAATTCCTTGCGCTTTCGCAGCGCGTGCAGCCTGCGCTTTGGGTGCTGGCGGCGGCTTTCGTAAGTGTGGGCTTGCTTTGGGGCTTTTTCGGCACGCCTGATGACGCGCGGCAAGGCAGCACGGTCAAGATCATCTACCTGCATGTGCCCGCCGCCCTGATGGCGATCAATGCGTGGTTCATGATGCTGGTGGCCTCGCTCATCTGGCTGATCCGCCGGCATCACGTCAGCGCATTGGCGGCCAAGGCCGCGGCCCCCGTGGGGCTGGTGATGACGCTGATTGCGCTGGTCACGGGGGCGATCTGGGGCCAGCCGATGTGGGGCACATGGTGGGCGTGGGATCCGCGGCTTACGTCCTTCCTGATCCTGTTCCTCTTCTATCTCGGCTACATCGCGCTGTGGCAGGCGGTGGAGGATCCGGACACCGCTGCCGATCTCACTTCGGTTCTCTGCCTTGTCGGCTCAGTCTTTGCGGTGCTGTCGCGCTATGCGGTGCAGTTCTGGAACCAAGGGTTGCATCAAGGCACCTCGATCCCCGTGGCGACGGGCAACCGCAGTGTGGCGGATGTTTTCTTTTACCCGCTTGTGCTGGCGATGCTGGGCTTTGGTCTGCTGTTTCTGGCATTGGTGGTCTACCGCACGGGCACCGAAATTCGCTTGCGCCGTACGGCAGCGCTCAGGGCGCGGATGAACAGGGGGGCGTGATGCCGGATCTTGGAAAATACGCGGCCGAGGTGCTCTCGGCCTATGCCGTATCTCTGCTGCTGCTGGCGGCGCTGATCGGCTTGACCCTCTGGCGCGGTCGCGCAGCGCGCCGGGCTTTGGAAGAGACAGAGCAGGAGGCCGGACGCCGTGGCTAAACTCTCGCCCATGATGATCGCGCCGCCGGTGATCTTTGCCGCCTTCGTCGCACTGGCCGCCGTTGGCATGTACCGCGATGATCCCGAGGGGCTGCCCTCGACGCTGGTGGGGCAACAGGCGCCTGCCATGCCCGAAGCCACGCTGCCCGGCTATCCGCAGGCCACGGATGACATGCTGCGCGCAGGGCAAGTGAGCTTGGTGAACTTCTGGGCCAGCTGGTGCCCGCCCTGCCGTGCCGAACACCCCAAACTGCTTGAGATGCAGGCCGAGGGGATGAACATCATCGGCGTCAATTTCAAGGATACTGAGAAGAACGCGACCGCCTATCTTGAGGACGAAGAAAGCCCCTTTGCCGGGGTCGGTTTCGACCCGCAGGGGCGTGTGGCAATCGACTGGGGCGTGACCGCCCCGCCGGAGACTTTCATCGTCGACGGGGATGGCACGGTGTTGTTCCGCTTTGCCGGGCCGCTGGTTGGCAGCGATTACGAACAGCGGTTCCTCCCGGCGCTGCGGGATGCGATCACCCGCTGATCTTGGCGGCGTATTCAACCAAACGTTTCGCCTGATATGTGACGGATTTCTTACCAGTGTCGCTCAGCGGACCGGGTTCGCAGGAGTATCCGTAGGGGTTGCCGCCATCTTCGAATTTGATGCCATCGGCATAGCCCGGCGGTACGATGATCGCCCCCCAGTGCATCGCAGTGACATAGATCGACTGAAGCGTCGTCTCCTGCCCGCCGTGCGGGTTCTGGGCCGAGGTGGTCGCCGTGATCGCCTTATTGGCAAGCGCCCCTGACTGCCAGAGCGGCCCCAACGTGTCGATGAAGGCGCGGAACTGGCTGGCGGCGACGCCAAAGCGGGTGGGGGCAGAGATGAAATAGCCATCGGCCCATTCCATGTCCTCGGGTTTGGCCTCGGGGATGTCTTGCATCTTGTCCAACTGGGCGCGCCACGCGTCTTGGCCATCGACAACGGCCTGCGGGGCGGTCTCGGCGCAGCGGCGCAGGCGGACCTCGGCGCCTGCCTCTTCGGCGGCGCGCGCGGCTTGCTCTGCGATGGCGTGGTTGGTCCCATAGGTGGAGTAGAACAGAACGGTGATTTTCGGGCTCATGGTTTCTCCTTTTACGAGGTGCTTCGGGATCAACGGGAGTTCCCGGTCTTCTGTTCCTCGGGGTCAGAGGGAATAGGGCCGCGCCCATTCGCGCAGGCGGTCGATAAACTGGGCGTTGGTCAGTTGGTCCAAGCGGCCCTCGGGCGCGGTGAAACCGGGCAGCGGCTCAAGCGCGATGCGCAGGCGGCGCATCTGTTCGGGGTAGGGGGCGACCCGCTCGGCCAGTTCCACCATCCCCGCGGGCACCCGGCGGGCGGGGTGTTCGGCGCTGTAGTAAAGCGCGAATTGCATCGCATTGAGGTTCGACACCAGATCGGCGAGGGCGGGCATGATGACCGTGTTCATCTCATCGCTGTCCGCCGCGAACATCGACGCCTTGCTCAAAAGCCCCCGCGCTTGCGCGACGGTGGTGGTGGTCGACAGCACGAAACTGACCGAGAGGGTGAGGATCACCATACCGTTGACCCCGACGAGCACCGACATCACCTGCCAGAAGGCGCCTTGCGTTTGCAGCGGCCCGCCCCCGAGGGTGGAAAGCAGATGGCCGACAAAGGCGGAATCGCGGATGAAACCCGCAGGCTGCGTGCTGTCAGACATCACCACCGCGTAGCGGCTGAGTTGAAACACCAAGGTCCATCCGAGAGAGACGAGCAGGATCCACGTCGCCGCGATGGCCGTCATCACCACCGGACCTGAGAGGCGATGGCGCGTATCTCCCTTTGGCATCACCTTGGAAAAGAGGAAGAAGGCTGCCCGCGCGACCCGTTCCGACAGGGGAGCCACAGGAGCCGCGCCAATGGCGGTATAAAGAAAATCCAGCAGGACAATAACAAGGATCACCGCGCCCAAAGCGCCTAGCGCGTAACCTGTTATCATTCCTGTGCCTTCCTCGAACGCGATCGTCTTAGGAAGGCAACCCTTGATGCGCGGGCAGGTTCCCGCGCAGCGGCGCGCGGCAAATGAAAAGGAGCGACCCGATGGGGCCGCTCCTTGAATGGTCTAGCGGTGGCGATTGGCGCTTAGGCCGATTTCGCCAAGTTGCGCAGCACATAGTGTAGCACGCCCCCGTGTTCGATGTACTCGATCTCGATCGCGGTATCGATGCGGCACTTCAGAGTAATCTCTTTGGTGCTACCGTCCGCCATGGTGATCTCGCAGCGCACTTCCTGCAGCGGCTTGATGGTGTCGAGCCCTTTGATCGAGACGCTTTCCTCACCGGTCAGACCCAGCGATTTGCGGGTGTCGCCGCCGGTGAACTCAAACGGGATAACGCCCATGCCAACGAGGTTAGAGCGGTGGATACGCTCAAAGCTCTCGGCGATCACGGCCTTGACGCCCAGCAGAGCGGTGCCCTTCGCGGCCCAGTCACGCGAGGAGCCCGCGCCATACTGCTCACCACCAAAGATCACCAGCGGGGTGCCGTTCTCCTGATGCGCCATGGCGGCATCAAAGATCGAAGTCTGCTCGCCATCGGGGCCTTTGGTGTAGCCACCTTCGACGCCGTCCAGCATCTCGTTCTTGATGCGGATGTTGGCGAAGGTGCCGCGCATCATGACTTCGTGGTTACCGCGACGCGAACCGTAGGAGTTGAACTCCCGCACCGGCACCTGACGTTCGATCAGATACTGACCTGCAGGCGTGGTTTCTTTGAAGGAACCGGCAGGCGAGATGTGGTCGGTCGTGATCATGTCACCCAGCACCGCCAGCACTTTCGCGCCTTCGATGTTCGAGATGGTGCCCGGCTCGGGCGACATGCCTTGGAAGTAGGGCGGGTTCTGCACGTAGGTCGACTGCGGCGGCCAATCGTAGGTCTTGCTGTCGGTGGTCTCAACCGCCTGCCACTTTTCATCGCCTTTGAAGACGTCGGCGTATTTCTCTTGGAAGGCTTCGCGCGTCACGGTCTGTTCGACCAGTTCAGCGACTTCCTGCGTCGAGGGCCAGATGTCTTTCAGGTAGACGTCGTTGCCGTTCTTGTCCTGACCCAGCGGGCTGTTGGTCAGGTCGTGGTTCATGTCACCCACCAGCGCATAGGCCACCACGAGGGGCGGGGAGGCGAGGTAGTTGGCGCGCACGTCGGGGCTGATGCGGCCCTCGAAGTTGCGGTTGCCCGAAAGCACCGAGGTGCCGATCAGGTCATAGTCGTTGATCGCCTTGCTGATCGGCGCTTCCAGCGGGCCGGAGTTGCCGATGCAGGTGGTGCAGCCGTAGCCCACGAGGTTGAAGCCGATGGCGTCGAGATCGTCTTGCAGACCCGCGGCCTCAAGGTAATGCGACACGACCTGCGAACCCGGTGCCAATGATGTCTTGACCCAAGGCTTGCGGGTCAGACCCAGCTCACGCGCCTTGCGCGCCACAAGGCCCGCGCCGATCATCACATAGGGGTTCGACGTGTTGGTACAGGACGTGATCGAGGCGATCACGATGGAGCCGTCATGCAGCTGGTAATGGCCGTCGTCGGTCATCACATAGCCGCGGTTGTGGTGGCCCTCGTCACCGGGAATGTCCTGCGGCTCGGGCTGGCCGCCTTCGCCTTCCCAACGGATTTCGGAGTTTGCGGAGGTGTCTTTGCCTTCGCGGATGCCTTTGACGTATTCGGCGAAAGCGGTGTGCGCCTTGTCGAGTGCGATGTAGTCCTGCGGGCGCTTGGGACCCGAGATCGCGGGAACGATGGTGCCCATGTCGAGGCTCAGCGTGTCGGTGTAGACCGGCGCGTAATCCGCATCGCGCCACATGCCGTTTTCCTGCGCATAGGCTTTGACCAGCGCCACGCGATCCTTGTCGCGGCCGGTGTTGGTCAGATAGCGCAGCGTCTCATCGTCGATCGGGAAGAAGCCACAGGTCGCGCCGTACTCAGGCGCCATGTTGGCGATGGTCGCGCGGTCTGCCAGCGGCAGGTGATCGAGGCCGTCACCGTAGAATTCCACGAATTTGCCGACCACGCCCTTCTCGCGCAGCATTTCGACCACTTTCAGCACGAGGTCGGTGCCGGTGGTGCCTTCCATCATGCGGCCCGTCAGCTCAAAGCCCACGACCTCGGGGATCAGCATGGAGATCGGCTGACCCAGCATCGCGGCCTCGGCCTCGATCCCGCCGACGCCCCAGCCCAGAACGGCGGCGCCGTTGACCATGGTGGTGTGGCTGTCGGTGCCCACCAGCGTGTCGGGGTAGGCCACTTCCTCGCCATTCTGGTCCTTATCGGTCCAAACGGTCTGGCTAAGGTACTCAAGGTTCACCTGGTGGCAGATGCCGGTGCCGGGGGGCACAACGCGGAAGTTGTTAAACGCCTTTTGGCCCCACTTGAGGAAGGTATAGCGTTCGATGTTACGCTCATACTCGCGGTCCACGTTCATCTGGAAGGCGCGCGGGTTGCCGAACTCGTCGATCATGACCGAGTGGTCGATCACGAGGTCGACGGGGTTCAGCGGGTTAATCTTGTCGGCGTCGCCACCAAGCGCCACCAGACCGTCGCGCATCGCGGCAAGGTCGACCACCGCTGGCACGCCGGTGAAGTCTTGCATCAGCACGCGGGCCGGGCGGTAGGCGATCTCACGCGGGTTCTTGCCGCCCTTGGTCGCCCATTCGGCGAAAGCCTTGATGTCGTCCTGGGTGACGGTCTTGCCGTCCTCAAAACGCAGCATGTTTTCCAGAACGACTTTCAACGCCGCTGGCAATTTCGAGAAATCGCCCAGACCAGCCGCTTCGGCGGCGGGGATGGAGTAATAGGCGACGTTCTGGCTGCCAATGGAGAGGGTTTTCCGTGTCTTGGCACTGTCGTGACCGACTTGGATTGTCATGGCGGGCTCCCTTCGGGGTCTGATGGGTG
Organism: Sulfitobacter sp. 1A13496; assembly: GCF_043557225.1. Taxonomy (NCBI): domain Bacteria; kingdom Pseudomonadati; phylum Pseudomonadota; class Alphaproteobacteria; order Rhodobacterales; family Roseobacteraceae; genus Sulfitobacter; species Sulfitobacter sp. 1A13496. The sequence continues at coordinate 83,851 of NZ_JBIFFP010000005.1, read as the reverse complement.
GCTAGATTGCCGTCTCAATGCCACTACGGGCGCGGCGGTTCAACTGTTATCGGGCGGTTTCGCGCGATTTTGTATACCATTGTGTACCGACTTGGAAGGGGGCATCATGCGCAGCATGCGGCTGTGGGCGCTAACGGCCGTTTCAACAAAGGTTGATTGGTATTTTACCCTCCCAGCCGTTAGACCAAACCCATCACCGCGATATTGATCCGTCTGGAATTTTATGAAGCCCCTGATTTTTCCCGTCCTTGCCGCATTTTCGCTGCTGGCCGAGCCCTTGCAGGCTCAGCAGGAGCAGCCTGTGGTGGTCGAACTCTTTACCTCTCAGGGCTGTTCCTCTTGCCCCGATGCTGATGCGATGCTCGCCGAATTGGCCGAGCGGGAGGATATCATCGCGCTCGCGCTGCATGTGGATTACTGGGATTACATCGGCTGGGAGGATCCCTTTGGCGATCCGGCCCATGCCGAGCGTCAGCGCGGCTACGCCGCTGTCGGCGGGCGGCGCAGCGTCTATACGCCTGAGCTGATCGTGCAGGGGCAGACCGATATCGTCGGCGCGAAACCGATGAAACTGATGGACGCGGTCGAACGTCACGCAGAGGCCGCGCCGCAAGTGGCGCTGACGGTCGCGCGGTCAGGTGCAGCGGTTGAGATCACGGCAGATCCTTTGGCCAAAGGCGTGGGGCCGATGCAGGTCCACATCCTGCGCTACTCCCCGATGGAGCGGACCAAGGTCACCCGGGGTGAAAACGCGGGCCATGTCATGGAGCACAGCAATGTGGTGCAGGGCTGGCAGGTCTTGACGGAGTGGGACGGGGCCGCGCCGCTGTCACTGCGTGCCGATGCTGAGGGCGATCTGCCCGTCGTGGTCATCGTTCAGCGCAAAGAGCAGGGCGGCCCAGGGGCGATCCTTGCCGCCGCGCGAGCCAAGTAAGGCGCGCCGTTAGGTTTCGTAGGGCCGCCAGCGGCGGTGCACCCAGAACCACTGCTCCGGCGTCTTGGTGACCTGCGCGGTCAGACTGTCGTTGAGCGCCTGCGTCATGGTCATCGGATCGCTATGCGGCACCGGCGCTTCGAGCACCACGTCAAAGCTGACGCCATCGTCCTGTCGAATGCCGTAAAAGGGGATCAGCAGCGCATCATAGCGCAGCGCCAGTTCCGCCGCCGAGATGGCGGTGCGGGCAGGCTTGCCGATGAAATCGAGGATCGGCGCGCGGATGACATGCTGGTCGAACAGCAGCACCAGCCGACCGCCCTGTTTCAGATGCCGCACGAACCCCGCCGTGCCGCGCCGCCCTTGCGGAAACACCGGCCCACCGAAGGCTTCGAGTGTTTTGACGTAATGTGCGTTGAAATAGGGGTTTTTCATCTCGCGGTAGAGCCCGCCGATGTCATAGCCCCGCGCCACGAGGGAGGCCCGCGCCGCTTCGTAATTGCCGTAATGCCCGGTGACGAGGATCACCGGCTGGCCCGTGCGGTTGGCCTCTTCCAGCGCCGCCATGCCCGGCCCCTGTGGGGCGATCTCGGCCATGCGTTTGGGAAAATCCTCGGCAGAGTAATTCTCGATAAAAGACCGGCCGAGATTGTTGAGACAGCGGGTCGCGATTTCCTCACGCCGGGCAAGCGGCATCTCGGGCCAGACATGCTCAAGATTGTCCAGCGCACGGCGGCGGTAGCCCGCGAGCGGGGCCAGAATATGCTGCACCAATCCGCCGACAAAGCCGACCCGCGTCTTATAAGGCAGGGCCAAAGCCGTGCGGATGATGCCGACGATCAGCAGGTTGCTTAGGTAATGCCGGGCCCGGCGACCGAAGGGATAGGGCTTTTTGGCTTTGGTGGCTGGGTCCGACATGGGCTCTGACAGGCTGTTAAACTTTTCCTGACATAGCCTGCGCCGACGCGCGCAACAAGCCATGCCGGGCGGCATAGGCCGGGGTCAGCCGTCAGAGGCCCGGGCAGGGGGCATTGTACTTTGCCGCCGGTGGAAAGCTCAGGCGGTGGCGTCCGGCACGCAGGTGCCGCTGCTGATGTCGAGTTTCATACCCTCCGCGCAGGTCATGACCTGTTTGTCATGGACGCAGCCCGAGGCGAGGGCGAGGGAGGGGGCCGTGAGCGCCATGAGGGCGCCGAGTGTCAGTGCGAGTTTCATGTCGTTTGCTCCTTTGACAGGCGCGGATAGGGTACACCCACCCGCGCCAATCTCAAAGCAATAGGAGGAACGCCTTACGCGCCGAAGACGCGCTTAAAGATCGTGTCGACATGTTTGGTGTGGTAGCCCATGTCGAATTTCTCATTGATGCCGTCTTCGCCCAAGGCCGCGACGACCTCTTCATCGGCCAGCAGCAATTCGCGGAAATCGAGCCGTTCTTCCCAGACCTTCAGCGCGTTGCGCTGCACCATTGAATAGGCATCCTCACGGCTCACGCCCGCTTGGGTCAGGGCCAGAAGCACCCGCTGGCTCATCACAAGGCCGGGGAATTTGTTCATGTTCTCCAGCATGTTGTCGGGGAAGATCAGCATTTTGTCGACGACGCCCGCCAGACGGTGCAGGGCGAAGTCCAGCGTGACGGTGGCATCGGGGCCAATGCCGCGCTCGACAGAGGAATGCGAGATGTCGCGCTCGTGCCAAAGCGCCACGTTTTCCATCGCCGGGATCACCGACATGCGCACGAGGCGGGCCAGACCGGTCAGGTTCTCGGTCAGCACCGGGTTCTTCTTATGCGGCATGGCCGAGGAGCCTTTTTGCCCCATGGAGAAGAATTCCGCCCCTTCCAGCACCTCGGTCCGCTGCATGTGGCGAATCTCGATCGCCACATTTTCGATGCTGCTGGCGATGACGCCGAGCGTGGCAAAGAACATCGCATGACGGTCGCGCGGGATGACTTGGGTCGAGATCGGCTCGGGGTTGAGGCCCAGTTTCTCACAGACATGCTCTTCGACGCGCGGGTCGATATTGGCGAAAGTGCCGACAGCGCCCGAGATTGCACCGGTGGCAATCTCCTCACGCGCGGCGACGAGGCGGGCGCGGTTGCGGTCCATCTCGGCATAGAAACGGGCAAAGGTGAGGCCCATGGTGGTGGGTTCTGCGTGGATGCCGTGGCTGCGGCCCACGCGCACGGTGTCTTTATGCTCAAGCGCGCGTTTCTTCAGCGCGGCGAGCAGCTTGTCCATACCGTCGAGCAGCAGGTCGGCGGCACGCGTCAGTTGCACGTTGAAACAGGTGTCGAGCACGTCGGAGGAGGTCATCCCCTGATGCACGAAACGCGCCTCGTCGCTGCCGACATGTTCGGCCAGATGGGTGAGGAAGGCGATGACGTCATGTTTGGTCACGGCTTCGATCTCGTCGATGCGGGCCACGTCGAATTCGACGTCCTTGGCTTTCCACACGGCTTCGGCGTTTTCGCGCGGGATGGTGCCCAGATCGGCCATGGCGTCGCAGGCATGGGCCTCGATCTCAAACCAGATGCGGAATTTCGTTTCCGGCGACCAGACGGCAACCATATCGGGACGGGAGTAGCGGGGGATCATGCGCGCACCTTTTTAGGACAGGGGATGGGTCAAGGGCGGCATAGACTGACTTGGGGTTAAGGACAAGTCTGAGGGGGGAGGGTGACGAGGGCCATCGCCTGCCCACGGGTCGGCGATCATACGTAAGTCGGTGCCACTTGATGGCTTAACCATGATGTGCGCTCGCGAGGTTACGCCCAGCCTCACCAAATCGCCTACCCGGTCGCACCAAAGGTGCGCCGATGTATATCGGCACGCCTTCGGCGTGACGGGCGGGCAGACGATGGCCCGGCGCCTGCGGCTTGATTCTGGGCCGGGATGGTGAACCTGTTGTAGCTAAAGCAGTTCGGTCACCACCGTCGAACTCCGCTCCAATGTCCGATGCACGGGACACTTGTCCGCGATCTCCAACAACCGCTGGCGCTGCTCCTCGGTCAAATCCCCCTCCAGCCGGATACGCCGCCGCCAAGTGTCGATCTTCTCTGCCGCGCCGGTGCATGCGTCCTGCGCGTGCACCTTGTCGTGGCAGACATCCACGCTCACGCCGTCGAGCGGCCAGCCCTTGCGCCGCGCATACATGCGGATGGTCATCGAGGTGCAAGCCCCCAATCCGGCAGACAAAAACCCATAGGGCGACATGCCGCGGTTGGTGCCGCCATAGGCCCGAGGCTCATCCGCCAGTGCGTGGTGATGCGGGCCTGCGTTCACGTCTTGCAAGAACCCATCGGCATCCGCTTCGGTTACGCGCACGATCCCTTCCGGCGCGCCGGGGGGCGGGGCGGGGGATTTCAACGACATGTAGCGATCCGCCCATGTGGCGATGATCTCGGCCGCATATTCCGCGTCGCGCGGGCGGGTGATCAGGTGGTCGGCATCGTCGAGGGTCACGAAGCTTTTGGGGTGTTTCGCGGCCATGAAAATCTGTCCGGCATTGTCGATGCTGACGATCTCGTCGCGCGGCGCGTGCATCACCAGCAGGGCGGCCTTTAGCCCCGCGATATCGGGGGCGAGCGTGGCCCCCTGCAGATCGTCGATGAACCCCTGACTGATGGTGAAGGGCCGCCCACCGAGATTGACCTCGGCACTGCCATTTGCCGAAATCTCGGGCAGACTCTCGGCGAAGTTATGTGTCACATGGGCCGGATCGAAAGGCGCGCCGAGCGTGGCGACGGCGCTGACATGGGGCAGTTGTGCGGCGGCTTTAAGCACTGCCGCCCCGCCCAGTGAATGGCCGATTAAAAGCGCGGGGGCCATGTCACGGCCCGACAGATAGCGGCAAGCGGCGAGCAGATCATCGGCGTTGGACGAGAACGACGTCTCTTCGAAATCGCCCTCTGAATGCCCCAGCCCTGTGAAGTCAAAGCGCAGCACTGCAATCCCCATCGCCGCCAAACGGCCCGCGATGCGCCGCGCGGCGGGGATGTCTTTGCCGCAGGTGAAACAATGCGCGAAAAGCGCGGTCGCTAAATGCGGCCCCTCCGGCATGTCCAACCGTGCGGAGAGTTCCGTGCCGCCCGGGCCGGGAAAGGTGATGCGTTCGATGGCCATGAGGCTCTCCAATTTGCTTGGGGTAAAGGTGACATCTCTAGCGGGCGGATCAAGGGCCGGGGCCGCGCGCTCACCCAAGCGTGACGCGAAAGCACTGCGCGTGATCGCATTTGCCCCCGGTTGTTGCTTTGTATACGACTTGTGCAAAACCCCTGTCGGAGACATATCTTGGCCCAGCCCCCCAAACCGAACCTGCACCCTGCCACCATCGCGGCCCAAGCCGCGGGCGCCGTCGATCCCGCCTCGGGCGGTGTGGTGCCGCCGGTGCAATTCGCCACCACCTATCTGCGGGACGAGAATTACGATCTGGTCAATCCCGACAACGTCTATTTGCGCTCGCATAACGAAAATACCCGTGTGGCAGAGCGTCTGCTGAACGCGCTCGAAGGGGCCGACGAGACGCTGATCTTCCCCTCGGGCATGGCGGCCATCGCGGCGGTCTTTCGCACCGTGCCCAATGGGGCGAGCGTGGTGGTGCAGAGCCAGATTTACTGGGGCACGACGAAATGGATCCGCGATTTCTGCGCCCGGCGCCAGATCGCGCTGCATGAGGTGGACGCAAGCGACCTTGATGCCTTTGCCGCCCTGTGCCGCGCCGAAAAGCCTGACCTCTGCCTGATCGAGACGCCGTCGAACCCATGGTTGCGGATCACCGATATCGCCGGGGCCGCCGCCGCCGCGCATGAGGTGGGCGCGACGCTGGTGGTCGACAGCACCGCAGCCTCGCCGGTGCTGAGCCACCCATTGGAGCATGGCGCGGATATCGTGATGCATTCGGCGACCAAGGGGATCAACGGCCATTCCGATGTTTTGGCCGGATCGCTCGCCACCAATGACGCCGAGACACCGCGCTGGCAGATGATCCGCGACGACCGCAATGAGGCGGGCGCGGTGATCGGCCCGATGGAGGCATGGCTGCTGGCGCGTGGGATGCGGACCCTGCCGCTCAGGATGCGCGAAATGTCACGCAATGCCATGGCCTTGGCCGAGTTCCTGTCGGATCATCCGCAGGTGGAACAGGTGATGTACCCCGGCCTGCCGGACCACCCCGGCCATGCGCTGGCCGCGCAGCAGATGCGCGGGGGTTATGGCGGGCTGTTGTCCTTTGTCGTCAAAGGCGGGGCCGAGGCGGCGTTGAAAGCGGCGGGGCGGTTGCAGCTGTTCCACCGCGCGACCTCGCTCGGCGGGGTGGAAAGCCTTGTCGAGCATCGCCACACGATCGAGCCCCATACCGGAATCCCCGAAGGGCTGTTGCGCCTGTCGGTCGGGATTGAGGATGTCGAAGACCTTGGCGCTGATCTGGGCCAAGCGCTCGGGCAGTGAAACGAAATTGGCCGCGCACCCTCGCGGCCAATCTTGCCTCACTTTTCAGACCATTCCTGCAACTTATCGATCACCCCATCGGTCAGCGATTGCAGATCCTCCTGCACCGTCAGCGCCGGGCAGGGCTGATCCAGCCGCGCGGCCATATCGCCCATGTGGAAGCCATTCGCGCTGTCGAGCGTCTCTAATTCCTCCCAAGTCACCGGCACGGCAACCGGCGCACCGGGACGCGCGCGGAGGGAGTAGGGCGCAATGGCCGTAGCACCGCGTTCATTGCGCAGCCAGTCGATGAAAATTCGGCCCTTGCGCTTGGCCTTGGACATGGTCGCGACATAGCGGTCGGGGTCTTGCGCGGCCATGACATGGGCAAAGGTCTTGGCGAAAAGTTTGACCGTCTCCCAACCGCGCGTGCGGCGCAGGGCCAGCCAGACATGCACACCCTTGCCGCCGGTGACGATGGCCCCCGATTGCAGGCCGAGGGCCGCCAGCGCATTGCGCAGCTCAAACGCTGCTGCGCGGACTTCGGCCCAGTCCAGCCCTTCATCGGGGTCGAGGTCAAAGACCAGCCGGTCGGGGCGGTTCAGCCGATCCACCCGCGCGCCCCAGATGTGATATTCCAAACTGCCCATCTGCGCTGCCGCGATCAGGCTTTCGGGGCGCGTGGCATAGAGGTAATCCGCCGCGTCGCCATCGCTTTCCTCGATCGAGACGCGCGACAGCGCGTCGGGCATCCCGCCGCTGTCGTGTTTTTGAAAGAAACATTGCCCGTCAATCCCCGAAGGGCAGCGAAAGAGTGACAGCGGGCGGTGGCCCATGAGGTCGATCATCCGCGCCCCGACACGTTCGTAATGCCGTGCCACATCACCTTTGGTGCAGCCCGCATCGGGGAAGACTCTGCGGTCGGCGTTGCTGATCTGCACGCCGCCGATCTTGCTGTCGCTATCCATTTTAGGCTCCTCTTGCGGTTCCTCCAAGGTCACGCTGCCCGCGTCCTTATCCTCGCGCAGGCCCAGAAAACTGCCGTGCCGGATCACGCCATCGGCGGTAAACTCGGCAAAATCGACCTCGGCCACCAGATCGGCGCGGACCCATTTGGCATCGCGCGCCACCTCCGTTGGCACATCGCTCGCGGGCGGGGTCTTGCGGGCGGTCATGGCGCGGGCGAGGTCGGCCATGCCCTCCTCAGAGAACCCCGTGCCGACGCGGCCCTTGTAGCGTATTTCGCCGCCCTCATGGCTGCCCAGCAGGAGCGAGGCAAAGGCCCGGCCCTTTTTGTCGGAGGGGGAATAGCCGATGATGATGAATTCCTGCCGCCGGGTGCATTTGACCTTGAGCCAGCTTTTGCTGCGCCTGCCGGAATAGGGCGCGTCGATGCGTTTGGAGATGATCCCCTCGGCCCCGGCTTTGCAGGCGCGGTCGAAGACTTCGGAGCCATGGCCGACGATATGTTCACTCAGCCGCAGCGGCCCGCCTGCGGGCACGCCGGATAGCAACTGCGCCAGACGCGCGCGGCGGTCCAACTGCGGCGCGTCGCGAAAATCCTCACCGTCGAGTGACAGCAGATCGAAGGCGTAAAAGACCAGCGGATGTCCCTCTTTCAGCGCCTTTTGCAGCGAAGAGAAGGCCGAGCCGTTGATCTTGGCCGCCATGACCTCTCCGTCCAAGAGCGCCCGGTCGCAGGGCAGCGGGTCAAAGGCGGCCCCAAGCGCGCCGAACTTATCGGTCCAATCCTTGCCGGAGCGGGTGAAAAGCCGCGTGCCGTTCTTGCCCAGGGACACCAGACAGCGGTAGCCGTCGAACTTCGTCTCATGCATCCAACCGTCCCCCTCGGGCGCGTCGGCGACAAGGGTGGCAAGCTGGGGTTTGACGAAAGCGGGGTTCTTGTTTTTGCGTTTGGGGCGTGGGTCGGCGACCTTTTTGGCGGGGGCGTCTTTGGCGATCTCGGCCATGGTGCGGCCCGTGGTGATCGACCGGGCGGTGCGTTTGGTCAGCCCATCGGGCAGGTCGCGGGCATAGTCGTCACGCTCCTTGATCAGGAGCCAGTTCTCTCGCTTTTCCCGGCCACGCATCCGCACCAGCGTCCAACCGCCCTGCATGTGCTGGCCCTGCAGCGTGAACTTGAGCTTGCCGTCTTCCAGCCCCTTGGCCACATCGCCCTGCGGCATCCATGTGCCCCGGTCCCAAAGCATGACCGTACCGCCGCCATATTGCCCCTTGGGGATCGTCCCCTCAAAGCCGCCATAGTCAAGCGGATGGTCCTCGGTCCGTACGGCAAGGCGTTTTTCCGACGGGTCGGGGGAGGGGCCTTTGGTGACGGCCCAGCTTAGCAGCACCCCCTCCCATTCAAGGCGAAAATCATAGTGCAGGCGGGTGGCATCGTGTTTCTGAACGACAAAGCTTTGCCCCGCACCGCTGCCGATCTGACCGCGCGGTTCCGCTGTCGCCTCGAAATCGCGTTTGGCGTTGTAGCTGGCCAGCCTGTCGGGGGATTTGGCCATCACGAGGCCTTCTTACGCGGCGCCTTTTTCTTGGCGCTGGATTTCCCGCCGCCCGCTTCTTTCAGGCTCTCTTTCAGCGCGTTCATGAGGTCGATCACATTCTCGCCTTCGGCGGCGCTGTCATCCCCGGTCTGCACGCGCGGGGTCTTCTTGTTCTTCACCTTCGCATCCAACAGCTTTTGCATCGCCTCGGCATATTTGTCGGTATAGGCGGAGGCGTCGAAGGGCGCGGTTTTCTTGTCGATGAGCGAGGTCGCGACATCGAGCAACTCCTTGTCGGTCTTGTCGTCCTCGATATCGGTGAAGATCTGATCCGCCTCGCGCAGCTCATCGGCATAGTGCAGCGTCTCCATCAACAGCCCGTCGCCGCAGGGTTTGACACAGGCCAGATATTCCTTGCCGCGCATGGTGACCTGCCCCAAACCAACCTTGCCAGACTGGCGCAGCGCATCGCGCACCACGCGGTAGGCGTCTTGGGCCAGATCGTCGGAAGCGGTGATGTAATAGGGTTTGTCGAAATAGAGCGGAGAGATTTCGCAGGCATCGACGAATTGCACCAACTCAAAAGTCTTTTTCGTCTCCAGCTTGATCTCATCCACCTCATCGGGGTCGAGCAGGATATATTCGTCGCTGCCGACCTCATAGCCTTTGACGATATCCTCGGCCTTGACCGGGCCGATGCCGGGCACGGATTTCTCATAGCGGACCCGCTTGCCCGAGGGTTTGTGAATTTGCCGAAAAGAGACTTTGGAACTGGTCTTGGTGGCCGAGAATATCTCGACCGGGATCGACACCAGCGAGAGGCGAAGTTGACCTTTCCAAAGTGCGCGCGGTGCCATGAGAACTCTCCTATTTGCCCTTCGCCCGGCCCAGCTTATCGGCCTTGACCGCGTCGCGTTGGCCCATAGGCTCATCCGGGCCGGTGGTGCTGTCCTTACGGGTCTGGGCCTCCATCTCGGAGTTGAACTCGGCCCCCAAGAGCACGATGAAGGCCGAGATCCAGAGCCACATCAGCAGTATGATCGCCCCGGCCATGCTGCCGAAGCTTTCGTTGTAGCTGCCGAAGTTGCTGACGTAGATCGAGAACCCGATGGAGGCGACGATCCACAAGATGCAAGCGATGATGGAGCCGGGGGTGAGCCATTTCCATTCCGCATCGTCGCGGGCAGGGCCGTAGCGGTAAAGCACGGCCAGAGCGAGCGCGGTAAGTGCGGCAAGCAGCACCCAGCTGCCATAGGTGAGCAGCGTCTCGACCCAATCGGGCAGGGCGAGAAAGGCGACCACAGCGGGCACGGCCAGCGTGGCTGCAAGGCCCAAAAGCAGCACGCCGATCAACATGAGGGTGAGGCCAAGCGTCCAGATCAGTTTGGAGACGAAACCGCGGGTCTCATCCTCGTCATAGGCGACGTTCAGACCTTCCATCAGACTGCCCACGCCCTTGGACGCGGAGTAGAGCGCGAGGGCCAGACCGATCAAGAAGGCCCAGCCCAGACCCGTCTCTTCCGACCCGGTCACGGCGACGGCTTGGCCGAGGATGATATTGGCGGCTTCTTCGGGAATGAGGTTGGTCAGGGATTCAAGCTTCGCGGTGACCTGCGCGGGCTCCATCACTAATCCGGCGAGAGCCATCAGAGCGGTCACGGCAGGGAAAATCGCCAGCAGCGCGTAAAAGGCGACACCAGCGGCGACAAGCGACACATGATCGGCGGCGATCTCATCCTTGACCCGCAACAGGATGTCTTTCCATCCGGGGGCCGGTATCTCCATCGGCGTTTCCGCTTTCCGTCCGCGCGCCATATCTGGTCCTTTGACGTTTAATTCGTATCGTAAAATATGCCCGCCCCCGAGGCCGGGAGCGGGCGTGGCTTGGCTTAGCTCTTCACGTCGCCGAGCTTTTGCTTATCGGCTTCGCTTTTAGCCGCGTCCGCGACGCGCTGACCGCTTTCCTTTGCCTTTTTCACGGCGGCATCGGCGGCAGTCTCTTCGTCGGCGGCGGCATCGGCATTGTCTTTGGTCTCTTTCAAGACCTTGCCTGCCTCATCCGTCGCGGCCTTGGCGACCTTGCCCAGCTTGTCACGCTCTTCCGCGTAGATACGCTCGGCTTCGTTAAAGAGCGCATCGCTGTGCTCGCCCATATAGGCGTCTTCGGTGCGGCTGCGGGGCAGGGCGGCACCGATTGCGGCACCCACTGCGAGGGCCAAGGCACCGGCGACCATCGGATGCTCTTCGAACATGTCCGAGGCACGCTCACCGCCCTGACGGGCATAGCGGCCGCTGGCGTTCCACGCATCCACGGCGCGGGCACGGGCCATCACGATGCGCTCACGCGCTTCGGCGGTCATGTTTTCAGTGCCTTCCGACAAACGGTCCCGCAGGGCATGGGCACGCTCATTGGCGGCATTCGCGCTGTCGCGTACGCTGTGGGCCGCGCCGCTGGCGGTGCTGCGGATGCTGTCCACAGCGGAACGGGTGCCATAGGAGGCGCGGTCACGGGCATAACGAGCGCCGCTGGCGACCGAGGAACCGGCGGAGCGGGCACGCCCGGCGGCCGAGCTTGCAGCGCCCTTGACGCTACCGGCGGCAGAGCCTGCCGCACCGGATACACCGCTCGCGGCGGAGCCTGCGGCCCCTTTCACGCTGCCTGCGGCAGAGCGGGCACGATCGCCGAAGCCGCGGCCATCATCGTCGTCGTGATGCACGTCACGGGCCCAAGCGGGCACCTCATCGGCAGCGCCGCGTTCGGAGCCATAGCTTGTGGCATAGGCGCTCGCGGGGGCAGAGGAACGGCGCGCATCGCGCACGGCGGGGCGGTTTTCGGTATTGGTCACGGGCACCGGCACGGGATGTGCGCGGTCGCGGTCCAGACCTTCGTAGCCCCGGCGGTCACGGTTGTTGCCGCTGCCGAACATCATCCACGCAAGGCCCGCACCTGTCAGCGCCAATGCGACCGGGTTGCGCTTGGCCGCGTCAGAGATGGAGCGACCCCAGTCGCCGCCATGCTCGCGGAACTGGTCAGAAAACTGACGCGCGATACCTTCGACGGAAAAGCGGTCTTGCAGATCGTCCAGCGTATCGGCCAGACCGGCACGCTCCCGCTCGATTTCGCGTTCAATTTCTTCGGGGTTTCTGGAGTCATTTGTCATCGTAGACCTCCTTCATGGTCGCTGCGTCACGCTTGACGTTTTTGGCGGTGCGGCTCGGTGCAAGGCTGCTGAGCTTCAGATCATTGGTGCCTTTCTGGATCATCACATAGGCGACGATGGCCAGAAGAACGCCCACGATCACGGCGGACCAACCAGCGGCGATGCCAGCTTCGGTCAGGGCAGCCACGAGGGCGGCGCTCAGCACGTTCAGGGCGGTGAGGGCCACAACCACGGCGCCAACGATCAGGCCGATGGCCACGCCCGCATGTTTCAGGTTCTCATTCACTTCGGCGCGGGCCAGATCGACCTCTTTGCGCATCAGCGAACTGACGTGGGAGAGGGCTTCGGTCAGCAGGCTCCCGGCGGATTTATTGCTTTCGGTGGTCATACTTTATCTCCTGTAACGACGTTGGGCGCGGCAGGCTGAGTTGTCGGCTGAGCGGCGGTGCGGCCGGGCACGGTGCTGGCAGCACCGGTGGGCGGCGTGCCGGTCATCGGACGGTCGATGCGGTCATCGTCGTCATATTCGACGCCGGTGCCGCCGTAGCCGCCCTGAGGCCGATCGCTGGAGGCTTTGGCGAAACGGGTCGCCACGAAGCCCAGAAGGGCAGCGCCACCAAGGAAGACCAACGGGTTACGCTTGGCGAAACCGTTCAGGTCGCCCATCATTTCGCCCAGATCCTTGTCGCGCATGCTGTCAGAGACATCGGCGAGACCATCGGCCAGCTGGCTAAAGCTGCGCTCCTGCGGGGAGCCGCTGCGCAGCTCATCAGCCGCGGTGCGGAGGGCAGAGGCCACGCCTTTGACCTCGTCAGCGGCGGTGTCGCGCGCTTGGTAGGCATAGTTGGTCGCTTCGGCGGACACGGTGTCGGCCACGTCGCGGGCCTGCGCCTTGGCGGATTCAGCGGCGTTGCTCGCGGCGGCGGCAGCTTTGTCTTTTGCAGCGGTCGCCTGCTCTTTGGCAGCGGCGCTTTGGGTCTGTGTGGTGTTGTTGTCGGGCATGGTAACCTCCTTTAAAATACGAGATTCAGGATCGCGAGAACGACCACGATCAGGCCGATGAGGTAGAAAATTCCGTGCATGGGTCCCTCCATTCGTCTGCAGCAATTATCTTATCTACAGTCCAACGACTGACGCCGCGGGCGGTTCCCCCGCCGGGGCAAAAGAATGCTGGGAACCCTTTGGCCTGTAGGAATTAAACGGGCTCAGAAGCCCGCCGAGGCCACAAACGCAATCGGCGCGCCCCGATTGGGACGCGCCGCCGTTTAACATAGTTTAAGTGGGTTATTATCCGTCGATGCGGCTGGCCATGATGGCGATAGCCTTTTGATAGACCCCTGCCGCGTTCCACGCTTGGATCACCCGGAAGTTCGGCTGTCCCTCTTGATAGCCCGCCCCCGGCTGCCAGCCTTTCTGGCGCAGGAAATTGGCGGTGGAGGCCAGTGCGTCGACCTGATTGTAAAAATCGACCCGACCGTCGCCATTGCCGTCAACGCCATAGCGCAGCGCGTTGCCGGGCAGGAATTGCGTATGACCCAATTCACCATGTTTCGCGCCTTGGGTGTTAGAGGTGATGGCCCCGCGGTCGACCAGTTTCAGCGCGCCAATGGCATGGGGCACGAAAAAGTCGGAGCGGCGGCAGTCATAGGCCAGCGTGGTGATGGCCGAGACGACAGCGCTATTGCCCATGAAACCGCCAAAGCCCGTCTCCATCCCGTGGATCGCCAGCAAGACCCCCGCAGGCACGCCATAGCGCTGCTCAAGCGCGTTATAGAGCGCGGCGTTGCGGGCTTTACGTTTGCGGCCTTGCGCCACGATCGTATCGGCGCCGCGTACCTGCATGAACTTGGACAGGGAGTATTTGAAGGATTTCTGGTTCCGGTCGGCGGCGATGGTGCCATTGGCGTAGCGCGCGCTTGCCAAGGCGTCCAAGCCGCGCCGGCCGACGCCTGCGGCGCGGGCCTCTTGGGCGAAAGCGCCTTTCCATGCTTCAAAGCCATTGGCCGTATTGCCGCATTGCGCGGCCAATGTCGGCGCGGCCATGAAGGTGCAGATGGCCGCGGTGGTGGTGAAAAGTGTTCTGAACATGAGTTTGACCCTCTGCGTCTATGTGTCGTGCAAAGGTTAGCCCATATGGAAAACGGTTCAACTAGGTTGGCAAAGGAAAGAGAAATCTTTGGCCTTCACCGTGGCAGAAGGGCGCGGATATATTCCATGGCGGTGCCCGCCCAGACGTTGACCTGCGGCGCGCTGTCTTGGGCAAAGCTCGCCCCGCCGAATAGCAGGCCGACTGTGACCAGAAACATCAGCCCTTTGCGGCTACGCTTGGCGCGGCGGTGTTTGTTGTCGGCGCGTTTGGCGCGCTGTTCGATGCGCAGCAGCCGTTCATTAAATGTCGTCGTGGAAATCGCCATCTTATCCGGTTCCTCTGCAGGGTCTTGGTTAAGACTGCTTGGGTGCTATGGCCCTTTTATGGCGATGGTGGGGCGCGGGGCGGTCAGCCGCCCAGAAAATAGGAGGCACCTGCAAAAGCCGCGATCCCGGCGCCGATAAAGCCGAGCAGCATCAGTAGACCGTCGCGATAGAGCAGCGCCAGCCCGAAGATGGAAATCACGATCATCGGCGCGGAGGTGGCGAAGGGCACAACCTCAAGCGGGGGGACGGAAAAGCACAGGCAAAGGATGACGACACAGGCGACCTTTTGACCGGTGGCGCCTGCGATGCGCGACAGCCGGGCCTGTAGCTTGTCGTCAATCCATTTCGAAACAGGCCGCAGCCATTCAACGGATTTCAGCACCTTGTCGGTATCCAATGTGCGCTTGCGCAGCCAGTTCGGGGCCCAGAAATGCTCATACCCCAGCAGCATCCGCAGGGCGAGCAGCCCCACCAGAAGGGCCAGTGCAGTGGGAAAGCCGGGAATGCCGCCGAGGGGGGTAAGCTCCATCAGGGGCAGCACGGCAAGGGCGGGGCCATAGCCGCGCTGGTCAAGCGCGTCGATCAACTGGCCAACTTCAACGGTCTCTTTCCCCTCGGAGGCGTCTTTCAACTCATCGACAACATCCGTCAGCGCCGTTGAATCCTCGGCCATGATGCGCACCCCTTTCTTGCTGCTCTGCTCTTGCTGCTCTGCCAAGCCAACGCGGCAAGGCAAGCTCTGTTCCGGGGGGCGCCAAGCAAAAGGGCGCGGAGTGAACCGCGCCCTTTCGAATTTCTCCAGCCGTCCCGCGGGGACGAACGTCGCATCAGCAGCTGTAGTACATGCCGAATTCAACGGGGTGCGGGGTCTGTTCGAATTTCAGAACTTCTTCCATCTTCAACCCGATATAGCCTTCGATCTGGTCGCGGGTGAACACGTCACCGGCCAGCAGATAGTCCATGTCGTTGGACAGCTCGTCCAGCGCCTCGCGCAGCGAACCGGCCACTGTCGGGATGTCCGCCAGCTCTTCCGCGGGCAGGTCATAGAGGTTCTTGTCCATCGCCTCGCCCGGGTCGATCTTGTTCTTGATGCCGTCAAGGCCGGCCATCAAGAGCGCCGAGAACGCCAGATAGGGGTTCGCCGCCGGATCGGGGAAACGGGCCTCGACACGCTTGGCCTTGGGGCTTTCGGTCCACGGGATACGCACGCAGCCCGAACGGTTACGCGCGGAGTAGGCGCGCAGAACCGGCGCTTCGAAACCCGGGATCAGACGCTTGTAGCTGTTGGTCGTCGGGTTGGTGAAGGCGTTGAGCGATTTGGCGTGGGCCAGAATGCCGCCGATGAACCACAGCGCTTCTTGGCTGAGGTCGGCGTATTTGTCACCCGCAAACAGCGGCTTGCCGTCTTTCCAGATCGACATGTTCACGTGCATGCCCGAGCCGTTGTCGCCAAAGACCGGCTTCGGCATGAAGGTCGCCGATTTGCCATAGGCGTGAGCCACGTTGTGGATTACGTATTTGTACTTCTGGATTTCATCCGCTTGTTTGGTCAATTCACCAAAGATCAGACCCAGCTCGTGCTGGCAGGAGGCAACCTCGTGGTGGTGCTTGTCGACCTTCATGCCAAGGCGCTTCATGGTCGAGAGCATCTCGGCGCGCAGGTCTTGCGCTTCGTCCACCGGGTTCACCGGGAAGTAGCCGCCTTTGAGGCCCGGGCGGTGGCCCATGTTGCCCATCTCATAGTCGGTGTCGGTGTTCCACGAGCCGTCGGATGCGTCAACTTCGTAGGATACCTTATTGACTTCGTTCGAGAATTTGACGTTGTCAAAGAGGAAGAACTCGGCCTCGGGACCAAAGTAGGCGTTGTCGCCAATGCCCGAGGAACGCAGATAGGCTTCGGCCTTTTCAGCGGTGCCACGGGGGTCACGCTCATAGCTTTCGCCGGTGTCGGGCTCAACGATGGAGCAGTGCAGGCAGATCGTGGTTTCGGCATAGAAGGGGTCAACATAGGCGGTGCTGACGTCGGGCATCAGCTTCATGTCGGAGGCTTCGATGCTTTTCCAACCTGCGATGGAGGAGCCGTCGAACATGAAGCCTTCTTCGAGGAAGTCTTCGTCGACCAGATCGCTCACGATGGTAACGTGCTGCAAGGCGCCGCGGGTGTCGGTAAAGCGGATGTCGACATACTCGATGCCTTCATCTTTGATTTTGCTCAGGAATTCCTGGGTATCCATCGTGTAGGTCCTTTATGGTCTATTCGTAGTCTGGGCCCGAAGGCCGTTGTCACAGTGCGTCTGAACCGGACTCACCGGTACGGATGCGAATTGTTTGTTCAACAGGGGAAACGAAGATTTTGCCGTCACCGATTTTCTCCGTCTTGGCGGCGTCGACGATGGCCTCGATAGCGGCATCGACCTGATCGTCATCCAATACCACTTCAACCTTCACTTTGGGAAGGAAATCTACAACATACTCCGCACCGCGATAGAGCTCGGTGTGGCCTTTCTGGCGGCCGAAGCCTTTCACTTCAATCACACTCAGACCTTGAACACCCACGTCTTGAAGGGCTTCTTTGACTTCGTCGAGTTTGAACGGCTTGATGATGGCTTCGATCTTTTTCATGGTAATCCCCTGACAATTCCCGCGCATTTATGCTCTGGTTTCGACAGAGCATCCCGCCCGCGTAACGTCCAGCGCCGGGCAGGGGGTAACATGGCGCGGCGGATGCATTTGCCAAGGGGCGCTGAGAATTTGCGCAACGCGCCTAAAAAATGAGCATTCGTGAATCGGCCCCGGGCTGTACCTTTGGGCGGCAGTTGCTAGATCCCTGTGCATGCGTATTTCCGAGATCACCCGCGAGAGCCTGAACGTCGATTTGCTGCGCAAAGAGCCGGGGCATAAATATGACCACGGCCATGCGCTCGTCCTGTCGGGCGGGCCGGGCCAGACCGGGGCCGCGCGTATGGCGGCGCGCGGGGCGCTGCGGATCGGGGCAGGGGCTGCGACCTTGGGCGTGCCGCCCGCCGCGCAGCTTGAAGCGGCGATGCAACTCACGGCGGTCATGCTGCAACGGATACCAGATGGCGCGGCACTGTCCGAAACGCTCGAAGACAGCCGGATCAACGCGCTCTGCCTCGGGCCAGCCTTGGGATTGGGCGCGCGCGCAGCGGGGCTCGTCAAAGCAGCCCTCGCCGCGCCGCATGTCGTGTTGGACGCCGATGCGATCACCCTGCTGTCGCAAGACGCGGATCTGCGCGACGCGCTTCATGAAGGCTGCGTTTTGACCCCGCATATGGGGGAGTTCGCCCGGCTGGCCCCAGATCTGGCCGAGGCTGCAAAGGCCGAGGAGGAGGGGGCCAAGGCGCAGGCCACGCGCGAGGCTGCCGCGCGGTTCGGTTGCGTGATCCTGTTGAAAGGCCCGGAGACGATCATCGCCACACCCGAGGGGGAGGTGCGGCGCCACCATGCGACCCAAGACCGGGCAACCCCCTGGCTGGCCACCGCTGGGGCGGGCGATGTCTTGGCGGGGCTTATCACCGGGCTGCTCGCGCGGGGGAGCGCCCCGGTCGAAGCAGCCTCCACCGCGGCATGGATACATGCCGAGGCAGCGCTGCTGCATGGGCCGGGGCTGATCGCCGAGGACCTGCCTGACCTGATGCCGCAGGTGCTGCGGGACTTGGGGGTTTAGGCCGCGTGCAACACCGCGCCGCGGGCGCGGGCGGCATCGGCGGTGCCAAGCTCCAGGCCATCGGCGTAGATCACATGCGGGCCGTCGCAGAATATCTGGATCAAGGTCGTCTCTTCCTCGCCCAGATCGGTGATGAATTCATCGTCGACCAAGGCCCGCGCCGCGACCAAGGCGCGTTCGGAATTGAAAAGCGCCCGCGCGCGCCAATCGCGTACCAGCACCATCTGATCCCCGGCGAGGGCCACGTCGCGCTCGGGCCGCGTATGGCCCAGCGATCCCGCCGCCAGCGCGATGCGCCGCACGCTGCGGGTTGTGCGTTGAATATGAAGGATTTTTGCAAAGCCACTATCGCGCGTAATGACCCGATCCCCGACCGAGAGATACTCAACCGGGATCTCACCATCCAGCGTCAAAATAAGGGCGCCCTGCACAAGACCGGTGTCCAGCGCAGCGAAAGGGGAAAACTGCCCCCCATGGCGATCTTTGCCGCCTACGCACCCGACCGTATTCGGTTTCATGGGCGTCTCTTTCTATTGTACCTGCCTCAGGTATCACCAACCATATGCAAACATCCGGTTAATGTCTTGTGCTTTTTTGCTCTCGCATCTGCCGCGCGGGTTTGCTAATCAGCGCGGGCACCGGTTGGTGCAGTGCGGGTGTGGCGGAATTGGTAGACGCACCAGATTTAGGTTCTGGCGCCTTTGGCGTGGGGGTTCGAGTCCCTTCACCCGCACCACTTTCCCCAGGAAATCACAGATACCGCAGACTTTTCGCGCGTGCCCCGCTCAGCCCAGCACCGTGAGCCAAAGCCATACCGTCAGGATCGAACTGCCCGTCGCAATCAGCACGGAGCTAGCCGCCACACGGCGCGCGCGGCCGTACATATTGGCGAAAATATAGGCGTTGAACCCCGGTGCCATGGCCGCGGTCAGCACGCCGGACCGGAAACCGGCCTGCGGCAGCGACAGCATGGTGCCAAAGCTCCAGACCAGCGCGGGATGCACCAGAAGGGCGATGGCGCAAACCATGAGGATCGCTTTCATATCGCCTTCGGGCTTGTATTGCAGCAGCACGCCGCCAAGCGCGAAGAGCGCGGCGGGCAGGGCGGCGCGGACAATGAGCGACAGCGCGTCATCCACCACGCCGGGGATCGGCAGACCGCTGAGGTTAACGGCAAAGCCCCCGAGGATCGCCAGCACCAGCGCGTTGCGAAACATCGCCCGGCTGACATTGCGCAGCAGCGACAGGCCCGATTGCCCGCGGTTGCGCACGAATTCCATCACCGTGATGCCCAAACCGTAGCAAAAGGGCGCGTGGAACGACAGGATCGCATAGTTCCCGGCCAGCGCTTCGGGCCCGTAAGCGCGTTCGGTGATCGGCAGGCCCAGAAGGATCGAGTTCGAGAACAGGCAGCAAAATCCGATCGCCACGCTGTCTTCCCAATCGCGGCGGAACAAGAGCCGCGCGCCAAGGATGCCAAGCGCAAAGCAAAGCGCCGCGCCGCCGTAGAAACTGCCCAAAAGGCGGGGGTCATAGCTGCTCGACAGGTCAATGCGGGCGATGGCTTGGAACAGCAGACAGGGGATCGCGAAGTTCTGGGTGAATTTCATCACCCCATCGATGCCAGACACGGGGAAGAGCCCGCGCCAGACCGCAACATAACCAAAACCGATGACCAGAAAGACCGGCAGAATGACGTCTAAAAGAGTTTGCACTTGAAAGGGGCCTTATGGGGTGCGGCGGGGGCGCCGACCCTCAGGCCCGCGCCCGGCGCTGCCTAGTCTGAATGGGGAAGGGGGAAATGAAGGGTCAGCCCGTCATAGGCCGGTTGAATGTGATCCGGCGTCTCTGCGGCGACGGTGTGGTAATCAAGGTCGTTGTGCATATTGGTCAGGACCGCCGTTTCGGGCGCCACGCGGTCGATCCAGCCAAGGGTCTGCGCCAGATGGCTATGGGTCGGATGCGGCTCCCGCCGCAGGGCGTCGACGATCCAGCAGCGCAGGTTGTCCATCATCGGCCAGCACGCCTCGGGGATGGCCGAGACATCGGGCAGATAGACGATATCGTCAAAGCGAAAACCGAGCGCGTCGATATTGCCATGGGTGACGGTGAAGGGGTTGAATTTCAGGGTGCCACCCGGGCCGTCGATGCTGACCTCGCCAGTGATCTCATGCATGTCGAGGATGGGCGGGTAGCTTGACCATTCGGGCTGCACGAAGGCATAGCCGAACCGTTCGATCAGCGCGTCCCGCGTGGGCGCATCGGCCCAGACCGGCAGCCGCGCGCGCATGTTCATCACCACCATGCGCAAATCGTCCAGCCCGTGAACGTGATCCGCGTGGGAATGGGTGTAGATCACCGCATCGAGCCGCCCGATGCCTGCGTCCAACAGCTGGCTGCGCATGTCGGGGGAGGTGTCGATCAAGACGGCGGTGGTGCCCGCATCCGTCACCCGCTCCACAAGGATTGAGCAGCGGCGGCGCGCGTTCTTGGGCTCATTCGGGTCGCAAGCGCCCCAGTGGCCGCCGATGCGCGGGACACCCCCGGAAGAGCCGCAGCCCAATATGGTCACTCGCAGGTCGGCCATCAGCGCGCAGGCTCCCAAGCGGCGGCTTTCGCGAAGAGACGCTCAAAATTTTCCTGCGTGTGGGCGGCGAAATCGGCGTAGTCGAGGCCAAAGGTCTCAGCCGCGCGGCGGGCGGTATGGGCGGTAAAGGCAGGCTCATTCGGTTTGCCGCGATGCGGCGGCGGGGCGAGATAGGGCGCGTCGGTTTCCACCAGAATACGGTCGAGCGGGGCGGCGGCGAAAATATCGCGCAGATCCTGCGATTTGGGGAAGGCGGTGATGCCGGACATCGACAGGTAGAACCCCAGATCAAGCGCGGCACGGGCCAGTTCAGCGGAGGAGGAGAAGCAATGCATGACGCAGCTATAAGCGCCATTCGCATGTTCTTCGCGCAGGATGCGGGCCATGTCGTCATCCGCATCGCGGGCATGGATGATCAGCGGCAAGCCACTTTCCCGCGCCGCGGCGATATGGATGCGCAGGGAGGTCTTTTGCACCTCGGCACTCTCGGCGGTGTAGTGGTAGTCGAGGCCTGTCTCACCGATGCCGACCATTTTGGGGTGCTGGGTCAGGGCGAGAAGTTCGTCGACCGTAGCCATCGGCTCTTCCGCGGCGGACATCGGATGCGTGCCTGCGGCGTAGAACACCGGCTCATGCGCCTCGGCAATGGCCCGCACGCTCGGCTCGTTCTTTAGCCGGGTGCAGATGGTGACCATGCGGGTGACGCCAGCCTCCGCCGCGCGGGAGATGACGCCGGGCAGGTCTTCTTGCAGGCTCTCGAAATCGAGGTGGCAGTGGCTGTCGGTGATCTGGGGCGTGTCGGTCATGCTGTCCTTTCGGCTATCTTGGCGCCGTCTGGCCTATCTGCCGCAGGGTATCTAGGACCAGCGCGGCAGGGTCAAGGTTCACCGCCAGCCCGTGACGGGCGCGGTCGGATATCTGCTGCGCCGCGTCGGCCCATGCGCGCCCCTGTGCGGGGCTGGGCGAAAGGCGTTGCAGCACGGCAATCTCATCGGCGCAGGCGGGCTGCGCGGGCGGCGCACCGGTGGCGCCGGTGCGGGCCAGACGCACCAGCAGCAGGTCCAGCAGAGTAAAGAGCAGGTCGAGTTTCGCCTCCCCCCCGCGCTGTGCTGCGGCTTCGGCCAGCTTGATAGCGCGGCCCCGGTCGAGTTGCGGCAGCGAAGAGATCAGGCCGACGAGATCGGCATAGGTTTTGACCCCGCCCATTAGCGACAGGCGCAGCGCCCCGCCGACCGACCCGCCGGAAAGCTCGGCCAGGGCGGCGGGATCGTCTTCGACCTCCACGCCTGAGCCGGCCAGCGCCTCGGCCATCTGACCCGCGTCGAGCGTGCCGAGGCGTAGGGTGCGGCAGCGCGAGCGGATGGTGGGCAACAGGCTGGAGGGCTGGTGGCTGAGCAGCAGCAGAACGGCGCGCTCCGGCGGCTCTTCCAGCATCTTCAGCAGCGCGTTGGCGGCATTGGGGTTCATCTCATCCGCGTCGTCGATGATGACCACGCGGCGGCCCCCGTCGGCGGCGGACATCTGGAAGAAGCCGTTTAGCGCCCGGATGTCGTCGACGACGATCTGCTTGCGCATTTTCTTGGTGTCGGGGTTCAGCGTGCGGGTGACGGATTTCAGCCCCGCTTCGGCCCCGGCGGCCACACGGCGGGCGACGGGGTGTTCTGGGTCGATCTCAATCGTTTCAGCCGGGGGCAGGTCGAACATCCCGCCATCCGGGTCGGGGGTCGCCAGAAGGAACCGTGCGATGCGCCATGCGAGCGTCGCCTTGCCCACCCCGCGCGGGCCGGTCAGCATCCATGCGTGATGCAATTTGCCGCTGTTGAAAGCGTCGAGAAAGGCAGCCTCGGCGGCGCTTTGGCCGATCAGTTTCGGCGTGTCGCGCGGGTGGCGGGCACCTTCCACACGGTCTGGCTGGGGGGCGTCGTCTGTCATGGTCTCGGTCTAGCATGTTTCGCCGCAGAGGGAAGCGGGCAGGGCGCGTGGATCAGCCCAATCGCCCGGTCACGCAGGCGGTCACGTCGCGGGTCACGCTGTCGATGTCGCGGCCCCCGTCGATCACATGGAAGCGGTCGTTGAATTCCTTGGCAAGGCTCAGAAAGCCCCCGCGCATCTTGGCTTGAAGTTCCACGCCGAAATCCTCGAACCGCTCCTCTGCCGTCTGGCGCGAGAGGGCGCGTTCAAGGCCATGGGCCGGATCCATGTCGATCAAGAGGGTCAGGTCAGGCTCCACCCCGATCATCAGCGCATGCAGGTCATCGACCATCTGCCGCAGATCGCCGCGCGAAAGGCCCTGATACATCCGCGTGCTGTCGGCGAAACGGTCGCAGATCACGACCTTTCCGGCGTCGAGCGCGGGGCGAATGGTGCGTTCAAGATGATCGCGGCGGGCGGCGGTGAAGAGCAGGATTTCTGTCTGCGCCGACCAGCGGTCGGGGTCACCCTGCAAGACAAGCGCACGAATTTCCTCGGCCCCCGGGCTGCCGCCCGGTTCGCGGGTCAGCACCACGTCATGGCCCTGTGCTGTCAGATGATCCGCCAAAAGCCGTGCTTGGGTGGACTTGCCAGAGCCATCAATGCCTTCGAAAGTCACGAAGAGGCCCGGCGCGCGGGCCTTCTCTGCGCTGGTCACGAAGTTTCCGCTTCCACGGTGGGGGCTGCCTGCGGCCCGGCGTTGAGGCGGTTCATCAGATGCAGGGCGGCGGCGGTCATCTTGACCATGAACCCGCCCGGCGCGATGGAGGTTGAGGCTACCAGCGGCACGCGCATGGCAGGCAATTCGCCCCGGTCGACCACCAGTTCGCCCAATTCGTCGCCCTTGCTGATCGGCGCTTGGAACGGGCCAGTGTAAATCACCTCGGCCTCGACCTCATCGCCGCCGGTGACGGGCACCAGCATCGAGAGATCGTCTTTCAGCTCAAGCCCGACCGATTGGGTCGTGCCAAGGGCCACGGGGGCTTCGGCAATGCGGGTGCCCGCTTCGCCCAGATCGCGCTGCGTGAACTGGCGGAAGGCCCAGTTGACCACCGATTCAGCCTCCTGCGCGCGGGCAGCGGCACTGTCGAGACCCGAAAGGACAAAGATCACCCGGCGGTCGCCCTGTTTGGCCGAACCGACCAACCCATAGCCCGCCTCATTGGTATGGCCGGTTTTCAAGCCATCCGCGCCGATGCCCAGACCCAAAAGCGGGTTGCGGTTGGTCTTGTTCTGCGGCGCGCGGCCATCAAAGGCGAACTCCCGCTCCGCGAAAAGCGGATAGAACTGCGGGAAATCGGTGATGATCCGGTTGGCCAGCAGCCCCAGATCGCGGACCGACATCAGATGCCCCGCCTGCGGCCAGCCGTTGGAATTGGCGAAGGTGGAATTGGTCATCCCCATCTGCTGCGCGCGCTGTGTCATCAGCCGGGCAAAGCCGTATTCGGTACCATCGGGGCTGAGCGCTTCGGCAATCACGGCGCTGGCGTCATTGCCTGACAGCACGATGATCCCGCGAATGAGGTCTTCGACCGAGACGCGGTCGGTGGTGTCGAGGAACATGGTCGAGCCGCCATAGGACATGGCGTGTTCGGACACGGGCAGTTTCTCAACCAAATCGAGCCCGCCGTTCTGCTTGCCGCGCTCCACGGCCTCGAAGGCCATGTAGAGCGTCATCAGCTTGGACATGGAGGCGGGCGGCAGCGGCTCATCCGCGTTCTTGGCCAGCAGCACGGTGCCGGTGGTCTGGTCCAACACATAGGCGGCGGTGGCGCGGGTATCGAAAGCGGCGGCGGGCTGGAGCGTCAGCACCAGCGCCACGGCGGCGGCAAAAAGGCGGATCATAGGAAGCATTTCCTCCGGTTTGTCAGTTCGACACGGCGTAGGCGTCAGTAAAGCCCTCGGCCTTGACCTTCTTGAGAAGGGTATCGAGTTCGGATTTGCTGGTGGCGGGGCCGATCACCACGCGCCAGAAGGGTTTGTTGTTGATCGCGCTTTGCTTGACGGTGGGCACCATGCCCGCGCTGCGCATCTGTTTGGCGGTGCGGGTGGCATTGGCCTCCACGCTGAAGATGCCCAGTTGCACGTAGGGTTTGGACAGTTTCGCACCAGCCGCCGGGCGCGCCGGTTTCGG
Source organism: Sulfitobacter sp. 1A13496 (assembly GCF_043557225.1). Lineage (NCBI taxonomy): Bacteria > Pseudomonadati > Pseudomonadota > Alphaproteobacteria > Rhodobacterales > Roseobacteraceae > Sulfitobacter > Sulfitobacter sp. 1A13496. The sequence goes on along the minus strand of NZ_JBIFFP010000005.1, from coordinate 59,037 downwards.
GGCCGCAGGGGCGGGCGGTTTGGCTGCCGGTTTGGCGCTCGCGGTGGCAGTGGCAGCGGTGCTGGCCGTCGGCGCAGGGGCCAGCGCGGTGGCGGTGACAGGGGCAGGGCTGGCAAGAGTAGCTGCAGCGTCACCGCTATTCTCGGCCTCAAAGCTCTCTTCCGGGGCGGCGCTTTCCTCGCGCCGCAAGGCGGTTACGTTCAGCGGCGTCGGAGCGCCCGCCAGAATGCCAAGCGCGGCGGCGGCATCCGAAGAGATTTGCAGCTTCGGCCCCGGCAGCTCCCGCTCGCGCCGGAACAGGGCACCGATGACGAATTTGCCGTTCGCCTCATTGCGCACGATCACGCGTTCAGGTTCGGTGACGTCCGGATGGGCCACCCAGACCCCGCCGAGCGAGGGGCGCCCGTCCCAAAGACCCTCATCCGTGGCTGAGAAAACCTCAGGCGCTTCGACATCACGTTCCACGAGTTTGGTTGAAGTGCTGCGCGGCGCGCTGGCGCCTTCGTTTGCACCGAAGGGAAGTTTGAAATCACCGCCCTCGCAACCGGCCAGCAAACCAACTGCCAGAATGCCCACGCCCAAGCCCGCCGCGCGGCTTTTCTTGATGCGCAACGGTTGATTGTCCCTGCTCATGCCTTTGATGTCCTTGCCTGCTGTCGTCGCGCGCCGCGACCCATGTCCCGCGAGAATGTCGCGCCGTTGGATCGGCACGCCCTGCGCCCCTCTGAAAGGGGCTTTGGCGCAGAGTAACCCGACCGGGCGGCGCTTGAAAAGACCGCGCAGGGCAGATCGGCGAATTTCCCCAAAGGCGCGCGGGGGGCTGGCCGCGAAAATGTGCGTTTGCCGAATCGATCCCGGCGCTCTAGGAGGAGCGTGCTGCGGAGGAGTGGCAGAGTGGTCGAATGCACCGGTCTTGAAAACCGGCGTGCGTGAGAGCGTACCGTGGGTTCGAATCCCACCTCCTCCGCCACCATGCATTCCTATTGGATTTGAACGAGACGAATTTAGCGACCTGTTGTCCTGGCTGCGGAGAAATATAGCTGCCTATCGTTTCTCTTGTGTTTCTTTCGGACACGTCTGAATCCTTCCATTGACTGATACCGAATGTGGTATTTGGGAATGGCCCTGCCTGGCTCTGAGACAGAGCTGTATTTGAGCGGCGAGCCGATGCGGCTTTGCGTATCTCGGAGTTAAGCTTCTGAAGGTGAAAACGGTAATCGATCTGCCTTGGAACGGTTTTCAAGAAGCCAATCACGGAACCGCAGCGCTGCAGGGGATGAAGCCTTCAAGCGCGGCAGGATAAGATGATAAGCATATGATGTTTTGAAATCTCGGCAGAAAGGACTAACCAACGCGCCACTTTCCAATTCCTCCTGCACTAGCCACGAGGCGAAAAGAGATACCCCTAAACCATTGATTGTCGAGCTGAGCTGAAAATGACGGTCCTCTAGCATCATTTGCGGCTGGCTGTGGACCATCTTCATTCCGTTCAAGTCGAACCATTCTTCCCACATTCCGGTATCGTCTACATGCAATAAGGTGCAGCCTGTCACATCCTTTGGTTCGGTGATCGGATGTTTTGCAAGATACTCGGGGCTGCAGACCAATGCCATCCTTTCGGGCCAAAGAGGGTGGACTTCAAAGCCATTCCAGTCGCCCTTTCCCCATTGAATGCCGATGTCCGCAAAGCTCCCGGGCTCGGGCATATAGGCATAGTTATTGTTGTGGTTGTGCATGGATAGGCGCACGTCAGGATATTGTTCGATCAAGTCACCCAACTCTGACGACAACCAGCGGCTGGAAAACATCGGCAAGAGCGCGATACGGATCGCGCCCGCTCGTATCGATAACTGATCGAGCCCAGTTTGGATCATCTCAAGCCCCCGCCCAACATGCTGCGCCAGCTCGACGCCCTCGTCCGTGAGGGTCAGCCCTTGTCCGGTGCGGTGGAAGAGCCGGTAGCCAAGATCCGATTCCAATTTTTTAATGTGATAGCTCACTGAGCTTTGGCTGATGTTCAAGAGTTGCGCGGCGCGGGTGACATTCCGAGTCTCGGCGGTGAGGCTAAACACCTGTACAGAATTGATATTCCTGATCGGTTTCACGGTGCGGAACTCCTCCGAAGTCTTCGCCCTTTCGAAATCTAACCATCTAAAAATTAGATATCCAAGCGGAATCTTTGAATTTGATTTGCGCCATGGGGCGTCGCTACGCTTCTCGAACCGCAGGAGGAGCGGGGAGGGGAATATACTATGGCGACACCTGTTTTGAGGGTCGAATCTCTGTGCAAGTCGTTTGGCGGCGTGCATGCGATCCGAGACCTGTCCTTTAATGTGAACGAGGCGCAAATCCTCGGCTTGATTGGACCGAACGGTTCCGGAAAATCGACCACTGTGAATAGTCTGGCGGGGTTGTTTCCGATCACTTCTGGCGCGATTAGCTTGGCTGGCGCCAAGATCGATAATCTGCCTGAATATGATCGTGTGGCGAAGGGTCTGTCGCGGACCTTTCAGACAGCCAGTACATTCACGGAATTCACGGTACGTGACCATGTCGTGCTGGGCTGCAACGTTACGCGCACCTCGCATCCGCTGGCGTCTGTATTCGGCATGGGCCGGAAATCCAGCGAGGAAGAGGAACTGGCCGCGCGTGTCGACCGGATCCTCGAGATCACTGACCTTGCGCCGGTACAGGATCACCGCGTGGGCACCATTAGTTCGGCCCAGCAACGGTTCCTGATGATCGCAACAGCACTGGCCTCAAATCCCAAAGTGATTTTGCTGGATGAACCCGCCGCCGGGCTGGTCTCGCATGAGCGCAAGAGCTTAAGCGACCTGATCAAGAAGATCCGCGATTTGGGGACCTCTGTGCTGGTGATTGAACACCACATGGCGCTGATCATGGAGGTCTGCGATCGGATCGTTGTGCTCAACTTTGGCCAAAAGATCGCCGAAGGCACGCCTGAGGAAATCCGCAACAATCCAGTCGTCATTGACGCATATCTCGGCGAGGCGGCCTGACATGTTGAACGTATCCAACCTGCGCGTCAGCTACGGCGCGATCGAAGTCATCCACGGCATCGACTTACAAGTTGATCAGGGCGAATGCGTCGCGCTGATTGGCGCGAATGGCGCGGGCAAGTCTTCTACGCTCAAGGCGATCTGCGGGCTGGTTCCGGCTACTGCAGGAACCATTGAGTTCGAGGGCCAAGATATCACCAACCAAAGCGGCCACTCCATCGTCAAAGCGGGGATCACCATGTGCCCCGAAGGGCGTCAGGTCTTTCCGCAAATGACAACGCTGCAGAACCTCAAGATGGGAGCCTATCCGCGTAAGGATGCAGAGCAGGCATCCGATGTTGAAGAGATGATGGACATGTTTCCTATCCTGCGCGACCGCGCCAGCCAGGCGGCGGGCACGTTGTCGGGGGGTGAGCAGGAGATGTTGGCCATCGGCCGGGCGCTTATGGCGCGGCCCAAGCTCTGCATCTTTGATGAGCCATCGTTAGGGCTCGCCCCGAAAATCGTTGCGGAGGTGGGGGAGACCATCGCGAGGGTCAAAGAGATGGGGAAAACCATCCTGCTGGTCGAGCAGAACTCGGCCATGGCGCTGCGGCTTGCCGACCGGGCTTATCTTTTCGAATCCGGAGAGATCGTGCTGAGCGGTACGGGCGCGGAGCTGCAATCACATCCGGATGTCGCAAAGGCGTATCTGGGCCACTGATACCAACGTTTCTGGGAGGAGACAGAACATGAGACTGACAGCAATAACAGCTGCAATGGTCATGACGGCGGGTGCCGCATGGGCCGAGGAAAAGACGCTCGACATCGGGGTTAGCGATGCGCTGACCGGGGGCGGGGCCGTTTACGGACTGCCGCAGACCAATGCGGTGAAACTGGCCGCGAAAGAGATTAACGCCAGCGGCGGGATCAAGGTGGGCGAAGACACCTACATGCTCAACGTCATCGCCTATGACGACAAGGCCAACCCGACCGAGGCCTCCAACGCCGTACGCAAACTGATCGACCGAGATGGCGTTAAGTATATTCTTGGTTTCTGCTGCTCGGGCGCGACCGGGGCGGTGGCATCTTTCATCGAATATGAAGATGCGGTGATGCTCGTGGGCAATGCGGCCGAGCGGTCGATCACGACCCGCGAAATCCCGAACCTCACACGCACGCGTCCACCAGCAGATTATACTGGTGCGGCGGCTGGTACCTTTGTCGCCGAAAAGGGCCACAAGCGGGTTGCCGTCTTGGGCGCGCTGGATGTGGGGTTCTACGCCAGCTACGTCGACGCCTTTGAAAAGGAGTTAGTGAAAGCAGGCGGAGAGATCGTCAGCCGGGAGGCATTTGGTCTAAAAGACCGCGACATGTCTCCGCAGTTGACCAAAATCCGCGGCCAAGAGCCTGACGCGATCCTTGTTGTCGGCTATGTTGAGCCAGCAGCCTTTATCTACCGACAGGCAGTCGAGCTCGGCATCGACGTGCCGCGCTATGGTTTCACCTCCGGTAGCGAAGAGCAGTTTACCCGTGTGGCCACTTCGGAGCAGATGGAAGGCGTTTGGGACCTGCGCCCGACAGAGTTGACGCTGCTTTCTGCATCTGAAAACGGCAAGGCCTACCACGCCAACTATACCGAAGAGTACGGCATCGCGCCCTCACCAAGCTCACCTTATTCCTATGACCAAACCTATGCTTTGAAGGATGCCATCGAGGCGGCCGGGACCGTAGACGACACCGAAGCCGTGGCCGAAGCGCTGCGCGAGATTGCGGTGCCGGATGAGGTCGTCATGCAATACCTGCCTGTCGATGACAAAATGTTCGATGAAAACGGGCAGGCCTATACCTCCAATGGCGCTTTCCAGTGGCAGGGCGGCAATTGGGTCTTCGTACAAGACCTGCCGTCTGACGCCGCCGCGTATTCAGCATTCCTGAGCACGTTGGACGACTGATCCCTCCCCGGGCGGGGCGCGGGCAGGTTTCCTGCGCCCCATTCTTCTATCTTCTTTAATTCGCAGGGTGCGGCATGGTTGAGGTACTTCAACAGATTATTAACGGCATCGCCATCGGGGGTGTCTATGTGCTGATCGCACTGGGGCTAACCACGGTTTTCGGTATCCTCGGCATCGCGCATTTTGCCCATGGATCGGTCTCTATGTTCGGGGGCTATCTTACGTTCTTTTTTGTCACCAGTTGGGGCATACCCTTGCTACTGGCAATCCTGATTGCGCTTTTGGTCGGGCTTGCCCTTGGCGTATTGATCGAACTTCTGGCCTATCGCCCGGTACGAGATGCCAATCACATCAACGCCTTTATCGTGGCGCTTGGACTGACCATGATGGTTGAGGGGATCAATCTCGAACTCTTTGGGCATGAGCAAGTCGTCATCCCGACCGACTTCTCCCGCGTCTTCAACATCGGCGGTGTCACCATTCCCGAGCTGCGGCTCTATGTGATCCTTGCCGCCGCGCTTTTGATCGCCGCAATGACAGTGTTTGTCGAACGCACCAAAACGGGCCAAGCGATCCGCGCCGTGGCCGAGAACCGCGACGCTGCGATCCTTATGGGGGTCAACGTCAAGACGATCCCGCTGGTGGTCTTTGCGATCTCGACTGCGCTTGGTGTCTGCGCCGGGGTCATGGTCGGGTCGCTTTTTGCGATCGCGCCGGGCATTGGCGAGGGCTTGGTCGTCAAGGGGTTTGCCGTGCTCATCTTGGGCGGTCTGGGGTCGATCCCCGGCGCCGTGGTGGGAGGGCTCGTGCTTGGCATCACCGAAGCGCTCGCCGCCGGTTTCATTTCATCCGCTTATAAGGACGTGATCGCATTCGTGGTGATGATCGGCGTTCTGTTGTTCCGGCCTCAAGGCCTGATGGGGAAAGCATAATGGCTCGTAATCGCACCTTCATCCTTTATGGGCTGGCACTGGTTGGCTTCGTATTGTTGCCGCAGCTCATCTCTGTGAAATACTATATCCACCTGAGCGTGTTGGCCTTGATCTGGGTCATCGCAGCGCAAGGGCAGAACTTGATCCAAGGCTACACCGGCTATGTTTCCATCGTGCAGGCCGGCTTCATGGGGATTGGGGCTTATTCGACGGCGCTGATGGGCATGCACTTTGATCTGCCAGTCTGGCTGACGATCATCCTCGCGCCCTTCGTTACTGCCTTCTTCGCGCTGCTGACAGGCTACCCCAGCTTGCGGGTCAAAGGGCACTACTTCGCCATCGTCACACTAGCGTTCAACATGGTGATTTTCATCGTCCTGATGAACTTCCACGAGCTTACCCAAGGCGAGGCCGGCATCACCGGCATCCCGAAGCCCGGTGGCAAAGATGCACTGTTCAATTGGCGCGACCGGGAGACGTATTACTACTTCGTACTGATCATCGCGGCATTGATGACGGGGTTGGCGGCACTGATCGTGCGGTCGCGTATCGGGCAAATCCTCGTAGCGATCCGCCAGAACGAAGACCTCGTCGGCGCGGTTGGTATCGCGGCTTGGAAATACAAGCTCTTTGCCTTCGTGACCTCCGCGATGTTCGCGGGCCTCGCCGGTGCGATCTATGCGCATTACCAAAGCTTCATCAATCCTGAGATCTTCGGCATTGCGCAGTCGCTCGATGCAATCCTCGCGGTCATCATCGGCGGATCGGGCACCATTGCCGGGCCAATCATCGGCGCGTTCTTCGTGGTCTTCCTGCCTGAATACCTGCGCTTTGCCGATAGTTTCCGGCTGATCCTCTACGGGCTGGTGCTGGTACTGGCGACGATCTTCATGCCGCGTGGCATTGCCGGTATCGCCCGCGACCTGATGGAAAAACGTCGGGGCCGGACATGAGCCACGCCTTTCTGGATCAGGTCACGCACTTCGCCAAGGGACGTGTTACCGCGGAGGCGGCAGCATGGTCCATCGGGGCCGCGCCGGAGCCCGCGCTTTACCATGAGGCCGCCGCTTTGGGGCTTCTGGGTATTGAGGTGCCAGAGGAAATGGGAGGCAGGGGCTTCGGCTTTGCCACCCGCGCTGTAGCTTTGGAGGTGTTGGCCGGAGCAGATTTCGGTTTTGCGATGTCCCTGGTCAATACCCACAACATTGCCCTCAGGCTCTGTGAAGTAGGACAGGATGCCGCCGCACAATATCTGCCCGACCTGCTTTCTGGCCGGATGCACGCCTGCACCGCTTTAACCGAACCCGGCACCGGCAGCGATTTTGCCGCCATTCGCACCACCGCGCGGCAGGTTGCAGGCGGCTGGGAGATCGAGGGGGAAAAAGCATGGATTATCAACGGGCGGCAGGCAGGGCTTTCGATCGTTTATGCGCAATGCGCAGAGGTGGGCGACAGCGATGGCATCGCAGCCTTCCTCGTTGATCTGAATGCGCCGGGTGTCACCCGTTATGCCATCGACAGTGCCTTTTCGCAGACGAGTCTAGGGACCGGCGGGTTTTACCTTTCGGGGGTTAAACTGCCACATGAAGCCATGCTCGCTGCACCCGGCACAGCTTTCAAAGCGATCCTGCAAGAGATCAATGCCGCGCGGACCTATGTTGCCGCAATGTGCAACGGCATGGTGCAAGCAGCACTGGATAGTGCTGCGGCCTATGGCGCTGAACGTTGCAGCTTCGGTAAGCCGCTGAATGCCATTCCACGCTGGCAGACAGAGTTCGAGGCCGCGCAAGCCGCCTTGATGCAGGCCCGACGCGCTACGGAGCAGGCCGTCGAAAAGGTGGCGCAAGGCGCGGATGCCCAACTTGCGGCTGCTGAGGCCAAGATCAATTCGGTCTCCTGTGCGCAGACTCAACTGCCAAGACTTTTGCAACTGATGGGGGCCGAAGGCTTGCGCCCGGAGCACCCCTTTACCCGCCACATCGCCGCCGCACAGATGGCGGGCTTCACCGATGGGGCAACAAATATCCTCAAAGACAGGGTGGCGCGTTTGACCGCCCGGAAGGAGAGCTGAACCATGCGTGTATTCCAGATCGAAGGCGACTGGGGATTCGACAACCTCACACTGACAGAGCGCGATGAGCCAAGCTGCGGACCGGGACAGGTCATTGTCGAGATGCGAATGGCATCGCTCAACTCACGTGATCTGATCGTGCCCGAACGGGGCTATGGCCGAGCGACGGGTGAACTGCCTTTGATCCCTGTGTCCGACGGTGTGGGTGAAGTTGTCGAAGTAGGGCTGGGTGTGACCCGTGTGGCCGTCGGGGACCGTGTCTGCCCGACCTATTTCCAAAACTGGACCGCGGGCGCGCCAAGCCCTGAGCGCTTCGCGTCTGCCTTGGGGGGGCCGCTGGACGGGGTTATGGCGGACCGCATCTGTCTATCTGCGGAAGGGGTGGTCAAGGTTCCTGAATACCTGACCGACGCAGAAGCGGCGACGCTGCCCTGCGCCGCGCTCACGGCATGGAGCGCGGTCATCACCCACGGCCAAACCCGCGCCGGGGACAAATTGCTGGTCCAAGGCACCGGCAGTGTCGCGCTCTTCGCCTTGGCCTTTGCCAAGATGCATGGGGCGCATGTCACTGTGATTTCCTCCAGCGATGACAAACTCGCGAAAGTCACTGAAATGGGCGCAGACGCGACAATCAATTACCGCAGCGAAGAAGATTGGGCTCGTGCCAGCCGACCCATCACCGCCGACCGCGGCGGCTATGACAATATTATCGAGTTAGGCGGCGCGAAAACATTGCCTCTGTCTCTGAAGGCCGTGCGGCCAGGCGGGACGTTGTCCATGATTGGGGTGCTTTCGGGGCTGAACATCGACGCCTCGCTGGGTCCGATTGTCGCCCGGCAGGTCCGTCTCCAAGGCGTCACCGTGGGCCATCGCGACGGGTTTGAGGCGATGCTGCGCGCCATGGCTCAGCATAACATGCGGCCTGTTCTGGGCGAGACCTTCAAGTTCGATCAGCTGAAAGAGGCACTAACGCATCTACGCGCCGGCGGCCACTTTGGCAAAACCCTAATCGAGTTCTAACATGTCCGACATTGATACTTCTTGGCAGCCTCGCCACCATCCGGCGGACAAGGCAGCCTTCGTCATGGCCGCCACCGGCGAAAGTGTCAGCTTTGCTGCGCTCGAAGCCCGGGCAAATCAAGGCGCGCATTTGTTGCGCGCTATGGGCATCGAAACGGGTGCGCATATTGCCATTCTGATGGAGAACCGTCGCGAAATGCTGGAGGTCTGTTTCGCGGCAGATCGTGCTGGCGTGTATTACACGACCATCAGTACCCATCTGGGGCCGGAAGAGATCGCCTATATCCTCAACGATTGCGATGCTCAGCTGCTAATTGCAAGCGATCGGTTTGCGGGAGTAGTTGCAAAACTACAGACGGATTTTGGCAAAGCCTTCGCTGTGCGCGTCGTAGGCGGGGGGGCGGAGGGCCTGCCAAGTTGGGATCACGGCGTCGCGGAACAGCCAACCACGCCAATCCCAGACGAGGCCCAAGGGCTTGATATGCTCTATTCCTCAGGTACGACGGGGCGGCCGAAAGGTATCAAATGGCCGTTGGAGCCCGCGCCGCTTGGAACGCGCACGATGCTGGTCGATCTGCTAACCGATCTTTTCGGCTACGGGCCGGATACCCGATACCTGTCCACTGCGCCGCTTTACCATGCAGCCCCATTACGCCACTCAATGGTCACGATCAAATCGGGTGGTACTGCGGTTGTCATGGACCGCTTTGACGCCGAAGAGGCGCTAAGACTTATTGAAGAACATCGCATTACACACAGCCAATGGGTGCCAACCATGTTCGTGCGCCTGTTGAAACTACCTCAGGAGGTACGTGAGAAATACGACCTTTCCTCCATGCAGATGGCTGTACATGCCGCGGCTCCCTGTCCGATTGAGGTCAAGCACGACATGCTGGCTTGGTGGGGGGATATTATCCACGAGTATTATGCTGGTACGGAGAATAATGGTTTCACCGCGATAACAAGCCGTGAGTGGCGGGGGCATCCCGGTTCAGTGGGCCGGGCCAAACTGGGGGTCATCCATATCTGCGGCGAGACCGGAGAAGAGCTTCCAGTTGGACAAGAAGGAGAGATTTTTTTCGAGAATGGCCATCAGTTCGCTTATCATAAAGACCCAGAAAAGACCCGGCGTGCCACTAATGAAAAAGGCTGGACAACCCTCGGGGATATCGGTCGGGTCGACGCGGAAGGTTATCTTTACCTGACAGATCGCAAATCTTTCATGATCATTTCGGGCGGAGTGAACGTTTATCCGCAAGAGACTGAAGATACGCTGCTAAACCATCCGGCCGTGCTCGACGCAGCCGTTATCGGCATTCCACATGAGGATTTTGGTGAAGCCGTTCATGCTGTCGTGCAGTTGCTGCCAGATGTCGACGCTTCAGATGAACTGCGTGACGCCTTGTTTGAATTTTGCCGAACAAAGCTGTCTTCGATCAAATGCCCACGGAGTATCGAGTTCCGCAATAGGTTACCCCGGACAGAGACAGGGAAACTGCACAAGAGGCTCCTAAGAGATGAGTATTTGGCGCCAAGATAAAAGACCAGAGCAGAGGGTTGAATGACACTATGCCGCGCCCGGCTAGCGGATACAGAACGGCCCCCTTAGAGAGTAACACCGGAGAGATGCGGGGTGAATTGCTTGATGAGACCATGTTTGAACGCCTGCATTCGGCGTTGGGTGTTCTGACCCCGGTCGATTACGCGCGAACCCTGACTAATGCAGTCACTCGCTCGTCTGCGAAAAATGGAAACGCCGCGCGTTGGGCGATCGCTCAAGCGGCGGCATCTATTGTAAAGACGAAACGGGCTTTGGGTGCGGCTGGATGAAAATTCAATGACCGGTCACGCCTCCAATAGAACCTGAATTGGTTCGCGCGTCTGCTTCGAAACATCAACTTAACCAATCGCCTGCTCTAACGCCGCGCGCTCAAATCCACAGGCCGGAAAACACAACAGCCAGCCCACCTGCGCAAAGCGCGAGCGTTGGCACGGGCCGTCGCGCTCCGATCAAACCGTATGAAAGCAGGGTCAGCCCCAATGCGACACGACCAGCCGCCAAGAGAGCCGCGAATGGGGCGTCCGATAGGCTTAGCATATCCGGGTTCGCGACCATGCCCAGTGGGATGATGTAAAGCCCAATGCCAAGCGCCATCGCTGTCAGAGCGACCTTCAACCAATTCTCGCCAATCATTCCCGCGGCGATAAAAACAGCGCCGCAGACCGGGGGCGTGATTGTCGAGAGAAGCGCGAACCAAAAGACAAAGAGATGCGCTTGAAGCGGCGAAAGACCCAGTTCGATGAGCGCAGGTCCGGCGACGGAGACGCAGATCACATAGGCCGCCGTGGTGGGCACTTCCATGCCCAAAATGAGGCAAGCAAGCGCCGTGAGCAGCAGGGACGGCCAAAGAAGCCCCCCGGAGCCCGCCAGAATGAGAGAGGTGATTTTCACGCCAAGCCCGGTGATCGACAGCACACCGATGATGATTGAGGCGCAAAGGATTATGGAGGCGATCAGGGCAACCTGCCGCGCGGCATTGAGAACTGCACTTGCCATTCGCGTGGCGATCTGGCGCGGCTCGAATGTGAGTTGCGCGTTGAAGAACAAGAGCAGCGCCGCTGCGAGGATCGCCATGGCCGCCGCATATTCCGGCGTGAACTGCGCGACGAACATCCCCCATAGCAGGACCGAGAAGGGGACGAGAAAGAAGAGCGATGTGACAACCACGTCGCGCATTGCAGGGCGATCCGCTTCTGCGATCCCTTTGAGGGCGAAGCGCTGCGCGTAGGCGTTGATGCCAACCCAGACCGCCACAAAGTAAAGCACCGCCGGAAGCGCGGCGGCAGCCATGATGCCAGTGTATGGCACGCCGGTCAGCTCGACCATCACGAAAGCGCCTGCGCCCATTAGGGGCGGCATGATCTGTCCGCCTGAGGAGGCCACGGCCTCGACCGCGGCGGCGAGGCGTTTGGGATAGCCGAGCTTGGTCATCGCGGGCAGGGTGATCGCGCCGGTGGAAGCGACATTTGCGGAGGCCGAGCCGGAGATTGACCCAAAGAGCGCCGACGACAAAACAGAAACCTTCGCCGCGCCGCCTTTCAGCCGCCCCGCCGCGGCGGCGGCGACATTCATGAAACCTTGCCCCGCTTCGCCAGCGTTCAGAACTGCGCCGAAGATGACAAAGATCGCCACGACAGAAACGGAGACACCGGTGAGCGTTCCCCAGATGCCGCCCTCGGCGATGGTCAGTGTTCCGAAATAGCTTTCTATTGGCGTGCCGGAATGGCCGAACTCGCCGGGAATATGCTGCCCGAACAGGCCGTAGAGCAGGGCGAGTGCCGCGACCAGTGGCAAGGGCCAACCGATCACGCGCCGCGCCGTTTCCAGCACCACCAAGAGCAGGGTCGCCGCCACGGCAAGCTGGAAGTTGCTTTCGATGAACCCGTATTGATCGCCAAGCGCATCGCTGTTGAAGGCCACCCAAAGCGCTGCGGCGATGCCCAAGGCGGCCAAGATGCTGCCAGTGATCCGCCGCAGCGGCGTTTGTGCGTCAAAGACCAAGGCGAAGGGCAGGATAAAGGCCATATGCAGCGGCCTGCTGATCAGGTTCGGCACCAGACCCGAAAACACCAAAGCCAAGTGATAGCTGACCAGCGCGATGGCCAGCGCGATCCAGAAACTCGCCGCCAATCGGCTTTCGGGGAGATTTGTCATCTATGGGGGTCCGGCTTTGGCTGGGCAAGCGCGGCGCGGAAAACCCGCGCCGCGCATCCTTTTATTGCGAGGTCTCTTTCGCGATCCCGGCTTCTTCGTAATAGCGCAGCGCGCCGGGGTGCAGTTCAGTGGTGATATTGGCCATCAACTCAGGCGTGACATTGCCCCACCAAGGCGAAGTATCGGCCATCTTGGCCTTGTTTTCCCAATAGGTCTTGGTCAGTTGATAAGCCGTTTCATCGTCCATCTTGGTTGTCGTGAAGGCGGCGACGGGCAGGGACGTTGTGGTCACATCCTGCTCTTGGCCCGCATAGGTGCCCGCCGGAATGACAATGCGGGTCCGTTTGGATTGGGTGATCTGCTCGTCCGACAACGGGACCACGGTCACGGGGGTGGAAGCGGCGGCTTCGACGACATTTGGCGCCGGGAATGAACCCGCAGTGACAAAGCCGTCAATCTGCCCGTTTTTCAAAGCGGCCACGGCGTTGCTCAATTCCGCATCCGCGATCTCGACACTGTCTGCCAGCCCGAACATATCCAGATACTTCGCGCCTTCGGTCGCGCCGAAAGACCCTTTGCCCAGCAGGATGCTCTTGCCTTCCAAATCCGCAAGCGCGGTGGCGCCGCTGTCCTGAGACATCACGAAATGCATGGTCAGCGATGGGATCGGGAAGAGCGCGCGAATCTCATCGAAAGCAGGTGCGGTCTTGCCTTCGAACATGGCCTTGCCGTTCTGGGCCAGACCAACGAGCGAGGGCGGGGTGGTAAAGACATAGTCGGCCCCGCGCGCGCGGACTTCCATGACGTTTTGAACCGATCCTTGGCTCTCTTCCACGGTAACCGAGATGTCTCCGCCGCTGCCCGCTTTCATGGCCTCGGCAAGCTCCACGCCCATTTGATAGTAGGACGAGCCCGATTTGGCCGACTTATAGGTCACTCTGGTTTCGGCGCTCGCGGCGCCCCCCACAAGCCCCAGGGCCAATGCCGCGCAAATAGTTTGTCTCAACGCATTCATGGTTTTTCCTCCTCCAAGCGCAAGGCCAACGTTCTCCCGGCGAAACAGGTGCGGGACTGCCTTTGGGTGACTTTGTGGCAGCACACTACGACATTGTCGAGAATGGGGTTCGCTGTTGGGTGTCTCTTGCAGAGCAATACGGTGGGCCGTTTCGGCCTCGCGGGGGCGAAGATGGGAGAGGCGGCAGGTTCGCTGCGCCCCGCAACCAGTTCTGCGATGCGTGGATCGCAAGCCATAGAGATATCGACGCTTGAGTTGCAAAGAAGCGCAACTGTCTGCGCTCCTCCGTCAAGGTCGAAGCCCGATCAAAGGTCCATACCCTTATTACTCGGGCAAGACGCAGCTCGTCAGCTATCGCCGTTTAGAGGATCATGGCCCCAATTCATCAGCGAATAGCGCCATTTCGAGTCTTCAACGTCATCCTTCGGCCCGCCTTGGGAGAGATGCCGTTTGATATAGCCGACGACGGTCGCCATGTGATCCCACTGATCGTCGGTCAGGTCGTCCTTGCTGGTGCGTTTGATCTTGACGATCCTGCGGCCGGATTTGTGCCCGGTGCTTTCACCGCTTCCGCTGTCGCCCAGGGACTTGGAGGCCTCGGTCTCCAGCCAGTCCTCAAGCTCCGCCGGTGCCATGTTGACCAGATCACGCCACTCGTCCCAGATTTCGTCCTTCGATTTCGATGAAAACATTTTCTTTCCCAATCCATTACTGGGAAGAAACCGGCCCGCGCGCGCTTTGTTCCCAAGGGTCACAGCGGTCCGCCACGGTCGGTGAGGCGCGCGCCGATCGGTCTGCCGTCAGCTTGTCAGTGTCCGAACGGCCCGCGCCTCGGGCGGGCCGGTGAAAGCTCAGGAAGCTTGCGAATAGCGCATGCCCTCCGGCACCTCCTGGTCCAGCATCGATGCGATCATGCGGGTCAGGGCGCGACCTTCGGGCAGGATGTCGAGGCGCGTTCCGGACAAGCGCACGAATGGCGTGTAGCGGGTCGCGATGGCCTTTAACTCGGGCGCGAGATCGAAGGCCCCCGCGCCGAAGGTTTCTGCCAATGCGTTCAGGTCAAGGGTGAAGTCGCACATCAGACATTCGATCGCCCGCGCGGTCAGGCGGTCCGTATCCTCCAAGGCGTAGCCGCGCGTTCCGGGCAAGTCGCCGTCGGCGGTGCGCGCGGTGTAGGCCGCCGTCGCGGGGGCGTTCTGTACGTAGCCCCCCGGAAAACGCGAGATTGACGAGGCGCCGAGGCCAATCAGGGTTTGGCAATTGTCATCGGTGTAGCCTTGGAAATTCCGGTGCAGGCGGCGGTTGTTTTTTGCTTGGGTCAGCCCATCCTGCGGCGTAGCGAAATGATCGATGCCGATTGCCTCCATGCCCGAAGCGGCGAAGCGTGCCGCGGCCCTCTCAGCGAAGTGATAGCGTGCGACCGCGTCGGGCAGTGTCGCCTCGCGGATGAGTTTTTGCCGTTTCGCGACCCATGGCACATGCGCATAGCCGAAAAGCGCCACGCGATCCGGGGCAAGGGACAGGGTCTTGTCGATCGTATCCTCCAGCCGCGCCATGGTCTGATGAGGCAGGCCGTAAACCAAGTCAGTATTGAGCGAGGTGACCCCCTCGGCGCGCAACTGGTCGACACAGCGGCGCGTGACCTCGAAGGACTGGAGGCGCCCGATGGCCTGCTGCACCTCAGGGTCGAAATCCTGAATGCCGATAGAGGCCCGTGTGAGGCCCGCGGCGCGCAGGGCAGCGATTTTGGTGGGGTCGATCTGGGTGGGGTCGATCTCGACGGAGAACTCGAAATCCTCGGTCGGGGTGAAGCGCTGATGAAGGGCGCGGTTCAGGCGGTCAATGAGGGCGGGCGGTAGGATGGTCGGTGTCCCGCCACCCCAATGCATCCGCCCCATCCGCATGCCCGCAGGCATCGCGGCGCGCAGAAGCTCAAGCTCGGCCTCAAGAGCTTCGATATAGCGCTCGACAGGGCTGAGCGTCTTGGTGCCCTGCGTGTGGCAGGCGCAGAAATAGCACAGGCGCTCGCAAAAGGGGATGTGGACATAGACCGAGACCGGCACGTCAGGGTCCAACGTGCCAAGCGCTGAGCGCTGAAACGCGGCGCCGACCGCGGGGGTGAAAGCCGCCGCGGTGGGATAGGAGGTGTAGCGCGGCACGCGGGTGTCGAAGAGGCCGAGAGCCTCGAGCATCTGTATCTGTTCCATGGCACCGGTTTAGGAGGCCGTCGTTCTGCGGTCTTTGCGCTGGATCAATTCGGACGCGAAAATTGTGCATAGCCGTCGGTTGGGTGATCGTCGGCGGCTTGGGCTTTGCTACGGTTTTTACGCTCTTTCTGACACCGATCTTCTACCGCTGGATCGCCGTCTTGGGTGCCGCCCCCGGCCGGGCAGCGCATCGGCTGAGAGCAGCCGTGGAAGGGGCGGTATAGGCCGTCGCGGGATTGATGCACGCCTCGCCTGCGGTTTCCCGGAACTGCACGAAGGACAACAGGATGACGAGGGCAGCAGCGCGCTATTCTCGCGGCGCGCGCCACAGGCTGGATTAGCAAACGTGCCGGCAACCTATGCAAGCAGCGCATTTCTCCTGCCCTGTTCGATATCTACTCCGGGCGGGTCGGCTTCCCATCTTGGAATTGAGATTGGAGACATCATGCACACCGCCGTTCCAGAACCTCTTTCCGTTCCCCTCCCGCTTCTAAAGCAGACCCTATGCGAACATTACCAAAGGCTTAGCCCGGCCTCGCGAGAGCTCAGGTTCATGGGCCAGCTTAACGATGATGCTTTGCTGCGCGTGGTTCGGGGCTCCAACCCCGACCTGACGCTCGGCGTCGAATGCGATGATGCTTTGCGTGCGATACTGGAGCTTCATTGCATCGACAGCACCCATGCGGAGATCGGGCTTTCGGTTGAAGACGCCTATCAAGGGCGCGGCTATGGCCGGAGGCTCTTCCATCGCGGTCTGGCCGAAGCGCGCGCGCGAAATATTGAGACGGTGGATGTGAACTTCTTGCGCAGCAATATCGCGATCAAAAAGCTCTGCATCGAAGAAGGGGGAGAGATACGTTGCCGTGGGGCCGAATGTGTCGCGCAGCTGTCGTTGAACTGACCAAGAAATTCGAGGCGGGCATGCGTAATCTTCCGGCGGCCAATTTTCACGTCTTTGCTTTTAGGTGATGGTGAACCCGCGCCCGACGGGGTCGGTTTCATCGACTAACCATTTCACATAGCCAATAACTTTGGCAGTGCCCGGATATCCTTGGATGCTGGGGCGCGGGTCACCATGCCGTGCGGCATCAGGGCATCACGCTGACCATGGGGTTCCAAAGCACCTAGAACCGCCGTGCCTTCCAGCGGGCGAGCGCTTCGACCGCGGACCAGAGCAGCAGCGACAGCGCCGCGAGCACGATCAGGGCCGCAAACATGAGCGCGGTTTGGCCGCGGCCATTGGCCATCAGCATCAGATGCCCCAGACCGCGGGATGAGCCGACCCATTCGCCGATCAGCACCGCAAGGGGGCCGTAGACCACGGCCAACCGCAGGCCCGAGATCAGCCCCGGCACGGCGTGGGGCAGGCGCAGCAGCAGTGTTTCGCGCCAGCGGTTGGCGCCCGAGAGATGCGCCAGATCGCGCAGGCCCGGGGGCAGCGCCATTAGCCGGTCGAAGAGGGCCGAGGCGATGGGAAAATAGGTGACCAGCGCGATGGTTACGATCTTGGAGGGCATCCCGTAGCCAAGCCAAAGGGTGATGACCGGGGCGAGGGCGAAGACAGGCACGGCCTGAGCCACCACCAGCATCGGGCGCAGCAGCCAGCGCGCGCGGCGCGAAAGGGTCAGCAACAGCGCGGTCTCAATGCCGAGGAAAATGCCTAAACTTAGGCCCAGCGCAAGATTGCCCGCCGACCATAGCGCATTCTGCCAGAGCAGCGCGGCATTCCCGCCCAGTGCTTGCAAGACAAGCCAAGGTCCCGGCAGGATGAAACGCGGCACGCCGCTGAGGGTGACAACAAGCTGCCAAATCGCGACGGCGAGCGCGAAGCAGACCATGCCGCGCCATAATTTATGCAACGTAGATACCATCAGGCGACCTGCGCGGGTGAGGCCAGCCCCATGCGGCGCAGCAGATCGGCTTGGGCGGCGAGGGTCTCGGGGGCGTCGATCCGGCGTGGTGGCGGCGTTTTGGGCAGGGGGCAGGGGGCGGCCCCATGGCGGCTCACGATCCAAGCGTAATCGGCGAGCCTCAGGGCCTCCGCCGGGTCATGGGTGATCAACACGACGGTTCGCCCGCAAAGCAGCCGCGCCGCTAGATCCTGCATTTTAAGGCGGGTCACCACATCGAGGGCCGAGAACGGTTCGTCCAGCAGGACCACGGGGCGGTCTTCGTAAAGCGTGCGGGCGAGGGTGACGCGCTGGCGCTGACCGGCGGAAAGCTGGGCAGGTTTGCGGCGCAGCTCCGCGCGAAGCCCGACCTCGGCCAGAAGTGCTGCGGCGCGGTCAGGGTCCGCCCGTTCTCCGCGCAGCCGGGCGGGGATGGTGACATTCTCAACCGCATTCGCCCAAGGCAGCAGTTGATCGTCCTGCGCCATCATCGCAACACGGGGGGCGATGGGACGGTCATCATCCGTAGCAATACGGCCTTCCAGCCGGGCCACATTGGGCAGACCCGCAAGCAGCCGCAGCAGCGAGGTTTTCCCCACACCCGAGGGACCGAGCAAGACGTTCCATTGCCCGGCCTTGAGGGTAAGATCGAAATGGTCGATCAAGAGGACCGCTGCGCCGTGGAGCGCGCCCGATAGATGCACCGCAGGGGCGGTCATGTTGCTGCGGGCGACAGGGCCATGTCCCAAAAGCCGACCTCAAGCGCTGTGGCCGTGTTGAAACGCTCTTGCAAGGTCTTGGTCCGTGGCAGGGTTTGCCAGTTTGCACCCAGACGCCGCGCTAGCGCCCCGTCGATCAGCGCGCCGACATCGCGGCACAAGGCTTGATACTCCTCGCCGCCATAGACCGCGCACCAATCGGTATAGGGGCCGTCATTGCCCCGCAGGGCCAACCCGATCTCACCATAGCCCAGAACGCAGGGGGCGAGGGCGGCCATCAGGTCAAGGAAGTCCCCGGAATAGCCCGCCTCCAAAACATAGCGCGTATAGGCGAGGTTTCCGGGAGCCTCTGCCGTGGCCTCAAGCTTGGCGCGGTCGATGCCATGTCCTGCGCAGGTTTCCACATGGAGGGGCATCTCCACATGCACCAACGCATGGACCGTTGCACTCGCGGCGGCCATTTCATCCAGCGTTTCCGCCTTGGCCGCGGCAAGCGCCCAAGCGCGGGCAAAGTGAATCAGGAAAACATAGTCCTGCCGCAGGTAATGCAGATAGCTGGCCTGTGGCAGATTGCCGTCGCCCAGCTGTTCGACAAAGTCATGGCGGGTATAGGCCCGCCATGTCTCTCCGGCACCATCGCGCCAAGCGGCGAAGGCCTTGCCGTAAGCGGGCGCCGTCATGGTTTCGCCTGCGCTGTGACGTCGACCACCAGATCGGCGGCGGGGATCACGGTTTCCACCACGCCGCTTTCCTTCATGAAGGTCTCGAACCGGTCATAGCGCCCGTGGTCCACGGCCGCGGGGCGGGTGGCGAAACGCGGCCATGTGTCTTCCCATGCGCGGGTGTTCAGCTCGTTGCGCAGCTCGGCGTCGGAGGCAAAGAAGACCTCTCCGCTGGCGGCCGGGTCGTTCACGATATCGGCGGCGGCCCGTTCGGTGGCACGCAGGAAGCGGGCGATCATGTCGCGGTCCATATCTTCGGCATGGGCGACATAGATCAACTCGTCATAGGCGGGCACGCCCTCGGCTTCGGGGTAAAAGCAACGGCCCTCATGGCCTTCGATCTGCATCTGGTTCAGCTCGAAATTGCGGAACGCGCCGATCACCCCGTCGACTTGTCCCGACATTAGCGCGGGCGAGATCGACCAACCGATGTTGATTTGCTCGACCTCGGCAGGCGCCACGCCATTGTGGCTCAGCATCGCATCCAGCAGCATCTCTTGCACGCCCGCCACGGCAAAACCCACCTTTCGGCCCTTCAGGTCCGCCATCTCCTGCACCGGCCCGTCGGCGCGGACAACGAGGCAGGTGAGCGGGGTTTCGACCAGCGTGCCCACGCGGCGCAGGTCCAACCCCTCGCGCTGGGCGAGATGTAGTTCCGGCTGATAGGACACCGCCAGATCGACACGGCCCGCGGCCACCATGCGCGGCGGCTCATTCGGGTCGGCGGGAGAGACGAGTTCGACTTCCAGCCCCGCATCGGTGAAATAGCCTTTTTCCTGCGCCAGAATGATCGGCCCGTGATCAGGATTCACGAACCAGTCGAGCATGACGGTCATCTTGTCTTGGGCCAAGGCGGGGGCTGCGATCAGCGTCAGGGCAAGGGGGGCGAGAATGTTTTTCACGAAGGGTCTCCAGTATATCGTTTATGCGGGAAAAGGGTCAGGCGCCGGGGAGGGCGAGTAGGGCGATCTCGCCCGGCCAGCGGGGGCGAAGGGTGTTGGCCGCGTGATGCGCGCGCAGGCCGGTGCGGCAGGCAAGCACAATGCGCGACGTATCGGGCGGCAGCGTCAGGTCAGGCAGCGCCTCGGGCGGGACATGACGGGCTTGGGGTGAGAAAGGCGCAGGCGCTTCGGCGCGCAGGTCGATGACCATATCGCGCGGGGTGATCTGGCTTTCGGCGATGAAACCCGCGGCGCGCGCAGGCTCGGGCGCGCTGTCGAAACGAAAGCCCGACATGCGCCATTGCGCGGCGTCCCAGATCAAGAGTTGCCCCAGCGGGGAGGGCGTGAGGCCCAGCAGCACCGAGAGCGCCATCTGCGCCTGTGCCGCGCCGATCATTCCGACCACGGGCCCTAAGACGCCCGCCGTGTCACAGGTCGCTGCCGTCTGCGGCAGGTCAGGGAAGACAGCGCGGAGAGAAGGGGCAGCCCCGCAGAAACCGCCGACATAGCCCGACAGCCCAAGGGCCGAGGCTGAAATTAGCGGTTTGCCCTGCGCGCGGGCTTCGTCCGACAGGGTCAGGCTGGCGGCGAAAGTGTCGGCGCAGTCGAGCGCGATATCGCAGCCCGCCAGCAGGGCGGGCGCATTGGCGGGGGTGAGCCATTCGGCACGCGGGGCAAGCGTCACCTCGGGGTTCAGCGCCGCCATCGCCTCGGCGGCGGCACGGACCTTGGGCCTGCCGATATCGTCCATCCGGTAGAGCGGTTGGCGGTGCAGATTGCTCAAAGCCACTTGATCGCCGTCGACCAATGTGATCCGCCCGACACCGGCCCCGACGAGATATTGCAGCACGGGCACTGCCAGCGCTCCGGCCCCGACGACCAGCACATGCGCCGCCATGAGCCGCGCTTGCCCCTCGGCGCCGACTTGCGGCAGAACCGTCTGGCGGGCGTAGCGGCTCATGCCGTTACCTCAAGCCATTCGCGCATCCGCGCTTCGGGGTCTGCGTTCAGCGTGATATCCGTGACCGCCGCCACCGTATCGGCCCCGGCGGCAAAGGCCCCCGGCACACGGGCGACAGACATGCCGCCGATGGCGCAAAGCGGAATGTCCCCGATCCGCGCTTTCCATTCCGTCAGCCGGTCGAGCCCCTGTTCGGTCCATTTCATCTTTTTCAGAATGGTCGGATAGACGGGGCCGAGGGCGATGTAATCGGGGGCGAGAGCCAGCGCGCGGTCAAGCTCGGCATGGTCATGGGTCGACAGGCCCAGCTTCAGCCCGGCAGCGCGGATCGCGGGGATGTCGGCACTGTCCAAATCCTCTTGCCCCAGATGCAGCCAATCGGCCTCCAGTTCAATCGCCAGTTGCCAGTGGTCATTCACCACCAGCAGCGCGCCGTGCTGGCGGCAGAGGTTGAGCGCGGTGGTGATCTCGGCGCGCAGCACCTCTTCGGGCGCGTCCTTGATGCGCAGTTGCACCAGCTTCACGCCCAAGGGCACGGCCCGCGCGACCCATGCGGCACTATCCAAGACGGGGTAGAAACGCGGCAAGCTCATAGCCAAGCCTTTCCGATGACGGGGGTGGAGGGTACGGCCATGTCGCGCTGGCCCATGGGGCCGGAAGCGGCGGCAAGCGCGCCCGCGCGGCAGGCCAGCGCAAAGGCTTCGGCCATGGCGGCGGGGTCTTCTGCCTCGGCCACAGCGGTGTTCAAGAGCACCGCGTCGAACCCCATCTCCAACGCCTGCGCCGCATGGCTGGGCAGGCCGAGGCCCGCGTCGATCACCATGGCCACATCGGGAAATGCTGCCCGCAGACTGCGCAGCCCGTGCAGGTTGTTCAGCCCCAGCCCCGAGCCGATCGGCGCACCCCAAGGCATCAGCACCCGGCAGCCGGCATCGATCAGCCGCGCGGCCAGCACTTGGTCCTCGGTGGTATAGGGAAAGACCTCGAACCCATCGGCGCAGAGCGCCTCGGCGGCCTCGACCAGCCCGAAGGGGTCAGGTTGCAGGGTGTCGGCATGGCCGATGACCTCTAGTTTGATCCAATTGGTGCCAAAATACTCCCGCGCCATCTGCGCCGTGGTGATCGCCTCGCGCGCGGAATGGCAGCCGGCGGTGTTGGGCAGCAGATGCACGCCCAAGCCGCGCACCATGTCCCAAAACGCCTGTCCCGCGCCTTGCTCGCGGCGCAGCGAAACCGTGGCGACCGGCGCGGCGCTTTGGCGAAAGGCGGCCTCCATCACCGCGGGCGAGGGGTAGCGCGCGGTGCCCAGCATCAGCGGCAGGGGCAGGGTGGTGCCGTAGAAATCGCGCATCTCTCAGCCCCCCTGCATGGCGCTGAGCACTTCGAGCCGGTCGCCGTCGCTCAGCATGGTCTCGCCCCGCGCGCCTGCGGGAACGAAACTGCCGTTGAGGGCGGTGGCGACTTTCGCCTCGCCCCAACCAAGCTCTGCCAATGCCGCGTCAAGCTGCGCGGCGGCGACCTCACGCGTCTCGCCGTTCACTTCAATCTTCACGGAATAAATCCCCCGTTGTCGCTGTTGCCAGAAAGCCCGCAGCCTGTTCGGCCAAGGCGGGCGCCATGAGAAAGCCGTGCCGGAACAATCCGTTCAGATGCAGCACCGCCCCGCGCGGCACGATGCCGGGCAGGTTGTCGGCGAAAGCCGGGCGCAGGTCGGCGCCCATCTCGATGATCTCGCCCTCGGCAAAGCGCGGGTCGAGCGCATAGGCGGCTGAGAGCAGTTCCAGCGCCGAGCGGGCGGTCATGCCGCTGCGGCTGGCGCTTTCGATCTGGGTCGCGCCCAGCATGTAGATGCCTTGCCCGCGCGGCACGACGTAAAGCGGGTGGCGCGGGTGCAGCAGGCGGATCGGGCGGGTGAGGGTGACATCAATGGCGCGGAGCAGGATCATCTCACCGCGGACCGCACGCAGACCGGGCAGAGCGTCGCTGGCCACCATGCCGCGGCAGTCGATCACCGGGCCTGTGACCTCCGAAGGGGTGAGGGCCGTGGTCTCAACCGTGACACCCTCGGCGGCAAGCGCATGGGTCAGGTCTTGCAGCGCTTGGCGCGGGTTCAGATGCGCTTCCTCGGCAAAGAACAACCCGCGGCGATGGCGCCCGGCGAGGTCCGGCTCGCACGCCGCGATGGCTTCGGCGTCGCAGTCGCTGTGGCCTTCGGTGCGGGCGGCGAAACGCTGCAATTCCGCGCGGTCCCGCTCGGGGGCGAGGACCAGCGTGCCCCTATGGGTGACTTCCGTGATCTCCCCCCATAGCGCCGCAGCACGCCGCCCATGGGTCACCACCGCAGGCTCGCTCAGCGCGCCTTCGCAAAAGGGGGCGAGCATGCCCCCCGCCCACCACGAACAGCCGTGCGGCCCGGGCGGGCCTTTGCGGTCGACGAGCCGGGGCCGCAGCCCCTGCGCCAGACAGGCCCGCGCGGCCCAAAGCCCTGCCACGCCCGCGCCGATGATGGTGACATCACTCATGGGGCCAAACGCCGTGAAAATGATGCACCGGCCCGTGGCCATGGCCGATGTTGAGGGCGTCCGCCGCGGCAATGGCGCGTTGCAGATAGCTATGGGCGGCTTCCACCGCCTGCGGCAGAGGCAAGCCCCGCGCCAGACCGGCGGCAATGGCGGCAGAGAGCGTGCAGCCGGTGCCGTGGGTGTTCGCCGTCTGCTGGCGGGGCGCGGAAAGGCGCAGGGTGTCGGCCTTGAAAATCAGCAGATCGACACAGGTCTCGCCCTTGCCATGGCCGCCCTTCATCAGCACCGCGCGGGGGCCGAGCGACAGCAGCGCGCGGCCCTGCGCGAGCATGGTGGCCTCGTCGGTGGCTTCTTCTGTGTCCAGCAGCCGTGCGGCCTCGGGCAGGTTTGGCGTCAGCACATAGGCGCGGGGCAGCATCCGGTCGCGCAGGGTTTTGACCGCTTCGGCAGAGAGGAGCGCATCGCCGGATTTCGCCACCATCACCGGGTCGAGCACAATGGGCGCGGCGCAGTCGGCCAGCTCCTCGGCCACGGCGGAGATCGTGGCCGGGTCGCCCAACATGCCAATCTTGACCGCGCCGATGGCCAGATCGTCAAAGACCGCCGCCATCTGCGCGCGGATCATCGCGGGCGCGATCATGGCAACCGCGGTGACGGCGCGGGTGTTCTGGGCGGTGACGGCGGTGAGCACGCTGGCGCCATAGACGCCAAGTGCGCTGAAGGTCTTGAGATCGGCCTGAATCCCCGCCCCGCCGCCGCTGTCGGACCCCGCAATCGTCAGTGCTTGAAACGCCATTCGGCCCCCCATTCGTTAGATGGGCCAAGGGCATGGAGATACGGGGTAAACGACCGCCCGGATGGGCTGATGCTTGCTTCCGTTCCCTACGCCGGTACGACCCGGATCAGGTTCGATGGGTCGGTTTTCACCTCTCAGCCTTGCGGCACCCCAACGGATTTCCGGCAGGCTAGCGAGGGGCGTTCAGAGGGTCAACAGGGGATCTGTTATTTATTGCGTTTCGTTTTGTATCAGTTAGTTGCGGTGCGTACCTCATGCATTGCATGAGGATTCGTTAATGAAAATCCCGCGATCTGGGGATCACCTTGGCATCGCGCGGGTGGCCGTGCATGGCCACCTGACCGGGCAGCGGATGGGTTGGGTGATCGCCGCGCGTCGTGATGCCGGGCATCGGTGCCTCCGACAGCGCCGCCAGCCGGTCAGAGCGGTTCTCAAGCCGCTCGGCCACCACGTGTATCACCCGCCCGTCGGTCTGCACGCGCCCCTCCACGACCAGAAGCCGCGACGACATGATCGTGGGGCGGTAGAGCTTGAACATGTTTGGCCAGATCACGAGGTTGGCGACGCCGCATTCATCTTCCAACGTGATGAAACAGACCCCCTTGGCGCTGCCGGGTTTCTGGCGCACCAGCACCAGCCCCGCCAGCTTTACCCGCCGCCCGTGGCCCATGCGCGAAAGGTCCCGGGCCGAGGAAAACCCCTGCGCGGCGAGGCTCCCGCGGTAGAAGGACATCGGATGCGCCTTCAGCGACAGGCGCAGCGTCTGGTAGTCGGCCACGACCTGTTCCGCCTTCGGCATCACCGGCAGATGCACCTCCGGCTCCGGGCCGCGGGCCGAAGCCTCGACATGGTCGAAGATCGGCAAGGCGGGCGCGTCGCGCAGCCCTTGGGCCTGCCAGAGCGCTTGGCGCCGGTCGATCCCCATGCTGCGCATCGTGTCGGCGGCGGCAAGCTGGCGGATCGCCTTGGCATCGAGGCCCGCGCGGGTCTTGAGGTCCTCGACATCCGCGTAAGGCGTCTCGCGCCGGTCCATGATCCGCGCGCCCGCTTTCTCTTGCAGCCCGTCCACCATCCGCAGCCCCAGCCGCAGGGCGAAACCGTCCCCACAAGGCTCCAGCGTGCAGTTCCAGTCCGAGAGGTTCACATCCACGTCGCGCACCTCGACCTGATGTTCGCGCGCGTCGCGCACGATCTGGGCGGGCGCGTAAAACCCCATCGGCTGCGAGTTCAAGAGCGCGCAGGCAAAGGCCGCCGGGTAGTGGCATTTCATCCAACTTGAGACATAGACCAGCTTGGCGAAACTCGCCGCATGGCTTTCGGGGAAACCGTATTCGCCAAAGCCCTTGATCTGGTCGAAGCAGCGCTGCGCGAAGACCGGATCGTAGCCGCGTTTGGTCATCCGGCCCACCATCTTGTCCTGCAGCTTCTCGATCGTCCCGCGCGAGCGGAAGGTGGCCATGGCCTTGCGCAGCTCATTGGCCTCGGCCGGAGAGAACCGTGCCGCGTCGATGGAGATTTTCATCGCCTGTTCCTGAAAGATCGGCACGCCCAGGGTTCGGCTGAGGATGCTGAAGAGTTCGTCCTGCGGATAGGCCGGGCCGGGGGCGGGGTAGACGACGCTCTCCAACCCCTGACGGCGGCGCAGATAGGGGTGGACCATGTCGCCCTGGATCGGGCCGGGGCGGACGATGGCAACCTCGATCACCAGATCGTAGAAGACGCGCGGGCGCAGTTTCGGCAGCATCGCCATCTGCGCGCGGCTTTCGACTTGAAAGACGCCAAGGCTGTCGCCCCGGCAGAGCATGTCGTAGGTGGGCCGCCCCGTGGCATCGTCTTCGTGATCCTCCACCGGCACCGTGGCCAGTTCCAGCGGGCGGTCGTAATGCGCCTCGATTAGGTCGAAGCATTTGGCGATACAGGTCAGCATGCCGAGCGCGAGGATATCGACCTTGAAGATCTGCAGCGCGTCGATGTCGTCCTTGTCCCATTCGATGAAACTGCGCTCGGGCATGGCGCCATTGCCGATGGGCACGATCTCGGTCAGCGGGCGCTCGGTTAGGATGAAACCGCCGACGTGCTGGCTCAGGTGCCGCGGCATGCCGATCATCTGGGAGGCGAGTTTCAGCACCATGCGCAGGTAGGGGTCGGACAGGTCCAGCCCCGCCTCGCGGGCGCGGGCATCGTCCATCTCGCCCTCGAAACTGCCCCAGACGGTGCCGGCGAGTTTCGAGGTCACGTCTTCCGAAAGCCCCATCGCCTTGCCGACCTCGCGAATGGCCGAGCGCGGGCGGTAGTGGATCACCGTGGCACAAAGCCCGGCGCGGTGGCGGCCGTATTTGCCGTACATGTATTGGATCACCTCCTCGCGCCGCTCATGCTCGAAATCCACGTCGATGTCTGGCGGCTCGTCGCGTTCCTCTGACAGGAACCGCTCGAAGAGCAGGTCATGCACCGCCGGGTCGACCGAGGTGATGCCGAGGCAGAAGCAGACGGCGGAATTGGCCGCCGAGCCGCGCCCCTGGCAGAGGATCGGCGGCTCGGCCTCCTCGCGGGCGAAGCGGACGATGTCATAGATGGTCAGGAAATAACGCGCGATCTTCTTGGAGGAGATCAGCGCGAATTCCTTCTCGATGGTCTTTTTCACCGCCTCGGGCACGCCTTCGGGGTAGCGCCGGGCGGCGCCTTCCCATGTGAGGCGCGCCAGTTCCTCCATCGGGCTGCCGCCCTCGGGGACGATCTCATGGGGGTATTCATAGGCCAGATCGGTGAGGCGGAAGTCGATCTTGTCCGCCAAGCGGCGCGTCTCGGCAATGGCATGGGGCCAGTCGGCGAAGAGGCGGATCATCGCCTCGGGGGATTTCAGATGTCGCTCGGCATTGGCGGCCAGCAGGTAGCCCGCCTTGGGCACGATCACGCCCTCGCGGATGGCCACCATCACGTCCTGCAAGGGCCGCCGGTGGCGGGCATGGTAGAGCACGTCGTTGGTGGCAAGCAGCCTCAACCCATGGGCGCGGGCCAGCGCATCCAGCCGGTTGATCCGCGCGCGATCATCGCCGCGGTAGAGGAAACTCGCCCCGATATGGCGCATCCCGGGCAGCGCTTTCAGCAGCCGCGGCAGGCCCGCGGCGAAGAGGTCGAGGTTCTCGGGCGGCATGACGATGAGGTGCAGCCCTTCGGCGTGGCCTTGCAGCATCTCCAGCGTCAGATGGGTCTCGCCCTTTTGCTGCCATTCCCCGTCCACCGATTGCATCTTGCCCGCCGACAGCAGCGTCGAGAGCCGCGCATAGGCGGCGCGGTCCTGCGGGTAGGCCAGCAGTTCAGTCCCACAGAGCAGCACCAGCCGCGCCCCGATCAGGGGGCGGATATGGGCCTTTTCGGCCTCTACATGCAGCCGCACCACGCCCGCCAGCGTGTTGTGATCCGCGATGCCGAGGCTGTCGTAGCCGTGGTGATGCGCCGTCTGGACCAGATCGACGGCGTCCGAGGCAGCGCGCAGGAAGGAAAAGCAACTGGCCAGACCGAACTCCACATACGCTGCCCGCGGTGGGGCGCTGAGCCTGTCCTCGCCCAAGGTGCGGCGCTTATGTCCCTCCTGCTGCGGCATCAGGCGAACATCCCGTGCAGGAACCAGCGCGGCTCGGCCCCGCGGCCATCGTGGATCACGCCCTCGCGGTAGAGCCAGAAGCGCTGGCCGCCTTCGACCTCCACTTTATAGTAATCGCGCAGCCGGGTGCCTGGGCGGTCGCGCCACCATTCGGGGGCGATCCGCTCAGGCCCCGCGTGGCGGGTGGTCTTGTAGGTGACGCGGCGCCAGTTGAACTGCGAGGGCGGGCCTTCGGGCACGGCGTAGATCACGCGCACCTCCTCGGGCGGGGTGAGCAGGCGCAGCGGGCGCTCGCGCAGCAGCACCGGGGCGGCGGCGGGGCTGGCCTGCAGCGCCGGGGCGCGTTCTTCGACCGCCTCGGGCTTGTGGGTCTCGCGCCACTGCGGCCAACTCACCTTCTCCGGCCCCAGCTTGGCCACCAGGCGGTCCAAGAGCCCGGCCACGTCCGCCGAGGGGTCGCGCTTGCCGTCGAGGTGGTCCTGCATCAGCGGCAGCGGCTCGCTCGCCAGCGCCTCCAGCGTCATGAGGTCAAAGCCAAAGCCGCTGTCGATATTCTCGAGCTTGCCGTCGAAGAGCCGGCGCAGATGGGCGGCGTCCCGGCTGGCGCGGGCGGTGGCAGTGTCGAGGCCGCGCCAGTCGCCGTCGATGCGGTAGACGGTCAGCCGCAGCCGCCGCGCGCCCAGTTCCGCCCGGGCCAGTTGCGCGCAGAGGTCCTCGACCAGCGCGGGCAGATGCGGGGCGGGGTCGAGCACCGGTTCGGGCAGGCGGCTGCGGGCCATGAAATGACGGTGATCGGGCGGGGCGTTGAGCGGATCGGCGGCCTTGCCGAGCGCTTTGTCCAGCAGGATAAGCGGGTTGCGCTCGGGCTTCAGGCTGGCGAAGCGGCGCATCAGTGCGGCGCGGGGCAGATCGCTCAGCGCGCCGATGGTCTTGAGGCCAAGCCGGTCCAGCAGCCGCGTGGTCTGGGCGTCGAGCCGCAGGGCGGCGACGGGCAGGGGGGCGAGGGCGGCGCCGACGTCCTCGGCGGTGCAGATCTGCGCGCCGGAGCCGAAACGCGCCAGCGCCTGCGCGGCACCGGGGGTGGGGGCCATGGCGCAGCGCGCGGTCAGCCCCTGCAGTGCGAAACGGCTGCGGATGTCGCGCAGCATCGCCGCCTCGCCGCCGAAAAGATGCGTGCAGCCGGTCACATCGAGCAGCAGCCCGTGATCCACGTCCCGAGCGGTCCAAGGACACCAGCGCCGCGCCCAATGGACCAGCCGCTTGATGAGGGCGATATCGCCGTCCAGATCGGCGGGCTCGACATGCAGATCGGGGTGGATCGCCTGCACGTCGACCACCCGGGCGCCCGTCTCGATGCCGCGGGCGCGGGCGGCGGCGCTCAGCCCATGGACCACCGGCCCGTGCGTCCCGTCACGCGACAGGACCACCGGCACCTCATCCCCCGGAACGCTGCGGTATTGGCTGATCACCCGGCGCCAGCGTTCCATCGTCAGATCGGGGAACCAGACGGAGACGATCCGCGGCGCGGGGGCTGTGGCGTTTGTCGGGCTCATGGTCGGCCACCCAGCGGCCGGGCGCATGGCCGCGGGCGCGAAACAGCTCCAGATCCCAGCGGGCCGCGCCCGGGGCCTGCGGATCGTCGGGATGCGCCTGCGCGGGCAGGGAGGCGATGCGCCAGCGCATCCGCGCCGCGCTCAGGCCCCCGGGGTCGCCGCTGCGGATGAGGTAGAGCGGCACGCCCGAGGCCTCGGCCCGCAGCGACAGCCGCTTGGTGGCGGTGAAATCCAGAACCTCCGGCCCGCCATGCACCTCGCCCACCACGGCTGAGAGGCCGGCACAGGCGGCGCCTTCCTCCATCGCCCAAAGCACGTCGCGCGGATGGCTGGCGGTGACCAGCAGCACCGGCTGTTCCAGCCCGAAGGCCGCGAGGCTCGGGGTATAGGGCGCGCCGTTCTCGCGCCGCGACAGGAAGTCCTGCACCCAAAGCACCGGCCCCTTGCCGCGTGGCAGCAGCGACAGGACGAAGCCACTGGCCGAAGCACTGGCGAAGGCCTGCGGAAAGACATCCGTCAGCGGCGCATGCGTGGCCAGAACCCCCGGCTCGGGCGATGTCGACGGCCGCCGCCGCGGCAGGGTAAGGACCTGCCCATATGTAGAATCGGTTGTCATGCACGACTCCATATGTTCACATTTTGTTCTATTCATAAACGATGAACTGCGGCCCTGTCAAAATTTTGAACCGCCCCCCGCGAAGCCCTTGCTGGGGCGCGGAAAAAACGCATCTACTGGCATAGGGCTGCGATAGGAGGCAACCGATGTGCAATCTTTACTCCCTCACCAAGGGGCAGGACGCGATCCGCGGCTGGTTCGACGGGATCGAGGATCGCGCGGGCAACCTCGCCTCAATGCCCGGCATCTACCCCGATTACCCCGCCCCGGTGGTGCGCCATGGCGATGGCGGCCCGGTGCTGGAGATGATGCGGTGGGGCATGCCGTCCCCGGCCTTCGCGCTCAAGGGCAAGAAGACCGACCGCGGCGTCACGAACATCCGCAACATCGCCTCACCGCATTGGCGGCGATGGCTGGGGCCTGCGCATCGCTGCGTGGTGCCCTTCACCGCCTTTTCCGAGCCGCTGAACCGCCCCGGAGAGCGTTCGCGCCCGATCTGGTTCGCGCTTGGCGAAAACCGTCCGCTGGCCTTCTTCGCCGGGGTCTGGACGCAATGGACGAGCGTGCGAAAACTCAAGGACGGCGAGACCACCGATAACCTCTATGGCTTCCTAACCACCGAGCCCAACGCCGAGGTCGGTGCCGTGCACCCAAAGGCCATGCCAGTGATCCTGACCACGCCCGACGAAGTGCATACGTGGCTGAGCGCCGAGACTGCCGATCTGCCCGCGTTGCAACGCCCCCTGCCGGATGGTGCCCTGCAGGTCATCGACCCCGAGGACTAGGCCGCCTCGGCCATCATCCGCGCGGCCATCGCCAGATCCGAGCGGAACTGCGCCTCGGCCTCTTCGCGCGCCGCGGGGTCGGGGACGCGCAAAAGGTAGGAGGGGTGCAGGGTGATCAGCACCGGAATGCCCTCCGGCCCCGCCTCGATCGTGCCGCGGCGTTTCAGGATGCCCGTGCCCTTGCCGGTGAGACTCTGCGCCGCCGTGGCGCCCATGGCGAGGATGAGCTTGGGCTGCACCTGCGCCACCTCGGCGTTCATCCACCAGCGGCACTGGTCAATCTCCGGCGTCTCGGGGCGCTGGTGAATGCGGCGTTTGCCGCGGGCGGTGAACTTGAAGTGTTTGACCGCATTGGTGACAAAGGCGGCGTCTCGGTCGAGGCCTGCCTCACCGGCGATGCGGTCGAACATCTGCCCCGCCGGCCCGACGAAGGGGCGGCCCGCGAGGTCTTCCTGATCGCCGGGCTGTTCGCCCACGACCATAAGATCGGCATGCACCGGCCCTTCGCCCGGCACGGCCTGCGTGGCGTGACAATGAAGCGGGCAGCGGGTGCAGGCGCGGATTGCGGACGGAAGCTCTTCCATCGGGCCGTCCCAAGCGGACTCAAAAGCCGAAAGCTGCGCCTGCACCCGGTCCATGCGCGCGGGCGGCAGGGTCGGGGCGGCTTCGGCCATGGCGCGGGCGCGGGCCGGGGCTTCGGCGATCATCTGGGGGATGAAGGCGGCCTCGGGCATGTTTTTCCAGTATTTCTTGGGCATCTCCGACTGCATCGCCTTCACCATCAGGCGGGCAGGATTGAAGATGTTCTGGAAGTAGGTGATCCACAACTGCTCGCCCGCGTCCTCGGGCAGGTCAGGTTTGGCGTGGCCCTCCTGAAAGCTGAGCTTGCCGCCCTCGAAGATGGCCGAGACGTCGGGCGTGAGAATGCGCCAATCCATGTCGGAAAAGCGCCGCACGAAGAAATCCGCCGTGGGCTCCACCGTGTGATGCGTGGGTTCGAACCACGCGGCGAAGCTGCGGCGCGGGGCGTTCGGATCGCCGATCTCGCGGAAGCGGACGAAGGCCTTCATCTTGTGCTGACAGCGGCGGACGTTCTTCTCCATCCCCCGCAACACAGCGAGGTCGGCATCGCCGCGGTCGGACATCAAATGCGGCGCGTCCTTCACACGCCAGAGGAAGGCGTAGAGCCGGGCGAAACGTTCTGGGTCACTGTGCCAGACAGCGGTCTCGGCCATCGAGACGAAACTGCGTGGCACGGCGGTACGGCCCGAGGCGGCCGGCGCGGCTTCCCCGCCAAACAGGTCTGGGGCGGCGGCATGATCGCCCCAGAGGATCTGCTCGGGCGGCACGCCCGCGGCCAGAAAGCCGCGCGCCGCCTCGCGCCATGCCTTGGCGGTGCCGATCGGGGGCAGGGAGACGCGGTGCATCAGAACAGGGTCAACTGCTCGGGCGGCGGCGCGAAGCGCGCGCGCAGGTCGGCGCTGTCGGTAAGGCCCCCCGGCGTCCAGCCCCCGGCGGTGACGAAAGCGCGGGCCTTTTTCATCGAGGCGCCCATGCGGGCCAGGTCTTCGTAGCGCAGGGCGCGGTGACGGCGCGCGGCGAGGATGCGGTTCACGGTTTTGACGCCAAAGCCCGGCACCCGCAGCAGCATCTCGCGGCTGGCGCGGTTGACGTCGAGGGGGAAGTGCTCGCGATGCACCAGCGCCCAGGCGAGTTTCGGGTCGACCTCCAGATCGAGATTGCCGTCGCGGGTGACCGAGGTGATCTCGTCCAGTTGAAAATCATAGAACCGCAGCAGCCAGTCGGCCTGATAAAGCCGGTGCTCGCGTTGCAGGGGCGGGCGGATGAGCGGCAGTTTCGACGAACTGTCGGGGATGGGCGAGAAGGCGGAATAATAGACGCGTTTCAGTTTGTAGCTGGAGTAAAGCCGCGTCGATTGGCCCAGCACGGTGGCATCGTTGGAGCCATCCGCCCCGATGATCATCTGCGTCGACTGGCCCGCGGGCGCGAAACGCGGCGGGCGTTTGCCGGTGAAGGATTTGTCCTTGCTGGCATCCTTCACCATGCGCACATTTGCCATCGCGCGACGGATCTGCTCGGGCTTCTTCTCGGGCGCATATTGCTGCACCGCCGTGTCGGTGGGCAGTTCCACATTGATCGACAGCCGGTCCGCCAGACGACCGGCTTCCTCGATCAACTCGGGCGAGGCGTCGGGGATGGTCTTGAGGTGGATATAGCCGCGAAAATTCTCCTCCTGCCGCAGCTTTCGCGCGATCTGCACCATGTCGGACATCGTGGCATCGGGCGATCGGATCACGCCCGACGACAGAAACAGCCCTTCGATATAGTTGCGACGGTAGAATTCGATGGTGAGCTTCACCACCTCATCTACGCTGAAGCGGGCGCGTTCGACATTGGAGGACACGCGGTTAATGCAATAGCTGCAATCATAGATGCAGAAATTGGTCATGAGGATCTTCAGCAGGCTGATGCACCGCCCGTCCGGGGCATAGGCGTGGCAGATGCCGCTGCCTTCGTTGGAGCCCAGCCCCTTGCCATCGCGCGAGTCGCGCTTGGTGGAGCCCGAGGAGGCGCAGGAGGCGTCGTATTTCGCCGCATCGCTGAGAATCGCCAGTTTTTGATCGAGTGTCTGTTTTACCATGCGTTCTATATATGTTCTCGCGTCAGCGGCGTCATTAATCTATCTTAATGCCGCGACAATTTGCGCATGGAACTGATGAAGCGCGCGTAAGGGCAAGGGAAGCCGAGATTAAATTGACGTAGGGAAATCTAGTCGCTACCAATTACATGCAGATACATATTATGCATTTGCATGCGAGGGTACCGAGGCAAAGATCGCGGGCTTTTGATCACAACTGGGAGACGACCATGAAAACAACAACCACGCTTAGCGCGGCGGTCTTTGCCGTCAGCACATTTGCCACCGGCAGCATCGCTCAGGCCGAAGAAGTGACCCTGCGCGCCGTTTCTGCCTTTACCCTTGGCACCGCCTTTAGCCGCGAGTTCGAGTCCTTTGTCGAGTGGATCAACGAGAACGGCAAAGGGGTCGTGCAGATCAATCTGGTCGGCGGTCCTGAGGCCGTCCCGCCTTTTGAACTGGGCAATGCGGTGCAGTCCGGCGTCGTCGACATCGCAAATAACACCACGGCCTATTACCCCAACCTGCTGCCCACCGGCGACGCACTGCATCTGGCCGAGAACACCATTCAGGACCAGCGCGCCAATGGCTGCTATGAACTGGTCGACCGTATCCATCAAGAGCAGATGAACGTGAAATACCTCGCCCATGCGGGCGACGGGATCGGCTATCACCTCTATCTCACCAAACCGGTCGAGGGGCCGGATCTGAGCGGTCTGACCATCCGTACCACGCCGGTTTACCAAGCGATGTTTACGCAGCTTGGTGCCAACCTCGTGCGGACCGCGCCGGGCGAGGTCTACAGCGCGCTGGAGCGTGGGGCGATTGACGGCTACGGCTGGCCCTCGCAGGGGGTGCTGGACCTTGGTTGGGACGAGCAGACGAAGTACCGTGTCGACCCGAGCTTTTACAACGTCGACGTCAACGTTCTGGTGAACCTTGATACTTGGAACGGGCTAACGGAGCAGCAGCGCGCCAAGCTGGCCGAAGGTGCCGCTTGGATGGAAGAGCTGAACAACGACAACGCGGATCGGAACGCCTCGGAATATGCGGCGCAGGCCGAGGCGGGTATCGAGACGATCACCTTTGGCGAGGCCGATGCCGAGACTTGGATCGCTGCCGCCCGCGATGCCGGTTGGGCCGCGGTGGAAGAGGTCGATGCCGATCTTGCGCAGCAGATGCGCGCCTGCATGACCAAGTGATCCTCCAATGATCTCTAGAATGTTTGACCGGACACTCCGGGGGCTGGCCGTCTTTTCGGCTGGTATCCTCGGGGTGATCGCGGTGTTCATCGCTCTCAATGTTGTGCTGCGCAATCTTGGTCTGCCGGTGGTCTATGGCGCTCTGGATGCGATCCAATACGCGCTGATGATCGCCACCTTCCTTGGCGCGCCTTGGGTGCTGTCGATCGGTGGCCATGTGAAGGTGGATCTGATCACCAGCAATCTTGCGCCACGCACGGCCCATGTGCTCACCCGTCTTACCAGCGCCATCGGCGCTGTCACGGCAGGGGTGCTGGGGTGGTACGGATTGCAAGCGGTGCTGGCGTCGGCCGCGCGGGGGTCGATGATCCGCACGTCATTCGTCATCCCGGAATGGTGGATGCTGGCCTTTGTGCCGCTGTCATTGGCGCTTTGCACGATTATTTTTATCCGCCGCCTTTTCTATCCGGAAACGGCCGAGCGTAGTCTGAGTGGTCTTTGAGATGGATTGGGCTTTGATCCTGACGCTCATGCTGGGCAGCCTCGCGGTGCTTTTGCTGATCGGCTTGCCGGTCGCCTTTGCCTTTATCGCCGTGACCACCGTGGGCGCATA
Source organism: Sulfitobacter sp. 1A13496 (assembly GCF_043557225.1). NCBI lineage: Bacteria > Pseudomonadati > Pseudomonadota > Alphaproteobacteria > Rhodobacterales > Roseobacteraceae > Sulfitobacter > Sulfitobacter sp. 1A13496. Next base: position 23,541 of record NZ_JBIFFP010000005.1, on the reverse strand, counting down.
CTTCGTGCTGGGTGGCGAACGTGGCATTCTGCAGCTGGCGCGCAACTCAGCGCAATCGGTAGCGAATTTTCAACTCGCCCCGATACCCCTGTTCATCCTGATGGGAGAGATACTCTTTCAGACCGGGGTGGCGCACCGCGCCATCGACGCCATTGAGCGGGTGGTGACGCGCATCCCGGGCCGCATGTCAGTGGTGACGATCTTTGGCGGCACGATCTTTGCGGCACTCTCCGGCTCGACCATCGCCAATACCGCGATGCTGGGCGGCACGCTGCTTCCGGGGATGCTGAAACGGGGCTACCACCCGTCGATGGCCATGGGGCCGATCATGGCTTCAGGGGCGATTGCGATGCTGATCCCGCCTTCGGCGCTGGCGGTGCTGGTGGGCTCGCTCGCCGGTATTTCCATCGCGGGGCTGCTGATCGCGGGGGTACTTCCGGCCTTGCTGCTGGCGGTGCTTTTCGTGGCCTATGTGGTGGGGCGCAGTGTATTGGACCCAAAGGTCGCGCCGCCCGATGTTTACGAGGATATGTCGCTGCGCGAACGGTGGACGCCCTTTGCGATCTATGTCTTGCCGCTGACGGTACTTTTCGCGGTGGTAATCGGCTCTTTGCTGGCAGGGATCGCCACACCCACGGAGAGCGCTGCGCTGGGCAGTATCACGGCGGTGATCATCGGGGCAGCCTATCGGGCCTTGAGTTGGGAGAAGATGGGCCGTGCTCTGATGGAGACGTTGAAACTGTCGGTGATGATCCTGTTCATCATTGCGGCCAGCCAGACCTTTGCGCAGGTGCTGAGCTTTTCTGGCGCGACCAACGGGCTGATCAATGCAATCAACGCGGTCGATCCGACGCCTTTGATGGTGCTTTTGGGGATGATCGCGATCCTGCTGTTTCTGGGGTGTTTCATCGATCAAGTGTCGATGTTGATGGTGACGGTCCCGGTTTTCGTGCCCTTGGCGGGCGCGATGGAGATCAACGAGCTGACCCTCGGCGTGGTTTACCTGTTGACCATGGAGATCGGTCTGCTGACACCGCCCTTCGGGCTGCTTCTCTTCGTCATGCGGGGCGTGGCACCCGAGGGGATCCGGATGCCGCAAATCTATGCCTCGGTGATGCCCTTTTTGTTAATCAAGCTCTTCGTGCTGGCGCTGGTCGTCTGGCTGCCGGGCATCGGTACTTGGTTGCCGGGCTTAATGGGCCGCTAATCCGCAGGGCGACGCGTCCGAGCGTCGCCCTACAACCTATTGCCTCGGTTCAACATTTCCCCTCACCGCAGCCATACGCAGCCCTCCGCCTGCTTGCATTACCCTGCGTAATACGGTTGTAATTCCGCGAGGAGGCAATCGGCTTTCCCAAGAACAACACGTGAGGAGCACCGTGATGGCGAACCCCCTTTATGACACTCTGTTTGGCCGTCACGCTGGCAAGACGACCGCCTTTCTGCACCTTGAGGGCGGGGTGACGCTGACCCATGCGGGCTTTCTGAGCCGGGCGGGCCGCTTTGCCAATGTGCTGAGCGGGCTGGGGGTGCAGCCGGGCGACCGGCTGGCGGTGCAGATCGACAAATCCGCCGATGCGCTGGCGCTCTATGCCGCTTGCGTGCAGGCGGGGGTGATCTTTCTGCCGCTGAACCCGGCCTATACGGCGGATGAGGTGCGCTATTTCGTGACCGACAGTGGGGCGGCGGCGTTTGTCTGCCAGCCTGCGCGGCGCAATGAGATGGTGCCGCTGGCCAAGGACACGGGCTGCCAGCTTGAGACGCTGGGCAGCGAAAACGATGGCAGCTTTGCGGATCGCGCAGCCTCGGCCCCCGATCAGTTCGAGACCGTCGCGCGCGGGGGCGATGATCTGGCGGCCTTCCTCTATACTTCCGGCACGACGGGGCGCTCAAAGGGGGCGATGCTGACGCAGGCGAACCTTTTGTCCAACGCGCAGACGCTGGCCGATCTGTGGCGTTTTACCAATGCAGACGTGCTGCTCCATGCGCTGCCGATCTTCCACACCCACGGGCTGTTCGTGGCGACCAATGTGACGCTGGTGGCGGGGGGTGCGATGATCTTTATGCCCAAGCTCGACATCGACCGACTGATCGACCGGATGCCCCATGCCACCGCGATGATGGGGGTGCCCACCTTCTACACCCGGCTGTTGGACGACGCGCGTTTTACCAGTGAGACGGCGGCGAATATGCGGCTGTTCATCTCGGGCTCCGCCCCGCTTTTGGCTGAAACCCATGTGGATTTCGAGACCCGGACCGGCCACCGTATCCTTGAGCGTTACGGCATGACCGAGACCAATATGAACACCAGTAACCCCTATGAGGGCGAGCGCCGTGCGGGCACCGTGGGCCTGCCGCTGCCGGATGTGGAGTTGAAGATCACCGACCCCGAAACCGGCGCGACCCTGCCGGATGGCGAGATTGGTAGCATCGAAGTGCGCGGTCCCAACGTCTTCAAAGGCTATTGGCAAATGCCCGAGAAGACTGCCGCCGAATTGCGCGAAGACGGGTTTTTCATCACCGGCGATCTGGGGCGGCGCGATGCGGATGGCTATGTCACCATCGTGGGCCGCGACAAGGATCTGATCATCTCGGGCGGCTATAACATCTACCCCAAGGAGGTCGAACTGCTGCTCGACGACCAACCGGGCGTGTTGGAAAGCGCGGTGATCGGCGTGCCGCATCCCGATTTTGGCGAAAGCGTCGTGGCGGTTCTGGTGGCACGCCGGGGTGTGGAGCTGGACGTGGAGCAGATCGCCGCGGACGTGGCCGGATCGTTGGCCAAGTTCAAACAGCCCCAGAAGTTGATCGTGCTGCCGGAACTGCCGCGCAACACGATGGGTAAGGTGCAGAAGAACGTGCTGCGCGAAAACTACCGGAACCTCTTCCAGCCGGGGTGACGCGGCCCGAGGGGGACTGTCGGACGGGCAAAGGCACGGGCATCCCCTCCCACGGGGTAGGGCGGGGGCGTAACCTGCGACAATCTGGCGTTTAATGCCCGGTTTCGCTTGAGGTGCCGGGAAAATTTCTACAGAACGTGGTGACCTTTCAGTCCGCTAGATCAGGAGTTCGCGTGTCCCTCTTCCTTATCGTTGCCTTGCCTTTCCTTGGTGCTTTGCTACCCGGACTGATGAATTCCGCAGGGCGCCAAGCCTGCGCCGGGGTCACCTTCATGGTTACCCTCGTGGCCTTTGTGGGCCTGCTCACCCATTTGCCCGCCGTATTGGCCGGAGAGGTGCTGACCGCGCGGGTTGATTGGATCCCGCAGCTTGGTCTGAACCTGACCTTGATGCTCGACAGTCTTGGCTTTTTCTTTGCCTGTCTGATCCTTGGCATCGGTCTGCTCATCATCGCCTATGCGCGCTCTTATCTGTCGCGCGACGATCATATGGGTGAGTTTTTCACCTATCTATTGCTCTTCCAAGGTGCGATGGTCGGTATTGTTCTAAGTGATAACGTGTTGATTCTGCTTATCTTCTGGGAGCTGACCTCGCTGTCATCCTTCCTGCTGATCGGCTATTGGAAGCATCTCCCCGAAGGCCGCCAAGGGGCGCGGATGGCGCTGACCGTGACGGGCATGGGCGGGCTTGCGATGATCGGTGGCATGTTGCTGCTGGGGCAGATCGTCGGCAGCTATGACCTGAGCGTGATCTTGGAAAACCGCGAGGCGATCCAAGCCTCGCCACTCTATCTGCCCGCGCTGATCCTGATCCTGCTAGGCTGTTTCACCAAATCGGCGCAGTTTCCCTTCCACTTCTGGCTGCCCCACGCCATGGCAGCACCAACGCCGGTTTCGGCCTATCTGCACTCCGCCACGATGGTGAAGGCAGGTATCTTCCTGATGGCGCGGATGTGGCCGGTGCTCTCGGGCACGCCGGAGTGGTTCGTCATCGTCACCACGGCGGGGCTGATCACCATGGTGCTGGGCGCGGTGATCGCGCTGTTCAAACATGACCTGAAGGCGCTCTTGGCTTTCTCGACCGTCAGTCACCTTGGTCTGATTACCATGCTTCTGGGCACTGGCACGGCCTTTGGCGCGCTGGCGGCGGTGTTTCACATCCTGAACCACGCGACCTTCAAGGCGGCACTCTTTATGTCGGCGGGGATCGTGGATCACGCGGTGCATACGCGCGACATCCGCCGTTTGGGCGGACTGCGGCATCTGATGCCGGTGACCTTCGTGATCGCCACGCTGGCGTCGCTTTCGATGGCGGGGATCCCGCTGTTCAATGGCTTCCTGTCGAAAGAGATGATGCTGGAAGAGACGCTGCACACCACGCTTTTCAATTTGCCATGGCTGGTGCCCGCGCTGGCGACCTTTGGCGCACTCTTCTCGGCGGGTTATAGTTTCCGGCTGATCGGCCATACTTTCCTTGGCAGAGAGCGCGACGACTATCCCGATCATCCGCATGACCCCAAGCCCGGCCTCTGGCTGCCGCCAGCGCTTTTGATTATCCCCGTGGTGGTGATCGGCCTCGCGCCGTTTCTGGCCGAGCCTTTCGTCAAGCTGGTGACCGCCTCTGTCCTTGGCGATGCAGCCGAGATGTCTTCTGCGCATTTCAAAATCTGGCACGGGCTGGGACCGGCGCTTTATATGTCGATCATCGCGGTCGTGGGCGGGCTGATCCTGCTGGCGCTCTTCACCCCCTTGCTGCGCATCTGGGATGCCGCACCCCGGCCCGAGGCCAAGCGTATCTTTGACCGGATCATCGCGGCGTCTGTCGGCCTGTCGCAGGCGGTATCGCTGCGGCTGCACAACGGGGCTTTCTCGCGCTATGCCGCCGTGATGGCGGTGACCGTCGTGGGCGTGGGCTATTACGCTTGGGCCACCGGCACAGTGGGCGCGGCGAGCCGCACGCTGCAACCGACGAATGCCGTGCAGATCGCGGGCTGGCTGATGCTGGTCGCGGCGGCCTGCGGCCTTGTCTTCCTGCACCGCAACCGCCTGTTGTCGCTGATCCTGATCGGCATCGTCGGGCTGATCGTCTCGGCTGGTTTCGTCTTCTTCAGCGCGCCCGACTTGGCGATGACCCAGCTGACGGTCGAGGTGGTGACGATCATCCTGCTGCTCTTGGCGCTGAACTTCCTGCCCAACCGCACACCGATCGAAAGCAGCGTGCTGCGCCGGACGCGGGACGTTGTCGTCTCCCTCGCGGCGGGGGCGGCGACCATGGCGCTGTCCTATCACTACCTGCTGCGCGACACCGTGGCGCCGAGCATTTCCGAATTCCACCTTGCCAACTCCTATAAGGGTGGCGGCGGTACCAATGTGGTGAACGTGATCCTCGTCGATTTCCGCGGTTTCGACACCTATGGTGAGATCATCGTGTTGGGCATTGCCGCCCTGCTGATCTACGCGCTGACCGAGACGCTGCTCTCGGGCCCGGTGCGCGCGCGTTTGCTGAACCGCAAGCCCGACCAGCCGCGCGCGGGCGACCGGCACCCGATGATGATGGTGGTGATGACCCGCGTGATCATGCCGGTGGTGCTGATGGTGGGTTTCTACATCTTCCTGCGCGGCCATAACGAGCCGGGCGGCGGTTTCATCGCCGGTCTGATCGTCTCTATCGCCGTGGTGATGCAATATATGGCCAGCGGCTTTGCCTGGGCCTCGGCGCGGCTGCGCTATCCTTATCATGGGATCATCGGCACCGGCGTCTTGATCGCGGGGCTGACGGGGATCGGCTCGTGGCTCTTTGCCAAACCGTTCCTCACGTCGGACTTCACCTATGTGCGCATCCCGCCCTTCGACAAGTTCGAACTGGCGACTGCCGCGCTCTTTGACCTTGGCGTGTTCCTCGCTGTCGTCGGGGCGGTGATGCTGTCGCTCGAAAGCTTTTCGCGGCTGGCGCGCCGGGCGCATGTGCCCGAGGCCGATCACCCGATGGACATCGACCCATCGCGCGAAGACAACACCAAGGCGGAGGCATAACATGGAACTTCTCGTCGCATCCGCCATCGGCATCCTGACGGCCTCTGGCCTCTATCTCGTGCTGCGCTTGCGGAGCTTTCCCGTCATCATGGGCACGTCGCTGCTGACCTATGCGGTGAACGTCTTTCTCTTTGCCTCGGGCCGTTTGACCGTGGGCGCACCGCCGATCCTGAGCGATGCCGCGCGCTATACCGATCCGCTGCCGCAAGCGCTGGTGCTGACCGCCATCGTGATTTCCTTTGGCATGACCGCCGTGGTGGTGATGATCGCCCTCGGGGCCTATCTGGGCAATAAGGATGACCATGTGGACGACCCGCTGACCGATACCAAGGCGGAGGACCGCACATGACCCATTGGCTGATCCTGCCCATCGTGCTGCCTGCGTTTATCGCGCCTTTCATCATTCTGGCCGCACGCTATCACATCACCATCCAGCGGGTGCTGTCGCTCTTTGGCGCGCTTGCGCTGGTCGTCGTGGGGCTTGGCCTGTCGGTCGAGGCGGCGAGCGGCAATGTCATGCTCTACCGTCTCAGCGATTGGGCCGCGCCCTTTGGCATCGTGCTGGTCGGCGACCGCCTGTCGACGCTGATGGTCACGCTGACGGCGGTGCTGGCGCTGTTTGTACTGCTCTATGTCATCGGCTCCAAATGGGACGAACGCGGGCGGCATTTTCATGCGCTGTTCCAGTTCCAGCTGATGGGGATCATGGGCGCCTTCCTGACGGGCGACCTTTTCAACCTCTTCGTCTTTTTCGAAGTGCTGCTGATCGCCTCCTACGGGTTGATGATCCACGCCGGTGGCACGCCGCGTCTGCGGGCAGGGGTGCAATATGTGCTCTATAACTTGCTGGGCTCGACGTTGTTCCTCTTTGCGCTTGGTGCGATCTATGCCGAGACGGGGACGCTCAACATGGCCGATCTGGCGCAGCGCGTTGCCCTGATCGACGCGGGCGCGACCGTGGGCATCCGCATTGCGGCGGTGCTGCTCTTGATGGTCTTTGCGGTCAAAGCCGCCGTGGTGCCGCTGCATTTCTGGCTGCCGTCGAGCTATGCCGAAGCGCCCGGCCCGGTGGCGGCGCTTTTCGCCATCATGACCAAGGTCGGCGCCTATGCGATCATCCGCGTCTATACGCTGATCTTCCCGCCCGAACTGGCCGTGACGGCGGATCTGCACACCACATGGCTGCTGCCCGCAGCACTGCTGTCGCTGGCGCTTGGCATGATCGGCGTGCTGGCGGCCAAGCAGTTGGACCGTATGGTGGCCTTTTCCGTCATCGGCTCCATGGGCATGGTGATGATTTCGATCACGCTGTTCACGCCCGAGGGGATTGCGGCGGCGCTTTACTATATCGTGCATTCGACACTGGCCGCGGGCGCGTTGTTCCTGATCGCCGATCTGGCGCGGGCCGGGCGCGACAACCTTGATCTGACGGCGCAGCCGCAGGTGGCGGGGGCCAAGCTGACCTCGGCCCTGTTCTTTGTTGCCGCCATCGCCATGGTCGGCGTGCCGCCGCTTTCGGGCTTTCTGGGCAAGCTGCTGATCATGGATGCCGCCGCCGCCAGCGATGCTTGGGTCTGGATCTGGGCCGTGATCTTGGGCGCGAGCCTTTTGAGCCTCGTGGGCTTTGGCCGCGCGGGCAGCGTGGTCTTCTGGGAGGCGCGCAGCGTCACCCCGGAGGAGGGGGCGACCCCCGCTGAGCGCCCTTCGGCGCTGAGCTATGTCGCGGTGGGCGCGCTCTTGGCCCTGCTGGTGGCACATACGCTGCTGGCCGGACCGGCCACCCAATATGCCACTGCGATTTCAAAGCAATTGTTCGGGCCGGAACGTTACCTGACCACCGTGTTGGAGACCCCCGGCAAACTGTCGGACGGCAAAGAGGAGGCCCATTGACATGATGCGACCGATCCGTTGGCTTTTGCCGCACCCGTTTCTGACCCTGCTGCTGACGGCGGTGTGGATCCTGCTGCAAAACAAGTTCAGCGCAGGCATGCTGGTCTTTGGTCTGATCCTTGGCGTCGTGATCCCGATCTTGACCGCGCGCTGGTGGACCGACCGCGCGCAGGGCATCCGCCCGCTGCGGACGTTGGCCTATGTGCTCTTGGTGATTTGGGATATCGTCATCGCCAATATTCAAGTGGCTTGGATCATCCTGACCAAATCCAACGCCAGCATGTCGCCCGCTTGGGTCGTCGTGCCGTTGGACCTGAAAGAACCCGAGGCGATCACGATTCTGATGGGCACCATCACGCTGACCCCCGGCACCGTCTCGGCGGACCTGTCGGACAACGGGCGCTACCTTTTGGTACACGCGCTGGACGCGAGCGACCCCGACGCGGTGCGCGATGAGATCAAAGACCGCTACGAACGCCGCTTGAAGGAGATTTTCGTATGACCCAAGCGACCGACCTTTTGACGCTGGCGCTCTACGGCGCGCTGACCCTCGTCGCCATCGCGCAGTTCATGGCGATGATCCGTCTGTGGATCGGCCCTGGCACCGGGGACCGTATTCTGGCGCTGGACACGATGTTCATCAACGCCATCGGCATCATCGTTTTGCTGGGCATCCTGCAGGGCACACAGATCTATTTCGAGGCCGCGCTGATCATCGCCATGCTCGGCTTCGTATCGACCGTAGCCTATGCCCGTTTCGTCCTGCGCGGAGATATCATCGAATGAGCCCCGACGTCATCGCCACCTATTTCGTTATCGCGCTGCTGGTGATCGGCAGTTTCTTTGTGCTTGTCGCCGGGATTGGCCTGCTCAAGCTGAATGATCCAATGACCCGTCTGCACGCGCCGACCAAGGCCGCGACGCTGGGGATCGGGGCCTATCTGCTGGCGGCCATGGTGAACTCTTTCCTTTCGGGCACGGGGTCGCTGCATGAGCTGCTGATCATGGCCTTCATCTTTGTCACCGCGCCGGTGTCGGCTAATTTCATGGCCAAGGCGAATATCCATCGTCGCGATTGCCTGCCAAACCCGCCGGAGCTGCCGGATGGCGATACTTGGGCCACGCTGAACGTGCCGGAAGAAGATCGCGAGATCGAGGAGACATCGCCCCACGCCTGAGGCAGGGGGGGGGCAAGGTCGGATTCATTTCAAACTGTTACGATGGTGGAAACCTTTTCCTGCCAGCATAGGTTAATGGGCGGCGCTGCCCAACCAAAGCTGACCGAAAGGATCCTGCCATATGCGTCTGACCGCGCTTCTGCTGATGTTGTTCCTGCCCTTCGCCGCAGCGGCGCAAGACCGTGTGGCGATGGTCATCGGGAACTCGGCCTATGAGGATGCCGCCGCGCTTGACGGCCCGCGCGCGGATGCGGCGCGGCTGACCAAGGCGCTGGACGGGCAGGGCTTCGACGTCACCACGCTGATCGACGCCGAGAGCGCGGCGTTCAAACAAGCGCTATCCGACTTTGCCTTTCAGGCCGAAACGGCGGACATCGCCCTGATTTACTACGCAGGCCGCCGTGTCGCATCCGGGGGGCAGAGCTATCTGATCCCGATCGACGCGCCCTTGGCCCCGGCCTCGGTGCTGCGGCGCGAGGGGGTTGCCCTGCCTGCGCTCCTGCGTGCGGCGGGCAAGGCGCGGCAGATACGGCTTGTTCTGCTCGACAACTGCCACGCCGCCCCGCAGCAAGCCACCGCGCCCTTGCCACCGCCTGAGCCACGCCTTGGCACGTTGGTCGTGACTTCTGGCGAGGTGGGCGCTTGTAACGAGAGCGGTGAAAACGCGGGCCTTTTCGCCGCAACGCTGGCCGAGGTGGTGGCCGAGCCAGAGGTCGAAGTCGGGGCTATGCTGGACGATTTCCGCGCGGCTTTGCACAGCCGCAGCGGTGGCAGCCTCTCGGCGCGGCGCTATGGGCGGCTGAACCCGACGCCGTTCTTCCTCGGCAGCGGTGACGGGGAAGCGGCCCCGCGTAGCTGGGCCGATTTGAACGAGACACAGGGCCAGCGTTTGGCCGACTTGGCGGGGCAGGGCGATACCCGCTCGCAACTCGGCCTCGCCGCCCTGCAAAGCGATCCCGACGATCCGCGCTATGATCCGCAGAATGCGGCGGCGCAGCTCATGCGCGCGATTGAGACCGGCTCAGCCGAGGCGCGGTATCAACTGGCCCAGCTTTACGAAGAGGGCCGAGGGGTAGAGCAAGACGAGGACCGCGCGATGCAGCTTTATCGCGACGCTGCCGAGCGGGGTCATGCCGGGGCCTTGAACGATCTGGGCTTCATCCATTTGCAGGGCGAATTGGGGCAAAAGGCCGACCCCGAACTGGCGCTTGATTACTTCCGCCGTGCAGCCGATAGGCGACACCCTGCAGCGATGTTCAACTTTGCCGCGATGATCGACGATGACAAAGTGCCAGGGCGCGGTGCTGCGGACGCCGCGCTCTACCTCTATCGCGCGCTGCGGGCAGGGGATGGCACCCTGCTGGGGCTGATGCAGGAGGAGCCGCGTTTGTTCGACAGCGACACCCGCAAAGCGCTGCAACGCAAGCTGTCGGATGTCGGGTTTTATGACGGTGCGATTGACGGGCTTTATGGCGACGGTACTCAAGCCGCGATCCGCGCGGCATTTGGGATGGAGACTGGCGCGCTTCCGGGCGAAGCCACTGAAACGACTGAGGAAACGCCGGAGGGCGAGACGTCGGAAACCTCTCCGATAGCATCCGAGACGCCGCAGGAGGAGCCTGACCAAGAGACGACAACCCAAGCCGAAGACGCCCCCGAAATCGATGCCGAGCCAGAGCCCGGCGCGGATGAAAATGTCACCCCGGTTCTGCGCCCCAAACAGGCCGCGCGGGGGTGAGTTTTGAAACAAGTAGTATTGCATTTTGCCCTCCAGTAGGTTGGCAAAATTAATCCGGTTGCAATATCGCGGCCGATGGCTTTTGATTGGCGCATCAGTCAATAAAAACTTCTCTGGGGAGAACACCAATGAAAAAACTGCTTATGACATCCGCTTTGGCGACGGTCGCCGCGACCTCGCTGGCCGCTGCCGAGTGTAGCGAAGTCACCTTCTCCGACGTGGGCTGGACCGATATCACCGCCACCACAGCCGCCACCTCTGTCGTGCTCGATGCGCTCGGCTATGACACCGAGACCAAAATCCTCGCCGTGCCGGTGACCTATACCTCCATGGCATCGGGCGACATCGACGTGTTCTTGGGCAACTGGATGCCCACCATGGAAGGCGATATCGCGAAATACCGTGAAGAGGGCAGCGTCGATACCGTGCGCGCAAACCTCGAAGGCGCGAAATACACGCTGGCCGTCAACAAGGCCGCCGCCGACATGGGGATCAAAACCTTCGCCGACATCGCCGCCAACGCCGACGCGCTGGAAGGCAAGATCTACGGCATTGAGCCGGGCAATGACGGCAACCGCCTGATCCAGTCGATGATCGACGAGAATGCCTTTGAGCTGGGCGAGTTCGAAGTCGTCGAATCCTCCGAGCAGGGCATGTTGGCACAGGTGCAGCGCGCCAGCCGCAAGGAAGAGCCTGTTGTCTTCCTTGGTTGGGAGCCGCATCCGATGAACGCCAACTTCGACCTGACCTATCTTGAAGGTGGTGACGATTACTTTGGCCCCGATCTGGGCGGTGCGACGGTTTACACCAACACCCGCGCCGGTTTCGTCGAAGAATGCCCGAACCTTGGCAAATTCCTCCAGAACCTCGAATTCAGCCTTGAGATGGAGAACGAGATCATGGGCGCGATCCTCGATGATGGCGAAAAGCCGGAAGAGGCCGCCGCAGCTTGGATCAAGGCGAACGCCGACGTGCTCGACACATGGCTGGACGGTGTGACCACCGTCGATGGCGGCGATGCGATGGAAGCTGTCGCTTCGCTGAAGTGATCCTCACGCTATGATGGACAAGACCCGCTCCAGATCGATGGGGCGGGTCATTCTCATGCGCAATTCTCCAATCCTGAAGGACTGACATGGACTGGCTGACAGAAAACAAGATCCCCGTGGCCGATGTGGCCGAAGACGCGCTGGATTGGTTGCAAACGAACGGGGCGTGGTTCTTTGACGGGCTGTCGGACCTGATGGAACGGCTGATTGAGGCGATCCTCTGGGTGCTGCAAACCCCGCATCCGCTGATCCTGATTGCCGTCTTCGCCGCGATCACTTGGGCCATTCAGCGCAATTGGAAAACCGTGGCCTTTGTGGTGCTCGGCTTTCTATTCATTCTGAACCAAGATTACTGGGAAGAGACGATGGAGAGCTTGACGCTGGTGCTCTCGGCCTGTGTGGTCTGTATGGGTGTGGGCGTGCCGATTGGCATCGCCGTGGCGCATCGGCCCCGGCTTTATGCATGGGTGGCCCCGGTCTTGGACCTGATGCAGACGCTGCCGACCTTCGTCTATCTGATCCCCGCGATTGTCTTTTTCGGCATCGGCATGGTGCCCGGGTTAATCGCCACGGTGATCTTCGTGCTGCCCGCGCCGATCCGGCTGACGCAGCTTGGCATCTCCTCGACCCCCAAGGCGCTTCTTGAGGCCGCGCAGGCGTTCGGCGCCAAGCCGCGCCAGACGCTGTGGAAGATTGAGCTGCCCTATGCGTTGCCGCAGATCATGACGGGTCTGAACCAGACCATCATGCTGTCGCTGTCGATGGTGGTGATCGCAGCATTGGTGGGCGCAGACGGTTTGGGCGTGCCGGTGGTACGTGCCCTGAACCAAGTCAACACAGGCTTGGGATTTGAATCCGGGTTGGTGATCGTTGTCGTGGCGATCATGCTCGACCGTATCCTGCGGGTGGGACGGAAATGACGAAAGCAGTAGAATTCGATAACGTATCCATCGTCTTTGGCGACAAGCCTGAAAAGGCTTTGCCTCTGATGGACGAAGGCCAAAGCCGCGCCGAGATCGAAGCGGCGACAGGGCAGGTGCTGGGCGTGCATGACTGCTCGCTCACCGTTGAGAATGGCGAAATCCTTGTGCTGATGGGCCTGTCGGGCTCGGGCAAATCAACGCTGTTGCGGGCGGTGAACGGGCTGAACCCGATGGTGCGCGGCACCGTGCGGGTTCATGCCGAGGGCTGGTCCTGCGATGTGCATGAGAGCAACGCGGCAGAGCTGCGCCGGGTGCGCCGTGAAGGCGTGTCGATGGTGTTCCAACAGTTCGGCCTGCTGCCCTGGCGCACGGTGCGCGACAATGTGGCGCTTGGTTTGGAACTGTCGAATGTGCCCAAGGGCGAGCGGTTGGAGCGGGCCGAGCGGCAGTTGAAGCTGGTGGGGCTCAGCGATTGGGCTGACCGCAAGGTGGGGGAGCTTTCGGGCGGAATGCAGCAGCGTGTGGGCCTTGCCCGTGCCTTTGCCACCGAAGCGCCGATCCTGCTGATGGATGAGCCTTTTTCGGCGCTCGATCCGCTGATCCGCACGCGGTTGCAGGATGAGTTGTTGGACCTGCAACGCGATCTTAACCGCACGATCATTTTCGTCAGCCATGACCTTGATGAGGCGTTCAAACTGGGCGGGCGTATTGCCATCATGGAAGGGGGGCGCATCGTGCAGATCGGCACCCCGCGCGAGATTTTCTCGAACCCCGCCTCGGACTATGTGGCGGAGTTCGTGGCCAATATGAACCCGCTTGAGGTGTTGACCGCCCGCGATGTGATGGGGCCTGCCGATGGGGCCGCCCATCCCGAGACCAGCGCCGAGACGCCGGTACGGGATCTGATGGACGGTCTGCGCGGCCCGGAAGCGGGTTTCGCGGTGATGGAGGAGGGCAGGCAGATTGGCACGGTGACGGCGCATAGCATCGTGGAACGGCTGAAACGCTAGGGCGGGGTCCACCCGCCTCTCACGGAGGGCAGCGCTGCCCCCGTGGTTAATAGGATCAGTTCGCCGCCGTCCCAAGCGTCTTCAAAATCGGACAATCTGGCCGGTCATCGCCCGCACAGTCGCGGACCAGCGTGCTGAGCGTGTCGCGCATCTCTTGCAGGCCGCTGATCTTGGCCTCGATCTGCGCCAGATGGTCTTCGGCGATGGCGCGCACATCGGCGCTGGCGCGGTTCTTGTCCTCCCATAGCGCCAGCAGGTTGCGACAATCCTCGATGCTGAACCCCAGCGTGCGGGCGCGGCCCAGAAAGGCGAGCTTGTGCATCTCGCTTTCACGGAACGCACGGTAGCCATTGGCGTCGCGCAGCGGTTTGACCAGCCCGATATCCTCGTAATAGCGGATGGTTTTGGGTGGCAACCCGGTGCGTTGTGAGACTTCTCCGATGTTCATGGGACGATCCTATTCTGCGGCCACGGGGGCGGCGGCCCGGGGGCCATGGGAGGGGCTGGCGCTCTCAGTCAGAGGGGCGGCGATCCAGCGCAGGCGCAGGGCGTTGCTGAGAACGAAAACGCTCGACAAGGCCATTGCCCCGGCGGCCAGCGCGGGCGACAAGAGCCAGCCGGTCAGCGGGTAGAAGGCCCCGGCGGCCACGGGGATCAGCAGGACGTTATAGCCGAAGGCCCAGAAGAGGTTTTGCCGGATATTCGCCATGCTGCGCTGGCTTACGTCGATGGCATTGACCACGCCGCGCAGATCGCCCGACATCAGCACCACATCCGCCGCTTCGATCGCCACATCGGTGCCGGTGCCGATGGCCAGCCCGACATCGGCCTGCGCAAGCGCGGGCGCGTCGTTGATCCCGTCGCCCACGTAGGCGATGCGGTTGTCGCCTTTTCTCAGGTCGTCGATGGCGGCCACTTTGCCATCGGGCAGCACCTCGGCGACGACGCGGTCGATGCCCAGTTGCGCCGCGATGGCCTCTGCCGTGCCGCGGTTGTCGCCGGTGATCATCGCCACTTCGAGGTTGAGGTCGTGCAGCCGCGCGATGGCCTCGGGCGTGCCGGGTTTGATCGGGTCCGCCACGGCGATGACCGCCGCCAACTGGCCGTCGATCGCGGCGAAAAGTGGGGTTTTTCCCACCTTGGCCAGATCCGCGCTGATCCGCTGGGCATTGCCCAGATCAATCCCCTCGCGGGTCATCAGCCGGTCCGCGCCCAGCGTGATCCGGCGGCCCGCCACCAATGCGCTGACGCCGTAGCCGGTATGGGATTGGAAATCGCTGACTTCGCGCGGCACGGGGCCAGCCGC
The DNA here is from genome assembly GCF_043557225.1 of Sulfitobacter sp. 1A13496. Lineage (NCBI taxonomy): Bacteria > Pseudomonadati > Pseudomonadota > Alphaproteobacteria > Rhodobacterales > Roseobacteraceae > Sulfitobacter > Sulfitobacter sp. 1A13496. The sequence continues at coordinate 8,515 of NZ_JBIFFP010000005.1, read as the reverse complement.
TTCGGCCCGGCGCAGGATGGCTTGGGCGATGGGATGTTCCGAGCGCGCCTCGACCGCGCCGATCAGGGGCAGCACCTCATCTTCGGTCAGGTCGTTCATCAGCACGAGGTCGGTAAGTTCGGGGGTGCCCTTGGTCAGGGTGCCGGTCTTGTCCAAGGCAACGGTCGTGACGCTTTGCAGGCTTTGCAGCGCATCGCCTTGCCGGAATAGCACGCCCAATTGCGCCGCCCGCCCAGTGCCGACCATGATCGACGTGGGTGTGGCCAGCCCCATGGCACAGGGGCAGGCGATGATCAGCACCGCCACCGCCGCCACTAATGCGTGGCTGAGCGAGGGGCCGAAGGCCAGCCACAGGCCAAAGGTCACCAGCGCCACGGCGATGACCGCGGGGACGAACCACAGGGTGATGCGGTTGACCAAGTCCTGAATGGGCAGTTTCGCGCCTTGGGCCTCTTCGACCATGCGGATGATCTGCGCCAGAACCGTGTCGCCGCCCACCTTGGTGGCGCGATAGGTCAGGCTGCCGGTGCCATTGACCGTGCCGCCGACAAGAGCCGCGCCGCCGGTCTTTTCCACCGGCACAGGCTCACCGGTGATCATGCTTTCATCGACGTAGGATTGCCCTTCGACGACGATGCCGTCGGTGGCGATCTTCTCGCCGGGGCGGAGGTAGATGATGTCGCCGGTTTCGATCTTTTCCAAGGGCAGTTCGATGACGGCGCCGTCGCGCTCCACCCGTGCGCTGGTGGCGCGCAGGCCCATGAGCTTGGCAATCGCGGCCCCGGTGCGCCCCTTGGCGCGTGCCTCAAGATAGCGGCCCAGCAGGATCAGCGTGACGATGACGGCGGCGGCTTCGAAATAGACCACGCGGCTGCTTTCGGGCAGTAGCCCCGACGCGAAGAGCGCAGTGACCGAGTAGAGCCACGCCGCCCCCGATCCGAGTGCCACGAGAGAGTTCATATCCGGCGCGCCCTTCGCCAGCGCGCGCAGGCCATTGCTATAGAAACGCCGCCCCGGCCATGCCAGCACGACGGTGGTGAGGAGGAACTGGATGAGCCAGCTTGTCTCCATTCCGATGGTCGCCGCGATCCGATGGTGGAAAGCGGGCACCAGATGGCCGCCCATCTCAAGCACGAAAACGGGCAGGGTGAGCGCGGCGGCCAGCAGGGTCATCCGTTTGAGGTGGATGGCCTCCGCTTCCTTGCGCGTCGCGGCCTCGGGGGTGCCCACCTCGGGCGTGTCGACGCTGGCGGGATAGCCCGCCTTTGCCGCCGTATCGCGCAGGGCGGGCAAAAGATCGGCGTCTTCCAATGTTTCGACCCGCGCCTCTTCGCTGGCGAGGTTGACCGTGGCCGAGAGCACCCCCGGCACCGCAAGCAGCGCGCGCTCCACACGGCCCACGCAGGAGGCGCAGGTCATGTTCGACAGCCGCAACCGATGGGTGGTCTTGCGCGCCGGGTAGCCGGCCTGCGCCAAGGCGGCATCGAGCTCGCCCGCGTCAAACGCGGGGTGTGCCGTCACGCGCACGGTTTCTGCCGCAAGATTCACTCGGGCCTCACCGATCCCGTCCAGCGCGTTTAGCGCTTTTTCGACACGCCCCACACAGGACGCGCAGCTCATGTTCTGCACGCCAAAAGTGAGTGTTTCCGCTTTGCCCATTTCACGCCCTCTATTCGTCCTGGGCTGAATATGGGGCTTCCAGTCGCTGGAGGGTCAATAGGTCATTCTCGGAAAATTGATTTGGTAGCACGGCGGCACAGGCGCGGCAGCTTTGCGGCCCGCTAGGGCACAGAGGCATATGCACAAGAGCGACGACCACCTATCCCTTCACCGCCCCTATAACCGGAAGCATATTTTAATACCTTTCTGCGTAAGTCCTCAGAACCCGCTTCGTCGCTAGGCTGTGTCTTAAAAGGTTGTGAGCAAAGATATGCATTTTTACACTTATTTTCTCGGCACGTTCACGGCGCAGCACTTGCGCCGCCTTTCGGCCTTGGCAGGGCAGGGGCCTTGGCTTCGGATGATCGCGGCATCGTTTTGGACATTGTTCTTACTGGCTTTGCTGACCAGAGCCGCCTTGGCGCAGCAGCTTATTCTCAATCCCGTCGCCGCGCCCACCGTGGTCGGGGCAGGCGTGGGGGAGCGGGCCTTGTGGCGCAACGCGGGCACGGTCGGCGGGGTGTCGGTCGATATCGTCGGTGAAATGGCCTTTGCCGGGCGGGATCATATTTTCGCCTCGGGCAATGGGCAAATCCAGATTACCGCGACCGGGCAAGACCCGCATTTCATGGATTTCTACCTCTATGAGGCAGGCACCCATAACATCACGACCAATACCGGCGGGGTGCCGGTGGTGGCGGATGTTTTCTTTCAGATTAATGACATCGACGGTCCGTTGAATGAGCAGGTCTATGTGAACGTCTGCGACGGCACGGTCGAATATGTCCGCATTGACCGCAGCGCGACGACCTATCGCGGCTATATCGAAGGGCCGGATGCGAACCTTGGGACAGAGGTGTTCTATCTCGCCGGGGACCGCAACTATAGCAATCAGCCGGTATCTGGGCTTGAAATCTTCTACCCGCAGACTTCGACCTTCCGCTTTGGTCGGACCGCCAACAATGGCTTCCTCGTCCGGCTCGCCAATCCGACCTATGACGAAGCGCAGACCTATGACCTGCAATGCGGTGACTTCAAAGCGCCCGTTTTGCAGGACGATCTGAAAGAGCAGGTGCTGAGCGAGCCTGTGGTGGTCAACATCCTGTTCAACGACAGTGTCGCGACGGAAAACAACAATGCGCCGGCGAATAATTCGGGCCAGCCCAGCGAATATGCGAAACAGGCTGTCGATCTGATCCCCCCTGCCGGGGCGCAGAACATCGTGACCGATTCCGAGGGCCACCGGGTGGGTTTCGACATTCTGGGGGAGGGCACATGGAGCTATGACGACCTGACCGGGGAGTTGACCTTCACACCCTTCGTCGCCTTCTTTGCCGCGCCGACGCCGATCAGCTACCGCTATCAATCGCCCATCATCCTGCCGAATGAGCCGCGGGCCTATTCCGCGCCCGCGCAGGTCTCGATCGATGTGGGCTCTGTCGGTCTGCTGAAACTGGCGCAATTGGTCGATACCAACCTTAACGGCTACGCCGATCCGGGTGAGACGATCGCCTATGTCTTTACCGCTGAGAACTTCGGCAATGTCGATCTGACCAATGTGCAGCTTGCCGAGACGCAGTTCAGTGGCAAGGGCGTGCCCCCGGTGATCACCTTTCAGGCCGCCACGTGGCTGTCGCCCGAAGGCACGCTGCTGGTCGGGGAGAAGGCCGTCTATACGGCGACCTACACGCTGGTGCCTGAGGATTTGGACACCACGATCAGCAACCAAGCGCAGGTCACGGCCCAGACACCGGGGGGGACAGCAGTCTCGGACCTGTCGGATTCCGAGAACCCCGGGGACGGGGATGGCGTGGCGTCGAACGGGCCGGGCGAAGGGCGTGATGATCCCACGACGATCTACGCAGGCTCCGGCCCCGACCGGGGGGATGCGCCGGTCACCTATGGCGATCCGCAGCACGCGGACACCGCGCAATATTGGATCGGCGCGCTGAATGGTGACGGCGACGGCTCGGCGCAACATTCCGTCGATGGCACCGGCGACGACCTCGACGGGAAGGATGACGAAAGCGAAGAGAGCTTTCCCCAGCTCTATGGCGATCTGACTCGAACAGTGACCGTGGTGGTCAACGAGCCCACCCCCGGCACCGGTTACCTACAGGCTTTCGTTGATTTCGGCGGCGATGGCCTCTTCCTTGGCGATCAGGTCGCGACGGATATCCAAGACGGCGGGGCGCAAGACCTCGACGGGGTGGTGAATGGTGAGATTTCATTCCCTGTCAGCGTGCCGGTCACCGCCGTTCTGACCCCGACCTTCGTCCGGCTGCGCTGGTCCTCGACCGCGGGGCTTGATGCGATCACCCCCGCCCAGGATGGGGAGGTCGAAGACTATGGCATCACCATCAAGACACCGCCCGACGCCGACCGGGGTGACGCCCCCGCCAGCTATGGCGATCCGCAGCATATCATTGAAGGCCCCGGTGCGCCTGAGGTCTATCTGGGCAGCACCCCGCCGGATATCGATCTGCTGACGCAGAACTCCATCGGGGCCACGGGGGATGATGCCGACGGGTCGGATGATGAGGACGGGGTGATCCTGCCGCAATTCTACCGTGGTGGTCTGGCCGAGATCACGGTGACAGTCAGCGATCTGATTGCCGCGCCGGGGTCGTCCTATCTGCAGGCCTTTATCGACTTCGATGGCGATGGCACCTTCAACCAAGCCGGAGAGCAGGTGGCGGTGAACCTGCAAGACGGCGGCCCGCAGGATAAGGACGGCCTCAGCAATGGCACGATCCTTTTCGAAGTGGCTGTGCCCGCGGGGGCCACGACACTGCCTACCTATGCCCGCTTTCGCTGGTCGACCGACAGCACTGGCCTTGTCATAGCTTTTGAGGGGGAGGTGGAGGACTATACGCTCACCATCTCAAGCGATGCGCCGCCGCTGGTCTGCGATGCCTCGCTCTATGCCATCGTCGACAGCCCCTCGGCGCTGAGGCGTATGACCTTCCGCGACGGCGGGGGGAGCTATGCCACAACGGTGGAGACGTCGGGCACCACCGGACAGAACCGCGACGGCGCTTGGGGCTATAACGCGCTGGACGGCTATATCTACGGCGTCGATCAGAACAGCCGCCGGCTCTACCGGATCGACGGGGCGGGGGATATCACGGATTTCGGCAATATTTCTGGTGCGGAGGATGCGTTGAATGCCGGGGATATCCTGCCGAATGGGCGGCTGATCTACGAGGTTGATCAAAATACATGGCAGATCGTCGATCTGACCAATCCCGCCACGCCCATCGTTCTGGGCGAGATCAACCTCTCCATCGGCGTCAATCCCGAAGACCTCGCCTTTAACCCCTTGGATGGCATTATGTATGGGATCGACAGAAACTCGGGCTTCCTGTTCCGCGCTGCGGTCAACAACGGCACCCCGGGGAGCGTGACACCCCAAGCGATCGGCCCTGCCGTCTATGCGGGCATGTTCGACGCGCTCTGGTTCGACCGTGACGGCAGGCTCTATGGCTATTCCAATACCACCAATAACCTCTTCGTCATTTCCACGGCGACAGGCGTGCCGCAACTGGTGTCTGGCATTCCGGTCGATGAAGGCGGGCGCAGCGATGGCATCTCCTGCCGGGGGCCTGCACCGATCCCACTGGGGGGCATCTCGGGCAACATCTATGAAGACGCGGATGCCTCGGACGTGAAAGACAATGGGGAGACCAATTTCGGCGCGGGCGTGGGCATCTCGGTCTTTGCCGACAATGGCACCCCGGCCAATACCGCCGATGACATTTTTCTGGTAACCACGGATACCTTGGCCGATGGCACCTATGCGGTGGGGGAGTTGATGGTGAACACGACCTACCGTGTCGCATTGGACGAAGCGGACCCCGATCTGCCTTCGGGGCTGACCATCGGCACGTCCAACCCGCTGCTTGGGGTTCCTGTCTCCGGCAATAGCGTGACCAGTGACCAAGACTTTGGCTTCGATCCGGCTGGCAGTGACCTCGAACTCAGCAAAATCGCCGCCGCTACAGGGACGACGACACCGATTACCAATGTGTCAGAAGGGGATACCATCGATTGGATCATCACCATCACCAATGTCAGCGGTGGCTCGCCCTCGGGGGTCAAGGTGATCGACCAGATCCCAAGCGGTTTCGCCTATGTCTCGGACGATGCGCCCGCGACGGGGGATACCTATGACCCCGACACCGGCTTGTGGTTCGTGGATGAACTGCTCAGCGGTGAGAGCGAGACCCTGACGATCACCACCACGGTGCTCGGCAGCGGTGATTTCACCAATCAGGCCGAGATCATCTATAGCTCTCTGCCCGATCCCGACAGCGATCCCAGCACGGGGCCGCTGACCGATGACCTGTTCGACCAACTGCCCGACGATGACGAAGCCTCCTATTCCCTGACCCTCGTCACCGGAGAGCGGATTTTGACGGGCCGTGTCTTTATCGACAATGGGGCAGATGGCGGTACCGCCCATGACGCCCTGCGCAACGGCAGCGAAGGGGGGGCATCTTCGGCGGTGTTGGAGATCCTCGACAGTGGCGGTGCAGTGCTGGCGACCCCCGGTCTCGCGACCGATGGCACTTGGAGCTACGGGCTCTCCGGCAGCTACAGTGGCCCGATCACGATCCGTGCGATTCCGGCGAATGATTACCGTGCGATTTCGGAAGCGACGACCGGACTGCCCGATTTGGTCGACACCAACCCGCATGACGGTGAATTCACCTTCACGCCCGAGGCTTTCGGCAATCGCATGGGGCTGGACATCGGTCTGCTGCAACTGCCCAGTCTGACCAACGATCGGACCACGACCGTCGCACAGGGGCAGGTTGCGATCTTGCCGCATATCTATACCGCCACCTCAGACGGGCAGGTGACCTTCTCCTACGCCGGTGCCACCTCGACCCCCACCGGCGCGTTCAGCGCGGCGCTGTTCCAAGATATCGGCTGTGACGATAGCGTCGACGGGCCGATCACCGGCCCCATCGCCGTCACCACGGGGGAGACCATCTGTATCGTCTCACGGGTATCAGCCGGTTCGGGCGCTGGGCAGGGGAGTACCTACGTCTATCAAGTGCTGGCGACCACGGCATTTGCCCGGACCACGGTGACAAGTTCGGCCAGCAATACCGATGAGGTTTCGGTCGGGGGACGTTCCACCCAGATCGAACTGCGCAAAACGGTCGAGAATGAGACCCAAGGCACTGGGGAGGGCACCACCAACCTCGGCAGTGTGAACGATATCCTTCTGTACCGCATCTATCTGCAAAACAACGCGACCACGCAGGCGTCGAACGTCAAGATCTACGATAGAACCCCGCCCTATACGCAGCTGTCGGAGCCTATCGTCGATCCGCAACAAGTCTCGCCCAACCTCAGCTGTGATCTGGTGGTGCCGGCAAGCAATGTGGCCAGCTATGCCGGGACGATCGAGTGGAATTGCACGGGCCAGATGTTGCCGGGGGAGACCGGGGCCGTGCAATTCAGGGTCGGCATTCAATAGGTCGATAGATCTCGCCGGGGTGGCGGTGCGTTTTGATGCGCCGCCGCCCGTTTTTTGACGGATGATCAACATTGATGCGCATAGGAAAACGGCACCTAGGCAGGGCTGTTGGTCTAGGCATGGGCGACCCCCGTCATACGTGCGCTATCGCTTGCCTTCCCCCGCGGAGCCTGCAAACGGTAGAGTAAGCGACGCAAGCCCTGCCGCCCCGACCAACCCCCCTAAGGACCGCCCATGACCAAGTTCTGCCTGACCGTGACCTGCCCCTCGCAACGCGGGATTGTCGCCGCCATCGCCAATTACATCGCCGAAACCGGCTGCAACATCACCGACAGCGCGCAGTTCGACGACACCGAAAACGGCCAGTTCTTCATGCGGATCAGCGCCGAGGCTGAAACCGGTGGCACGCTCGAGACCCTGCGCGAGGGGTTCACAGCGGTCGCGGAACCCTTTGGCATGACCTATGAATTCCACGACCAAGACACCACGATGAAGGTCGTGGTCATGGTCTCGCGCTTTGGGCACTGCCTGAACGATCTGCTCTACCGTGTGCGCATCGGCGCGCTCCCGATTGAGATCGTCGCCGTGATCTCGAACCATATGGACTATCAAAAGGTCGTGGCGAACCACGACATTCCATTTCACTGCATCAAGGTGACGAAGGAGAACAAACCGCAGGCCGAAACGCGGATCATGGAAGTGGTGGAGGAAACCGGCGCCGAGCTGATCGTGCTGGCGCGCTACATGCAGATCTTGTCGGACGCCATGTGCCAAAAGATGTCAGGGCGGATCATCAACATTCACCATTCCTTCCTGCCGTCCTTCAAGGGGGCGAACCCTTACAAGCAGGCCTATGAAAGGGGCGTGAAATTGATCGGTGCCACGTCGCATTACGTCACCGCCGATCTGGACGAGGGCCCGATCATCGAACAGGACATCGTGCGCATCACCCATGCGCAAAGCGCCTCGGATTATGTCTCGCTCGGTCGCGATGTGGAGGCGAGCGTCTTGGCGCGCGCGATTCACGCCCATGCCCACCACCGGGTGTTTCTGAACGGCAATAAAACCGTGGTCTTTCCCGCATCGCCCGGCAGCTACAGCTCCAAGCGAATGGGTTAGGGGCCACGGCCCCGCGTCTGCCGAATGCGGCGGGGGCGCGGGGCCATCGGGCGGCTTGGCCGAGCCTGTAGGCAGGCGTAAACTAGCACGCAACGGCAGCGGATCAGCGTATGATTTAAAGATATAAGTGGTGCCCCCACACGGAGGTTCTGTTCCTCCTACAGGCACCTGTTCAGCCGGTATCCCCAGCAAAACAACGGCTATCGTGGTGGACCACCCGGCGTCAAGAGGCACCAGATGGTCTAC
>NZ_JBIFFP010000004.1:0-360856 GCF_043557225.1 Sulfitobacter sp. 1A13496 | reverse complement strand
CAGACGTTGATCCATCGAATGAACCAAACCGCCCACATATCTCTTCAGATATCAAATTTTCAAACAGCGTTGAGACAAAAGAAACTGAGATGCGCCCTAACTTCTTGGCGCGCCCCGCCTCAAATACCTCGAATTCTTATCCGCCTCGTGACCCGAACCACTGCGTCTCAGCTGCCGTCCGCCCCGTCTGGCGCCCCAGACGGTGCGTCTCAGCGCCGCCGGTAGAGGGGGTTCTAAGGTTAGTGAGGCAAAGCCGCAAGCCGTTTTTTGAAGTTTTGTGCAGTTTTTGTGAAAGCCTTATAAAAACCCTTCAAAACAGTGATTTATGGCATGCGAGACACTGCAGAGGTTAACGTAACCCCCCGTGATCTGCCGCCGTTATGTTAACGCCATCAGTTATCCACATACCACAGCCCGGAATCGCGCGTTTCAGACGCGTGAATCATGACCCCTGTTGCCCTTTTCGAGTCGCCCATCCCCGCGGGCCTTTCTGCCAAAGGCCCCTTAACGGCAGCCGATAGATCAAAAGCGCCGCGACAAGGCCGGCATAGACCAGCGGCTCTAGCTGAAACCCTTTCGCCAGCCATAGGAAATGTAGGGCTGCCAAGAGCGCTGCCACATAGGTCAGCCGGTGGAGCTTGCGCCAACGCGCCCCCAGCTTCCGCAGCGACCAATTGTTGGATGTGGCCGCCAGCGGCACAAGGCAGAGGAACCCAGCCATGCCGATGGTGATATAGGGCCGTTTGAGAACATCCGCCCAGATACGCGACAGCCCTTGCACGTCGAGCAGCGCCCAGACAGTCAGATGCGCCAGCGCATAGACGAAGGTCATCACACCGAGCGCCCGGCGAAAGCGCAGCAGGTTCACCCCAAATACCCGGCGCAACGGGGTGATCACCAGACCGGCGATCAGTAGGCGCAGCGCCCAGAGACCATAGAGGTGTTCGAGCCCCTTTACCGGATCACGCCCCAGCCCGCCGGTGAGCCCTTGGTAAAAGAACCACGGGATGGGTAGGGCCAGCAAAAGATAGACCACCCAAACCGGAATGCGGCGGGCGGCCCTGTTCAGGGCATCGGCCAGGCGCATCATGCTGCGGCCACGCCAGAGAGTGGCGCTTGGGCGAAAGGACGGGGCATATATATCGCGGCAGGCATCAGAAGTTCGCCGTCAGGTCCATACCCTCGTAAAGCGACGCCACCTCTTCTTCGTAGCCGTTGAACATCAGCGTCGGCTGGCGCCGTGCGAAGAGCCCGCCGCCGATGGGGCGCTCATCGGCCTGCGACCAACGCGGATGGCTGACCTTGGGGTTCACGTTGCTGTAAAAACCATATTCTCGCGGCGCGGCCTTGTTCCAACTGGTGGGCGGCTGCGCGTCGGTGAGCGTGATGCGCACCACGGATTTGATGGATTTATACCCGTATTTCCACGGCACGACCAACCGCAGCGGCGCGCCGTTCTGGTTCGGGATGTCTTTGCCATAGATGCCGGTGGCCATGATCGTCAGCGGGTGCATCGCCTCATCCAGCCGCAGCCCTTCGACATAGGGCCAGTCGAGCACGGGGAAACGCAGGCCCGGCATCTCTTCGGGGCGGTAGGCGGTTTCAAAAGCCACATATTTCGCGCCGGATTGCACCCCGGCCATATTGAGCAGATCGGCCAGTTCGAATCCGCTCCACGGCACCACCATCGACCACGCCTCGACACAGCGCAACCGGTAGATGCGCTCTTCGATGGTCATCGCCTTCATGATATCCTCGAAAGCGTAGTCGCCGGGCTTGTCGACCATGCCCGCGATGGTCACGGTCCAGGGGGCGGTCGTCAGCGCGCCTGCGTATTTCGCAGGATCGTCCTTACCAGTGCCGAACTCGTAGTAATTGTTGTATTGGGTGATGTCTTCGCAGTCATTCGGGGTCAGCCCCTCTTGGGCCGCGGCCCCCTGCCCCAGCCCGGCAAGACCCAGCCCCGCCATCGCGCCGCCCATGATCTGCCGCCGGTTGAGGTATTGCGCCTCATCGGTCACGTCACGGTCCGTCAGTCGATTGATCCAGCGATTGGCCATTTCAGCGCTCCCTACTATACTCATGCAAAGTTAGCGCCCGCCGGAAGCCATACCAAATCCTTTCGCCCGGATTTCAGCCAGCACACCGGAATGTCAGGCGCCGTTATTTAAAGGAGTGCCGCCATGATCCGTTTTCTTTTCGCCGCCGGTCTGATCTGGGCCAGCGCCGCCCAAGCGGATGAGATGGTCACCTATACCACCGACCAGAGCTTTGGTGATGTGACCTTCGGGGTGGAGAACGCGATCCTGAACCAAGGGCTCATCCCCGAGAACGTCAGCCATGTCGGTGAGATGCTCGACCGCACCCGCGCCGATGTCGGCTCTGACGTGGTGCTGTTCGAGGCCGCGGAGGTGTTCAGCTTTTGCTCGGCCGCGCTGTCGCGCAAGGTAATGGAGGCGGATGTGATGAACATCGGCTTTTGCCCCTACGATATTTTCGTCATGCAACTGCCCGAGAGTGAAGAGGTGACCATCGGCTACCGCGCCTTTCCCGATGGCGCGATGCAAGAGGTGCAGAGCCTGCTCGACAAGATCGTGAAAGAGGCGATCGGGGAAGAGTGAAAAGGACATCGCCCTTTCTGGGGGCGTCAGGTTCTTAAATTTGAGCGTAGGCTCCGCATGGCCCGCAGGCGGCCCGACATGAGGCAATCTCACAAAATCGCCATCCGGGGGAAGAGAGGGCGATGCCCCGGCGCGCCTCCGGGCGAAAGGTTTCTGCCTCCGGTCGCAAGAAGGGCCGGAAAACCCGGCCCTTCTCTTCATCTATTAAGGTTTAGTGCACCGTAGCGTCATCCGGCTTAGGCCGGTTCGACGCGGCTACCTGATCGCCGATGATCAAGCCATCGGCCCCGGCGCGGACGGTGACAGTATCCCCATCCTTCACATCCCCGGCCAAGAGCATCTCGGCCAGCGGGTCCTGCACAGTACGCTGGATCACCCGCTTCAAAGGACGCGCCCCGAAGACCGGGTCATAGCCCTCATCCGCCAGCCATTTTCGCGCGGCGGCGTCGAGATCGAGTGTGATCTTCCGCCCCGCAAGTCGCTTGAGCAGCCGTGCCATCTGGATATCGACGATCCCGTCCATGTCCTTGCGGCCCAGACGGTCAAAGATGATCGTCTCGTCCAGACGGTTCAGGAACTCCGGCCGGAAATGCGCCCGGACCGCATCCATCACGTCACGCTTGGCCGCCGCCATATCGCCGCCCTCGGGCAGTTGGCTCAGTGCCTGCGCCCCGAGGTTGGAGGTCAGCACGATCAACGTCTGTTTGAAGTCGACCGTGCGGCCCTGACCATCTGTCAGCACACCATCGTCGAGCACCTGCAAGAGCACGTTGAAGACATCGGGATGCGCCTTTTCGACCTCATCGAAGAGCACGACCTGATAGGGCCGACGTCGCACCGCTTCGGTCAGCACACCACCTTCGTCATAACCGACGTAGCCCGGAGGCGCGCCGATCAGACGGGCCGCGGCATGTTTCTCCATGAACTCCGACATGTCGATGCGCACCATCGCATTGTCATCGTCAAAGAGGAACTCGGCCACGGCCTTGGTCAGCTCGGTCTTGCCCACACCGGTCGGCCCGAGGAAGAGGAAGCTGCCCAAGGGGCGGTTCTCATCGTTGAGCCCCGCACGCGCGCGGCGCACGGCATTGGCCACGGCCTTCACGGCGGCGTTCTGCCCGATCACCCGATCATGCAACTGCTCTTCCATCCGCAGCAGCTTGTCGCGTTCACCTTCGAGCATCTTGCCCGCCGGGATGCCTGTCCAACGCTCGACGACGGAGGCGATCTGGTCCGGGCGCACGGCCTCTTCGACCATCATGTCATCCTCACGGCCCTCGGCGGCTTCAAGGTCGCGTTCCAACTGCGGGATCACGCCATAAGATAGCTCGCCCGCGCGCGCGAGGTTGCCTTCGCGTTTCGCGATGTCGAGTTCGGCCCGCGCTTGGTCGAGCTTCTCCTTGATGTCACGCGCCCCGGCCAGCTTGTCACGCTCGGCCTGCCACTGCGCTGTCATCTCGGCACTGCGATCTTGCAGATCGCTGAGGTCTTTTTGCAAAGCCTCCAGCCGATCCTTGGACGCGGCATCGTCTTCCTTCTTCAGCGCTTCCGCTTCGATCTGAAGTTGCAGGATCTGACGGTCCAGCGCATCCAGTTCTTCAGGCTTGCTGTCGACCTCCATCCGCAGGCGGCTTGCCGCCTCGTCCATCAGGTCAATCGCCTTGTCGGGCAGGAAACGGTCGGTGATATAGCGATGGCTCAGCGTCGCCGCCGCGACCAGCGCGGTGTCGCTGATGCGCACGCCGTGGTGCAGCTCGTACTTCTCTTTAATACCGCGCAGGATCGAGACAGTGTCTTCCACCGTCGGCTCCTGCACGATCACCGGCTGGAACCGCCGCGCAAGTGCCGCGTCCTTCTCGACATATTTGCGGTACTCTTCGAGGGTGGTGGCACCGACACAGTGCAATTCCCCCCGCGCCAGCGCAGGCTTCAGCAGGTTCGACGCATCCATCGCGCCATCGGCCTTACCGGCACCGACCAGCGTGTGCATCTCGTCGATAAAGAGGATCACCTCGCCCGCGGCTTCGGTCACCTCGGTTAGCACGGCCTTCAAACGCTCTTCGAACTCACCACGGTATTTCGCGCCAGCGATCAGCGCCCCCATGTCGAGCGCGAGCAGACGCTTGTTGCGCAAGCTCTCAGGCACGTCACCATGCACGATGCGCAGCGCCAAGCCTTCGGCGATGGCGGTCTTACCGACGCCCGGCTCACCGATCAGCACAGGGTTGTTCTTGGTGCGGCGGCTCAATACCTGCATGGCACGGCGGATCTCTTCGTCCCGGCCAATGATCGGGTCGATCTTGCCCTCTTCGGCCCGCGCGGTCAGGTCGAGGCTGTATTTCTCCAACGCCTCATAGTTGTCTTCGGCGGTGGCGCTGTCGGCCTTGCGGCCCTTGCGCACATCATTGATGGCGGCGTTCAGCCTTTGGGCGGTCACCTGCCCCGCTTCCAGCGCCGTCTTTGCGCCCGATTTTACCATGCATAGCGCGGTCAGAATGCGCTCGACAGTGACGAAACTATCGCCTGCTTTCTTGGCAATCGCTTCGGCCTCGGCCAGCACCTTGGCGGTGGTGCCGTCCAGATAGACCTGCCCCGCATCGCCGGTGACTTTCGGGATCTTGCCAAGCGCCAGGTCAAGCGCCTGCACCACGCGCGCACCGTCGCCACCCGACGCGGCGATCAGATTCCGCGCAAGTCCTTGGTCGTCGTCCAACAGTGCTTTGAGGACATGTTCCGGGGCCAACCGTTGGTGGCTTTCCCGTGTTGCAATGGTTTGCGCCGCCTGAATGAAGCCGCGCGATCTTTCCGTGAACTTACTCAAGTCCATGGGTCTCTCCTTTTCTACAAGCGCTCCAAAATGCCGCGCCCGATATGTGGCACGCGGCGGTCTGAGCCTCGGTATCAATTTGGGAAGCGGTGTTGCCGGTTCAAGACCATCCAGATGCAAAATACCGCCGAGAGCGGCGCCGCCAATAGGAAAAAATCAGCCAATAAGGCAAAAATACGGCAACTTTGAGACATAAAATACATCCCTATGTTACTGATATAAATACATTGTTAACCTTTATCCACAGAAGCTGTAACCATAATGAAACCATTTTGCCACCTCTCGCGTTTACCCAGCAGAGGAAAGCAGGACAAAGCAGCCTGCCAAGGTTCAGAAGAACGCAAGAGGTGAAACGATGCAGACGCGCCCGATCCAGTTGACAGATGTCACCTATAATGCGGCCACTCAGTGTTTCGAAGCGCTGGTGACCGTCCAAGACGGGGAGCAGCTGCGCCGTTACGCCTGCGCCATCGATGCCCCGATCACCATGTCATACCACGATGCCGCTGACGGGCTGTCCCGTCAGGCACTTCGTCGCCACGCACAAAAGCGTGGCCTGAGTTCCGAAGTTCTGCGCCACGTCCCCGCACAGCGGGCCGGACGCCGCAGCTTCGACCCGCTGCGTTGGCTGGAAGAGGTCATGCACCTCCCCGGTCGCGACGCGGCTTAACCCCCTCCCGCGCGGCGCCTGCCTGCCGCGCGGCTGCCCGCGGACCTGCCGCCACCTCATCTGTCCCGATGTGGCGTTCCGCAAACCAGAGACCAGTGCCTGCCTGCTAAGTCTCTGATCACTTGGCCCGGACCCGCTCAGCGGCGTTCGGGCCTCTTTTTTGCGCCCTCCCCGCATGAATGATGGACTTGCCCCGCGCCGCGGCGTAGGTCAGAGCCGTTTGAAATTTGGCAGGAGCCCTCGCATGTCTGATGACCGTCTGATTGTCGCCCTTGATGTTCCCCATGCGGTCGCGGGGCTGGAACTGGCCGAAAAGCTCGGTGATGCCGTGGGCTTTTACAAAATTGGTCTAGGCATGCTGACTGGCGGCGGCTTGGCCTTGGCCAATGAATTGAAGCAAGAGCATGGCAAGCGCATCTTCCTTGATATGAAACTCTTCGACATCGGCGCCACCGTCGAGGCCGCGGTGCGGGGCCTTGCGCAATTCGATCTGGATTTTCTGACCGTCCACGGCGACCCGCATGTGGTTGCTGCGGCGAAACAGGGGGCCGCGGGCACCGATATGAAAATCCTCGCCGTCACCATCCTCACCTCGCTGGACCGCGCCGATCTTGACGCCGCGCTGATCCAGCCGGGCGATCTGGGCGATCTGGTGCTGACCCGCGCAGGCCGGGCGCTGGACGCGGGCGCGGATGGGGTCATCGCCTCTCCCCAAGAAGCCGCCGCGATCCGCGCCCTGCCCGAAGCGCGCGGCAAGCTGATCGTCACCCCCGGCGTGCGCCCCCAAGGGGCGGCATTGGGCGACCAGAAACGCGTCGCCACTCCGGGGCAGGCCATCACGGACGGGGCCGATCACATCGTGGTAGGCCGCCCGATCTGGCAGGCCGAAGACCCCGCCGCCGCCGCCCGCGCCGTGCTTCAGGAAATTTCCGAAGGTTAACAACGGGCTCGTCCCCGCCTGTAGCAAATCGACCACAGCGCGCCGGGATGCGCCACGAGCACTTTCATCAACGTTAGGCGAAAACCGCCCCATATGTTATGTTGAACTCAGGTGATACTCCCCGACGAACTGGTTCTTCCTGATGTTCGTCACCTCCCCCCGCTCACGCAGGCGGGGGGCCTTTATTTGCCCTACATCCCCCCGTTCGCGTGCTCTGCAAGATAGACCCGCAAGCGGTCCTGAAAGGCGGGCACCGCGCGGGGATGGTTGAGAAACTCCGCCACGGTCATCAAGCGCCAGCGCTGCCCCTCGTCGCCAAAGACAATCTGGGCCTCCGCCTTGGCGGGCAGGCGCGCGACGAAGAACCATTTGATCCGCCCGCCCTCGTCAAAGCTGCCCTCCCAGATCACGGCATCTTCAGGCACCACGATCCCCAGTTCTTCGCGGCATTCGCGCAGCGCGCAGGCCAGCGGGGTCTCATCCCCCTCGCGGCCCCCGCCGGGCAAATCCCAGTGATCGGCAAAGAGCAGCCCCGGCAGATCGTCGCGCAGGATCACGGCCAGCTTCTCCCCAAGGTAGAGCGCGAGCTTGGCGCCATCAAAGACCATGTTCAATCCCTCGCGATCTGTTTAGAATCGTCGCCCGAACCCTGCCCTCCCGGTGTACCCATGGCTACCCTCTGTCGCGATTGTCTGACTGAAATCCCGCCGTCGCGGCGCTGTCCGCGCTGCGGCAGCCCGCGCGTGCTGTCCCACCCGGAACTCTTTGACCTCTCCATCGCCCATATGGATTGCGACGCCTTCTATGCCTCGGTCGAAAAACGCGACAATCCCGAACTCGCGGGCAAACCCGTCATCATCGGCGGCGGGCGGCGCGGGGTCGTCTCGACCGCCTGTTATGTCGCGCGGATCCGGGGCGTGCGCTCGGCCATGCCGATGTTTCAGGCGCTCAAGCTTTGCCCCGAGGCCGTGATCATCAAGCCGCGGATGGAGGTCTATGTCGAAGCCTCCCGCGCGATCCGTGCCATGATGGAAGAGATGACCCCGGCCATCGAGCCCCTGTCGCTGGACGAAGCCTTTCTCGACATGACCGGCACGGCGCGGCTGCACGGCCAGCCCCCGGCGATGATGCTGGCGCGGCTGGTGCGGCGGATGAAAACCGAACTGGGGCTGACCGGCTCCATCGGGCTAAGCCACAACAAGTTTCTGGCCAAGGTCGCCTCGGACCTCGACAAACCGCATGGGTTTTCCGTCATCGGCGCGGGGGAAACGGCGGACTTTCTGCGCGACAAACCCGTGGGCATGATCTGGGGCGTCGGTGCCGCCACCCAGACCGCGCTGGAGAAGGCCGGCATCCGCAGCTTTTCCGATCTTCTGCGGTGGGAGCAGACCGACCTCATCGCGCGCTTTGGCAGCATGGGGGACCGGCTGTGGCATCTGGCACGGGGCCAAGACACCCGCCGCGTCTCGCGCCACCGCCCGGTGAAGTCGATCAGTAATGAAACGACATTCTCCGACGATACGGGCGATGCGGAGATTCTGGACGGCCATATCTGGCGTTTAGCGGAAAAGGTGGCGGACCGCGCCAAGGCGAAAGAGATGGCGGGCCGGGTGGTGACGCTCAAGCTCAAACGCGCTGATCACACTGTGCTGTCACGCCGCCTGTCGCTGCATGACCCGACCCAATTGGCCGACCGGATTTACCGCACCGCCCGTGCCCTCTTTGATCAGGTTGATCACCAAAGCGCGTACCGGCTGATCGGCGTGGGCCTCTCCGAGTTGTCGGGCGCCGAGGGGGCCGATATGGCGGGCGATCTGCTCGACCCCGGTGCGGCACAACGCAGCCGTGCCGAGCGCGCCGCCGACAGCATTCGCAGCCGTTTCGGTGAAAAAGCCATCGTCAAAGGCCGCGCGCTGCGCTGAGCCTACTCCGCGGCGAGCGGAAGCCGCTCCTGCCCGATCTGCGCCACCTCAGCCACCACACGTTGCAACGCCGCCTGTACCGCCTCGAAAGCGCCATTGGGGCGAATCAACCGCTCGTTCATGTAAAGCGCGCGGTCGATTTCCACTTGCACCGCATGCTGTCCGCGAGACGGGCGGCCGTAGGCTTGGGTAATATAGGCCCCCGCGAAGGGCGAATTGCGCGTCACGACGAAGCCCGCGTCAACGAAGGCCGCTTCGATCCGGTCGACCACCTCGCCCCCCGCCGCCGCGCCAAAGCGGTCACCCAACACGACATCGGGCCGACGCATCCCACCGCGGGCCACGCCGTCCATCGCCTCATGCGGCATGGAGTGGCAATCGACCAGAACCGCTTGGCCATGACGGCGGTGCGCCCCGCCCAGCAATTCCTGCAATTTCGCGTGATAGGGCCGCCAGTAGCTGTCGATTCGCAACTGCGCCTCTTCTTGGGTCAATTTGCCGCGATAAATCGCCCGGCCATTGGCTACCACGCGGGGAATCACCCCCAGCCCCGAGGCCACGCGCGGGTTATGCCCCTGCCGTGGAATGCCTTCGATGACCGATGGGTCCAACTCCTCCGGCGCGCGATTGAGGTCGATATAGGCCCGCGGGGCCCCGGCTTTGATAAAAGAAGCGCCATGCAGCGGTGCGCAGTCGAACAAGAGATCAACAAAGGCATCTTCGGACGAACGGATTGCATGTTCGTCCAGAACCGACCGCCGCAGGAAAGACGCCGCATAATCCCGCCCCGAATGGGGCGATGCGAAGACCACGCAAGAGCGGTTTCGGTCCGGATGCAGTACTTCGTAAGCGGTCATCGGCATAATAAATTCCTCTAAGTCGAACATAGCGTGTTTATTCCGCGCCAAAAGCCCTTGATCCCGCCGCCGACTCCTTTTATAGCACCCCAACGGCGCGAAATTTCGCGCCCCATTTAGTTTTGGGGCCGATACGGAAACGCTGAAAAGTGGGTGATTAGCTCAGCGGTAGAGCACTTCGTTGACATCGAAGGGGTCACTGGTTCGATCCCAGTATCGCCCACCATTTATTCATCGACCCGCCCTTGGCGGGTTGCCCGCAACCCAGGCGCTGGCCCGCGCCACGACATGAGGAGACGACCATGAAGGTTCGCAATTCGCTCCGCTCGCTCAAGAATCGGCATCGCGATTGCCGTGTTGTGCGTCGCAAAGGCCGCGTTTACGTCATCAACAAGACGCAGCGCCGGTTCAAAGCCCGTCAGGGCTGAGCTTCGCAGCTTTGTAGAATTAAAGGCCGCTCCTTCCGGGGGCGGCCTTTTTCGTTGCGGATAACTGCTTGCAACCCCGGCTCAAAACCCCACCTTCAAGGCAGGCTTGAATAACAAGGAAGACCATCATGTCGGACACGCCCGAATATACGCCCCCCAAAGTTTGGAAATGGGAATCAGAGAGCGGCGGCAAATTCGCCAGCACCAACCGGCCCATCGCCGGTGCGACCCATGACAAGGAACTGCCCGTGGGAGAGCACCCCTTCCAGCTTTACTCCCTCGCCACGCCCAACGGGGTCAAAGTCACGGTGATGTTCGAAGAACTGCTGGCGGCGGGCCACAAAGCGGCGGAATATGACGCGTGGTTGATTGATATTTCCGAGGGCGATCAGTTCGGCTCCGGCTTTGTCGAGGTGAACCCCAACTCGAAAATCCCCGCGCTGATGGACCGTTCCGGCGAGACCCCGCAGCGGGTCTTCGAATCGGGGGCGATCCTGCTCTATCTCGCCGAGAAATTCGGCGCCTTCCTGCCCCAAGACCCCGCCCGTCGGACCGAGGCGCTCTCGTGGCTCTTCTGGCAGATGGGCAGCGCGCCCTACCTCGGCGGTGGTTTTGGCCATTTCTATGCCTATGCGCCCGAGAAGTTCGAATACCCCATCAACCGTTTCGCGATGGAGACCAAGCGTCAGCTTGACGTGATGGACAAGCATCTGGCCGAACACGAGTATTTCGCCGATGAATACTCCATCGCCGATATGGCGATCTGGAGCTGGTATGGGCAGCTGGTCCTCGGCAGACTCTACTCCGCGGCGGAATTCCTCGATGTGACCTCTTACAAGAACGTCATGCGTTGGGCCGAGGCGATTGACGCGCGCCCTGCCGTGACGCGGGGCCGGATGGTCAACCGTGCCTTCGGCGATGACCTGTCGATGCAACTGCACGAGCGTCACGACGCCAGCGATTTCGACACCAAGACCCAAGACAAGATCGGCAGCAAAGACTGACCACGCAGCCCCGCGGCCCGGCTTGGCCGGGGGCTTTCCAACCAATTCTGGCGGAATTGGTTGCAGGAAAGGGTGAAATCTGTTTCTTACTATTTCAGTCAAGTTATCCCAATGGAACAGGACCCTGATATGACCTTCTGCAAAACATCGACTGCCGCCGCCGCGCTGATGGCGCTGGCCCTTCCTGCGCTGGCCGATGGCGAGTTGAACCTTTACTCTTCGCGTCACTACGACACCGATGAGCGGCTCTACTCCGACTTTACCGAAGCGACCGGCATCACCATCAACCGCATCGAAGGCAAGGCCGACGAACTGCTGGCGCGTATGGAAGCCGAAGGCGCGAATTCCCCCGCCGACGTCCTGCTGACCGTGGACACAAGCCGCCTCAAGCGCGCCAAGGACTTGGGCCTGCTGCAAGCCGTCGAGAGCGAGACGCTGGAAGAGCGCATCCCTTCCAACCTGCAAGACGACGACAACCAGTGGTTCGGCCTGTCGCAGCGCGCGCGGATCATCTTCTTCAACAAAGAGACAATGGACAACCCGCCCGAGACCTACATGGACCTCGCCGATCCGGCGTACAAAGGTCAGGTCTGCATCCGGTCCTCGACCAACACCTACAACCAGACCCTGCTGGCCTCCATCGTGACCCATGAGGGCGAAGAAGCCGCGACCGAATGGGCGCAGGGCGTGGTCGACAACATGGCGCGTGCACCGCAGGGCGGCGACACCGACCAGCTGCGCGGCATCGTTTCCGGTGAGTGCGACATCGCGGTCTCCAACAGCTACTATTTCGCCCGTGCGATCCGCACCGATGTCGATGGCGTCAGCGCCGATATCGGCAAGATCGGCGTGATCTGGCCGGATCAGGAAGGCAACGGCGCGCATATGAACCTCTCGGGCGGCGGTGTGGCCAAGAACGCGCCGAACCGTGAGAACGCGGTGAAATTCCTTGAGTATCTCGCCTCGGATCAGGCGCAGGTCTACTTCTCGGCAGGCAACGACGAATTCCCCACCGTGGAAGGCGTGGAACTGGCTGACAGCGTGAAGCAGTTGGGTGAGTTCAAAGCCGACGACGTGAACCTGTCGGACGTGGCCGAGAACATCGGCACCGCGCAGAAGATCTTTAACTCGGTCGGCTGGGAATAATCAGCGCGACATCGCGCAGGAGGCGGGCTTTCGAGCCCGCCTTTTTTATTGCGCTGCGCCTCACGCAAGCGTCCGCCCGTGGGAACCACGGGCATCGCCCTCCCTCCCCCCGGAGGGCGATTTTGCAAGGCCACCTCGGAACGCAACCCTTCCGTCTCTTGCGACTGTCATTCACGAAATGGACTGCAGGATCGCCCCCCAGGGAGGGCGCTCCCCTCATCGCCAGACGGCCCGGAATCAAGCCGCAAGCGCCGGGCCATCGCCTGCCCGTCCCCACGGGGAGGCGATTTGGTGAGGCTAAGTGCAACCTCGCGAACGCACATCACGGTTGAGCCACAAAGTGGCACGAAGCCACGTCTGCATCGCCACCCCACGGGCAGGCGCTGGCCCTCGCTATCTACCGCTGACGCCCCACCTGACGGCAGATCAGGATCACCGGCAACAGCCCCATTGCCACGATCACCAAGCTCGGCACCGCCGCCCCATTGAGCCGCTCGTCGCTCGCCAACCGATACGCCTGCACGGCCAAAGTGTCATAGTTGAACGGCCGCATGATCAGCGTCGCGGGCAGCTCCTTCATCACGTCGACGAAGACGATCAACAGCGCGGTCAACAGGCTCGGCGCGAGGATCGGCAGATGCACCCGGCGCAAAGTACCCAGGGGCGTCTGCCCCAGCGAGCGCGCAGCGGCGTCCATATTGGCATGCACCATGGACTGCCCGCCCTCGTAGGCGCCAAGCGCTGCGGCAAGGAAGCGTACCAGATAGGCCAGCACCAGCAGCCAGATCGACCCGGTGATCAGAAGCCCGGTAGAGATGTCGAAGGTCTCGCGCATCCAGGCGTCGAGCGCATTGTCGAAGGCCGCGAAAGGCACCAGCAGACCCACCGCGATCACCCCGCCCGGCACCGCGTAGCCAAGCCGCGCCACATAGGCCGCACCCTGCGAGCCCCGTCCCGGGCGCAGCCGCCGGTAGAACCCCACGCTGATCGCCGCCAGCACCGTCAGCACCGCCGCGACCCCCGCAAGCGTCACCGAATTGCGCATGAAACCGAGGTAGCGCGGGCTGAACAGGCTTTGCTCACTGTTGAGCCCCATGGTCACGAGGATCACCACCGGCAGCACCGCCCCGAAGAGCACCGGCACCCCGCAAAGCACGATCGCCGCCGCGGCCTGCCAGCCCTTCAACTCGGCCGGCGGGGCGGATTGGGTCCGGCGCGCGGGGTCGTGATACTTGGCCTTGCCGCGCTGTGCCCGTTCCAGCATCGCTAGCAGCAGCGCGAAACTCAGCAGACAAAGCGCCAATTGCGCCGCCGCCGCGCGGTCGAACATGGAAAACCAACTGGTGTAGATGCCGGTGGCGAAGGTCTGCACGCCGAAATAGGCGACGGTGCCGAAATCGGCGATGGTCTCCATCACCGCCAGCAGCACACCCCCGGCAATCGCGGGACGGGCCAGCGGCAGGCTGACCTTGAAGAACGCGGCCCATGCGCTGGAGCCGAGCGCGCGGGCGGCCAGAAAGGTCGTCCCGCTCTGCTGCAGAAAGGCGGCGCGCGCCAGCAGATAAACATAGGGATAAAGCACCAGCACCAGCATCGCCGCCGCCCCGCCGAGTGAGCGGATCTCGGGGAACCAGTAATCGCGCGGCCCCCAGCCGGTGACGTCGCGCAGCACCGTCTGCACGATGCCGGGATGGTCCAGCACATGGGTATAGGCATAGGCCAACACATAGGCCGGGAAGGCCAGCGGCAGCACCAGCGCGATTTCGAGAAGTTTCGCCCCCGGAAAACGCGTCATCGTGACCAACCACGCGGCCCCCACACCGATGGCGAAGGTGCCTAGAGAGACCAGCAGCACCAAAAGCAGCGTCGTCACCGTGTAGCGGCCCAGCACCGTGTCGATCAGGTGCTGCACTGTCTCCGTCCCGCCGCTCAGAGCGGCGATCAGCACCGCCAGCATCGGCAGCGCGCAGAAGAGGGCCACGGTCAGGGCAACGCCCGATAGCGCGCGCAGCCCGTCGCGGGCGCGGCGCAGATGGGGCGTCTCGGTGGAGGCGGCGTTCAGCGTCATGCGCCCTATTTCGACGATTTCACTCGGAAATGCCAGAGGGCGCGACGCCGCGCCTCAGTCGTAGCTGCGGGTATCCTCGATCACCAGCCCGTCGCGGGGCAGGCTGCCGGGGGCGACCAGTTCGACACGGCCCTTGAGCTTGAGCAGATCGGCCACGGATTGGGCATAGGCGTCCTTGTCCTCTCCGGCGGTCTCGATCTGCACCGTCATGACATCGGCCTCGCCTTCCCGGCTGGCGATGACGCGGGCTTTCTCGATCTCGTCGTGCTGGGCGACCAGCGCCGCCACCTGCTCGGGCCGGACGAACATGCCCTTGATCTTAGTGGTCTGGTCCGCGCGGCCCATCCAGCCCTTGATGCGCATATTCGTGCGCCCGCAGGGGCTTTCACCCTCCAGCACGGCGCTGAGATCGCCGGTGGCGAAGCGGATGAGCGGGTAATCGGGGTTGAGCGTGGTGACCACGACCTCACCCACCTCGCCCGGGGCGACCGGGATGCCGGTGCCGGGGGTGACGATCTCGACGATGACCTGTTCGTCGACAATGAGCCCCTCCATCGCGGGGCTTTCATAGGCGATATTGCCCAGATCGGCCGTGGCATAGGATTGCAGGCAGGTGATGCCGCGCTCCTGATAAAAGGCGCGCAGGCTGGGGAACAGGGCCCCGCCGCCGACCGCCGCCTTGGTGATGTTCAGCGTCACCCCCATGGCATCGGCCTTCTCGAGAATCACCTTCAGGTAATCCGGCGTGCCGGCATAGGCGGTGGAGCCCACGTCGCGTGCGGCGGTGACCTGAAGTTCGGTCTGGCCGGTCCCGGCGGGCAGCACCGTGGCGCCAACGGCGCGTGCGCCGCTCTCAAAAATCATGCCCGCGGGGGTCAGATGGTAGCCAAAGCAATTATGCACCACGTCACCCGCGCCGATCCCAGCCGCATGCAAAAAGCGCCCCATGCGCCACCAGTCGGGATCGTTGCTCGACGGCTCATAAATCGGACCGGGCGACTGGAAGACATGGGAGAAGTCATGCACCGGCTTGGTGGTGAAGCCACCGAAGGGCGGCTGGCCGGCCTGCGCCTTGCCCAGTTCAGATTTGCGCAAAACCGGCAGATCGGCCAGCGCTTCGGCGGAGGTGATCTGCGCGGCATCAATCCCCTTTAGCGTGTCACCATAGCCCGGCAAGCTCTGCGCGCGGGCGATCTGCTGCGGCAGAGCCTGCGCCACATCGGCCGCCCGTTGGTCGGCGCTGCGGGTTTCCAGATCGTCGAAATGGGGCTTGGTCAGCATCCCTGTCACTTTCCTGCTATGGCATCACTGGAGAGGGCATAGGCCCGCTCAGGTCTCGTCTTGTTCTTTCCTTCGGGTCCGGGCGGGCCGGTTAACTCAGCCAGCGCTTCCGGCGGCGGTAGCTGCGCACGTCGCGAAAGCTCTTGCGGCCTTCGTCAGACATGCCGAGGTAGAATTCCTTCACGTCCTGGTTTTCGCGCAGGTCCTTGGCGGGACCGTCCATCACCACGCGCCCCGATTCGAGGATGTAGCCGTAGTGGGCGAAACGCAGGGCGACGTTGGTGTTCTGCTCGGCCAGCAGGAAGGTCACGCCCTCCTGTTCGTTCACCGATTTCACGATCTCGAAGATCTGCTCCACCAGCTGCGGGGCCAGACCCATCGATGGCTCGTCCAGAAGGATCGTCTCGGGCCGCGACATCAGCGCGCGGCCGATGGCGCACATCTGCTGCTCGCCGCCCGAGGTATAGCCAGCCTGCGAACGGCGGCGCTCCTTCAGGCGGGGGAAATAATTATAGACCATCTCAAGGTCCTGCTGGATCGCGGCATTGCCGTCGCTGCGCGTGTAAGCGCCAGTGAGCAGGTTTTCCTCGATGGTGAGGTGTTCAAAGCAGTGCCGGCCTTCCATGACCTGCACGACCCCCTGTTTCACGATCTCGGCGGGGTCTTGATGCTGGATCGCGCCGCCGCGGTACTTGATCGAGCCCTTGGTGACCTCGCCACGTTCCGAGGCCAGCAGGCCCGAGATCGCCTTGAGCGTTGTTGTCTTGCCCGCGCCATTGCCGCCCAGAAGCGCGGTGATGCCGCCCTTGGGCACGTTCAGGCTGACGCCCTTCAGCACGAGGATGACGTGGTTGTAGATCACCTCGATATTGTTGACCTCGAGCAGGTTGTCGACTGCGACGTCATTGGTGTTGGCGGCATCCAGCATGGGCATGACCTTTCTTGGGGTTCGAAGATGTCCCCGGCCACCCGCAAGGTGGCCGGGAGCAGGGTTCTTAGCAGTTGCCCTCGATGGCGTTTTCCTCGGCATAGGCCGAGCTGTCGGCATCGATCAGCGGCTGGATCACGTCTTGGTCGGACTGCATGAAGTCCGACACGAGGTTCCATTCCTTGGCCTCGGCATCCCACTGCGTCACGGCCACGAAGCCTTCGCCGCCGTGGTTCTCGCAGGAGACGGAGAACTCGGGGCCGAAGTCCGGCAGGCCAAGCGCCGCCATCTTCTCTTCGGTGATCTCAAGCTGCTCCATCCCGTCGCGCATCTGGCCGCTGGTGATGTCGGTCACGCCGTGGATTTCCTGCGCGGTGCGCGCGGCCTCGGCCACCAGCATCGCGGCGTAGATGCCACGGTTGTAGAGGACTGAGCCGACCTGATCGCCTGCGCCCGCGGCCTTGCCCGCGTCGACAACGTATTTCTGAAGGTCGTCATAGAGCGGGTAATCGGAACCGACGTTGTGGAAGGTCAGCGCCTTGTAGCCATCGGCCTTGGCGCCCGCGGCCAGCACGTCGTTCTCGGAGCCGGACCACCAGATGCCGATGAACTTGTCCATCGGGAAGCGGATGTTGGCGGCTTCCTGAACGGCAACCTGGTTCATCACGCCCCAACCGTACATGATCACATAGTCGGGCTTGTCACGGCGGATTTGCAGCCACTGGGACTTCTGCTCCTGACCGGGGTGGTCAACGGGCACTTCCTTCAGCTCGAAACCATGTTTCTTGCTCAGTTCCTGTAGGGTGCGGATCGGCTCCTTGCCATAGGCGGAGTTGTGGTAGACCAGCGCGATCTTCTTGCCCTCAAGGCTGCCGCCCTCCTGCTCCATGATGTGTTTCACCGCGACCGAGGCGCCATCCCAATAGTTCGCCGGAAAGTTGAACACATGGCTGAAGACATCACCGTTCTTGGCCGAGGT
The DNA here is from genome assembly GCF_043557225.1 of Sulfitobacter sp. 1A13496. Classification (NCBI taxonomy): domain Bacteria; kingdom Pseudomonadati; phylum Pseudomonadota; class Alphaproteobacteria; order Rhodobacterales; family Roseobacteraceae; genus Sulfitobacter; species Sulfitobacter sp. 1A13496. The sequence goes on along the minus strand of NZ_JBIFFP010000004.1, from coordinate 343,185 downwards.
GCGGCCCAAACCGGAGGTCAGCATCGAGATGTCATCGGCGGTGACTTTGGGGATCAACTGGTAGGTGATGCCGGTCGAGAGCGGCTGGTACACCAACGCGCCTTCACCCTTGGTGGATTCGTAGCATTCCACGCCCTTCTCGGTGTTATAGGCGGTCTCGCATTCCGGGACGCGGATGGGCTCGCCACCGATGCCGCCGTCACGCTCATTGAGCAGGGTGAAGTAATCGGCATAGCCGTCGGCGAAGGGGATGCCGCCCGCGGCATAGGGCCCGGTGCGATAGCTCAGCGACGGAAAGACAAGGTCCGCCATCACGGGGCTTGCGGCCATCAGGCCAGCTACGGCCAGTGTTCCCAGTTTGTATTTCATCGGTGTTTCCTCCCTTGGATTGTCCGACTTGGGTGTTTGGGCCGGGTTTCCTCCCTCCGGCCTCGCTTTTCATGGCTCCCGCTTAGTGCGGGAAGGGCCACAATCTCAGTTTTTCCTTGGCCACGCGCCACAGCTGCGCCAGCCCGTGCGGCTCTGCGATCAGGAAGACCACGATCAGCCCGCCCACGATCACCAACTGCAGGTGCGCCACGATATCCGTGGGCCAGCCCAGCCAGTCCACGCCGACGATCTTGAGCAAGACAGGCAACAGTACAAGGAACGCCGCCCCGGCGAAGCTGCCAAAGATGCTGCCCAAGCCGCCGATGATGATCATGAAGAGCACGAGGAACGATTTGTTGATGCCAAAGGCTTCGCCCACTTCGACCGCGCCGAGGTAGATCGAGAAGAAGAGCGCGCCGGAGATGCCGATGAAGAAGGAGCTGACCGCAAAGGCCGTGAGCTTGGCGCGTAGCGGGTTCACCCCGATGATCTCGGCGGCGATGTCCATGTCGCGGATGGCCATCCACTTGCGGCCTACCGAGCCGCGCGTCAGGTTGCGCGCCACCAGGGCCGAGCCCACAGTGAAGATCAGGCAGAACATATAGGTCGCCCAAGCCTCGGTATTGGGGCCGGTGATCAGGATACCGAAGGTGTCCCGTTCGGGCGCGCTGATCTGGCCCGAGGCGGAGTAGTTATAGAACCACGGCACCCGGTTGAACAGCCACACGAGGAAGAACTGCGCCGCCAGCGTGGCCACGGCAAGGTAGAACCCCTTGATCCGCAAAGACGGCAGGCCGAAGAGCGCACCGACCGCGGCGGTGATGCCGCCCGCCAGCAGGATGTGGATGAACATGCTGACCTCGGGCATGGCCGTCATCAGCTTGTAGCAGGCGTAAGCCCCCACCGCCATGAAGCCCCCGGTGCCGAGGCTCACCTGCCCGCAATAGCCCACGAGGATGTTCAGCCCGATCGCCGCGATGGCGTAGATCAGGAAGGGCAGGAACAGCGAGTTCACCCAGTAATCGTTGACCACGAAGGGCACGACGAAGACCGCGATGAACAGCACCAGATAGTAGCGGTACCGGTCGAACCGGATCGGGAAGGTCTGCTGGTCCTGGGCGTAGGATGTGTTGAAATCGCCCGCTTCACGATAGAACATTAGACTGCTTTCCCTTCTGCGGTAGTCATTTGCACTGCGTTTGCCTGCAATGCCGTGCGATAGGGTGCGCGCGCGCCGCGCACCAAGCCGTTATCAAACCCGTTCAATGATCTTCTCCCCGAAGAGGCCCTGCGGGCGGAAGACAAGGAAGACCAGCGCCAGCATGTAGGCGAACCAGTTCTCGGTCGCGCCGCCAAGGAAGGGGGCGCCGATGAGGAACTCGAAAAGCTTCTCGCCCACGCCGATGATCAGACCGCCGACGATGGCACCGGGGATCGAGGTGAAGCCGCCCAGCATCAGCACCGGCAGCGCCTTCAGCGCGATGAGCGAGAGCGAGAACTGCACGCCCGACTTGGCACCCCACATGATCCCCGCGACCAGCGCCACGAAACCCGCGAGCGACCAGACGAGGATCCAGATGAAGTTCAGCGAGACACCGACCGAAAGCGCGGCCTGATGGTCGTCCGCCACGGCGCGCATGGCGCGGCCCTGCTTGGTGTATTGCGCGAACATCACCAGCCCGATCACGAGCACCGCCGCGACGATGGAGGCCACGATATCGAGGTTGTCGATGAAAAAGCCGTAGCCGGTGGCGTTATAGGTGAATTCGTCGATCCAAACGTTGATGCCCTGCGGCAGACCGACATCGAGCGTCTTGATCTCGGACCCCCACATCAGGTCGCCCACCCCTTCGAGGAAATAGGCCAGACCGATGGTCGCCATGAAAAGGATGATCGGCTCTTGCCCCACGAGGTAGCGAAAGACAAAGCGCTGCACGCAATAGGCCAGCACGATCATCACGACCATGGTCAGCACGATGGCAAGGAACGCCGGAATGTGCCAGCCGAAGTGATGCACCTCGGTGCCAAGGATCGCGTTGATCAGATGGCCGAAAGGCACCTGCCCTTCCATGATCCCCACCAGCGTCAGCGCGGCAAAAAGCGCCATGACGCCTTGCGCGTAGTTGAAGATGCCCGAAGCCTTGTAGATCAACACGAAGCCAAGCGCCACGAGCGCGTAAAGCACCCCGGCCATCAGCCCGTTGAGAAAGACCTCGATCGTAAACGCCAGTTGCTCAGGCATCATTGGCCCTCCCCAAAGTCAGAACGGCAGTGTCGTTGCGGGTGATCAAACGGGCCTCAGTCATGGGCCACCCCCAGATAGGCGTCGATCACCTCTTGGTTGTTGCGCACCTCGTCGGGCGAGCCGTCGCCGATCTTGCGGCCGTAATCCATCACGACCACGCGGTCGGACAGGTCCATGACCACGCCCATGTCGTGTTCGATCAGCGCGATGGTGGTGCCGAACTCGTCGTTCACGTCGAGGATGAAGCGGCTCATGTCCTCTTTCTCTTCGACGTTCATGCCCGCCATCGGCTCGTCCAGCAGCAGGATCGTCGGCTCGGCGGCCAGCGCGCGGGCCAGTTCGACCCGTTTCTTCAGACCGTAGGGCAGACGCGCCACCGGTGTCTTGCGGATCGCCTGAATCTCCAGAAAGTCGATGACCTTCTCGGCGATCTCGCGGTTCTCGATCTCTTCGCGCTCGGCTGCGCCTTTCCAGAAGGACTGCGCCAGCATCCCGGTCTTCATCTGCGTCAGACGCCCCGTCATCACGTTGTCGAGCACCGACATGCCCTCGAACAGCGCGATGTTCTGGAAGGTCCGGGCGATGCCCTGCTGGGCCACCTGATAGGGTTTCATCGGGGGCCGCTTGGCACCCTTGTACCAGACCTCGCCCTCCTGCGGGACATAGAAGCCGCTGATCACGTTGAGCATCGAGGACTTGCCCGCCCCGTTCGGCCCGATGATCGCACGGATTTCGCCCTCGCGGATGTCGAAGGAAATATCCTTGATCGCCTCCACACCGCCGAAGCGCAGGGTGATGTTCTTCATCTCCATCACCGTCGGGCCGATGGTGCGGCCGTCGTCGGTGACATAGCTGTCAGCCTGATCTTTCACGCTGTCCCTTTCCATAGTTCCCGCCTGTCCGGCGCTGGCCGCGCTCATTCCGCTGCCATCCGGCGGCTGACCGGCTGCACCGCGGCGTCGCGGATCTCAAGCGTCGCCTTGATCGAGCCCTTGCGCCCGTCCTCATAGGTCACTTCCGTCTCGGTGCTGACCTTGTCGGACCCGTCATAGAGGGCGGCGATGATATCGGCGTATTTCTCTTCGATGATCTTGCGGCGCACCTTGCGGGTGCGGGTCAGCTCGCCATCGTCGGCGTCGAGTTCTTTGTGCAGCACCACGAAACGATGCACCTGACAGACCGAGAGCATCTCGTCCTCGGCGACCGAACGGTTCACCTCCTCCACATGAGACTGGATCGTGTCCATCACCTGCGGATGCCGTGCCAGTTCTTGGTAAGAGGCGTAGCCGATGTTGTTGCGCTCGGCCCAGTTGCCCACCGCCGTCAGGTCGATGTTGATGAAGGCGGTGCATTCGGTGCGCTGGTTGCCGAAGACCACGGCCTCAAGGATGTTGGGGAAGAACTTGAGCTTGTTCTCCACATATTTCGGCGCGAAGAGGCTGCCGTCGGCCATCTGGCCCACGTCCTTGGCGCGGTCGATGATGCGCAGATGGCCCGAGCCTTCCTCGATGAAGCCCGCGTCGCCGGTGGCGACCCAGCCTTCCGGGTCTTTGGTGTCGGCGGTGCTTTCGGGATTCTTGTAGTATTCCACGAAAACCCCCGGCGAACGGTAGAAAACCTCGCCATTGTCGGCGATCTTCAACTCCACCCCGGGACAGGTCACGCCCACGGTATCGCTGCGCACCTCGCCATCGGGCTGCGCGGTGATGAACACCGTCGCCTCGGTCTGGCCGTAGAGCTGCTTCAGGTTGATGCCGAGCGAGCGGTAGAAATCGAAGATTTCAGGCCCGATCGCCTCACCGGCGGTATAGCCCACGCGCACGCGGCTAAAGCCGAGGGTGTTCTTCAGCGGGCCATAGATCATCAACTCGCCCAACGCGTATTTCGCGCGGTCCCAAGCGGACACTTTCTTGCCGTCCAGAATAGCGGGACCGACCTTGCGGGCATGGGCCATGAAAGTGTCAAAAAGCCATTTCTTGAACCGGCTCGCGTCCTCCATGCGGATCATGACGGAGGTCAGCTGCGTCTCGAAGACACGCGGCGGGGCGAAGTAATAGGTCGGCCCGATCTCGCGCAGGTCGACATGCATCGTGTCGGCGCTTTCGGGGCAATTGGTGCAGAACCCGGTCCAGAGCGCTTGGCCCACGGAGAAGATGAAATCCCCCACCCAAGCCATCGGCAGATAGGCGAGGATCTCGTCGGTGCGTTTGAGGTTGTCGAACTCCGACGAAGACTTCGCGGTCTCGATCACGTTGCGGTTGGACAGCACCACGCCCTTGGGCTTTCCGGTGGTGCCCGAGGTATAGAGCATCACGCCGGTGGAATCGTAGTTCAACTTGGCCTGACGCGCCTCAAGCTCGGCAATGTGCTTCTCGCGGTTAGCGCGGCCCATCTCCTGCACGGCGGTGTATTGATCCAGCTTGGAATGGTCGTATTTACGCAGCCCGCGGGGGTCGAGGTAGATCATTCGCTCGAAGTCGGGCAGCTGGTCCTGCACTTCGATGATCTTGTCGACCTGCTCCTGATCGCCGACCACGGCCAGACGCGCGCCGCAGTGGCCCATGACATAGGCCATCTCTTCGGCATTGGCGTCTTGGTACAGCGGCACCGGCACGGCGCCGGCCATTTGCGCGGCCATCATCGCCCAATAAAGGTAGGGACGGTTGCGCCCAATGATAGCGACGAAATCGCCCTCGTTCAGGCCCAACTCCAGAAACCCGAGCGCCAGCGCCTCGACCTCGTCGCGGGTCTGCGACCAGGTCCAGCTTTGCCAGATCCCGTATTCCTTCTCCCGGTAAGCGGGGGCGTTTGCGAATTCACTTGCGTTGCGGTGCAACAGCGCCGGCACGGACTGAGGTCCGTCGGCACGCGTCAGCGGCTTGGCCAAATTGTCTTCCTCCCATGCCCGCCCTCCCCGGCGGGTTCGATCGCTTGTGCGATTCTATGATCCCACAAGTGACGTTCTCTTTTTTGTGGAGGTCAACTTTTTCCTGATCTTTTCCGAATTCTAACGAATTGTTACAGCCCCTCCGCGCGCCATTTTCGCTAGTCGATCCCATTGGCGCGCTGCACCTCGCGCACATAGCTCACGATTGATTTCACCTCTGCCGGGGTAATCCCTTCGACCGGGGACATATTGCCGAAAGACCAGTGATGCTGGCGCACGCCATTGGTGGCCGCGACCATGAAGGATGCGTCGCCGTGGTGGCTGGGCTCATAGATCTTGTGGATCAGCGGCGGACCAACCCCCTCGCGCCCAGCGGCGTTGCCCCCGTGGCAGGCGGCGCATTTCGCTTTGAATGCCCGCGCGCCAATCTGCGCGGGGCCGCTCAGGCTCTCCGGCACGGTGACCTTCACCATGGCCGCGCCGCTGGCAGCGGGGGCCGGGGCCTCTTCGGCCTGCCACCAAATATACCCGCCTCCCAAGACCAGCGCCGCCGCTGCGCCTGCTCCGATTTTCTTGTTCATGCTCTGCCTTTCCGGTTTCCATTCGGCGCGCTTCTCGGGGCCTCCAGCGCAAGAAGGTCAAGCGCGATTTACGCGCGGCTCTTTGCCTTTCGCCCGCGCGGTGCTAGCCCTATGCGAAAGGATGCCGATGCAGATCACCGACGACCAAACCAAAGCGCTGACCAATGCCGGTCTAAACCTGATCGCTCAGGCGCTGACCATCTATGACAGCGACCTGCGTCTCGCGGTCTGCAACGCCCCGTTTCAATCCATGTTCGACCTGCCCGACCGGCTGGTGACCCCCGGCGCGCCCTTTGAGGATACGATCCGCCATCTGGCTGGCACCGGCGAATATGGCGAGGTGGGGGATGTCGACGCTTTCGTCGCCGAACGGGTGGAACAGGCCCGCGCCTTCGTGCCGCATTATATGGAGCGGACCCGCTCGAACGGGCGCACCATCAGCGTCGAAGGCTCACCCCTGCCGCAGGGCGGCTGGGTCACCGTCTATACCGACATCACCAACACCAAGCGGCAAGAGGCGCTGTTGCGCGCACGCTCAGACGCGCTGAGCGATCAACTGCTGTCCCATGCCGAACAACTGGCCGCCACGAACCGCCAGTTGGAGGCGACGATCACAGCGCTGGAGGAGGCCAAACGACAGGTCACCGAAAGCGAGGCACGCACCCGGCTGACGACCGAGATGATGCCCGCCCATATCGCCCATGTCGACGCGAGCGGACATTACATCTACTCCAACCGCCGCCTTAGCAGCGTGATGCCGGGGCGGCCCAGCAACATCTACGGGCTGCATATCAGTGACGCGCTTGGGGCGGCGGCCTATGCGCGGATCAAGCCCGCGCTGACCCAAGCCTATGCGGGCAGCCCGGCGGTGATCGAATTCACCCATGACGAATCCGCCCGCCGCATCCGCGGTGCCTTTACCCCCGATGGGAGCGGCGGGGTCTATATCCTGTCTATGGACATCACCGAAGAGACCCAGACCCGTGTCGCCCTGCAACAGACGCTGAAACGCGAGTTGGCCTCGCGGATGATCTCAGGCCTCGCGCATGACTTCTCGAACCTTTTGACGATCATCCTCGGGATGCAGTCAAAACTCGCCCGCCTGCCCGACATGCCACCGCAAGCGGGCGAATTGGTCGAAGGCACCTTGGCCGCCGCGCGGCGCGGCGGCACGCTGCTGAGTTCCATCGCCGATGTGACCGAACCCCGCGCCCTGCGCCCTGCCGCCACCGACCTCGCCGACCTGCTGAGTGAGCTTTCGACCCTCGCCGCCCCCACGCTGCCGCCGAAATGTGCGCTCATAGTGCGCAATGACGCGCCCGAAGGGTCGGTGCTGATCGACAAAGGGCGGGTGCAGGATGCGCTGTTGAACCTCATCCTCAACGCCCGCGATGCCTGTGGCGCACATGGGACCATCACGCTGACCCAAAGGCTGGTGCATAACACATGGATCGAATGGGTGATCCACGACACCGGGCCGGGCTTTGCGCCCTCGGCTCTGGAACGCGGGGTCGAGCCGTTCTTTACCACCAAGGGCAGCGAGGGGTCAGGGCTGGGCCTGTCGATGGTCTATGACATGACCAAATCCTCAGGCGGCGATCTGCGGTTGAGCAATGCGCCCGAGGGCGGCGCGCAGATCAGCCTGCGCCTGCCATACCGCGTCGCCGTGCCCGCCACCACCGGGCTGGTGCTGCTGGTCGAGGACACCACCGATATCCGCGCCGTCGTGCGCGACATGCTCATGGATCAGGGCCATTCGGTGATCGAGGCCACCAGCGCGGATGAGGCCACCGCCCTCATCGCCGATCTGCCTGACATCGCGCTGGTGCTGTCGGACATTCAGCTTTCGGGCGAGGGCACCGGGATCGACCTTGCCCGCCGTGTCGGCAGCAGCTTGCCGCTCTTGCTGATGACCTCCCTGCCCCCCGATCACCCGCTTTTCGTTGAGGCGCAGACCCTCGCGCCGGTGCTGCGCAAACCCTTTGAAAAAAACGATCTGCAAGCCTTGATCGCCCCATTGAAAGCCACCGACCCATGAGCCGTGATACCGCCCCGCGCCCGCTGGTCACCATTCTGGATGACGAACCCGAAATCCGGCAGATGCTGTCGGACACGTTGCAGGAAGCGGGCTTCGACACGCTCAGCTTTGGCCGCGCGCGGGCCTTTGAGGCCGCATTGGCCAGTCATACGCCCGATGTCTGCCTTGTCGATCTGTCGCTGCCCGACACCGACGGGCTGACGCTGGTGCACCGTCTGGCGCTTGAGCAGGGCGCCATCGTGATCATCATCTCGGGCCGCGCGCAGGTGCAGGACCGGGTCACGGGGCTGGAGTTGGGGGCCGACGACTACATCATCAAACCCTTCGACCCGGCCGAGGTCGTGGCCCGCATCCGTGCCCGCCTGCGCAGCGCCAAGCCGACGCCGCAGGCCGGCACCACGGCGCGGTTCAACGGCTGGACCGCGCATTTCGACCGTTATGTGCTACAGGATGCCACGGGCGCCGAGGTCACCTTCTCCCATGCCGAGGGTGAGGTGCTGCGGCTCTTCCTCGACGCCCCGAAACGGCTGATTAGCCGCGCGCAGATGCAAGAAAGCCTCGGCGGTGTCGCCTCGGAAAGTTTTGACCGGGCGATGGACGTGCGCATCTCGCGGCTGCGCACGAAACTGGGCGAAGACCCGAAGAACCCGCAGTTGATCAAGACGATCTACGGCGCGGGTTATATCTTCCTCGGCGACGTGGACTGGGACTGAGCGCGTTTAGAGCGCCACCACCGCCCGCCCCAACACCTCGACTGCCGCGACCAAATCGGCCTCATCCGTGTCTTCTTCGAAGGCATGGCTGATGCCGTTGATCGAAGGGGCAAAAAGCATCGCCACCGGCATCAATCGCGCCACATTGGTCGCGTCATGCAAAGCACCAGAGGGCATCCTGCGCCATTTGCCGGGGGCCACGGCTTCAGCCGCCTCCGCCAGCGCATCGCGCAGCCGCGCGTCCATGGCAACCGGCTCCAGCCCCAGCATCGGGCCAAAGCTCAGGTCCATCCCGCGTGTCTGGGCCACCTCTTCGGCGGTCTCTCGGATGACCTTCTCCATCCGCCCCAGACGGTCACTGTCGCCATCGCGCCATTGCATGGAGAACACGGCCTTGCCCGGCACGATAGACGAAGCATTGGGGTGCAGGCTGACATGGCCGATGGTCCAGACGGTGCTGGGCGTCACCACATTGCGCAGCCGGTCGTTCAGCAGACTGTTAAACTCCGACACCGCCTGAAAAGCATCGCGCCGCACCGCCATCGGCGTGGTGCCCGCGTGGTTCTGCTGGCCTTCGAAGGTCACTTTCATGTCGCGGATGCCCACGATGTCAGAGACGACGCCGATCTGCTCACCGCTGTCATCCAGTGTCGGCCCCTGTTCGATGTGCAACTCGATATAGCCGGTGAACTGCGCGGGATCGACGGGGCCGGTGACCATACCCGCCATCGCGCGGCGCGCCTCGGCCAAGCTGACCCCGGCGTCGTCGGTAAAGCCATCGGCCTTTGCCTGATCCAACGCGCCGGACCAGACGGTCGAACCGGTGGTCACGCCAAAGCGCCCCTCTTCGTCCTGAAAGGACACGACCGAGACTGCAGGCCCTCCGGCCTCACCCGCCGCCCGGGCGACTTCAAGCGCGGCGATCACGCCCAAGGCCCCATCAAGCCAGCCGCCTTCGGGCTGGCTGTCGGAATGCGACCCCAACAGGATCGACGGCTCCTCGGCCAAGCCAAAGAGGTTGCCCATCGCGTCGACCTCGACCTTCAGCCCCGCGTCGCGCATCCGCCCAGCAAGCCATTCGCGCGCTTCCACATCGGCGGCGGAATAGGCCGGGCGCACCACGCCCTTGCCCACACCCGCAGCGCCGATGGCGCGCAGATCATGCAGGTCTTTCAAGAAACGGGCGGCATCAATCTTCATTCTTCCAAACTTTCCTTACTCGGCGGCGACGGCCCCTTTCGCCGCCTCCACCTTAACGGCAGAGAACTTAAACTCCGGGATCTTGCCATAGGGGTCAACCGCTGGATTTGTCAGGATATTCGCCGCCGCTTCGACATAAGCGAAGGGCAGGAAAACCATGTCGGGCGCCACGGCGCGATCCGCACGGGCCATGATCTCGATACTGCCGCGTTTGGTCGACAGCCGCACATGCTCCCCCGGGGTCACACCAAGACGGCGCAGGGTCGAGGGGTGGAGCGAGCAATTCGCCTCCGGCTCCAGCCCATCTAGCACCTTGGAGCGCCGGGTCATCGAGCCGGTGTGCCAATGTTCCAACTGGCGCCCAGTGGTCAGGATCATCGGATAGGCGTCGTCCGGCGCGTCATCCGGCGCCACGATCGCGGCGGGGGTGAATTTGGCGCGGCCTTCGGGCCGGGGGAACCCCTCGCTAAAGACAATGGCCTGCCCGGGATCGTTTTCGCTGAGCGACGGGTAGGTCACCGCATTCTCCTGAGCCAGCCGCTCCCAGGTGATGTTGTCGAGCGAGGCCATGTTGCGCTTCATCTCGGCAAAGACCTCCGCCGGGCTTTCGTAGTCCCAGCCCAGCCCCAGCCGCTTGGCCAGTTCCACCTCGATCCACCAATCCTCGCGCGCGTCTCCGGGCGGCGTCACCGCCGGGCGGCCCATCTGCACCTGCCGGTTGGTGTTGGTCACCGTGCCGGATTTCTCGGCGAAGGCCGAGGCGGGGAGGATCACGTCGGCGTAGTTTGCCGTCTCGGTCAGGAAGATGTCCTGCACCACGAGGTGGTCGAGCTTCGCGAGCGCCGCCCGCGCGTGATCGACATCCGGGTCCGACATCGCCGGGTTTTCACCCAGCACATACATCGCCTTGATCTCGCCCTCGTGCACCGCGTCCATGATCTCTGTCACCGTGAGCCCCTTCTCGGCGCTGAAATCGCCCGAGCCCCAGACCTCGGTGAAGGCCGAGCGCACGCCGTCGTCGCCGACGGGCTGGTAGTCGGGCAGGAACATCGGGATGAGGCCCGCGTCCGAGGCGCCCTGCACGTTGTTCTGCCCGCGCAGGGGGTGCAGCCCGGTGCCGGGGCGGCCGACATGGCCGGTCATCAGCGCGAGGCTGATCAGGCAGCGCGAATTGTCGGTGCCGTGGATGTGCTGGCTCACCCCCATGCCCCAGAAGATCATCCCCGCCTTGGCCCCGGCGAAGGTCCGCGCCACGTCGCGCAGCACCTCGGCCTCGATGCCGCAGACGGCGGCCATGGCTTCGGGCGGGAAATCCTTCAGGTGCGCCTTCTCGGCCTCCCAATTCTCGGTATAGGCCTTAATATATTGCTCGTCGTAGAGACCTTCCTCCACGATCACATGCATGATCGCGTTGAGCATTGCCACGTCGGTGCCGGGGCGGAACTGCAGCATGTGCGAGGCGAAGCGCCGCAGCCCCTGCCCGCGCGGGTCCATGACGATGAGCTTGCCGCCGCGCTTGGTGAACTGCTTGAAATAGGTCGCAGCGACGGGGTGGTTCTCCACCGGGTTGGCACCGATCACGATGGCCACATCGGCGTTCTCAATCTCGTTGAAGGTGGCGGTGACGGCACCGCTCCCGACATTCTCCATCAGCGCCGCGACCGAGGACGCATGACACAGCCGCGTGCAGTGATCGACGTTGTTGTGCCCGAACCCCTGCCGGATCATCTTTTGGAACAGATAGGCTTCCTCATTGGTGCATTTGGCACTGCCGAAACCCGCCACCTCGCGCCCGCGCCCTTTCAGGCCCTTGGCGGCAAAATCGAGCGCCTCGTCCCAAGTCGCCTCGCGGAACACCTCGTCCCAGTTGCCAGGGTCGACGTTCAGCCCCTTGGCGGGCGCGTCGTCGCGGCGGATCAGCGGCTTGGTCAGGCGGTGCTCGTGGTGGATGTAGTCGAAGCCAAAGCGCCCCTTGACGCAGAGCCGCCCCTCGTTGGCCGGGCCATTGATCCCCTCGACATATTTGACCTTGTTGTCCTTCACCTTCAGCGAGATCTGGCAGCCGACGCCGCAGAAGGGGCAGACGCTGGCGACCTCCTTGTCAAAGTCGGCAGAGTCACCGACCTGCGCCTCGTCGACCACGCTGGCGGGCATCAGCGCGCCGGTGGGACAGGCCTGCACGCATTCGCCGCAGGCCACGCAGGTCGAGGCACCCATGGGATCGCCGATGTCGAAGACCGGATAGGCGTCATGGCCGCGTCCCGCCATGCCGATCACGTCGTTGACCTGCACCTCACGGCAAGCGCGAACGCAAAGGTTGCACTGGATACAGGCGTCGAGGTTCACGCGCATGGCGACATGGCTGTCGTCCAAAAGCGGCACGCGGTCGCGCTCCAACTTGGGAAAACGGCTTTCCTCTACGCCATTCAGCGCCGCCATCTCGCGCATGTGGCTCGACTTGTCATGCGCCACGTCCTGCGCAGGCTGGTCGGCCAGCAGCAGTTCCATCACCATCTTGCGCGCATTCTCGGCCCGGGGGTTGTTGGTGGTGACGACCATCCCCTCGGCAGGTTCCCGGATGCACGACGCCGCCAGCACACGCTCGCCCTCGATCTCAACCATACAGGCGCGGCAATTGCCATCGGGGCGGTAGCCGGGGGCGGGTTTGTGGCACAGATGCGGGATTTTCAAACCCCGACCGTTCGCGACCTCCCAAATGGTCATGCCGGCCTCGGCCTCGACGGTCTGCCCATCAAGCGTGAATGTGATCCTCTCGGCCATGGCTGCCCCCTCCCCTTGGCTATTGCCCAAACTATAGGCAAAATCCGGCGCTTGTCAGGGGCCAATCCCGACACCCCGTCACGGATAAACGCCGCGGCGGTGCATTGGGGCGCAGTGCATTGTATGGCCCGACAAGCTGCCCTATCACTTGGGCGAACAGTGAAAGCCATTTGATGTCCCACATTACCCTGATCCGCCACGGCCAAGCCAATTCCACCGCCAAGGACGAGCTGAGCTATGATCAACTCAGCCCGCTTGGCCATGAGCAAGCCGCGTGGCTGGGCGACCATCTGCGCCAGAGCGAGACCTACCACACAAGGCTCTATACCGGCACGCTGACCCGCCATATCGAAACGGCGGAGGGGATGAACACCGGGCTGGAGCCCATTCGCGACGCGCGGTTGAATGAGCTGGAGTATTTCACCCTCGCCAATCTGATGGAGCAGCAGCACAAGGTGCCCTTCCCCCGCGAGGGCGAGTTCGTGCACCACCTGCCGCAGGTCTTCGACTATTGGAAAGCGGGCAAGCTTGCCGATACGCCCGAAACCTACGAGAGCTTCGAGACGCGGGTGCAATCCGTCCTTGCCGAGATTGCCGAGGGCGAAGGCCCGGCGCTGGTGGTGACCTCGGGCGGGCTGATCTCACTGGCGATGGCGCAGGCGATGGGCGTCGGGATTCCGGCGATGGCACGGCTGGCGCTGGCGATCATGCATACTTCGATGCACCGGCTCTTTCCCATCGGCGGGCATTGGTCGCCGGTGCTGTTCAACGCGGTGCCGCATCTTGACCGGCCCGACCGCCGCCTTGCACAAACGCATATGTAACCCCTCGCCCGCGAAAGGCTGACCCATGCTGAAACTTCACTACGCCCCCGGCACGATCTCGGTCGCCGTTGCCATCGCCCTCGAAGAAGCGGGGCTGGCCTATGAGCCGGTGAAGGTCGATTTCGCCGGCGCCGAACAGACCGCCGCACCCTATCTGGCGCTGAACCCCAAGGGCCGGGTGCCGACCCTCGTGACCGAAGCGGGCAGCGCCCTGACCGAGACCGGCGCGCTTTTGGACTATGTCGCCGCCCGCGCGCCCGATGCGGGGCTGGTCCCTGCCGCCCCTGAACGCGCGGCGCATATGCGCGGGGTGATGTATTACCTCGCCTCGACCATGCATGTGGCCCACGCGCATAAGATGCGCGGCCACCGCTGGGCCGATCAGCAATCCAGCTTTGACGATATGAAAGCCAAGGTGCCACAAACCATGGCCGATTGCACCGCCTATATTGAGAACCACGCCTTTAGGGGTGACTTCGTGGCGGGTGATGCCCTGTCGCTGGCCGATCCCTATCTCTTTGTCGTCTCGGGGTGGCTGGCCGGTGACGGGGTCGACCGTGCGGCCTACCCACGGCTCGACGCCTTCGCCGCCCGGATGGAAGACCGCGACAGCGTCAAGGCCATGCGCGCGAAAGGATTCTTGGCATGACCCACCTATGGCTCCGCGCCGAGCAGCGCGACAATGAGACCCGCACCGGACTGACGCCCGAAGGGGCCGCCGCGCTGATCGCATCCGGCACGAAGGTGAGCATCGAAGACAGTGACAGCCGCGTGATCCCCACCGCCGCCTATGCGCGGGCGGGCTGTGAGATTGTTCCGGCCCATAGCTGGCCCGAGGCCCCGCGCGATGCGGTGATCTTTGGCCTCAAGGAACTGCCCGAAGACGGCACGCCCCTGCCGCATACGCACATCATGTTCGGCCATGCCTACAAGGGCCAATCCTCGGGCCGCAAACTACTAGAGCGGTTCAAGGCCGGCGGCGGCGCGCTGCTGGATTTGGAGTACCTGACCGATGACGATGGCCGCCGCGTTGCCGCCTTTGGCTATTGGGCAGGCTTTGCGGGGGCAGCCGTCTCGGTCAAATGCCGCATCGCGCAGCTGCGCGGAGAGACCTGCGGGCCGGTTGCGCCCTACGCTAACGCCGAAGCGCTGAAAGCCGCATTGAGCGAAGAACTCGCCCAAGTCGACGCGAGCGGCGACCGCGCGCTCGTGATCGGGGCCTTGGGCCGGGTGGGACGCGGGGCGAGCGATCTTTGCGCGGCACTTGGCATCCCCGTCACCGGTTGGGACATGGCAGAGACCGCCCACGGCGGACCCTTCCCCGAAATCCTCGACCACGCCTATTTCTTCAACTGCATCCTCGCAGGGCCAGACACCCCCGCCTTCGTCCGCCCCGATGCCCCTCAGGCCGAGCGCGCCCTGCGCGTGATCGGCGACATCGCCTGCGACCCCGACAGCGCCTTCAACCCGGTGCAGGTCTATGACCGCGCGACCACTTGGGCGGAGCCAGCGCTGCGCGTGCATGACGCGCCGCCGCTGGATGTCATGGCCATCGACAACCTGCCATCCATGCTGCCGCGCGAAAGCTCAGAGGATTTCGCGGGCCAGTTGCTGCCGACGCTCCGGGCGCTGCCGGAGACGGATCATGCCGTCTGGCAACGTGCGCGAGATCTGTTCACTCAGCATGTCGCCGAGGTCTGACCTTCAGGAAAAGAACCGGTAGTACAGCCAATCCGGCAGGAAGCGCCCCAAACGGAACAGCAGTGAGAAGCCATAAGGAAAATCCAGTTTAAAACTGTCGCTGTTCATATGCTCGAAGACGCGCCGCGCGGCGTCATCGGGCTCCATCAAAAAGGGCATTTTGAAATCGTTCTTGTCGGTCAACTGGGTCTTGATAAAGCCCGGGTTGATCGCCTGCACCTGCACGCCGGTCTTGCGCAGATCGGCATGCATGCATTCCGCCAGCGACAGCGTCGCCGCCTTGGAGGCCGTATAGCCGATGGAGCCGGGCAGCCCGCGATAGGCGGTCAGGCTGGAGGTGATGACGATATGCCCGTGATTGCGGGCGACCATCTGCGGCACCACCTGCCCCAAGACGCGCATCAAGCCGGTGAAGTTCACGTCGGCCATGGTCACCCCATGTTTCGCGTCCCAATCCCGCGCGCCAAAGGGCCAATAGGCCCCCGCCAGATAGACCAGCCCGTCGATCGGCCCCACGTCCTTGGCGGCCTGTGCGACGTCTTCGTCATCGGTCACATCCATGACCCGCACCCGCGCCCGCCCCGGCAGCGCCTGCGCGAGCTCGGTCAGCTTGTCTTCGGACCGGGCAGAGAGGATCACCTCGGCCCCGGTGCGGCTCAGCTGATGCGCCAGTGCCGCGCCAAGCCCGTCGCTCGCGCCCACCAGCCAATAGGTCTTGCCTTGCCAGTCTTTCATCTTTCCTCCGCCGGTCGCAGGGTGGCGACCAATTCTGCTACTTTGATCCCGAACTTCCGAAACTGGCTGCGATTGACGATGGTGCCATCGGGGGTGAGATACATCCAATCGACGGTTTTCAGCACATGGCTGCCCAGTTCCTCGGGCAGTTGGATACGATAGCGCAACTGCAATGTCGGACCAGCCTGAACGCCCTGCCCCACCCCGATCACATCCGGCGCGGTGCTGGTGAAACGGCCATTCTCGCCCAGTGTCACGGTCCATTCGCGCTGCTGACGCGAACCATCGTTATAGCGAAAACTCTCGGCAACCGTGGCGACATCGCCCTCCCAAGACACGTCGAACTTGGCCGTGAAACTGCTGGTGACCCGACCAAGGGGGCCGAAAATCACGCCCTCGCAGATCATCTCATCGCGCAGATGCAAACGCAGGTCGAAGACGGGGAAGGAATCCACATAGTCGCTGGGCGATTGCCCGTGAAACTCCCCCAACCGGCGGCGCAGGAAGGTGAGCAATAGACCAAGGCCCAGCCCGACAGCGATAAAGATCAGCGGCTCTGTCACGATGTCTCCACGTCTTTTGCACCGGCGAGAAGAGCGATCGCCAGCAATTTCAGGGCGCAAGGTACACCGGCATAGAACCAGATCAACAGGGAGATGGATGTGTCGGAACTGGTTCCCGTCGCGGTCTGCAACCCTGCGCCTTCTAGGGCGGGAAGTAGGGCCGCCGCCGCGAAAGCCAAGGTCAGTTTGGACACGAAAGACCAAAGGCCAAAGCCTTCGGCCGCCGAGGGAGAGATCTGCGCCATGCGGCTGGCGAACATGGCAGGCAGTAGGGTGAGGTCGGCCCCCAAGACCGCGCCGGAAGCCAGACAGACCAAGGCGAACAGCACCACATCCCCCGGACCCAGAAACAGCGCCCCGCCGAAAGCGGCGATGCCCAAGGCCATCGCCGCCAAGAGCACCCGGCGCGGGCCGTGGCGTTCGGCCAGCATCCCCCAAAGCGGTGCTGCCGCAGCCGCCGCGATGAAAAACAGCAGCAAGAGCGGCCCCTCCCATCCCGGTGCCTCAAGCGCCAGTTCGACGTAAAAGAGAAACAGGGTCGAGGTTACGGCCACCGGGGCGGCATTGACCAAAGCGATCAGCAACAGCCGCCGCGCCTGCCCGTCACGCAAGACCGTGCCGAAACCGCTCGCGCCCGGCAGTCCTGTCGCCCGCCACTCCCTGCGCATCGCCACCACGGCCCAGAGCGCCAGAACCGCGAAGCCCACCGCGAAACCGGCAAAAGGCCGATCCAGCGCCAAGCCCAGCAGCAGGGGCGCAACAGAGGCGAGACAGACGCCCAAAAGCGCCCCGGTCTCGCGCCAGCGGGCGAGGGTCAGATGCCCGGCCCCCGGCAGGCTGTCGGACTTGGCCACCCCTTGGGCATAGAAACAGATGGTCAGAAAGCTGAAGGCCGAGAAGACCAGCGTCAGCATCAGCGCGAACCACAGCACGGGCGCCATCGGCGCGGGCACCGCGAAAAGCCCCAGCATCGCCAGCGCCATCACCGCCCCCGCCACCGTCACCGCCAGCCCGCGTTTGTGGCGCAGCGCTTGGGCCAGCCATCCGAGCGCGGGGTCTTGCACCACGTCCAACAGCCGCAATCCAAAAAGCACAGAGCCAAGGGCCGTCAGCGAAACCCCGTATTCATCGACATAGAACTTCGGCGCGTGAATGTAGATTGGCAGCCCCGCCGAGGCGAGCAATGCGGCGAAAAGCGCATAGGCGGGCAGCCGGGCCGCGCGCGCCCTCATCGCCCGCCCGCGCCATGGGCCGCATCGCGGGAAACCTCGACCTGCGGTGCCTCGGGGCGGTTGCGGAACCCCGCCCCCTTGAGCCAGAGTTTCAGCGCCTGCCAATGGATCAACGCCAGCACCCGCCGCGCCCCAAAAGGGCGGCGCAGCAGCGACCAGAGGATACGGCCATTCGTCAGCGGCGCACGCGGCCCGGTCAAGGTGGCGATCAACCCGTTCTTCCCATCCGTGAAATCGATCCAGATGCCGATCCGCTCGGCGCTGATGTCAAAGCGAAAGACATAGCCGCCCGAGATGTCCTGAAAGGGCGAGACATGCATGAGTTTCGCGGCCCGCAAGCGATCCTCGGGCGCGATGGGGCGCAGATCGGGGTGATGGCAAAGATAGGAATGCCGGTCGCCATAGGTATTCGTGACCTCGGCGATCACGGCGATCAGCGCATCATCGGCCCGACGGCAGAGCCAAAAGCTGGCCGGGTTGAAGACATGGCCCAGCACCCGCGGCTGCGCCAAAAGTTCGATCCGCGCGACCCCGGTGATGTCATGCGCGGCCAGGACATCGCGCACCCAAGAGGCCCCGCGCCCCTGCCCCGGCGCGCCGCCGTGGTCGCTGTCGTGCAGGCTGGTCACACTCGCGCCGTTGCGGGCGAAAAGCGCGGGCGCCGTCAGCACCTCGGCCTCGGCATCGCAGATCACATAGTCAACCGAATAGCGGAAACGGTTCTCAACCGCGCCCTTGCGGCCATGGAAGGTCTGGCCGCGGATATGATCGACCTGCGCCGTCACTCCGCCGCCAAGGGCGCCGCCCGCGCGGCCTGCAGCCGTTCGACCACATCCACCGCGCTGGCCAGCCCGTCTTCGTGGAAACCATTGCGCAGCCATGCGCCGCAGAACCATGTGTTATGGCTGCCGTTGAAGGCGCGTACCTCGTCCTGCGCGCCCAAGGCGGCAAGGTCATAGACCGGATGGCGCAGGGTCACTTGGTCATAGATCAGTTCTTCGCGGATGGTGCGTTTGGTGTTGAGCGTGACAAAATGCGGATCGTCCTGCGGGATCGGTTGCAGCGAGTTCATCCAATAGGTCAGGTCAATCCGGTCGGACTTCTGCTCGCGATCCTCAGTATAGACCCACGATGCCCAAGTGGAGCGCCGCTTGGGCATGATGCTGGCATCGGCATGCAGCACGATGTCATTGGGCTGGTAGCGGATGGCGCCGAGGGCGCGTTGTTCAGCCTCGGTCGGGTCGGACAGCATCGCCAGCGTGTCGTCGGAATGGGTGGCAAAAATCACCTCGTCGAAGGCCTCCCACTCCCCGCCATAGGCGCGGACCTCGGCCCCCTGCGCCGTGCGGCGCACCGCTTGCACGGGGCTGTCGGTGCGCAGGTCGACACCTTTGGCGCGCAGAGCACTCTCCAACCGGTCGACATATTGGCGCGAGCCGCCTTTGACCGTGTACCATTGATGCTGACCGGAATAGTTCAGCAGCGCGTGGTTTTCGAAGAAATTGACCATGGCATGGGCGGGGAAATCCATGATCTTTTCCGTCGGGGTAGACCAGATCGCGCCCGACAGGGGCGACAGGTAGAAGTCGCGGAAATATGGCCCGGTGCCCAGCTGGTCGAGAAACTCCGCGATGGTCATCGACGGGTCGCGCGACACCGCCAGCGCGTTCTTGTTGAAATGCAGAATGTCCCGCAGCATCCGCAGAAAGGGCGGGCTAAACATATTGCGTTTCTGGGCGAAGACCGCGTTGAAATTGGTCAGCGCATATTCCAGCCGCCCGCCATCAATCGACGCGCCAAAGCTCATGTTCGAGGGTACGACCGGCACGTCCAATTCCGCAAACAGCGCCGCAAGATGCGGGTAGTTGGCATAGTTGAACACGATGAAACCGGTATCGACCGGCTGATCGCCATTCTTGCCCGCGATCACCGTCCGCGCATGGCCGCCGATCTTGGCCCCCGCCTCATAGAGGGTGACGCGGTCCGCAGGTGCCAGCATATGCGCCGCCCCCATGCCGGAAATCCCGCCGCCAATCACGGCGACACGCCGCCCAAGCGGCTGTGGAGGGAGGGTACTGTCGTTCAGAGCTTCGAAAGGCATAGGCGTCCTGCTTTGGTCCGGAACTTTGGATATGGGGCACCCACGGGTAAAGGGGAGTTAAAGTTGCAGCGCCCGATAGATTTTCTTGGAAGAATGCACGCAGCACCGCGACCGCGTGCAAAGCCCCTTGGAGGGCACTAGGACAGCAGGCTGTCGAGCGCCGCTTGCCCGCGACTGAGCTGGCCCAAATAGCTGTCGGTGTCGATATTGGCCCCGCAGACGATCACGCCGACGCGCCGCCCGGCCAATTGCCCGCGCAGGGGGCCGAGCGCCCCCGCCATCGCAGCCCCGGCGGCAGGTTCCACCGCCAGTTTCGCCGCCTGTTGCAGCACCACCATCCCGGCGCAGATCGCATCGTCGCTTACCGTCACCACATCGTCGACATAGACCGCGCAAAGCGCATGGCCGAAAGGCAGCGCCATCGGCGGGCCAAGGCTGTCGGCGATTGTGTTGACCTCAGGGATCGTCACCGGCGCACCGGAGGCGAAGCTTTGCGACATGCTGTCGGCGCCCTCGGGCTCCACGCCATAGACCCGACAAGCGGGGTTGATCGCCTTGACCGCGGCGGCGACACCGCTGATCAGCCCGCCACCGCCGACAGAGACGACGACCGCGTCCAAATCCGCCACCTGCGCCATCAGTTCCAGCCCCACCCCGGCGGTGCCGAGCGAGGTGTGCAGCCCCTCGAAAGGATGGATAAAGAACCGCCCCTCTTCGCGCACCAACCGCTCGGCCTCGGCAAAGGTCTCTTGCCCGGCGGGTTTCAGGATGACCTCGGCCCCGGTGGCACGGGCGAGGGCGACGCGAAAGGGGTTGGCATTGTCCTGCATCACCACCTTGGCGCTGATGCCAAGCTTGGCCGCGGCCCAGCCTGCGGCAATTGCGTGGTTGCCCGCGCTGGCCGCGGTAATCCCGCGCCCGCGGGTGTCATCGTCAAGCTGTCGCGCCACCGACAGCGCGCCGCGGGCCTTGAAGGTGCCGGTATGCTGGAAACACTCCAGTTTGAGCGCGACCCGCGCGCCGCCCAGCACCTCGTCGATCATGGGAGAAGACAGCGTCACCACCGGTGTTTGCAAGATATCGCTGCGCAACGCGGCGGCCCGCGTCTGCATCGCCTCCAGCGTCATCCCGGTAATGTCCACGTCGTTCATTCAGCCGTTCCCTTCGGGTGTCCTTAGGGGAACAATAGCCTCGGTTTTGTCTTCTGCCAGTTCTTCGAAGTCGAAATTATGCAAGCGGCCCGCGCGTTTGGCGGCTTTTTCGCTGCTGACTTTGATCTCTTCGACATCGCGCCGCGCTTGGCTGAAATGCCGATCAAGGTTGCCGACACGCATCGCCAGACGCTCGACATCCTTGTTCAGATTGCCCAACTCGCGGCGGATCGCGCCTGCCTGTTCGCGCATCCGCGCATCTTTCAGGATCGCGCGCATGGTGTTGAGCGTGGCCATGCAGGTGGTCGGGCTGACGATCCAGACGCGTTTCTCAAAGCCTTCGCGCACGAGTTCGGAAAAATTCGCGTGCAACTCGGCATAGACCGCCTCGGAGGGCAGGAACATCAAGGCGCCTTCCGCCGTCTCCCCCTCCAGAATATATTTGTCGGCGATGGCATTGAGGTGCACCCGCACGGCGGTCTTCATCTGCTGGGCGGCGGCGCGGGTCTCGGCTTCGGTCTTGGCGCGGCGCAGGGCCTCATAGGCTTCCAGCGGGAATTTACTGTCGATCACGATGGGGCCCGGCGGGTTGGGCAGATGGATCAGGCAATCCGGCCGCTTGCCGTTGCTAAGCGTGGCTTGCAGCGAATAGCTGTCCGAGGGCAGCGCTTTCGACACGATGTCGCGCAGTTGAATTTCCCCGAAAGACCCGCGGGTCTGTTTGTTGCTCAGGATATCCTGCAGCGACAGCACATCGCCCGACAGTTTGGTGATATTGTCCTGCGCCTTGTCGATGGAGGCGAGCCGTTCCTGCAATTGCGCAAGGCTGGAGGTGGTGCGTTTGGACGAGCCGTGCAGCGTCTCGGTCATGCGCTGCTGCATCTCGGCCAGCGAGCGGGCCGAGCGGGCGGCGTTGTCGGCCAGACGGTCCTGCATCTGCTGCTGAACATAGGCCAGCCGCGCTTCCATCGTCTGCATCATCTGCGCTTGGGTATTGCTTTGCGTGTCCGAGACCATTTGCAGCCCCCCGCGCAACTGCTCCTGCCCCTGCCCCAATTGCTGCACATGGCCGCCAAGCACCCGCATCTGCTGCGCCAAGGGGGCCGCCACACGGGCCGAACGGCCCGCGGCGCGGACTGCCATAATGAGCAGGATGACGATGAGCAAGAGCAGCCCCGCGCCCCCAAGGGCCAAGAGCGTTACAGGGTCGGAGAGGGTCAGGGTCGTGCCGCCAAGCTCCATCAAGTGCGCCCGAAGAGCCGTTCGATATCGGCGAGTTTGAGTTCGACATAGGTGGGCCGCCCGTGGTTGCACTGGCCCGAATGCGGCGTCGCCTCCATCTCGCGCAAGAGCGCGTTCATCTCTTCGGCGCGCATCCAGCGGCCCGAGCGGATCGAGCCATGACAAGCCACCCGGCTTAGGATCGCTTCGATCTTTGCCTGAACGATGTTGCTGCTCTCGCCCTCGGCCAATTCATCGAGCACGTCGAGGATCAGCGCACGGGCGTTCACGGTGCCGAGGATCGCAGGCGTCTCGCGCACCGCGATGGCGCTGCCGCCGAAAGCTTCGATGCCAAGGCCGAGTTTCGCCAGTTCCTCCGCCAGCTCCAGCAGGCGCGCGCAGTCATTGGCGGACAGTTCGACGATCTCGGGGATCAGCAGCGCTTGGGCCGCGACGCCGTTCTCGTTCATCTGCCGCTTGAGTTTCTCATAGACCAGCCGCTCATGCGCGGCGTGTTGATCGACGATGACCATGCCATTGGCGGTCTGGGCGATGATGTAATTTTCGTGCACCTGCCCCCGCGCGGTGCCAAGCGGGTAATCAGGGGCGGGCGCGGCTTCTTCCGCTTCGGGGGCGGCGGCATGGCTCGGCGCGGGGGTCTCGTCCAGCGGCGTGCCCTCCACCCGGCCCCAAACGCCTGCGGTCTCGGCAAAACCGGGGGCCTGCGCCTGATAGGCGGCCTCTCGTGCGGCGGGGCTGGGCCGGTTCATGCCCGCGCGGTCCATCTGGTAGACCCGCGCGCCCTGCGGCTCAGGCTGCATCGCGCCCAAGGTCGCCTGCGCCACGGTGGTCGAGGCGCGGTGGCCCGCTTCAGCCAGCGCGTGGCGCAGGGCCGAGACGATCAGCCCGCGCGCCAACCCCGGATCGCGAAAGCGCACTTCGGATTTCGCGGGATGCACGTTCACATCGACCAGCGTCGGCGGGCATTCCACGAAAAGCGCCGCTGCCGGGTGACGGTCGCGGCTGAGGAAATCGAAATAGGCGCCGCGCAGGGCGCCCGTCAGCAGCTTATCCCGCACCGGGCGGCCATTCACGAAGAGATATTGCGCCACGGCAGAGCCGCGCGAGTAGGTCGGCAGAGCAGCGAAACCGGTCAGATGCAGCCCCTCGCGCATGGCGTCGATGGGCAGGGCATTCTCGGCAAACTCCCGGCCCAGCACCTGCGCCAGACGGCCATGCAGCGCATCGAAGAGATCGCCCTGCTCGGCCTCGGCGCGGAACACATCCCGGCCCTTACCGTCACCCGAGACATCGCGCAGCACGAAACGCACAAAAGGCTCGGCCATGGCCAGCCGTTTGATGACATCGCCAATCGCCTGCGCCTCGGCCCGGTCGGTGCGCAGGAACTTGAGCCGCGCAGGCGTGGCAAAGAACAGATCGCGCAGGGTGACGATGGTGCCGCCGTTCAACGCCGCCGGGCGCACCTCGCCCATGCGGCCCCCGTCGACGGTGATCTCGGCCCCGTCGAACCCGGCCGCGCGGCTGGTAATCGTGAGCCGCCCGACAGCGCCGAGCGACGGCAGCGCCTCGCCGCGGAAGCCGAAGGTGTGGATATCCAGCAGGTCGGAGCCGTCGATTTTAGAGGTCGCATGACGCGATAGGGCCAGCGGCAAATCTTCGGGCGCGATGCCGCAGCCATCGTCCGTCACCCGGATCATCGTCTTGCCGCCATCGGCATATTCCACGGTGATGCGCCGCGCGCCCGCGTCGATGGCGTTCTCAACCAATTCCTTGACCGCCGAGGCGGGCCGTTCGACCACCTCGCCCGCGGCGATGCGGTTGATCGCGGAATCGTCCAACTGACGGATGACGGGGCGAACTTCGCTTATATTGGGGGTCGGGCTCGGCATACCGCAAGACCTAGCATGGCGGCTTTTGATTCTGCCAGATGTGAATGCGTCTATGAGAGCCGGGTATCAGAGGTTCTGGGCAAAGTCAGCGGACCGCCGCCAAAGGTGGGGCGATCCGCTGCTGGGTCGGCTACTCGGCGCACTGGTGCTTTTGTTATTCCGGTCTTATCAGAGCGGCGGGCGACCCGGGTACAAGTCGTCTCCGGCGGAGCTTGTCACCTGTATAGACGCAGGACGAATCACAGGTCAAAGCAAAAGCGAATCAGCCGCCGATAAAACGAATCGTTGCGATTCGGTTAAGCGGTGGGCGCGGCGGCGCCTCTATGCCGATGCGGCCCCATCACTGCCGCGGCACCAAGGATCAGCCCTGAGACGGTCGCGATCATCCCCGCCGCCGAGACCGAATCCCGCAGCCCGATCCACAGCGGCCCGTAACCTGCCAAGACATAGCCCAAAATCGCGGCCACGGTGGCAAAACCCACCGACCATGCGATCTGATGCTCTAGCCGGTTGGTCATCATCCGCGCGGCAGCGGGCGGGCAGATGAACATGGCGATCACGATGATGCTGCCCACCGCGTCAAAGGCAGCCACGGCGGCAATGGCGGCAACGATCACCAGCCCGAGGCCCAATGGGCCGGTCTTCATCCCGATGGTGCGGGCAAAGCCTTCGTCGAATGTGCTGATCTTGAGCGGACGCCAGAACACCGCCGTGAAAAGCGCCACGAAAAGAAACGTGACCGCCATGCGCGGCAGCTCCACCGGGATGGTCGCCAGCGCCTCGGGGTCGAGCAGCGACCCCCAGCCGGTCGCATCCAGCCAGATCAGGCTTTCGAGATTGCCATAAAGCGCATGTTCCACGTCGAGATGCACATTGCTGGTGTCGGATTGTTCCAGCAGCAGCACGCCGCCCGCGAACATCGCGGTAAAGACCACGCCCATGGCCGCGCCGGATTCGATCTTGCCCAAACGCCGCACGCCTTCGATGGCCAGCACGGCGACCAGCGCCGCGCCCGCCGCGCCCAGCAGCATCGGCCAAGTGCTGACCACACCGGTCAACAGGAACGCCACGACGATCCCCGGCAGCACCACATGGCTGATCGCATCGCCGATCAACGCTTGGCGGCGCAGGACAAGGAAGTTCCCCGGCAAGGCGCAGGCCACCGCCACGAAGATGCCCGTCAGCATCGGCACCAAAGACAGGGGGACGAATTCGGAACCGTTCATGCCATCACCCCGCCGCGCATGTCGATGCGGCTGTCGATTTCACGGATTTGGTCGGCGGTCAGCACTGTCTCAATGGGGGTCAGACCGTCATATTGCTGGGCCGCCGCCTCGTAAGCCGGATCGCGGCGGATCAGTTGCCAGCGGGTTTCATCGCGCAGCGCCTTGGCCGCACGGCCCCGGCCCGCCTTGGTGGCGACCCCATCGGGCAGGGCGTAGCCTTCGGCCCGCAGCAGGCGCAGGGTCAGTTGTTCATAGATCGGCTGCCCATGGGCCAAGGCCAAGAGCCCTTGCCGCAGATGGACCCGACGCTGATAGCGCCGATGCCGCAGTAGCGCCGACAGCGCCCCGCGCCCCGGTGCCAGCAACAGCGATAGCGCAAAGAGCGCGAAGCCCACCAGAACGATGATCGGCCCCGTCGGCAGGTTCGGCTGCGCCGCCGACAGCGCCGCGCCGATATAGGCCGCGATGCCGCCGAGCGCGCCCGAGATCAGCACCACATGGTCGGTTCGCTCGCTCCAGAAACGCGCGGTGACGGGCGGGATGATCAGCAGCGCTACGATCAGGATCAGCCCCACGATCTTGAGCCCAACCACTGTCACGGCCAGCACCAGCCCCATCATCGCCAGATCCGTGCGCGGCACGTTCTGCCCGATGGCGGTGCCATATTCAGGATCGAAAGAGGCCAGCGTCAGCGGGCGGCGCAAGAGCAGCACCAGCGCCAGCGTCAGCGCCGCCGCCACGGCGATGATCAAAGCATCGTTGCGCAGCATCCCGGCGGTGGAGCCGAGCAAAAAATCTTCCAACCCCGCCTGACGCCCCGCGCTCATGGTCTGGATCACCGTGAGCAGCACGATGCCAAGGCCAAAGAAAACCGAAAGGACCGAACCGATCGCCGCATCTTCGGCCAGTCGCGTGCGGTTGCTAAGCCATGAGACCAAGAGCAGCCCCACGCCCGCCGACAGGGCGGCCCCCAACAGCAGGCCGATCAGGTTGCGCCCATCGCCGCCCAAAGCGACCATCACCATGAAGGCCAACGCCACGCCGGGCAGTGTCGCATGCGAAATTGCATCGCTCACCAACGCCCGTTTGCGCAGAAACAAGAAGGTGCCGCCGACGCCTGCCGCCATGCCCAAAAGCGTGGCCCCCAGCGTCACCAGCGTGGCGTTATAGCCCAGTTGCAGTGTCAGCGCGTCCCAGATCATGACAACTGCAAAGCATCCATCTGCGCGCCCGCCAAACGCCCGCCATAGGCGTCTTGCAGGTGGTTGGACTTGAAAACCTCAGCGACACTGCCTTCGGCCACGCGGTGGGTGTTGATCAGGAAGACATTGTCGAAATACTCAGGCACCGTGGACAGATCATGGTGCACGGCGACGACCGTCTTGCCCGCATCCCGGAGGGATTTCAGCACAGCGATGATCGCCTTTTCCGTCGCCGCATCGACCCCGGCAAAGGGTTCGTCGAGCAGGTAAAGGTCTGCATCCTGCGCCAAGGCCCGCGCAAGGAACACCCGCTGCTGCTGGCCGCCCGAGAGTTGGCCGATCTGGCGGGTGGCGAAATCCTCCATCCCGACGCGGGCCAGACAATCGGCGGCGCGGGCGCGGTGTACGGGGCGGATGCGGCCCAGAAGGCCCAGTTGCGGGTAAAGCCCCATCAGCACCACGTCGATCACGCGGGTTGGGAAATCCCAATCCACGCTCGCACGCTGCGGCACATAGGCGATGCGGTGGCGCTGCTCGGCCACCGGCTTGCCATAGACGGTGGCGGTGCCCGCCAGCGGGGTAAGGATGCCCAAAGCGGCCTTGAGCAGCGTCGATTTCCCCGCCCCGTTCGGCCCGATGATCGCCGTCATCTTGCCCGGCTCGACGGTCATATCCACCGAAAAGACCGCAGGCTTCTGCCCGTAGGATACGGTCATCCCACGCAGGGCGAGCGGGCTGTCGGCGCGGGCGGTCGGCGCGGTCTCACGCGTGCTGGCGAGTTCGAGTGTCATGGATCAGCTTCCCTGTGCCAGCTTGCCGGTCATCCCGCCCGCATCCACCGGCGCGCCAAGCGCGCGGGCGATGGTGGTGACGTTGTGATCGATCATACCGATATAAGTGCCCTCATAGCTGCCCGGTTCCCCCATGGCGTCACTATAGAGCGACCCGCCGATCACGACCTCATGACCGCGCGCCGCAGCCCCCTCGACCAGTGCGCGCATGTTACGGTCGGACACCGAGGTTTCGACGAAAACCGCGCCGATCTCGCGTTCGACAAGCTCATCGACGAGCGAAGAGATGCGATTGAGCCCCGCCTCGCTGTTGGTCGAGATGCCTTGAATGCCGATCACCTCGAAGCCGAAGGCGCGCCCGAAGTAGCTGAAAGCATCATGCGCCGTGACCAAGACGCGCTGGCCTTCGGGCACCTGCGCCACGGTCTCGGCGGCATAGGCGGCGAGTTGGTCCAGTTCCGCACGGTAGGTC
Source organism: Sulfitobacter sp. 1A13496 (assembly GCF_043557225.1). NCBI lineage: Bacteria > Pseudomonadati > Pseudomonadota > Alphaproteobacteria > Rhodobacterales > Roseobacteraceae > Sulfitobacter > Sulfitobacter sp. 1A13496. The sequence continues at coordinate 315,242 of NZ_JBIFFP010000004.1, read as the reverse complement.
TTGGCATTCGCGGCAAAAGTCTCGGCCCCTGCCGGATGCGCTTCGCTCAGCGCGCGGGTCACCTCATCCACCACGGCGGTCCATGTGTTGGGGTCCATCCAGACATGCGGGTCATAGCGGCCCTCGTAATCCGGGTGGCTAAGCAGCCCCTCCTTGGGCAGGGCTTCGGCCACGGCGATCACGGCGCGTTTGCGACCCAGATCCTCAAAGAACCGCTCCATCTGCGCCTCAAGGTAAAGGCCGTGCCAGAGCACCAGATCGGCGCGGGTCAGAGCGACGATGTCGCTGCGCGTCTGGCGGTAGCTGTGTGGATCGACGCCCGACCCCATGAGCGAGCGGACCTCGACCAGATCGCCACCAATGCGCCGGGCGGCGTCAGCGATCATGCTGGTGGTCGCAACGACGTTGAGCTTTGGCGCGGCAAAGGCGGCGGGCGCGGCCCCGAGCAGGGCAAATGCGCTCAGGCCGCCGATCAAAGCGGTGCGGCGCGACGGGCGAAACGGATCAGATGCATGTGTCATGAAGGTATTAGTGAGAACGATTCTCAATTAAGTCAACAGTTGAGAATGGTTCTCATTAACAATTTCCACATTTCGCCTGTTTTTGAGGCATTCGACCGGTGACGCGGGGTTAGCGTCGCTTGCTTTGGCCCCTGCCCCATGCCATTTTGCGCGCCTGACCAAACCGGAGAGACCCCGATGGCCACCCAGACGACCCCGCAGCACCGTGACACAGAGACCGACGCGCCGGGCCATCTGCCCCAGGTCACCGAACCCCGCGTCGAACCGATGCCGCTTGATATGGATTGGCTGCGCTCGGTGCAGGCGAACACCTCGGCGATCGAACGCCGCGCCGCCGCCCTGCCCGCCCGCCGTTCGCTGAAAAAGGACCACCAAGCCGCGTGGCTGCTGCGCGCGGTGACCTGTATCGACCTGACGACCCTTTCGGGCGACGACACCGCGCGCCGGGTCGAGCGGCTTTGCGCCAAGGCGCGCCAACCGATTGCGCCCGATCTGCTCGAAGCGCTTGGCATGGCGCCGATCACCACCGGCGCGGTCTGCGTCTATCACGAGATGATCCCCGCCGCGCGGCGCGCGCTGGAGGGCACGAACATCCCCATCGCCGCCGTCTCAACCGGGTTCCCGGCAGGGCTGTCGCCCTTGGAACTGCGCATTCGCGAGATCGAGATGAGTGTTGAGGCCGGGGCAAGTGAGATCGACATCGTGATCTCGCGCCGTCATGTGCTCTCGGGCGACTGGCAGGCGCTTTACGATGAAATGCGCGCCTTCCGCGAGGCCTGCGGCGAGGCCCATGTGAAGGCGATCCTCGCCACCGGCGAATTGGGATCGCTGCGCAATGTGGCGCGCGCGTCGCTGGTTTGCATGATGGCCGGGGCCGATTTCATCAAGACCTCGACCGGCAAAGAAAGCGTGAACGCCACCCTGCCCGTGAGCCTCGTCATGATCCGCGCGATCCGCGAGTATTACGCGCGCACCGGCGTGCGCGTGGGCTACAAGCCCGCGGGCGGCATCTCGAAGGCCAAGGATGCGATCACCTATCTGGCGCTGATGAAGGAAGAGCTGGGCGACCGTTGGTTGCAGCCTGACCTGTTCCGCTTTGGGGCGTCCTCGCTCTTGGGCGATATCGAGCGGCAGTTGGAGCATCATGTGACCGGCAACTATTCGGCGGCTTACCGCCACGCGACCGCCTGAGCCCGTTGCAGGCTGCGGGAAGGTATTTGGAAAAGGATGAAGGCATGAGCGTGTCCGACATATTCGAAAGCATGGAATACGGGCCAGCCCCGGAATCGGCGGCAGATGCGCTGGCGTGGATCGTCGATCAGGGCGGGCGGTTTGGCCATTTCATCGATGGCGCCTTCACCGCACCGGGGGCGGGGTTTGACAGCACGAACCCGGCGACGGGTGAGGTCTTGGCCAGTTTGACGCAGGCGTCGCAGGGCGATGTGGATGCCGCCGTGAAGGCGGCGCGCAAGGCGCAGCCCAAGTGGGAGAAGCTTGGCGGCCATGGCCGGGCGCGGCATATCTATGCGCTGGCGCGGCTGTTGCAGAAACACGCGCGGCTGTTTGCGGTCTTGGAGGTTTTGGACAACGGCAAGCCCATTCGCGAGGCGCGCGATATCGACGTGCCCTTGGCGCAGCGGCATTTCTATTATCACGCAGGCATGGCGCAGTTGATGGAGAGCGAACTGCCCGATGCGCAGGCGCTTGGGGTTTGCGGGCAGATCATCCCGTGGAACTTCCCCCTGCTGATGCTGGCGTGGAAGATCGCGCCCGCACTGGCGATGGGCAATACCGTGGTGTTGAAACCTGCGGAGTATACCTCGCTGACGGCGCTGCTTTTTGCTGACATTTGCCGTCAGGCGGGCTTGCCGAAGGGTGTGGTAAATATTGTCACCGGTAATGGCGCTGTTGGCGAGATGATTGTTACCCATGAGGATATCGACAAGATCGCCTTTACCGGCTCCACCGCCGTGGGACGCCGCATTCGTGAAGTGACGGCAGGCTCGGGCAAGGCGCTGACCTTGGAGTTGGGCGGCAAGTCGCCCTATATCGTCTTTGATGACGCTGATTTGGATAGTGCTGTCGAAGGGTTGGTTGACGCGATCTGGTTCAATCAGGGTCAGGTCTGCTGTGCCGGCTCGCGCCTGCTGGTGCATGAGCCGGTGGCGGATCGCTTCTATGCCAAGCTGCGCGCGCGGATGGAGAAGCTGCGCATCGGCGATCCGCTCGACAAGAGCATCGACGTGGGCGCGCTGGTCGACCCGGTGCAATACAAGCGCGTGAGCGAGATGGTCGAGGCCAATACCGCCGGTGAGCGTTTCGTGGCACCGGGGGCGATGCCAGAGAATGGCTGTTTCTATCCGCCAACGCTGATCACCGGGCTGAACCCCGCCGATCGGCTGATGCAGGAGGAGATTTTTGGGCCAGTTCTGGTCTCGACCACCTTCCGCACGCCTTCGGAGGCGGTGCAGTTGGCCAACAACACGCGCTATGGGCTGGCGGCGACGGTCTGGACCGAGAATGTGAACCTCGCCCTCGACATCGCGCCGCAGTTGGAGACCGGGATTGTCTGGGTCAACGGCACCAATATGATGGACGCAGCCGCTGGTTTTGGCGGCAAGCGTGAGAGCGGCTTTGGCCGCGAGGGTGGCTGGGAAGGTCTGGCGGGCTATACCAAGCCCAAGACGGCGCGGAAGCCTTTGAAGGAGATCGAAGCCTTCTCAGGTGAGGGTGCGCCGGAGGATGGGATCGACCGGACCGCGAAGCTTTATATCGGTGGCAAACAGGCGCGGCCCGATGGCGGCTATTCCGCGCCGGTTTGGGGCAAGTCGGGCGGGCTGTTGGGGCATGTGAGCCTCGCCAACCGCAAGGACCTGCGCAATGCAGTCGAGGCGGCGCATGCGGCGAAGGGCTGGTCGAAAACCACCGGCCATCTGCGGGCGCAGATCCTGTACTACATTGCCGAAAATCTCTCGGCGCGCGGGGATGAATTCGCAGCACGTCTGGATGCGATGCAGGGCACGAAGACGGGCCGTAGGGAGGTCGATGCGGCCATCGACCGGCTGTTCACCTATGCCGCTTGGGCCGATAAATACGACGGTCAGGTGCACAGCGTGCCGATCCGCGGCGTGGCGCTGGCGATGAAGGAACCCGTGGGTGTGATCGGCGCGCTTTGTCCTGCCGAGGCGCCTTTGCTGGGGCTGATTTCCTGCATGGCCCCCGCCATCGCCATGGGCAACCGGGTGATCCTTTCAGCCTCCGAATCCTTCCCGCTGGCGGCGACGGACTTCGTTCAGGTGCTTGAGACATCGGACGTGCCCGCGGGCGTGGTGAATATCCTGACCGGGCCGCAAGCGGAGCTGGCCGAGGCGATGGCGCGTCATATGGATGTGGATGCGGTCTGGTCCTTCGGCGCCGCGGCGCTTTCCGGCATTGTGGAGAAAGGGGCCGCGAGCAATATCAAACGCAGCTGGGTCAACCACGGCATGGCGCGGGATTGGTTCGGGGCCGAGGGCGCGGGGCGCGACTTCCTGCAGGCCGCGACCGAGGTCAAGAATATCTGGGTGCCCTACGGCGAATAACGCCCACCGCCCGGCCTAAGCAGAAGCGCCGCCCCCTTTCGGGAGCGGCGCTTTTTTCATTCCTGCGCTGTGTCTGCGGCCTCTAGCCCTTCGGGCTGGCCGACAACAACGAAATGCAGGTTCTCGGGCTCCAACAGCTCGGCGGCGACGCGTTTGACATCTTCGAGCGTGACCGCCTCAACCCTGTCGTTGCGGGTGGCGATATAGTCGGTTGGCAGGCCCAGCATCTGCATGCCGACAAGGATGTTGGCGATGGGCGTGTTCCCATCGAAGCGCAGCGGATAGGCGCCGGTGATATAGGTTTTGGCGGCGTCCAGTTCCTCTCGCGTGATGCCTTCGGCGGCGGCCTTGGCCCATTCGGCGCGGATCACCTCAATCGCTTCGGCGATGCGGTCATTGGACGAGCTGACGGAGCCGAGATAGGTCTCGGCCAGATCACGCGGGGCGAGGTAGGAATAGACGCCGTAGGTCAGGCCACGTTTCTCGCGCACCTCGGTCATCAGCCGGGATTCGAAACCGCCGCCGCCGAGGACGTGGTTCAGCACCGTCGCGGTGAACCAATCGGGATCGTCCTGCGCGATGCCGGGCTGACCAAAGAGCGCGACGGACTGCGGCGTCGCGAAATCGACCACCGTGGTGCCGCTGGAAATATCGACCTCGGCCCGGGGCGGCATCGGCGCGCCTTCGGCGGGCAGCCCCCCCAGCAGTCTGTCGAGCATCTGGCCCAATTCTTCGGGTGTGATGTCGCCCACCGCGCCAACGATGATGCGGTCGCGCGCCAGCACCGCGCGATGCGCGGCGAGCAGATCGTCACGGGTCAGGCCCGCGACGCTTTCCAACGTGCCGTTCAGCGAACTGCCATAGGGGTGATCCCCAAAGGCGATCCGGTCAAAGGTCTGCTGGGCGATTTTGTTGGGGTCTTTCTGGTTCGACTGGATGTTCGAAATCACTTGGCCGCGCACCCGCTCAATGGCGTCTTCGTCGAAACGCGGCTCCTGAAGGGCCGCGCGCAGAAGGTCGATTGAGGGCGCGCGGTTCTCGGTCAGGAAACGTGCGGAGACGGAAAGCGCATCGTCAGAGACATCAAAGCTGAGGTTAGTGGCCAGCGCTTCGGTCGCGCGGCTGAAGGCGCGGGCGTCCATCTCGCCCGCCCCTTCTTCCAAGAGGCCGGTCATCAGGTTGATCGCACCGCGTTTGCCGGGGGCATCGAGTGATGCGCCGCCCCGGAAACGGATCTCCAGCGCCACGAAGGGGATCGAGTGTTCCTCGACCAGCCAAGCGGTGATGCCGCCGGGGCTGGTCACCTCCTGAATATCGACCTCGGCTCGGGCGGGGAGTGCGGCAATTACCGTCAGGATCAGGGCATAGATCAGTCTCATTGCGCGTCCTCCTTCATCAGCCAACCGGTGACCGATGCGCGTTTGTCGAACAGGTCGCGGGCGGCCTGCATGATGTCCTCGGCGGTGACGGCCTGAAGCACATCGGGCCATGCCTGCACGTCTTCGACCGTGAGGCCGATGGCGAGGGCCGAACCATAGCGGTGCGCCACGCGGTCCGCGTCGTCGCGGGCGTAGATTTGATCGGCGCGCAACTGCGCCTTGAGACGTTCGAGGTGTTCTGGGTCGACACCGGCCTCCATGAACTGCGCGAGCGCCTCGTCCAGCGCCTCTTCGGCCTGTTGCAGGCTGACGCCGGGCACGGGCAGCACGACGAGGTCAAAAGTCGTTTCGTCCAGCGTGTCGGCCTTGTAGAAGGCGCCGGTGTAATTGGCGATCTGCGCGTCGAATTGCAGTTTCTCGGCAAGGTAGGACGTGGTGCCGCCGCCCAGCAATTCGCTGAGCAGCAGGAGCGCCGCCGCTTCCTCCTGTTCGCCGCTGTCGCGTTCTTGGGCAAGATAGGAGCGGCGGACATAGGGCTGGGCCACGCGGGCGTCTTTGTAGATCAACCGACGCTCGGCGATCTGGGGCGGCTCTTCGGTGCGCAGACGCTCGGGCAGGTCAGGGTTGGCGGGGATTTGGCCATAGGTGGCCTCCGCCAGTTCGCGCACTTCCTCTGGCGTCACATCGCCGGAGACCACGAGGATGGCGTTATTGGGCGAGTAGTAGAGTTCATAGAACGACAGCGCATCTTCGAGGTCCAACTCCTCCATCTCATGTTTCCAGCCGATGATCGGCACGCCGTAGCGGTGGTTGAGATATTGCGCGGCGTTAAGTTGTTCGCTGAACAGCGCGGCGGGGTTATTCTCGGTCCGCTGGTTGCGCTCTTCGAGGATCACATCGCGTTCGGTTTCGATGTTTTCGGGGGTCAAACGGATGTTCTTCATCCGGTCGGCCTCCATCTCCATCATCAGGCCAAGGCGGTCTGCCGCGACGCGCTGGTAATAGGCGGTGTAATCGTAGCTGGTGAAAGCGTTGTCGCGCCCGCCGTTGGCCGCCACCGTGGCGGAAAATTCGCCCGATTCCAGCTTGTCGGTGGCTTTGAACAGCAGGTGCTCAAGGAAATGCGCCACGCCGGATGACCCTTTGGGCTCATCCGCCGAACCTGCGCGGTACCAGACCATTTGCTGCACGACCGGGGCGCGGTGGTCTTCGACGACCACGACCTCCATACCGTTATCAAGAGTGAAATGGGTGACCGCTTCGTTCTCGGTCTGCCCCGCCCGTGCGGCGGGGGCTGTGAAAAGCGTCGCCACCAGGGCCGCCATCATCGGCAGTCGGATCATTGCTTACCTCGAAATATATCGCCTGCCGCATTACCTACGCGGTCTGGCGCTACTTTCAAGAAGCCTAGCGAAAACGTGTGTCCTGCGGCGGGTAGGACGGCGTGCGCCCGCCTGCCCTGCGCCAGCGCTCCGCCTCGCTATGGGGGTCGAGGATCATGCGCTTGTAGGCTTGGCCGTAGCGATCAACCGGCACGATACGGAATTGGGTGAAACGGCCCTTGCGCTTGCGGAATTTCGCGTCGGCCTCGGCCAAGCTCTCACGGATGCCGGGCTGCACGCCCATCCGGCCCGCATGTTGGACCAGCGCCGCATCCCCCGCCGGGATGCCAGCAGAGGTATCCAAACGCCCGCCGAATGCCGCCACCCCTTCGGCCACCGCCGAGCGGTCGGTCAGGTTCGCCTGCCCCGGCGCCGGCGTGGGTAGGGTGTTCAGGTTGTCGGGACGCTCCAGCGGCTTGACCGGTTGGATCAGGAACTCATCAGGCCCTTCAGAAGTCGGCTGCAAATCGCGAAGGCCCTGATTGCTGCAGGCGGCGAGGGCCAGCGGGATCAAGCTGATGAGGGCAATGCGGCGCATGGTGTCTCCTTTCGGGGTCTGCTTGTTCAATATCGCAGGCAAGCGGGCAATGTCACTGACCTTTTTTGCCCCGGCGTTTGGGCGCGCTTTTCGGCTCTCCGGTAAAGAGGATCAGCCCCAAGGCCCCGGCAAAGATAAAGACATCCGCCAAGTTGTAGACGAAAGGGTTATTGATGCCGCAGCAGGAGTTGTTCAGGAAATCCAGCACATAGCCATAGATCAGCCGATCCGCCACATTCGCCAGCGCCCCGCCGACCAGCAAACCGCCGCTCAGCTGCGCCCAGCGCCCATGCGGGCTGCGCCAAAGCCACAGGGTGACGCCCGCGCAGATCACCAGCGCCACGACAATCAGCACCCATTGGCTCATGTCGCCGCCGAGGCCAAAATTGATGCCCCGGTTTTCCCCATAGCGGAAATTCAGCACCGGCGGCAGCACGTCGATGGACCGGACACGTGCCAGTTCCATCATGTGAATGACCACATATTTGCTGATCTGGTCGATCAGAAAGGCCACGAAGGCCGCGATGCCGAATGTCCGCATGGGGCTCCCCTTCGTTTAGTGCCGGAAGTGGCGCATGCCGGTGAAGACCATGGCAAGCCCCGCCTCATCCGCCGCCGCGATCACCTCGTCGTCACGCATGGAGCCGCCGGGCTGGATCAGCGCCGTGGCACCGGCCTTTGCCGCGGTGATCAGACCGTCGGCGAAGGGGAAGAAGGCATCGGAGGCCACGACCGAGCCCTGCGTCAGGGGTGCGTCGATGTCCATCACCTCGGCCATGTCTTGGGCCTTGCGCGCGGCGATGCGGGTGCTGTCCACGCGGCTCATCTGGCCCGCGCCCACGCCCACGGTGGCGCCATCCTTGACGTAGATGATGGCGTTGGACTTGACGTGTTTCGCCACGGTCCAAGCAAAGAGCATGTCATCGAGCTCCTGATCCGACGGCTGGCGCTTGGTCACGACTTTCAGGTCATCGCGCGTGATCCGGCCCACGTCCTTGTCCTGCACAAGGAAGCCGCCTGAGACCTGCCGCACCGCCAGTTCGGCGGCGGTCGGATCGGCGAGGCCTTCGGTGGTTAGCAGGCGCAGGTTCTTCTTGGCGGCGAAGATGCGCTTGGCATCTTCGTCCGCGCCGGGGGCGATGACGACTTCGGTGAAGATCGCGGCGATGGCCTCTGCCGTCGGCCCGTCCAGCGGCTGGTTCAGCGCGATGATGCCGCCGAAGGCCGAGGTGCGGTCACAATCGAAGGCGCGGGTGTAGGCTTCCAGCAGCGTCTCGCCACGGGCCACGCCGCAGGGGTTGGCGTGTTTGATGATGGCGCAGGCGGGGCCGTCCTTGGGGTCGAACTCGCTGACCAGCGCAAAGGCCGCGTCGGTGTCGTTGATGTTGTTGTAGGACAGCTCCTTGCCCTGATGCTGCACCGCGTTGGCCAGACCGGGGGCGTTCGAGCCATCGGTGTAGAAAGCCGCCTGCTGATGCGGGTTCTCGCCATAGCGCAGGGTCTGGGCCAGCGTGCCGCCGAAGGTGCGACGGCGCGGCGTGGCCTCGACCTGCGCGGCCATCCATGTGCTGACGGCGGTGTCATAGGCGGCGGTGCGGGCATAGGCGGTCTGGGCCAGACGCTGGCGCAGGGCATAAGTGGTCTGGCCGTCGTTGGCCTCCAGCTCCGCGATGACCTCGGCGTAATCCTCGACATCCACCACCACGTTGACGAAACCGTGGTTCTTGGCCGCCGAGCGGATCATCGCCGGGCCGCCGATGTCGATGTTCTCGATCACCTCGGCGTATTCCGCGCCCTTGGCGACGGTTTCCTCGAAGGGGTAGAGGTTCACCACCACCAGATCGATCGCGCCGATGTTATGTTCGTTCATCGCGCCGACGTGTTCGTCATTGTCGCGCAGGGCTAGCAGACCGCCGTGCACGACCGGATGCAGCGTTTTCACGCGCCCGTCCATCATCTCGGGAAAGCCGGTCACATCGGCCACATCCAACACCTCAAGCCCCGCGTCGCGCAGCGCTTTCGCGGTGCCGCCGGTGCTGAGCAATTCGACGCCCCGCGCCACCAAAGCCTTGCCAAGGTCCAAAAGACCGGTCTTGTCGGATACGGAAAGCAGGGCGCGTTTGATGGGATAGAGGTCGGGCATGGGGCTGGTTCCTTGGTCAGTCTTCATCAGCATAGGGATCGTCGATCGACAAATCTCGCACGCCAATCGCAGTTTCCTGCGCTTTTGACAACGACCAGCGCACCCGCGTGGCATAGTTCATGGCATAGCCCGAGAGCACGACCTGCTGCGCGGCGCGCGGTTTCAGGCGGGTTGTCTCAAGGTAAACCCCCGGTTCCAAAGACAGATTATGCGTGCCGTCATGGCGAAACACCCAAATCTCCCCGCTTTTCAGCGCCATTGAGATCGCAGCCCCGCCAAGGTCCAGCGTGGCATCCACATCCGGGTGCAGGTGAAACCGGATGTCGAAAGCGACCCCCTTTGACTGGGCGGCGTTCAGCACTTTGTCAAAGCGCCGCTTCTCCGCCCCCTCGATCGCCAGCAGCATATCCTCCCCCGAAAGGCCGCGCCCGTCTGCGGTCAACTCCAGCCGCCGCGCATGGGTCAGACCGTGGCTGCGCAGATAGGCGTCATGCGCGCCTTCGAAACGCAGCCCATCCGCCGCCTCTCCGATCTCGACGGGCACGTGGCGCGGGCCCGCGATCAACGCCTCCGCCCCGCTATGGGGGTCAGGCTCCGCCAGTCGCGCGCTGGAATGGCCGACGAGCGACAGGGCCGAATGCGACGGCGTGGCCCGCCCCGCCCGCCGCCACTCCAGCCCGAAGGACGCGCCGGAGCCGCAATTCACCACCAAGGGCCGCCGCCCCGAGGTCAGCTCAAACGCCAATGTCGAGGCATGGGCGTTGGTCGAGGCCGCACCGCTTGGCGGGGCTGCCGCATCGACGATCACGCTGGTGCGGCCTGCGGACAGCCTTGCAAAGCCCATGGCCAGCCCATCGGGCTGCCGCGTCCTGACCTTTGCCGCCGCCAGCGCGTGGTCCAGCCAGCCCTCCATGCCGCGCCCGCCGCCGTGAAACCGCGCCAGCGCCCCATCCGCATGGCGCAGGCTGCGCAGGGTCGGCGCGATGCGCTCGATTGCGGTCAGATGCTCCTTGGGCGTGCTGCGGCCCGCATCGCTCAGCGCGGCGGCGGCCCATGTCAGCAGGGTGAAGACGGCCAGCAGTTCCTCGGGGTTGCGCGTGGGCAGCCCCCCCTCGGCATCGATCTGGCTGGCGCATTCCCGGGCGAGCGCCTTGACCGCCGGATCGGCCAGTTCCGCCAGCCCCTCAAGCGACAGGCTGGCATAGATCAGCCCGGCCAGCGCCTCAAAACGCGGCAGGCCGGGGGCCGCCCCGCGCCAGCGTTTCGACAGGAACCGGGTCTGCCGTTCGAGGGATCGGTAGAAGGCGTCGCTCTGCTCGGCCTCGGTCCCGCGCAACAGGAAAAGCGCGTGGTTGATCCAACGGATCAGCCGCCGCCCGGTCAGCGCCGGGGTCCAGCCCGGCCCCTGCCCGCGCCCGAAACGGTCGACCCAGCCCCAAAGCCACGCCTGCGCCGCCCCCCGCGCCCGCGCATCGCCCACGGCGGCGAGGTCATCGAGCCATGCAAAACCGTGCAATTCCGCGGCAAAGGCGGGGTCAGGCGGGGTCAGGTCCCACATCGCGGTCTGCGGCGCGGTCAGCAGGCTTCCGGCAAAGAGGTAATTGCCCGCCATCAACTGCCGCCCCCGCGCGAAAGAGCCGATGGTGCGCGGCTCGGGCGAAGAGGTGAACGCGACGACCCGCCCCCGGCCCCGGGTCGCACGCCAAGCGTGCCAGCGGTTCAGAAACCGCGCCCTGCGGGCCATGACGCTGGAAAGATTAATCATATCAAGCTGCCCCTGACGCTCTGCTGGCGTTTGGCGGCAGCATAACCGCGGCCCCACAATGAGTCACCGGATTTTCCCCGCGCGGCGGAGGATCGGCGGGGAACCGACGCTTGCCACCGCGCGGCGGCGCGGCCTAAACAGGGACACCCCAAGCGGAGCCGCCGATGATCGCCAGCCTGATGATGTACCTGCGCCCCGAGACCGCCGAGGCGACAGGGCGCTTCTGGGCGTTAATCCGTGACGGGCTGCGCGCGCAGGGCATCCCGGCCCCGGAAAGGCTGAGCAATGATGCCGAGGAATTCGCCGTCTGGACCGCGGCGGACCTCACCCTTTCCCAGACCTGCGGGATGCCTTACCGCCTGTGGCTGCACGACCGTGTCACGCTGATCGGCACGCCCGACTTTGGCGTCGAAGGCTGCCCGCCAGGGTATTACAACAGCGTTTTCGTGGTCCGCGCCAATGATCCCCGTGAAACAATTTCCGATTTCCACGCGGCGCGCTTCACCTGCAACCAAACATTCTCGCAATCAGGCTATGCCGCCCCCTACGCGCATTGCCGGGCGCGGGGCTTTTGGTTTGTAGAGCGTAGCCAAAGCCACGGTCACCGCGCCTCGGCCAAGGCTGTGGCCGAGGGGCGCGCGGATATCGCGGCGCTGGATGCAGTGTCGTGGCGGCTGGTCGAAGCCCATGACGCTTTCGCGGGTGACCTGCGGGTGCTGGAACGCACGGCCCCGACCCCCGGTCTACCCTATATTGCGGCGGCGGATGCCGATGCGGTGGCAACAGCCGCGGCGATGCGCGCGGCCATCGCCGGGCTTACGCCGGAAGACGCCGCCACACTGGGGCTGCGTGGGCTGATCGACATTCCGAAAGCGGCCTATCTCGCCGTGCCCTCCCCACCCGACGGGGCGTGAGGGTCAGTCCTTGCGCAGACAGGCAATATAGAACCCGTCCATCCCGCCTTGATCGGCCCAGAAATCGGGGCGCAGGCGCAGCCCGCCCTCTTCGGTATGCCAATCGGCCTCGACCCCCGGCAGTTCCAGCGCGGCGGTGTCGACGGTCATGTCGCCATGCCGCTCCAAGGCTTCGTCGACCTGCACCTCGCCCTCGTCCGGCAGCAGGCTACAGGTGCAGAACACCAACCGCCCGCCGGGCTTGAGCAAGCTCCAAGCATGGTCGATCAACTCGGATTGCAGCTCGATCAGATCACCGAATTCCGATCCATCCTTCGCATAGGGCAGGTCCGGGTGGCGGCGGATGGTGCCAGTGGCGGAGCATGGCGCGTCCAGCAGAATGGCGTCGAATGTGCCCTGCACGGCGCGCGCATCCTTGGTCAGCGTCTTGGCCTTCAGCCCGACGCGGGCGAGGTTTTCCTTCACCCGCTGCATCCGGGGGTGCGACTGATCAACGGCGGTGACGGCCGCCCCCGCGGCGGCCAGTTGCATCGTCTTGCCGCCCGGCGCGGCGCAGAGGTCCAGCACCGTCTCGCCCTCCTTGGGCGCCAGCACCCGCACCGGAATCGCGGCGGCGGCATCTTGCACCCACCAGTCGCCCTCGGCAAAGCCCGGCATGGTTGAGACCTGCCCGGCATCCGTCACCCGAACGGAGCCTGTCGGCAGCAGTGTGCCCCCCACGGCCTCTGCCAAAGCGGCGGCGTCGCCCTTGGCGGTCAGATCAAGCGGTGCGCCCGCGAAATGCGCCTGTTCCATCGCGGCCATGGCATCGGTGCCCCAAGCCTTAGCCAGCGGTCCGCGCAGCCATTTCGGCAAACGCGGCGCGCGCAGGGCATCCCACGCCTCGGGCCCCTGAGCGGCGATCTTGCGCAGCACGGCGTTGGTCAGCCCCTTGAGATGGCTCAGCGTGCGGTGTTGCGAGACGAGGTTCACCATCGCATTCACCACCCCATGCGCGGCCCCGCCATGACAAAGCTCGACCGTGCCGACCCGCAGCACATTGCGCACGGTCAGCGGCGGTGCCTTTTGCAGGTGCTTTTGCAGCAACCGATCCGCCCGCTCCAACCCGCGCAGCGTGTCCTGCGCCAAACGCTGCGCCCGCGCCCGATCATCGGGGGGTAGTTTGTCCAGCGCGCCCGCGGCAAGAAGCTCGGACATCAGCCGCGGCTCATCGCCCAAGATCATATCCAGCAGATATACCGCGCTTCTGCGGGCCTGAACGCCTGTGTCTGCCATGGTCATATCCTATCTGGGTCTGGCTTGAGGGGTTGCCGGGTTGTCTGGGCCAGCGGGCGACGTATATCAAGGGAGAACTTGGCTCAAGAGGACCATGATGCCCGATCAACGCCCCATTCCCGACAGCAAACCCGGCCCTGATCCCACGCCCAGCCCCGCGCCGGACCTGCCCCCGCAGCCCAAACCGGGGCCGAAACCGATCCCCGACACGCCGCAAGACCCGACGCCAGCGCCCGGCCCCGATCTGCCCGCCGCCGCCCAGCGCGCCTTGGCCGAGGCTGCCGCCCGGCGTGAGGCGGCAGCCGCGCTTGACATGCCCACCGAACTTGGCGGGCGCGATGGGCCAGAGCCTGTGCGCTATGGCGATTGGGAAAAGAAGGGCATCGCCGTCGATTTTTAAGCGCCTCAGCGCAGGGTCAGCACTGCCGACTCCCCCGCGCCCCTGTCAGAGGTAAAGCGGAGCTTCGCGCCATCGCGGGTGACCAATTGGCAGTTATAGCCTAGATCCTTGCCGCCCCAGACCAGCGTGCGGCAGAAATAGCCGTCTTGCCACGACCACTTGCCGGTGACTTCCCAAACCGCGCCCTTGCCGGAAATGACCCCGCCGGAGGTGACCCGCAGATCGACCAGCGGGCGGGTCAGCCTTTTGCCATTCACCGCCGCAACGAAGTCTGACTTGTTCTGAATACGGGCATATTCCGCCGCAGCGGGCAGACCGACAGCCGCGAGCATCGCTGTCACGGCCAGTGCAAAGGTAATCTTCATCGAAACCTCCCTTGGGGTGAGTTGCCTGAGGCACTCACGTAGCCAAGGAAGGTAAAGTTTCAGACAATTTGCCTGCGCCTCAGCCCTTCAGGCCAAGCACGTCCAGCATGTCATACTCGCCCGGCGCTTTGCCCTGCCCCCAAAGCGCGGCCTTGAGCGCCCCGCGGGCGAAAAGCGCACGGTCCGAGGCGACGTGGCGCAGGATGATCCGCTCTCCGGCGGCGGCGAACATCACGTCATGTTCGCCCACGATATCGCCGCCCCGGATCGCGGTGAAACCGATATCGCCCTTTTGCCGCGCGCCGGTGATCCCATCGCGGCCCCGGTCCGAAACATCCGCCAGTTTGACCCCGCGCCCTTCGGCGGCGGCTTCGCCCAGCATCAATGCAGTGCCCGAGGGGGCATCGACTTTCTGATTGTGGTGCGATTCGATGATCTCAATGTCGTAATCCACGTCCAGTGCGGCGGCGACCTGCCGGGTGAGCTGCGTCAGCAGGTTCACGCCGAGGCTCATGTTCCCCGCACGGACGATGACGGCCCCCTGTTCGGCGGCAGGGGCAAGCTGCGCGATCTCATCTTCGGTCATGCCGGTGGTGCCGATGACATGGACGATGCCAGCCTTGGCGGCCTCACCGGCGAAAGCGATGGTGGCCTGCGGCGCGGTGAAGTCGATGACGGCCTGCACCTTGCCAAACGCCTCTGCCGCATTGTTTGTCACAGTCACGCCCGAGGCCGTGCCGCCCATCGCCTCGCCCAGATCGCGGCCAATCCAGTCATGGCCCGGACGCTCTAGCGCCGCGGCCAGATGCATTTTGTCGCTTGCGTTGATCTCACGGATCAACATTCGGCCCATGCGGCCAGAGGCGCCGGTGACGGCAATGCCGGGGGTCTGTGTCATACTCGGTCTCCTGCGGTTCTGGCCGTGACTGGCAGGGCCGGTTTAGCCCGTCGCGGAGCGCTTGGCAAAGTGCAACCGAAGCCTTAGATGGGGGGCATGGCAAAGAACAAGTTTCATGAGGGCCCCGGCCCGTCGCAACGACAACTCCGCGTGGGCGAAACCGTGCGCCGCGCCTTGTCCGATGTCCTCGCACGCGGGGATGTGCATGACACCGATCTCAATCGGATGTCGATCACCGTGGGCGAGGTGCGCATCTCTCCCGACCTCAAGATCGCCACGGCCTATGTGCTGCCTTTGGGCGGGGAGGGTCAGGATGAGGTTCTCAAACTGCTGGCCCGCAACAAAAGCGAATTGCGCCGTCAGGTCGCCAAGAAACTGACGCTCAAATTCTCGCCCGACCTGCGCTTTCAGTTGGACCAGACCTTTGACCGGATGGACGACACCCGCCGCATGCTGAACCAAGAGGTGGTGCGCCGCGATGCGGATGCCCCCGATCACGATGATGCGGGCGACAGCGCCGACGGCGCGCCGGACCAGTGATCCGCGCGGGTCTGATCGCATTCGCGCTGATCGCGCTGAAAGGCACGCCTGCGGACGCTGCCGAATGTCGCAACATCACCTTCGACGGCAGTTCCTACACGATCTGCGAAGTCGATCTGGAGCGGGATGACCTGCGGCTTTTCCTCAACAACGAGGCGGGCGCGCCCTATGGGTTCTTCGGCTCGCTTGACGAGGCGCTGAAAGCGCAGGGACTGCGGCTTGGTTTTGCCATGAACGCGGGAATGTACCACGAAGACCGCTCTCCGGTCGGGCATTACATCGAAGAAGGGGTCGAGACGCGCGGCGTGATCGACAGTGCTGGCCCCGGCAATTTCGGCCTGCTGCCCAATGGGGTCTTTTGCTTGCGCGAGGGCCGCGCCGATGTGATCGAGACCAAGCGCTATCTCAAGGCCAAACCGAACTGCCGTTTCGCCACGCAATCCGGCCCGATGCTGGTCATCGACGGGGCGCTGCACCCGCGATTCCTGCCCGACAGCACCTCGCGCTATATCCGAAACGGGGTTGGCACCACGGCAGATGGCAAACGCGCGGTTTTCGCGATTTCCAACGATGTGGTCACCTTTCACGAATTCGCCCGGCTCTACCGGGATGAGTTGGACCTGCCTAACGCGCTGTATTTTGACGGCAATATCTCGCGCCTGCGCGCACCCGGCCTCCGCCGCAGCGGGGCGGGCTTCACCACCTTGGGGCCGATCGTGGGCATCGTGACGCCCGCAAAGTAAGCTTTTCCCCGCTTGGGGGCTGGGCAGCGCGGCGCGGCTCCGATAGAGGGCAGCACCACAAAAGCGAAGGGGCAAGACATGGCACGCAAACGCAAGGGTCGCGATATTTCCGGTTGGCTGGTGGTGGACAAACCCGCTGGCCCCACCTCGACCGCCGTGGTCAATAAGGTCCGCTGGGCGCTGGAGGCCAAGAAGGCGGGCCACGCAGGCACGCTCGACCCCGAAGCGACTGGCGTTCTGGCCATTGCCTTGGGCGAAGCAACCAAGACCGTGCCCTATATCACCGACGCGCTCAAAGCCTATGAGTTCACCGTACGTTTGGGGATCGCCACCAATACCGACGACGCCGAAGGCGAAGCCATCGGCACCTCTGACCTGCGCCCCGATGACGCCGCGATCAAGGATGCGCTGAACGGCTTCATCGGTGACATCCAGCAGGTGCCGCCGCAGTTCTCCGCCGTAAAGATCGACGGCCAACGCGCCTATAAACGCGCCCGCGACGGCGAAGAGATGGAGATCGCCGCCCGCCCCCTATGGGTGGAAAGCCTGCTGCTGGTCGACCGCCCCGATGCCGATCATGTCACCCTTGAAATGGTCTGCGGCAAGGGCGGCTATGTCCGTTCCATCGCGCGCGATCTGGGGCAGAAGCTTGGCTGTCTCGGCCACGTCCGCGAATTGCGCCGCACATGGTCCGGCCCGTTCGAGGCAGGCAACGCCCTGACGCTGGCGCAGGTCGATGAGCTGGCCCGGACACCGAAACTCGACACCTATCTGTTGCCACTGGCCGAAGGGCTGGCCGAGCTGCCCGAGGTCAAAGCCACCCCCGAAGGCGCCACCCGCCTGCGCAACGGCAACCCCGGCATGGTCATCGCCCATGACGTGGAATATGGCGATGAATGCTGGGCCTCGCTCGATGGGCAGCCTGTCGCCGTGGGCCGCTTCAAGGCGGGGGAATTGCACCCGAGCCGGGTGTTCAACCTGTCGTCGGACGCGAATGAGGGCTGAATGGCCCTGATCACCCGCAGCCACACCAAGGGCGACGCCCCTTCGACCGCGGTCTATTCGCCCTGCGAGCAGTACCGCTACAGCCTCACGCGGGTTTGGGACAGCGCGGCACCGCGGGTGATGTTCGTGATGCTCAACCCCTCCACCGCGACCGAGGTGCAGAACGACCCGACGGTCGAGCGCTGCGAGCGTCGGGCGCGGGTGCTGGGCTTTGGCGGCTTCCGGGTGACCAATATCTTCGCCTTCCGCGCCACCGACCCGCGCGACATGCGCGCAGCGGCCGATCCCATCGGCCCCGACAATGACGCCACGCTGGTCGAGGGGGCCGATTGGGCCGACCGCATCATCGCCGCTTGGGGCGTGCATGGCGCCCATCTCGACCGCGGTCTGGCCGTCGCCGCACGACTGGCTGAGGGGGCGAAACCGCTCTACCACCTTGGCCTCTCCAAAGCCGGGCATCCCCGCCATCCGCTTTACCTGCCCTACACCCAAGAGCCGGTTCTGTGGCAGCCGGAGCCCCCGGCGCGGGCAGGTATTCGTTAACCATTTCCCCGCTATTCCTTTGATTTTACAGCCACCACATGCCCTTTTGAAGCTAGGACGATGTGTGGGGCATCAAGCAATCAACGGGTGGAACTGCGGATGTTGTGGCTGGCTGGGGTAATGGGTCTGATGGCGGTCGGCGCCGTCACTTTCGTGGAAATCGAAACACCGCCGGAGGACGCGTTGCCTGAGGGGGACAGCCCGGGCGGCGGTACCACCACGGTCGGAGATATCCTGTCGGGCAGCGATGGCGGTGAGACGGTGCAGGGCGGCCCCGGCGACGACCAGCTTGGCGGCTACGGCGGGGAGGACCTGCTTCGTGGCGGCGGCGGGGATGATGACCTGCACGGCCACGGCGGCAATGACACGCTCCAAGGTGGCGCGGGCGGCGACATCCTGCATGGCAATGACGGGGATGACGACCTTTTTGGCGGCGCGGGCAACGACAGCCTCTTTGGCCACAATGACGATGACTTTCTATATGGCGGGGCGGGCGATGATGCGCTGCAAGGCGCGGCGGGGGATGACCTGCTGGAGGGCGAAGCCGGAAACGATGCCCTGCAAGGCGGGCTTGGCGACGATGCGCTGCGCGGCGGCGCGGGTATGGATACGCTCTTTGGCGGCTGGGGCGACGACACTCTCACCGGGGCGGATGACCTACACAGCCCCGATTTCCTGAACGGCGGCGGCGGCGACGACCTGATAATTGCGGGCGCCGGGGATGTGGTGACCTCGGGCGACGGCACCGATCAGATCGCCTTGGGGGACTGGATCGGCCAAGGCGGGGCGGCGCAGATCACGGACTACCACGCGGCGGACGATTCGCTGCTCTTTGTCTGGGACGACAGCAGCGCGGGCGGGGCGGAGCCGCCGCTCTCCATCCTGCCCGACCCGGAGGATGCGGATCAAACCCTCGTCCTGCTGAATGATATCATCGTCGCGCGGGTGGCGGGGGACAGCATCACGCTCGACGATATCGCGTTGATCCCACTCTCTGCAGCCTTCGACCTCGGCCTCGCGGCCTAAGGCGGGCCGGAGCCCATGCGCAAATCACCCTTTGCCAAAGGCGGAAATTCCTCCTATACGCCCCCAATCGCCTGCTGATTCCGTCAGCGGGTGATATCTCCATGGGCCTGCGCTGGACGACATCCCGGCCTGCGCCATCCATTTTAACTCTTTTCGAAAGGAGACCCCGATGTCGATCACTGCTGAAGAAAAAGCAAAAGTCATGAAAGAATTCGGCACCAAAGAAGGCGACACCGGTTCGCCCGAAGTTCAGGTTGCCATTCTGACCTCGCGCATCACCACGCTGACCGAGCACTTCAAGACCCACAAAAAAGACAACCACGGCCGCCGTGGTCTTTTGAAAATGGTCGCGACGCGCCGCAAGCTGCTGGATTACGTTAAGGCCAAAGACGAGTCCCGCTATCAGGACCTGATCAAACGCCTCGGCCTGCGCCGCTAATCGCGCGCAAGCCGCCGGAAGTTCCGGTGACAGGACGACCAAAACCTCCCGGCCCCCGCCGGGAGGTTTTTTGTTGCGCGCAGACCGCAGCCCGCTGCGGCGGAGAGAACCCGCCGCTTATGGCCCCGAGACGACAGAACACTTCCCATTTGCCATGAAAACATGTATGCCCGCGCAATCTGAAATCCGGCGCCCGGACTCCAGCGCCTGAAAAAGAAGATACCGGAGTCAGGGGCAATACGGCCCCTATGCAATGGCCAATGGGCCAAAAAGGAAACGTAGATGTTTAATGTAACGAAAAAATCGATCCAGTGGGGCGAAGAGACGCTGACACTGGAAACCGGTAAGGTTGCCCGTCAGGCGGACGGGTCGGTGATTGCCACGCTGGGCGAGACCAGCGTCATGGCCAACGTGACGTATGCTCGTCAGCAAAAGCCGGGCCAGGATTTCTTCCCCCTGACCGTGCACTACCAAGAGAAATACTATGCCGCCGGTAAAGTACCGGGTGGCTTCTTCAAGCGTGAGGCCCGCCCCACCGAGAAAGAAACCCTGACCGCGCGTCTGATCGACCGTCCGATCCGCCCGCTCTTTGTCCCCGGCTTCAAAAACGAAGTTCTGGTGATGTGCACCGTGCTGAGCCACGATCTGGTCAACGACCCCGATATGGTCGCCATGATCGCCGCTTCCGCCGCGCTGACCATCTCCGGCGCGCCCTTCATGGGTCCGATCGCGGGCTGCCGTGTGGGTTATGAGGGTGGCGATTACGTCCTCAACCCGACAATCGACGACATGCAGGACCTGCGCCTGAACCCCGATCAGCGCC
This sequence comes from Sulfitobacter sp. 1A13496, assembly GCF_043557225.1. NCBI lineage: Bacteria > Pseudomonadati > Pseudomonadota > Alphaproteobacteria > Rhodobacterales > Roseobacteraceae > Sulfitobacter > Sulfitobacter sp. 1A13496. The sequence goes on along the minus strand of NZ_JBIFFP010000004.1, from coordinate 294,962 downwards.
TCGATCTGGTCGTCGCCGGCACCAAAGACGCCGTGATGATGGTCGAATCCGAAGCCTATGAGCTGTCGGAAGAGGAAATGCTGGGCGCCGTTAAGTTCGCTCATGAGCAGATCCAGCCGGTCATCGACCTGATCATCGATCTAGCCGAGGAAGCCGCGAAAGAGCCTTTCGACTTCCAGCCCGAAGACTATTCCGATCTGTCGGCTGCCGTGAAAGCCGCTGGCGAAGACGAAATGCGCGCCGCTTTCGCGATCGTGGACAAGCAAGAGCGCACCGCCGCCGTTGCTGCCGCCCGCGAGACGATCAAGAGCAAGCTCACCGAAGAGCAGCTTGAGGACAAGAACCTCAGCTCCGCGATGAAGGGCCTTGAGGCCAGCATCCTGCGCGGCGACGTGGTGAAAACCGGCAAGCGTATCGACGGTCGTCGCACCGACGAAATTCGTGACATCGTGGCCGAAACCGGCATCCTGCCACGGACCCACGGTTCGGCGCTGTTCACCCGTGGTGAAACGCAAGGTCTCGTCGTGACCACGCTCGGCACCGGCGACGATGAGCAGTTCATCGACGCGCTACACGGCAACTTCAAATCGAACTTCCTGCTGCACTACAACTTCCCGCCCTACTCGGTCGGCGAAGTGGGTCGCGTGGGCCCTCCCGGACGCCGCGAAGTCGGCCACGGCAAGCTCGCATGGCGCGCCCTGCAGGCGGTTCTGCCCGCGGCAACAGACTTCCCCTACACCATCCGTCTCGTCTCCGAGATCACCGAATCCAACGGCTCCTCGTCGATGGCATCGGTCTGCGGTGGCTCCCTGTCCATGATGGACGCCGGCGTGCCGCTGAAATCGGCCGTGGCCGGTGTGGCGATGGGTCTGATCCTCGAAGAAGACGGCTCCTACGCGATCCTGTCGGACATCCTCGGTGACGAAGACCACCTCGGCGACATGGACTTCAAGGTTGCGGGCACCGAAGCCGGCATCACCTCGCTGCAGATGGACATCAAAGTCGCAGGCATCACGCCCGAGATCATGGAGAAAGCCCTGGCGCAAGCCAAGGAAGGCCGTATCCACATCCTCGGCGAGATGAACAAGGCGATCTCGGGTGCCGCGGACTTCTCCGTCCACGCCCCGCGCATCGAGACCATGCAGATCCCGACCGACAAGATCCGTGAAGTGATCGGTTCCGGCGGCAAGGTCATCCGCGAGATCGTCGAAGTCTCCGGCGCTAAGGTCGACATCAACGACGAAGGCATCATCAAGATCGCCAGCCCGAACGGCGACGCGATCAAGAAGGCCTACGACATGATCTATTCGATCGTGGCCGAGCCCGAAGAGGGTGCCATCTACACGGGCACCGTCGTGAAGATCGTCGATTTCGGCGCCTTCGTGAACTTCTTCGGCAAGCGCGACGGTCTGGTGCATGTCTCCCAGATCGAAAACCGCCGCCTGAACCACCCTTCGGACGTTCTGAAGGAAGGTCAGGAAGTGAAAGTCAAGCTTCTGGGCTTCGACGATCGCGGCAAGGTGCGCCTGTCGATGAAAGTCGTCGATCAGGAGACCGGCGAAGAGATCACTGCCGAGAAGAAAGAAGCGGCAGAGGGTTAATCAAAACCTGCTGCGGACCCTCACCGGGGTCCGCAGTTTCCCCTCAGGGCAGTACGAGACATGCGCGCAGAAAATCTGGTCACGATTTGCATCACCATGGGGCTGCGCCCCGATGTCTTGCAACAAACGCTCGAAAGCCTCGGCCCCGAGCTGCGCAAGCTGCCGATCATTGGCATCAACGACTTCGGCGATGCCGAAACCAGCGCGGTCTTCGACCAGCTCTGCCATCATGGGCAACGCATCGATCTGGGCAAACAGGTCGGCCACCACCCCGCCGTCGACGCCATGTATGCCAAGGTGCGCACGCCTTATGTCTTTCACATGGAAGACGATTGGGAATTCACCCGCCACGATTTTTTAGATGACGCCCTGCGCTTGCTAGAGGCCCATCCCAATGTCTCTTCGGTCTGTTTCCGCGACACCGATAACTTCTTCATCGAAGATGCGGCTCGCGCCCAGATCGTCACCGAAGAATGCGCCGGCATCCCCTATGCGCGGATGGATGCGCTCAGCCCTAAATGGTACGGCTATACCTTCAATCCGCATTTGGCCCCGCTTTCCCTTTGGAAAGAGGTCGGCGGCTTCAGCGGTTTCAAACGCGAAAGCCACATCTCGCGCCAATTGCGCAAACAGGGTAAATTCACCGCTTTCCTGAAACCCGGCGCTTGCCAGCACATCGGGTTTGTCAGCGTCGCCCACAAACCGCCCTCCGCTTTCAAACGGTTCAAGAACTGGCTGCGCGGGCGGCCCACCCCCAAAGTTTAACCCGTATAAGCCTGTCATCGCCCCGCGCGCCGCAGGAATGAGGTCACATCGATGTCACAGCGCCCAAAGGGATTCGTCATCAATCTGGCCGCCTCCCCCCAGCGACTGGACAGTGCGAAGGCCGAACTGGACACCGCACAGATCGAGGCGGTCCGCGTGGATGCCTTCGACGGACGCGAGATCGATCTGGCCCAATTCGCCCCCTATGACGATCGCAAAGCCCGACGCTTCATGGGCCGGTCGATGACCCAAGGCGAGGTTGGCTGCTACGTCTCGCACCAACGCGCCGCCGCCGCCTTCCTAGAGAGCGGCGATGAACTTGGTTTCGTCTTCGAAGATGACATCGCCCTTGAACCCGGATTCCGAACCTTCGTGCCAGAGCTGATAGAATTGCTGCGCCCTCGCACCGATTGGCACTGCGTAAATCTGGGCGCGACCCGTTTAAAAATCACCAGCCCCGTGGCCAAAGTCGCAGGCATTCCGGTGCTCCGCGCTCATTACTTTCCGATGCTCGCCCACGCGCTGATCTGGAACCGTGCCGGGGCCGAGACGTTCCTCGCCGCCTCCGAACCTATCTTCTGCCCCGCCGATAACATGCTCAGACAGGTCCTCACGCGCTCCGACATGGGGCTGGCCACGGCCCAAAGCCTCGTCACAGCAGGCCGGTTCGACAGTGACATTTCCGCTCGCTCTGGAGGGAACAGAGGGCAATACCGGCGCTCCGCCCTCTATGGCCTGCGCAAACAGCGTAGGTTACTACATGAAAAAGCGATGGCTTTCGCCCATAAGCTCGGCCATCGCTAAGGGCACATCAGCCCGGCAGCTGCGCTTTGCGCAAATAGGGCAACACCGTCTCAAACGCCCCGAACTTCGCCTTGGCGTCCTCATCCGACACCGTCGCGGGGATGATCACATCCTCACCCACCTGCCAATCCGCAGGCGTCGCCACAGCGTTCTTCGCCGCCGTCTGCAACCCGTCCAAAGCCCGCAGAACCTCGGCAAAGTTCCGGCCTACGTTCATCGGATAGGTCATGCTCAGCTTCAACTGCTTATCCGGCCCGATGATGAAAACCGACCGCACCGTGGCGCTGTCATTGGGCGTGCGGCCATCGGGCAGATAGGCTTCGGCAGGCAGCATATCAAAGGCTTTCGACACTTCCAGCCCCGCATCCGCGATGATCGGGAAACCGGCCTCGGCGCCTGCAACCTTCTCGATATCACCCTTCCACTTCTTATGCTCTTCAACACCGTCGACACTGACGCCGATCACCTTGGTGCCGCGCTTTTCCCATTCCTCGGAAAGCCGCGCCACGGCGCCGAACTCGGTGGTGCAAACAGGGGTGAAATCCTTGGGGTGGGAGAACAGGATCGCCCAATTGTCACCGACGAAGTCATGCAGGGATAAGCTGCCCTGATCGGTTTCGACTGTAAGATCGGGAATAGTGTCGTTGATACGCAAGCCCATGATATCCTCCGGGTCAATCTGTGAACAGATAGGTCAGAGGTAATCGCAAACCCCGCCGGTTTCACCCCCCGATCGCCACAAAGCCCAACTTCACCGCAGCGCCACGGCCCCCCTTCCCCTTCATCCTTTCTCAAATACCAATCCCGCCCCCACCTCACGGCGCAAGGCCGGGCACGGAGCGCAACTCAAAAAGGCGCTTTGGCCCGCACCTTCGTCGATGCGCCACCCTGCGGATGGTTGAACCGCAATTCCTCGCTATGCAGCATCAACCGCGGAAAATCTCGTGCAGGTCCTGTGGCATAGAAAGGGTCGCCCAAAATCGGATGCCCGAGCGCCAGCATATGCACACGCAGCTGATGGCTCCGCCCGGTCTTGGGGAAAAGCCGAAGGCGCGCGGTTTCCCCATCGTTCTTGACCATCTTCCAATCGGTCTGCGCAGGTTTGCCGGTCTCATGGCAGACCATCTGCCGGGGGCGGTTGGGCCAATCGACGATCAGCGGCAGATCGACACTGCCGGATTTCTCCGCAGGCACGCCCCAGACCCGCGCGACATAGGTCTTACGGGTCATGCGCTTTTCGAACTGCAACCCAAGGTGACGCTGCGCATGGGGCGTCAGGGCAAAGATCATCACGCCCGAGGTGTCGCGATCCAGCCGGTGCACCAGCAGCGCTTGAGGAAAGACCGCCTGCACCCGCGTGATCAGGCAATCGGCCAGATGTTCGCCCTTGCCCGGCACGCTGAGCAGCCCCGAAGGTTTGTCGACCAGCAGAACTTCAGCATCTTCATGCAGAATGACCAACGGGTCCTGCGGCGGGTTATATTCGCTATCCATGGCTCCCCCTCGCAGATGCAGCCCCGCGGATCAAGCGGGGGCGATGCCGTCAGGCGACGGCGGCGAAACTATCCTTGAGGATCGCGCTCAGCGCATCGGCATCGGCTTGGGTGAAAGCGTTTGGCTGGTCGCTGTCGATGTCGAAAACGCCCAGCAACTCCCCCGCGCCGTTCCAGACCGGCAGCACCAATTCCGAGCGTGTCGAAGAGGCGCAGGCGATATGGCCCGGGAAGGCGTCGACATCCTCGACCAATTGCACCTCGCCCGTGCGCGCCGCGGCCCCGCAGACCCCGCGCGAAAAGGGGATCACCAGACAGCCGTGCCCGCCCTGATAGGGGCCGATCTTCAACAATTCGGGCGCGGTCACCCGGTAAAAGCCGGTCCAGTCAAAACGGTCATCCGCGTGATGTACCTCGCAGGCGATGGTGGCCATTAGGGCCACGGCATCGTCTTCGCCCTCGGTCAGGGCAGCGATGGTTTTGGCAAGGGTTTGGTAGTCGACGGTCATGGCGATACTCTTATTGCAGACGGAAAAAGGGAGGCAGGCCGCCCCCCTTCGATAGGTTAAATGGCCCGAGGGCTCAGGGGCGTTCGATCGCGATGGCCGTGCCCTCGCCGCCGCCAATGCAGATCGCCGCGACACCGCGTTTCAGCCCGCGTTTTTCCAGCGCATTCAGCAGGGTCACCATGATCCGCGCGCCCGAGGCGCCGATGGGATGGCCAAGCGCGCAGGCGCCGCCGTTGACGTTCACGATGTCATGGGGGAGGTCCATCTCATGCATGAAAGCCAGCGGCACCACGGCGAAGGCTTCGTTGACCTCCCACAGATCGACGTCCTCTTTCTTCCAGCCGATCCGCTCCAGCAGTTTCTGCGCCGCGGGGACAGGTGCCGTGGTGAACAGCCCCGGCGCTTGGGCGTGGCTGGCGTGACCGACGATGCGCGCGCGGATGTTCAGCCCCTTGCGCTTGGCGCTCTCCTCATCCGCCAACACCAGCGCCGCCGCCCCATCGGAAATCGACGAAGAATTCGCGGCCGTCACCGTGCCGCCCTCGCGGAAGGCCGGTTTCAACTGCGGGATTTTCTCGGGCCGGGCGCTGGCGGGCTGTTCGTCGGCACCCACCGTGGTGCTGCCGCGGCGCGAGGTGACCTCGACCGGGGCGATCTCATGTTCAAAGGCGCCGCCCTCCTGCGCCTCGATGGCGCGCGACAGAGAGGCCAGCGCATAGTCGTCCTGCGTCTCGCGGGTGAATTGGAAGCGTTCGGCGCAATCCTCGGCAAAGGTGCCCATCAGGCGGCCCTTGTCATAGGCGTCTTCCAACCCGTCGAGGAACATGTGGTCGATCACCTGACCGTGGCCGAGCCGCGCGCCGCCGCGCATCTTGGGCAGGACGTAGGGCGCGTTGGTCATACTCTCCATGCCGCCCGCGACCATCACATCGGTCTGGCCAAGCGCGATCTGGTCAAAGGCCATCATCGCCGCCTTCATGCCCGAGCCGCACATTTTGTTCAGCGTCGTGGCGGGCACCTCTTCGCCCAGACCGGCCTTGAACCCGGCCTGACGCGCGGGCGCTTGGCCCTGGCCTGCGGGCAGCACGCAGCCCATCAGCACCTCTTGCACCTCGGCAGGATCCGTCTTGCCCAAAGCCGCCTTGATCGCGCTTCCGCCCAATTCCGCGGCGGTCAGCCCCTCAAAGGCCCCCTGAAAACCGCCCATCGGGGTTCTGGCTGCACCGGTTATCACGACATTGCGCATCACGTTCTCCTAGAGTTGCACCGCATACCAGTTGGTAAGGTTTTACGGTTAATCACGTCTCGAACTTCAAAGTCTCGGGGCATGTCTATGGAAGTTTCCGCCAAAACAGAAGACCGCTTTTGCGTGGTCAGCGTGCTGCATGACCGGATCGACGCCGCCGCGGCGCTGGAGTTCAAGGATGCGCTGCGCCGCGCCGCGGCCCATGCGCCGCCGGTGGTGATCCTTGATCTGCACCGGGTCAATTTCATTGATTCCAGCGGTTTGGGCGCAATCGTGGCGGCGATGAAACATCTGGCGCCGCAGCGCGCGCTGGTGCTGGCCGGGCTGACCCCGGCGGTGGAAAAGGTCTTTACCCTCACCCGGATGGATAGGGTCTTTGGCATTTTCCACACGCTTGACGCCGCCCTTACCGCGCATCGAGAATAGCGCCATGCGGCTGCCCGCCGCGCGGTCCGCGCTCTGCCCGTTCGAGATCACCGTTCACAGCGGCCCGCAGGCCGCGCGGGAGGCGCTCACGCTTTTGCTAGACGCGCTCAGCTGCCTTTCGCTCGGGGCCGAGGAGGTCTGCGTGGTGCGTTTGGTGGTCGCCGAAATGCTGAACAATATCGTCGAACATGCCTACCCCGACCCGCACCCCCCCGGCCCCATCCATATCGCCTGCCATCACGCGCCCGACGGCCTGCACCTTGCCGTTTCGGACGAAGGGCTGCCGATGCCCGACCTGCAAGCGCCCTTGGGCCTGCCGCAGGAGATCGACCGCCCGGTTTGCGACCTGCCCGAAGGCGGCTTTGGCTGGTTCCTGATCCGCGATCTGGCGAAAGACCTGACCTATCGCCGCTTGGCCCAAGAGAACCGGATCGACCTGCGGCTCCCGGTTGGCTTACCGCCGCGTTAACATCTGCGGCAGCGCGTCCCGCATATTTCCTAAAACGGCCCCGCTGGGATCACAATTGCGCCTTGGTTTCCGGTCATAAACGGGACTGTAGCTGCATATGGCTTCCCTCGGTGCCGTGTTTAATAGCCCCCACCCAGTACGCGGTGCCGAGGAACTTTCCCCCGCATTGGCAGAACCGAGATCTCCGTCTAGGGTCACGCTGACGTAATTCAGCGAGGGGCAGCACATGCGCGATTTTCACCTTCCCGGCCGGTCACCGGTCTTGGCCACCAACGGCATCTGCGCCACATCCCATCCGCTGGCGGCGCGGGCGGCGGTCGATATCCTTGCGCGGGGCGGCAATGCGATGGACGCGGCCATCGCCGGGGCGGTGTTGCTCGGCATTTGCGAGCCTCAGATGACCGGGATCGGCGGCGACTGTTTCGTGCTCTACTCCCCGGCAGGCAGCGAGGAGGTCCACGCCCTCAACGGATCTGGCCGCGCGCCGGCGGCGCTGAACGCCGCCAAACTGCGGGACAAGGGCGAGCAGACGGTGCCGCTCCGCTCGGCGGATGCCGTGACGATCCCTACGGCCATCGACGCTTTCTGCCACCTCTCGGAAAGCGCCGGCAAACTGGGGTTGGACGCCCTGCTCGCCCCCGCGATCCACTATGCCGAGGCGGGGGTGCCCGTCGCCCCGCGCGTGGCCTTTGACTGGGCCACCGACGGCGGCACCCTTCAGGGGCGCGCGCGGGATCACTTCCTCATCAACGGAAAAACGCCCCGCACCGGCGACATCTTCCGCGCACCGGGACAGGCCGAAGTGCTGCGCCGCGTGGCCGCGCAGGGCCGCGATGCCTTCTACACCGGAGAGATCGCCGAGGACATGATCGCCACCTTGCAAGCCGCAGGCGGCAGCCACAGCGCCGAGGATTTCGCCAAGGCCCGCGCCGAGGTCACGACGCCCGTGTCAGGCCAGTACAAAGACCTCGAAGTGGTCGAACATCCGCCCAACGGCCAAGGGGCGACCGCCCTGTTGCTGATGAATATCCTTAATCACTTCGACATCGCCGGGATGGACCCGCTGGGGGCCGAGCGGCTGCATATCGAAGCTGAGGCCACCAAACTGGCCTATGACGCGCGCAACCGCTTTTTGGCCGACCCGGACCACACCGCGCGGCTTGAGCACATGCTGGCGCCTGAAACCGCCCGCGCCCTTGCGGCCCTGATCGACCCCAAACGCGCCATGACCGCCGCCGCCGCGATCAGCGAGGCGGTGCATAAAGACACGATCTATATCACCGTGGTCGACGGCGACGGCATGTCGGTCTCGCTCATCTATTCGATCTTCCACGGCTTCGGTTCTGGCATCGCCTCGGACAAGTTCGGCATCCTGCTGCAAAACCGCGGCGCGGGTTTCACATTGGAGGAAGGCCACCCCAATGAGCTGAAAGGCGGCAAACGCCCGATGCATACGATCATTCCCGGCATGATCCGTGAGAATGGCCGTGTGACCATGCCCTTTGGCGTGATGGGCGGGGCCTATCAGCCCTGCGGCCACGCGCGCTTTGCCTCGAACCTCACCGATTTCGGCATGGATGTGCAAAGCGCTATCGATGCGCCGCGCGCCTTTGCCGATGGGCAGGTGATGAAGGTCGAGCGCGGCTTTGGCGACGATGTGCGCCAAAGCTTGAGCGATCTGGGCCATAGGGTCGAAGTGCCCGAAACGGCGATCGGCGGGGCACAGGCGATCCGCATCCGCGAAGATGGCGTGCTGGAAGGCGCGAGCGATCCGCGCAAGGACGGCTGCGCCTTGGGCTATTGATGAAGACCTCTGGCGGGCTGGGAAACAGCCCGCAGGGCTTAGTTCATCTGGAAATGCAGCGGATAGGCACCGTCGGTGAAGGGGCCGAAAAGATCAGGGATATCGGGGTGGTCCACAGGCTCCCCCGAATAATCAGCCACGAGGTTCTGCTCGGACACATAGGCCACATAGTAGCTCTGATCGTTCTCGGCCAAGAGATGATAGAACGGCTGATCTTTCACCGGCCGGTTCTCTTCGGGAATCGCCTCATACCATTCTTCGGTGTTGGCGAATTCCGGGTCGACGTCAAAAATCACGCCCCGAAAGGGATGCTTCTTGTGACGGACAATCTGCCCGAGGTGATATTTTGCGCGTGTTCGTATCATAACATGCTGCCCCTACCCCTCGACGGTAGCCCTTTCAAGGGGCTTTTGTCCAATCACAGCGGCTCTGCGCGGGGAAACAGACTGTGAACGCCGCGCCGACAGTGGGTTTACGGCAGCCTACCGCCCGGGGGCGCAACTGCTTTGCTGGCCCCCCGCGAAATACCGCCTGCGCAGGGCTGCGCAGTCAGCGCAATACCGCCCAGCCCGCGGCGCATTTTCCCAATTTAGTGATGTGATGGTGAGGGTGAATCGGTTAAACTCCTCCGAAAAAACGTCCCCTAACAAAAACGAGAGGCGAGAGGCAGATGAGCAAGCATTTTTGCGCAATGATGATCGTACTGCTGGTGGCATCCTGCGGCGGCGGGCCTCAAACGGCCCCGCGTGATCTGGATAACGCCTGCACGATCCTGAAAGATCACCCCGACTATCTGCGCGCATTCCGCGCGACCGAGCGGAAATGGGGTGTCCCCATCCACGTTCAAATGGCCACCATCCACCAAGAGAGCAAATTCGTGGCGGATGCCCGGACGCCGTTCAAATATGTGCTGGGTGTGATTCCGATGGGCCGCCAATCCAGCGCCTTTGGCTATTCGCAGGCTTTGGACGCGACATGGGATGAGTATCTGGAATCCGAGGGCCGCTGGCGCGCCAAACGCGACCGGATTCGCGACGCGAGCGATTTCATGGGCTGGTACATGAACCTGACGCGGGAGCGGAACGGCGTCTCCCTGCATGACGCTCGCAACCAATACCTCGCCTATCACGAGGGCCACACCGGTTTTGCCCGCAAGAGCTACAACAGCAAGGCGTGGCTGGTCGGGGTCGCGGGTAAGGTCGATTCCCGCGCCAAACTCTATCAACGGCAGATCGCCGGTTGCCGTCTGGGCCGCTGGTAAACCCGCCCACTCCAATGCAAAACGCCCCGGCCTGATCAGCCGGGGCGTTTTTTTGTTTCAACAGGGCCGCTTAGCGTCTGCCGCCTGCCCGTGCGCCCGCGGTGTCGAACAGGCTGTTAGAGATATTGCCCCCCACCTGCATGTCACCCAGCACGACCGTCGTGGCGCTGCCGTTGCCATCGTTGATGATCCACTGACGCAGCTGCACCGGGTTGCCGGTGAACTTCATCTGAATGTTGCCATATTGCGGGTTGGCGGGATCTTGGGCCGTGACCGTGGTGGCGGTGCCGTCATAGCTGTGGCCTGTCACCATCTTGGCGCGGCCCAGATTGACGTTGTCGGCCAAGATGATCGACAGCGGTGTTCGCGCCAGCGGATAGGTCTCAGCCGGTTGGTTCGACTTCTTGTCGTAGATCACAACCGTATTCGCACCCGCGACGACCAGTCCGGAATCCGGCGCATTATATTCGAAACGTACCTTGCCGGGGCGTTTGATATAGATCGTGCCCGTGCTGATCGACCCGTCATCGTTGATCTGGGTAAAGTCGCCCTTGGCGGTGCGAAGCTGGTTCAGATAGCCCGAAATCTCATTCAGCGACAGTTGCTGCGCCGCCGCCGCGAGGGGGGCCGATACGGCCAGTCCAACCGCCAGAATCGCAGAAGTAAGTTTACGCATGTTGTTCGTCCTGTGTTGCCTCACGTTCTGACATAGGGCGGGCGGGCGTGATATTCGATATCAGGGCGCGGTTTTTCGCTATCGCCCGCCCTGCCCCATAAAAAAAACACCGCCGGGAGGGTGGCCCGGCGGTGTTTCTGATTGTCGCCCCCAAGAGGGGGGGGAAGAGGCAGACCTATGCCTGTTCCGGCACCAGAATCTCACGCTTGCCAACATGGTTCGCCGGAGAGACCAGCCCCTCTTCCTCCATCTGCTCGACCAGACGCGCGGCTTTGTTATAGCCGATCGCCAGTTTGCGCTGAATGTAGGAGGTGGAGCATTTGCGGTCTTTGATCACAACCTGCACGGCGGTGTCATAAAGCGCGTCTTCGCTATCGGTATTGCCGCCAAGGCCCAGCACCGCGTCGATGTTGCTTTCCTTATCCTCGGACGGCCCTTCGACCACGCCCGAGACATAATCCGGCTCGCCGAATTGCTTGAGGTGGTTGACGATCTCTTCGACCTCTTCGTCGCTGACAAAGGGGCCGTGGCAGCGGGTGATCTTGGCACCGCCCGCCATATACAGCATGTCGCCCATGCCCAAGAGTTGCTCGGCGCCCATTTCGCCCAAGATGGTGCGGCTGTCGATTTTCGAGGTCACTTGGAAGGAAATCCGCGTGGGGAAGTTCGCCTTGATCGTGCCCGTAATCACGTCGACCGAAGGGCGCTGTGTGGCCATGATCAGGTGGATGCCGGAGGCCCGCGCCATCTGTGCCAGACGCTGGATGCAGGCTTCGATCTCCTTGCCTGCGACCATCATCAGGTCGGCCATCTCGTCGACGATGACGACGATATAGGGCAGCGCCTCGGGTGTGTTTTCCTCGGTCTCAAAGATCGGCTCGCCGGTGTCCTCGTCAAAGCCGGTCTGCACGGTGCGCGAGAACATCTCGCCTTTGGCCAGCGCTTCGCGGACGCGGCCGTTGTAGCCTTCGATGTTGCGCACGCCCATTTTGGACATCTTGCGATAGCGCTCTTCCATCTCGCCCACGACCCATTTCAGCGCCACGACGGCCTTCTTAGGGTCGGTGACGACCGGGCTCAGCAGATGCGGGATGCCGTCGTAGACCGACAGTTCCAGCATCTTGGGGTCGATCATGATCATCCGGCATTCTTCCGGCGTCAGCTTGTAGAGCAGCGACAGGATCATTGTGTTGATCGCCACGGATTTACCCGAGCCGGTGGTGCCCGCAATCAGCAGGTGCGGCATCTTGGCGAGGTTGGCCACAACCGGGTCGCCGCCGATGTCCTTGCCAAGCGCCAGCGGCAGGCGGTGGTTGCCGTCGCCGAAGTCGCGGCTGGAAAGAATCTCGCGCAGGATCACCTTCTCGCGGTTCTCGTTGGGCAGTTCGATGCCGATCACCGAGCGGCCCGGCACGGTGGAGACGCGCGCCGAAAGGGCTGCCATGGAGCGCGCGATGTCATCTGCCAGACCGATCACGCGGCTGGCCTTGAGACCGGGCGCGGGTTCGAGTTCGTACATGGTGACGACCGGACCGGGCCGCACCGCGACAATCTCACCCTTCACGCCGTAGTCGTCGAGCACGGTTTCCAGCATCCGCGCGTTTTCCTCAAGCGCCTCATCGCTGAGGTGCAGGCGCTGCACGCTCTCGGGGCTTTCCAGAAGGCTCAGCGGCGGCAGTTCAAACCCGGGGTGCGTGTCGTCGAAGGTCAGGGTGGGCTGCGCTTCGACCTGCGCCTGTTTCGAGGGCTGGACGGGTTTGCGGGCGGGCTGCTGCACCACTTTGCGCGGTTCCGCCACGGGGATTTTCATCGCCTCAGGCGCGGGCGCCTGCTGCAACGGCAGGGTCTCAGACGCCACAGTGTCTTCGTAGGGCGCGGCTATCGGCGCCTGCGCTGCCGGTTCCTGAACCATCGGCTCGGGCGTCGGAGCAGGCGCGGGCTGGGCCTGCGGCCTGCGCAGCAGCGGCTCGGGGCGCAGGGTGGCCGGTTCGGCGGTCAGGGGCGGTTCGGCACGCAGCCCGGCGGGCTGGGCGGCAGGCTGGCTGGTGTTCAGCACCAGCGGATCCGGCCCACGGCCCCGGCCCTTGGTCAAGGGCGCGGTCGTCGGCGTGTGGATCGCATTGGCATGGCGCACGCGGTTCTTGATCACATCGGCGATCTTGCTTTTGATGCGCTCTTCGCCCGGTGTCTCATCCACGATGGCATCGCTGTAGGTCTCGATCAGTTCCGGCTCGGGCATGTCGTCTTCCGGTTCGGGCCGTTTGATCAGCCCGGGCATCCGACCGAACAGGCTGCGCGGTTCGGCTTCCGGCTCGGGCACCGGAGCGTGCTCTGCGGCATAGCTCTGCTCGGCTTCCTGCGCGGCCCAGGCTTCGGCGTCTTCGGCTTCCTGACGGCGGCGCTCACGACGTTCGGCCTGACGGGCCGAGAGGTTCTGCGCGGCGACGACGGCCCCATTGGCCCCGCGGCCCAGAAGGGTCATCAGACCGGCATAGGCCATGATCAGACCGACCAGCAGGAACCGCGCAATGCGGAACAGCTCGGCCTTGGTAAAGCCTAGCACAAAGGCGCCCAACGCAAGGATAGCGACGCCCATCAAAAGCGACATCAGCTTGACCGTCAGGGTCGAGCCGATGGGCAGGATCGTCAGCAGCGCGCCCATGACGGTATCGCCAAACAGCCCGCCCAGACCGAAGCTATGGGTCAGCAGCCATTCCTGACCGGGGGCCAGCGTCGCGGCGTAGATCGCGCCAAGTGCGACGGCGATAGGCGCAAAGATCAGCCGCCCAAGCGCGCGGTCATCGCCCTGATGCAGCGCGAAACGTCCGCCCCAGAACAGCAGGACGATGGCGATGCCCCAAGCGCCCCAACCGACGATCATGAACAGCGGCGCGGCGATGGAGGCACCGATCCGGCCCATCCAGTTCTGCACCGGCGCATCGGTCGAGACCATCCAGTTGGGATCGTCGGGCGTGTAGCTGCCGATCATCATGGCGGCCATGATGCCCAGCATGATCAGCGCCAGCCCCAGCAGTTCACGACCGCGCTTTTCGATTGCCTCGGCCATGTTGCTGTCTAGCAATGGATCGCGTCCCCGTGTCTGATATGCCATGTCGTCCCTCGCTTATGCCGAATACAGACAGTCGCGGATCGCTTCCAATCCGCGCGTCGTTTCGTCTTTTGGGGCCACCAAGGCGACCCGAATGTAATTCTGCCCGGGGTTCCCCCCGGCGACGTTCTGCGCCAGATAGCTGCCGGGCAGCACCCGCACGCCGGTCTCGCGCCAGAGCTTCAGCGCCGCCGCCTCGCCATCCTCGACCGGAAGCCAGAGGAAGAACCCCGCCTCGGGGCTCGCATAGCCCGGCACATTGCCAAAGATGCGGTCGGCGATGGCGTATTTCTCTTGATAGAGCGCGCGGTTCTCTTCCACATGCGCCTCATCGGCCCAGACCGCGGCGGCGGCCTGCTGCAAGGGCAGCGGCAATGGCGCGCCCGCGTAGTTGCGCAACTGTTTGATCTGGCGCATCGTCTCGGCCCCGCTGGCGGCAAAGCCCGACCGCAGCCCCGGCAGGTTCGAGCGTTTCGACAGCGAGTGAAAGATCACCACGCGGTTGCGGTCGGTGCCCAATTCTTTGACCACCTCCAGCGCCCCGGTGGGCGGCGTGTCGCGGTAGATCTCGGAATAGCATTCATCGGCGAAGATCAGGAAATCATACTTCTCAGCCAGCGCGATCAGCTCGGCCCAGTAGTCGCGCGAGGCGACAACGCCCTGCGGATTGGCGGGGGAGCAGAGATAGGCCGCCGTGGTGCGGCGCAGCACCTCTTCGGGCAGGCTGGCGAAATCTGGCAAATGCCCGGTCTCTGCGGTCGCGGGCACCATGATCGGGTCCGCCTCACCGGAAATCGCGCCGATCATATAGACTTGGTAGAAGGGGTTCGGCATCAGGATGGCCGATTTCTCCCCATTCTTGGTGGGCGGGCAAAGCGCGATGACGGCGTTATAGAGCCCCTCACGCGTGCCGTTCAGAGCCATCACCTCGCTGTCGGGATCCATCTCGACGCCGTAGCGGCGGGCGATCCATGAAGCGATGGCCGCGCGCAATTCGGGCGAACCGTCGTTCGGCGGGTATTTGTTGAACCCTGCGGCGTGTTTCGTGATCTCATCGGTCACCCAAGCCGGAAACGCATGTTTCGGCTCGCCAATGGTCATATGGATCGGCGTGCCGCCGCCCTCATGCCCGTCAAGCAATGCGCGCAGGCGCGGCCACACGTGGGCCGGAAGGTTCGAAAACCGCTCGGTATACATCATCAAAACTGCCTCGGATCGGGATCATTCGCGCCCCGTTTGCCCCAAGGTACCCAAGGGCGCCTCTCCCGTCCAGAAAAACCGGGGAGTTTTGCCGCCCTTGTGGCTTTTCGGTCGTGCGCTCTTAGGCCTCGCGCAGGGCCGCTTCAGCCGCCGCACCAAGGCGCAAAAGCTGTTCTTCGGCCCCCGGTGCGCACATCAGAGAAATGCCGCAAGAGGGCATATCGGTCGGCAAAGTAAGCGCGCAAAGCCCCATGAGATTCGCGACTCGCGTGTTGCGCAAGGACAGGAGATTCTGCGCGAGGTAATAGTCGTGGTCACTGTTCAGCCGTTCGATGTTCGGCGGCAGCATGGGCGCTGTGGGCACCAACACGGCGTCATAGCCTGCCACGGCCCGGTCATAGCCTGCCCGCGCCAGATCGAGCTTGGCCCAAGCGGCAACGTAATCGGGGCCGGAGAACCCCTTACCCAACCGGAAACGCTCAAGAATTTCGCTGAACATCGCTTCCGGGTCGGCTTCGATCACATCGCGCCACAGCCCATAGGCTTCGGTGGTGTAGAGACAGGAACTCAGCGGCATCGCCTCTTCGACTTCGGGCACTGCGATTTCATCTACCGTGGCACCGGCCTCTCGCAACCGCGCCACCGCCGCGTCAAAAGCAGCCTTTGGCTCATCGGAAAGCTCATCCATGACAACATTGGTCAGAACCGCGAAACGGCAGCCCTCCAACTCGCTCTCTTGCAGATCGGCAGGCTTGCCCCCCTCCAAGGCGGCAAGCAGTAGCGCCGCATCTTCGACCGAACGGCAAAGCGGGCCAACCGTGTCGAACTTCGCCGCCAGCGGCACGGTCCCGGCAAGGGACACACGGCCTGCGGTGGTCTTGAGCCCCACCAGATCGTTCCACGCCGCCGGAATGCGCACCGACCCGCCGGTATCCGACCCGATCGCCGCCGCCGCCAAGCCAAAGGCAACCGAAGCCGCCGCGCCTGAGGACGACCCGCCCGAGACGCTGTCCGGCTCGTTCACGCAGGGCGGTGTCGCAGTGCTGGGATTGTGGCCAAGGCCCGAGAAGGCCAATTCGCTCATATGCGTCTTGCCCAAGCAGACCAGCCCCAAGGCCGTCGCGCTGGCGAGCACTTCGGCGTCACGCTCAGGCACCCGGCCTTCGAGCAGTTTGGAGCCCGCCTCGGTGGCCGTTCCGGCGGTATCGAAGAGGTCTTTCCAAGAGATCGGCACCCCGTCGAGCGGCGACAGACGCTGGCCGTCGCAGGCCCGCTCAGCCGC
Source organism: Sulfitobacter sp. 1A13496 (assembly GCF_043557225.1). Lineage (NCBI taxonomy): Bacteria > Pseudomonadati > Pseudomonadota > Alphaproteobacteria > Rhodobacterales > Roseobacteraceae > Sulfitobacter > Sulfitobacter sp. 1A13496. The sequence goes on along the minus strand of NZ_JBIFFP010000004.1, from coordinate 278,317 downwards.
GGCGGCGGCTTCGGCGCGGGCGCGGTCAGGGGTGACGCGGGCATAGATACGGTCGCGCATCGGATGCGCGTCGATGGCATCAAGATAGGCATCGCAAAGCGCCACCGGGTCGATATCGCCCGCCGCGATCCCGCGCCCCAAATCCGCCGCCGTCATTTCCAACCATTCTTGCATGTCATCCCCCTTACCGCTGTTCTTGGCGAACCTAGCGACCGTTCGGCGCATGGACAATCCCCGCGCGCAGGTCATATCTAGGGCCATGGATTTTGACCACGATATCGCGATCATCGGCGGTGGGCTGAACGGCCCCGCCCTTGCCTTGACCCTCAGCCGCGCGGGATTGCGCGTAACGGTGATTGACGCCCAGCCCGCACAGACCTTTGAGAACGCCGCCTTCGACGGGCGCGCCTATGCGCTGGCGCTGACCTCGGTCAGGTTGATGGAAGGCATCGGCATCTGGCCCAACATCGCGGATGACGCCCAGCCGATGCTGGAGATCAAGGTCACCGACGGGCGCGCCGGCACCGGCCCCTCGCCCATGTTCATGCATTTCGACCATGCCGAGATCGAAGAAGGCCCGATGGGGCAGATGGTCGAAGACCGTCACCTGCGCCGCGCGCTGCTGAAAGCTGCCGCCGCCGATCCGGCGATCACCATGATGAACGACACCCGCGTTACGGGGCAATCGGTGGCGCCGACCGGCATCACTCTGACGCTTGAGGGCGGCAAGACCCTGCGCGCACGGCTGGCGGTGGGGGCCGATGGCCGCGCCAGCGGCACGGCGGAACGCGCGGGCATCAAGCGTGTCGCATGGTCCTATGGTCAGACGGCGCTGGTCTGCGTGGTGGATCATGAAAAGCCGCACCACGGCATCGCGCATCAATTCTTCATGCCCCCCGGCCCGCTGGCGATCCTGCCGCTGACCGGCAATCGCTCCCTGATCGTCTGGAGCGAAGCGAGCGCCAATGCCGCCGCGATCAACGCCCTGCCGGATGCGCAATACCTTGAGGTGCTGCGCCCCCGCTTTGGCAGTTTTCTGGGGGAGCTTTCGCTGACCGGCCCGCGCTACAGCTATCCGCTGGGCCTGTCGCTGGCCCATTCCATGACCGCGCCACGTGTGGCGCTTTTGGGCGACGCGGCGCATGGGGTGCACCCCATTGCAGGTCAGGGCTTGAACGCGGGACTGCGCGATGTGGCAGCCTTGGCCGAAGTCATCGCCGATGCGGCCCGCCGGGGCGAAGACCCCGGAAATGATGCGGTACTGGCGCGCTATCAGGAATGGCGACGGTTCGACAATGCGAGCCTCGCGCTGGCTACGGATAGCTTCAACCGACTGTTCTCGAACGATAACGCGCTTTTGCGGCTGGCCCGCGATATGGGCATGGCCGCGATCAACGCCCTGCCCGGTCTACGCCGCACTTTCATCCGCGAAGCGGCGGGGCTGACGGGTGACCTACCTCGATTGATGCGTGGCAAGCCCCTTTGACCGGGTTGCGGGCCGTTACAGCCTCCGTGCCTCATCCGGCAGCATGACGGGAATGCCATTGCGGATCGGATAGGCCAAGCCGGCGGCTTTCGACACCAGCTCTTGCTTTTCCGCGTCATAGGTCAGCGTCGTCTGGGTGCGCGGGCAGATCAATGCCTCCAGCATCCGGCGGTCGAATTGAACGGTCACGTCCGTCATTGCATCAAGCCCTCTTCCTGACCGCCGCGCATCGCGAATTCGATCAATGTCACCAATGTCTCCCGCCGGGTTTCCAGCGAAGGCGCCTCCAGCAGCGCCTGTTTATCCTCGGCCTCGAACTCCAGCATCATCGACAGGGAGTTGATCAGCAACTCATCCTCGGCATCTTTCAACGTGTCCCAATCGGCAGAAAGGCCGCGGCTGTCGAAATAGCGCCCCAATAGGTCAAGGAACCGCGCCCGATCAAAGCTGTCGTCGACCTCATCCTCGCCCAGATCGCGGTCAAAGCCCGCCCAATTCACATCGCAGCGGCGATAGGGGGAGAAACCCTCGATCTCCTCCACCACGCGAAAGCGCGAGATGCCGCCAAGGGTCACCATATACCGGCCATCCTCGGTCTCGGAAAACTGGGTGATGCGGCCCGCGCAGCCGATCTGGTGCAGCCCATGGCCGTCCCGACCGGGCAGTTCGTTGGGCTGGACCATGCCGATCAACCGCGTGTCGGTCTTGAGCGCGTCTTCGATCATCTGAAGATAGCGCGGCTCAAAGATATGCAGCGGCAGCCGTGAGCGGGGCAGCAGCAGCGCCCCTGCCAACGGAAAGATCGCAATAGTCTTGGGCAGTTCTGCTGGCTTGATCATGACAAGGGACTTAGCGCGACCGACGCCTCAGGCAAATATCATTGATGACAGTTTGCGACGGCCATTCAGCACCACCGGATCATTGGGCTTAAGTGCTTCGAAAATAGTAAAAAGTTGCGTCTTGGCGGCGCCTTCGTTCCACTCCCGATCGCGGCGGAAAAGCTCTAGCAGGTGGTCGACGGCAGCCTCGGCATTGTCATGGGCATAGAGCGCTTGGGCCAAATCGAAGCGCGCCTGATGGTCGTCGGGGTTGGCCTCGACCTTCTCGGTCAGCTCGGCCACGGGGCCGGCATCGGCGGCCTGATGGGCCAGTTGCAACTGGGCATGGGCAGCTTCGAGTTCGGGGGCTTTGGAGATTTCGATCGGCGCGCCGTTCAGCAAGGCTTCGGCCTGATCCAATGCGCCCATGGCGATGTGAGACCGAACCATGCCGCCATAGGCGGGCGCGTTCATCGGGTCTTCTTCGAGAATCGCGGCAAAGGTCTGTGCCGCGTCGGCGGCGGCCCCTTCGGCCAGCATCTCTTCGGCGGCGGCGACGGCATCGGCCAGCGTGTCACCGGGCGCTTCGCCGCCCCCCGCTTTTACCACACGGTCGACGAAGGCTTTAATCTCGGACTGCGGCAGCGCGCCTTGGAAACCGTCGACCGGCTGGCCTTTGTAGAAGGCATAGACCGTGGGAATGGATTGGATCTGCAACTGACCGGCGATGTTCTGGGCCTGATCGACATCGACCTTCACCATCTTCACCGCGCCCTTGGCCGCGCGGACAGCGTCCTCCAACATCGGGCCAAGCGTCTTGCAAGGGCCGCACCACGGCGCCCAGAAATCAACGATGACCGGCACCGTTTGCGAGGCATCGACCACATCAGCCATGAAGGTCGCCTCGGTCGTGTCCTTGATCAGATCGGCATCCGCAGGGGCGGCGGTGGAAAGGTTCAGGTCGGTCATGCTGTTATCCTCGCTAATCGCGTTTGGCCTTATATGGACGTGCGGGGGCGCGATTCAAAGGTCAAAACTGGCAAAAACCGGCGCGTGGTCGCTGGGTTTCTCCCAACCGCGCGCATCGCGGACGATGTGGCTGGAGTGCCCGGCCTGCGCGATATCCGATGTGGCCCAGATATGATCCAGCCTGCGGCCCTTGTCGGCGGCATCCCAATCGGCGGCGCGGTAGGACCACCAGCTATAGAGATTGCCCTCCGGCACATCCTGCCGCGTGATGTCGACCCAATTGCCCGCATCCTGCACCGCGCCAAGCGCTTCGACCTCGACCGGGGTGTGGCTGACGATCTTTAGCAGCTTCTTGTGATCCCAGACGTCATCCTCACGCGGGGCGATGTTGAGGTCGCCCACAAGGATCGACTTCTCGGGCTTCTCGCCATGGAACCAGTCGCGCATCTCCGACAGGTAATCAAGCTTCTGGCCAAACTTCTCATTAATCTCGCGGTCGGGTTTGTCGCCGCCTGCGGGGACGTAGAAGTTGTGGATCGTCGCGCCGTTCTCCAGCTTGGCCGCCACATGGCGGGCGTGGCCCAGCATGGCGAAATCCTGATCGCCCGCGTCCACCAGCGGCAGTTTCGACAGGATCGCCACGCCGTTGTAGCCCTTCTGCCCTCGCGCGACCATATGGGTGTAGCCTGCCGCCTTGAACGCCTCGACCGGGATCTTGTCCACGGGGCTTTTGCATTCCTGCAAGCAGAGGACATCCGGCCCGTGTTCGGCGAGCAGTTTCAGCACCAATGGCTCGCGCAGGCGGACGGAGTTGATGTTCCAAGTGGCGAGAGTAAAGGACATGGGGGAGGCTCCGGTCTGGGGGTGGTTCGGCACAGTAACGCGGGCGGCGCGGGGGTGCCATGCGGAAATGGGGCTTCCTTGCGGTGAGGGCCATTGCCTACGGCTTGATTCCGGGCCGGGGCGCCCCCCCCCCAAAAAAAAGACCGGGCACAAAGGCCCGGCCAGTCCAACAGGGAGGTATGTACCTTTACCCGGGTACAAAAGTCGGGCTTCAAACCGAGGTGCGGGTCATGAAAACCCCGCCTCTCAGGTATTCCAACCACGGGGGTCGGAATTGGTTCCCGGTTTTTATGCCATCAGGCGATAGCCACCGGATTCCGTCACCAGCAAACGGGCATTCGAGGGGTCAGGCTCGATCTTCTGCCGCAGGCGGTAAATATGGGTTTCAAGCGTATGCGTCGTGACGCCTGCGTTATAGCCCCAGACCTCATGCAGCAGCACATCGCGCGGCACCACACCGTCATTGGAGCGGTAGAGGAACTTGAGGATATTGGTCTCTTTCTCGGTCAGACGCACCTTGCGGTCGTCCTCCGTGGTAAGCACCTTCATCGCGGGTTTGAACGTATAGGGCCCGAGCTGGAAGACGGCATCTTCGGACTGTTCATGCTGGCGCAGCTGCGCGCGGATGCGGGCCAGAAGGACCGGGAATTTGAACGGTTTGGTGACATAGTCATTCGCCCCGGCATCAAGGCCGAGGATCGTGTCGGCATCGGTGTCATGGCCCGTCAGCATCAGGATCGGGCTTTTCACCCCCTGTTTGCGCATCAGGCGACACAGCTCGCGCCCATCGGTATCGGGCAGGCCCACGTCGAGGATGATGAGATCGTAAAGCGCCTCTTTCGCCTTGGTCATCGCCTCGGTGCCATTGGCCGCTTCGAAAACGTCGAAATCCTCGGTCATGATCAACTGCTCGCTCAGCGCTTCGCGCAGGTCATCGTCGTCATCGACAAGCAGGATTTTCTTAAGCTGGGCCATCTGTCTCTCCGTCTGTTGCCTTATACATGCGCCTTGGGCGGGGCCCGGACAAGGGATGTGACCACTGTCTCACAGCCTCGTGTCAACAAAGCGTGAAATGTTTCAATTCCTTGCGATATAACCTAGATAGACGGGGAAGCCTTTGCGGAGTTGCAACAAACCATGAGTTTCGCCCCGGACATCACCGAACAACTGGCGCGTGCGCGGGCCGATCTGCGCATGGGCGTGCCCGTGATTCTGGCGGATGGGGCGCAGGCCGCCCTCGTGCTGGCAGCAGAGACGCTGACCGCACAGCGCCTTGCGGATGTGCTGGCCTTGGGCGGTGCGCCGGTGCTGGCGATCACGGCGCGGCGGGCCGAAACGCTCAAGGCGCGGGTCTATGATGGCAATCTCGCCCGGGTGCTGCTGCCTGAGGGGGCGACACCTGCTTGGGTGCAAAGCATCGCCGATCCGGCGGATGACCTGCGCGCCCCGATGAAAGGGCCACTTCAGACCGCGCGGGGTGGCGATACGGCGGCGCATCGCGCCGCGATTGATCTGGTGAAAGCCGCGCGGATGCTGCCCGCCGCACTGGTGCTTGATCTGCCGCAGGGGGCCGATTTCGCGCGGACGCATGGTCTGACCTTGATCGACCTTACCGCCGCCGCCCCGATCCTTGCCGAGCGCAGCGCGCTGCATCCGGTGGTAAACGCCCGCCTGCCGATGGAGGTCTCCGAGGCCGGGCGTCTGCATATCTTCCGCCCCGAGGATGGCGGCGAGGAGCATTACGCCATCGAAATCGGCCGCCCTGCCCGCGACACGCCGGTGCTTTGCCGCCTGCATTCGGCCTGTTTCACCGGTGATCTGATGGGCAGCCTGAAATGCGACTGCGGCCCACAACTACGCGCCGCGCTGGCGCAGATGGGCGGCGAAGGGCATGGCGTGCTTTTGTACCTCAACCAAGAGGGCCGCGGCATCGGTCTTGCCAATAAGATGCGCGCCTATTCCCTACAGGATCAGGGATTTGACACGGTCGAAGCCAATCATCGGCTGGGGTTCGAGGATGACGAACGCGACTTCCGCCTCGGGGCCGACATCCTGCGCTCAATGGGGTTCTCCGCCGTGCGCCTGCTGACCAACAACCCGCGCAAGGTGGGCATGATGGAGCAAAGCGGCATCGCCGTGACCGAGCGCGTCCCGCTGGCCGTGGGCGAGAACCGCCACAACAGCGCCTATCTGGCCACCAAAGCCGCGAAGTCGGGGCATCTGCTATGACCCCGAATGACATGGTGCTGACGCCGACGGGGCTGCGGTTTCAACGGCGGCGCTATGCCTGTAGCATCGGCAAGGGTGGGCTGACCGATGACAAACGCGAGGGCGATGGGGCCACGCCGCGCGGGGTGCATCGTCTGGTAGGAATGCTCTACCGGCCTGACCGCATCCCGGCGCCAAGCGCTTGGGCCCAGCCGATCGGTCCGGGCGATCTGTGGTCCGACGCCAGTGGCCAAGCCGATTACAACCACCGCGTCCGCGCGCCCTACCCCCATAGCCATGAGACCCTGCGCCGCGCCGATCCGCTTTACGATCTGGTGATCCTGACCGACTGGAACTGGCCCGATGCCACAGCGGGCCGCGGCTCTGCGATCTTTATTCACCAATGGCGGCGGCCCGGCTATCCGACCGAAGGGTGCATCGCCTTTGCGCGGGGCGATCTGCATGAGATCGCTATGCACGTAGGCCCGGCAACGCGGTTGATTATCCGCTAACCCGCTCGCCGAAGATGGCGGCCCCCACACGCACATGGGTGGCGCCCAGTGCGATGGCCTGCTCGAAGTCGCCGCTCATGCCCATCGACAGCCCGCTCAGATCGTTGCGCGCGGCGATCTTGGCCAGCAGCGCGAAATGCAGCGACGGCGCCTCGTCCACCGGCGGGATGCACATCAGCCCCTTAATAGGCAGGTCCAGCGCGCGACACTCGGCGATAAACGCATCCGCGTCGCGGGGCATCACGCCGGCCTTCTGCTCTTCCTCGCCGGTATTCACCTGAATGAAGAGGTCGGGACAGCGGCCCATTTCCTGCGCCAACCGCGCAATGGTCTTGGCCAGTTTGGGACGGTCGACCGTGTGGATCGCTTCGGCCAGCTCCATCGCCTGCCGGACCTTGTTGCTTTGCAATGGGCCGATGATGTGCAGATCAATGCCGTCAAAATCTTCGCGAAAGCCGGGCCATTTGCCGGCCGCCTCTTGCACGCGGTTCTCTCCGAAAGAGCGATGCCCCTCTTCCAAGACCGCACGCACACGCGCGTCGGGCTGAACCTTGCTGACGGCGATCAGCTTGACCGACCCTGCCGCGCGACCAGCATCGGCTTCGGCTTTCGTGATGCGGTTTTGGATGTCGCTCAGACTCATTTTCGGCCCTCCATTTCAGGCGCGCAGAAAACAACAGCCTTGAGTAAAAGAAAAGGGGCAGACCGAAAGGCCTGCCCCAATATTCAGAGTATGTCGTTCAACTTAGAAGTTGAAGCGAACACCCATGTCGGCAACCGTGTCGCCGTCGTACTGCTTGGCCACACCGCCGCGCAGCGAAGTACCGCCGCCCAGGTCGTGGTTGAAGTCGATGCCGTAGCCTGTGTCGGAACCGTCTTCGTCACCAACATAGACTTCGATGTCTGTTGCTGCGCCAACGTCAAAGCGGCCAGCCAGAACAACGCGGTCACCGGAAGTGCCGTTGTCGGCATATGCCAGAGTTACGTCAGCAACGCCGAAGGAACCACCAGCTGTCGCTGTCCACTCGGTGTCGGACGCGTCATCGGAGTCCTGACCACCAACTGCGAAGGTCCAGCCGCTCCATGTGTAGGCAACGTAACCAGCAACGCGGTCGTTGACGTCGGAAGCCGAAACGTGAACTGCCAGGTCGCCTGCGGAGTACAGAACTTCAACGCCGTTCAGAGCGCCGTCGCCTGTGGAAGTGTAGGCGTCTGCACCGGTGTACACGGTGTAGTCATAGCCCAGACCGGTCAGGCCGAGGTCGATCGGGTACTGACCCGGCATGGATTCCAGAGCACCGAAGATGTTGCCAACGCCGACTTCGAAGCCGCCGGAGCGTGCGAAGTAACGAACGCCGTTGAAGTCTGCGCCTGCACCGTTGGTGGTGCCGTTGCCGTCAGCTTGGATACGTGCACGTGCACCGAAGACAACGCCTGCATCGGATTCAGCAGTCGCGTCGATCTGGAGACGCATACGCGATGTCAGGTCTGTGGAGCTGTCCAGCAGAGCGTTGGAGTCGTTGTCGTTGTACATGATACCGAAACGGCCGTAGCCGCCGAATGTCACGTCTGCTGCTGCTACACCGGCGGTCGCAACCAGGGCTGTTGTAGCGAAGAGAACTTTTTTCATGAGTTTTCCCTCGGTTTGAATTCATATGCCCAGACCGGGGAATCCGGTAAGGGTATGCAGGCTGTTTGCCCCCAATCCCCTGCACTTGGCAAGGTTCACGGCCTCCCCACCCGCAATGTCGCCGGGGTTGGTGCAGCTATGCCACAGTTCTCCTGCCCCACGGCTGCGCCTTTGCCCATAGCGGCGCCCGGTGCTGCCTCGTGCACTCCTATGACATAGACCTTGCCGATAAGGGCCTGCTTGGATAGACCGGAGCGCAAACAGGCAAAGGAAAGCTGCAATGGCCCTTCGTACCGCTTGCAAATTGGCAATCACCGTTCTGGCGCTCAGCGCGCTCACCGCCTGTGGCGGGCGCTTTGGCAGCCCGGCCAGAGAGCTTCCGGATCAATACACCAATCCGAACAACCCCAATAACATCGAGACCAATCCCGACAATACGATCTGGTCGATCTTCAACCGCAAGAACACCGACACCAGCGTTTCGGTGAACAAGTACCTCTGGTCGGCCTCGCTCGAAGTGCTGAACTTCCTGCCCGTGCAATCGGTCGACCCTTTCACCGGCGTGATCGTCACAGGCTATGGCACCCCGCCGGGCGGTGGCCGTGCCTATCGCGCCACCGTGCTGATCGACGATCCGGCGCTGGACGCGCGTTCGCTCAATGTGGCGTTGCAATCCTCGGGCGGCCAGCCCGTGGCACGGGCCACCACCCGCGCGGTCGAGGATGCGATCCTCAGCCGAGCGCGTGAGATGCGCGTGTCCGACAGCAAATTCTGAGCCCGCTTAACTCAACACCGTTCCAACGCCGGGCCTTGTGAAAACAGCAGCCCGGCGTTTTTCATGTCACGAAGGTCCCCTCATGCCCCGCTATACCCCCGCCGAGATCGAAGCCCGCTGGCAGCAAGCCTGGGAAAAGGACGGCATTTTTCAGGCTGTTCGCAACGCTGACAAGCCGAAGTACTATGTGCTTGAGATGTTCCCCTACCCCTCGGGGCGCATCCACATGGGCCATGTGCGCAACTACACGATGGGCGACGTGATCGCGCGCTACAAGATCGCGACTGGGCATAACGTGCTGCACCCGATGGGCTGGGACGCCTTCGGCATGCCCGCCGAGAACGCCGCCATGGCCATCGGCGGCCACCCGGCGGATTGGACCTATGACAACATCGCCGAGATGAAAAAGCAGATGAAGCCCTTGGGCCTCAGCATCGACTGGAGCCGCGAGATTGCCACCTGCCATCCCGGCTACTACGGCCAGCAGCAGGCGTTGTTTTTGGACTTCCTCGAAAAGGGCCTTGTCTACCGCAAGAACGCCGTGGTGAACTGGGACCCGGTCGACATGACCGTGCTCGCCAATGAGCAGGTCGAGAACGGCTGCGGCTGGCGCTCCGGCGCGCCGGTGGAGCGGCGCGAGCTGACGCAGTGGTTCTTCAAGATCTCAGACCATTCCGAAGAACTGCTCTCGGCGCTCGATAGCCTCGACAACTGGCCCGCCAAGGTGAAGCTGATGCAGGCCAACTGGATCGGCAAGTCGCGCGGGTTGCAATTTGCCTTCTCGACCATCGAAGCGCCCGAGGGCTTTGACCGGATCGAGGTCTATACCACCCGCCCCGACACGCTGCTTGGCGCTTCCTTCGTCGGCATCTCGCCCGACCATCCGCTTGCCAAGACGCTGGAACGCGACGACGAAACCGTAGCCGCCTTCTGCGCCGAATGCCGCAAGGGCGGCACCACCGAGGAAGCGATCGAGACCGCCGAGAAGCTGGGCTATGACACCGGCATCCGCGTGCGCCATCCCTTTGACACGGCGCATGAATTGCCGGTCTATATCGCCAACTTCATCCTAATGGATTATGGCACCGGCGCGATTTTCGGCTGCCCCGGCCACGACCAGCGCGATTTTGACTTTGCGACCAAATACGATCTGCCGATCATTCCAGTTTTTGAACCGCTTTCGCCACTTGGTGAGAACGGCCTTCCGATTGAATTTAGCCAAGATACCAGCGGAGCTTACGTACCACCAAAAAGCGAACGTGTAAGGTATACGCGCGGGTTCGCTGGTAACGAATCTCAAACCGGCGAAGAGGCCGTCGATGCCGCCATCGCCTTTTGCGAAGACAATGGCATCGGCCATGGCGTCACAAAATACCGCCTGCGCGACTGGGGCCTCTCGCGCCAGCGCTACTGGGGCTGCCCGATCCCGGTCGTGCATTGCGACGACTGCGGCGTGGTGCCCGAAAAGAAAGAAAACCTGCCGATAGAGCTTCCTTACGACGTCAGCTTCGACACGCCGGGCAACCCGCTCGACCGGCACCCGACATGGCGCAACTGCACCTGTCCCGCCTGCGGCAAGGACGCCCTGCGCGAGACCGACACGATGGACACTTTCGTCGACAGTTCGTGGTATTTCGCCCGTTTCACCGCGCCGCGTGCCGAGACGCCGACGGTCATGGAAGACGCGCAATACTGGATGAACGTCGATCAATATATCGGCGGCATTGAACATGCGATTTTGCACCTGCTCTACTCGCGCTTCTTTGCCCGTGCGATGCAGATCACCGGCCACCTGCCCGAAAGCGCGGTGGAGCCGTTTGACGCGCTCTTCACCCAAGGCATGGTGACCCATGAGATCTACCAGACGCGCGACGAAAATGGCCGCCCGGTCTATCACCTGCCCGAAGAGGTGACCGATGGCAAACTTGCCGATGGCACCAAGGTTGAGATCGTCCCTTCCGCCAAGATGTCGAAGTCCAAGAAGAACGTCGTCGACCCGCTGCACATCATCTCGAACTACGGCGCCGATACCGCGCGTTGGTTCGTGCTGAGCGATTCGCCCCCCGAGCGGGACGTGGAATGGACCGCCTCCGGCGCGGAAGCCGCCTATAAACACCTCTCGCGCGTGTGGAACATCTGTGACCGCGTGGCCGAGATGGACCGCGAGGCGGCGGGCTCGGGCGACGACGACCTGCTGCGCGCCCTGCATAAGACGATCCATGACGTGACCATGGGCATCGAATCCTTTGGCTTTAACGCCGCGATTGCCAAGCTCTATGCCTTTACCGCGACCTTGCAGAAATCCAAGGCGGGCTACGCCGCGCAGCGCGAAGCGATCATGACTCTGGCGCAGCTCATGTCGCCGATGACCCCGCACCTGTCGGAAGACATTTGGGCGCATCAGGGTGGCGAAGGGCTGATCGCCAAGGCCCCATGGCCCAAAGCGGATGAGAAGATGCTGGTCGACGACACCGTGACCCTGCCGATCCAGATCAACGGCAAACGCCGGGCGGAAATCCAAGTGCCCGCCGATATGCCGAAGGAAGAGGTTGAAAAAACCGCGCTGGCGCATGAAGCTGTCATTCGAACGCTGGACGGGGCCACGCCGAAAAAGGTCATCGTCGTGCCCGGACGGATTGTGAATGTCGTTGCCTAAGCCCACCCATATGCGCCGCCGCTTCCTGCTGGCCCTGCCCCTACTGGCGCTTGCCGCCTGCGGGTTCGAGCCGATCTATGGCCCCGGCGGCGCGGGCACGGCATTGCAAAACCGTGTGTTGGTGGACGCACCGGAAGACCGCTTTGGCTATTTTCTGGTGCGCGAGGTGGAAAGCCGCCTTGGCCGCGCGGCCACCCCCCGCTGGGGGCTCGCCCTGACCACCACCACGGTCGAAGACGGGCTGGCCATCGACAGCGAAGGCAACACGCGGCGCTACAACCTTGTCGGCACCACCGCCTATGCGCTGCGTGACCTCGACAGCGGGCAGATCGTGACCTCGGGCAAGGTCGAAAGCTTCACCGGCTATTCCGCCACCGGCACCACCGTCGCGACCCGCGCGGCGGAACCGGACGCGCAGGAGCGGTTGATGGTGATTCTGGCCGACCTCGTAATCAGCCGCCTTTACGCGGCCGACCTACCCCAATGAAACTGACCCCGCGCGAGGCGAAACCCTATTTCGCGCGGCCCGATCCCGCGCGCACGGGGCTGTTAATCTATGGCAGCGACGCGATGCGCGTGGCGTTGAAACGGCAGGAGTTTCTGAAAAACCTCCTCGGCCCCAACGCCGAAGAGGAAATGCGCCTCAGCCGGATGCCCGCGGGCGAATTGCGCCGCGACCCGGCGATGCTGCTGGATGCGATCAAGGCGGTGGGCTTCTTCCCCGGTCCGCGTGCCGCGTTGGTGGAAGAGGCGAATGACAATATCGCGAAAATCCTGCTCGACGCGCTCAAGGAATGGCAGCCGGGCGATGCGCAGATCGTGGTCACCGGGGGCGATCTCAAGAAGACCTCGAAAGTGCTGAAGGCCTTTGAGAGCCACCCCAATGCCTTTGCCACCGCGATCTACGACAACCCGCCCGACCGGGCCGAGATCGAGCAGATGCTGAAAGACGCGAAGCTCACGCCTGAGGCCGACGCCATGGCCGCCCTGACCGATCTGGCCCGCACCCTCGACCCCGGCGATTTCCGGCAAACGCTGGAGAAGATCACGCTCTATAAACTGGGCGACAGCAGCAACATCGGGCTAGATGACATCGCCGCCTGCGCCCCCACCTCGACCGAGGCCGAGGTGGACGACATCCTGCATGTGGTGGCCGAGACCCGCGCCGCCGAGATCGGCCCGGTGATGAGCAAGCTGCAAGGCCAAGGCGTGAACCCGGTGACCCTGACCATCATGGCCACCCGGCATTTCCGCACTCTCTACCGCATCGCCGCCAACCCCGGCGCGCCGATCTACGGCGTGCGCGACCGCGACCGTGCGATGCGCCAAGCCCGCAACTGGGGCGCGGTGAAGCTGGAAACCGCGCTGGCAGTGCTGACCGAGACGGACCTCAAGCTGCGCTCCGCAGGCCAGCACGCCCCGGCGTTAGCGCTGGTCGAACGGGCCTTTATCCGTCTGGCGATGCTGGGCGCACAACGTTGATTTTGGGAGAGGAAATTCAATGTACACAGTCATCGGCGGCACCAAGACCCGCGCCTTTCGCGTCATGTGGATGCTCGAAGAACTGGGCCAGCCCTACGATTTGAACCCCGCAGCACCCCGCTCGGACGAGGCGCGCAAATTCAACCCTTCGGGCAAGATCCCCGCGCTTGAGGACGGCCATGAGGTGCTGACCGATTCCGTTGCCATCATGACCTATCTCGCCGACAAACACGGGGCGCTCACCGCCCCCGCCGGCACGCCCGCCCGTGCGCGGCAGGATGCGATGACCTTTTGGCTGATCGATGAGTTTGACGCGGTGCTCTGGGCTGCGGCAAAGCACAGTTTCGTCTTCCCCGAAGAGGCCCGCGTGCCCGCGATCAAGGACAGCCTGAAGGCCGAGTTCGAACGTGCGGCCAGCACCCTGTCCGACCGGCTTGAGGGGCCTTTCCTGATGGGCGATCAGATCACCCTGCCCGACCTTTTGGCGGTGCATTGCATCAACTGGTCGATCGGCGCGAAATTCCCACGGGTGGATGACAAACTGAACCTCTGGGCGAAATCTCTACGCGAACGCCCCGCTTTCGTGGCCGCGATGGCCAAGGAAGACGGTTAACCCCGCGCCCACTCCACAGCATGGCGGCCCGCCCAATGGCCGGTCGCCAGACAGCCGTTGATCAAATAGCCGCCCGTGGGCGCTTCCCAATCCAACATTTCCCCGGCGGCAAAGACGCCCGGCAGCGCAGGCAGCATCAGCCCCGCGTCCAGCGCGTCGAGCGCTATGCCCCCCGCCGTTGATATCGCCTCATCCATCGGTCGCAGCCCGGCGTGGGCGATGGGCAGGTTCTTCAACAAGGCGGCCAGCGCCTCGGCCTCCTGCGGCAACGGGCGCGCCATCTCTTGCAGCAGTGCGATCTGGGCGGGGCTGAGCTTCAGCCGTTTGCGCAGATGGTTGGCCTGACTGTCCTTGCCGCGCGGCTTTGCCAAACGCGCCGCCACCTCGTCGGCCTTGAAGTCCGGCAGCAAATCAAGCGTCAGCCCCTGCCCCTCGCGCAGCCCGCGCGAGACGCTATAGATGCCGCCCCCCTCCAGCCCACGGGCCGAGATCACCGCCTCCCCGCGGGAGCGGTAGAGGCCCGCGCGCCACGCCACCCCTTTTAGCGCTGCGCCGAAATGGCGCGTCATATGCGGGGACCAATCGACCAACAGCCCGACATTGGCCGGGGCGAAATCCTGCAGGTCCACGCCACGCGCCACCAGCAGGGGCGCCCATTCGCCAGTGGCGCCAAGCCGCCGCCAACTCGCCCCGCCAAGGGCCATCACCGTCACATCGGCCTCGACCGCTTCCCGCCCGCCGGGCGTATCAAAGGTGAATGCATCCCCTTCCCAGCCCCGCCAGTGCCAGCGGGTGTTGATCGTCACCCCGCCTTCAGCCAGCCGCGCGAGCCATGCCCGCAGCAGTGGCGAGGCTTTCATTGCACGGGGGAAAACCCGCCCGGTGGAGCCGGTAAAGACCGCTTGCCCCAGCCCTTCGGCCCAGTCCTGCACCGCTTGGGCATCGAAAGCCTCCAGCATCGGGCGCAAGGCAGGCTGCGCTTCTTCATAGGCGGCGAGGAAGGGGGCGAAGGGCTCGGACTTGGTCAGGTTCAACCCGGATTTGCCTGCCATCAAAAACTTGCGCCCGACCGAAGGTTTCGCCTCACAAAGCGTGACCGACAGCCCCGCCTGCGCCATGACCTCTGCCGCCATCAGCCCCGCCGGGCCGCCCCCGATGACCAAGGCGCGGGTCACGCGGCGCGCCCTTGGGTCTGCTTGTCTGACGGGGAAGCCATGGGCCTGTCCTTGCCTTAGGGAGGATTTGACACATCCTCTTGCCTGCCGTGGCCCTGCAATGCAAGCGAAAGGGAAGACCGTGACCCAAGGCGAAACCGTGCCACATTGCCCGCTCTGCCACCGGCCCATCCCTGAGGACGTGCCACAGAGCCTGCATCACCTGATCCCCAAGCTGCGCGGCGGCAAGGGCGGGCCGACGGTGCTGATGCATCACATCTGCCACCGAGAGGTGCACGCCGCCCTGACCGAGACCGAACTGGCGCGGCACTACAACACGCCCGAAGCACTGCGCAGCCATCCGCGGCTGGCCAAATTCGCCGCATGGGTGGCGAAACGCCCGCCCGGCTTCCGCTCCAAAGTGCCGGGCGGCACGCGCAAACGTTAGGCGGGGCCGCACATCCGTTTGATTTCCTGCGCGATGACCGGGCTTGCCGCCACTGTGTCGGCGGCCAGCGCCTGCGCGTGTTCCTGCACCTCCTCCGCCGCAACGATGCGGTCGATCAGGCCAAAAGTCAGCGCCTCTTCCGCCGTGATCTTTTGCCCGCCCATCAGCAAAAGCTTGGTCCGCGCAGGGCCGATCAGCGCCGCCATCCGCGCCGGGTCAGAGGGCTGCGGCAGGAAGCCCAGCTTCATCACCGGATAGAAGAACTTCGCCCCCGGCACCGCAATGCGCAGATCACAGGCCAGCGCCATGCCCATCGCGCCGCCCGCCAAAGTGCCGTTGAGCGCGGCGATGCTCAACCCCGGCAGGGCGGCCACCGCGCCCGACAGACGCTCCCAAACATCCGATTTCGCAAGGCCCGCGCGGGCTTCGTCCAGATCGGCCCCGGCGCTGAACACCTTGCCGCGCCCGGTCAGGATCACCGCGCGGGCGGCCTGCGCCTCTTCCATGATCTCGGCCAATTCGACCAGCATGGCATGGGTCAGGGAATTGGCCTTGTCGGGGCGGTTGATCGTGACGGTCCAGATGTCGCCCGCGCGGTCAAGCTCGATCATATCAGGCCCACCGCCTTGCGGATGCCTTCGTCGCGCAGGGAAATCTCATCGCCCAAGAAACGATCCGCCTCCGGGCCGCACATCCACAGCAGCGCGCGGGCGGGCCAATCGGCGGGGATATGCACGTCCCAATCCAACTGGCTGACCGGGTTCACGCCGCTGTCCTTGATGTCGCGCTGCATGTCGGTGGCCACGGTGCCGGGGGACAGGCCGATGGCGCGGATGCCGTTGCCGCCCTCTTCGTGGTGCAAACACTGGGTCAGCATATTCGCCGCCGCCTTGGACGCGCAGTAGTGGCTCCAAGCCTCCACCGGGTTATGCGCCGCGCCTGAAGAGATCGTCAGCACCGTGCCGCCGCCGTTTTCCTTCATCAAGGGCAGCGCCGCCCGCATGCCGTGGAAGACCCCCGTGACATTGATGTTGATCGCCTTGGCCCAATCCGCGGGATCAGCCTCTCCCATGAGCGAGATCGGGTCGATCACGCCCGCATTGTTGATCAGCACGTCGAGCCCGCCAAAAGCCCGGCGTGTGGTCTCGACCGCCGAGGTCAGCTCGTTATAGCGGGTCACGTCGCAGGGGATGGCTATGGCCTGTTTGCCCAATTCTCCGGCCAATTCGGCGATGGCATCCTGACTGCGCGCCAACAGGGCGACATTGCCGCCCGCCTCGGCGAACACACGCGCGGCGGCGGCGCCGATGCCCCGGCTGGCGCCGGTAATCATGATCGTCTTGCCTGTCACGTCCATGGGGGGATCCTTCCGCTTGTTTTGTACATTGCTTGAGGGCTGTGGTAATCTGCCGATCAACCCGGGTCCAGCCTCGCATCGCTTGACCCTGCGCGGGGATTGGCAGACCCTATGCGTAACTCATTGCCGAAAAGGATTTTCCGATGTCTCGCATTTCCACCGCGTCGCTGTTCCTCGCCCTGCCGGTCACGCTGGCTTCGACGCCCCTCTGGGCCGATCTGACCCCTTCCGACGTCTGGGGCGATTGGCGCCAGTATATGGAGAGCATGGGCTATGAGGTCGAGGCAAGCGAAGCCTTCGACGGCGATGACCTGACCGTCAGCGATGTGACCCTGAAGATGGACATGGCCGAAGAGGGTGGCGATTTCTCCATGTCGCTCGGCACGCTGAGCTTTGAGCCCGAAGGTGACGGGGCGGTCAATATCCGCATGCCCGCCGTCATGCCGATGACGATCAACGTCGCGCCCGAAACGCCCGAGGATGAACCGGTGTCGATGGTGTTGAACTACGCCCAGACCGCGCCGGTGATGCGCGCCAGCGGCAGCGCCGAGGCACTGCAATACGACTATGCCGCCGACAGCATTTCGCTCACGCTGGCCGGGCTCAAAGTGGGCGAGCAAAGCTATACCGAGGAAGAAGCCAAGTTCACTCTGATCGGCACCGGCGTCAGCAGCCGGACCGAGATGACCGGGACCGAGACGCGCCGCTATGACCAATCGGGCCGCATCGACAGCCTGCAATATGACGTGGTGATGAAAACCCCCGAAGACCCGGCCCGTGTCGCCGTCACAGGCGGGGTCGATCAGGTGGTCTTTGACGGCAGCGGCACCTTGCCGATGATCGACGCAGGCGCCGACGTGGCCGCGATGATGCGCGAAGGCCTTGCCTTCGACGGCAGCTTTACCGCTGGCGCGGGCCGCACCGACATGCAGGTTTCCGACCCCGAAAATGGGGAGTTTCAACTGATCTCAAGCTCGACCGGGGCAAAACTCGGCGTGGCCATGGGGCCTGAGGGGCTTTCTTATGACGGCGGCCAGCAGGACATCGAAGTCAGCGTGACCGCCGCCGACATGCCCTTCCCGATCCAGTTCAGCATGGCAGAAAGCGCCTTTAACCTCAAAATGCCGGTATTGAAGTCCGAAGAGCCGCAGGATTTCGCCTTTGGCGTTACGCTCGACCGTTTTGAGATGTCGGACATGATCTGGGGCATCTTCGATCCCACCGGCCAATTGCCCCGCGACCCGGCGACCTTGGTCGTGGACCTGTCGGGCAAGGCCAAACTGCTGTTCGAATTGATGGACCCCGAAGTCACCGCCACCATGGGCGATGAGGCCCCGGGCGAGATTCACGCGCTGAACGTGAACGAAGTGTCGCTGGACGTGGCCGGGGCCGAGTTCGACGCCTCGGGCGCGATCACCTTTGACAATGACGATATGCAAACCGTGCCCGGCATGCCGAAACCCGTGGGCGCGCTGGACCTGTCGCTGATCGGCGGCGTGGCTCTGCTCGACAAATTGGTGGCGATGGGCCTCGTGCCGCAGGAGCAGGCGATGGGCGCGCGGATGATGATGGGCCTCTTCACCGTACCGGGCGAGGGCGAAGACTCCCTGACCTCCAGAATCGAATTCACCGAAGAGGGCGGCATCCTCGCCAACGGTCAGCAGATCAAATAACCGGCGGCGCGGCCCTGCGCCGCGCCTGCCCTATCTGGGAAAATAGAGCCCAGCCCTTGCCCCCCGCGGGGCGGGGGATTACCCCTTTTCCAACCCCAAAAGGAGCCAGACCATGCCAGACGCCCTTGATGCATTGACCAAGTCCCTCCTTCACGCGGCGACCAAAGCCGGGGCGGATGCGGCCGATGCCATGGCGATCACGGCAAGCTCTGTCTCGATCGAAGTGCGCGGCGGGGCGCTGGAACAGGCCGAACGCTCCGAAGGAACGGACATCGGGCTGCGGGTCTTCGTCGGCCAACGCTCGGCCAATGTCTCGGCCTCCGACACCTCATCGCGCACGATCGAAGAGATGGCCGAACGCGCCGTCGCCATGGCCCGAGAAGCGCCCGAAGACCCCTATTCCGGGCTGGCCGATCCCGATCAACTCTCACCCCGCCGCGATGCCGAAGGGCTGGAGCTTTGCGACCCCGCGCCCGAACCCTCCCCCGAAGCCCTGCAAGAGGACGCCGCCCGCGCCGAAGCCGCCGCGCTGGCCGTCAGAGGGGTCAGCCAAGTGCAATCGGCGGGCGCGGGCTATGGCGCGCAAGAGATTTACCTCGCCGCGACAAACGGGTTCGAGGGCGGCTATGCCCGCAGCGAACGCGGGCTGTCCTGTGTCGCCATCGCAGGCAGCGGCACCGGGATGGAGCGGGACTACGACGGCGACAGCCGCATCTTTCAGGCCGATCTGCGCGACGCGCGAGAGATCGGCACACGCGCCGGCGAACGCGCGCTGGCGCGGCTCGACGCCCGCAAGCCCCCCACCGGCAGCTACCCGGTGCTGTTCGACGAACGCATCGCCGCCTCGCTGATCGGGCACCTCTTGGGGGCGATCAACGGTCAGGCGATTGCGCGCGGCGCGTCCTTCCTGCGCGATGCCAAGGGCGAACAGGTGCTGCCCGAAGCCCTGTCCCTGATCGAAGACCCGACCCGCATCCGCGCCACCGGCTCGCGCCCCTTCGACGCCGAAGGGCTGCCGACCCAGCGGCGGGCCATCGTCGAAAAGGGCATCTTACAAGATTGGACGCTCGACCTCGCCACCGCCCGCAAGCTGGAACTCAGCCCCACCGGCAACGCCGCGCGCGGCCCCGGCTCTGGCCCGCAGCCCTCGAACTGGAACATCGCGCTGACCCAAGGCGAGGCCAGCCGCGACGATCTGATTGCCGAGATGGGCACGGGGCTATTGGTGACCTCAATGATCGGCAGCACGATCAACCCCAACACGGGCGACTATTCGCGCGGCGCCTCTGGCCTCTGGGTTGAGAATGGTGAGATCACCCATGCAATCAACGAATGCACCATCGCGGGCAATCTGCGCGACATGCTGCGGGCGATGATCCCCGCCAATGACGCGCGGACGCATCTTAGCCGCGTTGTGCCCTCGCTGCTGGTGCCGGGAATGACCCTTGCCGGTGCCTGAGGACGATCTCACCCTCCTGATCGACGCCGCCCGCAAGGCAGGTGCCGTGGCGCGCGGTTTTGTCGGGGCCACGGCAAAACGTTGGGACAAGCCCGATAACGCAGGCCCGGTGACCGAGGCCGATCTGGCGGTGAACGATCTGCTGCTGTCGGAGTTGCGCGGCGCGCGGCCCGACTATGGTTGGCTGTCTGAGGAGACGGAGGACAATACCGACCGGCTGGGGCATGAGCGGGTCTTTATCATCGACCCGATCGACGGCACCCGCAGTTTCGTCGAAGGGTCTGACACATGGGCGCATTCGCTGGCGGTGGCCGAGGGCGGCGCGGTGACGGCGGCGGTGGTCTATCTGCCGATGCGCGACATGCTCTATGCCGCGCACCGGGGCGGTGGGGCCACGTTGAACGGCGCGCCGATCCGCACCTCCGAGGTAGGCAGGCTGGCCGAGGCGACCGTGCTTGCCGCGCGGCCCGCGCTGGTGGCCGAACGCTGGCACGGCGGCGCGGCACCGGTGTTCAAACGCAGCTACCGTCCTTCGCTCGCCTACCGTATGGCGCTGGTGGCCGATTCTTCTTTCGACGCGATGATCAGCCTGCGCCGCACATGGGAATGGGACATCGCCGCCGGCACGTTGATCGTGGCCGAAGCGGGCGGCAGTTGCACCACCGCCACGGGCGCGCCGCTGAGGTTCAACAACCGCGACCCGCGTGTCGATGGCATCGTGGCGGGTGGCCCCCCGGTGCAGCGCGCGCTGATCGACGCCCTTGCGTGACCGGCCCCATCTGCTAGGCACTATGCGCAGCACCGCAGCTTTGACAGATCAAAGGACAGCTCCATGACCCAACGCCTGCACCTTGTTTTCGGTGGCGAACTTGTCGATCCGACCAAGAACGCGTTCAAGAATGTCGACGACATCCACATCGTCGGGATCTTCCCCAATTACGCCAGCGCCTATGACGCATGGAAATCCGAAGCGCATCGCACCGTCGATAACGCGCATATGCGCTATTACATCGCCCATCTGCACCGCCTGCGCGACGAAGAGACATCGGCCTCGCCCACCGAAGAGCTGGAATAAACCACCATGGCGGCGCGGTCGCTGGGGCTTGCAGCCTATCGCGCCCTCGTGCGCCGGGGCGGGGCCGAAGACGCGCCGCCCTACGCCCCCCGCCCCGAGGGGGAACTGGTCTGGATGCATGCCGCCGAAGCGGGCAACGTGTTGGCCGTGCTCGACCTTGCCAAACGGTTCATGGCGATGCGCGACCGGGCCGCGGTGCTTGTCACCCTCTCGGAAAGCGCGGCGGCCCAAGAGCTGCCCACGCCCGAGACGCGCGACCTGTTCATCCTCCCCGCCCCGAGCGAGCATCCCGACAATGTGGCCCGGTTCCTTGACCATTGGCGCCCCGATTTCTGCCTGTGGACATGGGGCGGGCTGAGGCCCAACCTCGTGTTGGAGACCGCAGGGCGCGGCTGCCCCATGATGATGATCGACGCCGACAGCGCCGGTTTCGATGGCCGCCGGGACCGTTGGCTGCCCGATGTGACGCGGCAGTTGCTGGCGGCCTTCGAACAGGTGTTGACCCGTTCCCCCGCCGTGCTGCGCCGTCTCGTGCAACTGGGCCTGCCGCGCAACAAGGGGCAGGTGACCTCGCCGCTGTTGGCAGGCGGTCAGGCGCTGCGCTGCGCGGAATCGGATTTGGCGGATATGTCGGCCTGCCTTGTCGGGCGTCCGGTCTGGTATGCGACGCAGGTTTTGACCGAAGAGATACCTGTCGTGCTCACCGCCCATCGCCAAGCGCTGCGCCTCTCGCATCGGTTGCTGCTTATCCTGCACACCCATGATTACCCGACCGCCGATATCGCCTATGAGCGCGCCCGCGCGCGGGGGTTCACCACGATGCGGTGGGGCGATGACCCCTACCCCGATGAGACGACGCAGGTCATGGTGGCAGACGATCCGGGCGACCGGGGGCTGTTCTTTCGGGTGGCGCCGGTGTCTTTCCTCGGGTCTTCGCTGGTCTCGGGCCACGGCGGCTGCGATCCGTTCGAGGCTGCGGCGCTTGGCTCAGCGGTCCTCTACGGCCCCAAGGTGCGCAATTTCCTGCCCTCCTATGGGCGGCTCGCCACGGCGGGGGCGGCGCGGATCGTGAATGACGCAGGCGCGCTCGGCAATGCAGTGTCGCGCTTGATCGCCCCGGATCAGGCCGCCACCATGGCCCATGCGGGCTGGGACGTGATCAGCGAAGGGGCCGAACTGGCCGATAGGGTGATTGAGATGGTGCAAGACCGGCTCGACGAAGAAATGGGAGCATCCGATGCGCGCGCCTGATTTCTGGCATCTGCCCCGCCCCGACTGGCGCGCACGGCTGTTGCAACCGCTGGGCGCGCTCTATGCCACGGCCACCGCGCGGCGGCTGGCGGGCGGCACGCCGCTGCGGTTGGGGGTGCCGGTGATCTGCGTCGGCAATATCAACGCGGGCGGCACCGGCAAAACGCCCACGGTGATGGCGGTGCTGCAATATTTGCTGGAGTGCGGCCATCGCCCGCATGTCGTCTCACGCGGCTATGGCGGCACGCTAGAGGGGCCAGTGCGGGTCGACCCCCTGCAGCACAGCGCCGAGGAGGTCGGGGACGAGCCACTGCTGCTCGCCGCCTTTGCGGATGTCTGGGTCGCCCGGGATCGCGCAACGGGTGCGCAGGCCGCCGAAGCTGCGGGGGCCACGGTGGTGGTGCTGGATGACGGTTTTCAGAACCCCGCGCTGGTGCAGGATCTGAGCATCGTCGTGGTAGATGCGGTCAAAGGGTTCGGCAACGGCCTCTGCCTGCCCGCCGGGCCGTTGCGTGAGCCTGTCGCGGCGGGGCTGGCGCGGGCCGATCTCTTGCTCTCTATCGGGGATGAGGCGGCCCAAGCGCGCTTTGCGAAACGACTGCCCAAGACAGACCTGCCCCATGCGCGCGCCGAACTCGCCCCGCTGCAAACCGGAATGGATTGGTCGGATTCCCAAGTGCTCGCCTTTGCAGGCATCGGCCATCCTGAGAAGTTTTTCGCCACGCTGCGCGGGCTGGGGGCGACGATCCTTCATGCCGAGTCGTTGGAGGATCACCAGCCACTGACGCCACGACTGATGCTGCGGCTAGAGACCGAGGCCGCGATGCGCGGGGCGCAGCTCGTCACTACCGAGAAAGACGCGGTACGCCTGCCGATGGAGTTCCGCGCCAAAGTGCTGACCCTGCCGGTGCGCCTGTCCCTGCCCGAAGGCAACGCGCTGCACACAGCGCTGGGCAGGCTGCCACCGCCCTAGGCCTTGTTGTCCTCGCCCAGTTTCGGCGCGGGCCGGTGCAGCGAAAGCTCGGCCCCCGAAAAGGTGAAGGGTGACCGCAGCCCCGGCACCCCGTCGAGTTCGATCTGCATGCCCCGCGCCACGACCTGCGGATCGGCCATGACATCGGCCATGTCATTGATCGGCCCGGCAGGCACGCCATGTGCTTCGCAAGCGGCCAAAAGGTCGTCACGGCTGCGCAGACGGGTCGCCCCGGTCAGGCGGCGGATCATCTCGGGCCGGTTGGCGACCCGGTCGGCGTTCTTGAGGTACTCCGGCGCGGTGGCCATGTCATCCAGCCCCAGCAACTGACACAGGCGTTGGTACTGCCCGTCATTGCCCGTGGCGATGATGAGATGACCATCGTAACACTCAAACACCTCATAGGGCGTCAGGTTGGGATGGGCATTGCCCATCCGCGTCGGCGCCTTGCCGGTGGTCAGATAATTCATCGCCTGATTGCCGGTGATCGCCACGGCGCAATCAAGCAGGGCCATGTCGATATGCTGGCCCACGCCGGTTTGGTGGCGCTGGTGAACGGCGGCCAGAATCGCGGTGCTGGCATAGACCCCGGTAAAGATATCGGTGATCGCCATGCCGGATTTCTGCGGCTGGCCGTCCGGCTCTCCGGTGATCGACATCAGGCCGGACATGCCTTGGATGATGAAATCATAACCCGCGCGATGGGCATAAGGCCCGGTATGGCCGAACCCCGTGATCGAACAATAGATCAGTTTCGGGAACTGCGCAGACAGGCTGGCATAGTCCAACCCGTATTTCGCCAATCCCCCGGTCTTGAAATTTTCGATCAGGATATCCGCATCGGCCAAAAGCTCTTTGACCTGCGCCTGACCTTCCTCAGTGCGAAAATCCACGGTGACCGAGGCTTTGCCCCGGTTGGTCGAGTGGAAATAGGAAGCGGTGACATCCTCGTCCCGGGTGACGAAGGGTGGCCCCCATTGGCGGGTGTCATCCCCCGCCGGGCTTTCCACTTTGATCACCTCGCATCCGAGGTCCGACAGTGTCTGACCGGCCCAAGGGCCAGCCAGAACACGCGCCAATTCGACGACTTTCAGTCCTGCAAGCGGTGCGGTCATTAGCCAGCCAGCGCTTCGTCGAGGATTTCCTTCATGTCGGCATAGGACATGTTCGAATGTTTCTTGCCGTCGATGACAAAGCTCGGCGTGCTTGAGATGTCATCCTCTTTGGCGTTTGCGGTGTACCATGCCACCAGCGCCTCGGCCTTTTCGCCGTCTTTCAGACATTCATCCAGCGTCTTGTTATCGAGCCCGGCCAGACGGCCAATCTTGCGCAGCTCATCGACGATGGCGGCAGGCTCGCCCGCGCGGGTCCATTCGCTTTGCGATTTGTAGATCAAGTCAGCGATGCCAAAGAACTTTTCCTGACCGCCGCAGCGCGCCACCATGGAGGCCCAGAGACCGTAGCGGTCGAAATAGACTTCGCGGTAGATGAACTTGACCTTGCCGCTGTCGATGTAATCGGCCTTCAGCTTTTTGAAGGTCTCGTTGTGGAAGGTCGCGCAATGCGGGCAGGTGAAAGAGGCGTATTCGACAACCGTCACCGGCGCGTTCTCATCACCCAAGACCATCTCTGTGATGCCGGAGGTGTCGACTTCGCCCTCGGTCGTTTGCGCGTTCGCAGCGCCGACGAAGGGGGTCAGCGCAGTGCTGCCCAGGGGGGCCGAGCCAAAGCTGCTGGCGGCGAACCAGCCGCCGACGCCGAGGGAGGCAAGACCGCCAAGGATTACGTTTCTGCGATTCATAGGATGTTCCTTCCGTTTGACCAGCTATCAGATCGTCAGCTTTGGTTCTTGTTCAATATGTTCTCGCCCAGACGTGCAAGGGCCTCGCGCAGCCCCTCATCGGCCACCGGCTTGGCGGCCTCGGCTGCTTTTTGTTGCAACGCGGGGTTGGGGCGGGGCTTCTCGCCCTTGGGCTTGTGATCGAAAGCGACGCGCCCTTCGGCAAATCCGGTTGCCGCTGTCTGGGTGATCCGCACCCGCGCGATGGCGTTATAGCCGTAGACCGCGTTTACCCGCGCGCGCAGTTGCTCTTTCTGCATTTCCAGCATGGGCGCATTGGCCCCGGTGGTCAGCAGGGTCAGGGTGGCGCCGATGCCTTCCCTGCGGCCATAGCTCACCTCGACCGGGCGCGAGATGGCGGCGGTTGCCTCGCCCGCGATCTCGGCCCAATGGGTCAGCAGACGCGATTGCGCAAAGCCGCGCGTCTCGCTCGCCTTGCGGATCTGTTGCGACAGCAGGCTGTTGGTGCGTTTGAACCCTTTTGTAGTCGTACGACGTGGCGGCATGGCTTTGTTTCCCGAATGTGCTGACATACATAACCATTTGCCCCAGCGTCACCAGCCCCTGCCCCGTCGAAAGGCCTAAACATTGCGTGAGAAAACCCGCGTCAGCGAGCTGCCGCCGATCCTGCTAGAGTGGTACGACACCCATGCCCGTGCCCTGCCATGGCGGGTGCCGCCGCAGGACCGGATCGCCGGGGTCATGCCCGACCCCTACCGCATCTGGCTGAGCGAGGTCATGTTGCAGCAGACCACCGTGGCCACGGTAAAGGATTACTTCGCGCGGTTCACCACCCGCTGGCCGGATGTCGCCGCCCTCGCCGCTGCCGAGGATGCCGATGTGATGGCCGAATGGGCCGGGCTTGGCTATTACGCGCGCGCCCGCAACCTGCTGAAATGCGCGCGGGTGGTGGTGGATGAGCATGGCGGCAATTTCCCCGCGGATCACGACGCGCTGCTGAAACTGCCGGGGATCGGGCCCTATACGGCGGCGGCGATTGCCTCCATCGCCTTCGATCTGCCCCATGCGGTGCTCGACGGCAATGTGGAGCGGGTGATGGCGCGGGTCTATGACATCCACACGCCCCTGCCCGCCGCCAAGCCCGAGCTGATGGCCCGCGCCGCCGCCCTGACCCCGGCGGCCCGGCCCGGCGACTATGCCCAAGCGGTGATGGATCTGGGCGCCACGATCTGCACCCCGAAATCCCCCGCCTGCGGCATCTGCCCTTGGCGCGATCCCTGCGCCGCGCGGGCGGAAGGCACGGCAGCGCTCTTGCCCAAGAAGACGCCGAAGAAACCGAAACCCATCCGTCACGGCACGGTCTATCTGGCAGAGCGCGAGGATGGCGCATGGCTACTAGAGACGCGGCCCGAGAAGGGGCTGCTTGGCGGCATGCTCGGCTGGCCCGGCTCCGACTGGGTCGACACGTCCGAGCCGCGCCTGGAAGGCACACCGCCCTTGGCCGCCGATTGGCGCGCCCTGCCCGGCGAGGTGCGCCACACCTTCACCCATTTCCATCTGATGTTGACGGTGCAGCACGCGCGGGTCGGCCATGACAGCCGTCCCGAAAGCGGTGAATTCATCGGCCAGAACCAGTTCCGCCCCAGCGATCTGCCCACCGTCATGCGCAAAGCCTTCGACCTCGCGCGCTAGCGCCGCGTCAGGCTTTGTGCATCGGGCAAACTGCGGTATATCTGGCGCGCAACTATGAGGTGCCCCATGGCCAACCGCATCATCGCCGCCCAAGACCTCGCCCGTCTGTCGCGCGCCCTGCCTTTCTGGATGTCCCTGCTGCTGATCCCGCTGGCGTGGCTCTGTGCGGCGCAGGGCGGCTGGACCATCGCGCTGCTGCCGCTGGTGACATGGTATCTGTTTTCGATGCTCGACGCGGTGCTGGGGCTGAACCTCGACAATGCCGATCTGGAGGCGACGGAGGATGACCTTTATTGGTACCGCCTTGTCACCCTGCTCTGGACCCCGCTGCAATTCCTCACCGTCTTTGGCCTGATCTACTACGCCACACGCGCCGGGCATCTGGACACGGCAGAGCGGATCTTTCTGTTCTTCGGCGTGGGCGTCATCACCGGCACCATCGGGATCAACTACAGCCATGAGCTGATGCACCAGCGGAACAAGACCGAACGGCGGCTGGCGGATATCCTGCTGGCCATGGTGCTTTATTCGCATTTCCGGTCTGAGCATCTATTGGTGCACCACCGCCATGTCGGCACCCCGCGCGACACGGTGACGGCGCGCTACAACGAAGGGTTTCATCGCTTCTACCCCCGCGTACTGCGCGAGTCGCTGACCTCGGCCTTTCAAGCGGAAAAGAACATGCTGGCCCGCAAGGGGCTGCCTTGGACCGATCCGGGCAATCCCTTTTTCAAATACTGGGCGCTGCAAGCCACCTTTTTGCTGCTGGCGCTGATCTTGGGCGGTTGGAGCGGGCTGGGCCTGTTCCTTGTCCAAGCCGGGGTGGCGATCTGGCAATTGGAACTGGTCAATTACATCGAACACTACGGGCTGACGCGCAAACATCTGGGCGGCGGGAAATATGAACATGTCCAGCCACGCCATTCGTGGAACGCGGCGCATAAGGCCAGCAACTGGCTGCTGATCAACCTGCAACGCCATTCCGATCACCACTACAAACCCGACCGGCGTTTTCCGGTCTTGCAGACCTACGGCACGGGCGATGCGCCGCAGCTTCCCTATGGCTATCCGGTGATGACCATGGCCGCCATGGTGCCGCCGCTGTGGCGGCGCGTCATGAACCCGCGGGTGCGCAAATGGCGCGAGATGTATTACCCCGAGATTACCGATTGGAAAGCCTACAACAAGGCGAGCAATCCCCTGCCCCGTCTCTGATCACGGCAACGCAAAGTTAAACTTTGCCTGCCAGAAAAGCTGCGATTGTTACCAGTGGAGTGGTATTGATGCAACACCAACAAACGCCCGCGCGGGCGGCCTATGATGGCACCTGTCTGATCGTCGAAGACAGTGAGTTTGACCGAGAAAGACTGCGCCGCGTTCTGGCCCGCGCCTATGGCGGGATGCGGGTCGAATTCGCCCCCAGCATCGAAGCGGCACGCCGGGCGCTCAGCGCCGGGGACAAGGCGCTGATCCTGCTCGACAACAACTTGCCCGATGGGCTGGGCGCGAATTTCGCGCTGGAACTGGCCTGTGATCATCGCCACGCCCAAACCCCCGTCATCATGCTCAGCGATTGGCCCTCTCCGGTCATGTGGGAGAAAGCCGCCTCTGCCGGGGTGCTTTATGTGGTGAATAAATGCGATTTCGATGCCAGCTACCTTGCCGCTGCGCTGCGCGCGCTTCAGGGCCGCAACCGGCAGATGCATTAGGCCAGCCTCACACGAAAATCAGAACCAAAAAAACCCCGCCATCGGGCGGGGTCAAGGTAGGCACCCGTGTGCATGCCCCTCACGCAGAGGGGCCACGGGTGCCGGCGGTGTTCGATTATTCGGGGTGGATCAGTTCGCCATCTCGGCTCTGATCTGCTGACGCAGAATGTCGATGGGGACATTCTTGCCGTCTTTCTTGTAGCACCAATAGGTCCAACCGTTGCAGCTGGGTGCTTTCTCATAGGCCGCGCCCACCTGATGGATCGACCCTTTGACATCGCTGCCGATGAGGGTGCCATCGGCACGGACCTTGGCCTTGTGGCGGCCATTCATGGAATAGAGGTTCTCGCCCGGGCGCAGCATGCCACGCTCGACCAATTGGCCGAAAGGCACACGCGGCTCGGCGCGTTTGGAGGTGGTGGTTTGCAGCGCTTCGTTGTCGAATTTGCGCACCATCGAGATCCGCTTTTCGGCCACCTTGCGATAGGCTTCCTCGCGCTCGATCCCGATGAAATCGCGGCCCAGCATCTTGGCCACAGCGCCGGTGGTGCCGGTGCCGAAGAACGGGTCGAGGATCACGTCGCCGGGGTTGGTCGAGCCGACAAGGATGCGGTGCAGCAGGCTTTCTGGCTTTTGCGTCGGATGCGCTTTGTCGCCCGCCTCATCCTTCAGCCGCTCATGGCCGGTGCAGATCGGCAGCACCCAATCGCTGCGCATCTGGATGCCTTCGTTCAGCGCCTTCAGCGCCTCATAGTTAAAGGTGTATTTGCTGTTCTCGCTCTTCCCGGCCCAGATCATCGTCTCATGGGCATTGGTGAAACGCTTGCCACGGAAGTTCGGCATTGGGTTGGACTTGCGCCAGACCACGTCGTTAAGGATCCAGAAGCCTTGATCCTGAAGCGCGGCACCGACGCGGAAGATGTTGTGGTAGCTGCCGATCACCCAGATTGCGCCATCGGGCTTGAGCAGACGCCGCGCGGCTTTGAGCCATGCGCGGGTGAATTCGTCATAGGCTTTGAAGCTGGCGAATTGGTCCCATTCGTCATCAACTGCATCGACCTTGGAGTTGTCGGGGCGATGCAAATCACCTCGCAACTGCAAGTTGTAGGGCGGATCCGCGAAGATCAGATCCACCGATTCTGCTGGGAGGGCGTTCATTGCCTCAATGCAATCGCCCGCAACAATAGTGTTCAAGGGAAGCGCCGCGGCGCCCTTTGTCATCGTTTTCATATCTCTGCCTCATTACCCGGCGCTTAAGCGCTCATTGGTTGTGGATAAAATGAGCCATCAGAGAATCGCGGTCAATTTCTTTTTTGAATCAATCGGTTAACAAATTGGCTTGATACAAGATATTGTGTACCGGTTTGAACAAACGTCTATGGTGTGGGGTGACACCAAGATCCTGCAGGGCGGCGATGTGGCTTTTCGAGCCATAGCCCATATTGGTTTCCCAGCCGTAACCCGGATGCTGTTGCGCCAAATCCACCATAAGGTTATCGCGCACGGTTTTCGCAACAATAGAAGCCGCTGAGATCGACAGACAGCGCGCATCGCCCTTCACCACAGGTTGCGCGGGCAGCGCCAAATCACGCGGAAGCATATTGCCGTCGATCAGCGCATAATCCGCTTTGCAGGCCAATCCGGCCAAGGCGCGGGTCATGGCCAGATGGCTGGCACGCAAGATGTTGTGTTCCTCGATCTCTTCGACCGTGGCATGCGCCACGCAGACCACGGCGACCGACATGATCTCTTCATAAAGCTTTTCACGGGCGCGGGCGGTCAGTTTCTTGGAATCTTTCAGCCCCTGAGGGATCTGCCCTTCGGCAAAGACCACGGCAGCGGCGGTGACCGGCCCAGCCAAGGGGCCACGGCCCACTTCGTCCACACCGGCGATGGTGCGAAAGCCGCGGGCAGCCGCCCCGCGTTCAAGTTCATAGTCAGGTATCATGGGGCTGGTGAAACCGCATGCGCCCCTAAGGTGCAACAAAAAAGAGAAAGGGGAGGCGCCCGAACACCCCCCCTTTCAAAACCCGAGCGACAGGGACGTGCCGCTCGGTCAAGGCACGCCGGAGTTACCGACGCGCCAAGCTGTAACCCGAGTCGCGCAGACAGCGGGCGTCATAGCCGTAGCGCGCGCCCTCGGCGGTACTGACGCGTTTGGCGCAGTAGCGGGGCAGGCGATCGGCATAGGAGTAATTCTTCTCAAGGCAGGGCTCGCCAAACATCATGACCTTGCCCTCATCGCCCTCATAGCTGCGGAAGCACTGCTGCGGCAGCAGCTTGCGGTCCACGCGCTCAGGCAGGGGGCGCACCTCGCGCTCAGGGTAAGTGGCACGGTCGCGCTCAGGGCGGGTCCAGTCGCCGCGGCGCGGCGTGGGGCGCGGGTCAACATAGGGGCGCGGATGGGGCCGCTTGGAAACCGTCGGGTAATACCGGGGCGCCTCATAGACCGGCGCGGCACGGCGGCGGGTGACCGTCTCACGCTCCTCGCGCTCTTTCTTGTTGTCGTAGATCATCTTGCCCACGATCGCGACACCCGCAATCGCGGCAAGCGTGCGCAGCACCTCTTTTTCATCGGCAGCAGCCGGGCGGGCGCCAAAGGCAGTGATGGCAACCGACAGGGCGGCGATGGTAGCAATGAACTTGCGGTACATGGGTCTGGTCCCTTCTCGTTATCGGCGCGTTTCGCTGCGCCCTTGATCCTCTGCGGCCATAACTCGGGGGCCGCGTATCGGTTCGTGTGTCTGTTGGTGCCACCAAATTGGGATGAGGGCCAAAGACAGGCAATAACAGGGGGTCGTTATCCAATAACAAGACGCTCAAAACGCCTTGGTTATTGAATATCAGCGGGCGAAAGCGCATTAAAAACATATGAAGAACCCATGTCTCTCCTTACTGACCGCACTAGCGGTCATTCTGGCCCTGCCCGCCGCGGCAACAGCCGGATGCTTTGCCGATTACAAGGCCAAGCAAGACAATCCGCTGCGCCTTCACTATGGGGTGGCGCAGATCTCCGGGGCCTGTGAGCCAGCCTCCGCCGAAACCGAACTCACGCCGCGTCTTGCAGCGGAGGGCTGGACATTGTTGAATGTGCTGTCTGTTTTCGGGGACGAAGGCTTGGATCAAAGGAAAGACAGTGCAGGAACATTCTACCTCCGCTTCTGACATGCGCAGATTTGGCGGGCGTTTCGTGATCGGTGGCATCGCCGCCGTGGTCGCCGTGCTTTTGGTCGGGGCGCTTGTGCTGCTCTGGGCGCTGCCGGATGCGAACGTCTTTAACGCCCGGGTCGAGCGGATCTTTATCGAAAACGACGATCTGACCACCCAGGCCGAGATCAAGCTGCTGGAAATCCTCGCCCAGTCCGGCACCGCCTTTTCCGAGACCTTGGCCAGCTACCGTATCGTGATCGTGGTGCTCTTGGTCTTTGCCAGCGCCATGCTGGTCGCGGCGATGGTGTTTTTGTTCATGCTGATCGGCTTCAACCGTCGCATGGCCCAGATTGAGCGGACGGGCATTCAGGTGAACTCTCTGCTGATCAGCCGGGAAGAGAATACCGTCTATCTCAACAACCTCGGCTTCAAACTGACGGCTGCTGCGATGGAGACGATGTCGGTCCTTGCCGAGGCGCGGATGGATGACGACGTGCTCTCGGGTTCTGAGATTGAAGGCATGATCTCGGGCCGCAGCCCCGCCGACTGTGATGAGGCCGCGGGCGCCACGCGGATCAAACGCCTGCGCGACACGCTTGGCAACCAACTGGTGTCGGAACTGCTGGTCAAGAACATCGCCCGGCGCGGCTATATGCTGGCGATCAACAAGGACGTGATCAAGGTTCTCTGACCCCGGCAAAGCACCGCCCTGCCCCGCCCTCACGCGGCTGGCCCTAGCCAATGCCCCGCAGGCACGTTAAATGGCGTCAAATTAAATTGGACAGACTGGAGTAATCAGATGGGTTATCGCGTCGCCGTCGTCGGTGCCACAGGCAATGTGGGCCGTGAAATGTTGAACATCCTTGCGGAGCGTCAGTTCCCCGTGGACGAGATCGTGGCCCTTGCCAGCCGCCGTTCGCTCGGGACCGAGATCACCTTCGGGGACAAGACCCTCAAGACCAAAGACCTCGACACTTTCGATTTCACTGGCTGGGACATGGCGCTTTTCGCCGTGGGCTCCGAGGCGACCAAGAAATACGCCCCCGCCGCTGCCAAAGCGGGCTGCGTGGTGATCGATAACTCGTCGCTCTACCGCTACGACAACGAAGTGCCGCTGATCGTGCCGGAGGTGAACCCCGAAGATGTGCACGGTTATTCCAAAAAGAACATCATCGCCAACCCCAACTGCTCCACCGCGCAGATGGTCGTGGCGCTGAAGCCGCTGCATGACCGCGCCAAGATCAAGCGCGTCGTGGTCAGCACCTACCAATCGGTTTCCGGCTCGGGCAAAGAGGCCATCGACGAGCTTTGGGACCAGACCAAATCGGTCTACAACCCGACCGACAATTACGAGGCCAAGGTCTACCCCAAGCAGATCGCCTTTAACGTGATTCCGCATATTGACGTCTTCCTCGAAGACGGTTCGACCAAGGAAGAATGGAAGATGGTCGCCGAGACCAAGAAGATCGTCGATCCGTCGATCAAGGTCACCGCGACCTGCGTGCGCGTGCCGGTTTTCGTGGGCCATGCGGAATCGATCAACATCGAATTCGAAGACCACCTTGATGAAGCCGAAGCCCGCGACATCCTGCGCGAAGCGCCAGGCATCATGGTAATCGACAAGCGCGAAGACGGCGGCTACGTCACGCCGGTGGAATGCGTCGGCGATTTCGCTACCTTCATCAGCCGCATCCGTCAGGACAGCACCATCGACAACGGCATCAACCTGTGGTGCGTCAGCGACAACCTGCGCAAGGGTGCCGCCCTGAACGCCGTGCAGATCGCCGAGCTGCTGGGCCGCGAAGTGCTGAAAAAGGGCTGAGGTTCAGCCCCAGCTTAGGAATAAGAAAGGGGGCCAAGCGGCCCCCTTTTTCGTCTCTGCCATCTGTCTGCGCAAGCGTCAGACCGGCTCGAATTTCTGCGCCTTGGCGTCATAATATTCCAAGCTGCCCTCGCCGATGTCGGTCCACAGGCCGTGCAGGCTCAGCGTGCCGTCTTCGACCTTTTCCTTGATCCACGGGAAGGTCATCAGGTTTTCGAGCGAGGTTAGCACCGCCTGACGCTCCAGCAAAAGCTGCTGCTCTGCCGGGTCTTCGACCTTTTCCACCGTCTCGTATTTCGGGCGCAGCAGGTCCATCCAGCGGCCCACGAAACTGTCTTGGTTCTCAAGCTCGGGCGCGTTGCCTTTGCACATTTCGATGCAGCCCGCCACGCCGCCGCAACTGGAATGGCCCAGCACGATCAGATGCGCGACCTTCAGCGCGTTGACGGCATATTCCACCGCCGCCGAGGTGCCGTGCTGCTTGCCATCCGGCTCATAGGGCGGGACAAGGTTGGCGATGTTGCGGTGGATAAAGAACTCCCCCTGATCCGCCCCGAAGATCGAGGTCACATGCACGCGGCTGTCGCAGCAGGAGATCACCATCGCACGCGGGCGCTGCCCCTCGGCGGCCAATCGGCGATACCATGTTTGGTTCTCGGCATAGCCGGTCGCCTTCCACCCCTGATAGCGTTGCAACAGATACGACGGCAGAGCCTTGGCCTTGTCCATGTGTAAACGTCCCCTAATGCGAAATGCGGTTTTAGCGCAGATAGCGCAAATGCCATACGAATTCGAGAGAAAAGGCACAATCATCGCAACCCTTTGCACACCTTCACGCGCCATATTGACCCTGAGGCCGTGGGGGCGATCGAAGGATGACAGGAATGCAACTTATGCAAATTCGCCCGACCGAACAGGTCTGCGTCGATCAAGAGCGGCTGGCGCTGCTCTACACACAACTGGGTGAGGTGGGGGCCGAAGATGTCCTCTGCCGCGCGATGGAGGAATTGGCCCTGCGCCTGTCCCATTGCAAAAGGCTCCATGAGGGCCAAGACCGCGCCGGGCTGCGCAAAAGCGTGCACCGCTTGATCGCCATCGCCGATCAAATCGGCATGGCGCTCGTCGCCCGGGTGGCGGCGGATGTGATGGTCTGTATCGACGCAGGGGATGAGACCGCCACCGCGGCCACGCTCTCGCGGCTGCTGCGCAGCGGGGAACGGTCACTGACCGCAATATGGGACCTGCCAGAGATCACGATCTGATCGCTTGCGGGTGGCGATGGAAAAGGTAGGCTGCGCGCAAATCCAGATTTGCAAAGGTTTGTCATGTCCGCCGAATTCGCCACCTCCTCCGCCAATGCCCTGCCGCTTCATGTCTTGAGCGAGACCGCGCTTGAAGGCTGGCTTGCCGATCAGCCCGGCGCGGTGCGGGCATGGGTGAAGGCCAGCGGTTTTGCGGGCGGCCTTGGTCAGGCGCTTGTCGTCCCGGGTGCCGAGGGCGCGCCGGTGATGGCACTGGCGGGCTACGGGTCCGAGGCTGCCCGCCGCCGGGGCCGCTTTCACCTCGCCGCCGCTGCGGCCAAGCTTCCTGCCGGGGACTACCGGATCGAAAGCGGCCTGCCCGAGGATCAGGCGGCGACAGAGGCGCTTGGTTGGCTGCTGGCGGGCTATCGTTTCGACCGCTACCGCGACCAGCCCCCACTGACCGCCCGCCTTGTCGCGCCCGAGGGGGTCGACGCCGAGCAGATCACCGCGCTGGCCACGGGTGAGATGCTGACCCGCGACCTGATCAACACACCCGCCTCCGACATGGGGCCGCCAGACCTTGAAGCCGCCGCGCGCAACCTGGCCGAGCGGCATGGCGCGCAGATCGAAGTGACCACCGGCGATGCCCTGCTGGGAAACAACCTGCCGATGATCCACACCGTGGGCCGCGCCGCCGACCGCGCGCCGCGGCTGATCGACATGACATGGGGCAATGCGGGGCCAAAGCTGACGCTGGTGGGGAAAGGCGTCTGTTTCGACACCGGCGGGCTGAACCTGAAGCCCGGCGCCTCGATGGGACTGATGAAAAAGGACATGGGCGGGGCCGCCGCCGTGCTGGGGCTGGCGCATATGATCATGGCCACCGGCATGGAGGTGCAGCTTCGCGTGCTGATCCCGGCGGTTGAGAACTCCGTCTCGGGCAATGCCTTCCGCCCCGGCGACATCCTGACCTCGCGCAAGGGGCTGACGGTTGAGATCAACAACACCGATGCCGAAGGGCGTTTGGTGCTGGCCGATGCGCTGGCGCTGGCGGATGAGGACAAGCCCGATCAGATTATCTCAATGGCGACGCTGACCGGGGCCGCGCGGGTGGCCGTGGGGCCGGACCTTGCGCCCTATTACAGTGACGACGCCGCCTTCGTCTCGGCTTTGGAAAGCGCCGCTGCCGGGTCCGCCGATCCGGTCTGGCGGATGCCTTTCCATGACGCCTACGAGGCGCTGATCGAGCCCGGCATCGCCGACCTCGACAACGCGCCCAAGGGCGGCTTTGCCGGGTCGATCACCGCCGCGCTCTTCCTGCGCCGCTTTGTGACCGACAGCAAATACGCGCATTTCGACATCTACGGCTGGCAACCTGCCGACGCCCCCGCCCGTCCGAAAGGCGGCACCGGCCAAGGCACCCGCGCGATCTATGCCGCCCTGCCCGCCTTGCTGAAACCATGAGCGATCCGCGCCTTACCCCTGACCCGGCACTTGCGACCCAGAACCGCGCCGCGCAGGTCGCGGTGCCGGTGGCCGACCTTTGCCGCCGCCCTGACGGGCCACGCGACCGGCAGTTGGTGTTCGGCGAGCAGGTGACCGTGCTGCATGAGGCGTCGGGCTGGGCCTATGTGCTGGCCGAGAAGGATGGCTATTGCGGGCATGTTCTGCAAAGCACCCTCGGCATCCCGCGCAAGGCCACCCACCGCGTCTGCGTGCCTGCCACCCATGCCTATCGCGACGCCGATCTGAAATCGCCGGACCTGCTGAGCCTTAGCTACGGCGCGCACGTCACGGTCACGGCAGAGACCAAGGATTTTGCCGAAACCCCACACGGGCACATTCCGCTGGGCCATCTTGCCCCCGTTGAGAGCCGAGAGGCCGACCCGGTGCAGATCGCCGCGCTGTTCCTTGGCACGCCCTATCTCTGGGGCGGCAACAGCCGTTGGGGGATCGATTGTTCGGGCCTCGTCCAAGCGGCGCTGCTGGCGTGCGGCATCCCCTGCTCCGGTGACAGCGACCAGCAAGAGAAGACCGTGGGCGCCCCCGTCAGCGGCGCCTATCAGCGCAATGATCTGTTGTTCTGGAAAGGCCATGTGGCGCTGGTGGTGGATGGCGAGACGATGATCCACGCCAATGCCCACGCCATGGCCGTGAGCTATGAAAACATCGCCGAGGCCATCGCCCGGATCGAAGCGGGCGGTGACGGCCGGGTGACGGCACATCGCCGCCCCGGCCTTTAGTCCACCGCGCGGATCAGCTTGCGCTCCAACACGCGCAGCACGGCCTTCAGGTCATGGCCCCGGCGCAGCACCTGCCCGCCGGTGCCCACCACCGCATACATCCCCTGCCGGTTGCGCAGCTTGGGCCGCTTTTCGATCCGGTAAAGCGGTATCTCAGCCGTGCGCCGAAAGACGGAAAAGACGGCCACGTCCTTAAGGTGCGAAATCCCGTAGTCACGCCACTCCCCCGCCGCGACCATACGCCCGTAGAGCGATAGGATCAGCGACAGTTCGGTGCGGTGAAAGGCGACCTGTTCGGCAGGGCGCTCGAAAGCCGTGATTGGCGATGGGGGCACTATGCTCATGGCTTTACAGTTGACCCTGACGGGGGCCAAATCAAGCCCTGACATGGCCGAAAGCACCCCTCAAAATTTCTTGAAAGCGTTACAGAATTGTGCAACCAATCTTGA
Organism: Sulfitobacter sp. 1A13496; assembly: GCF_043557225.1. Taxonomy (NCBI): domain Bacteria; kingdom Pseudomonadati; phylum Pseudomonadota; class Alphaproteobacteria; order Rhodobacterales; family Roseobacteraceae; genus Sulfitobacter; species Sulfitobacter sp. 1A13496. The sequence goes on along the minus strand of NZ_JBIFFP010000004.1, from coordinate 240,825 downwards.
AAATGAAACACAAAGGCATGACGGAATGACCCCAGACGCCCGCGCCCGCAAATGTGCCGAGGTGATGTTCGCCCGAGATTCCGCCTCGGCCGGATTGGGCATGAGGATCGACGAGGTCACCCCCGGCGGCGCGGTTTTGTCGATGTCGGTGCGCCCCGACATGCTGAACGGGCATGGGATTTGTCACGGCGGTTTCATCTTTACGCTGGCCGACAGCGCCTTTGCCTTTGCCTGCAACAGCTACAACCAGACCACTGTCGCCCAGCAGAACCAGATCACCTATCTCAGCCCCGGCCAGCCGGAGGAGCGGCTGACTGCCACCGCACGCGAAGTGTCGCGCAGCGGTCGGTCGGGCATCTATGACGTGACCGTCACGGGCGAGGATGACCGTGTCGTGGCCCTGTTTCGCGGGCTCTCCCGCAGCATCAAGGGCCAGCTATTTACCGAGGAGGAGCCGACCTGATGAAAGACCTGACCCCCGCGAAGGATACGCTCGACCCGATTGAGATCGCCAGCCGGGACGAGATCAGCGCCCTGCAATTGGACCGACTGAAATGGTCCCTGCGCCATGCCTATGACAACGTCCCTTTCTACAAGCAAAGCTTCGACGATGCGGGCGTGCATCCCGATGATCTGAAACAGCTTTCCGATCTTTCGCGCTTTCCCTTCACGGTAAAGACTGACCTGCGTGACAATTATCCCTTTGGCATGTTCGCCGTGCCGCGCGACCAGGTGGCGCGTATTCACGCCTCGTCCGGCACCACGGGGCAGCCGACGGTGGTGGGCTATACCAAGGACGATCTGGCGAACTGGGGCCAAGTCGTCGCCCGCTCCCTGCGCGCGGCGGGGATGCGCCCGGGCGACATGCTGCACAATGCCTATGGCTATGGGCTGTTCACCGGCGGCTTGGGCATCCACCTCGGCGCCGATGCGCTTGGCCTGTCGACCGTGCCGATCTCGGGCGGGATGACCCCGCGCCAAGTGCGCCTGATCGAAGATTTCGCCCCCAAGGGCATCACGGTCACCCCGTCCTACGCGCTGTCGATCTTGGATGAATTTGCCAAACAAGGCATCGACCCGCGCCAATCCTCGCTCGAAGTCGGCATTTTCGGGGCCGAGCCATGGACCAACGCCATGCGGCAGGAGATCGAGCAGGCTTTCGATATGCATGCGGTCGACATCTACGGCCTGAGCGAAGTCATGGGCCCGGGTGTGTCGATGGAATGTGTGGAGACCAAGGACGGGCTGCACATCTGGGAGGATCACTTCTACCCCGAGATCATTAACCCCGAGACTGGCGCCCCGGTCGAGGATGGCGAAATGGGCGAGTTGGTCTTCACCTCGCTCACGAAACAGGCTTTCCCGATCATCCGCTACCGCACCCGCGATCTGACCCGTCTGCTGGCGGGCACCGCACGCTCCATGCGGCGGATGGAAAAGGTGACCGGGCGCAGCGACGACATGATTATCCTCCGCGGCGTCAATGTCTTCCCCACCCAGATCGAAGAGGCGCTGATGGCCACGCCCGGCTTGGCCCCGCATTTCCAGATCGAGCTTTCGCGCCCCGATCGGATGGACCAGATGCGCGTGCTGTGTGAATGCGCTGACGCCAGCGTCACCACCGACGCCCGGGCCGCCGCGATCAAAGCGCTGTCGGCACAGATCAAACAGACCGTCGGCATTTCGGTCACGGTTGAGGTCATGGACGTGGGCGGCGTTGCCCGGTCCGAGGGCAAAGCCGTGCGTATTCTCGACAACCGCCCCAAGGGCTAGGGACGACCCTAGCCGCAGGTGACTTTGGCGATTTTGCCTTCCGCGTCCAAGACGATGTTGGTGCGGTTGGGATTGGCGTCCATCGTCACCGGGTCGCCCTCTGTATAGACGCGCTTGGGCTCGGAGACGATGCTCGCCGCTGATTTCGGGCGTCCGATCAGCCCCCACCAACTGCCCTCTTTGCAGGTGTCGGTCGGCGGCTCGGCGGCGGCAAGCTCTTCTTGCCCATCATCTTCAGAGGGGCTGGAGCTGTCGTTCACCGCGTTCACGACCGACTCCGGCAGCGGTTTGGGCTTGGCCGGGCTGCTGGGGGTTTCGGACCGCGCCGGGGCCTCGGGTTCCGGCGATGGCGGGGGTGTGGTGGCCGCAGGCGCGGGGGCCGGGATCGGGTTCTGCACCGGCGCTGTCGCCAATTCAGCGCATCCGGCCAGCACTAGGGGTGCCAAGAAAACTACTCTCATATTCCAAACCTCGTTCTTCGCGTGGCGTCCATCCCGCAACAGGTAGCTCCCTGACCCGCCCCGCCAAGGGCCGGGCGCTTTGCCCTTGCTGGAACCTGCCGATGGAAGTGCTGTGGCAGCGAGATCACGGAGCCGCCCGGGGCGTTCCCGCTGGCCGCAACCCCATGAGCGCGCGGGTGGCGTCGATCGGTTCAGCCAAGGCCTAAGCCCCTGCCCCATTGCACCCCAAGGGCGGGCTGGCTAATGCTTGACCCATGGTCGCGATCTTCCTGAAAACCCTGCCGTTCTTTGCGCTGATCGGCCTTGGCTACTGGGCCGGGCGCACGCGGTTTTTCTCTGCCGAAGCGACGGCCTATCTCACCAAATTCGTCTTCTACTTCGCCCTCTCGGCGATGCTGTTCCGCTTTTCCGCCAATCTGTCCTTGGCCGAGGTCTGGGACAGCCGCCTTGTCGCCGCCTACCTTTGGGGGACGGCCTTCGTCTATGCCATCGCCAGCCTTGTCGGCTTCCTGCGCGGGCTCGACGTGGCCACCAACGGGATCGAGGCGCAATGCGCCGTGATCGGCAACACCGGCTTTCTGGGCGTGCCGATGCTGACGCTGCTCTTAGGGCCGGATGCCATCGGCCCCGTGCTGCTGGCGCTGACCGTCGATATGATCATCTTTTCCAGCCTCATCGTGATCCTGATCACCGGCTCCCGCGAGGGGCAATTGCGGCTGGCGACACTCAAAACCGTCGGGATCGGCCTGCTGAAAAACCCGATGATCGTGGCCATCACGCTGGGGTTCCTCTGGTCCGGCTTCGGCATCCCGATCCCGGTGCCGCTGAACGAATTTCTGGCCATCCTCGGCGGCGCTGCCACCCCCGGTGCCCTTTTTGCCATCGGCGCCTCGCTGGCCTCTAAATCCGCCGAACGGATCGAGATCGCGGGCTGGCTGACCTTTTGCAAACTGGTGCTGCACCCGCTCTTCGTGGCCTTTGGCGCGCTGTTTCTCTTCGGCGTCGACCCGTATAAAGCCGGGGTCATCATCGCCACGGCCTCCCTCCCGGTCGCGGGCAATGTCTATATGCTCGCCCAACACTACGGCGTCGCCCCTCAGCGGGTCTCTGCCGCCATTCTCGTCTCAACCACAGTTAGTATCGTGACCGTCAGCCTTGTCGTAGGTTGGGTCTCGGCCCTGTGACACACTCAAGTTCGAAAGGAACGCTGCCATGAAAACCATCTCGGAAAACGCCTGTTTCGGTGGCACGCAGGGGGTCTACTCCCACGCCTCCGACACCTGCGGCTGCGACATGACATTCGGCCTGTTTCTCCCCGCCGAGGCGCAGGACGGCCCGGTCCCGGTGCTGTGGTATCTGTCGGGCCTGACCTGCACCCATGAGAACGCCATGACCAAAGCAGGCGCGCAGGCTTGGGCCGCCGAACATGGCATCGCGGTGGTTTTCCCCGACACCTCGCCGCGTGGTGAAGATGTGGCCGATGACGATGCTTACGACCTTGGCAAAGGCGCGGGGTTCTATGTGAACGCGACCCAAGACCCTTGGGCGGCGCACTACCAGATGTGGGATTATCTGGCCGAGGAACTGCCCGCCCTGCTCGGCGAAAACTTCGCCCTCGATATGGAGCGTCAAGGCATCACCGGCCATTCCATGGGCGGGCACGGCGCACTGACGCTGGCGATGAACCTGCCCGGGCGTTTCCTCTCGGTTTCTGCCTTCGCGCCGATCACCCATCCGACGTCGAGCGATTGGGGCAAAAAGCAGCTCAGCGCCTATCTCGGGTCCGACGAGAGCACATGGACGAAACACGACAGCACGCTCCTGATGCGCGAGAAGGGCTTCGACGGGCCGGTGCTGATCGACCAAGGGGCGAGCGACCAGTTCCTCGACCTCTTGATGCCCGAAGCGCTGGCCGAGGCCATGGCGGCAAAACGCCAGCAGGGCAGCTTCCGCATGCAGCCGGGCTATGACCACAGCTATTTCTTCGTGGCGAGCTTTATGGAAGATCACGTCGCCTTCCATGCCGACGCGCTCTACGCGGGCTGAGGCGATGACCGCGCTCTACATCGACGCCGACGCCTGCCCCGTGAAGGCCGAGGCCGAGCGGGTGGCGACCCGGCACAAGATCAAGATGTTCCTTGTCTCCAACGGCGGGCTGCGCCTGTCGCAGAACCCGCTGGTGGAGGTGGTGATCGTGCCCGACGGGCCCGACATCGCCGACATGTGGATCGCCGAGCGTTGCGGACCGGGCGACGTGGTGGTCACCGGGGACATCCCGTTGGCCGCCAAATGCGTCGAAGCGGGGGCAAGGGTGCTGAAACACAATGGCGAGGCGCTGACCGCGCGCAATATCGGCAACGTGCTGGCCACCCGCGACCTGATGGCCGACCTGCGCGCCGCCGACCCCTTCCGCCAAGGCGGCGGCAAGGGGTTTACAAAGGCCGACCGCTCCCGTTTCCTCGAAGCATTGGAGCGGGAACTGCGCGCGGCGGCGCGGGGGTAGGCCCGCGTTAAGCAATTGTTAGGGCAAGTGATATGACACCACAGGCGGTCGTTTTCGACATCGGCAACGTATTGATCGAATGGCAACCGGAGCGGTTTTACGACAGCGTCATCGGCGAAGATCGCCGCCGCGCCATGTTCGACGCCGTGGACCTGCACGGCATGAACGACCGCGTCGACAGCGGCGAGAATTTCCGCGACACGATCTATGCCATGGCCGAGGCGACGCCCGAGTGGGGCGATGAAATCCGCCTCTGGCACGACCGCTGGATCGAGATGGCCGCCCCGGTGATCGACCACTCCCTGCGGTTGAAGAATGCGCTGCAAGCGCGCGGCGTCCCGGTCTTCTCGCTCACCAACTTCGGCATCCAAAGCTATGATCTGGCCGCGACCCATTACCCTTTCCTGCGCGAGTTCGACCGTGATTTCATTTCCGGCCACCTCGGCATGATCAAACCCGCGCCCTCAATCTACGAGGCCGTGGAAAAGGGCAGCGACCTGCCGCCCGAGGCCCTGCTCTTCACCGACGACCGCGCCGACAACATCGCCGCCGCTGCTGCGCGGGGCTGGCAAACCCATCATTTTACCGGGCCGCAGGGCTGGGCCGACCGTCTGGTCGCCGCAGGCCTGCTGACCCGCGAGGAGGCCGCATGACCGACATCCCGAACATCTCCTTCGAGGCGGGGGAGGCGCTGCTGGATTGGATCGCGCTCACCGACGCGCTGGCCGCGGGCCACGACCTGCCGAAGGCCGAGATCGGCGACACCTTCCTCTACCGCGGCAAGGACACGCTCTTAAGCCGCGCGGCATGGATCGACGGGCTGGGCATCGCGATGAAATCCGCCACGATCTTCCCCGGCAATCCCGACCGCGAGGTGCCGATGGTCAACGGCGGCGTCTCGCTTTTCGATGACGAAACCGGCACGCTCTCCGCCATCGTGGACTTCCACCTTGTCACCAAGTGGAAGACCGCGGGTGACAGCCTCTTGGCCGCGCGCCGTCTTGCCCGACCGGACAGCGAGAACATCCTGATCGTCGGCGCGGGCACCCAAGGTCGGGCGCTGCACGCCGCCTATTCCGCGGCCTTCCCGCAGGCCCGTTTCACGGTCTGGAACCGGACGCCCAAGAACGCCGAGGCGATGGCCGCAGAGCTCAAGATCAACGTGGCGACCGATCTCGAACAAGCCGTCCGCGCCGCCGATATCGTCGCCTCCGCCACCATGTCGACCGACCCGCTGATCGAGGGCGATTGGTTGCAGCCCGGCCAGCACGTCGATCTCATCGGCGCCTACCGCCCCGACATGCGCGAGGTGGACGACACGGCGCTGCTGCGCGCCCGCGTCTTCGTCGACAGTTTCGACACCACCATCGGCCATATCGGAGAGATCAACATCCCGCTTGAGGCAGGCACCATCACCCGCGACCACTTAGTCGCGGATTACTACGACCTTGCGCGCTTCACTCGGCAAAACGACGATGAGATCACCCTGTTCAAAAACGGCGGCGGCGCGCATCTGGACCTTATGACCGCGCGGCATATTCTGGAAAGCTGGCGGGCGCGTTAAGCGGTCACCAGCCCCTCCAGCCGTTTCTCGCGGATCGGCAGATGCACCACGGCGCTAAAGGCCCCCACGGCCACGCCCACCCACCAGACGCCGGTATAGCTGCCGTAGATGTCGTACATGCGCCCGCCCAGCCAGACGCCGAGGAAGCTGCCCAGCTGGTGGCTGAAAAAGACGATCCCATAGAGCGTGCCCATGTAGCGCAGCCCGTAGATATGCGCGACGAGGCCGGAGGTCAGCGGCACCGTGGCGAGCCAAAGCGCGCCCATCCCGACCGAGAAGAGGATCACGGTCATCGGCGTGATCGGGAACATGATGAAAAGCGCGGCAAAGACGGTGCGGCCTACGTAAATGCCCGCCAAAAGGTACTTCTTGGAATAACGCTTGCCCGCCCAGCCCGCCAGCAGCGTGCCCGCGATATTGGCTAGACCAATGAGCGAAATCGCCACCGCGCCCAGCGCCGAGGTGGTGGTGATGCCGATGTTGTGCAGCACACCGCCCGCAAGGATCGGGCCGCACATTTCGGTCACGAAGGCCGGGAAATGGGCGGTGATGAAGGCGAGTTGGTAGCCGCAGGAAAAGAAGCCCAGAAAGATCAGCGTATAGGAGGGATCGCGGAAGGCCTTGCCGAGGTTCTGGCCCATCGATTCCTCAAGCTCGGCCCGGCTGGCCATGGCAGGCGCGCGCATCATCGGCAAGGTGAGCAGCATCAGCAGGATCACCCCCGCGAAGCTGACGAAGGTCATCTGCCATGACATGAAGCTTAGCATCCATTCCGCCACCGGCGCGCCGAAGACTTGGCCCGCGCTGCCCGCCGCCGTGGCAATCGCCAGCGCCATTGAGCGGTTCTCGTCTGAGGCCGCCCGCCCCACCACGGCGAGGATCACGCCAAAGCCAGTACCCGCGATGCCGAAGCCCACGAGCCAGGCATAGGTCTGGTGCTCGATCGGCGTCGCGGAATTGGCCGACAAGAGCAGCCCCACCGCATAGACCACCGCCCCGATGATAATCGCCCGCCTATCGCCAATCTTCTCCGCCAGCGCGCCAAAGATCGGCTGCCCGATGCCCCATGCAAGGTTCTGGATCGCGATGGCGAGAGAGAACTCGCTGCGCGCCCATGCAAATTCCTCGGCAATGGGGATCTGGAACACACCAAAAGACGCCCGCACGGCGAAGCTGACCATGATGATGATACAACCGACCATCAGGACCGGGGTGAACAGGGGCGCGCGGCTTTGCATGGAAGTGTTCCTTTCCGCGGCAGATTATGGGTTTCCCGGGCGTCGTCAATTGCGCATCTGCGAAGACTGGCCAGCCCGCCCGCGCTGCCGTAAACATGGCCCCGTGCAAAAGACGGGAAGCTGATGGACGAGATCGACAACAAGATCATCGCGGAACTGCGCCGCGACGCGCGCATGTCCTATTCCGCGCTGGCCGCCACCACCGGCCTGTCGCGGGTGACGGTGCGGGCGCGGGTGGAGCGTTTGGTCAGCTCGGGCGCGATTTTGGGGTTCACGCTGATCCTGAAAGAAGACATGCGCCACAGCCCAATCCGGGGCCATACGCTCTTGGCCATCGAAGGCGCGGGCACCGACCGGATCAAACGCATTCTTGCAGGCATGCCCGCGGTGCAGGCGATCCATGCGACCAATGGCAAATGGGATTTGATTGTCGAGACGGGGACGGAGACCGTCGAAGAACTCGATAGCGTGTTGGGTCAAATCCGCCGCATTCAGGGGGTGAGTTCAAGCGAGACGAACCTCCTGCTGGCCACCCAGATGACGGTCACGACCTAGGCTATTGCACCGAAAGGACGACCACCTCGACCCGCCGGTTCTGTTCGCGCCCCGCTTCGGTCAGGTTGCTGTCGCGCGGCGCAAGATAACCCGCGCCCTGCGCCTCCAGCCGGTCGGGGGCCACGCCATAGCGCTCAACCAACCGGTCCCGCACCGCCTCTGCCCGCCTGCGCGACAGGGCGGTATTGGCGTCCAAACTACCCACCGCATCGGTATGACCCACCAGCGCCACCCGCAGACCCGGCTCAGCCTTGAGCAATTCGGCAAGCCGCGCGAGGGTCGCGAAAGGCCCGGGGCCAAGCGCGGAGGTGCCGGTCTCGAACTCCAACCGGTTCAGCACCAGATGCCCCTCGTTCTTTAACGTCGCTGCGAAATCCCCCGTGGCGCTGGCAAGCGGCACCTCCCCCGTAGCCGCAGGCGTGACAGGGGGGCTGTCACCCTCTGCCGCGTCGCCGCTGCGGGCCTGAATGATCTGCACATAGGCCGAGGTCGCCGCCGTGCTGGCAAGGATGCTGATCGCCTCGGTTGGTGTGCCATCATCCGCCCGACGCAGGGCGGTGATGAAGTGAAAGGCGCGCAGGTTCACATACATATTCGGCCCCGGCAGCACCTCTATCGCAAAGCGGAAATCGAACCCACCGCAGTCCCGCGCCGCGCAGTCGAGCACGATGTCAAACCCCGCCTCTTCAAGTTGCCGCCGCAGGGGGCGCATCACCTGCAAGGCGGTCAGCCCCGGCGTGTCCATCCGCCAAGCGGCGCGGCGCACGTCGCCATCGACATGGACCCGCGCCACCTGCCCTTCGGCATAGACACCCACGGGCGCAGCGTAGCGATCCGGCGCGGTGTTGCGTTCCGCCGTCAGCCGCGCGGTGCTGGGCAGCGCCAGTTCAAGCGCCGCCGCCGGGGCCGCCAGCAGCATCCCGGCCAGAGCCGCCGCGACGCGCGCCCGGATCATCGCGCCTGCGCGTGGTAATCGTCGTTGGGGCGCATGTCGGTGGCGCTGGCCACCCGGTTGGTCATGTTAAAGAAACCCGCCACGCTGGCGATGTCAAAGATGTCACGATCGGTGAAGCCTACGTCGCGCAGCGCCCGACGGTCGACCTCCTCAACCTTGGCGCTGGCTTCGGTCAGTTTGACGGCGAAATCCAGCATGGCGCGTTGTTTGGCGCTGATCTTGGCCACGCGGTAGTTCATCACCAGCGCTTCGCCCAATTGCGGATCGCCCGACATCTCGCGCACCGCCGCCCCATGGGCCACAAGGCAATAGTAACATTTGTTGACCGAAGACACCGCCACCGCAATCATCTCACGCTCAAGCTTGCTGAGCGCGCTGTCGCCCAGCATCAGGTCGTTATACATGCCGGTGAAGGCGTTCAGCTTGTCGATGTCAAAGGCATAGGCGCGCAGCACATTGGGCACCATCCCGAGCTTTTCCTGACAGACATCGAAATACTTCTGCGTCGCCTCGGGCAGCGGATCGACCATCGGCAGATCAAGGGCGGTGGGCATGTCGTTGGCCATGGGCTTATCCTTCACTCGGTGCTTTGACGGTAATGATAGTGCCCGACCGGGGCAAAGCCCAGCTTGGCATAGAGCGCCTGCGCGCGGGTATTGGTATCGACGCAGAGCACCGACAGCCGCGCGGCCCCCTGCGCCTGCCCCCAATGGGCGGCGGCCCGCATCAGCCAAGTCGCCACGCCTTGGCGTTGTTGATGGGGCAGCACCTCAACCGCGTGGACCATACAGATATCATTGTGCACCCCGGCAAAGGCCACCCCCGCGGGTTTCTCGTTCCAGCGGGCAAGGATGCCAGTCTTGGTTGCGGCACGGTCCATCACGGCAAGCCGCGCGGGGCCGACCCCGCCGGCGGCCCAGACCTCGGCCATGATCGCCAGCGGCTCCCAGATGCAAAAGGCGGTGACCGGGGGCATCGGCAAATCCGTCAGTCGGGTGATCGGCAGGCTCAGCACGGTGACCGGATCGACCACGTCATAGCCCCGCGCGGCCAGCAGCGCGTCGAGGTCATCTTCCCCCGCACACACCATGAACAGCGAGCGCTGACCCATCTCGCGCATCGCCGCTTCGGCAACCGGAATGTCGGCATCAGCAATCGCCCCGCGTGCCGTCGCCGCCGAGACGCGTTTGCCGCCGCCCTGCCCCTCGCGCAGGGTCCATGGTCCGTAATCAAAGCGCCGCGCGGCGGGCCATGTCGCGTCACCCGCATCGAAAAACGCCTGCGCCTCACTCATGCGAAGGCGGCCTTGAGCTTGGCCATCGCGGCTTCGACCATCCCCGGATCGCTGCCCCGGATCACCACATGCGCGCCAAAGACACCGTCCTTCTGAAACGGGTAGCTGCCCATCGACAGATGCGGATATTCCTCGGCCAGCGCCCCCAGCGGCCCGGCGATATCGCCCTCGCCCCGGTCGATGCGCAGGGTCTCACTGATCAGCGGCTGGCCCCCGGTCAGCCCCGGCAAGACACTGGCGACCATGGCCTGAAACACCGCAGGCACCCCGGCCATCACATGCACGTTTTCGACGATGAACCCCGGCGCGGCAGAGACCGGGTTCTCGATCAGCGCGGCGCCTTCAGGGATGCGCGCCATGCGCAGGCGTGCCGCGTTCATCTCGGTCCCGGCGCGGGCGTAATGTGCCGCCAAAATCTCGCGCGCATCGTCGCGCACGTCGATGTCGCGGTTAAAGGCGGCGGCGATGCAATCGGCGGTGATGTCGTCATGGGTCGGCCCGATCCCGCCCGAGGTGAAGACATGGCTATAGGCCGAGGACAGCGCCTGCACGGCGGCGATGATCGCCCCGTGATCGTCCGAGACCACGCGCACTTCGCGCAGGTCGATCCCCACTTTCGTCAACTCCCCCGCAAGGTGATGCATATTGCTGTCACGGGTCCGGCCCGAGAGGATTTCGTCGCCGATCACGATCATCGCGGCGGTGGGGTTTGACATGGGGCGGCTCCTTGAGGATGGCGTCCCTTCGGTATAGGCCGCGCCCCATGCGCTTTCAAACCCAACTTGTCCCCGCCCGGCTGATCCGCCGCTACAAACGCTTTCTGGCCGATTGCAGGCTTGAGGAGACGGGCGAAGAGGTGGTGGCCCATTGCGCCAACCCCGGCTCGATGATGGGGCTGGCGGAACCGGGCAGCCGCATCTGGCTGGAGCCGAACGACGATCCAAAGAAAAAGCTGAACTACGGCTGGCGGTTGGTGGACCATGAGAACGGCCATTTCACTGGCGTCGACACCGCCCTGCCCAACCGCGCGATGAAGGCGGCGCTGATCGCGGGTGAGGTCGCCCCGCTCGCCGCCTATACCGAGGTGCGGCCCGAGGTGAAATACGGCGAAAACTCCCGCATCGACTTCCTGCTCAGCGGCGATGGCCTGCCCGATGCCTATGTCGAGGTGAAATCCGTCACCCTGTCACGCGAAACGGGGCTGGCCGAATTCCCCGACAGCGTGACCGCGCGCGGGGCGAAACATCTGGGCGAATTGGCGCGGATGGCGCAGGCCGGGCACCGCGCCGTGCTGCTCTATCTGGTGCAGCGCACCGATTGCACGCAGATGCGCCTCGCTGCCGATATCGACCCGACCTATGCCGCCGCCTCCCAAGCCGCGCGGGCGGCGGGGCTGGAAATCTACGCCGTCGGCACCCATATCACGCCCCAAGCCGTCACACTGGCGCAACCGATCCCCTTCGCGGGCTGAGCCGCTCTGGCCCTCGCCCGAAAGCCACGTTAAGTAGGAGCGAACACAAGCATGGAGAGAGCGGTGAACAACGCACACCGAGGCCGCCAGACGCGCGACGGCATTCGCATTTACGAGCCTTCCGATCATGCCGGGATGCAGGCAGCGGGCCGTCTCGCCGCCACGATCCTCGACGAGATCGCAGAGCATGTCTTCCCCGGCCAGACCACCGGAGAGTTGGACCGCCTGATCGAAGAAAAGGTCAACGCCGCCGGGGCAAAATCCGCCACCATCGGCTACAAGGGCTACAAACACGCCAGCTGCATCTCGGTGAACCATGTGGTCTGCCACGGGATCCCCAGCGACAAGAAGCTGAAAGACGGCGACATCCTGAACATCGACGTGACCGTCATCGTCGATGGCTGGTTCGGCGACACCAGCCGCATGTATGTGGCGGGCAAACTGTCGCGCAAGGCCGAGCGGTTGATCAACGTGACCCACGACAGCCTGATGCGCGGGATCGAGGCGGTGAAGCCGGGCAATACCTTTGGCGACATCGGCCATGCGATCCAGACCTTCGTCGAAGGCCACCGCATGTCCGTCGTCACCGACTTCTGCGGCCATGGACTGGGGCAGGTCTTTCACGCGCCGCCCAACGTGCTGCACTATGGCCGCCCCGGTACGGGTGCTGTGCTTGAGCCGGGCATGTTCTTTACCATTGAGCCGATGGTGAACCTTGGCCGGGCCGAGACCAAGACCCTCGCCGACGATTGGACCGCCGTCACCCGCGACAAATCCCTCTCGGCACAGTTCGAACATTCGGTGGGCGTGACCGAAGACGGGGTGGAGATCTTCACCCTCTCGCCCGGTGGTTTGTTCCACCCGACCTACAAGACTGACTAAATGCGGCGGGGGCACGGCCCCCGCCCGCCTATGCGTCGATGGCAACCAAATGGTTGTCCCACGCCCGTTTGGCCGTGGTCAGCCGCGACAGCGTCGCCTCTTGCAGCGACAGGATACCGCCCAGCCCATCCGTAGCCACAAAGCCGCCCCGGCCCGGTGCCAGCCCGCAGACATCCGCGCGGCGATGGCTGGCGAGGAAAGAACCTTTGTTGTCAAAGACATGCAACCGCCCGCCGCGCGGTGACGTAATCCCGACCGCCCCGCCATCCGCCGCAAATGCCACGCTGCCCGCGTAGCCCTGCATCGCGATTTGCTCGGCCAGATCGGCCTCGGCCAAGATGGGCTCTTCCCCGCGCCGGTGCAGCCCCAGCAGCGGCACGCCGTCACCCGGCTCCCCTTGCCATTGCATCGCAAAAGCCACCTGCCCGTCCGGTGCCAAGGCCAGATGGCGGATTGAGTTCATGTGCAGATCGTCGGGCAATGTGACCTGCTCCAAAACCTCGCCCGAGAGGCTGACATAGGACAGGTTGGGCCGCATATCTTCGATGTTCAGCTTTTCCCGCCCGCTGTCGGGATGCGTGCGTATTCCGCCATTGGCCACCACCAGCACATCCTCGGCCCGGCGGCGGATTTCATGCGGGCCGATCCCGCCTGACGCGATCTCTCCGATCCGGGCATAGCCCTCGGCGCGGGACCACAGTCCGATGCGACCTTCGCCCGTGTCGATCTCATTCTCACTGGTGGCGAGGATGGCCCCGCCCTGCAAAAACGCCCCATGCCCGTAGAAATGCCGCCCCTCCGGCGCGTCGAGCCGATGGGCCACACGGCCCTTTTCGCAGTCGATCACCAACGCGAACCGGCCCGGACGGCGGGCAAAGGCGACCGCCTCGGGCGCGGTGGGATGGGCGGCAGCGGCATGGCCCCGGTCGGGCAGCGGAATGCGGAAAACGTCGTGGCCGGTCCCGTCCAGCCCGAAAAGCGCATAGGCCCCCGAAGGGTCACGCGCGGCGGCAAGGTAGACGGGGCTCCCGGCGGCGGCCCAGCCCATCGCCGGCAGGCTCGACGCGGCGGCGAGACCGGCGAGGAAATGGCGGCGCGAGGGCATCAATCCCCATCCGCCGAGTTGAACCCGACCGAGACGCCAAGCGCCGGGGCGATCTCTGCCCCCACCGCCTCGGAAATGGCGCGCACATCGTTTTGCAGCGCCTCGACCCGGATACGGCTGATCGGATCGACCACCCCGGCAAAAACGGGGTCTTCCAATGCACGCGCGGCGCTCAATGCGCGGTCGAATGCGGCATCGGTCTTGGGGGTGGGCGCGTCCGACAGCGTGTCGGCCAGACCGTGCAATGCTTCGAGCGACAGTACCACATTGCGCAGGCTGCGGCCCGAACGGCGCGCCTCGGCCACCTGCGGTTTGGGGGCGTCGAAACTGCCCATCGGGCGGCCCAGACGTTGGTCGGCGACGAACTCCAGCCCGGTGGCGAGGGCGGTGTAAAGCGCCTGAGACGCCTCGCGCGGGCTGAGGAAACGGTCGTTGCCCGCCTCCCCTGCGCTGCGGAGCGTGGCGGCGAAGTCCTCACGCCATGCGGTGTCGACCTCCTGCGCCAGTTCCGCCAGATCGGCCGCCATCGCGCGGGCCAGTGCGCAGCTATAGCTGTCAGCCTCGTAGCCCGCGAAGTCATCGTCATAAAGCAGCCGTTCCAGCGCGAAGAGCCCGCGCGCGGCGATGGAGACTTCGGCGTAATCACCGCTTGTCGCGATCGGGTCTTCTTCGGCCACCATCCGCGCCACGCTGCGCCCCACCATGCCGCGCGTGTCGGGCCAGAAGGCGATGGCCAGCCCGCGCCCGTCTTCCTCGAGCGGGCCGAGGGTCAGATGCGCGATACCGAGCCATGCGTCGAAGGCTTCCTGATAGGCCGGGCGCAGGGCGGCATCGGTGCAATCGGCCTGCGCCGCCGCATCAAGCGCCGCCGTGGCCGTGGCGAAACGCGCGGTGCCCGGCAGGGCGTGATCTTGGATCACCTCCTCTACCCCGGCGAGGGCGGGGGCGGCGGTCAGAAGGAATGCGGCGGTCAGCAGGCTGCGCATCAGAGGCTCTCCAGATAGCGGATCAGGGCGTCACGGTCGGCTTTGGGCATGTCGACCACGGCATCGCGGGCGGGCTGGGCTTCGCCGCCGTGCCAGAGCACCGCTTCGAGCAGCGACCGCGCCCGCCCATCGTGCAGGAATTGGGTATGGCCGTTGACCTGTTCGGTCAAGCCGATGCCCCAGAGCGGCGCGGTGCGCCACTCGCGCCCGTTCGCGCGGCCCTCGGGGCGGTTGTCGGCCAGCCCTTCGCCCATGTCATGCAGCAAAAGATCGGTCATCGGCCAGATCAGCTGAAAGCTCTGCTCGGGCTGGTCCTCCAACCGTTCGGTCACGAATTTCGGCTGGTGGCAGGAGGTGCAGCCGACCTCATGAAACACCGCCTTGCCGCGCAGCACCTCAGGCGCGCCGACATCGCGGCGGGCGGGCACGGCCAGGTTGCGGCTGTAGAAAGTCACCAGATCCAGCCCTTCGGCGTCGATCTCGGCGCCACGGTCGTCACCATCCCCATGGGGTGCCGCGCGGCAGGCGGTCTGCTCTGCCGTGCAATCGCCCCATGCCGCGTCGAAAATTGGGGAGGAAATGCCAATGTCGCCTGCAAAGGCGCTGGCGGATTGCTCGCGGATCGTCGGCGCCCCGGCTTTCCAGCCGAAGCGGCCCAGCATCGGACGCGCATGTTCAAAGGACCAGACGATCTGCGCCCTGCCCGAAATGCCGTCGCCATCGGCGTCCTCCGGGTCGGCCAGTGCCAAGATATCTGCCGCCGGGATCGCCTCTAGCAGGCCAAGCCCGATCATCGGCGGGGCGACGCGGGGGCTGAGCATCGCACCATCGGCCAAGGGGCCATAGCCGAGGTCTTCGGCAATGTAGGTCGGGCGGCGCAAACTGGCGGTCTCCCCCTCCGACAGGGCGACCTCCACCTCTTCATAACTCACGCCCAGACGGTATTCCGCCGGATGGCCCGCCACCCCGAAATCCTGCAATTGCCCGCCATAGACCGGATCGGGCCGCGTGCGCGGGGTCTTGTCGCCGACCGAGAGTAGGAAGGCCTCGATCTCGCTCATCGCCTCTTCGGGAGGCGTGGGAACCGAGATGCGCAGGAACATCGACACCGCGTCATCCTCGGGCCCCTCGGGGGGATGGCCGCGCCCGTCTTTCAGGTGGCAGCGCTGGCAGGACCGCGCGTTGAAGAGCGGCCCCAGCCCGTCAGAGGCCAGCGTCGACGAGGGCGACGACACCCAGAGCTTTTTGAACAGCCCGTTGCCGACCTTGAAATCCAACTCCCGCTCAAAGGGGATATTGCCCGAGGGCAGCGAAAACGCATCGGCATTGCCGCGCGGGCTGACCGTGGCGGCCCCTGCGGGGTTCGTCTCAAAGGGTTCGGGCTTGTCGAATTCGGTCGCGGAGGCGGTGACCTTGGCGATCCGCGCGGCCTCTTCCGCGGTGCGGGGGATCACCTTGAGATGCGGTTCCTCCAATGCTTGCGGGGCGGCGGCGGCCATGCTCGCGGCGGCCACCGTGAGCATCGGAATGAGGAAACGCATGGAAAATGCCTTGGATAAGCGGCAGGCCCGAAACCGGGCCTGCCTGTCGCGGTTACTTGCTGTCGTCTGTCGGCTTGGCCTGAAGCTGACCATAGACGGCCTCGCCCAGTTCCGCCTGAAGCGCCAGTTGGGTTTCGAGGAAGTCGATATGCCCTTCCTCATCGGCGATCAATTCTTCGAACAGGTTCTTCGAGACATAGTCGCCCACCTGATCGCAGTGATTGCGCGCTTCGATATAGAGGGTGCGGGCCTCATGCTCGGCGGCGAGATCGGCCTCCAGACATTCCTTGACCGTTTCACCGATGCGCAGCGCGTCCAGCTTTTGCAGGTTGGGGTGCCCTTCGAGGAAGATGATCCGTTCGATCAGCTTGTCGGCGTGGTTCATCTCTTCGATGCTTTCCTCGCGCGATTTATCGGCAAGCCGACCATAGCCCCAGTCTTCTTGCAGGCGGTAATGCAGCCAATACTGGCTGACCGCCGTCAATTCGCTGCGCAGTGCAGCGTTGAGATATTCGATGACCTTGTCGTCGCCCTTCATGAACCTGTCTCCTTGTTTGGTTTCGCCTGACGTAGAGTGGTTTTCAGCACAGGCACGGAAAAGTTGCCATTTCCGCGCATGGTAGACAAGAAGAGAGGCATGCACCCCCCGCAATCGGCTGCTTTGCCCAAAGCGCGGTATACTTTGCCGGCAGTAATAACCGTTCGCGCGTCCGAGGCGCGCATCCAGTCGATGGCATTGTTGATGTCGCGATCGGTGATGTTCTGACAGTGACAAACAATCATGGTTTTGCGTATTCCTTGGCTGGCCCCGGGCCGCGACAGCGCGGCCCGGGGGAAAGTTTAGGATTACTGGAAGACGGCCTCCGGCGCGTCGAGGCTGTCGGAGCCTTCAAAGGCGATCTCGTCACCGCCCAGAGCCGTCACCGCGCGCTCAATGGCGCGGGTCTGGTTCACCAGCGCGTCGACCGCGCCCATGATCAGCGCCTCGCCCTCGGCATTGCCACGCTCAAGCATCATGTCATAGCTGAAACCCGCTTCGGCGGCGGTCTTGATCTGGCCCAGCTCCACCATGGAAGCGTTCAGCTTGGCGCGCAGGTCTTCATCGACACCCGCGTCGGCGCTGGCCACCAGATCGGACAGCGACGCGCCCGAGACCACACGCCCATCGACGCGCAGGTATTCGCCCAGATAGACGTTCCGCACGCCCAAACCGTCGTAGTAGTGGCTGTTGTGGGTGTTGTCCGAGAAGCAATCATGTTCTTCCTCGGGGTCGTTCAACATGACGCCCAGCTTCATCCGCTCCCCGGCCTGTTCGCCGTAGGAAAGCGAGCCCATGCCGGTCAGGATCGCGTCGATCCCGGCGTCTTCGTCGGCCAGCACGGTGGCGCGCGCCTCACCGCCTTCGGCCCATTGACCGGCCATCCATTCCAGATCGCTGACCAAGAGATCGGTGGCGGCCTTGAGGTATTGCCCACGGCGGTCGCAATTGCCGCCGGTGCAGTCGTCATCCGCTGCGTAGTCGGTCCAAGGACGGTCGCCCGCGCCGTGGTCGGTGCCGTTCAGGTCTTGGCCCCAGAGCAGGAATTCGATGGCATGGTAGCCGGTGGCGACATTGGCCTCGACCGCGCCCGCCTCATGCAACTGCCCTTCGAGCAGTTCGGGGGTGATTTCGGTGGCGTCCACCTCTTCCCCGCCGAGCGTGAATGTCGGGTTGGCGATGACGTTCAGAACCGCCAGTTGGTTCTCATCTGTTTCACCGCCATAGGAGGCGTCGACATAGTCGATCAGACCCTCGTCCAGCGGCCATGCGTTTACCTTGCCTTCCCAGTCATCGACGATGGCATTGCCAAAGCGGAACACCTCGGTCTGCTGGTAGGGCACGCGGGCGGCCAGCCATGCGGTTTTCGCCGCCTGAAGCGCCTCGGCAGAGGGGGAGGCGATCAGCGTCTCGACGGCGGCTTGCAGGGTCTGCGCGGTGGTCAGGCTGTCTTCGTATCCGGCCTGCGCGATGTCGGCATAGGTGTCCAGCACCTCGGCCTTGCCTTGGGCGAATGCCGGGGCGGCGGCGAATGTGATCAGCGCAATGGCCGTGGACGCTTTGAGGCGCATCGGATGTCCTTCCTTGAAAATCACCATGGTCCCGACACAGGGCGTATCGGGCCTTCGGGCAATAGGTGACTTATTTTGTCGGAAAAGACAAGGTACAACCTCAGGCGGGCTGAACCTGCGAAATCCCGCTAGCTCGTGGCCCTTTCCAACAGGGTCACATGGGTATCGCCATATTTGCGCGTGTCGATCCGGGCGAATCCCTCAGGCGCCTGCATGGGGGCGCTTTCTTCCCAGACGACCATCGCCCCGGGGGTGAGCCAGCCGCCTTCGGCCGCCGCGGCAAGCGCCTTTTGCCCCATGGACTTGCCATAGGGCGGGTCGAGAAAGACCAGATCGAAAGCCGCCTGCGTCCACGGCCCCAGCCGCGTGGCATCATGGCGCAGCAGTTGGGTGTCCGCCACCGTGTCCAGCTTGCGCATATTCTCCCCGAGCAGCCGCTGCCCGCTGCGGCCATTCTCGACGAAACAAACCGATGCGGCCCCACGCGACAGCGCCTCGAACCCAAGCGCGCCGGTGCCTGCAAAGAGGTCCAACACCCGCGCGCCTTCGATCACGTCGTGATGGGTCAGCATCGAAAAAAGGCTTTCGCGCACCCGGTCCGAGGTCGGGCGCAGATGCGCCCCGGCGTCGCCCTTGCCAAGTGCCGCCAGTGGGCGGCCCCGGTATTTCCCAGCGATGATCCTCATGCCCGCAGCAGCGCCTTGAGGTCCGTCTGATGGTCCGCGACCAAGGCGGGATCGGGCGATTTGCCGGCCTCAATTAACCGTTTGCCGACCATATAGCCCCGTGGATCGTTCGCCGCATCGACGGCCAGCAACGTCTCACCGCGGTAATACCAGAAGGAAGCGCTGCCCGCGCCCCGGCGGGTAACGACGCGGTCATAGCCTGCGTTTAGCCCAGCGATTTGCAGTTTCACGTCATATTGGTCAGACCAGAACCACGGTTTGGCGATGTATTCCTTGCCCGCGCCAAGGATGTTTTCGGCCACGACCTCGGCCTGATCGATGGCGTTTGGCACGCTTTCCAGACGGATGCGCCCGCCGCGATAGGGGAATGAGGTGCAGTCCCCCGCCGCCCAGATACCGGGCAGGTTCGTGCGGCCCTGCGCATCGACCTTGATGCCGTTGTCGATCTCGACCCCCGCGCTGGCGGCCAGCGCGATGTCGGGCTCGATGCCGACGCCGGTGATGACGAAATCGGCGGCGATCTCTGTGCCGTCGCTCAGCCGTGCGCCGGTGACATGGCCCTCGCCCAAGAGCCGCTCCAGCCCCACGCCTTCGCGCAGGCGCACGCCGTGGCCTTCATGCAGGGCGCGGAAATAATCGCTGGTCTCTGGCGCGGCCACCCGTTGCAGGATCCGGTCGGCCATTTCCACCAGCGTGACCTCAAGCCCCAGCTTGGCCGCGACCGCCGCCGCCTCCAGCCCGATATAACCGCCGCCGACGATCAGCACCTTCGCGCCCTTGACGAAACGCGGGGCCATGGCATCGACATCCGCCAGATCGCGCACGGTAAAGACACCCTCCAGCGCCCCGCCGATCGCGGCGGGCAAGCGGCGCGGGGTCGAGCCGGTGGCGAGCACCAGTTCGTCATAGGCGACCGCGCCGTCGGAGGTGCTCAGCACCCGCGCCTCGGAATCAATCGCGGTAACGCGGCAGTCGGTTTTCAGCGTGATCCCTTGATCGGCGTAGAATGCCTCGGGCCGGAGCAAGAGACGCTCTTGGCTCATCTCCCCCAGCAGGTAGCCTTTGGACAGGGGCGGGCGTTGGTAAGGGGGGCACGGCTCGCCGCCGATGAGGGTGATTTTCCCCTCGAACCCGCCGCTTCGCAGTTTTGCCACGCATGACGCTCCCGCCTGCCCGGCTCCGATCACCACCACATGCTGCATCTGCCACCCCCCGATTGATCTGGTCTCAGTCGCGGTCAAAGCCTATATCTGGCCCCAAGACAACCGCAATGACAGGAGAGGCTATCCCATGACGATTTCTCAAGGTTCGACACTGCCAGACGCGAAACTGGTTCAGATGGGCGCCGATGGACCCGAGCCGGTGCAGATGGCCGACAAGGTCAAAGGCCGCAAAGTGGTGATCTTTGCCGTGCCGGGCGCCTTCACGCCGACTTGCCACTCAGCCCATGTGCCCAGCTTCGTGCGCACCAAGGATCAGTTCGACGCCAAGGGCGTGGATGAGGTGATCTGCATTTCCTGCAACGATCCTTTCGTGATGAAGGCTTGGGGCGAGGCGACCGGCGCGACAGAGGCCGGGATCACCATGCTCGCCGACGCAAGCAGCGCATTCACCCGCGCCATCGGCATGGAGTTCGACGCCGAGGGCGCCGGGCTGGTGGGCCGGTCCAGACGCTATGCGATGCTGGTCGAAGACGGTAAGGTCACGCTCTGGCAGCCCGAAGAAAGCGCAGGCACCTGCGAGATTTCCGGCGGCGAAGCGTTGCTGGATAATATGTAAAGTGACGGGCAGCGACTGAGCGGATCAGGCGCTGCCCTTCCAACGACCCGCCCGGTGGCACACCGGGCATCGCCCTCCCTCCCCCCGGAGGGCGATTTTGCAAGGGTCTGGCAGACGGAACCTCAATTTAGGGTGAACCGGCCCGCCATACAGCGAGCCCCTCATCGCCCCCCAGGGAGGGCGATGCCCTTCGTTTCAGCAGGCAACGCCCTTCAGACGCCTTACTCCGCCGCCTGAACGATTGTGCGCGTGGGGAAGGGAATATCCACCCCGCCCTCATCCAGCGCCTCTTTGACCTTGCGGGTCATATCGGCCTTGAAGGCAAAGTAATCGTCCGCGCTGCACCAGACCCGCACAAGGAAATCCACCGAACTGTCGTTGAGGTTGTTCACCTGAATGAAGGGCTCGGGGTCCGTATGCGCGCGCTCATCCGACATGATTGTGCTGCGGATGATATCCTCTGCGGTCTTGAGGTTCGCGCCATAGCCCACACCAAAGGTCCACTCCGCCCGGCGCGTCGGGTTGACGGAATAGTTGGTGATCACATTGCCCCAAACCTCGGAGTTCGGCACGATGACCTGCACGTTGCTGAGATCGGCCAGAACCGTGTAGTTCAGGTTGATCTGTTTGATCGTCCCCATCTCGCCCGCGATCACAACGAAATCGCCGATCTTGATCGGGCGGAACAGGATCAGCATGACGCCCGCGGCCACGTTCGACAGGGTGCCTTGCAGGGCCAGACCAATCGCCAGACCCGCGGCACCAATGACCGCCACGACCGAGGTCGTTTTGACCCCGAAAGTGTTGAGCACGAACAGAACAGTGAAGCCCAGCACCACATAGCGCACGATGGAAGCCAGAAATTCGAACAGCATCTCATCAAGGTGTTTGTGCCGCTTGCCAAGGTTCTCAACCCGGTGCTGCAGCCAACTGGAGATGATCCACCCCAGCAGCAGAATGGCAATCGCGGCGATCACCGACCCCGCCGCGCTGGCCAAGAACTCCAGCGTCAGCAGATCGGCAACTGTCTTGCCCTGCCACAACTCGGTTTCAAACAAATCTTGCATCCGGTCTCTCCGTCAGTCTTTACCGGCCCCAAAGAGACCATCCATCTTACGCGCCAGCTTCGCGTCGAGCGAGCTGAGCCCATCCACGTCATGGGTGATCAACGTTACCTCCACCCGGTTGTAAACGTTGCTCCATTCCGGATGGTGATTCCATTTTTCCGCCCAAATAGCCACCCTTGCCATCCAGCCAAAGGCATCGGCGAAATCACTGAACTTGAACGTCTTGTGGATCGCATCCCGGCCTTCCACCATCTCCCAGCCCGTGTTGAACAGCGGCTGAAGCAGGGTCTTGCGGGTTTCGATGCTCAATCTCTCGGTCATTCTTGTTCCTCGATCGTCGTCTTTTTGAAAGGTCCGTAGTCGGTCAGCACGCTGATCTCTTCGTCCACGGCGTCGCGTTCGGCCTGCAAATACTCCCCCACGGCGGCGGCAAAGCCCGGATCGCGCATCCAATGCAGCGACCATGTGGGCGAAGGCAAATAGCCCCGCGCGAGCTTGTGTTCGCCCTGCGCGCCTGCCTCGACACGGGCAAGCCCATGGGTAATGGCGAAATCCATGGCGCGATAATAGCACAGTTCGAAATGCAAAAAGGGGTGGTGTTCGGTACAGCCCCAGTAGCGGCCAAAGAGCGTCTCGCGCCCGATGAAGTTGAGCGCCCCGGCCACCCAACGCCCGTCACGTTCGGCCAGCACCAATGCAATATCGTCACGCAGGCTTTCCTGCGCATGGTCAAAAAATTCCCGCGTGAGATAGGGTGAGCCCCATTTCCGCGCGCCGGTGTCTTGGTAGAACTGCCAAAAGGCATCCCAATGTTCCGGCTCAATCCGATCTCCGGTGAACGTGTGGATCCTGCCGCCGAAATCCTGCGCCTGCGCGCGTTCCTTGCGGATGTTCTTGCGCTTGCGCGAGGACAGGCTGGCGAGGAACCCGTCGAAATCCGCATAGTCGCGGTTGTGCCAATGGAACTGCTGGCTTTTGCGGCTCATCAAGCCGAGTTCTTCGGCCCGCGCGACTTCGCCCTCGGTGCAAAAGGTCACATGCAGCGACGACAGCGCGTTGTTGTCGGTCAGCTGCACCGCGCCTTGAACCAGCGCGGCGGTGCCCGCCTCTTCGAACCCGGGCCGCAGCAGAAAACGCCGCCCGGTGGCGGGGGTATGCGGCACCGCGATCTGAAGTTTCGGGTAATAGCGCCCGCCCGCGCGTTCATAGGCATGGGCCCAGTTGTGGTCGAAGATATATTCGCCTTGGCTGTGCGATTTGGCATACATCGGCGCGACGGCGATCACTTGGCCTGCGATCCGCGCCACCAGATACTGCGGCTGCCAACCGGTGCCGGGGCCGACCGAGCCGCTGCGCTCAAGCGCCGAAAGGAAGCGATAGGTGGTGAAAGGATCGCGCGGACGGCCCCCATCCGCAGCCTCGGGACAGGCGCAGGCGTCCCAATCCTCTTGGCCGATCTGCGCCAATTCCGGCACCACGGTAATCTCGATTTCCTGCGCGTTCATCTGAGCCTTGCCTGCCTTGGGTCCTATGTGTGGCGTCGCCCTCGCAGATCAAGGGCGCGGGCGCGGCAGATAGTCCTCAAAGGTCACGTTCTGCGCCACCTGACGCGCCATATCTTCCTCCGCTTGGCTGCGGATCGTCCAACAGAGTACCGCCGCCCCTTCTGCTTTCAGTTCCGCCACGCGGGGGCGGCTCAGGTCGTCCGCCTCATGGCTGATGAAACAAGACCCGCTGTCGGTGTAATCGGGAATCTCGCGCAGCCGGTCGCAGGTCGCTTCGGGCAGCGGCCATTCATCGGGGCGATAGGCGCTGGTGGTCAGGCCGCGCGGCACCTCGGGCAAAAGCTGGGCCAGCGCGCGCACCGAATGCGGGTTGAAGGACATGACCGCCAGATCACCCCGGTAGCGGCCAAGCAGTTCCGCCGCGGCGGCCTCAAGCGCACCGACATCCGGCCCCATGGCACCGTCCTGATCCTTGAACTCCACCAAGAGCGGCACGCGCCCGGCAACGAGGTCGAGGATTTCTTCAAGCGTCGGAATCCCCTCATCACCGCCCTTCAGCGGGATCGCGGCAAGGGCACTTGCGTCGCGCAGCCGAACCGCGCCCTGCTCTTCCGTCAGCCGCTCCAACCCGTAATCGTGGAACACCATCGGCTTGCCATCGGCGCTGAGTTGCAGGTCGATCTCGATCCCCAGGCCCGCATCGACAGCCGCGCGCACGGCGGCGCGGCTGTTTTCGGGCCGTCCGGCGGCAAGGTCATGCAGCGCGCGATGCGCCAGCGGAATGTTCAAAAAGGCGGCAGGAAGGGTCATTCGATCTCAAAGATGCCTTCGATTTCGACGGCGACACCCAGCGGCAGCGATGCGGCAGAGACCGCCGAGCGGGCGTGACGGCCCGCATCGCCCAACGCCTCGACCATGAAGTCGGAGGCGCCGTTGATGACCTTGGGCTGGTCGGTGAAGTCGGCGGTGGAGTTCACGAAGCCGGTCAGTTTCACCACACGCTTGAGCCGGTCCAGATCGCCATCACAAGCGGCGCGGACCTGCGCCAGAAGGCTCAGCGCACAGCTGCGCGCGGCGGCGGCACCGGCGTCGACATCCATATCGGCGCCCAAACGCCCGGTGATCAACCCATCCGGCCCGTTGGAGATCTGGCCCGAGACATAGACGGTATTGCCGGTGACCACGAAGGGCACGTAGTTCGCCGCGGGTGCGGGCGCGTCGGGCAGGGTGATGCCGAGTTCGGCAAGGCGGGCGGTCAGGGACATGACGGGCTTCCTTTGGTTGCGGTTCTGGGGCGGACGCTAACCGCCCGCCGCGCCAAGGGAAAGCCCCTTTGCCACCTGCCCCGCTTCAGCTTTCGCGGAAGGCGCGGGCGAAATAGTCGGCCATCGGTTTCAGCAAATAGGCCATGGGAGAGCGCTCCCCGGTGCGGATGAAAGCCTCGACCGGCATGCCGGGTAGGAGAATGGTGCCCTCCTCCAGCTTATCCGTCTCACCGGGGTTCAGCGCGATCTCGGCCCGGTAATAGCTCTGACCGGTGGCGTCATCTTCGATGGAATCGGCAGAGACCTGCAAGACCTTGCCCACCAGTTCCGGCGTGGTGCGCTGGTTCAGCGCCGAAAGACGCAGGTTGACCTCTTGGCCCACGGCGACCTGATCGATGTGAATGGTCTGCACCTGCGAGGCGATGATCAGCGGACGGTCCTGCGGAACGAGATACATCAGCGGCTCCGCCGCGCGCACGACGGAACGCGGGGTTTGCACCTGCATGCCATAGATCACCCCCGACACCGGCGCGCGGATATCAAGGCGGTCGATCTCGGCCCTCAGCGCGCGGCGCTGCTCGGCCATCTCCAACTCACGGTAGCGCAGATCGCGCAGTTGAGTGATCGCCTCTTCCCGTCCGGCGGAGCGCAGTTTGAGCCGTTCGATGTCGATCTCGGTCACCCGCTCTTGCGACTGGGCCTTTTGCGCCGAAAGCTCTCCGATCTGGCCGCGCAGGCGGGCCTGTTCGCGCATGAGGGTGAGCACGGCAGAGGCCTGCGTCAGGCCCCGGTCCAGCAGCGATTGCTGATTGGCCAACTCCTCTTCGATCAGCTCCAACTGCCGCGAAAGCGCGGCCTCCTGCGCGTCGACCCCGCGGATTTGCGCGTTGATCTGCGCCCGGCGTTTGCCCAATTGCTCAAGCTCCTGCGCCACGCTGACGCGGCGCGCGTCAAAAAGGTTGCGCTGCCCGTCCACCAATTCCTGCACGTCAGGGTTCGTCGCCCCGGCGGTCAGCAACTCTTCGTCAAATGTGACCGTCTCGACCTCATCGCGCTGCGCCTCTAGCCGTCCCCGGCGGGCCATAAGCTCGTAAAGCTGCCCTTCGACAATGGCCAATTGCGAGGTCAACTGCTCCGCATCCAGCCGCAGCAGCACATCCCCGGCGGCGACGCTGTCGCCCTCATCCACAAGGATGTCGGCCACCACGCCGCCGGTCTCATGCTGGACGATCTGCCGGTTGCGGTCGACTTCGATCCGGCCCGAGGCCACGACCGCCCCGGCGATTTGGCTGGTCACCGCCCATGTGCCAAAACCACCGAAGAGCAGGAGCAGCCCGATGAACCCAAGGATCAGGGGCCGCTTCGCCGACCAGCGCTTGTCCTCACGGGCGTTCATACCACGCCCCCCGAGCGCGCGGGCGCTTTCTGGATCTCGCGGTGGTTTTGCACCATCCCGGCCAGCACCTCATCCTTGGGGCCAAAGGCTTTGCGCATGCCGTTATCCAGCACCAGCAGCGTGTCGCATTCCTGAATGGCTGCCGGGCGATGCGCCATGATCAGCACCGACCGCCCGCTGGCCTTCATCTGTCGGATCGCGTGGTTCAGCGCCTGAGAGCCGGTATTGTCAAGGTTCGAGTTCGGCTCATCCAGCACGACGATCACCGGGTCATCATAAAGCGCCCGCGCGAGCCCGATCCGCTGCATCTGCCCGCCTGAAAGCCGCACCTGCCCTGCGCGGATGGGCGTGTCATAGCCTTGCGGGAATTCGAGGATCATCTCATGGGCCGCCGCCATCTTGGCCGCCTTGACCACTTTGGCGTCGTCAGGATTGGGAGAGAGGCGGGCGATATTCTCGGCAATGGTGCCGTCGAACAACTGAACGCGCTGCGGCAGATATCCGATATGCCGCCCCAAAGTCTCGCTCCCGTAATGCTCCAGCGCGGCCCCGTCGAGGCGGATAGACCCGCCTGCAGGCGGCCAGACCCCGGTGAGCGTGCGGGCCAAGGTCGATTTCCCCGCCCCCGAGGGGCCGATCACGCCAACCGCCTGCCCCGGCTCAACGGTGAAGTTGATCGACTTGAGCGCCGCCTGTTTCTCACCCGGCGCCACGACGGTCAGCGCTTTTGCGGCGAGTTTTGCCTTTGGCTGTGGTAGGGCAGTGCGCGCGGGCTCTTCCCCCACCGCACCCAGAAGCTGCGCCAGATTGGCCCAACCGGCCCGGCCCCGCTGCACCACCGGCCATTGGTTCAACGCCAGTTCCACCGGTGCCAGCGCCCGGCCCAAGAGGATCGAGCCTGCGATCATCGCGCCCGGTGTCATCTGGTTTTTCAAGACCAGCCAAGCGCCGAGACCCAGCATGGCGGATTGCAGAAACAGCCGCAGCGTCTTGGTCATCGCGGTGAAAGTGCCGCCCACGTCGGTCGATTTCACCTGCTGCGCCAGCGCCTGCCCCCGGGCCTGCTGCCAGCGGGTAAAGACGGCATCGCGCATCCCCATGGCCTGCACCATCTCGGCCTCGAC
The DNA here is from genome assembly GCF_043557225.1 of Sulfitobacter sp. 1A13496. Classification (NCBI taxonomy): domain Bacteria; kingdom Pseudomonadati; phylum Pseudomonadota; class Alphaproteobacteria; order Rhodobacterales; family Roseobacteraceae; genus Sulfitobacter; species Sulfitobacter sp. 1A13496. The sequence goes on along the minus strand of NZ_JBIFFP010000004.1, from coordinate 213,566 downwards.
CCTGATCTGGCCCGACATGGCATCCGCCGCCTGCCCCGAGATGCCAGCCCGGGCTTGGCTTTCGCGCGACAGCATTTGATTGGCCACCGCGATTGCCACCAGCACGGCGGCACCACCCAAGGCCAGCCAGCCCAACATCGGGTGGAACAAGAAGATCGCGGCAAAGAAGATCGGCGTCCATGGCGCGTCAAAGGCAGCCATTAGCACTGGGGAGGTCATGAGGCGCTGCACGGCTTCGAGATCGGCAAGGCCCGCGTTGGTTTTCACGTCCGGGGCCACGGCGGATTTGCGCACCACCGCGTCGAACACCCGCCGGTCGAGATCGGATTGAAACCGCGCCCCCACCCGCGCCATGATCCGGCCACGCGTGTAATCCAAAAGCCCCATCACCGCATAGAGAAAGACGACGAGAACCGAGAGGGCGATCAGCGTTTCCTCTGACCCTGAGCCGAGCACGCGGTCATAGACCTGCAACATATAGAGCGGGCCGGTGAGCATGAGCATATTGGCAAAAAGGCTGAACAAGGCCACCGCCCAATAAAGCCCGCGGCTGCGCCTGCGCACGCGACGCAGCTCGGACAGCCCCCTGTTCACCACATCGCTCTGCATCAAACCCCTTCAACGCTGCCCGCCACGCGCGCAGCACCTTCCCGCCTTTGGGGAATTGATACTGAGTTTAACAACCCAATGCTATTGATTTTTCGGCCCGCCCCCGACCGCCTCAGCGGTCAAGGAAGTTCGGCGCGGGCGCGCTGGCACCGCTGCCGCTGCTGCCGCCGCCAAAGATATCGCGCAGAACCCTGTCGATCACATTGTCCGCGCCGCCGCCTTGGTTGCCACCGCCTTGGGGTTGCGGCTGTGGCTGCGGTTCGGGCTGTGCCTCGCTCAGGTTGCTGGGCGGGGCGGGCGCCTGCATCGGCAACTCCTTGAGGGGCATCCCCTCATGCACGCGGCTCATGGTTTCGCGCCAAATCTCTGCGGGCAGGCCCCCGCCCGTGACCCCGGTGAGCGGCGTGTTGTCGTCATAGCCCATCCAGACCCCGGCCACATAATCCGCCGAGAAGCCCACGAACCAGGCATCTTTGTTGGCCGAGGTGGTGCCGGTCTTGCCCGCCAATTGCCGCCCGCCAAACTTGGCGCGCTGGCCGGTCCCTTCGGAGATCACCTTTTCCATCATATAGACCAACTGGCGCGCGGCATCTTCTTGGATCACACGTTCGTTGATGCCGCCGCCGGTGCCCATCAGCGGCTCCGTCTCGCCCAGAAGGCGCAGGTCGACCAACCCATAGGGCGTCACCGATGAGCCGCCGTTGAGGATACCGGCATAGGCGCCGGTCATTTCAAGCAGGGTGCTCTCCGATGCGCCAAGCGCCAGCGCCGGACCAGCGGCCAGATCGCTTTTGATGCCGAACTGCGTGGCGACCGAACTCACCGTTTCGCGGCCCACGCTTTCCGAGACTTTTACCGCCGGAATGTTCAGCGAGCTTTTCAGCGCCTCGGTCAGGGTCACCGGCCCCTTGAAACTCTTGGTGTAGTTCTTGGGACACCACTGTCCCGAACCGGGGATATTCAGGCAATAGGGCTCATCCACGATGATGTCATCGGGCGAATAGCCCAGATCGAGCGCCGCGGCATAGATGAAGGGTTTAAAGGCCGAGCCGGTCTGGCGCATCGCCTGCGTGGCACGGTTAAAGGCGCCCGCGACCTTGGTCTTGCGCCCGCCGACCAGCGCGCGCACCGCGCCATCAGAAGACATCACCACGATCGCCGCCTGCGCCTTGGAGCCTTCGCGGACCTTATTCTCAAACACCCATTTCAAGCCTTCCTCGGCTGCGCGCTGGATGCGCTGATCGAGGGTGGTCTTGATGATCACGTCCTCGGTGGTGTTGCGGGTAAAGAACTCCGGCCCCGAGGACATGACCCAGTCGGCGAAATAGCCACCCGCCTCGGCCTCTGCCGCCTCGGACAGTTGCGCGGGGTTGGCGATGGCCTCATCAGCCTCGCCGGCAGAGAGATAGCCCTGCTCTTCCATCAGGCGGATCACCGTGGCGGCGCGGCTTTGCGACCGGTCCAGATTGTTGGTGGGCGAAAGCGTCGTGGGCGCGGTCAGAAGACCGGCCAGCATCGCGCCTTCGGCGGGCGAGAGGGCCGCTGCGGGCTTGCCAAAGAACCGCTGCGCCGCGGCCTCTGCCCCAAAGGCACCGCCGCCCATATAGGCGCGGTTAAGGTAGATCGAGAGGATGTCGTTCTTAGTGTATTTCAGCTCCATCGCGATGGCAAAGAGCGCTTCCTTGGCCTTGCGGCCCAAAGACGAACGACGGCATTCCGCCTCATATTCCTTTTCCGTCATGCCGCTGCTGGGGTCATAGGGTTCGCCCAGACAAAGCAGTTTGGCTGTCTGCTGCGTGATGGTCGAGCCGCCGTGGCCGGAAAGCGGCCCGCGCCCCTCGCTCAGGTTGATGCGCACAGCCGAGGCGATGCCCCGCGGGCTGACGCCCAGATGGCGATAGAATCGCTTGTCCTCGGTGGCGATGACCGCGTTTCTCAGATGTTTGGAAACCGATTCCGCCGAGACCACGCCGCCAAACTGGTCGCCGCGCCATGCAAAGACCTCTCCCTCACGGTCAAGCATCGTGACAGAGCCGCGCGCGCGGCCATCCAACAACGCTTCGAGGGGCGGGATCGTGGTGTAGATATAGCCAACGGCCAAGGCGAGGACGAGGAAGACCACAAGGCTGACACGCCATGTGATCGTCCAGATCAAGCGCCAGATCCAGCGGGCGAGGCCCGCAAAGAAACCGATGATACCGCCGCGCCGGGGGCGTTTGGGACGAGCGGCTTTGCGGCGGGCGGGCGCGGCCTTGCGCGTGGCCGGTTTGCCCCGCGCCGCGGTCTTGGCCTTTGGTTTGGCCTTACCGGGATACCGCTTGTCGGCCACCAAAGGGCGTTTGCGCTTGTTCTTATCGGTCATAATATCGCCTGCTCGGGCCTATTTTTCGCCACTTTAGCCTGACTGCAGCGGTTTGTTTAGCGCTGCAAGGTCCAATCGGCGTCAAATGTCTGATTAATTTATAGGCAGATTCCAACCTGCGCCCGCTTTTTAGGCGGCACTGCCACGCAATGGCGCAAATATGGCAGGCAAACCTGTCCAAGAGCGCCCGATATCCGGTTTTCTCATGCTGCACGGGCAGCCGCCCGCTTCGGTAAGCACGCATTCGGACCCGCAGACAGGAAACGACCATATGAAACCCATCTTAATACTTCCCCTCGCAGCGGCGGTCAGCGCCCTGCCCGGGCTGGCGCTGGCACAGGACGCGGAATACGCGACGCTGGCGGATACGACCTTCATCTTCAACACCCTGCTTTTCCTGATCGGCGGTTTTCTCGTCTTCTGGATGGCGGCGGGTTTCGCCATGCTGGAAGCCGGGCTTGTCCGCTCCAAGAACGTCACCACGCAGTTGACCAAGAACATGGGCCTCTTTGCCCTCGCGGCGGTCATGTATTGGCTGGTGGGCTATAACATCATGTATCCCGGTGACGGCAATTGGATCATGGAAGGCGTCTTTGGCACCTTCGCGACCAAGGATATCAAGACCGAGATCGACGCAGGCGGCTACTCCAACGCCTCCGACTTCTTCTTTCAGCTGATGTTCTGCGCCACCACCGCCTCCATCGTGTCGGGTGCACTAGCCGAGCGGATCAAGCTATGGCCCTTCCTGATCTTCGTGGTTGTGCTGACCGGCTTCATCTACCCGATCGAAGCGTCCTGGCAGTGGGGCGGCGGTTTCCTTTCCGCCATGGGCTTCAGCGACTTCGCCGGTTCGACCCTCGTGCACGCCGCTGGTGGTTTCGCCGCACTCGCCGGGGCCATCGTACTGGGGCCGCGTTTGGGCAAATACGGCAAGGATGGCCGCGTTGTGCCGATGCCGGGTTCCAACCTTGCCCTCGCCACTTTGGGCACGTTCATCCTGTGGATGGGCTGGTTCGGCTTTAACGGTGCGTCGCAGCTTGCCATGGGCACCATCGAAGACGTGGACGCCGTAGCGCAGATCTTTGCCAACACCAACATGGCCGCTGCCGCCGGTGCCATCGCCGCGCTGATCCTGACGCAGGTGATGTACAAGAAAGTCGACCTGACCATGGTGCTGAACGGCGCGCTGGCCGGTCTCGTCTCGATCACTGCAGGGCCGCTTGACCCGACGCTGTTTGGTGCGCTTTGGATCGGTGCCGTGGGCGGTGTCATCGTGGTGCTGACCGTGCCGATGCTCGACAAGTTCAAGATCGACGATGTGGTCGGCGCGATCCCGGTTCACCTGATCGCCGGTTTCTGGGGCACGCTGGTCGTGCCGGTCTATACCGAAGGCACATCCTTCGTCACACAGATCATCGGCTTTGCCGCGGTTGGCCTCTTTGTCTTCATCGTCAGCTTCGTCGTCTGGCTGATCCTGAAAGCCGCCGGTGGCATCCGCGTCAGCGAAGAGGCCGAGATCACCGGTCTGGACATGTCGGAACTGGGCATGGAAGCCTACCCCGAGTTCGCCAAGGGCTAAGCCTCGGCGACATCGCCAAACAATCGACCGCCCGGCCAGCAATGGCCGGGCGGTTTGCGTTAGGCCACTAGGGGTAAAGAAATGGTAAAGGTCGTGCCGACACCCGGCGCGCTGACATAGCGGATGCTGCCCCCGTGCCGGTCCAGAATCTGCCGGGTGATATGCATCCCCAGACCGCTGCCATAGGCGACCTTGGTGTCGGAGCCATCGACCTGCGAAAAGGGCGCAAAGACCTGCTCTTCCGCGCCCGGCGGGATGCCACAGCCGCTGTCGCTGACCTGCACATGCGCCATGCCTTCGGACTGCTGAAGGCTAACCTCCACCTGCCCGCCCGGGGCAGAGAATTTCACCGCGTTCGACAGCACGTTGCCAAAGACCTGCCCCAACCGCTCTGCATCGGCTTGGACCGTCAGCACCGCCGCGGGCATCTCGCAGCTAAAGCGGATATCCTTCTCCGGTTGCAGGCTTTCCGCCCTCGCCACGGCCTTTTGCACCAGCGGCGCGAGCGCGGCAGGTCGCAGGTCGATGCTGAACTCCGCACTGCTGAGGCTTTGGGTGTCGATCAGATCATTGACCAAGGTCGTCAGCGTCTCGGAGCTACCTGCGGCCTTTGCCAGCAGACGCGCCTTTTGCGCATCGCTCACCTTGGCCCCGCCCTGCGACAACAGGCCAAGCGCGCCGTTGATGACCGTCAGCGGGGTGCGCAGCTCATGGCTGACCGTGGCGAGGAACTGCGCCTGCATCTGCTCGGCGGCGATGGCCTTTTCGGCGGCGATCTTTTGCACGGTCACATCCAAAAGCGCCACGGCCCAGCCCACCTGTTTCTGCCCCGCCCCCAGAGAAATCGCATGGGCGCGCACGGCGAAATGGCGGTGACCCAGTTGGATATCTGTCACATCGGGTAGGCTGCCATGGGCCGCGAGATAGCGGATGATCGGCCCCAACTCCCCAAAGGCGCTCAGCGGGGCCTCGGGATCGGCCTCCCGACGCAAGAGGTCGGCGGCGGCTGGATTGGTCTCGATCGCAGCGCCGCTCGGGTCGACCACCAAAACCGGATCGGTGCTGTTGTAGAACAACAGCTCGCGCGCGATTGCGTTCACGTCGATCCAGCGGTTATCGGCCACCAGCCAGACCACCAGCGTCAGCGAAAGCGCGAATGAGAAAGGCGCCGGATCGGTGTTGAACAGGGTGATGCCGCCCAAGATATAGGCCAGATTGGCCACCATGGGGATCAGCGTCGCGGCAAAAAGCTTGAGGAAAAAGCTGCGCACCGCCGGGTTTGCCGAACGCACCGCCCGCCCCGCCACCACCGCCGCCGCCATGATGACCATGTAAAGATAGGTGATCGCGATGAAGAACAGCGGGCCGTGGTCGGATTGGACATAGGCCCCCTCTGCGCTCAGCAACCACTTGGTTTCGGGGCCATAGAACTTCTCATGCCAACCGCTCGTCACCGCGGCGAGGGTGATCAGCGCAGGCGCAAGCCCCGCGCAGAGCGGCACCAGCCATCGCGGCACCTTGGCCCCAAGCGCATATTCATAGAGGAAAAAAGCCCAGAAGGTTGGCAGCAGAACAAAGCCGATCCACGCCCAACGGCTGACCCCAAAGGCGCAGGCGGCAGAGGTGGCGGAAAGTTCGACCCCGACCGACAGAAGCCAGAGGTCCATGGCTAAAATGGCCAGCAAAAACCAATGTTTACCGGGTAGGCTGCTGTGCCCACGCACCCAATAGCCCAACACGGTGACAAGCGTGGCTGTCACGATCACCAGCTCTACCGCTGGCAAGCTCACATCCAAGCGGATGCACTGTAGGAATGATTCTAAAATTGGCCCGACCCTGAGTTTTCACTCAAGCTATCCAAACATGCCATTTCGACCAAGTTTTGATTAAAAGAGGCCAGAATAGAGGCATAGGGCGATTGTTCCGCAACAATCGAAGGCTGACCGGGCCGCGACATGCGCGGCCCGGAGCGCGATTAGATACCGACGTCGATGATCGCACGGGCGAGGATCGGCACGCTGTTTTGATTCAGCCCGGCAATGTTCATACGGCTGTCGCCGACCATATAGATGCCATGTTTCTCACGCAGCGCGTCGACCTTATCCGGCGTGGTGCCAAGCCGCGAGAACATGCCCCGGTGCTGGGCGAGGAAGCCAAAGCGGTCCGACCCGGAAAGTTTCTGCAACTCACCCGCCAGTTGCTCACGCAGACCCAGCATGGCGTTGCGAACATCCTCAAGCTCGGCCATCCAATCGGCCTTGAGCTCATCATCGGTCAGGATGGTCGACACGATCCGCGCGCCGTGATCGGGCGGGAAGCTGTAGTTCTGGCGGTTGAGGAAGGCCAAAGTGGCTTGGTTCAGCCCCTGCGCCGCCTCGGCGGCCACCAGCATCAGAATGCCGGTCCGTTCGCGGTAGATGCCGAAGTTCTTAGAGCAGCTTGCCGCGATCAGGCATTCCGGCACCGAAGCGGCCACTTTGCGCGTCGCAGCGGCATCGGCTTCCAGCCCGTCGCCAAAGCCCTGATAGGCGATGTCGATCATCGGCACGGCGCCGGTGCTTTGCAGCACTTCGATCACCGCGTCCCACTCCGCGCTGTTGAGGTTCGCGCCCGTGGGGTTGTGGCAGCAGCCGTGCAGCAGGACCACATCGCCTTTCTTGGCGGTCTTGAGGTCTTCGATCATGCCGTCGAAGTTCACGCCGCCGGTCGCGCTGTCGAAATAGCGGTAGTTCACCACTTCCATGCCCAGATAGGACAGGATCGACAGGTGGTTCGGCCATGTCGGATCAGAGACGAAAACGCGCGCTTCGGGGTTGGCCATACGCACCAGTTCAAAGGCCTGACGCACGGCACCGGTGCCACCGGGCGTGGCGGCGGCGGCAATCGCGCCGCGCGTCACGGCATCGCCCAGAACGAGCGCGGCCATCGCATTGGTATAGGTCGGATCGCCTGCCAGACCGGTGTAGACCTTGGTGTCTTGGTTTTCCCAGATGCGCTGCTCGGCGGCTTTGACCGCGCGCATCACCGGGGTGTTGCCGCTGGCGTCTTTATAGACACCGACGCCGAGGTCAATCTTCGTGTCGCGCGGGTCTTCGCGGTAGGCCTGTACAAGGGCGAGGATCTTATCGGCGGGTTGCGCCTTGAGCGTCTCGAACATTGGGTTCTCCGGTTGGAAGGTAACGGTAAAAGATTAAGCCGCGCCAGTGGCCACGGGCACGGTGGGGAACATTCCCCATTCCGCCCATGAGCCATCGTAGAGCGACCATTTGCGGTGGCCCACCCGCTCCAGCGCCAGCGCCAGCACGGCGGCGGTGATGCCCGACCCGCAGGAGGTGATGACGGGTTTCGACAGGTCCACGCCCGCCGCCTCGAAAATGGCGCGGGTCTCTTCGGGGGTTTTCATCGTTTTGTCGTCGTTGAGCAATTCGGTGAAGGGCACGTTGCGCGCGCCGGGAATATGGCCTGCGCGCAGCCCCTCGCGCGGTTCAGGCGCATCGCCGCGGAAACGTGCTGCGGCGCGGGCGTCGACGATCTGCGGATCGCCGAGTTTGGAGGCATGGGCCACCTGTGTCACATCGCGCACCAATTGGTTCTGGAAGCGCACGGTCATATGGCGGTCGCGCGGCACGGGGGGCATATCTTCGGTCTCGCGACCCTCGGCCTGCCATTTGGGCAACCCGCCATCCAGCACGGCGACATTCTCTTGCCCCATCAGGCGGAACAGCCACCAGACCCGCGCGGCGGACATTAGCCCCGCGCCGTCATAGACCACCACCTGATGCCCGTCACCCACGCCCATGGCGCGCAGCCGCGACATGAATTTCTCGATCGGCGGGGCCATATGCGGCAGGTCCGAACGCGCGTCCGAGATATCGTCGATGTCGAAAAAGCGCGCGCCGGGGATGTGCGCGGCGTCATACTCCGCCTTCGGATCGCGCCCGGCGTCGGGCAGATACCACGAGGCATCAAGGATGCGCAGATCCGGGTCTTTCAGATGCTGAGCCAACCAATCGGTTGAAACCAATGTCTTGGGATCGTCGGCCATGGGGGCCTCCTTCGTCGCGGGCGTTGCCCATGCCTATAACCGGCAGGGGATGCTGGCAAGTGGAAGGGGGGATGCGGAGTGCTGAGGGCCATCGCCTGCCCGTCGGGTGGGCGATGTGACGGTGCCACATGCCACTTTATGGTTCAGCTTCGATGTGCGCTCACGAGGTCACGCCCAGCCTCGCCAAATCGCCTACCCGGTCGCACCAAAGGTGCGCCTAGTATATTCTGGCACGCCTTTGGCGAGACGGGCGGGCAGGCGATGGCCCGGCGCCTGCGGCTTCATTCCGGGCCGGTGGTAATCTCGGTCGAAGCGAAACCTACCCGTGATCTTTCAGCAACCGCTGCTTCTGCCGCGACCAATCGCGCTTGGCCGCCGTCTCGCGCTTGTCATGCAGCTTCTTACCCTTGGCCACGCCGATCTTGATCTTCGCCATGCCGCGATGGTTGAAATACATCACCAAGGGCACCAGCGTCATGCCCTTGCGCTGCGTCGCGTTCCACAGCTCAGCGAGCTGCTTGCGGCTCACCAGAAGCTTCCGACGCCGGCGCTCCTCATGCTGAAAGGTCTTGGCCTGCTTGTAGGGCGCCACATAAGAGTTCACCAACCACAGTTCGCCATCCTCCACCGCGGCGTAGCTCTCGGCGATATTCGCCCCGCCTTCGCGTAGCGATTTCACCTCGGATCCCTCAAGGATGATACCGCATTCGATGTCTTCTTCGATCGCGTAATCAAACCGCGCGCGGCGGTTTTCGGCGATCACCTTGTAATTCGGATCGGATTTGGAACTGGATTTGACCTGTGACATGCCAAAGCATGTAGAGCGCCCCCCGCCCCGGTGCAAGATGCTGCCGCTTAGTCACCCAGTTTGGCGTGCACCTCATCCAGATCGATCTCACCCACGGGGTGCTTGTTGCCGGGGTTGTCGAAGTCATATTTGAACAGATCGAAGTCGCGTTTGTAGATCTCGCGCATCAGATGCATCGACAGATCGTCGAAGTAATCCTCGACCGGATGCGCCCGCTTGGGCCCATGGCCCTCGCTCTCATTAAAGCGCGGGATCGCCGCCAGATCGACAGGGTACGACGTGTCCACGGCATCAAGCACCTGCTGCATCCCGTCGTTGAACCGCTCGGTCCAGAAGATCTGGTCGTAGGTGCCGCCGTTGACGATAAAGGTGCTGACATGGCCCGAGACCGCCGACCAGTGAATGTCCGGGTCCATTGGCCGCCGCCAACGAATGGTATCGCGGGCGAACAGCAGGAAACGCCGGAAGCTCGCGATCTGGTCGAACTCCTCCTTGCCGTCCTCACCCCCTACGTCGATCCCGTATTTCTGCACCAGCAGCGGCACCAAATTGCCGCGATAGCGCCGCCCGTTGCGCTGAATGCCGCAAATCTTGTCAAAGAAAGACGACAGAATCCGCGTGTAAGGGTTGCGCACACAGGTAAAGGCATAGGACTTGCGCGCCGTCACATTCTCGGTAATCGGCCCCTGCGACCCATCCAAGGCCCATTTATGAATGCCTGACTTGGCATCATGGATGTCGCCGTCAAAGAACTCTCCATGATCGGAATAATACATGATCTGGCCGATGGTCGAACAGGCGCATTTCGGCACCACGCGGTACACCATGCTCTCACTTTCCGTCATCCATGTTCCGGGAAAACCCATGCGCGTCCTGCCTCCTGCTGGCGCTGGCTGTTTTAAGCAACAGTCAGACCTCGGTGCAAAAAAGCAAAGAAATGCTGTTTATTCAATCGGTCTTCAGGATTAACTAGGAAGGTGATCCACGACAAAAGGCCGATGCAAGCGGGCCGCGACAAGGACATTCGGTATCCTGCATGGCGAAAATTGCCTATATCCTGCTGTGCCACAAGGATCCGGAGGCCATTATCCGGCAAGCCGAGCGGCTGACCGCCGTGGGCGATTACATGGCGATCCATTTCGACGCTTCCGCCAGCGCCGAAGACTACGCCCAGATCACCGCGGCCCTGCGCGACAACCCCAACGTCGCCTTCCCGCGCAAACGCATACGCTGTGGCTGGGGCGAATGGTCACTGGTGCAAGCCACGCTCGACACGCTCACCGCCGCGATGGAAGCCTTCCCGCGCGCCACGCATTTCTACCTACTCTCCGGCGACTGCATGGCGATCAAATCCGCCGAATACGCGCATCGGTTCCTTGATGAAAATGACGCGGATTTCATCGAAAGCGTGGATTACTTCGAAAGCGATTGGATCAAGACCGGCTGGAAAGAAGAGCGGCTGATCTATCGCCATTGGTTCAACGAACGCACGCAGCGCAAACGCTTCTACGCAATGTTCGAGGCCCAGAAACGTCTTGGCCTCACCCGCAAGATCCCTGCCGACCTTCAGGTGCAAATCGGCAGCCAATGGTGGTGCCTGCGCCGCCGCACCGTGGAGGCGCTGATGGCATTCAGCCACGAGCGCCCCGATGTCATCCGCTTTTTCCGCAGCACTTGGATCCCGGATGAGACCTTCTTTCAAACCCTCGTGCGCCACCTCGTCCCCGAAGGTGAAATCGCCAATCGCAGCCTGACCTTCCTGCTGTTTTCCGACTACGGCATGCCGGTCACCTTCTACAATGACCACTATGACCTGCTGCTCGGCCAGAACCACCTCTTCGCCCGCAAAATCAGCCCCGAGGCACTGGACCTCAAACGCCGCCTCGGCCTGCTCTACGCCGCCCAAGGCGTGCCCTTCCAGATCAGCGACGAAGGCCGCAACCTGTTCGAATTCCTCACCGCGCGGGGCCGCATTGGCCGCCGCTTCGCCCCCCGCTTTTGGGAGAGGGAATCCAGCCTTGGCCGCGAACGTGAACTGCTGATCATCATCGCCAAGAAATGGCATGTGGCAAAACGGCTCGTGGGGCGGATACGCCAGCAAACCGGCCTCCCAGCAGTGGATTTCCTCTTCAACGAAGAAGACACCCCCCTGCCCGACCTCGGCGGCATTCAAACCACGCTGGAAAAACGCACCCGCCACCGCCGCGCCCTGATGCGGATGCTCTACGACTACTACGACAGCACCCGGCTGATCGTCTGCATCGACACGTCGAACCTCGACCTGCTGCGCGATTTCGCCTCGGACCGCGCGCAGGTGCGCATGCTCGAAGTCGAATGCAAACTGACCGACACCTATCTCAGCGGCCACGCCCGGCGCATCGGCCTCAGCGGCGCGCAAACATCGCAAGAAAACCTGTCCCGCCTGCTCCCCACGATCCGCGGGAACATGCTGCATGAGGTCGACCAAATCCGCGACGCCCAATTCGCAAACTACAGCCGCCTCTCCGAATACGCCAACCCCGAAACCAACGCCGCAGCCCTCGCCCATTTTCTTAAGGTGACCCAAGACGAGGCCCGCGCGATCGTCCAGCCCGCAGGCCTCTTCGCAGATTAGCGCCGCCCGCCCCTACCGTCTGGAACAGCCCCCCGCGCCAAACGTTGAACCAAGAACGCCGCCCCGCGGCCGGACGCACCACAACGCAAGAGGTTTTCCATGACACATAAGTTCACCGCCCTCGCCACATCGCTCCTGCTCGCCCCCGCGGCCCTCTTCGCGCAAGAGACCGCCCCCGAGGCCGAGCGCATCAGCATGTCCCAAGCCATTAAATCCGCGCAAAGCAGCAGCGACGGCGGCGTGCTGGAGGCCGAAATCGAAACCGAAGGCGACGCGCTGGTCTATGAGATCGACCTCGTCCGCGGCGAATCCGTGTACGAAGTCACCGTCAACGCCGCCACCGGCGATGTGATGAAGCAGTCCGAAGAGCAGCTCACAAGCTTCCTCAGCGGCCTCTTCCAAGAGGACGAATTGCGCGCCGCTGGCACGGCCCGCGATGTGCTGATGACCGCACTGACCGAGCTGGAAGGCCAAGACGGCACATGGATCGAGGAAGTCTCGCTCGACGATGAAGATGACCGCATGGTCTATGAAGTCGAACTGACCGACGCCACCGGCGAACGCGAACTTCTGATCGACGCCACCACCGGCGAAATCACCCCCGACGACTAACCCCAGCCAAAGGTGCGGCCGCCTCTACCGGCCGCACCTCCCTATCTTCATCCTTTCTCAAATACCCTGCACCACACTGCCCCCAAACGCCCCACCAGCGTTTGACGCGCCGAGCTACCCCCGCCCGCCCGAGACCAGATCCACCGGATCGATCCCGCGCTTCTCCGCACTGGCACGCACCGCCTCGCGCAGGGCCGCGCTCCGTTCCAGCAGGCGCCGGAACCGGTCCTCGTCCAGAACCAAAAGCGTGGTCGGCGCGATGGCGCGCACATCCACCCGGCGGACGCGGTTCGTCAGGATCGCCATCTGGCCAAACATCTCACCCCGCCCCAATCGCCAAGTCTGACCCGCGCTTTCCAATTCGACAGCACCTGAGGCGATGAAAAACACGCTGCGCGCGGGGCTTTCCTTGCGCAAAACCACGTCGCCGATATCGACATAGCGGGTCTTGAGCGCCCGGCTCAGCCGTTTGAGCGCGCCCTCCTCCAGATCCGCAAACAGCGGAAACTGCTCGATGAAAGCGCCGCGCCGCACGGCAAGGTCAAGGCCCGGACGCCCCTCTGCCGCGGTGCGCCGGGTCGCCAGTTCCTGCATCAAGGCGGTATAGACCTCGGCCCCAAACAGACCGTCTTCGCGCATCAATGTATATTCACGCTCTTCCAAACGCAGTGCCGTGCGGCGGATGAAACGCCGTTCCAACTCCTCAGCATAGCCGGGATACTGCAAGCGCAGCCCCTCCAGCGCGGTTTCAATCCCTTCGATGCGCCGCGCCAACAGGTCGTGCAGCAATTCGGCCACCCGCCGCCCGTGGATCCGGCGAATGCGGCCATCGATGAAAGTGCCCAGATCCCGCAGGATCAACCGTTGCGACAGCAGCATTTCAAAGCGATCCGCCGTCATCCGCGCCAGCGGCCCCGACACACCGTAGCGCCCGTGCAGCACCGCCGCTGCGCGAAATGTGCGCCCATAGGCCACGCTGCGCCGGGCCGCGCGTTGATAGCCGCTGCGGCCTTGGGTTCGCGCCCCTTCGATCAGCCGGTCCGCATCCGAAAGCACCAGATCGGCCATCCGGGCCGAGATCGTCCGCTCGCGCACCCGCGCAAGGATCGTGTCACGCTCATGCCCCGCCAGCGCGATCAGCCCAAGCGCGATGCGGTCGCGGTCGAGGATATCGGTCGCTTCCTCCGCTGTCTTGACCGCTGTCTCAAGCCGCTCGCCAAACCGTTTCGCCTCGGAGCGCACGATGTCGCGGTTCAGGTCGTAATTCTCTGTCGTTTGGGCCACGTCTTCGCGCACGGTCTGCAGGGCCACGGCGATGACCTGCCGCGACAGCGCGTGGTCAATGGGCGAGAGTTGATCGAGCCCTAACCGCCCGATGATCCAACGCAGCGTCGTACCCTGGGCCAGCAGGGTGAAGAGCGTGAAGCCGGTGGCCAAGATACCCACGATCCGCTGAATGTCATCCGGCACCCGCACGCTTTCCGTCACCGCCAGTGCCAGCGCCAATGTAACCGCTCCGCGCAAACCGCCCCAGAGGATCGCCACCCGATAGGGCCGCTCGACCATGGGCGAAAGCTTGGCCGTGGTCAGCAGGGGCAGCAGCCCGAAAAGAACCACTGCGCGGGCGAAAATGGCAGCCACCACAACCACGGCGATGAGAAAGAAATCTTCTAGCCGGACCTCTTCCAACAACCGCGGGATCAGCAGTGCGGCGAGGATAAAGATGAGCGCCCCGGCCCAATGGGCCAACACGTCCCAAAGCTCGCGCAGGTTGGTCAGCGCCTGTGGCGGCAGCCGCCCCGGCGCGGTGAGGTTCAGCGTCAGCCCCGCCGCCACCACGGCGATCACCCCCGACGCGCCGACGCTTTGCTCGGCCACGATATAGGCCAGATAGGGCAGCGCGACCGAGATCGACTGCTGCGCCAATTCATGCCGCGCAAACAGCGCCATGACCCAAACCGCGATCCGCGCGCCCAGCCAGCCCACCAGCGCCCCGCCTGCGATCAGCATCGGGAATTGCGCAAGCGCACTGCCCAGTTCCGGGTCGGGAATGCCCAGCATGACATAGCCCATGAACAGGCCGAAAAGCGCGATGGCGGCGGCGTCGTTCAGCAGGCTTTCGCCCTCGATGATCCGCGCCAGCCGCCGCGGGGCCGAGATCGACCGAAAGATCGAGACCACCGCCGAAGGATCCGTGGTTGAGACGATTGCCCCGATCAGCAGACAGGCCGCCAGCGGGATCGCACTGACCCAAAACAGCGCGTAGCCAATGCTAACCGTCGCCACCACTACGGCCACGACCGCCAGCACCAGGATGGGCACCCAATCGTCGACCATACGGCGCAGGTTCATCCCCAATGTCGCCTGAAACAACAGCGTCGGCAGGAAGACGTATAGAAAGACGTTCGACCGGATCGGCAGCCCAAGAATGGCCGCCGCCACCGGGTTCAACGCATCCGTCAGATCAGTGCGCAGGAAAAAGATCGCCGAGGCCCCGATGAGGATGCCAACGACCGCCAAGATCACGCTGAACGGCAGTCGCAATCGCGCGGCCAAGGGCTCGGCCAAGCCGATGACGACAAAGAGCGACGCGATGACCGTGGTGACGAGGATGATGTCCATATAGGATGGAATACCAGAATTTACCTGAATGCGGGGCGCTTCTTGCCCCGCTCAGCGCTGACAGTTCGTGGTGAGGTTACTTGCGCGCGCGCCGCTCGGCGCGCCAACGGGCAAAACGGCCCCGGCGCGCGGCGATGTCATCCTCGATCGCCTCGATCTTGGGGTCGAGCCGCGCGCGGCGGAACCGCCGCCAGCGCACCCAGATCGCATAGAACAGCGCCGCGGCGAGGGTCAGCACGATGATGGTCACGAAGGGGATACCCTTGCTCGCTTCCGGCCCCTCGACCGGGCGGAGCGAAATGGCATTGGGGTAGATCGACAAAAGCTCACTGCGCCAGCCGTAGTGCTTCAGCGCATAGTACTGCGGCGCGCCAGTGGTGCTGCGCGCATCCGCCGCCTCGGCCTGAAGGTTGGCGGTGTCGAACTTGAAATAGGGCGGCCAGCCCCAGCCGGTGTCTTCGTTGCGGTAGACCATGACATCGCCCTTGGCCCGGCGGGTCTGGATGAAAAAGACATCGCGGTTGACCGCCTGTCCCGCGCTATCGGTTGATGAGCCGGACCAGAAGATCGAATTGTTGCCGAAGTCGATCCGCTTTTCATAGGTGTCCGTGACGCGGACGATATCGGTCTGCGGCAGCGTATAGTGGAAGAACGCCCCCACCAGCACCCAGACGGTCACCCAGAACACCCATTTAACGATTCTCATCTTCGGCCCTTTCCATTAGGTCGCGCGGCCGAACAGGGGCCTTTGCCCCACAGACATAGTGTTTCCGCGGCACTGCGGCAAATGCCTTACGCGCAATAAGGCGAGGCATTTGCCGCAAAATGCGGACCTTAGCTGCCCAGCAGCGCTTTGGTCAGGTCGCTGTCCGGCTCTGACAGCGGATCGATCACGTCGAAATGGTGCTTGCCCTCGGCCACCACATGTTTCGCGCCCCAACTGCGGGCGAAACTCTCGGCCTGTTCGAGGAAGGCGGGCCGCTCCGCCGCGCCGACCCAAACGGTCACATCCACACCATGGGGCGGGGTCATCTTGATCGGGCTTTCAGCGGCGGCTTCGGCCTCATCCAGCCGCAGGGTGTCATTCATTTCGGTTTGCAGCAAGGGCGCCAGATCAGCCACGGGGGAGATCGGCACGATCCGCGTGATCCGGTCGCGCACCTCGGCCCCCAGCAGCAGCGGGTCGGTCATGCGGGCCACCAAATGCCCGCCCGCCGAATGGCCCGACAGCACGATGGTGCCCTGCGTGCGGTTCGCCACTTCGGTCAGCGCCGCGGCGATCTGGGTGGAAATCTCGGAAATGCGCACTTCGGGGCAGAGGTCATAGGACGGCATTGCCACAGCATAGCCCCGCGCCAACGGACCGGCGGCCAGATGCGACCAATAGCTCTTGTCGAAAGCCTTCCAATAGCCACCATGCACGAAGACCGCCGTGCCGCGCGACACGCCCTCGGGCTGGAAGAAATCGAACTTTTGACGGTCCGTAGGGCCATAACGCACGTTAAGCTGCGCGCGCGCCCCCAATGACGCGCGGAATGCCTCTGCCTCCTTTTCCCAGCGGGGCGGAAAGCCGTCGGCCCCGTCGATATAGGCAGCGTTTGCATAGGCGTCATCTAGCATCATTTGGGTCTCCCACCCCGGATTTGATCAAACTTAACTGGACAATCATACTCGTTGTTGCTTTGGAGGCTATAGAGAATAGCGGAGAGATGACATGACTGATGCTAAGACGGATCTGAAATCACTGCTGAAAGACCCCAGCCTGCTTGAAACCCGCGCCTATATCGGCGGCCAATGGGTCGAAGGCGACGACGGTACATTTGACGTGACCAATCCCGCGCGGGGCGATGTCATCGCACAGGTCGCCGACCTTAGCCGCGCGCAGGTCGCGGGCGCGATTGCCCAAGCCGAGAAGGCGCAGAAGGGCTGGGCCGCTTGGACTGGCAAGGAACGCGCCGCCGTGCTGCGCAAATGGTTCGACCTGATGATGGAGAACCAAGACGATCTGGGCACCATCCTCACCGCCGAGCAGGGCAAGCCGCTGGCCGAAGCCAAGGGCGAGATCGCCTATGGCGCCTCCTTCATCGAATTCTTCGGCGAAGAGGCCAAGCGCGTCTACGGTGAGATGATCCCCGGCCACCAGCGCGACAAGCGCATCATGGTAATGAAGCAACCCATCGGCGTCGCGGCCTCGATCACCCCGTGGAACTTCCCCAACGCGATGATCACCCGCAAAGCCGCGCCAGCGCTGGCGGCGGGCTGTTCCTTTGTGGCGCGTCCGGCGGCGGAGACGCCGCTCTCCGCCATCGTCATGGGTGTACTCGCGGAACGCGCAGGGATCCCGGCGGGCGTGTTCAACGTGGTGCCATCCTCCTCCTCCTCGGCCGTGGGCAAGGAGTTCTGCGAGAACCCCGCCGTGCGCAAGCTGACGTTCACCGGCTCGACCGAGGTCGGGCGCATCCTGTTGAAACAGGCTGCGGATCAGGTGATGAAATGCTCGATGGAACTGGGCGGCAATGCGCCCTTCATCGTCTTCGACGACGCCGATCTCGACGCGGCGGTCGAGGGCGCGATCATGTGCAAGTTCCGCAACAACGGCCAGACCTGCGTCTGCGCCAACCGGATCTATGTACAGGCGGGCGTCTATGACGCCTTCGCGGCCAAGCTGAAGGACCGCGTGAGCCAGATGAAGGTGGGCGACGGCCTCGAAGAAGGCACCGATCTGGGCCCGCTCATCAACCCCGAAGCCTCGGACAAGGTGCAAGAGCATATCAAGGATGCGGTCGAGAACGGCGCGGAAATCATTCTGGGCAACGCCAAGGACGACATGGGCGGCAACTTCTTCGGGCCCACCATCGTCACCGGCGTGACGCAGGACATGAAGGTCGCCAAGGAAGAGACATTCGGCCCCCTCGCGCCGCTCTTCAAGTTCGAGGACGTCGATGACGTGATCGCCATGGCCAACGACACGATCTTCGGCCTTGCGTCCTATTTCTACGCCAAGGACCTCAGCCGCGTCTACAAGGTCGCCGAGGCGCTGGAATATGGCATCGTCGGCGTCAACACCGGCATCATCTCGACCGAGCTTGCGCCCTTTGGCGGGGTCAAGCAATCCGGCCTTGGGCGCGAAGGATCGCACCACGGGATCGAAGACTATCTTGAGATGAAATACGTCTGCCTGTCGGTCTAAGCACCGGCGGAAGTTAAAGAAACGGGGCGTGCCATGGCGCGCCCCGTTTTGCATCGGGCTATTGCGTCAGCCGGTCCTGTACCAGCATCCGGCGCTCCGCCTGCGAAAGATGCGAGATCGCCTGCGCGACATCACCTTCGCAACGCTGCAACGCCCGACACCACAGCCGATGCGCCGAACGGGGCGACCACGGCAGCGCCGCCTGCGCCAGCCATGCCCGCAGGGGCGGCGGCAGTTGGTCGAAGGCCGCCATCGGGTTCCCCTGACGCCGCCGCTGTTTCAGCCCGCTGCGCAGGTTTCGCTTTTTGCCAGTCATGCCGCGGGCCGCCCTTAATGCGCCTGCATATCCGCCGCGATCTCAGACGCGCTCAGCTCGGCGGGGAAATAGGTCGGCCAGTTGGTCAACTCTTCCAAAACCTCGGCGCGGTCGTCGCCCCAGTAGAGGTGATAGTGATCGGCCTTTTGCGGCGCGATGATATGGTCGCTGAATTGGATATATTCCGGCGCTTCGGCATCGCCGCCCTCTTTGGCAAAGACATAGCGCACGCCGCGGTTGCCCTTCTTGTAGGTCAGCACCTCATAACCATCGCTGACATAGCGCCCCTGCACCGGATCACCGTCCCGGAAGAAGGTCACGGCATTGCCGTCGATGGTGATGCGGTCCACATCGGTGGCATAGCCAACCTCGTAATAGGCCTTGTACTCCGCCGCCGTCTTGTCGCCATGCTCGGCCTTGTGCTGCATCACCGCGTCCAGCGCGCCCTGCTGCAACAGCGGGTAGACCGATTGCCAGTCGCCCGCCCAATCCGACAGGGGCCTATCCTTGATCTGCGCGTCGTCGAAGTAGCCTTTGTAGATGTCGTTCTGGTCGTGGGCGTGGTCATGCGCATGGGAATGATCGTGGTCATGCGATGCCTCTTTCGTCTCGGCCACGACCGGGGCCGAAAGGGCAAGGCCCGCGCTGAGCGTCAGGAAGAATAGCGGGGATGCGGATGTTTGGGGCATGTCGTTCTCCGTGGTTTGGCCTGCGTCTTGATTCGATATGTTATACCATAACAAATTCGGAGTAGCCCTGTCCCGGAGAGTTTGCAACCCGATGGCCGCTAGCCCGAACATGAAAAAGCCGACAGCACTTTCATGCTGTCGGCTTTCGGGCGGGGGAGAGATACGCCCTGGGGTGACCCGTCTCAGTTGGTCCGGGTCTGCGCCGCGCCGTCCGCATTCACTTGCTGGGACAGGGCCGCGGCGAATTCGTCGCCTGTCATGCCGATGAGCAGCTGGCCATCGGCGTCGACATCTTGGTCGATCTGCACGACCGCACGGTCGCTATCGGCGGCGAATTCCTCAGCCAGATCGATGGAATAGCGCATGGAACCGTCCGCTTGCGGCTCTGCGTTCGAGATGGTGCCGATGACCGTATCATCTGAGGCGACGGCCACGCTGCTGCCATCCAGCGCGATATCGGCATCCATATCAATGTCCGAGGTCGCGGTTTGGTCGATGGACTGTTCGGTGGTCAGGGTGCCATTCGCCTCGGCCCCGGCTGTGGTGTCCAGTTCCGTGCCCGCCAGATCGGCGGTCGCATCGGTGCCGACACCCGCGTCCAGCGTCTGTGCGGCGACTGGGGCCGCCATAAGAGCGGCGACAGCCGTGGTCAGGGAAAGCTTGCGTAGGGAATTTGCATAGGTCGTCATGGTTCTTCCTTTCATTGCGCGTGCGGTACTCTGCACGCTGTTGTCCGGGCACGCCTGCCCGGTCCCCCACTCAACCCGACAGCTTTTGCTTGGTTTCACCCCGCCCCCCGCGCAGCAGAAAGCCGCCGTTTTCGCCCCTAGGCTTCGGCAGATATTCACCCACGAAAGGATTGAGCTTGGGAGGCGACCGCCCCCAAAAAAGGCCCGCCAAAAGCGGGCCTTCACAAAGCGCTGGAACGGTTGCGCTTAATTCACGGATTTGGCGTCAACCACGTCCTTGTCGATCGCCTTCACATCGGAAGAGATGGTGATCTGGCGCGGTTTCAGGGCCTCGGGCACCTGACGCTCAAGCTCGATATGCAGCATGCCATTGGCATGGGCCGCGCCGATGACCTGAACGTGGTCCGCCAGATGGAAGCGACGCTCAAAGGCGCGGGTGGCGATGCCGCGGTGCAGATAGGTCTTGGCCTCATCCTCATCCGCCTTGCGGGCCGAAACGATCAGCGCCTTCTCACGCACTTCGACGCTCAGGTCGCTGTCCGAGAAACCGGCGACGGCGATCGAGATGCGATAGGCATCATTGTCGAGCTTTTCGATGTTGTAGGGGGGATAGCTGGGGGTGGCCCCATCATTTGTCAGAACCCGGTCCATCATGTTGGCGATCTGGTCGAAACCAACGCTGGAGCGGTAAAGGGGTGCGAAATCAAAGCTACGCATGTGTTCATCCTCATCAGTGAGCGATTGACATATCGGGCCTTCCACCATTGGACAGACCCGGTTTTTTCAAGCGCCGAAGCCCTATTGAGGCACCTCGGCAAAGCTCATGTGGGAAAGGGTTTGCGCGCTTTCAAGTCCTGCCGCGCAGAATTACGGGCGGATGAATTTCGCCCCGGTGCCGCGCTCTTCGCCGACGCGGATGCGCTTGCCTGCGGGGTTGGAATCCAGAAACACGCCCTTGCCCGCCACCAGTTCCGCTTGCAGCAGCGCCAAAGGCGCGCCAAGCGCGGTGCCGAGCGAGACCTGCGCGCCCTCAACCTCGGCCTTGGCCGAAACGACGGAGACGATATGCGCCTCGCCTGCGACGAAACTAAAGATCGGCGCGCCGCTAGAGCCGAAATCGACCGCGCAGGAGGTCACCAAGACCCCCTCTTGCTGGGCCAGCACCTTGCAGACCTCTTGCAATGATGGTGCCTCGGCCCGGTCGCGGGCATAGCTGACCACGCCCACACGGTCGCCGGGGCGCGGACGCGCGGCGGTGCCGAAGGGCCGGATGGTGGTGTTGCGGATCGGGCGGGAGAGTTCCAGAAGCGCCAGATCATTGCGCACCCGTCCCGAAGAGACCTCACCGTCGTAGACGTAATCTGGATGCACCACGGCGCGGCGAATGTCGCGGTAGGCCCCGGCGCGGCCATTGCGCCAACCGGCGAGGAACTGCACCTCACCATGGTCGATCCGGGCCTTGGTTTCGCGGTCAAACAGGCAATGCGCGGCGGTCAGCACCAGACGCGGGGCGATCAGCGTGCCGGTGCAAAAGCCGGTCCCGCCGATGTCGAGACGGCCCACCGCCTCCCACGCGGCGGCATCCACACCGTTGTCGAGCGCTTTGAGCGCGCTGTCTTGGGCCAGCGCTGCCGTGGCAAGGGTAAAGACGCCGAAGATAGCCGCCAACAATTGTCGCAAAATGCACCTCAAAACCTTGTTTCCTTGGCGGATATAGGGGAGTTGCGGCGAAAATACGGCGCAGGCTTAACGCAAACGCGGCACCTGCGCAGGCGCGCTGAGCGCGGGTGGTTTTGGCCCACCACAGGCCCAATCGAGCAGTTCGACGCTATGCACCACCGGCACCCCGGTGCCCGATCCGATCTGCATCATGCAACCGATATTGCCCGCCGCGATCACATCCGGGGATTTGGCCTCCAAGGTCTTGATCTTGCGCTCTTTCAGCTTGGCCGAAATCTCGGGCTGCATCAGGTTATAGGTGCCCGCCGAGCCACAGCAGAGGTGACTGTCCGCCGGTTCCACCACCGTGTATCCCGCCTGTTTCAGCAGGGTCTTTGGCGTGGCTTTGATCTGCTGACCATGTTGCAGCGAGCAGGCCGCGTGATAGGCGACGACCATGCCCGGCGCTGCCGGTTCGACAAAGGGCAGATCCAACTCCGCCAGCAGTTCCGTCACATCCTTCGCAAGGGCCGAGACACGCGCCGCATCCTCTGCCAGCGGGTCATTGCGGAACATATGGCCGTAGTCCTTGACCGTGGTGCCGCAGCCCGAGGTGTTGATCACAATGGCATCCAGGCCCTTGCCGTCCATCTCGGCCCGCCATGCGCGGATGTTGCGGGCGGCGTGGGCGTGGCTCTCATCGGTCTTGCCCATGTGATGGGTCAGCGCACCGCAACAGCCCGCCCCTTCGGCCACCACCACCTCGCAGCCCGCGCGGGTCAGCAGCCGGATCGTGGCGTCGTTGATATCGGTGTTCAGCGCCTTTTGGGCGCAGCCGGTCATCAGGGCCACCCGGCGCAGCGGCTTGCCCTTAGCCGGAAAGCTTTGCGGGTCGTCGTTGCGGCTGACCGGGGGGACCGTCTTGGGCGCCATCTCCAGCATGGCGCGCAGCCGCGCGTCGGGCATCAGCCGGGCAAAGGGCCGCCCGATCTTGGCCCCGAGCAGCGCAAGCCGAAAGCGTGTGGGATAGGGCAAAATCCGCGCCAGCATCCAGCGCAGGGCGCGTTCGCCCATGGGGCGCTTGTAGCGTTCTTCGATATAAGCGCGGGCGTGATCGACCAGATGCATGTAATGCACCCCCGAGGGGCAGGTCGTCATACAGGCGAGGCAAGACAGGCAGCGGTCGATATGCTGAACCGTCTTTGGATCCGGGTCGCGGTCGTTCTCCAGCATGTCCTTGATCAGGTAGATGCGACCGCGCGGGCTGTCTAACTCATCGCCCAAGACCTGATAGGTCGGGCAGGTCGCCGTGCAGAAGCCGCAGTGCACACAGGCGCGCAGAATCTCATTGCTGCGCTGCGTGTCAGGATCCTGCAACTGCGCGGGGGTGAAGGTGGTTTGCATGGCGGCTCCGTTCCTATGTGCTGCGCATCAGATTGGCGAGGACGAGGCCGAACCACGGCACCGTCGTGCCCACGGCCCCCAGCACCCCGCTCCACCGGCGCATTGCCGGGCGCGGATCGGCCCGGCGCAGCGCTTGGACCACCAGCGCAATCACCCCGATCCAAGCGGCCCAGAGCGCCAAGGCGATGGCCCCCAACAGCCAAGCGCTGTCACCCCAATAGCGCAGCAGACCATAACGCAGGGCAAGCGCGATGAGAAAGGTCGCCAGCACCATCGCCGCCAACGCGCGGATGGCCCGAAGCGAAGGCGGCACGGCGATCAGCGCCTTGAACAGAAAGGGGCCGATCAGAAAGACGGTGAGGAAGACCAGCACCAAAGTCATGCGCTGCTGGCCAAGGCTTCGACGTTGAACAGGCCACGGGGGTCGAACTTGGCCCTGAGCCCCGCCGTCAACCGCGCCACCCCCGGGGCTTCGGGTTCCTGTCGTGGCAGCGCCCCCGCCGCCTCGGCTCGCAACAAGGTCGCGTGGCCGTCATACTGCCCCAAGCGCGCGCGCAGGTCCGTGCCGGGAGCCATCCGCAGCCATAGCAGCCCCCCGGCCCAATCATAAAGCCGCGCCTCCGCCCCGGACTTTGCCGCAAGCACCGGAGCCTCGGTCGGGCGGCAGTGCAGGCGCCAGACATCGCCCGCCGCCCCATGGAAGGGCGCCACATCTCGCAAACCCTGCCAGAGGGTCTCTGAGCTACCTTCTGCAAGCACTTCAATCTCGCCCCCCGTGGCGGCGAGCAAATCCTTCAACCGCCCGATCCGGTAGGTGACTGAGGTCTCGAACCCCTCCAACCGCAGGACCGTTCGGCCCTGCGCCGGGTCATGGGCCGCGCCGGTGACTTCGAAGGGGCTGCGCATGGCCTGCGCCATCGCGGCGATGGCGGCGGCGTCGTCCAGCCCGGACAGCACGAGCGTCGCGCTGGTTTCGGGTTTTGGCAACACCTTCAGCGAGACTTCGGTCAACGCGCCCAAGGTGCCCTGCGACCCGGCCATGAGCTTGACCAGATCATAGCCGGTGACATTCTTCATCACCCGGCCCCCGTTCTTGATGATGGCCCCCTGCCCATCGACGAACCGCACCCCCAAGAGAAAATCCCGCGCCGCCCCAACAGCAAGCCGCCGCGGCCCGCTGACATTGGCGGCAAAGACTCCGCCGATGGTCGGCGTGCCGCTGCGGCCCATGAGCGCGCGGTGGTCCATCGGCTCAAAGGCAAGCCGCTGCCCCTCAGCGGCCAAAGCGGCCTCGATCTCGGAGACCGGCGTGCCTGCCTGCGCGACCAGCGTCAGCGCGCCCGGCTCGTAAAGGGTGATCCCCCGCAGACCGGCAAGCGACAGCGCCGCGCCCGGCCCTGCCATGCCGCGCGTATCGCCGCCCCGCAGGGAAAGGGGCGCATCTGCGCCACGGATCGCCTCGGCCAGCTCCGCCTCGGAAGTCACCGTCACGCCGCCACCGAAGCGCCGCTGCCGCGTCGCCCTTCCGTCACGTCGAGGGGGAAGACCTTGGCCGGGTTCAGCAGCCATGCCGGGTCAAAGACATCCTTCACCATCAATTGCGCCTCTAGATCCGCGGGGCCGTATTGCTCATGCATCAGATCGCGCTTTTCGATCCCAACTCCATGCTCCCCGGTTAGGCAACCGCCCGCTTCGACGCAGAGCCGCAGGATGTCGGCGCCAAAGGCCTCGCATTTCTCCAGATCGCCGGGTTTGTTGGCGTCAAACAGGATCAGCGGGTGCATATTGCCGTCGCCCGCGTGAAAAACATTGCCGACCTTGAGGCCATAGTCATCGGACATCTCACCGATGCGGCGCAGCACCATGGGCAGCTCATTCACCGGGATGGTGCCATCGAGGCACATGTAGTCGTTGATCTGCCCCATCGCGCCAAAGGCGGACTTGCGGCCCAGCCAGATCGCGGCGCTTTCCTCGGCGCTGGTGCTTTCGCGTAGTTCCACCGGGTTGTGACGGCGGGCGATCTCGGTGATCAGGGCGAGCTGGTGGTCGATCTCGGCGTCGGAACCTTCGACCTCAACAATCAGCAGCGCCTCGCACATTGGGTAGCCCGCATGGGCAAAAGCCTCCGTCGCCTCGATGCAGGGGCGGTCCATGAATTCGATCGCCACGGGCAAGACGCCGGCCTTGATGATGTCGCTGACACAGGCCCCGGCGACGGCGTTGTCGTCGAATCCCATGAGCACGGGTCGCGCGCCTTCGGGTTTGGGCAGGATGCGCAGGGTGGCTTCGGTCACCACGCCCAACTGACCTTCGGAGCCGCAGATCACGCCCAAAAGGTCCAGCCCGCCCGCGTCCATATAGCCGCCGCCGATCTCGACCACTTCGCCGTCCATCATGACCATGGTGACGCCCAAAAGGTTGTTGGTGGTGACCCCGTATTTCAGACAATGCGCCCCGCCCGAGTTCATCGCGATATTGCCCGCGATGGCACAGGCCAACTGGCTGGAGGGGTCAGGCGCGTAGAAGAAGCCGTCCTCCTCCACCGCGCCGGTGACGCTCAGGTTGGTGCGCCCGGTCTGCACGCGCATAAGCCGGTTGTCGTAATCGACCTCAAGCACCTCGGCCATGCGCGCCACCCCCAGCACCACGCTATCGGCGGTGGGCAAGGCGCCACCGGCAAGCGAGGTGCCCGAGCCGCGCGGCACCACCGGCACGCCCTCCTCATGGCAGATTGCCAGAATTGACGAGACTTCTTCGGTGCTGGCAGGCAGGGTCACGGCCAGAGGAGGGCATTTATAGGCCGTCAGCGCGTCACATTCATAGGCGCGGGTCTCATGCGCATCGTCGATCACGGCATCGCGGGGCAGCGCCGCGCGCAGCCGCGCCACGACCCGCGCTTTGCGCGCAATGATCCCGGCATCGGGTGTTGGCATCTGCATTGCGGTCCCTCCTCTGGCCCGCAGCATAGAGCCTATGGCGCGGGTTTGGCCAGTTTGCCGCGCGCCTGGTGCAATTGCACCACTAAATTGCGGCTTCAGGGTGAATTGCACCGGGCCCAACTTCCGCCTACCTTGGAACCTTTCCGAAATGCGCTATATTCAGTTCGTTGTTTTATTGGTGTCCCATGTTCAAACGTAGCCTCATTCTCGCCTTCTTGGCCTTTGCCGCGCCGGGTTTCGCCGATCCGCCCGCCATTCTGAATGTCACGGTCGATCGACAGGGCGATTTGTGGAAGTTTGACGTCACCATCCGGCACAACGACAGTGGCTGGGACCACTATGCCGACGCTTGGCGCATTCTGGACCCCGATGGCAAACCCTTGGGCACCCGCAATCTGGCCCATCCGCATGTTAAAGAGCAGCCCTTCACCCGCTCGCTTTCTGGCGTGCGCATCCCCGAAGGGATGACGGAGGTCAGCATTCAAGCGCGCGACAGTGTCAGCGGCTGGTCTTCGGAATTGGTGACGATCCCGCTGCCCTGACCTGCGCCCTTTCAGACCCGGTGGTAAGGCCCGCCCGAGAGGATCGCGGCTGCGCGGTAAAGCTGTTCGGCCAGCATGCCCCGCACCAGCATATGCGGCCAGACCATCTTGCCAAAAGAGAGGGCATGATCCGCCTCAGCCCGCAGGCTGGGGTCGATGCCATCGGCCCCGCCGATGACAAAGGCCAAATCCCCCCGCCCGGCGTCACGCCAATTGCCAAGCCGTTCGGCGAATGCGGGGGAGGTTTCGACCTTGCCGCGTTCATCCAAGACGCAGATCACCGCCCCTTGGGGGATCGCGCGCCGTAGCAGCAGGGCTTCGGCGGCCATGCCGCCGTTCTTCTTGTCTTCCATCTCGACCACGCGCGCGGGACCAAGGCCCAGACCGCGCCCGGTCCGGTCGAACCGGGTCAGATAATCATCGACAAGGGATTTTTCCGGACCGGCGCGAAGCCGGCCCATGGCACAGATGTGAACCCGCATGACCTAGGCCCGCAAAGCGGGATCAGTGCGGTGCCGCTGTGGCCGCGTCGTCGCCGCCCAGCCACATCTTTTCAAGCTGGTAGAATTCACGCACTTCGGGCCGGAAGACATGCACGACAACGTCGCCTGTGTCGATCAAGACCCAGTCGCCGGTTTCGCGGCCTTCCATCTTGGACGTGCGTCCGGTGGCATCTTTGACGGCCTGCGCCAGCTTTTCCGAGATCGCCGAAACCTGCCGCGTGGAGCGGCCCGAGCAGATCACCATATAGTCGCCGATGGCCGTCTTGCCGCGCAGATCGATCTGCACGATATCTTCAGCCTTGTCGTCATTCAGCGAGGAAAGGATAAGCGCCAGCAGGTCGTCGCTGGTTGCGATTTGCGAGGCGGCAGTCATTGCAGCCCCATGGTCAGCAGCCTGCGCTGCGTCAACGTTAAGAGACAGGACATTGTCCTCCTTCGTAAATAGCACCATCAATGCTGAACGCTTGCCCCGGTGCCGAGCAGCCCCAATTTAGCGACCCGGGGTTTATTTTTCAATGGATCGCGTAGCCATAGCGTTAACCACGGCGCAAATCCCCGCTCACTCAGGCATATCCCGCGATGCCGCGGCGCGCGACAGGGCCAGTTGACTGTCTTCGATGACTTTTACCTCGCGCTGCGGGAAGGGGATGGAGATGCCGTGTTCCTTGAACGCATCCCAAAGCGCCAGATAGACATTGCCGCGAATGTTGGTCAGCCCGCCGGTCGGATCCTTGATCCAGAAGCGCAGGATGTAATCCACCGACGAATCGCCAAAGCCCACAATATGGCAGACCGGGGCCTTGTAGCTCAGCACCCGGTCGACGCCCTTGGCCGCCTCCACCGCCAGTTTGCGCACCAGATGCGGATCGTCGGAATAGGCCGTGCCGAAATAGATATCAAGCCGCACAAAGTCATTGGAATGCGACCAGTTCACCACCTGCCCGGTGATCAGGTCTTCGTTCGGGATCAGGTATTCCTTACCGTCCCGCGTCACCACAGAGGCATAGCGCGCGCCGAGCGTTTGGATCCAGCCAAAGGTCTCGCCCAGACTGATCACATCGCCGGGCTTGATCGACTTGTCGAGCAGGATGATCACGCCAGAGACGAGGTTCGACACCACCTTTTGCAAACCGAAACCAAGGCCCACGCCGATTGCGCCCGACAGCACCGCAAGCCCGGTCAAGTCGATCCCCACGGCCCGCACCCCGATAAAGAACGCGAGACCGTAGAGCAGGATTTGAACCCCCTTCACGGCCAGCACCTGCATGGAGGGGCTGATGTCTTCGTTCTTGCGGATCGTCGCGGCGGTGGTCGTGCTGACCAGCCGCGCCATGGTCAAAAGCGCGCCGACCACCACCAGCGCGGTCAGAATGGTCAACACCGAGAGGCGGAATTCGCCCACAGTCAGCGCGACGCCGTCCAGAAACAGGGCCACATCATCGGCGACGTTCAGCATGTAGAGCGTGGCATAGATCCACAGCCCCCATGTCACCATGCGCCGCAAGGGTCGGTTGCGCACCAGACGCGCGGCGAAAGCGATACCCACATAGATCGCCGCCAGCGTCGCTGCCAAACCGATGAGATAGGACCGTGACGGCCAAGTCACGTTCTGCATCACCTGATAAAGCAGCCCCGCCAGCAAAGCGAACCAGATCAGCCCCAAGCGCCGTTTGACCTGCACCACCACGCGCAATTGCCACTTGGACCAGCCTTCGCGGGAGCGGACCCAGTTTTGCAACATCACGCCGGTGACCCGGTGCAACACCCACGCCAGCGCCACCAAGGCCAGCAGGATCAGGATTTGGTTTTGCCGCCAGCCGGGGCTCAAAATGCTTTCCCCAAAGCCGAGCACCCCGTCGAACAAAGCCTGAAGCGACAGCAGGAAGTTCGAAAACGGGTGGCTTTCAGGGATCATGGGCGGCCTTTTCAGCTAGGGAGGATCACGGTCGCACAGGCTTTGCGCCGGGGCAAGATGACCCGCAGCCTACCCCCTGCCTCCAAGACGATCACGACACCTTGCGAGACTCGCTCAGGCTCTATATCCCTTGCCCCATGATACTGGTGTTTGATCTTTGCGACCGTGCGCGTCTGCGCGAACGCTTTTTCGGCGCGACGCATAGCGTTCTGGCCCGACTATAAGCCAGCCCTCTCAGCCACACCCATAGCCATTCCAAACCACGGGAGAGGACCATCATGTCCCCCAAGACGCTTTACGATAAAATCTGGGACGCCCATGTCGTCCACGAAGCCGATGACGGCACCTGCTTGCTCTATATCGACCGCCATCTGGTGCACGAAGTGACCAGCCCGCAGGCCTTTGAAGGGCTGCGCATGTCGGGCCGCACCGTGCGCGCACCGGACAAGACCATCGCCGTGCCGGATCACAACGTGCCCACCACCGAGGGCCGCGAAGACCCCGAAGCGATGACCGAAGACAGCCGCATTCAGGTCTCCGCCCTCGACAAGAACGCGCGCGAGTTCGGCGTGCATTACTACCCCGTCTCGGACGTGCGCCAAGGCATCGTGCATATCGTCGGCCCCGAGCAGGGCTGGACCCTGCCCGGCATGACTGTCGTCTGCGGCGACAGCCACACCGCGACCCACGGCGCCTTCGGCGCGCTGGCCCACGGCATCGGCACGTCTGAGGTCGAACATGTCCTTGCCACCCAAACGCTGATCCAGCGCAAGGGCAAGAACATGAAGGTCGAGATCACCGGCAAGCTGCGCCCCGGCGTCACGGCCAAGGACATCACCCTTTCCGTCATCGGCGCCACCGGCACGGCGGGCGGCACCGGCTATGTCATCGAATACTGCGGCGAGGCGATCCGCGACCTGTCGATGGAAGGCCGCATGACCGTCTGCAACATGGCGATCGAAGGCGGCGCCCGCGCGGGCCTCATCGCGCCGGATGAGAAGACCTTCGAGTATTGCAAGGGCCGCCCCCACGCTCCGAAAGGCGCACAATGGGAAGCGGCGATGGACTGGTGGAAAACCCTCTTCTCTGACGAGGACGCCCATTGGGACAAGGTCGTCACGCTGAAAGGCGAAGACATCGCGCCGGTTGTCACTTGGGGCACCTCGCCCGAAGACGTGCTGCCGATCGACGCGACGGTCCCCTCGCCCGAAGACTTCAAGGGCGGCAAGGTCGACGCCGTGAAACGTGCGTTGGAGTATATGGACCTGAAACCGGGCCAAAAGCTCACCGATATCGAGATCGACACCGTCTTCATCGGCTCCTGCACCAACGGCCGCATCGAAGACCTGCGCGCCGCTGCCGAAGTGCTGAAGGGCAAGAAGATCAAGGACGGTCTGCGCGCCATGGTGGTGCCGGGCTCCGGCCTCGTCCGGGCACAGGCCGAGGAGGAAGGGCTGGCGGACATCTTCCGCGAGGCCGGTTTCGAATGGCGTCTGGCGGGCTGCTCCATGTGTCTGGCGATGAACCCCGACCAGCTTGCTCCCGGCGAACGCTGCGCGGCGACGTCGAACCGCAACTTCGAGGGGCGTCAGGGCTATAAGGGCCGCACGCATCTCGTGTCACCCGGCATGGCCGCCGCCGCCGCACTGACCGGTCACCTGACCGACCTGCGCGAACTGGCGTGAGCGACCGGGGCATGGATACCGGGCGCGTTGCGCAGGGCTCAGTCGGCCTTGCGCAGCTCGCTGCCGGACTTCAGCACCTCGCTGCCGTCGTCCTGTTCGATCTTATAGGCCGGTTCGTCATCGCTCGCCTTGCGGGTCACCTCGCTGCCCTGCAGCTTCAGGGTGATCTTCTGCGTGTATTTCCTGACGATCTTGCCGGTCCCGGTGCCATTGCCCCAGTCCCATTCCACCTTCGTGCCGGTTTGGTACGACATGCCATGCCCTCCTGATATACCATTTGCCTAGAACGCGCCGTCAGACGGCGCGGTTCCCGCACTCTCCGAAGGATACCCCGATGGAAAAGTTTACAGAAATCACCGGCACCGCGGCTCCCATGCCGTTGGTGAACATCGACACCGACATGATCATCCCCAAGGTCTTTCTCAAGACGATCAAACGTTCCGGCCTTGGCGTGAACCTGTTCGACGAAATGCGCTATGACCGCGAAGGCAACGAAATCCCCGATTTCGTGCTGAACCAACCGCAATATCGCGACGCGCAGATCCTCGTGGCGGGCGACAACTTCGGCTGCGGCTCGTCGCGCGAACACGCGCCTTGGGCGATCCTTGATTTCGGCATCCGCTGCGTCATCGCACCCAGCTTCGCCGACATCTTTTACAACAACTGCTTCAAGAACGGCATCCTGCCCATCGCCCTGCCGCAAGAGCAGGTCGACGTGCTGATGAAAGACGCCGAAAAGGGATCGAACGCGCGGATGACCATCGATCTGGAAGGCCAGACCGTGACCACTTCAGATGGTGAGACATTCCCCTTCGAAGTGGACGCCTTCAAAAAGCACTGCCTTCTCAACGGGCTGGACGACATCGGCCTCACGCTCGAAAAAGGTGCCGCCATCGACAGCTACGAGGATTCGCTGGGCCAAAGCCGCCCTTGGGTCTAACGCCCGGCCTGCATGATCAAACTTGTGGGCGCAAACCGCGCGCCCACAAGATGTTGCCGCCTGCCATCAAACCGCCACGGAATTGATGCAAGAAGGCACCACCCCCTCCCTCAAAATACCCCAGTATCCTGCTCTTCTCTCTGCGGAGCCTTGAGGCATGTGCGGAAAGAAGGCAAAAATTGGACCAGAATGAGGCACACCCCATCAACCGGGGGCATCAAGTTGGAACAAGCACGCGGCATCGTATCGCGGCTGGCCAGTTTGAAAGGGCAGAGCAGTGATCGGACGAATGACAGGCGCGGCGACGCGTGGCCTATTGGTGGCGCTATTGATTGCCATCCCGGCGCTTCTCTTGCCGGGGGCCGATGCGGAATCCAGCCAGATCACCGTGCTGCTCGCCTGTATCGCGGCGATCCTGACCTTCATGGAATACAACGCCCGCCAGCCCGGCATCGTCGAATTCCGCGACGCGCCGCCTTTCAATCGGCTGCGCTTCATCAGCCTGCTCTTCACGATCCTCGTGTTGTCGCTTATCGCGCGGGGCCAAACGGCCCCGACCCTACTGACCGGCGCGCTCACCGCGCTTGGCACGATACTGGGCAATGCGCTTGATTTTCCCTATTCCCCGGTGCGCCTCGTGGTTCTGATGATGCCCGCCGACGCCCCTCTCGAGGCGGTCAACCTGATCCGCACGGCGGCGGGTCTGGCCTATCTGGTCTCGCTCATCGCATTGGCGACCTTCGTGGTGCTGGTGCGCGTCATGGGCTGGCCCGCACGCCAAGGCGCCTTCAACGTCTGGGTGAACCTGCCGCTTTTCGATCCAACCGCTGGGGGCGATGTGCTCTACCGGCTGCAACGAGACGCGCGGATCAACATCGCGCTTGGCTTCCTTCTGCCCTTCTTCATCCCCGCAGTGGTCAAGGCCACCGCCGATCTGCTAGATCCGATCTCACTGAGCAATCATCAAACCATGATCTGGACAATAAGCGCATGGGCATTCCTTCCGGCCAGTATGATCATGCGCGGCATCGCCATGGGGCGGGTGGCCGAGATGATCCACGACAAACGCCGCCGCGCCTACGCCGAAGCGCATATGCAGGCCGCCTGATCCGCTTTCTGCTGGCGCTGCTCCTGCTGACCGGCACCGCGCAGGCCGAACCGCTGCGCATCGCCACCTTCAACACCGAATTGTCGCGCAAAGGGCCGGGCCTGCTCCTGCGCGATATCCTACGCGGGGACGACCCTGCCGTCGCCTCCGTGATCGAAACCATCACCCGCGCCGATCCCGATATCATCGCGCTACAAGGCATCGACTACGATCTCGAACAGGCCGCCCTCAATGCCCTCGCCGATGCCCTCTCCGCCGCCGGCGCGCCCTATCCCCACCGCTTCGCCGCGACGCCCAATGCAGGCCGCCAAAGCGGGGTCGACCTCGACGGTGACGGCAGGCTCGGCACCCCCCGTGACGCCCAAGGCTATGGCCGTTTCTTCGGCCAAGGCGTCATGGCGATCCTCTCACGCCACCCGATCCAAGAGGGCGAGTTTCAAGACTTCAGCACCCTCCTCTGGCGCGACCTCCCCGACACACTTTACCCGATGATCGACGGTACCCCCTTTGCGGGCGCCGAAGCCCATGCCACACAGCGCCTCTCCTCCAACGGTCACTGGTCCCTGCCGATCCAAACCCCGGAGGGCCCCGTCACGCTGCTGACATACCACGCCACCCCGCCGGTCTTCGACGGCCCCGAAGACCGCAATGGCCGCCGCAACCATGACGAAACCATCTTCTGGCTCCACCACCTCGCCGGAAAGATCGGGACGCCCCCGACACCCCCCTTCGTCCTACTGGGCGACGCCAATCTCGACCCGCAGCGCGGCGACGGGCGCGGCGAAGCCATTGCCGCCCTCCTCTCCCATCCTGCGCTACAAGACCCCCTGCCGCACCGCCCCACGGTCAACTGGCCCCAAACCGGCCCGATGCGCGTCGACTACATCCTTCCCTCCCGCCACTGGGAAACCAATGATGCTGGCCTCATCTGGCCCAAGGGCGAAAGCGCCAGCCGCCATGCCCTCGTCTGGGTCGACCTCACCCGCTGACGCCCCCTATCTTGACCCTCCGGAACCCGCAGGCTACCCAATCTCCAACCGTATTTTCAGGAGTTTCCCATGGCCAACCCATCCTTGCTCATCCTCCCCGGCGACGGCATCGGCCCCGAGGTCATGGCGCAGGTCACGCGCATCATCGACTGGTTCGGCGAAAAGCGCGATCTGGCCTTCGACGTAGAGCATGATCTGGTCGGCGGCGCGGCCTATGACAAACACGGCACCCCGCTGCATGATGACACGATGGCCCGCGCCCTCGAAGTCGACGCCGTGCTGCTGGGCGCCGTGGGCGGCCCGAAATACGACGACCTCGACTTCTCCGTGAAACCAGAACGCGGCCTGCTCCGCCTGCGCAAGGAAATGGACCTCTTCTCCAACCTGCGCCCGGCACAATGCTTTGACGCGCTTGCCGATTTCTCCTCGCTGAAAAAAGACGTGGTCGCGGGCCTCGACATCATGATCGTGCGCGAACTCACCTCCGGCGTCTATTTCGGTGAGCCGCGCGGCATCTTCGAGGAAGGCAACGAACGCGTCGGCATCAACACGCAGCGCTACACCGAAAGCGAGATCGAGCGTGTCGCCCGCTCCGCTTTTGAACTCGCCCGCCGCCGCGGCAACAAAGTCTGTTCCATGGAGAAAGCCAACGTCATGGAAAGCGGCATCCTGTGGCGCGAAGTCACCCAACGGGTGCGCGACGCAGAATACCCGGATGTCGAACTCAGCCACATGTATGCCGACAATGGCGCCATGCAGCTCGTGCGCGCACCCAAGCAGTTCGACGTGATCGTCACCGACAACCTCTTCGGCGACATTCTCAGCGACTGCGCCGCCATGCTGACCGGCAGCCTCGGCATGCTGCCATCGGCCAGCCTCGGCGCACCCAATGCCGATGGCCGCCCCAAGGCCCTCTACGAGCCCGTGCATGGGTCCGCCCCCGACATCGCAGGCCAAGGCAAAGCCAACCCGATCGCCTGTATCCTCAGCTTCGCCATGGCGCTGCGATACTCTTTCGACCAAGGCGAAGAAGCCGCACGTCTGGAAAAAGCCGTCGAACGCGCGCTGGCCGATGGCGCCCGCACCCCCGACCTGATGGGCCCCGAAGGCGGCACCCCCATCACGACAGAGGAAATGGGCGACGCCATTCTCAAAGCCCTAGACGCCAGCCTATAAGAAACCAAGGCGGGGTTCACGCCCGCCCCCTTCCCTTCATCCTTTCTCAAATACCCTCGGGGGAGCAGCCAAGGGCTGCGGGGGCAGAGCCCCTAATTACCCCCGCTTTCCGCAAACGCCACAGAAAATCCCTGCAACTGACCAATTGCCAAAGCCGCCAAGCTGCGCTATTGCGCTGCACATCGGTCGGGCTGTAGCGCAGCCTGGTAGCGCACCTGCTTCGGGAGCAGGGGGTCGGAGGTTCGAATCCTCTCAGCCCGACCAGATACCCCCACAGCTCCCTAGGCCCAAAAACTCGGATCGCTCTGCTCCACTCAGCCGTAGACCTTGAGCAGCATCCAGCCCCCCATGCCCAGCATCATGACGTTCTCGGTAAGCGAGACGAACCCAAGTGGGACATTGCTCGACCCGCCGAGGCAGGCGCATTTTAGCTCACGTTTGTCGACATAGACCGCCTTGATGACCGAAACCGCGCCAATTGCGCCGATCACGATCGCCACGGGGGCCGAGAGCCAGGTCAGCGCCCCGGCGGTCATCAGAATACCCGCCAGCGCCTCCCCGAATGGATAGACCTTGCCATAGGGCACCCACCGCTGGGCCAGCAGGTCGTAGTTCAGAAACATCGTCGAAAAGCTCTCAATATCCTGCAACTTTTGAACGGCGAGGAAACACATGGAGATCGAGATGAACCACTCGAAAGCCCGAAGTGTGAAGATGTTGCCGAATGCATACCAAGAGAGTCCCAGTGCCATCAGGAAGGCCACGCCGAAAATAGCGACAACGGGCTGATAGCTGGTGTCCGATTGCTCTTCCTTGGGCTTGTCCAAACCTAAATGCACGCGCAGATCGTCGTAACCGCCGATCCGCTCCCCCTCGATGAAAGTCTGCGGCGTGGTCTCCACACCCTCTTTCGCCATGAAGGCATCGGTCTCCTCGCGGGTCGTGAGGTGGTGATCTTCGACGTGGTAGCCCTGCCGCTCCAGCAGGTCTTTGGATTTCAACCCGAAGGGACAGAGGTGCTGTTCCATCACCATCCGGTAGAGTTTCGCGGTCTTGCCCTGTCCTTCGGCCATCCTAGCCTCCTTTTGCCTTTTCGAACGACATCTCAAAGGAGGAACAAGTTTCCAGCGCAGGAGAGTTCCGCAAAGGGGTGATTTAGGTCAACCGGCAACCCGGCGCAGCACCACAGGCGCGATGCCGCTCAGGCCAGTTTTCCCAGATGCGCGGCAGGGATCGTGACTGTCCAAGTCAGGGCGTTTTCGCTGGTCACCGTTTCCGCCGCGCCATTGACCATCGCGGGGGCCAATACAGACAGAACCTTGCTCCCGAAACCGGTGGCTTTCTTGGCAGAGGGGTCAATGGTGATGCCGGTCTCGATCCACTGGAAACGCAGCCCGCCCTTTTCGGTATGGGACCAGTGGCATTGGATATCGCCGCAGCCGTCGCTCATCACCCCGTATTTCGTGGAATTCGTCGCCAGTTCATGCAGCGCCATGCCAATCAGTTGCAACGCCTGCGGTCCCAAAGCGACAGAGGGGCCATCCACATCCACCGCCTTGGCCTGCAAATGCAAAAACGGGTCCAACTGTGCGCGCACCAACTCGGCCAAATCCACCGAAGACCAGCCGCCATCGACCAGCAAATCGGTGGAGCGGGCCAGCGCCTGAATACGGGCCCCGAAGGACTTGTTGAACTCCGCGAGAGAGGCCGCCGAACTCGCCGTCTGCCGCTGCATCGCCGTCACCAAAGACAGCATGTTCTTGGCGCGGTGGATCACCTCGCGCGAGACGAGATCGCGCACCTCTTCGGCCTTGCGCGTCGCAGTCACATCATGGTGGATGTTCGAGATCGAGACGATATCCCCCGAAAGTGTCCGAATGGGCGTGCAGGCGATGGTGACATGGCGCTCGGTGCCGTCCTTGGCCACGCGCACCGCATTGAATTGGCGCAGCTTGCCGGCCATGATCTGATCGCGATACTCAAGGACCCGCGTCGGCCAATCCGGCGGATACAAAAGCTCGACCGACTGGCCCAAAGCCTCCTCTTCCGTATAGCCATAAAGCCGCTCGGCTGCCGGGTTCCAACTGATGATGCGGCCTTCCATGTCATAGGTCAGGATCGCTTCGGCCGTGGTGGCCACGAGGGCGGCAAAGGTTTCCGCCTGCACATGGGCCCGTTCGATATCATCATGCGCCATGCGGCGCGTCGTGACATTGCGGTGCTGCAACAGCAGGCAGGGCGCGCCTTGGATCGTCAGGCGGTTGGCGTTGAGTTGAAACCAGCGCCGCACCCCCGGCCCATCGCAGGGGTATTCCCCCTCAAAGGAAGTCCCGGTTTTCAGCGCTTGGCGTAGCCCCTCCAGAACCGTTTCCGCCTGCACCACGGCACCCATGGCCGCCGCTTCGCAGATGTCAAAGTAATTGGCGCCGACGTAATGCGTTCCGGTATCGCCGCCATTCTCTTCGCAAAACAGTTTCCACGCCATATTGACCGCGACAATCTTGCCGGTGGCGTCAAGAATGACCACCTCATCGGTCATCGCCTCGATCAATTCATAATGGCTGGCGTCGAGCGTGACGCTTTGGGTGCTTTTCAACATAGCCCCACCATAGCGCGAATTCGGCATTGTCTAAAGTTAACTTAGGTTTAATCGTTAAGGCCAAAATCCTTATTTTATCGGGTTTTGGCGGAAACCCTCCTGCCTCTGCGGCGGCTGCCCGCCCGCCCGCGCGTGAGGCTTGCAATCCGCGCAAATTCTGAAATAAGCCCCGCCATCCGGTCGCAGCCTACCCGGACATCAAAACAAGGGCCCCAAAATGAAAACACTTGTCATCTGCTCAGGCGGACTCGATTCCGTGTCGCTTGCGCATATCACCGCCGAGGTGCACCACCTCACCCGGCTTGTCTCCTTCGACTATGGCCAGCGTCACCGCAAAGAGGTCGATTTCGCCCGGGCGGCGGCCGAACGATTGGGCGTGCCGTTTCACCTGATCGACATGCGCGGCATCGGTGCGGCGCTCTCAGGCTCTGCCCTGACTGACGATATCGACGTGCCTGACGGGCATTACGCCGAAGACACGATGAAGATCACCGTCGTGCCGAACCGCAATGCCATCATGCTGTCGATCGGCTTTGGCATTGCCGCCGCGCAGGGGGACGAGGCCGTGGCCACTGCCGTGCATGGCGGCGATCATTTCATCTATCCCGACTGCCGCCCCGGTTTCACCCGCGCCTTCGATGCGATGCAGCAGGCCGCGCTCGACGGCTATGCCAATGTGCGGCTGCACACGCCCTTCGTTGAGCACAGCAAGGCCGAGATCGTCCGCCAAGGTGCGCAGCACGGCACGCCCTTCGCTGAGACGTGGTCCTGCTACAAGGGCGGCGCGGTCCATTGCGGGCGCTGCGGCACCTGCGTCGAACGGCGCGAAGCCTTTCATCTGGCCGAGGTCACAGACCCGACTGTCTACGCCGACCCCGACTATTGGACCACGGCCCTTGCCGCGCAGGGGAAAGGCTGATGTTCCGTATTCGCAAGGAATTCCACTTCTCCGCCAGCCACCAGTTGACCCACCTGCCCGACGATCATCAATGCGCGCGGCTGCATGGGCACAACTACATCGTTGTGGTCGAACTGGCCGCCGAGACGCTCACTGCCGATGGTTTCGTGCGCGATTACCACGACTTGAAACCGCTCAAGAGCTATATCGACGATCACTTTGACCACCGGCACCTGAACGATGTGCTGGACGGCCCCTCCACCGCCGAGAACATGGCGAAACATTTCCACGACTGGTGCGCCGCCCGCTGGCCCGAGACCTCTGCCGTGCTGGTCAGCGAGACCCCGAAAACATGGGCGGAATACCGGCCATGACCCTGCGCATTGCCGAGATTTTCGGCCCCACCATTCAGGGCGAAGGCGCGCTGATCGGAGAGCCGACGGTATTCGTCCGCGCGGGCGGCTGTGACTATCGGTGCAGCTGGTGCGACAGCCTGCATGCCGTCGACAGCCAGTACCGCCATAGCTGGACCCCCATGTCGACCGAGGACATCTGGCGCCGGATCCGCAAGCTTTCCAAGGACCAACCGCTGACCGTCTCCCTCTCGGGCGGCAACCCGGCGATACAGGATTTCGGCCCGCTGATCCGCATGGGCAAGGCCGCGGGCTATCGCTTCGCCTGTGAGACCCAAGGCTCCATCGCGCGGCCATGGTTTGCCGATCTCGATACGCTTGTGCTCTCCCCCAAGCCGCCATCAAGCGGTGAGCGTGTCGACTGGGACGCATTCGACGCCTGCCGGACCCTCGGCGCGCAGGCGCGGCAGCAGGTGATGAAGATCGTGATCTTTGACGAGATCGACTACCATTGGGCGCGCGAAGTGCATGCCCATCACCTCGACATCCCGCTCTACCTTCAACCCGGCAACCCCGAGGTCGACCCCGCCACACCGGTGGACCCGCAGGCGCTGGCCGACCGTTTGGGCTGGCTGACCGAGCTTGCCATGACCGATCACTGGTTCGCCCCCCGTATCCTGCCGCAGCTTCATGTCCTGATCTGGGGCAACAAGCGCGGCGTCTGACCGATGGAGACACCCATGTCCGACGACATCTACAGCAATCTCAAACAACTCGGCGGTGAGACCCGCATTCCCGCCAGCCCCGAAGAAGCCGAACTGGAGCGGGTGCCGAACCCACAGGCCGATGTGGCCTATAACGTGCGCTTCACCGCGCCGGAGTTCACCTCGCTCTGCCCGATGACCGGCCAGCCCGACTTTGCCCATCTGGTGATCGACTATGTGCCCGGCCCGTGGCTGGTGGAATCGAAATCGCTCAAGCTGTTTCTGACCTCCTTCCGCAATCACGGCGCCTTTCATGAGGATTGCACAATCTCCATCGCCCGACGGTTGGCCGAGTTCCTTGCCCCGCAATGGCTTCGGATCGGCGGCTATTGGTATCCGCGCGGCGGCATTCCCATCGATGTATTCTGGCAAACCGGCCCCCTGCCCGAGGGCGTCTGGATCCCCGATCAAGGGGTGCCGCCCTACCGCGGGCGCGGCTGACCGGGCCCTCCCTACCTCCGACCCCCGCAGCATTCGGGGCGCGCGCCCACCTGCCCGCGCCCCGTTTTTTCGGTGAAAACCGTGTGTTTTAGATCACAATATCTTCAGCAACCGCCTTCTTCCTTGAACCTCCAGCGGAGAAAGGCCGTTAGTCTTTCATACACGCATACGACCCTGCCCCGCGCAGAGAGGTCAACCACGGAGCGACCACATGCTGACAAGACGTCATTTCATCCAGACCACCACGGCGCTATTTTCCAGCGCAATTGCCACCCCCCTGATGGCCCGCACGCGCCCAAGCGCGGCAGAGAAGGCCGCTTGGGATGCGCAGGTCACCCCGGCGGGCTTTGACCCGGCGACGAGCAACCCTTGGGGCGTCCACCCGCGCTTCTTGCCGCAGCGCGTCGTGGCGAATGACAACCTGCGCGTCGGTGACATCCACGTCGATGCGGTGGCACGCTATATCTATCATATTGAAGAGGGCGGCACCGCCATGCGCTACGGCGTGGCGATCGCGCGTGGCAATCTCTATGAGCCCGGCACCTATACGATCAAGCGCAAGGCGCAATGGCCGCATTGGACGCCCACCCAAAACATGATCAAGCGCGATCCCGAGCTCTACGCGGGCCTTGAGGACGGCGTGCCGCCCGGCCCGGAAAACCCCCTTGGCTCGCGGGCACTTTACCTCTTTGAAGGGAACCGCGACACCTATCTGCGCATCCACGGCACCCCGCAGCCGCAGAGCATCGGCGGCCGGGCAAGCTCAGGCTGTGTGCGGATGATCATGGCGCATATCAACCAGCTCTACCCGAATGTGCAGACCGGCTCGACGGCCTATCTCTATTCGGCGGAAGAAAGCGTTGTTGCCAGCAGCTAAGCTGGAACGAATAACGGGGGCCGCTTGGCAGCCCCCGTTTCTATGTCAGGCTTGGCGTTTGGTGCAGATCGGATTGCCACCCACCGCCCGGAGCGGCACCAGCGTCGTCTCGACCGGGCCGTTGTGCTGATACCAATAGCAGCCATCCTCCGGCAGCAACCGCGCCGTCGACAGATCTTGGTTCGGCGCGGCAAGGCTCACCACTGCCTCCGGCAGATTGCCCACACGGGCCGAGCCGCCCTGCGGCCCACTCGCCGGTACCGTACACCCGGCAACGGCCAGCATGGCCGCCCCGATCACAAAAGTTCCTGTTTTCATCAAAGCCTCTGCCATTCCTGATTATATCCGGGGCAATCTGACAGACCGGATGGGGATTTCAAGGCCCAAGGGGGTGAGGTGGTCGGCAGCGCCCTACGCGCCGAATGGCGACCCCGGCAGGATTCGAACCTGCAACCTGCCCCTTAGGAGGGGGCTGCTCTATCCAGTTGAGCCACGGGGCCGACAGGCTTGGGTTTAGCGCAAGCGTCTGGCGATGTCATCGGCAGATTGGCAACCGAATGACTGCGCCTTGCAGCAGCGCTGCGGCAATGCTTGATCGCGCCTCCCGCTTCGCGCTACCTATGGGTGAGGCAAACAGGAAAACCAAATTGACCACACCCCCCAAACGCCCGTTGACCCTGCGTGATGTGTCCGATGCTTGCGGCGTTTCCGAGATGACGGTCAGCCGCGTCCTGCGCAAGCGTGGCGACGTGTCGGAGGCCACCCGCAATCGCGTTCTCGCCGCCGCCAAGGCGCTTGGCTATGTGCCCAACCAGATCGCCGGATCGCTGGCCAGCCAGCGCGTGAACCTTGTGGCGGTCGTGATCCCTTCACTGGGCAATATGGTGTTCCCCGAAGTCCTGAACGGCATCAATCAAGTGCTCGAAGACACGCCCCTGCAGCCGGTGGTGGGGGTGACAGACTACCTGCCCGAGAAGGAAGAGCGGGTGCTTTATGAGATGCTCTCATGGCGGCCCTCGGGGGTGATCATCGCGGGGTTGGAGCATTCCGACGCCACCCGCGCCATGCTGCGCAATGCGGGCATTCCGGTGGTCGAGATCATGGACACCGACGGCAAACCCGTCGATGCGATGGTGGGGATTTCGCACCGCCGCGCCGGGCGCGAGATGGCGCAGGCGATCCTGCGCGAGGGTTATGAGCGCATTGGCTTCATGGGCACGAAAATGCCCCTCGACCACCGCGCGCGCAAACGGTTCGAGGGCTTTACCGAAGGGCTCGCCAAAGCGGGGGTCGAGATCGAAGACCGGGCCTTTTACTCCGGCGGCTCCGCGCTGGCCAAGGGGCGCGAGATGACGCAAGAGATGCTGGAACGCTCACCCGACCTTGATTTCCTCTATTACTCCAACGACATGATCGGTGCGGGCGGGCTGCTGCATCTGATCGACCAAGGCATCGACATTCCCGGTCAGATCGGCCTTGCCGGGTTCAACAACGTCGAGCTGCTGCAAGGTCTGCCGCGTCAATTGGCGACGATGGACGCTTGCCGGAACGAGATCGGTCAGGCCGCGGCGCGGATCATCCTCAACCAGACCCAGCCCGAGCCGGACCCGGAAATGCAGACCCAGATCACCCTGACGCCAACACTGTCGCTGGGCGACACCCTCCGCCGCCGCCGTCAGGGGTGAGCCGCCCAAGGCTCGGCAATGCCGCCGCGCGGCGGTTGTTTCTAGCGCGTCACCTGCTGTCCGATCCGCCGCAGGGCCCGGCCAAGGGCGCGGCACTGCTCAAGCTGATCCATGATCTGGGTTTTGTGCAACTCGACAGCATCAACACGGTGGCGCGGGCGCATGATCTGATCCTGTTCGCCCGCCGTCCGCGCTATCGCCCCGCTGCGCTCAAGCGGCTTTATGAAAAAGACCGGGCGCTGTTTGAGCATTGGACCCATGACGCCGCCGTCATCCCGATGGAATTCTATCCGCAATGGCATCTGCGCCGAACCCGCGATGCGGCCAAGTTGCTGGGCCGCTGGAAGGATTGGCAGCGGCACGACTTCGAAACACAGATACAAAACGTGCTCGCGCAGGTCCGGGCCGAGGGCAGCGTCACCTCATCCGACGTGGGCCGGGACGAGCCGCGCAGCAGCGGGGGCTGGTGGCAATGGCATCCGTCGAAAACCGCGCTGGAGTATCTGTGGCGCAGCGGCGCGCTGGCTGTCACCGGGCGCGAGGGGTTTCGCAAGCGCTATGACCTGACCGAGCGGGTGGTGCCCGCCGCGCTGCGCGACCCGGCGCATGCCCCCGACATAGAGCAGACGATCGACTGGTGCTGCGATCAGGCGCTGGCGCGCTTGGGTTTTGCCACGGCAGGGGAATTGGCCGCCTTCTGGGCCCATATCTCCCCCGCCGAGGCGCGCGGCTGGTGCGCGGCAGAACAAGCCGCGGGGCGGCTGGAGGAGATCGACATTGAGGCTGCCGACGGCAGCCTGCGGCCCGCCTTTGCCCGCCCCGGCTGGGCAGATGACCCCGCCCTTACCCACGAACCGCCCAAACGGCTCCGGGTGCTCAGCCCCTTCGACCCCGCCCTGCGCGACCGCAAACGCGCCGCCCGGCTTTTCGGTTTCGACTACCGGATCGAGGTCTTCGTGCCCGAGGCGCAGCGCGAATACGGCTACTATGTCTTTCCGCTGCTACAGGGCGACAGGCTGGTGGGACGGGTCGATATGAAGGCGCATCGCGATCTGGACGTCTTGCACGTCACCGCGCTCTGGCCCGAACGCGGGGTTCGCTGGGGCAAGGGGCGGCAAGCGGCCTTCGAGGCAGAGCTGCAACGACTCCTCCCGCTGGCTGGGGTGCGCCAGGTCAGCTTCACCGACGGTTGGCTGCGCCTGCCACATTAGCCGAAACGGGGCGGCAGCAGCCCTGCGTGAAACCAGTTGAGATAGCTGTGGATCGAATGCACGGGCCGCCCG
The DNA here is from genome assembly GCF_043557225.1 of Sulfitobacter sp. 1A13496. Lineage (NCBI taxonomy): Bacteria > Pseudomonadati > Pseudomonadota > Alphaproteobacteria > Rhodobacterales > Roseobacteraceae > Sulfitobacter > Sulfitobacter sp. 1A13496. The sequence continues at coordinate 169,671 of NZ_JBIFFP010000004.1, read as the reverse complement.
GTCGCCGCCGCGATATCGGAGGCATATGGCACCATATTCGTGCATTCTAAAAGGATCGCCCCGACATCTGCGTGGGCCTCCACCAACCGCTGCGCCGCCTGCACCATCTCGGCTCGTGCCTGCGCCACGTCGAGGTCGGGCAGATTGCCGAGGATCGTTCGGGCGAAGCCGCTGCCCTCCATCCCCACCACCGGGCTGCCCTCGGGCACCCCCGCCGCGCGTAGATGGGCGGGCGAAAGCGTGGCCGCGGAGATCGTCAAGATGCCCACCCTTTGCCCCGGCGGCAGGCAGGCCGCGATCTGCCCCGCCTGCTCCAACGCAGAGGCGGCAACGGGCACGCCCAGCGCTTCGGCGAGGCGAGGCCGGATCAGCGCCAAGAACCCGCAGGTGGTGGCAATGCCGGTGCAGCCTTCGGCGATCAAGTCGCGCCCCGCGGCGATGAAAGCCTGCACGAAGGGCTCGATATCGTCGCACACGATCGCTTCAGGCGTGGCCCCCGGCACCACCGCATAGCGCACCGGGAAGTCCCAACTGCCCGCATGGCCGACATCCCCCAGAATGCGGGGAAACCGCGTGTCCAGCATGAGGATTCCCAGCCGCGCGCCCGTCTCGTTTGTCATATGCCCTCCGTTTGGGCGCAGGGTGCCTTTGCGGGCAGGGCGAGACAAGCGAAAGTCTAACGATGACATTTTATCAGCATTTTGTTGACGTGATGATTTTTTGTGTAAAAGATGCCCCAAAGGAAACAAGCCATGACCCAACGCGAAATCGAAAGCCACCACCCATGAGCCAGCATGTCGTCGTTATCGGCGCCGGGATTGTCGGCGTCTCTGCCGCGATCTGGCTGCGCCGCGCCGGGGCGGAGGTGATACTGGTCGACCGGGCCGAGCCGGGGCGCGGCACCTCGCATGGCAACGGTGGCGTGCTGGCGGCGGCGGGCGTCGCGCCGGTGACCGGGCCGGGCCTGCTGCGCAAATCGCCGGGGATGCTGCGCGACCCCGAGTTTCCGCTGTTCCTGCGCTGGCCCTATCTGCCCCGCCTGCTGCCATGGCTGCGCCGCTACATGGCCCACGCCAATGACCGCGATACCCGCCGCATCTCTGCCGGGCTGGTGCCCATCGTGAGCGACAGCGTGGCGCAGCACAAAGCCCTCTGCGCCGATCTGGGGCTGGAGGACTGGGTCCGCGACAGCGACTACTGCTTTGCCTATACCAACCGCGCGGCCTTTGAGGCTGAAGCCTACACATGGGCGCTGCGCCGCGAGGCGGGTTTCGAGCCGGAAATCATCGAAGGCGGCGCGGTCAGGGAATTTGACCCGGCCTATGGTCCGCAGATCACCTGCATCGCACGGCTGGCCGACCACGGCTTCATCGCCGACCCCGGCGGCTATGTCCGGGCGCTGGCCAAAGCCTTCGAGAAGATGGGCGGCACCATCCGGCAGGCCGGGGTGCAGGACGTGGCGATCACCGACGAAGAAGTCACTTCGGTCCTCACCGATCAAGGCTCCCTGCCCTGCGATGACGTGCTGCTGGCGACTGGTGTCTGGTCGAAACCGCTCATGCGCAAACTGGGGATCAACGTGCCGCTGGAATCCGAACGCGGCTACCACATCGTCTTCAAGGATGCCGAGGGCGGCCCGTCGCGCCCCACCATGATGGCGGCGGGCAAATTCGTCGCCACGCCCATGGCCGAAGGGCTGCGCTGTGCCGGGATCGTCGAGTTCGGCGGGTTGGAAGCGGGCGCGTCCAAGGCGCCGCTCGCCCTACTGCGCCGTCAGGCCAAGGCCGCCTTTCCGCATCTCACCGCCAAGGAAGAGATCGAATGGCTGGGGCACCGACCCGCCCCCAGCGACTCGCTGCCCCTTATCGGGCAGATCGGGACGAGCCGGGTCTACACTGCCTTCGGGCACCATCACATCGGGTTGACGGGCGGGCCGAAAACGGGCCGACTGATCGCCGGATTGATCACGGGGCAGACGCCAAACACGGATCTGACCCCGTATCACCCCCAACGCTTCGACGGATGACGCCAAGCGTGGGACTGCAACAACAAGGGAGAAACCATATGACACTGACAGCAAGACTGATGGCCGGCGCGGCCATGACCGCCCTGACGCTGGGCACCGCGATGCCCGCCTTCGCGGCCGAGAAATGGGACATGCCGATGGCCTATTCGGCCTCGAACTTCCACTCCGAGAACGGCGTGCAATTCGCCGAATGCGTGGGCGAGAAAACCGGCGGCGAGATCGAGATCACCGTACACCCGGGCGGCGCGCTCTTTGCCGGCGCGGATATCAAACGCGCGATCCAGACCGGGCAGGTCCAACTGGGCGAGCGTCTGCTCTCGGGCCACCAGAACGAGAACGCCGTCTTCGGCTTTGACTCCATCCCCTTCCTCGCGCCCTCTTTCGAGGCCAGCGCGCAGCTTTGGGAAGCCGCCAAGCCCAAGGTTGAATCCGTGTTGGAAGAGCAGAATCTCGTCCTGCTCTATAACGTGCCTTGGCCGCCGCAGGGTCTCTATTTCAAGAAAGAAGTCGACTCGGTCGAGGACATGAAGGGCGTAAAGTTCCGCTCCTACAACAACACCACCGCGCGTCTGGCGGAACTGACCGGCATGTCCCCGGTGACCATCGAAGCTGCCGAAGTCAGCCAAGCCTTTGCCACGGGCGTTGCAGAGTCGATGATCTCCTCGGGCGCTACTGGCTATGATCAGAAAGTCTGGGAAAGCCTGACCCACTTCTACGAAGTCGACGCATGGCTGCCGCGCAACTACGTGATGGTAAACGCGGATGTCTGGGCAGATGTCTCTGATGCCAACAAGGAGGCGATCACCACCTGCGCCACCGAGGCCGAAGAGCGCGGCCTGCAAGCCTCCAAGGACTACACCCAGTTCACCTATGACGGGCTGCGCGAAGGCGGCATGAACGTGGAACCGGCCAGCGAAGAGCTGATGTCGGGCCTGCGCGAAGTGGGTGAGACCATGACGCAAGAGTGGCTCGAAGCCGCGGGCGAAGACGGTCAGGCGATCGTCGACGACTACAAGGCGATGCAATAATCACGAAACCTGCGGCGGCCCGTCACCCGGGCCGCCGTTCTCATGCCCGGGCATGACTTGACGGAGGGAGAGCCGCATGAAGGCGCTGCGCAGACTATTGGACGGGCTATATACCGGGGCGGGGGCGCTTGCCGCGCTCTGTCTGGTGGCCATCCTTACCTTGATCGTGGCCCAGATGGTCGCCCGCTGGACCGGCAATGTCTTTCCGGGCGCTGCCAGCTATGCGGGCTATGCCATGGCCGGGGCCAGTTTCCTTGCCTTCGCCAATGCGCTCAACCGCGGCTCGCATATCCGCGTGTCGATCCTGCTTAACGCGCTGAGCGCGGGCGGGAGGCGGCTGCTGGATATCTGGTGTTTCGCCGTGGCGGCTGCGGTCGCGTGGTACTTTACTTACTACGCCTATTGGTTCGTCTACTGGTCGTGGAAGTTCAACGAAGTCAGCCAAGACCAAGACGCCACCGCACTCTGGATACCGCAATCCGTCATGGTCATCGGCGGCGGCATCCTTGCCATCGCGCTGACCGACAATCTTTTGCACCTCATCTTCAAGGGCGACCACCGCGTCACCCGTGACCTAGTCGATCAAAGCTTCGGGGAATGACGCCATGACCGAGATCTATGCCATTACCCTGTTTCTGATCGTTCTCTTCTTCCTCCTCGGCACCGGTGTCTGGGTTGGCCTCGCCCTGATGGGCGTGGCCTGGGTCGGGATGGAGCTTTTCACCACCCGCCCCGTGGGCGACGCCATGATCACTACGATCTGGGCCAGTTCCTCAAGCTGGACGCTGACCGCGCTGCCGCTCTTTGTCTGGATGGGCGAAATCCTCTACCGCACGCGGCTATCGCAAGACATGTTCCGCGGGCTGTCGCCCTGGCTCGCGAAACTGCCGGGCGGGCTGGTGCATACCAATATCGTCGGCTGCACGGTCTTTGCCGCCGTCTCGGGCTCTTCCGCCGCGACGCTCACCACCGTGGGCAAGATGTCGATCCCCGAACTGCGGGCGCGCAACTATCCCGAAAAGATGATCATCGGCACGCTCGCGGGTGCGGCCACGCTGGGGCTGATGATCCCGCCGTCGCTGGCGCTGATCGTCTACGGTGTGACGGTGAACGAAAGCATCACCAAACTCTTCTTCGCGGGCGTCCTGCCCGGGCTGCTGCTGGCGCTGATGTTCATGGGCTATGTCGCCGTCACCAGCATGTTGTCGAAGGATTGGAACCCCGATGCGGAGACCGGGATGAGCTTTGGCGAAAAGCTGCGCAACTCGCGTTTCTTGCTGCCGGTCTTTGCGCTGATCACGGTCGTGATCGGGTCCATGTACCTCGGTTTTGCTACGGCGACCGAGGCCGCCGCCATCGGGGTCATCGGCTCGCTGACACTGGCGCTGTTCCAAGGCTCGCTGAACTGGCACAGTTTCCGCGAGAGCCTGATGGGCGCGATGCGCACCTCTGCGATGATCGCGCTGATCCTCGCGGGCGCGGCTTTCCTGAAACTGTCGATGGGCTTCACCGGCCTGCCCCGCGCGCTGGCCGACGGGATCGCGGCGATGGAGCTGTCGCGCTTCGAGCTGCTGATGGCGCTTTTGGTCTTTTATATCGTGCTGGGCATGTTCCTCGACGGCATCTCCTCGGTCGTGCTGACCATGGCCGTGGTTGAGCCGATGGTGCGCAGCGCGGGCATCGATCTGATCTGGTTCGGCATCTTCGTGGTCGTGGTCGTCGAAATGGCGCAGATCACCCCGCCGATTGGCTTTAACCTTTTCGTGCTCCAAGGCATGACCAACCACGAGATGGGCTATATCACCAAAGCCGCGCTGCCGATGTTTGCCATCATGGTCTTCATGGTCTTTGTGCTGATCTGGTTCCCCGAGGTGGCGACATGGCTGCCCGAAAACCTGCGCAGCGCACCGGTTTAGCGGTGAAGGGCCATGCGCTATATGCTGAGACTGGCTTCGCGCCATGCGCGGGCCTGCCTGATCGTCGGGCTGCTGTCGGGGCTGGCCCTGCCCGGCGTCGCGGCGGTGCTGGCCGACTGGCTGCCGCAGTTGGTGGCGGCGCTGCTGACGATCACCGCGCTCAGGATTGGGCATCGCGCGGCGCTTGGAGCGGTGCGCGATCTCATCTGGGCGTTGGCCTCGGTACTGGCTTTGCAGACGTTGCTGCCCATGCTGCTGTTCGGGGTCTTCGTCCTAGCCGGGCTGGGGCAGACGCCTGCGGCATTGGCCGTGACGCTTGCCGCGGCGGCCCCGGCCCTGACCGGCAGCGTGAACCTCGCCCTGCTGATGCGACTCGACGCGGGGCGGATGATGCAGCTGATGGTGTTGGGCACCGCCGCCTTTCCCCTGACCGTCTTGCCGGTGCTGGCGGCCCTGCCGCAACTCGGCCCGGCTTCGGAAATCGCGCTTGCCGCCCTGCGGCTCTTGGCGGTGATCCTTGGCGCGACGGGGCTGGGCTTTGCCCTGCGTCATGTCTTTCTGCTTCATCCCACCCCGCGCCAGACCGAGGCGCTGGATGGCGCGTCGGTGCTGGCCTTCTCGGTCATCGTGGTGGGATTGATGGCGGCGTTGAACCCCGCGCTGGGCAGCGATCCATGGGCTGTGGCGGGCTGGACGGGGCTGGCCTTCGCCCTAAGCTATCTGTTGCAGGCGGGCACGTTGCTGCTGACCCGGCGTGGCCCGCTGCGCGCCGTGGCCGGACCACTGGCGATCGGCGCTGGCAACCGCAATATCGCGCTGTTTCTCGTGGCGCTGCCTGCGGATGTCATCGCGCCGCTGATGATCTTTATCGGCTGCTGGCAACTGCCGATGTATCTGACCCCGGTGCTGCTGCCGCGCCTTTACGAAAGGATGCTTCGCAATGACTGACTGGCCCCGCATCCGCAGTGTCGGCCTCTCTGGCCTATTGGTCACCTTTGCCGAGAAGATGTCCGAACCCGCCAACCGCGCTGCCCTCGCCTTTCGCGCGGCGGTGGAGGAACAGGACTGGCCCGAGGTGAGTGAGACGAGCACCTCGCTGGTGTCGACCTTCGTGCAATTCGAGGTCTCCCAAGAAGCCATTACCAAGATGACCGACCGCCTGCACGATCTGCTGCAAACCCGCGATTGGTTCGCCGAAGCCCTCCCCGCCGGGCGCAGCCTGTGGCATGTGCCGACGGTCTATGGCACCGACCTCGCCCCGCAAATGGAGGAGGCCGCCGAGGCCGCGGGCCTCAACCCCGATGCGGCAATTGCCGAGCTGTCGCAGTCCCGCGTGCGGGTGCTGACCATCGGTTTCGCCCCCGGTCAGCCCTATATGGGTGAACTGGCGCCCCATTGGGACATCCCGCGCCAACAGGGGCTGACGAAGTCGGTGCCACCGGGATCGCTGGTGGTGGCGATCCGGCAGTTGATCATCTTCACCAATGCCTCCCCCACCGGCTGGCGGCACATCGGGCAAACCGCCTTTCGCACCTTCCGCCCCGGCAGCGATATGCCCTTTCCGCTGTCCCCGGGCGATGAGTTGATCTTCCCATCCATCACCCGGCAAGAGTTCGACCGCATCGCCGACGACCCCACCGGCGGCGCGGAGCGGGAGGCGCTGGCATGAGCGGCACGTTGACCATCCTTCAAGCCGGTCCAGCCATGACCATCCAAGATCTTGGTCGCCCCGGCTATCGCGCCGTTGGCCTGACCCACGGCGGCGCGGCGGACCCGACCGCCCTGCACGAAGGGGCCGCCTTGCTGGGGCAAGACCCCAACAGCGCCGCGCTGGAGATGGCCGGGAGCGGCGGCAGTTTCGAGGTCGATCAGGACACCCGCATCGCCCTGACTGGGGCGCAGATGCAGGTGAGCATCGACGGCGAGCCGGTCGCGTGGAACGCCAGCCACCTCTTGCCCGCCGGGGCGAAGCTGACCATCGGCGGCGCGCGGGACGGGGCCTATGGCTACCTCCATGTCGGCGGCGGGTTTGACGTAGCGCCGGTGATGAACGCGCGTGCCAGCCATCTGGCCGCTGGCATCGGCGCGCTGCTGCAAAGTGGTGAGACCCTGCCGCTGGGGGTCGATAAGGGCGGCGAGTCGAGCCTCACCCTGCCCCGCGAGAGCCGGTTCGGGGCGGAGAAGGTGCGCATCGTCGCCTCCATGCAGACCGATGCCTTCGACGAGGCAACCCGCCAGCGGTTCACCGAAACCACCTTTCGCCGTGATCCGCGCGCCAACCGCATGGGCGCACGGATGGATCATGACGGCGAAGGTTTTGCCACCGGTGGGCAGTTGACCATCGTGTCGGAGGTCATCACCCCCGGCGACATCCAGATCACCGGCGACGGCGCGCCCTTCGTGCTGATGTGCGAATGCCAGACCACCGGCGGCTACCCCCGCATCGGCACGGTGATCCCCTGCGACCTGCCCATCGTGGCGCAGGCGCAGCCGGGGGCAGCGCTGCAATTCGCGTTCGTCGACCTCGACGAAGCGCTGGCCGCCGAGACGCGCCACCGCGCCGACCTCGCTGCCCTGCCCAAGCGCCGCCAGCCGCTGTTGCGCGACCCGGCGCGGATTCGCGACCTTTTGGGCTATCAACTGATCTCCGGCGTGGTTTCGGCCACTGCCGACCCATTCGAGAAGGAGCAGACATGACCACCGTCGATCTCAACGCCGACATGGGCGAAAGCTTTGGCCCTTGGAAAATGGGCGACGACGCGGCGCTTCTGCGCGTCGTAACCTCGGCCAATATCGCCTGTGGCGGGCATGCGGGCGACGCCGATGTCATGGCGGCGACGATGCACATGGCCCATGAAAACGGCGTCGGCATCGGCGCGCATCCGGGGTTCATGGATCTTGCCAGTTTTGGCCGCAACCGCCTCTCAGTGCCGCGTGGCACCTTGCAGAACCAGATCCGCTATCAGGTCGCCGCGAGTGTCGGCATGGCGCGCAGCGTTAGCGCTGAGGTACGCCACCTGAAACTGCACGGCGCGCTGGCGAATATGGCGTCGGAGGATGAGGAACTGGCCCGCGACCTTTATGAGGCGGCGCTGAGCGTGGCGCCCGACCTCATCGTCATGGTCCTTGCTGCCACGGCGCAGGAACGGGCGGTGAAATCACTGGGCTGCAAATGGGCCGGGGAGATTTTCGCCGACCGCGCTTATAACGACGACGCGACGCTGGTCGACCGCAGCAAGCCCGGCGCGGTGATCCACGACGCGGAAACGGCAGCGGCGCGGATGGTTGAAATGGTGAAGGCAGGCGCGATCATCACCGAGAGCGGCAAGCACATCCCCAGCCGGATCGACACGATCTGCCTGCATGGCGACACCGCAGAGGCCGTTCAAATCGCAACCGCCGTCCGCAAGGGTTTGCAGGACGGCGGCGTAACTTTGGCAAAGTTCAGCGGCAGCGTTTAGCTGCGCACCAGCTTTTCATAGTCCAAGGCGATCTCACGAGTCAGCGCGCCGACCTCAAAGTTCCAGTCGCCGATCTGACCCACCGGGGTCACTTCGGCGGCGGTGCCGGTCAGCCAGCACTGCTCGAAACCTTCCAGTTCCTCGGGCATGATGTGGCGCTCGTGGACCTTGATGTTCTTCTCGCGCAGCATGTCGATGACGGTCTGCCGGGTGATGCCGTTGAGGAAGCAATCGGGCGTCGGCGTGTGCACTTCGCCATCCTTGACGAAGAAGATATTCGCGCCTGTCGCCTCGGCCACATAGCCGCGGTAGTCATACATCATCGCGTCCGAGCAGCCCTTCGCCTCGGCCGCATGTTTGGACATGGTGCAGATCATATAGAGACCCGCCGCTTTGGCATGGCTCGGGATCGTCTCAGGCGAGGGGCGCTTCCATTTGGAGATGTCGAGCTTGGCGCCCTTCATCTTGGCGTCACCGTAATAGGCACCCCATTCCCATGCCGCGATGGCCATGCGGACCGGGTTGCGGGCCGAGGCGACACCCATGTCTTCGCCCACACCACGCCAAGCGACCGCACGCACATAGGCGTCTTGCAGACCCGAGGCGGCGAGGACTTCGGCCTTGGCAGCTTCGATCTCATCAATGGTGTAGGGGATCTCAAAGTCGATCATCTCAGCCGAGCGCTTGAGCCGCTCGGAATGCTCCCGGCTTTTGAAGATTTTGCCGTTATAGGCGCGCTCGCCCTCGAACACCGAAGACGCATAGTGCATCGCATGGGTCAGGATGTGGACATTGGCCTCGCGCCAATCCACCATTTCGCCATCCATCCAGATGTGCCCATCCCGGTTGTCATATCCGCCTGCCATGGTGTTTCCCCTCCAAATGACGCGCTATCTTTTCAAAAATTGCGCAACAATCGGCAGATGCAGACATTTAATTGCGCAAAACACGAGATTCGATAGCCTTTCACTATTGGAATGTCAACAACGCTGACGTAAACTGATCCCCAACAGGCCCGAGAGAGAATGAGACTTACTATGGCTGACGGGCGCATGATGGCCCCTAGCAGCGGCGACAGCCTGCTGTTTTTGACGGACGAACAACTGCGGCAGGGGATCGAGGCGATGTTCTTTGCCTATCGCGGTTTCACTGCCGATCCCGACCGGATTCTGGCCGATATGGCCTATGGCCGCGCGCATCACCGCGCCATCCACTTCATCAACCGCGCCCCCGGCACGACGGTGAACAACCTGCTCAATATCCTTGGGGTCACGAAACAATCGCTCAACCGTGTCTTGCGCACGTTGATCGCCGATGGTCTGGTACAGAGCAAGGTTGGCCGCAATGACAAGCGCGAGCGGCATCTGTTCCTGACCGACGAGGGTCGCAACCTGGAACAGGAGCTATCAGACGCTCAGCGCGCGCGCATGCGGTTGGCCTTTCGCACCGCCGGACCCGAAGCCGTGGCCGGTTTCAGAACGGTATTGGAGGCCATGATGGACCCCGAAATGCGCCAGAGCTTTGACCGGCTGCGCGAAAGCGCCCCATGAACGATCTCGACCCGCACCTGCTGGTCGTCGACGACGATGAGCGGATCCGCAGCCTGTTGAAGAAGTTCCTGATGCGGAACGGCTTTTTGGTCAGCACGGCCCGCGATGCGGCCCATGCGCGGCGGGTGCTGGCGGGGTTGGAGTTCGACCTCATCGTGCTTGACGTGATGATGCCCGGCGAAGACGGCATGGCCCTGACCCGCGCTTTGCGCGAAACTCTGCAAACGCCGATCCTGTTGCTGACCGCCAAGGGCGAGACCGACAACCGCATCGAAGGGCTGGAGGCTGGGGCGGATGACTACCTGCCCAAACCCTTTGAGCCGAAAGAACTGCTGCTGCGCATCAACGCCATCCTGCGCCGAATGCCCGACACCTCTGCCGCCGACACCGCGCCAAAGGTGCTGTCGCTCGGCGTGATCCGCTATGACATGGAGCGGGGCGAAATGTGGCAGGGCGACGATCTGGTGCGCCTCACCGCGACCGAGGTGCAGCTGATGAAAATCTTCGCCGCTCAGCCCGGTGTCGCGCTCAGCCGTGCCAAATTGGTCGAGGAACTGGGCCGCGACCGGGGGCAGGCGCAGGAACGCGCGGTCGATGTTCAAATCACCCGCCTGCGCCGCAAGATCGAGAGCGATCCGAAACAGCCGCAATACCTGCAAACCGTGCGCGGCGCGGGCTATATGCTGGCCCCGGACTGATCCGGCCCTTTCAGCGAAACACATAGGTAAAATTCATGGGGCCAGCCCGCTGGCAATGCGCGGCGCGAAGTTCTATTGTCGCGCGAAATTCCGACAACGAGGCGCGCAATGTCCGACACACCCGTAGAAGAGATGAACTTTGAGACCGCCATGGCCGAGCTTGAAAAAGTCTTGGGCCAGCTTGAAAACGGCAATGTCGCATTGGACGAGAGCATCGCGCTTTACGAACGCGGGGCCAAGCTGAAGGCACGCTGCGAGACCAAGCTGAAAGAGGCCGAAGAGAAGGTCGCCGCGATCACGCTTGACGGCGATGGCAACCCGAATGGGCTGAAACCCGTCGAAGGGCTTTGACCGCCCACATGCAAGAGATCACCCCCCGTCCCTTGGCAGAGGCGCTCACCCATGCCCGCGATCTGTCGCAAGCGCAGATCGACACAGCACTCGGCGCGCATGACGGCCCTGTGGCCGAGGCGATGCGCTATGCCTGCGGCGGCGGCAAGGGGCTGCGCGGCTTTCTGGTGATCGAGTCCGCCCGGCTGCACGGCATCGCCCCCGGCATGGCCGCCCCTGCGGCGGCAGCTATCGAGGCGCTGCATGCCTATTCGCTGGTGCATGACGACCTGCCCTGCATGGATGACGACGATCTGCGCCGGGGCCAGCCCACAGTGCACCGCAAATGGGACGAGGCCACCGCCGTTCTGGCCGGTGACGCGCTGCAAACGCTGGCCTTTGAACTGCTCGGCAAAGCGCCCTGCCCGGCGGAGGCACGGCTGACCTTGATGACCAGCCTCGCCCAAGCGGCAGGCGTCGGCGGCATGGTCGGCGGCCAAGCGCTGGACATCGCCGCCGAAACCGCCCCCGCACCGCTGTCGCTGGCCGAGATCACGGCGCTTCAGGCGGGCAAGACCGGTGCCTTGATCGAATGGTCCGCCATGGCCGGGCCACGGATGGCGGGTGCCGATGCCACCGCCCTTGGCGCTTACGCCAAACACCTCGGCCTCGCCTTTCAGATCGCCGATGACATTCTCGATGTCGAAGGCGACGCCGAAACGGTGGGCAAGGCGGTCGGCAAGGACGACGCGGCGGGCAAGGCCACTTTCGTGTCCCACCTTGGGCTGGTCGGGGCCAAGACCCGCGCCGCCGAATTGGTGGACATGGCCTGCGACGCCCTATCTGAATATGGACCAGAGGCGCAGAGCTTGCGAGCCGCTGCCGCCTTCGTTATTGCCCGCGACAGCTAGCCGGGCGGCACATGCGCCAATGCGGCACCAGAGAGGCCCCGATGAGTGACAAACCCGCCACACCCCTGCTTGATCAGGTCACCCGCCCTGCGGACCTGAAACACCTGTCCGATGCCGAACTGACCCAAGTCGCGCGCGAATTGCGGGCCGAGACGATCTCGGCCGTGTCGGAAACCGGCGGGCATCTTGGCGCGGGGCTTGGCGTGGTGGAACTGACCGTCGCTTTGCACGCGGTTTTCGACACGCCGCGCGACAAGATCATCTGGGACGTCAGCCACCAATGCTACCCGCATAAGATCCTCACCGAACGCCGCGACCGTATCCGCAGCCTGCGCATGAAGGACGGGTTGTCGGGCTTCACCAAACGCAGCGAATCCCCCTACGACCCCTTTGGCGCGGCGCATAGCTCGACCTCGATCTCAGCCGCGCTCGGCTTTGCCGTGGGCCGCGATCTGGGTGGTGTGATCCCCGAAGGTCTGGGCGACGCGATCGCCGTGATCGGCGACGGCGCGATGAGCGCCGGTATGGCTTACGAGGCGCTTAACAACGCAGGCGATCTGAAGAAACGCCTGATCGTGATCCTCAACGACAATGAGATGTCCATCGCCCCGCCGGTGGGTGCGATGTCGAGCTACCTCAGCCGCCTCTATGCCGAAGCGCCGTTCCAAGATTTCAAAGCCGCCGCCAAGGGCGCGGTGAGCCTGCTGCCCGAACCCTTCCGCGAGGGGGCCAAACGGGCCAAGGACATGCTCAAGGGCATGGCTGTGGGCGGCACGCTCTTCGAGAACCTCGGCTTCTCTTACCTCGGTCCGATCAACGGGCATGACATGGACCAGTTGCTGCCCGTGCTGCGCACCGTTCATCAACGTGCCACCGGGCCGATCCTGATCCACATCCAGACGCAAAAGGGCAAGGGCTACGGCCCCGCCGAAGCCGCGCGGGATCGCGGCCATGCCACGGCCAAGTTCAACGTGGTGACGGGCGAGCAGAAAAAAGCCCCCTCCAACGCGCCGAGCTACACCCGCGTTTTCGCTGACAGCCTACTGGCCGAGGCCGCCGAGGACGACAAAGTCTGCGCCGTGACTGCCGCCATGCCCGATGGCACCGGCCTTGACCTTTTCGCCGAACGCTACCCCAGCCGCTGCTTCGACGTGGGCATCGCTGAGCAACACGGCGTGACCTTCTGCGCGGGCCTCGCCGCGGCGGGAATGAAACCCTTCTGCGCGATGTATTCCACCTTTTTGCAACGCGGCTACGACCAAGTCGTGCATGATGTGGCAATCCAGCGCCTGCCGGTGCGTTTCGCCATCGACCGCGCCGGATTGGTCGGCGCTGACGGGCCGACCCATGCGGGCGCCTTCGACGTGGCCTTCCTTGCCAACCTGCCGGGCTTTGTCGTCATGGCAGCCGCAGACGAGGCCGAGTTGCGCCATATGGTCGCCACCGCTGCCGCCCATGACGAGGGCCCCATCGCCTTTCGCTATCCGCGGGGCGAAGGCCGCGGGGTCGAAATGCCGGAGCGCGGCACGCCGCTGGAAATCGGCAAGGGCCGGATGATCCGCGAAGGCAGCAAGGTCGCGCTTTTGTCCTTCGGCACGCGTTTGGAAGAGGTCGAGAAGGCCGCCGAACAGCTTCGGGCCAAGGGCATCACCCCCACCATCGCCGATGCCCGCTTCGCCAAGCCGCTGGACCGTGAGATGATCCTCAAGCTCGCCCATGACCACGAGGCGCTGATCACCATCGAAGAGGGCGCCGTGGGCGGTTTCGGCAGCCATGTCGCACAGCTGCTGGCGGATGAGGCGGTGTTCGACAAGGGGCTCAGGTTCCGCTCCATGGTGCTGCCCGATACCTTCATCGATCAGGCCAGCCCGGCGGATATGTATGCCGTGGCGGGGATGAACGCCGAACAGATCGCCGCCAAGGTGCTCGAAGTGCTGGGGATCGGTGACTTGGACGCGCAGCGCGCCTAACTGGCGGCGGTTAGCACCAGCAGGCCGCCCGCAACCAAGGTGATCACCACACAGACATAGCCCAAAAGCACGAAAAGCCCGTCGCGGGTGAACAGCCCAAACACCAAGAGGGCAACGGTTCCCGCCCCCAGCGATGACATCATTGGCAGCACCTCCATAAAGGGCCAGCCGAGCGGGATGATCGTGACCACCACCAGTGTGATGAACCGCATCGGCCCGGTGGTGAGAAACTGAAGGCGCGGCTTGCAACGCCCGTCGACGAAGGCGCAAGGGCGGCGCAGAAAGCGCACGCAGCCGCTCAACCGATGGCCTGCGACCTCGCGGCGCAGCAGAAATTGCGGCATCCATAGCCTGCGCCGCCCGGTCACCGCCTGCACGGCCAGCAGGATGATTGTCACCGCCGCGAGGGTCGAGACGCCGGGAATGCCCGACAGGGGTGAGACCAGCAGCAAGGCGACGATCAGGATCAGAGGGGTGATCGAACGGTCCCCGATCTCATGCAGCACGTCGTTGATCGACACCGCCTCCCTCTCTGCCGCGCGCTCCATGCTATCCAGCAAATGGGCCAACGTGTGTTCGTCTTGACGCATTCAGTGCCTCTGGCAGTGCCTCGGATTCAGTCTTCCGCCTCCAGCAGCGCGGCCAGACCAGAGCGGTAATCGGGATAGATCGGTTGCCAGCCCAACGCCGCCTTGGCGTGATCGTTCCGGACCTTCTTGCTCTCCGCGTAAAAGCTGCGGGCCATGGGGGTCATCTCGGCCTTGTCGAAGTCCACCGCCAGGGGCAAGGGCAGGCCCAAAAGCGCAGCGGCATGGCCGATCACATCCTGCGGCGGGGCCGGATCATCGTCACAAAGGTTATAGATCGCCCCCGGCTGCGGCTTGGCCAGCGACAGGTGCAAGGCTTGGGCGATATCCTCCACATGAATACGCGAGAAGACCTGCCCGGGCTTGATGATGCGCCGCGCCGCACCTTTGCGCACCTTGGCGAATGGCCCGCGCCCGGGGCCGTAGATGCCCGCGAGCCGAAAGATATGCAGCGGCAGGCCGGGGATCGCGCCCCATGCCGCCTCGGCCTGCACCCGCGCCGCGCCGCGCCGGGTGGAGGGGGTGAGCGGTGTCGTCTCATCCACCCAATCGCCCCCATGGTCGCCGTAAACACCGGTGGTCGACAGATAGCCGACCCACCGCAAATGGGGGGCCGCTGCGGTGATTTCATCCTGCAGATCCAGCAGAACCGGATCCCCCTCCGGCCCCGGCCCGGCAGAAACCAACAAGTTGGGCACCTCTTGCAAAAGCGAAGACAGATCGCTGCCGGGCCAGAGCATCGGCTCCACCCCCGTTGCGGCAATCTCATCCAATTTTTCACGGCTGCGGGTCGTGCCAATGATGCGCCAGCCCTGCGGGAGCAACCGGGCCGCCAAGGCCCGCGCGCTATAGCCATGACCGAGGGAAAGAAGCGTTTTATCCATACCGCCAAAGTGGCCCGCATGGGCCGCAATCACAAGCGGCAAGCGGTGGATTTACTCTTTCAGGAGGTCGATCCGCTGCGATCATTAGAGCCTGCGCGACTAACCCCGGCGCTCCGCTGGTAGCGAGACTACCATGCACTTCGCTATGAGGACTTTCGCAACGCCTCAGGCGGGGCGAACCCTTCGACCCAGCGGTAGACCACTTGACGCGCCAGCGCTTCGTCATTCCCCACAAGCGCTTCACGGAGGTCTCGCAGGGCAGAGGCGATTTCGAGTTCGTGCAGCCCGTTTTCCCGCGCGGAATAGATTTTGGGATGGGCCGTATTGATCAGCAGACCGCTCAACGTGAGTTCTTCGGTCATCTTTTCGCCGGGGCGCAGACCGGTGATCTCAATCTCGATATCGCCATCGGGGTTGTCTTCGTCCCGCACGGTGTAGCCGGCGGTCTCGATCACCTGCCGGGCCAGTTTGAGGATCGGCACGGGTTTGCCCATGTCCAGAACAAAGACCTCGCCCCCTTGGGCCAGCGATCCGGCCTGTAGGACCAAGCGCACGGCCTCTTCGACCGTCATGAAGTAGCGCGCCACCCCGCGGTCCGTCACCGTCAACGGGCCTCCGCGGCTGACCTGCTCTTGGAACAGTGGCACGACCGACCCGGAGGACCCCAGAACATTGCCGAAGCGGACCATGGAGAAGATGACACCGCCCGGGCCGCCATATTTGCGCGCCATATCCTGAATGACGAGTTCGGCAAGGCGCTTGGACCCGCCCATGATATTGGTCGGGCGCACGGCCTTGTCGGTGGATACGAGGATGAAACGCTCCACCCCCGCCCGGGCCGCCTGTTCGGCCAGAGCATGGGTCCCGAGGACATTGTTCACCAGCCCCGACAACGGGTTCGCCTCGACCAAGGGCACATGTTTATAGGCCGCGGCATGAAGAACCACATTGACCCCGTGTTGCGACAGCACTTTGCGCAGCTGCCGGGTATCCGTCACCGTTCCCAAGACCGAGACGATTTCGATATCGCTGCCCTCGGCCAACTGGCGGATCTCCATGTCGGCATTATAGAGGGCCAGTTCGCTCAACTCGAAAAGCACCAGTTTGGTGGGCCGACAAAGCAACACTTGGCGGCACAGTTCCGACCCGATGGAGCCCCCTGCACCCGAGACGAAAACCACTTTACCCGCATAGCTCTCGCCCCCTTCGTTGATCATAGGGGTGACCTCATCCCGGTTCAAAAAGCGGCTCGGAGAGACGGGGGAGAGCTTGTCGACCAAAGCCTCTTCGCCGATCAGCTGCGCGAAGGAGGGGAGGGTCTGCACCTCAAGACCTAGCTTCTCCAACCGCCGGGCGATCTGGGCCTGTTTGGGGGTGCTGAGCGAAGGCACGGCAAGCAACACGCGGTCGATCTGCTTTTCGACGGTAAGTTCAGCGATGCCCCGTGGAGAATAGACCGGCAGCTTCGAGACGTTGAGCCCCTGAAGCGCGATATTGTCATCAACAAAAGCAATCGGTTCGATCGTTTCATGGCCGCGCAGGGCCGAAACCAGTTGCGTCCCCGTGGTGCCTGCGCCGTAGATCAAAACGCGGCACCGCGCGTCGCCCGTCCGGTAGATTTGCAACACGATATGCAACAAGATGACCCGCGACAGCACCACCAGAGAGAAAAAGATCGCCCCAAACATCACATGAACGCCGATTGGGAAATCCAGTCCCAGAAGGGTCGCGCCCAGCAGAGATACGGCCGCAAGGATAGTCCCGAGTATTGCGGTGCTTCCGACCGCTGCGGTCTCGTAGGCGTTGAGTTGTGTTGTGCAAACCCCCAAGCGGATCGACACGATGATACCGACAATCAGGGTGAGAGGTAGCGTGAGGGCGTAGCTGAAAAAGGCATCGAGGAAGGGTTCAGGCAATCCGCGCACCGCCAGCGCGAGGACGGCAGCCAGCAGGATCAAACAGGAATCGAGCGTCAGCATGATTACGCGCTTTTGCCGCTTGGTCAGCGACTTGATAATGCTCAACATGCGCCGCTCCCCTGTTTACGGCTGTATTCGAGAATGCACTGCGTTCCCCACCTGCGCACTACCATCTTCTGTCCTTGGCGCCGATGCACCACACTACGGGGGAAAACGGCCAAACGCGCATAATACATCGCCATCCGAATCTACAATTGCTTAAATATGCAGCAAACAATGCCACGCTTTGGTTAACAAAACCAATTCTTAACACATGTGCTCAGCGGCGTCTCGCCCGACGACTGAAAACGTTAACCACGGCTGAAGAAGTTCTGGACGGTTTGCAGCATCAGGGCAAAGTCAAAACAGATGCTATGATGGCGCTGATAGATCAGATCAAGCTGCGCCTTACGCGGGACGCAAGTGCGACAATAGACACGATCGGTCTCTGCGGCGGTCTCGCAGCGTGACAGCAGCCGTTCTTCATGTTTGTGAAAGCGGATCGTGGCCAATCCGGTCACGCCGGGCCGGGATTTCAGGACTTCGGCATAGACCTCGGGGAAACGCTCAACATATTCGCGCAGCGGCGGGCGGGGGCCGACAAAGCTCAGATCACCGCGCAGGATGTTCCACAGCTGGGGAAACTCATCCAAGCGCCGCGCCCTGAGCCATGCGCCCGTGGGGGTGATCCGCGCGGCCTTGTTGCCGCCCGACACGCCCTGATCCTCTTCGGCCACCGTCATCGTGCGCAGTTTCCAGAGCTTGAAACTCTCTTCCGGCGTTTTCATCCGCTCGGCCACATGGAAAAGTGGCCGCCCCTCTTTGACCAGCAGCCAGACCAGCAACCCCAGCAGGATCGGCCCCAAGATGACAACGAGAAGGCTGGCGAAGAACAGATCGAAAATGCGCTTGCGCAAAGTCATTGATGGGTCTTCATCGTTTGTTCATATCCTGCTGCCATTCATGCACCAAACCGGCGGGCGTTTGAGTTTCTGGCGTGAAATCGACGTGGCGTTCAAGTGCATTCGTATCCAGCCGCACCTCGGGAATGGCAGCGGCAGGGGCGGGTTTGGGCTGCCACGCCAGCCCCGCCGCATCCAGCAACGCGCCCATTTCCACCGCGCCGGGGGCCGCGATGTTCAGAATGGGCGGCAGTTTGTCTGCTCGGCAGAGCGCGTGCAGCACCCGCGCCAAGGTCACCGGCCCGATGTAACTGCGGCTTGGCGTGCGACCATTGGGGAAGCGATCAATCTGCATACCCGGCCGCCAGCCCCCGAGGATCGCATCCGCCCCCGCTACGTTGCCGATCCGTAGCGCAGTGACTGCGGTCTCGCCGCTCGCCTCTTGCACCGCCTTTTCCATCGCAAGCTTCTGCCTGCCGTAATCCGACAGCGGAGCGCAGGACAGTTCCTCTTGCAGCGGGCCGTCCTCTGCACCGTAGACCGCCGCCGATGAGGCGACGAGAAGCCGCGGGACCCCCGCCGTTTCTGCCAGTTTCAGCGCAGCTATGGCCAGGGTGGCGTTATCTTTTAAGGTGGCACCCCTAGCCCCCGCCCGGGCTGGCGTCACACCCGCCAAAGAGATGATCGCTCTTGCCCCACGCGCGGCTGCGAGGGCCGCGTCGCTTGGGCTCTCTTCTGCATCTGGCAAATCGAAATCATAAAAACCGGGCCGCGGCTCTCTCGACTGGCTGCGCAGCGCCTCCGGCTCTGGCCAATGACGGCGCAGCATGCCGCCCAGCCGCCCCGTCGCGCCAAGCAAAAGCACATCGCCAGATGCCAACCCCCTGCCCGAAGCCGCATTGCCCATTGAAATCATTGACGCCATAGGTTCAGTCATTATCCTGCCGAATTAGAATTGTAATCATAGGCCGTGCAGGCAGTATCCTGCGAGACCCGTTATTTTACATTAGACATTGATCAAATACCCCGGTTTGCCGGTAAAACATTCGGAAGCGATGCGCATCTTATGAAGCACCTCAGCAAGCTGTTCCTCTCGATCCTGCTGGCATCTTCTCTCGCGGCCTGCGCAAACCTTCCGCGCGGTGCCGCCATTCAGAAAGAGGTGACACGGGCGGCGGAGACGCCGGATGCGGATATCGCTGTCTATCCGGTGACCCATGCCTTTCTGCCCCATGTCGCCCAATGGCCCCGTACCGATAGTAAGCGCCATAGTTGGATCGGCGCCAGCCGGGGGTCAAATGCCCAAGTCATCCGCCCCGGCGATCGGCTGGACCTTTTGGTCTGGGACAGCGGCGATAACTCCTTGCTGACCTCGCCGGCTCAACAAGTCGCCACCCTGCCCGGCATTCGCGTCTCGGAAAGCGGGACCATTTTCATGCCCTATATCGGCAAGGTCAAAGTCTCTGGCCGCACACCGGATTCGGCCCGTCAATTGCTTCAACGGCAGCTTGAGGGGATCGTGCCCTCCGCACAGGTACAACTGGCAATGACCGAAGGGCGCGGCAATTCGGTGGACCTCGTGGGAGGGGTCAACAAGCCCGGCAACATCCTGATGCCAGACAACAACTTCACCGTTCTCGCTGCAATCTCAGCTGGCGGCGGCGTGCTCTCCAGTATCGAAAACCCGCAGGTCAAACTGCTGCGCGGCGCCAATATCTATACCACCTCGATCGACCGGCTTTATGAGAACCCAAGCCTCGACACCCGGCTGATCGGGGGCGATAAGCTGATCATCGAAGATGACCGCCGCTACTTCCTGTCGCTAGGTGCCGCCGGGCGCGAGGCACAGTTTCCCTTCAACCGCGACGAAGTCTCGGCGCTGGACGCATTGGCAATCATCGGCGGGGTGAACGAATCCCGCGCCGATCCCGAAGGCATCCTGATCCTGCGCGAATATCCCGCCAGCGCGGTGAGTGCGGGCGTGCGCGGCCCGCGCCGCACGCGGGTGGTGTTCACGCTGGATCTGACCACATCCGACGGGCTGTTCTCGGCGCGGAATTTCCACATTCAATCCGGCGATCTGGTGCTCGCGACGGAAAGCCCGCTGTCGGACACCCGCACCATTCTGGGCCTTGTCGGTTCGGTCTTCGGGCTGGTGAATACCGCCGGAAACCTCAGCAACTGACCCTAGCCGATCCGCTTGCCCTCGGGCACCAATGCGTTGATCTGCGCAAGGTGTTCGGGCAGGCAGCGGGTCAGGAAATCATAATTCTCGACCACATGGGCCCGCGCCGCCGGGCCGAGATGGGCGTGATCCTGCGGATGGGCGAGCACCTCTACCACCTGCGCTGCCAGCGCATCGGGGTCGAAGAAATCCACCAGCAGGCCGGTTTCACCATGGGTCACGGCCTCGCGCACCGGGGCCACATCAGAGGCGACGATCGTGGCCTGCATCGACATGGCTTCGAGCAAGGACCAAGACAGCACGAAGGGCATCGTCAGATAGATGTGACAGCGGCTGATCTGCACCAGCTTCTTGAAGTCGGGATAGGGCACTTTGCCCACGAAATGCACGCGGTCCCAATCGACCCTATCCTGCAACTCCGCCGCCATCTCTCCGCGCAGACCGCCGGGATGATCGCTCTGTTTGCCGTAGGAGACCTCATTGCCGCCGACGATCACCACCCGCGCATGGGGCCGCTCGGCCAAGATACGCGGCAGCGCGCGCATCATCGTGTGAAAGCCGCGGGTCTTTTCCAGATTGCGCGCGACATAGGTGATGATCTCATCCTCGCGCGTGACGGGCCGCGCCAAACGCCCTAGACGCAGGCTCACATCCGGGTCGGGCAAAAGCTGATCGGTGCGGATGCCGTCGTGACAGACATAGAGCTTGCGGTGAAAGCTCTCGGGAAAACGGTCGCGCTGCCAATAGGTCGGGCAATGGCCCAGATCGACGGTTTCGATATTGGCCAGCGGCACGATGTTGCGGGCATGGTTGAGGTAGGGCGCATGGGCCGAGATTTTCTCGGCAGGGTCAAAGCCCACCATGCCGCCGGTCATGTTATAGTAATACTCGAAATAACCGATGATCGGCACATCCGGCCAAAGCTGTTTGAAGAAACTCAACTCCCCCCAACCGACGTGGCCGATGATGATGTCGGGGCGAAACCCCTCTCGCGTTTCTATCTGCTGGGCGGCGTTGACGGCGCCGAACCCATTGCCTGAGGCTTCCTCCCAAATGCGCGAGAGACCATAGGCTTTCTCCTCGGGGCGGTGATGGGGGCGGTAGACACGGGTTTCGACCCCCGGCAGCTGCGGCGCATTTTGGCGTTGGGTCAGAAAATAAATGCGATGCCCGCCCGCCTGCGCCAGCCATTGTATCAATTCCCGGTATTGGCCGGGCATGTTCTGGTGCACAAAGAGAAAATTCATATAATCGTTCCGTAAATGTCTTGCGCGCCAGTTAGCCGCAAGCGGCGCGCTCTGGCAACATCGCGCGCCCTTTCCGATGGCGTGATCGCTTGAACCTCCCCCGGCCCTATGTCACCTTTGGACATGACAGATAAAACGTTCCCCTCTTGGCCCGATGTGGCCGCGCAATTGGTCGAGGTCGCCGCCGGACGGCGCGCGGCCGATACGATCATCACCGGCGGCATTTGGGTCAATGTGCACACCCGCGAATGCCTGCCCGATCATGACATCGCCATCGCCGCCGGGCGCATCGCCTTCGTTGGCCCCGACGCCAGCCATTGCCGGGGCGAGAGCACCCGCATCATCGAAGCCAAGGGCCGCTACATGGCGCCCGGCCTTTGCGACGGGCATATGCATATCGAGAGCACGATGCTCACCCCCGCTGAGTTCGCCCGCGCGGTGATACCGCATGGCACGACTTCGGCCTTCACAGACCCGCATGAGATCGCCAATGTGCTGGGCCTCGACGGCGTGCGCATGATGCACGACGAGGCGCTGCTGCAGCCCATCAACATCTTCACGCAGATGCCCTCCTGCGCGCCCTCCGCCCCGGGGCTCGAGACCACGGGCTTTGAGATCACCGCCGAGGACGTGGCCGAGGCGATGACATGGCCCGGCATCGTGGGTCTGGGCGAGATGATGAACTTTCCGGGCGTCAGCAATGCCGATCCGCAGATGCTGGCCGAGATCGCGGCCACGCAACGCGCGAACAAGACGGTGGGCGGGCATTACGCCTCCCCCGACCTCGGCGCCGCCTTCGCCGCCTATGTGGCCGGTGGCCCGGCGGACGATCACGAGGGCACCTGTGAAGCCGACGCCGTGGCGCGGATGCGGCAGGGCATGCGCTCAATGATCCGGCTCGGCTCCGCGTGGTACGACGTGAAGACGCAGATTACCGCGATCACCGAAAAGGGGCTCGATCCGCGCAACATGATCCTGTGCACCGACGATAGCCACTCGGGCACGATCACCAACGAGGGCCACATGAACCGCGTGCTGCGCCATGCCATCGACTGCGGCTGCGACCCGCTGGTGGCGTTGCAGATGGCGACGCTCAACACCGCCACGCATTTCGGGCTGGAACGCGAAATCGGCTCGCTCACCCCCGGACGCCGTGCCGACGTGATCCTGACCTCGGACCTTGTCTCTTTCCCGGTCGAGATGGTGATCGCCCGCGGTGAGGTCGTGGCTGAGAGCGGCAAATGCCTTGTCGCCTGCCCGCATTACGACTGGCCCAGCAGCGCGCGCAACACCGTGAAGATGGCGCGCGACCTCGCGGCGGCGGACTTCGACATCCCCGCCCCCGAGGGCGCCAATGCCGTCACCGCCAATGTCATCGGCGTGGTCGAGAACCAAGCCCCGACCCGGGCGCTGAAGTTCGAACTGCCGGTGACCGAAGGCCGCGTGCAGGGCACCGGCGAGGTCTGCCAGATCGCGCTGGTCGAGCGCCACCGCGCCACCGGCACGGTGACCAATGCCTTCGTCTCGGGCTTCGGCTACGAGGGGCGCATGGCGATGGCCTCGACCGTCGCGCATGACAGCCACCATATGATCGTCGTCGGCACCGATGCCGAGGAGATGGCCCGCGCCGCCAACCGTCTGCGCGAAGTGGGCGGTGGCATCACCATCTTCCGCGAAGGCGAAGAACTGGCGCTGGTCGCCCTGCCGATCGCCGGGCTGATGTCCGACCGTCCCGCCGCTGAGGTCGCCGCCGATGCCGAAGCCCTCGTCCAAGCGATGATCGACTGTGGCTGCAAGCTGAACAACGCCTATATGCAGCATTCGCTCTTGGCCCTTGTGGTGATCCCCGAACTGCGGATCTCGGACCTTGGGCTGGTCGATGTGCAGAAATTTGAAATCATACCTTTGTTAGAGCCGCAAACATGACAACGATCCTGACCCCGGACACCCCGAACCCGGAAAGCTTCCGCGATGCGACCGCTGCCGTGGACCGACTGACCGAACTCTATCAGCAGGCCACCACCTTCTTGCGGGAGTCTTTTGCCAAGGCGATGGAAAGCTCGGCCCCCGATGCGCGTGTCCGCGCTTTTTACCCTGAGCTGCGGTTTCGGACCTCTTCCTATGCGCATGTGGATACGCGGCTGTCTTTCGGGCATGTCTCCTCTCCCGGAACCTTTGCGGCGACGATCACCCGGCCCGATCTGTTTCGGAACTACCTGATCCAGCAAATCGGCCTGTTGATCGAAAACCACGACCAGCCGGTGATTGTCGGCCCTTCGACCACGCCGATCCCGGTGCATTTCGCCATGTCCGGCGACAACGCGCTGAACGTGCCGCAGGAGGGGGCGGCGGACTTCACCCTGCGTGATGTCTTTGACGTGCCGGACCTGTCGACCACCAATGACGATATCGTCAACGGCACCTATGTGCCCGAGGACGACGTGCGTCCGCTTGCCCCCTTCACCGCGCAGCGGGTCGATTACTCCCTCGCACGGCTGGCGCATTACACGGCCACGGATCCTGAGCATTTCCAGACACATGTACTGTTCACCAACTACCAGTTCTATGTGACGGAGTTCGAACAATACGCCCGCGAGATGCTGCGCGACCCGGAAAGCGGCTATACCGCCTTCGTCTCGACCGGCAATGCCGAGATCACCGACCCCGATGCGCCCTTGGCCGAGACGCTGAAGACGCCGCAAATGCCGACCTATCACCTCAAGCGGGCGGACGGCTCGGGCATCACGCTGGTCAACATCGGCGTCGGGCCGTCCAACGCCAAGACCGCGACGGACCACATCGCCGTGCTGCGCCCCCATGCATGGCTGATGGTGGGCCACTGCGCCGGTCTGCGCAACACGCAGGCTTTGGGTGATTTCGTGCTGGCGCATGGCTACCTGCGCGAGGATCACGTTCTCGACGACGACCTGCCGGTCTGGGTGCCGATCCCGGCGCTGGCCGAGATCCAGATCGCGCTGGAGCAATCGGTGGCGCAGGTCACCCAACTTGAGGGCTATGAGCTGAAACGCATCATGCGCACCGGCACCGTCGCCACCATCGACAACCGCAACTGGGAGCTGCGCGACCAATCCGGCCCGGTGCAACGGCTGAGCCAATCGCGCGCCGTGGCGTTGGATATGGAAAGCGCCACCATCGCGGCCAATGGCTATCGCTTCCGGGTGCCCTATGGCACGCTGCTATGCGTGTCGGACAAACCGCTGCATGGGGAGTTGAAACTGCCCGGCATGGCGTCAGACTTCTACAAAACCCAAGTCGCCCGCCATCTGATGATCGGCATCCGCGCCATGGAGTTGCTGCGCCGCATGCCGCTGGAGCGGATCCACAGCCGGAAACTTCGGTCCTTCGACGAAACGGCGTTCCTATAGGGCTAGAAACAGCGGAAAATCGCATGTTTTCGCGTTTATAGCGCCACAATTCGTTGTGTTATCCCACAACATACCGTTACATTCCGGCCATGAGGCCCTAAAAAGCGGGCAGTCTAAGGAGAATAAAATGGCAAAACCGATGACCAAGACCCAGCTCGTTGCTGCTCTGGCAGAAGAGATGGACACCGACAAGAAATCCGCAGGCGCAGCGCTCGACGCCGTTTGCAACCTGATCACCCGTGAAGTGTCCGCCGGCGGTGCCGTGACCCTGCCGGGCGTTGGCAAAATCTATTGCCGTGAGCGCCCCGAGCGGATGGTCCGCAACCCCGCCACTGGCGAACAGTTCAAGAAAGACGCCGACAAAGTGGTCAAGATGACCATCGCGAAGGCGCTGAAGGACAGCGTGAACGAGTAAGCCTTGGGCTGAGCGTTTACGAAAGGGTCGTCTTCGGACGGCCCTTTTTTGTTGGAGGGATTGATGGAGGGCCATCGCCTACGGCCTGTTTCCGGGCCGGGTGGCATATCCCACCAAACCCACCTTGCCCTCCCCCTACAAACCCGCCATTCCTTAGCAAGTTCAGCACAGGGGGCATTTCATGGACATCCGCGCAATTCTCATGGGGCTGGCCTTTGCCGTGATGTGGTCCTCGGCCTTCACCTCAGCCCGCATCATCGTGATGGACGCCTCTCCCCTGCTGGCCCTTTCCCTGCGCTACCTGATCTCCGGCCTGATCGGCGTTGGCATCGCGCTGGCTTTGGGGCAAAGCTGGCGGCTCACCCCGGCGCAGTGGCGGGCGACGATCATCTTCGGCGTGCTGCAAAACGCGGTCTACCTCGGCCTCAACTTCATCGCCATGCAAACGATCGAAGCCTCCCTCGCCGCGATCATCGCCTCCACCATGCCCCTGCTCGTGGGCTTCGCGGCGTGGGCGTTTCTGGGCGAGAAACTGCGCCCCTTGGGCATCGCGGGTCTCTTCGCCGGTGTCGTCGGCGTCGCCATCATCATGGGCGCGCGCCTCGGCGGGCAAGTCGACCTCTACGGCCTCATCCTCTGCGCCATCGGCGTCGTCGCCCTCACCGCCGCCACCCTGCTGGTGCGGGGGGCAACCTCGGGCGGCAATTTCCTCATGGTGGTCGGTCTGCAAATGCTCGTGGGCTGCGTCGCCCTCTCCATCGCGACGCTTTTGTTCGAAACACCCCGCATCGACCCCAGCCTGCGCCTGACGCTGGCCTTCGCCTATACCTGCCTTGTCCCCGGCCTTGCCGCCACTGTGGTCTGGTTCTGGCTGGTCAACCGCATCGGCGCTACGCGGGCGGCGACCTTTCACTTCCTCAACCCCTTCTTCGGCGTGGCCATCGCAGCGCTGCTGCTGGGCGAAACGCTGGGGCCGCGCGACATCCTTGGCGTCGCGATCATCGCCGGCGGCATCCTCGCCGTTCAAATCTCGCGCCAGCGCAAAGCGTAACGCCAGTGTGAGGCGCACCCCCTTTGAATTTCACCGCCACACCCCATCTAATAGGCCAAGCCCATGAACGGAGGACGCCATGCCGCAATACGAAAAAACCAACGCCGCGATTGACGCGCTGAGCCCCGAAGAATTCCACGTCACCCAACGCAGCGGCACCGAACGCCCCGGCACCGGCAAATACCTCGACAACAAGGAACCGGGCATCTACGTCGACATCGTTTCGGGCGAGCCGCTCTTTGCCTCCTCCGACAAATACGAAAGCGGCTGTGGCTGGCCGAGCTTCACCAAACCGATCGAGCCTGCCTACGTTGAAGAGTTGGAAGACGCCTCGCTCGGCATGGTCCGCACGGAAGTGCGCAGCAAACACGGCGACAGCCACCTTGGCCACGTCTTCCCCGATGGCCCGCCCGACCGGGGCGGTCTGCGCTATTGCATCAATTCCGCCTCCCTGCGCTTCATCCACCGTGACGACATGGAAGCCGAAGGCTATGGTGAATATCTCAACCAAGTGGAGAATGTGACATGACAACCGAACGCGCAGTGCTGGCCGGAGGCTGTTTCTGGGGCATGCAGGACCTGATCCGCCGCCGTCCCGGCGTGGTCTCGACCCGCGTCGGCTATACCGGCGGCGACGTGCCCAATGCGACCTACCGCAACCACGGCACCCATGCCGAAGGGATTGAGATCATATTCGACCCCGCCAAGACCTCTTACCGCGAGTTGCTGGAATTCTTCTTTCAGATCCACGACCCGACCACGGTGAACCGTCAGGGTAACGATATCGGGATGAGCTACCGTTCGGCGATCTACTATGTGAACGACGAACAGAAAGCCGTCGCCGAAGACACCATCGCCGATGTCGAAGCCTCCGGCCTCTGGCCCGGCAAAGTGGTGACCGAGGTTGAGCCGGTGGGCGACTTCTGGGAGGCCGAGCCCGAGCATCAGGATTATCTGGAGCGGCTGCCCAATGGCTACACCTGCCACTTCCCCCGCGCCGATTGGGTCCTGCCCAAACGCGACGCCGCAGAATGAACCGCTGCCCCCGGCTCCGCGCCGGGGGTTAGCCCACCGCCACCCGCGGGCGGCCCGAAGCTTCGACGGTCAGCGCGGCCTCCACGAAAACCTCCCGCCCCTCCACATCCGCCAGCCGGATATCCCGCGTGACATGGCATTCAATCTCCGCCGCCCCGGCTGCTCGCGCGCGGGCGCGGGCGGCTTCGGTCAAAGCGCGCTCCGCTTGGGTCAAGGCGCGTTCAGCGGTCGGGAAATCCAGTGGGCCATTGGCGAGGTGGAGGCGAAACACCCCCTCTTGCGGAACGGTGATGGTCGCGCTTTCGCGCATGGTGACCCGGCCCACCACCGCGCCGATGGCGTTGGCGACATGGGCGTATTTGGGCAAGATCATCTCATTGCCCAGCCTTTTGCCCACCGGCGGGTAGTAGGTCGCCGCCGAGGCGCCCAATCCCACGACAGGTAAGTTCAGCCCCGCATCGATCCGCAGCACGCCACGATGTCCCGACAGGCCGCGCTGCATCAACACATGGCGCGCCAGAACCTCTGGCGGCAGGTCGAAACCGGCGGTTTCCTCGGCGAATGCAGTCTCTAAAAGGGCCAAAGTCGTCTGTTCGGTCAAACGGTCGAGGATGATCTGGGCGAGGTCATCAGGGTCGGGGCAGAACCGCAGCCCCGAACCGCCCCGCTTGCGCCCGAACAGGATTAGCGCCTTGCGCGCGGCATCGGCATCCCATGCAGAAAGATGCCCCGTCACATGGCTCGCATCCGTGGGCGTCACCCCTGCCAGTTGCACCAACCCGCGTGCGACCAACCGCGCCAAAGCGCTTTGGTCGACCCGGTTCCGCAGCACATCGCCCAAGGGCCAAACGTCGCCGCCGATCCGGTCCAGCAGGCCCAAGTCGCGCGGGGCCAGACCTTCGACCCCCTGCCCCTCTACGGCGCGGACAAAGCGGCCATCGTGCTCTGCCACCACGCTGCGGCGCAGCTGCGCATCCAAGGCGCTATGCACCACCTCCGGCGCGTCGACCGCGATGAGAGAGATCGGCAACAGCCGCTTCGGCCCAAGGGTCACGCCTGCGGTGAGCCCCTCAGACGTGAAATGCACCTCGCTGTCACCGCCCAGCCCGTGGGTGCGCATCGCGACCGCCTCGACCATGGTGCGGTAGGGACCAACCTGCGCGCCCGCCGGGTCAATCGCCGGGCGACCGTCGCGCAATAGGGCCACATCGGTCGTCGTGCCGCCGATATCCGATACCAGTGCCGTCTCTGCCCCGGTCAACCAGCGCGCGCCCACCAGCGACGCCGCAGGGCCGCTGAGGATGGTCTCGATGGGCCGTTCGCGGGCCTGTGCGCTCGACATCAGGGCGCCATCGCCGCGCACCACCATCAACGGCGCGTAGATGCCCAGATGGCGCAATTGATCCTCTGCGCGGCCAATCAGCCGGTCGATCATGCCGATCAACCGCGCGTTCAACAGCGCCGTAAGCGCCCGTTTCGGCCCGTTCAGCTTGACCGAGAGACTGTGAGAGGCCGAGACGGGGCGCGCCGTGACCTCTGCCACCAGTTCCGCGATCCGCTGCTCATGCGCGGGGTTGCGCGTGGCGAATTGGCTGGCCACGGCAAAGCCGCTGACCTCTGCCCGATGTGTCTCTAAAAAGGCGATCAGGGCCGGTTCGTCCAGCGGCGCCGCCTCTGCCCCCGCGTGATCATGCCCGCCGGAGAGCAGCAGAAATGGGTCCCCGCGCAGCGCCTCCGACAGCCCATGCGCTTCAAGATCCGCCGCCCGAAACCCGACATAGATCAAGGCGACGCGCCCGCCCTGCCCCTCGACCAGAGCATTGGTCGCCAGCGTGGTAGAGAGGGAGGCAATGGCGATCTCTTCGGCCGCCACGCCGGATTGTGCCAAAACCGCGCTGACCGCCTTGCCGACACCGACGGCCAGATCGGCGCGGGTGGTCAGCGCCTTGGCGGTGGCGATCACCTCGGTCTCATCGCGGATCAGCACCGCATCCGTATAGGTGCCGCCCGTGTCGACGCCCAATAACACCGCCATGGGCGTGCCTCCTATGCCAAACGCGCTGCCGCCCAACGCGCGGCATCCGCCACGGTGGGATCAGCGTCTTCGGTCAAAGATTGCGCTACAGGGCGCAGCCGTGCCAGCCCGGAATTGCCGATGGCATAAAGCACGTTGCGCACGAAACGATCCCGCCCGATCCGTTTGATCGGAGAGCCGGAATAGCGCGCGCGGAAAGCGGTATCGTCAAGGCCCGCAAGCTCGGCCAGATCGGCGGGCTGCACCGCCGGACCATGATAGCGCATATCGCTGGCTGCCACGGCGAACTTGTTCCACGGGCAAGCGGCAAGGCAGTCGTCACAGCCATAAATCCGGTTGCCCATCTTCTCGCGCAGTTCCAGATCGACCGGCCCTTTATGTTCGATCGTCAGATAGGAAATGCAACGCCGCGCGTCGAGTTGATAGGGCGCGGGGAAAGCATCCGTGGGGCAAGCCTCAAGACAGGCCCGGCAAGAGCCGCAGTGGTCCACCTCCCGGTCGTCGGGCGGCAGATCGAGGGTGGTGAAAACAGAGCCTAAAAAAGCCCAATTGCCGAACTTCCGGCCAAGCAGGTTGGTGTGTTTGCCCTGCCAGCCGAGCCCCGCGGCCTGCGCGAGCGCCTTTTCCGGCACCGGGGCGGTATCGACGAAAACCTTCACCTCCGGATCGAGCGCGCGGGCCTCTTCCATCAGCCACCGCGCCAGCCGCTTCAGCCGTTTCTTGACGATATCGTGGTAATCGCGCCCCTGTGCGTAGACCGAAATCCCGCCCTTGTCGGGATGCTCCAACACCGCGCGGGGGTCATGTTCGGGGGTGTAGCTTTCGGCCAGCATGATGACGGACCGCGCCTCGGGCCAGAGGGCAGCGGGGTTGCCCCGCCAATGCATCCGCTCTTCCATCCAGCCCATCTGTCCGTGAAACCCGGCCTCGACAAAGCGGGCGAGCCGTTCGGGCACTTCGGGCACGTCTTGGGGGCGGCAAATGCGGCAGGCGACAAAGCCTTCCTCAAGCGCCCGGGCCACCACCCGCGCCTTCAGAGCCTCCGGCCCGATCTCGGCGCAGGGGGCGGCAGGCATCAGAAGTCGAGGTTGTTGTAATGCAGCGGCGGCGGGAAGCCCGGCAGTTGATCGGCGAGGATCGAGCGGAAGGCCGGGCGCGACTTGATCTTGGCGTACCAATCCTTGACCACGTCAGAGCGGTTCCAATCCACGTCTGAGATATAGTCGAGCGAGGACAGATGCGCGGCGGCGGCGAAATCGGCCAGCGTCATCACGTCGCCCGCCAGCCAGCGGCGGTGATCCAGCAGCCACGCCATGTAGTCGAGGTGATATTTGATCGCCTTGGCCCCGGCCTTGACGTTCTTGCTGTCGGGGTAGCCCTGTTTGGTGACCTTCTTGTTGACCCGCTCATACAGCAGTTTCGAGGTCACCTCGTCGTGGAACTTGTCGTCGAACCAACTGACCAAACGTCGCACTTCCAAGCGCTGCACCGGGTCACTGGGCAGCAAGGACGCCTCGGGGCGGGTCTCTTCGATATATTCACAGATCGCGGCGCTTTCCGCCATCATGATGCCGTCGAGCCGCAGCACCGGCACCTTGCCCGCCGGGTTGCGGCGCAGAAAATCGGGGTCTTGTTCCCAATAGCGCTCCTCGACCAGTTCCACCTCGATCTTCTTCTCCCCAAGGCTAAGCCGCACCTTGCGGCAGAAAGGGGACAAGGGAACGTGAAACAAGCGAGCCGTCATATAAAGTCCGTGTGGTTAAAGGGATTGCACTCTTCCATGCCTGCTTGCGCGGGGATTTTCAACTCTCGAAACAGGCGGCGCGACCGTCCGCGCGGATGGTCGCCGCCCCGTCCATGATCTGCGCCGTGCGCTTGCGGGTAAAGTCACCGGGGCGCGAGGCGGACCGCTCTTTCGGGTCGGGCAGGATTGCGGCAAGGCGCGCGGCCTGCGTCGGGCTGAGGTCCGCCGCCGCCACGCCAAAGTAATGCGGGGCCGCAGCACCAACGCCAAAGACGCCTTCGTCAAACTCGGCCACATTCAGATAGACCTCGATGATCCGCCGCTTGGGCCAGAGCGTTTCGACCAGCGGGGTCATCCCGGCCTCCAACGCCTTGCGCAGCCACGAGCGACCATGCCAAAGGTAAACGTTCTTGACGGTCTGCTGGCTGATCGTCGATGCCCCGCGGGCCGAGCCGTTCTCGATCGCGGTACGGATCGCCTGCATGTCAAAACCCCAGTGATTGCAGAAATTCGCATCCTCCGCCGCCACGGCGGCGCGGGCCATCACGGGGGCGATCTGTTCCAGCGGCACCCAGTCCCGCTGCACCCCGCCCAAACGGCGCGATTCCGAGAACATGTAGAAACCCGTGGGCGGATTGACGAAGCGGAAGAGCAGCACCAACAGCACCGCCAAGAGAAAGGCCAGCGCCAAGGCGCGCAAGGCCCAACGGCGCGCGCGTTTCTTGAGCGAGGGGCTGCTCTTGCTCGATTTCTTACCCTTGGGGGCGGTCTTTTTCCGTGTCGCCATAGATCAGCTATAGGCCGTCTGCGGGATTTTGTGAACGGCTCTCACGCGCGGTGATCTCTTGGGCGAGGTAGGCCCCGATCCGGGCAGAGCCTCGGGCCGAGGGGTGTACGTTGTCGCGAGCGAAGAGCCCGCGATCCCCCCGGTCGATCACATCTTCGGAATCGACGAAATGGACCCCGGGGCGGCGCGCGGCGAAGCGGGCGATGCGGGATTCGATTTCGACCAGATCATCACGGCAGCCCGCGAAGGCGCCCGAACCGGAGCCTGCGTAATACCCCATCCACATGACCTGCGCGCCGGTCTGGGCGCGAAGACGTTGCAGGAAGGCAGGGATGCTACCGCTTTGACCATCCGGCGCAATCAGCGCATCGACAGCGGCTCCGCAGGCGCCACAGCCGCAATCGGCGTTCAGGTCATTCGCGCTGCCATTGACCACCACCCAGTTCCAGCGCCCGCCGGGGAACTGCTGCTGGATGTCAAAGCCGACGGCAGAGGCCACGGTCGAGGCATTGTCGAACTGAGCGCCCGGCACGGCGCGGCTGGTGACGTTGCGACCCGTTTGACTGGCGATGACATCAGGGATGGCCCGACCCCCGTTCCACGCCATGATGGAGTCGCCCAAGACGAGGATGTCACCCCCGCCGCGCGGGGCGGTGTCGGTGCAAGCGGCAAGGCCGGTGACAAAGGCGATGGCGATCAGAATTTTATGCATGGAGTCCTCCGATGCGGAGGAGGTAGCGCATCCCGTTCCGTCTACCACCCCGGCCCGGAAGCAAGCCGATGGCCCTCCCCGCGCGACCGGAGCCGCGCGGGGCAAAGGTTACTCCGCCGGAACCGCCGCCTCTTCCACGCTGAGCGGCGCGGGCAGATGCACCAACATCTCCTTCGGGCAGACCTGCAAGAAGTTGTGCTTCTCGGTCTCCCAATGCTGAAGGATATCGGCGGCCTTGCGGCTCTTGGTCTCGGCGACATGGCGTTCCAGCAGACCGTGCAACTGATCGAGCCAATGATCGACGCTGACCGGGCATGTCACGATGGTTTCGGCGTTCATCAACTTATGGGCCGAGCCTTCGGGATCATAGAGATAGGCCATCCCCCCGGTCATCCCGGCAGCAAAGTTCGCGCCGATCTCACCAAGGATCACCGCCACACCGCCGGTCATATATTCGCACCCGTTGCTGCCGCAGCCTTCGATCACCACATGCGCGCCCGAGTTGCGGACGGCAAAACGCTCGCCCGCCCGGCCCGCGGCAAAGAGGTATCCCGCCGTCGCACCATAAAGCACCGTGTTGCCGATGATCGTATTCTCCGACGCCACCACCGGGCTCGCCATCGAAGGCCGCACCACGATCGTGCCACCCGACAGACCCTTGCCGACATAGTCATTGGCATCGCCCGAGACTTCGAGCTTGAGCCCCGGTGCGGCAAAGGCCCCCAGCGACTGCCCAGCCGAGCCGGTCAGCTTCACCGTTAGGTGGTCCGGTTGCAGCGAATTGCGCATCCCGAAGCGCTTGACGATATGGCTCGACACCCGCGTGCCGACGGTCCGGTGCGTGTTTTGGACGGCATAGGACAGTTGCATCTTCTCACCGTCCTCAAGGAAGCGCGCGGCATCGCGGACGATCTGCGCGTCCAGCGTGTCGAGCACGACCTGACGCGGCTTGTCGCGGTCATAGACGTTCTCATTCGCGCCATCGACGGTGATCAACAGCGGGTTCAGATCCAGATCATCAAGGTGCGCCGAGCCTCGGCTGACCTGCGTCAGCAGGTCCGCACGGCCGATGACCTCATCAAGGCTGCGCGCCCCGATGGAGGCGAGAATTTCCCGCACCTCCTGTGCGTAGAAGGTGATGAGGTTAACGACCTTATCCGCATTGCCGGTGAACTTGCCGCGCAGCGCTTCGTCCTGCGTGCAGACGCCGACGGGGCAGGTGTTGGACTGGCACTGGCGCACCATGATGCAGCCCATGGCGATGAGTGCCGCGGTGCCGATGCCGTATTCCTCGGCCCCCATCATCGCCGCCATGACGATGTCGCGCCCAGTGCGCAGCCCGCCGTCGGTGCGCAGCGTCACCCGGTCGCGCAGGTTGTTCATCGACAGAACCTGATGCGCCTCAGTGAGGCCCATCTCCCACGGCAGACCCGCGTATTTGATCGAGGTCGCAGGCGATGCCCCGGTGCCGCCGTTGTGGCCCGAGATCAGGATGATGTCGGCCTTGGCCTTGGCCACGCCCGCAGCAATCGTGCCGACGCCACTCGAAGCGACGAGCTTAACGGTTACTTTGCAGCGCGGGTTGATCTGCTTGAGGTCGTAGATCAACTGCGCGAGGTCTTCGATCGAGTAGATATCATGGTGCGGCGGGGGCGAAATCAGGGTCACCCCCTTCGTCGAATGCCGCAGCCGCGCGATCAGGTCGGTGACCTTCATGCCCGGAAGCTGGCCGCCCTCACCGGGCTTGGCGCCCTGCGCGACCTTGATCTCCAACTCTTCGCACTGGTTCAGATACTCCGCCGTCACACCGAAACGGCCCGAGGCGACCTGTTTGATCTTGGCCGAGGGGTTGTCGCCATTGGCCTCAGGCACGAAATGCGCCGGATCTTCGCCGCCCTCGCCGCTGTCAGACTTGGCGCCAATACGGTTCATCGCCACGTTCAGCGTCTTATGCGCCTCGGGCGACAGCGCCCCCAGCGACATGCCCGGCGTTACGAAACGCTTGCGGATTGAGGTGATGCTCTCCACCTCCTCCAACGGCACCGGGTTGCCGCGCGGCTTGATGTCCAAAAGGTCGCGCAGATGGATCGGCGGATTGCTCTGCATCTTTTTCGAATACTGCTGCCACATCTGGTAGGACGCTTTGTTGCAGGCCATTTGCAGCATATGCATGCTGCTCGCCTCCCAAGCGTGTTTCTCACCCGAGCGGCGCAGCTTGTAGAAGCCACCGATGGGCATCACGACACCGTCGCCCTGCCAGCCCTTGGCGTGAACCTCTTCGGCCTTGCGCTGGATGCCGACGACACCGATGCCGGAGATGCGGCTGGTCATGCCGGGGAAATACTCGGCACACATGGCACGGGACAGGCCCACCGCCTCGAAGTTCAGACCGCCGCGATAGGACGAGATCACGGAAATCCCCATCTTCGCCATGATCTTGAGCAGACCTTGATCGATCGCTTCACGGTATTTCTGCACCGCCTGCGTCAGGGTCATGTCCAGCAATCCGCGCTCAATCCGGTCGGCGAGGGAATCCTCGGCCAGATAGGCGTTCACCACGGTCGCACCGCAGCCCACCAGCACGGCGAAGTAATGCGGATCGACACATTCGGCAGAGCGCACGTTAAGCGAGGTAAAGGTCCGCAACCCCTTGCGCACGAGGTGGCTGTGCACCGCGCTGGTGGCAAGGATCATCGGCATCGCCACGCGGTCAGCACCGCTGTGCTGATCGGTCAGCACCAGATGCCCCGCGCCCGAGCGCACGGCGTCTTCCGCCTCGGCCCGGATGCGCGCCAGACCGGCGCTCAGATTGCCGTTGCCGGGCTCGAAAGTGCAGTCGATGGTGACTGTATGCACTTTGAACTGGGCCATCAGCTCATCGAACTGCGCGTTGCCCACAAAGGGGCTGTCGAGCACGATGATCTCGGTCTGCGAGCTGTCTTCGTCGAGCACGTTCTTGAGGTTGCCGAACCGTGTCTTGAGGCTCATCACCCGGAAT
The DNA here is from genome assembly GCF_043557225.1 of Sulfitobacter sp. 1A13496. Lineage (NCBI taxonomy): Bacteria > Pseudomonadati > Pseudomonadota > Alphaproteobacteria > Rhodobacterales > Roseobacteraceae > Sulfitobacter > Sulfitobacter sp. 1A13496. Next base: position 133,855 of record NZ_JBIFFP010000004.1, on the reverse strand, counting down.
TCGCGCAAGGAGTCGATCGGCGGGTTGGTGACTTGGCTGAAGTTCTGGCGGAAGAAATGGCTCAGGGGGCGGTACTGGCCGCTAAGCACCGCCGAAGGCGTGTCGTCGCCCATCGAGGCCAGCGTTTCCTTGCCGTCCTCGGCCATCGGCGCGAGGATCTGTTCTAACTCTTCGATGGTATAGCCCGCGGCCACCTGACGGCGGCGCAACTCGGCGCCTTCGAACAACGGTTTTTCGGTGACACCGGCAAGGACACCATCCATCTCGGTGATCTTGCCGACCCATTCGCCGAAGGGTTGGTTGGCGGCTAGTTTGTCTTTGATTTCAGTATCATGGAAGAGTTTCCCCTCTGCCATATCCACCGCGATAATCTGCCCGGGGCCAAGCGCGCCCTTGGCCACGACGCGCGCCTCGTCCAGCGGCACCATCCCGGCTTCGGAACCGGCGATCAACATGCCGTCCGAGGTTTCGACATAGCGCATCGGGCGCAGCCCGTTGCGGTCAAGCCCGGCGCAGACCCAGCGGCCATCGGTCATCGCTAGGGCGGCGGGGCCGTCCCAAGGCTCCATGACGGAGTTGCAATAGGAATACATGTCGCGCCACGCCTGCGGCAGTTCCACGGCCTGTTTAGACCAGGATTCCGGCACCAACATCGTCTTGGCCATCGGCGCGGAGCGGCCCGCGCGCACGAGCACTTCGAAGACCGAGTCGAGTGCCGCGGAGTCGCTGGAGCCGGAGGCCACGATCGGCTTGATGTCCTCGGCCATCTCGCCAAAGGTCGCGCTCGCCATGCGGATCTCATGGCTCTTCATCCAGTTCATATTGCCCTTGAGGGTGTTGATCTCACCGTTATGGGCCAACATGCGGAAGGGCTGCGCCAGCCACCACTGCGGGAAAGTGTTAGTGGAATAGCGCTGGTGATAGATCGCGAAGGCGCTGATGAATTTGTCGTCCTTCAGGTCGGGATAGAACTCCGCCACCTGTTCGGCCAGCATCATGCCCTTGTAGATGATCGAACGGCAGGACATCGAAGCGATATACATCTGCGGCACCTGCGCCGCGATGGCGGCTTTCTCAATGCGGCGGCGGATCACGTAGAGCTCGCGCTCAAAGGTCTCTTCATCCACGCCCTTGGCGTTGGAGATCAGGATCTGCTCGATCTCGGGCCGGGTCGCATTGGCCTTTTCACCCAGCACCGAGATGTCGACCGGCACATGTCGCCAGCCATAGATGTAGTAGCCCATGCGGAGCACTTCGGTCTCCACGATGGTCCGGCATGTCTCTTGCGCGGCGAAGTTGGTGCGCGGCAGGAAGACCTGACCGACGGCGATCAACTCGTCTTCGCGCGGGGTGTGGCCGGTGCGGCGGACTTGCTCATAGAAGAAGGGCACGGGGATCTGCACATGGATGCCCGCGCCATCGCCGGTCATGCCGTCGGCGTCGACCGCGCCGCGGTGCCAGATCGCCTTGAGCGCGTTGATCCCGTTGACCACGACCTCGCGGGTCTTCTCGCCGTTGATGTTGACCACGAGGCCCACGCCGCAGGAGGAATGCTCTTCCTCGAAACTATACATTCCCTTTTCGGCCATCATCGCGCGTTTGGCTTCTTCGCGGGCCACCCAGGCGTCATCATATTTGGTCATGGCTTGGTTCCTTCCACAAACGCCGCAAATCCTGCTTTGACTTGGGCCTTGGTTTTGTTCTCGTGCGCGCTGGCAAAGGCAGGGCCGTCGGGCGTCACGTCTATTTCACTCTTGGTCTCGGGCAGCGCCGCAGGGGGCGGGGCGGCAGGGCCGCCCCGGTGCCATCACTCCGCCGCGATGCGCTGCGCGCCGTTGAAATCGTCAAGGATCGCCTGCGCGCAGTCGCGCCCGTCTTTGATCGCCCAAACCACAAGGCTCGCCCCGCGCACGATGTCGCCCACGGCATAGACCCCGTCGAGCGCGGTCGCCCCGGTGACGTAATCGGCCTTGATCGTGCCCCAGCGGTTGACCGGCAGCTCCGGCTCGTTCCAAAGCGTTGGTAGGTCTTCAGGCTCAAAGCCAAGCGCCATGATGACCAGATCGGCCTCTTCGACGTAATCCGCGCCTTCGATAACCTCGGGCGCCTGACGGCCTGTCACATCCGGAGCACCAAGGCGCATCTTCTGCACCATGACGCCGGTCACCGGATCGCCGACGAAGCCCTTGGGCGCACTCAGCCATTCAAAGATCACGCCCTCTTCCTCGGCGTTTTGCACTTCGCGCTGACTGCCCGGCATATTCGCCCGGTCGCGGCGGTAGAGGCATTTGACGCTTTCCGCACCCTGACGGATCGAGGTGCGCACGCAGTCCATCGCCGTGTCGCCGCCGCCGATCACGACAACCTTTTTGCCCGCGGCGTTCAGACGGCCGTTTTCGAATTCTTCGACCGTGTCGCCAAAACTCTTGCGGTTGGAGGCGGTGAGGAAGTCGATCGCCCGTTCCACGCCGAAACCACCCACACCGGGGGCTTCGATCTCACGGGTTTTGTAGACGCCAGTCGCGATGATCACGGCATCATGCTTGCCCCGGATCGCGCCAAAGCTGATGTCGACACCGACATCGCAATTCAACTCAAAGGTCACGCCACCTTCGGCCAACTGCGCATTGCGGCGCTCAACCACGTCTTTCTCAAGCTTGAAGCCGGGAATGCCATAGGTCAGCAAGCCGCCGGCCCGGTCGTAGCGGTCATAGATGGTGACCTGCACGCCCGCGCGGCGCAGCATATCCGCCGCCGCCAGACCGCCCGGGCCCGCGCCGATGATGCCGACACTTTCGGGCCGCTCTTCGCGCGGGGCGGCGGGTTTGACCCAGCCCTGCTCCCAAGCGGTGTCGGTGATGTATTTCTCAATCGAGCCGATGGTGACGGTGCCATGGCCCGACTGTTCGATCACGCAGTTGCCTTCGCAGAGGCGGTCCTGCGGGCAGATACGGCCACAGATCTCGGGGAAGGTATTGGTCGCCTGGCTGATCTCATAGGCCTCTTGTAGACGCCCCTCGGCGGTCAGGCGCAGCCAGTCGGGGATGTTGTTGTGCAGGGGGCAATGGGTCTGGCAGTAGGGCACGCCGCATTGGCTGCACCGGCTCGACTGTTCTGCCGCTTTTGCATCCGCATATTCGGCGTAAATTTCATCGAAATCCGTCCGGCGCAAATCGGGCGGGCGTTTTTCGGGCATATCCCGCGCAACGTCTGTAAATTTTAGCATGACCTGCTTCGCCATATACCCGTTCCTTCGACAAATTCCGTCAGAAGGCTCGTATACGAGAGCGCCAAAGTAAATAAAAGACAGCAATGCTGACCTATTTACCTCTTTCCGAGCAAATGGGAGGCTCGACCATCATTTTTATGCATCATTTAAGGTCCGATGCGGACCTACCTACTAAAACCCAGCCCAAAGTGCGAGGATAACCACCCCGCCCACAAGGATTCGCCACCATCCGAAAAGCGCATATCCATAGCGGCTGATGTAATCGAGCACCCAACGCACCACGAAAACGGCAGAGATAAAGGCCATGGCGAAGCCCACGGCAATCTCGCCCATGGCCGAGGCATCCAGCACATCGCGGTTCTTGTAGATGTCATAGGCGAAAGCGCCCGCCATCGTCGGCATCGACAGAAAGAAGGAGAATTCCGCCGCCGCCCGCTTACTGGCGCCCAGCAACAGGGCGCCAACAATCGTCGCCCCCGAACGTGAGGTGCCCGGCACCATGGCGAGACATTGGATCACCCCAATCTTAAACGCCATGGAAAGCGGGAATTTGGTCGCGTCGGAATGGGTCGGCGCAGGGGCAATGCGGTCTACGACCAGCAGGACCACCCCGCCCAGCACCAACATGACGGCGATCAGCAAGGGCGTCTCGAAAAGGACTGTTTTGATGAAGTCATGCGCCAAGACGCCGATCACGACCGCAGGCAGAAAGGCCAGAAGCACGGACCAGATGAACCGCCGCGCCTGCGGATCATGCGGCGCGGCCGAGAAGACCGCCCAAAGCCGCGCGGAATAAACCGTCAGGATCGCCAGCACCGCGCCCAATTGGATCACGACCTCAAAGGTCCGTCCGGCGCTTTCGAAACCCAGAAAATGACCGGCCAGCAAAAGATGCCCGGTCGAAGATACGGGGATGAACTCTGTCAGCCCCTCCAGCAAACCCAGAAAGGCGGCGATCAGAGTGGTCGATTGTTCCATTATCCCTGCCGCAGGTTACGTGCCGATGCTTTGATGGCGTCATATTGCCCCGAAGGCCGGAACCGCCAGAGATAGTCAGGCAGCACCGCATCCATCGCGGTGGGGGTGATGTCAATCTCGGCAAAGCCACGCGCGTCATCCGCTACGACATTGTCCTTGCGCAGGTTCTTGACCTGATCGCGGGTCAGCATCTTGTTGGTGAACAGCCCAAAGGTAGCCGTCTGCACCATATCGAACCCGAAGGCGACGATTTTGGCGAGGAACCACGGCATGTTGAGCACCAACCGACGGCGGTGAATCACCTTAAGCATGCGCTGCATCAACCCGCGGAAGGTATCCACATCGGGACCGCCGAGTTCATAGACGCCCGAAGGGACCTGCCCCTCCAGTGCTTTTTCCGCCGCCTTGGCCACGTCATCGACGAACACCGGCTGGAAGCGGGTCGAGGCCCCGGCGACCGGCAGGATCGGGCCGGTGCGGGTCATGCCTGCAAAACGGTTAAAGAATTCGTCCTCTGGCCCGAACATGATCGAGAGGCGCAGGATCACGGCATGGGGCATATGCTTGAGAATGGCAGCCTCGCCCTCGCCTTTGGTGCGGGCATAGTCGCTTTCGGCCTCCATATCCGCGCCGATGGCGGAGACATGCACGAAATGGCCGATCTCTTCGGCGGCGGCCATGCGGGCGATACGCTCGGCCCCTTCGGATTGGACGGCGTCAAAGCTGTTCTTGCCGGTCTCGACCAGAATGCCCACGCAGTTCACCACCGCATCCGCGCCGCGCAGCGCGTCGGCCACGGAGCCATCGTTGCGGATGTTGCACAAAACAGGTTCAACCTGGCCGACCACACCATAGGTCCGCACAAAGAGCGCTTCGTTGGGATGGCGCACCGCCACCCGCACCCGCCAACCAGCTCTGGCCATGCGATACGCGATATAGCGTCCGACAAACCCCGAACCGCCATAAATCGTGACCAGCTTAGACATTCTGCCGCTCCTGTAGATAAATTCTCTGACAGGATGTACCCGCGCACCGCCCCTGTCACAAGGCCAAACCCCCGGCTGCAGCGCCTCGCGGGCAGGATTTTCCGATTTTCGCATAAATTGCGATTGACAGTCACCCGACTGAGCCTTAGAGCACCCCACACGATACGTGCCCAGGTGGCGGAATGGTAGACGCGCTAGCTTCAGGTGCTAGTACTGGCAACGGTGTGGAGGTTCGAGTCCTCTCCTGGGCACCATATTCCCCGACAGATGATTGACTAAAGATCAGGCCTTCAACGGCCCCGACGCACCACCCCTTCGGGGGCGCTTAGCCACGCCGGTCACGCACGGCCCTATTGGACGCGGACACCCGCATTTTGCAGGCAAAACTGTAGCCGCGCAGCAAGCTCGGCCAGGCTGAAAGGCTTTTTCAAACAATCGCTTGCCCCCGCCGCCAAAGCGCGGCGCAGCAGATCGGCGTCTTTCCGGGTTGAGATCATGACGACCGGGATGCCCCGATAGAACGGCAAACCTCTGACATGGCTACAGAACTCAAGCCCATCCATCGCGGGCATCATGAAATCCGTGATGATCACATCCGTCGCGATCCGCTCCTGCGCCAGCGCGAGCAGAGCTTGGGCGGGGCAGCCATAGTCCGCCACGCAGGAAAACCCGACCTCGGCGAGGGACGCTTGAATGAACTGTCGTGCGATCTCAGAATCGTCGATAACGATAGCATTCCAGTTCATCGCGCCCCGCCTTACACTTTAATCACGCCCCAAGGGGTCACCCTAGTGGTGAGGGATTTAATATGACGTGAATGCTTAAATGCGTTTGCCGACGAACATCGCCGAGTCGGAACGCACGCAGGCGATCTCACCCCTTTGCCAGATAAGCTCCCCCTGTGCGGTCGCGTATTTGCCCATGCTGACGCAGGTGGTGATCGGCGTGATTTCGCTAACGGCTTGGGCGGCGTCGAAACTGTTGCTGAACTGAATGGACATGGCTTGTGCTCCTGAGTTGACTTGCCTCAACCTTCACACATCTCGCCGCGCAATGCCTGTTGGCGTCGGGATAAGCGCCCTATTCTGAGGTATAGAGCGCCCCACCCTCGGGCTGCGGCTAATGCCTGTTCAGCAGCTTTTGGTACTTCGATACAAAGAGATGCGCGCCCTTCATCTTTTGCGTCACCCAATCGCCCGCGGTGAAGAGCATCAAAAAGCTATTGCCGCGCACCGGCCCCAAGGGCAGCAGAATCGGTGCCTCCGCGCCCCAAGGGCGATAGGTTTTCATATCCGCCAGCTTGCGGCCCGTGATCAGCCCGGTGAGGGTCTTTCGCAGCCAAGGCAACTGCCGGCTGACCGCGACGATGGTCATATTGTCGCCCGGGTCCGCCACATCCCCCGCGGCAAAGACATTGGGCGGGGATGAGGGGCGCAAATAGCCATCGGTCTTGATCCGCTCCGCAGCGGTGACCTCGGCCCCCGGCAGGTTCTTCAACAATTCTGACGCGGCGCGCGCGCCCAAGACGGGGAAGATCAGATCGAATGCCCGCTCCGCCCCGCCGTCAAGGGTGAGGCTGCCCGCATGTGGCTCTGTCATGGAGGCGAGCCCTTCGGCCTTCTTGCCGAGGATCAGCTCCACCCCGGCGCGTTTCAGCTTCCTGCCCAGCGACGCGCCGAGGCTGTCGGGCTTTCCTGCGAAAAGCTTGTCGTCTTTCGTGATCAGGGTGATCTTCTTGTCGGGCATGGCATGGGCGATCTCACCAGCAAGTTCGACCCCGACAGCACCCGCACCGATGATGCCCACCGTCTTGGCCGCGAGCAATTTCTCACGCGTCTCTTGGTTCGCGGCCCGCAGCCCGTCGATATCTGCGCCCTTGGGCTTGAACGGCGTCGCATAGTCCGAGCCGGTGGCGACGACGATGTAATCCGCCTCGACCCGCGTGCCGTCCTCCAGCGTGACACCCTCGCCATCGACACCAGTCGCCCGCGCCGCAACAACGCGGCCCCGTTTCAGCAACCGGTCATATGGGATCAGCGATTCCTCAACCAAACTGGGCTGCACCACGGCGCGGATCATCGCGGAGGCATGTACGAAATGGCTGCGCGGCTCGATCAAGGTCACCTCGGCGATCTGGTCCATCGCCTTGGCCAGTTCAGCCCCCAGATAGCCGCCCCCTACGATTGCGATACGCTTGCCCATCGGTGCCTCTCCTTTTGATCGGTTTCGCCTGCCGGACAGTCTGCCCGCGTGGTCAGCTTTCTACATAGGTGCTCTACCACCGATTTCTCGCAGAACGTGGCGAAAGCCGCCGATCTTGCCATCACCCGGGGCTAAATGCCCATGCGATAAGCGCCGGGAAGGGCGCGATTCTCTTAAATGGTGCAACATATTGTTTAGAATCATCGCACCTGTTTAACTCCCCCCAGCGACAGGGAGAGCCGCGACACAATGAAAGACACCAAAGCAGAGACTTTTCTGCGTTTCGATAACGTCAAGAAGAGCTACGATCAGGAAAATCTCGTCGTCAAAGGCTTCGACATGGATGTACAGGAGGGGGAGTTCATCACCCTTCTTGGCCCCTCGGGCTCGGGCAAGACCACCGTTTTGATGATGTTGGCGGGGTTTGAGAGCGTCACCTCGGGCGATATCGCGATCAACGGCCGCTCGATCAACAAGACCGCGCCGAACAAGCGCAACATCGGCATGGTGTTTCAAAACTACGCGCTGTTCCCGCATATGACCGTGGCCGAAAACCTCGCCTATCCGCTGAGCGTGCGGAAAATGTCCAAGGCGGATATCAAAGAGCGTGTGGCCGAGTATCTGTCGCTGGTCGAGCTTTCGGCCTTTGGCGACCGCCGCCCCGGGCAGCTTTCGGGTGGGCAACGGCAGCGCGTGGCGCTGGCCCGCGCGATGATCTTCCAGCCGACGCTCATCCTGATGGACGAACCTCTGGGCGCGCTCGACAAGAACCTGCGCGAACAGATGCAGTTTGAGATCACCCGCCTGCACAAGCAGATCGGCTTTACCGTCATCTACGTCACCCATGACCAGACCGAGGCGCTGTCGATGTCCGACCGGATCGCCGTCTTCAACGACGGTGTGGTGCAGCAATGCGCCCCGCCCGCGGAATTGTACGAGCGCCCGGTGAATGCCTTCGTGGCCGAATTCATCGGCGAGAACAACTTCGTGCAGGGCCGCGTCACCCGGATCGAAGGCGAGATCGCCAAGGTCGAGACCGATACCGGCACGATCACCACGCAGACCTCCGAAGGGCTGACCGAAGGCGCGCAATGCCGCGTCTCCATCCGGCCCGAGAAACTGTTCATCCATCCCACGACCCACGCCCATGACAACGCGCTGACGGCGACCTTTGTCACGCGCATCTATGTGGGCGATTTTATCCGCTATTATTTTCGCCTGCCGGACGGCACCGACATTATCGTCAAAGTGCTCAACGACCTGTCCGCGCCCGAGTTCGAAGAGGGCGCGACGGCGCAGCTGTTGTCCCTGACGAAAGACTGCATCGCCTTTGCCAATTAAGGGCGACCGGGGGCAAACCGGGGCCCCGCATAAAACCTGGACATGACAAGGAGAGACCGATGAAGAAGCATCTGAGTTATCTGGCCACCGCGGCGCTGATCGCCAGCACCGCCTTGGCCGAGGATCTAACGGTGACGTCCTTTGGCGGGGCCTATGGCGCCGCGCAGATGGAACATATGATCCAGCCCTATATGGATAAATCCGGCACCAACATCCTGTTCGAGGACTACGGCGGCGGCGTGGCCGAGATGAAGGCGCAGGTCGAGGCGGGCAACATCCTGTGGGATGTCGTCGACATTGAGGTGATCGACCTCGAACGCGCCTGTGCCGAAGGCTATCTGGAAGTGATCGACCAATCGGTTCTGCCCGATGGCGACGATGGCACCTCGGCAGCGGATGACTTCATCGAGGACGCGCTGGCCAATGAATGCGGCGTGGGCAATATCGTCTGGTCCGTCGTCTTTGCCGTGAACACCGAGAACGGCGAAGGCCCGAAAACCATCGAAGACTTCTTTGATACCGAGGCGTTCCCCGGCAAACGCGGTCTGCGCAAGCGGCCTCAGGTCAACATGGAATGGGCGCTGCTGGCCGATGGCGTCGCCCCGGAAGAGGTCTATGAAGTGTTGGCCACCGAAGAGGGGCAGAAACGCGCCTTTGCCAAACTCGACACCATCAAGGACGACATCACTTGGTACGACAGCTGGTCTCAGGCCCCCGTTCTGCTGAACGACGGTGGGGCGACCATGGTGCAATCCGCCAATGGCCGCATCTTCGCCGCGATCAAGGATGATGGCGCCCCCTTCGAGATCGTCTGGGACAGCCACATCTATGACCTCGACGTTTGGGCCATCATGAAGGGCACCGAGAAGAAAGAAGAGGCGATGGAGTTCATCAAATTCGCCACAGGCACCGTGCCGCTCTCGGGCATGCAGGACGTGGCCTATGGTCCGACCCGCGCCTCTGCTCAGGCGCTGCTGCCCGAAGAGGTCAAGCAAGACCTGCCGACCGCGCATCTTGACGAAGGCGTCAAAGCCGATGGCATCTTCTGGGCCGACTACGGCGAGACGTTGGGCGAGAAGTTCAACGAATGGCTGCTGCAATAAGCCCCCTGCCCCGCGCCTGACCGGGCGCGGGGCACCCAACCCCTATAGAAGAGTAACCGCGTGTCCAGCCTCAGTTCCCAAGACGCCGCCAACGCCCGTCGCCAAATGCGCAGACGCCGCACGCAGGCGTTTCTGTTCGTGGTGCCGCTGCTGGTCTTTATCCTTTTCGCCTTTGTCGCACCGATCACCACGATGCTGTTCCGCAGCGTCTACAACCCCACCGTGGCCGAACTGGTGCCCGAAACGCTGGAGATGCTCGAAGACTGGGAGGGCGAAAGCCTGCCCGACACGGCGGTCATCACCCAGATGGCCATCGACATGAAGCGCATGGCAAACAACCGCACCTCCGGCAGGTTCGCCGATGAGATCAACCGCGCCCTGCCGGGCATGTCGAGCGTCATCAAATCCACCGCCCGGGGCCTGCGCCGCGCCGAGGATGCCGAGCTTGCCGCCAATGGCGCCGAGATGCTGCTGGAAAAGAACGACCGTTGGGCCAAGCCCGCCACTTGGCGCGCGATCCGCAGCGCCGGGCAGGTCTATACGTCGAGCTACTACCTCACCGCTGTCGATATGGAATACGACTCCGAAGGGGACATCGTCCAACGCGACACGCAGATCTACAAACAGCTCTACACCAAGACGCTGAAGATGGCTCTGATCATCACCGGGCTGACGATGCTGCTGGGCTATCCGCTGGCTTTCTACATGTCGCAGGCCAGCCCCGCGACGGCGAATTTCCTGATGGTCTTTGTCCTGCTGCCCTTCTGGACCTCGCTCTTGGTGCGCACCACCGCGTGGATCGCGCTGCTGCAAGCCGGGGGCGTAGTGAACTCCTCCCTGCTCTGGGCCGGGCTGATCAACGAGCCCATTGAGCTGCTCTACAACGAATTCTCCACCATCCTCGCCATGACCCACATCCTGCTGCCCTTCATGGTGCTGCCGCTCTACGCGGTGATGCGCGGGATCGATTCGAGCTTCATGCGCGCGGCGATTTCGATGGGGTCGAACCCCATCGGCGCGTGGTACAAAATCTACCTGCCAATGAGCCTGCCGGGCCTCTCTGCCGGGGCGCTCTTGGTCTTCATCATCTCGGTCGGCTACTACATCACGCCCGCACTTGTGGGCGGCACCGATGGGCAGATGATCTCGAACATCATCGCCTTCCACATGCAGGTGTCCAACAACTGGGAACTGGCGGCGGCCTTGGGCTCGCTCCTGCTGATCCTGATCCTCGTTCTCTACTGGCTGTTCGACCGTTTCGTCGGCACCGACAACCTTAAGCTGGGATGACGTCATGAGCCAACTGCCCGACTATTACACGATCTGGCACAAGGCGGGGCACTACGGCCTGCGCATCATGGCGGGGCTGGTGCTGATTTTCCTGATGCTGCCGATCCTCGTCATCATGCCGCTGTCGTTCAATGCCGAGCCCTTCTTCACCTTCACCCAAGGCATGCTGTCGCTCGACCCGAACGCCTATTCGACGCGCTGGTATCACGAGATCGTCGACGATCAGAAATGGCGCATCGCGATCCGCAATTCCTTCGTCATCGGCATCGCTGCGGCAAGCATCGCCACGGTTCTGGGGACACTGGCCGCCGTCGGCCTCGCCTCGCCTTGGATGCCGTTCAAACGGGTCATCACCGCGCTGCTGCTGTCGCCGATGATCGTGCCGTTGATCATCATCGCGGCGGGCATGTTCTTTTTCTATACGCAGTTCAATCTGGTCGGCACCTTCACCGGGCTGATCATCGCCCATGCGGCGCTCGGCGTGCCCTTTGTCATCATCACCGTTACCGCCACACTCAGCGGCTTTGACCGCTCACTCTTCGTGGCGGGGCTGAGCCTCGGGGCCTCTCCGATCAAGGTGTTCTGGGACGTGGTGATTCCGCTCATCCGCCCCGGCGTGATTTCGGGCGGGCTTTTTGCCTTCGTGACCTCCTTCGACGAGGTGGTGCTGGTGCTCTTCCTCGCAGGCCCCGAACAACGCACGATTCCGCGGCAGATGTTCTCGGGCCTGCGCGAGCAGATCAACCCGACGATTCTGGCGGTTGCGACGCTGCTGGTGGTGCTCTCGGCGACGATGCTTTTCGTGCTCGAAGCGCTGCGGCGGCGCTCGGCCCGGCTGCGCGGTCAGGAATAGGCAAAACCGCCCGCGGGCGGCACCAAACACCTGATCCATAACCATTTAGGAAGGGGGGTGAGTGGTGAGCCGTGATGGGTTCGAACCATCGACCTACTGATTAAAAGTCAGTTGCTCTACCAACTGAGCTAACGGCCCACTAGGCGGGTAACTAGAAATTACGGGCGGCAGGGTCAAGCCCTTAATTACGAAAATCTTGCGAGATGCTGGATTAGTTTTCATGCCGGGGTTATATGCGCCGAATGTACAGCGATCAGACCCCCGGATTGCCCTTCATGAAGATGCATGGGCTTGGCAATGATTTCGTCGTGTTCGATGCACGCGCGGAAGGAATCGACGTGACCCCGGCGATGGCACAAGCCATCGGACACCGGCAATTTGGTGTGGGATTCGATCAGCTTGCGGTGATCACGCGCGGGGCCGGCGACGCGCATCTGACCTTTTACAACAGCGACGGCTCCCTTTCCGCCGCCTGTGGCAACGCCACCCGCTGCATCGCGCGCTATCTGATGGACGACACAGGCCGCGATTCGCTGCATCTGACTACAGCACGCGGCGATCTGGCAGCGAAAGACGCCGGGGGTGGCCTGACTTCCGTCAACATGGGCCATCCGCAGCTAAAGTGGGACGAGGTGCCGCTGGTGCGCGAGATGGACACGCTGCACCTGCCGATCGACGGCGACCCGACCGCCACCGGCATGGGCAACCCGCATTGCACCTTTTTCGTCGAGGATGCCGAAGCGGTGGACCTTTCCGATCTGGGCCCCCGCGCCGAGCATGACCCGCTCTACCCTGAGCGCACCAACGTGCAGGTCGCGCAGATCGTCGGACCGGACCACATCCGCATGCGCGTCTGGGAGCGTGGCGTCGGCGTGACGCTGGCCTCGGGTTCCTCCTCCTGCGCCACCGCCGTGGCCGCCGCGCGCCGGGGCCTCACGGGCCGTGCCGTGCGCATCGATCTCGACGGCGGCACGCTGCATATCGACTGGCGCGAGGATGGCGTCTGGATGACCGGGCCGACGATGCATGTCTTCTCCGGCAGCCTCACCCCCGCATTTCTGGAGAGCCTGACATGAGCGCCCCGATTTTCAGCACCATGGGCTGCCGCCTCAACGCCTATGAGACCGAGGCGATGAAAGAACTCGCCGAACAGGCGGGCCTTGAGAACGCCGTGGTGGTCAATACCTGCGCGGTCACGGCCGAGGCGGTCCGCAAGGCCCGTCAGGACATCCGCAAGCTGCGCAAGGCACATCCCGAGGCGAGGTTGATCGTGACCGGCTGCGCCGCCCAGACCGAGCCCGAGACCTTTAACGCCATGCCTGAGGTCGATGCCGTGATCGGCAACACCGAGAAGATGCAGGGCGCGACGTGGCAGGGCATGGCCGCCGATTTCATCGGCGAGACTGAGACCGTGCAGGTCGACGACATCATGTCGGTGACCGAGACCGCTGGCCATCTGATCGACGGTTTTGGCACCCGCAGCCGCGCCTATGTGCAGGTCCAAAACGGCTGCGACCACCGCTGCACCTTCTGCATCATACCCTATGGCCGCGGCAATTCGCGCTCGGTGCCCGCGGGCGTGGTGGTGGACCAGATCAAGCGGCTGGTGGACAAGGGCTTCAACGAGGTGGTGCTGACCGGGGTCGACCTGACCTCTTGGGGCGCCGATTTGCCGGCGACGCCAAAGCTCGGCGACTTGGTGATGCGCATCCTGAAGCTGGTGTCCGACCTGCCGCGGTTGCGGATCTCTTCAATCGATTCGATCGAGGTGGACGAGAACCTGATGCAAGCCATCGCCACCGAACCGCGCCTGATGCCGCATCTGCATCTGTCGCTGCAGCATGGCGACGACATGATCCTCAAGCGCATGAAGCGCCGGCACCTGCGCGACGACGCGATCCGGTTTGCCCAAGAGGCCCGCGCGTTGCGCCCCGATATGACCTTCGGCGCGGACATCATCGCTGGCTTCCCGACCGAGACCGAGGCGATGTTCGAGAACTCGCTGAAACTGGTCGAGGAATGCGACCTGACATGGCTGCATGTCTTCCCCTACTCCGCCCGTCCCGGCACGCCGGCGGCGCGGATGCCCGCGGTGAATGGTGCGGCGATCAAGGAGCGTGCCGCACGACTGCGGGCGGCTGGCGAGCGGCAGGTGCAACGGCATCTGGAGGCGCAGGTCGGGCGCACACATGACGTGTTGATGGAGAACCCCCACATGGGCCGCACGGCGCAGTTCACGGAGGTGAGCTTTGCCGCTCCGCAGGTTGAAGGTGAGATCGTGCAGGCTGAGATCACCGGAATTTCAGGAACGCAGCTGACCGCCTAGCGCGAAGGGCATCGCCCTCCCCGGGGGCGATAGAACGAGGCTGTGGCCGGAAGGGCTGCCGCACTCGAAACGATTCCGTATCATGTAACCTCGCCAAATCGCGCTGTTCCAATGCGCGGAACCTGTTGAGAGGTTTTAGGCCAAGTGGCCGCCATCATAACGCATGGCCACAAAAAAAGGGCGCCGGTTTCCCGACGCCCTTCTCATTTCCAAAAGCCGTGGCCCGATCAGCCGTCCTTGCGGCGGTTCTTGACCGGCGCCCAGAGCTTCTTGTTGGTCAGATAGAGCAGGACCGAGAGCAGACCCAGCAGAACAACCCCGGCAAAGCCAGCTTGTTTGCGTGCGCCCAGCTTCGGCTCGGCGGTCCACATCAGGAAGGCAGAGACGTCCTCGGCCATGTGCTGCACGTCGTTGGCATGCTCATCCGCGAACTCGACCAGCTCATCCGAAAGCGGGGGCGCCATGGCGATCCAGCCGCCCGGGAAAACGGTGTTCTCATAGAGAACCGTGCCCGCTTGCTCTTTCTCTTCGCCGGTGTAGCCGGTCAGAAGCGCTGTGATATACTCCGGCCCGCCGATCCCTTTAAGGAACTGGTTGATGCCCAGACCGTAAGGGCCGTGGAACGCGGCGCGCTTTTTGGCCATCAGCGACAGGTCCGGCGCGTTCGGCAGGTTGGAACCGGGGAAGTGGTCAACCGGGGTGCCGGGACGGGTGTCGTCCAGCTCGGCGTCATAGACGTCATAGCCTTTGGCGTATTCGATCACCTGCTCTTCGGGCATGTTCGGACCGCTTTCGTCCGCCAATGTCCGCATCGCGACATATTCCAGACCGTGGCAGGCCGCGCAAACCTCGGTGTAGATCTGCAGACCGCGCTGAAGCTGGTTTACGTCATAGCCGCCGAAGGGACCATCGAAGGAGAAGTCGATGTTGTCGATATGCGGTGTCGCGTGGGAATCATGCGCGTCGTCACCGTGACCGTCTTCATCCCCGTGATCGTCTGCCGCATGCGCTTCGCCGTGATCATCGGTTTCCATAACACCGACATTGGGGTCTTCGGCATGCGCCTGACCATCAACGTCGTCTTCGACGATCACTTCGTTTTCGGCGTTCTCCTCGGCTGTCGATTGCACTTCGTCGGTGGCTTCGACTTCTTCGGCAGGCGCTTCGGATGCATCCTCGGCGGAAACCTCTTCAGGCGCTTCCTCTGCGGCAGCTTCCTCAGTTGCAGGCGCTTCGGCCGGTGCCTCTTCCGCTACGGCTGCTTCTTCGGCGGGGGCCTCTTCAGCAGCAGGTACTTCTTCAGTTGCCACGTCATCCGCAGGTGCTTCCTCTTCGGTAGCAACCTCTTCAGCCGGCGCTTCTTCGGTTGCGGCTTCCTCAGCAGGAGCCGCTTCAATCGCGGGTTCCTCTGCCGGAGCCGCTTCGGCTTCGGCCTCAACGTCCGCCGCTTCGGCTTCAGCCGGGGCTTCTTCACCCGGAGCTTCTTCAGCAGGCGCTTCTTCCGCTACCGACTCTTCGACAGGCGCGGTTTCGGCTTCGGCCTCCGGCGTTTCCGCCGGAGTGGTTAGCAGTTCTTCTTCCGTCGCCGTGTCCTGCGCCAGCACTGCCGTTCCCGGCAGGGCGAGGCCCAGAGTAACCACAGCAGAAAGGAGGTTGGTCTTCATCATGGTCATGATCCTTATTCCGCCGGGTTCACAAGCGTCTTGGTGCCGCCTGCCTTGGGCGCATAATGCGCGTCAAAGTCGGCTTCGATGGTTTCAGGCTGCGCCAAGGGCTTCTCGATCACGCCCAAGAGGGGCAGGATGACGAGGAAATAGGCGAACCAATAGGCTGCTGCGATCAGCGAGAAGGTCGCATAGGGCTCCTCTGCGGGCATCGCACCCAGCCACATCAGGGCGAAGAAGTCGATCACCAAGAGGGCGAACCACCACTTGAACATCGGACGATACCGGCCCGAACGCACGGAGGAGGTGTCGAGCCACGGCACCAGCGCCATCACGGCAATCGCCCCGAACATCGCCAGCACGCCGAAGAATTTAGCGTCGATGATGCCACCGGTCACGAAGGACGCGATTTGCACGACCCAAACCTCGGAAGTGAAGGCCCGCAGGATCGCGTAGAAGGGCAGGAAGTACCATTCCGGCACGATATGTGCAGGTGTCGCCAGCGCGTTGGCTTCGATGTAGTTGTCCGGGTGGCCCAGATAGTTCGGCATGAAGCCCACGACAGCGAAGAACAGCGTCAGGATCACGGCCAGCGCGAAGAGGTCCTTGATCACGAAGTAGGGCCAGAAGGGCAGCGTGTCTTTCTTGGCGTCTTCTTTCGAGGTGCGGCGCACTTCAACCCCGGTGGGGTTGTTGTTGCCGGTGGTGTGGAAGGCCCAGATGTGCAGCACCACGAGGCCCGCAATCACGAAGGGCAGCAGATAGTGCAGCGAGAAGAAGCGGTTCAGCGTCGCGTTGTCCACGGCGGGCCCGCCCAGGAGGAAGGTCTGAAGACCCTCGCCCACGAAGGGGATCGCGCCAAAGAGGCCGGTGATCACGGTCGCGCCCCAGAAGGACATCTGACCCCAAGGCAGAACGTAGCCCATGAAGCCGGTGGCCATCATCAGCAGGTAGATCAACATGCCGATGATCCATGTGATCTCACGCGGGGCTTTGTAGGACCCGTAGTAGAGACCACGGAAGATGTGGGCATAGACCGCGATGAAGAACAGCGACGCGCCGTTCATATGCAGGTAGCGGATCATATAGCCGCCGTTCACGTCACGCATGATGTGCTCGACCGAGGCGAAGGCCAGATCGACATGCGGCGTGTAGTGCATCACCAGAACGATACCGGTGATGATTTGCAGTGCCAGACAGAAGGTCAGCACGATGCCCCAAATCCACATCCAGTTCAGGTTCTTGGGCGTGGGGATCATCAATGTGTCGTACAACAGGCCAACGATGGGAAGGCGGCGGTGCAGCCACTTTTCGCCGTTCGAATTCGGCTCGTAATGGTCGTGAGGAATTCCAGACATCTCTCTTCCGCTCCCTTAACCCAGTTTGATCGTGGACTCGTCCACGAATTCGGCGACAGGCACCGGCAAGTTGCGCGGCGCCGGCCCTTTACGGATGCGGCCCGCCGTATCGTAGTGCGACCCGTGGCAGGGGCAGAACCAGCCGCCAAAGTCGCCAGCATCACCCAAAGGCACGCAGCCAAGGTGCGTGCAGACACCCATCTGAACCAGCCATTCGCCGTTTTCGTCCAAGGCGCGGTTGGCGTCTGTGGCGGGCACGTCACCGCCCAGGTTGGCGTTCTGCGCAATGGGGTCCGGCAGGCTGGAGACGTCGACAGCGTTTGCCTCTTCGATCTCGGCCTCGGTGCGGCGGCGAATGAACACCGGCTTGCCCAGCCATTTCACGGTCAGCTGCGTCCCGACTTCGACGCCGGACACATCCACACGAATGGACGACAGCGCCTTTACGTCGGCAGAGGGGTTCATCTGGTTGACCAGCGGCCAGACGGCGGCACCAACGGCGACGGCACCTGTACCGGCTGTCGCGTAATACAGGAAATCCCTCCGGGTGCCTGCGTGTTCTTCTGCTTGGGACACGGGTTTACTCCAATTCTTGGCCAACTTTGGCCGACAGACATAGGGGTGGCGTCACCTTGCCACCTGACTTCTCGCCGCTATCTACCGGGATGGACCGCGCCCGTCCAGATGTCAAAGCCGCGCATCTTGGATCAACCGCGCCACAACGCGGCAAAAATACCGCGATTGTGGCAATATCATTACGGCACGCTTACTGCGGCGGCGCGGTATGGGTCATCGCGGGACGCGAATCAAAGGCATCGAACCATGCCGCCAGATCAGGGTTTCCGGCCCGCCAATCCCGCGCGCCATGGCGGAAATCGATATATCCCAAGGCGCAGCCAAGCGCGATTTGCCCCATGTCCAAGGGCCCGGCCAAATGTGCAGCCCATTGATTGTTAAGCGTCTTACAGGCCCGATCGACCTTGCCCCACTGGCCTTCGACCCATTCCGACATGCGTTTGTCTTCGGGGCGCAGCTTGCCCTCATAGACCATGGCGAGCGCAGCATCGAGCATCCCATCCGCCGTGGCCTCCAGCGTCAAAGTGTCCCACCTGCTTGTGCCTTGGGGGTAAAGCCCCGCCCCGGCGCGGTCATCCAAATAGGCGCAGATCACCCGGCTGTCGTACAGCGTACAGCCGTCTGGCCGCTCCAGCGCGGGCACTTTGGTCAGCGGGTTGCGCGCGGCAAAGCCCTCCGCCGGGGCCAGCGGCGTGCCCGATGTCGGCTCCAGCGCGACTTCATCAAGCTGGCCGGTCTCATGCAGCAGTACCATGACCTTGCGGACATAGGGCGAGGTTGGAGAATAAAATAGTTTCACGTGAAGTCCCCCCTTGGTTGCCCGCACTATTCAACGGCGCCGCGCCAGACGCAACGGCGATCACACCCCGCGCATCAGAGCCGCCATCACCGCCGGATCCGTGCCGAATCCATGTGCCGCCATCTGATCCGCCGCCGCGAGACGCACGGCCGCATCCTTGTTCTGGCCCAGCTTCCATGTGCCGTCGACCCCGGTGATGCGAAGGTGACAAGGCACGATCATCCGGAGCATCTTGTCCCGCGCCTCGGGGGTCATCTTGTCCATCTTCCACGGGGTCTTCGGGGCCAGCCGCGCCTCATACACCGCCGATTGCCGCGCCAGCAGATCCGGCAGTTCCTCTGCCGGGCGCAGCACCAGCGTGCCGGTCAGATGCACGGCCACATAGTTCCATGTCGGCACCTGATCCTCGATCCCGTACCAGTCGGGCGAGACATAGCTATCGGCCCCCGTCACCGCCAAACGCACCGGCTGCGGGGTTTTCAGCGCCCGCGCGATGGGGTTTGAGCGCACCAGATGCAACGCAGCCAAATCCCCGGCGTCGTTCAGGATGAAAGGCACATGCGCCATCAACGGCCCCTCTGCCCCGTTGATCGCCAGAACGCCAAAGCCGGTGTCACGAGCAAAGGCAAGGTTCCGGTCGCGGCCCTCTTTGCGGTAGATCGGATTGGGGTGCATGGTCACTCCTATGCGTTTCTTTTGGTATTGCAGAGCCTTGCGCAACTTGGCAACCTGACATCATTCTCAGGGCGGGGCGAAATTCCCCACCGGCGGTAAGCGGTCCCCGCAAGCCCGCGAGCGGCCTTTTCGAAGGTGTCAGCAGATCTGGTGCGACTCCAGAGCCGACGGTCACAGTCCGGATGAAAGAGAATGCGAACAAGGACAGGGGCGAAGCCTCGGTCTTTGCGCGTGATCGCCTTGGATGGACGTGTCTGAACCTAGGAGATCACCATGACACAAGAACGTTCCGCCCGTTTCGCCTTTGTGCGTGCAAGCTGGCATGCGGATATCGTCGACCGCGCCTATGACGGGTTTACCGAATTTATCGACGCCGCGCAGGTGGACAGCTTTGCCGTTCCCGGGGCCTTTGAACTGCCGCTCATGGCGCAGCGTCTGGCCAAGACCGGGCGCTACGACGCCGTGATCTGCGCGGCCTTCGTGGTGGATGGCGGCATTTACCGGCATGACTTCGTAGCGCAGACGGTGGTCGATGGGCTGATGCGCGTGGGGCTCGACTGCGACCTGCCGGTGCTGTCAGTCTCGCTCACGCCGCACCACTATCAGGAAACGGATCATCACAACGCGATCTACCGCGAGCATTTCGTCACTAAGGGCCGCGAGGCCGCGCAGGCCGCTCTTGGCATGACCCAAGCACTGGAGACGTTTTCTTCAAATGAAAACGGCGCGGAAATTTCAAAAATTTCCGCCGCCTAGCCGAGATAGGCGCGCAAGGCCGGGGGCGGGTTGTCGAGCAATTCCGCCGCCGGTCCCGGCGCATGGGCGCGCCCGCCTTCGACAAAGATCACCTCATCCGCGATGCGGCGCACGTCATCGGGGGCATGGGTCACCATGATCAGCCCCGCGCCGGTCTCACGGGCGAGGTCTTGGACCAAATCCAGCATCTCCACCCGCAGCGCCGGGCCGAGCGCGGCAAAGGGCTCATCCAACAGCACCCAAGGCCGCGCCTGTACCAGCACCCGCGCCAGCGCCACGCGGCTTTGCTGCCCGCCCGAGAGCGCGCCGGGGCGTTTGGCGGCATGGGCGGCAAGCCCCACCCGCGCGAGGGCGGCATCGACCGCCTCCCGATCCGCTGCTTTCAGCCGCAAATCGGGGCGCAGGCCAAGGCCGACGTTCTGCCGCACGGTGAGATGCGGGAATAGGTTGTTGTCCTGAAACAGCATCGTCATGCCGCGCTGGCCGGGATGTTGATCCGTGATCTCCTCCCCCTCCCGCAACAACCGCCCCGCCGCCACCGGCACGAACCCACAGATTGCCGCCAGCAGGGTCGACTTGCCCGACCCGGAGGGGCCGATCACCGCGTAGTTGCGCCCCTGCGCCAGCCTCATATCGGCCACGAGGGAGAACTCGCCCCGCTCAATGCGCATGTCTTCAAGCGTCAGCATGCCAGCGCCCCCATTTGTCGCAGATGAAAAACACCGCCAGCGCCAAGACCAGCAAAAGCAGCGCTGCGCCCGCCGCGGCCTCCATCCGGTAGGCGCCCATCAGACGATACATCTGCAAGGGCAGCGTCGCACGTTCCTGATCGGCGAAAAGCGCGATCACGCCGAGATCCCCCACCGAGAGCGCCCCCGTCAGCCCGGCGGCAAAGCCCAGTTGCGGGCGCAGACGCGGCAGGACCAGCAGCCGCCACAGCGCCCAACCCGTCATGCCGAGGGTTTGGGTCAGGGGGCCATAATCCTGCAAGGTCTCGCGCAGGCGCGGCACCAGAATGCGCAGCACGAAAGGCAACGCCATCAGCGCGTTGACCAAGGCGGTGACCGGCAGGCTCAGCCGTGCCGGGTCCAGCACCGGGTTGATCAAGATGAACCACCCCGTGCCAATCATCAGCGGAGAGGCCGCAAGCCCCATCAGGCCAATCGCCTCCACCCCGCCGCGCCGCCGGGTGGCGATCCAGCCTGCCATCGGCAGCGCCAGCAGGGCCAATACCGCCACGCTCAACCCCGCCACCAGAATGCTGTTCCCGGTGGCTTGCCAGACCGAGGCGGGCAGTTGCGCGACCCCCACCAGCCCGCGCAGCACCACGGCGCCCAGCGGCAGCAGCAAAAACAGCGCGGCGAGCGCGATCACCACCCCGTCCAACGCCCGCTGCACGCCGCCCCGCGCATCCCAGCGGCGCAGGGGGCGGTCCAACCCGCCGCCCAAGCTGATCGGTGGGATCAGCCAAAGCGCCGCCACCGCCGCAGCGCCAGCCAGAACAAGCTGCACCACAGACAACAGCGCGGCGCGGCCCAGATCGAAGTCAAACCGAAAGGCCTGATAGATCGCCAGTTCAATCGTCGTCGCCCGCGGCCCACCGCCCAGCGTCAGGGCCACGGCGAAACTGGTCAGGCAAATCACGAAAATCAGCGCCGCCACGCCGGGCAGCACCTGCCGCATCATCGGCCATTCCAGCGCCAGAAACAGCGCCCGCGGCGTCATCTGGAGCTGCCCCGCCAGCCGAAACCGCTCAGAAGGGATGCTCTGCCAGCCTTGCAGCAAAAGCCGCGTGGCCAGCGGCAGGTTGAAGAAAACATGTGCCAGAACCACGCCATGCAGCCCGTAGATCGACACCGGCGGCAAGCCCAGAGCCGCGCCAAATTGGTTCAGCACACCCGACCGGCCAAAGACCGTCAGCAGCCCCAGCACCGCCACGATCACCGGCAGGATGAAGGGCGCGCCCAGCAGCGTGATCAGCGCCCCACGCCCCCAGAACCGCCGCCGCGCCAAGGCCCGCGCCACCGGCACGGCCAGCAGCACCGAAAGCACCGCCGACCAAACCGCCTGTGTCGCGGTAAACCGCACCGCCGCCCAATCCGCCGGGCCGAGCCCCGCGCCCACATCGGCCGCCATGAAGACGGCGACCAAAGCGACAAGGATCAGCCCCGCGACCAGCGCGGCGGCGAAAAGCCCCGTCTTGCCGCTTAACGCGACAGCGCGGTCAGCCATTCGTCCAAAGCCTCCTCACGGAGCGCGGGGACCTCGCCGTTCGGCACCAACAGCGCCTTGCCGGGCTGGATCATGCCCTCGAACCCTGCGGGCAGACCGCCTTCGGGCGTCACGGCGGGATACATCCAGTTGGTCGTCGGCAGCACCGATTGCGCGGCATCAGAGACGAGGTATTGCAAGAACCGATCCGCCAGTTCCGGCTGATCCGACCCGGCAAGCTTCCCCGCCACTTCGATCTGCATGTAATGGCCCTCGTCGAACAGCGCCGCGGTCTTGCTGTCGTCCTCCTCCGCGATCAGGTGATAGGCCGGAGAGGTGGTGTAGCTCAGCACCATATCAGCCTCGCCTTCGAGGAAGAGACCGTAGGCTTCGGACCAACCCTTTGTCACGGTCACGACGTTGTCGGCCAGCCCCGCCCAAACCTCGGGCGCGTCCTCGCCGTAGGCCGCTTTAACCCACATCAGCAGCCCCAAACCGGGCGTCGAAGAGCGCGGGTCTTGGATCACGATTTTCAGATCGCTTTCGGCCAGCGCTTTGAAATTACCGGGCGCGTCCAGATCGGTGCCATGGACGAAGGCGAAGTAACCCCAGTCGTAGGGCACGAAGACTTCGTCTTCCCACGTGATCGGCAGATCATAGTCGGCCTGCAACCCGCTTGGCGCGAAAAGCTCAGTCTCCTTCGCGGCAGCGACAAGGCTGGTGTCCAGCCCCAGCACGATATCCGCGTCAGAGCGTGCGCCCTCAAGCTTGAGCCGCGCCAGCAAAGCCGCGCCATCGCCCATGCCGACGAATTTCACATCGCAGCCGCACTGCGCCTCGAACCCCTCTTCGATGGCCGGGCCGGGCCCCCATTCGGTGACAAAACTGTCGTAGGTATAGACCGTCAGTTCAGGCGTTTCGGCCCAAGCCGCCGATGCGCCCATGACGCCCGCAGCAAGTGTAAGATACTTCATCGCATCCTCCTTTTGCGGCGAAAGGTAAAAGGTGGATGTCTGTCCTGACCTTCCCTCCGCCGGTGTTAACCGGTTCAGGTTCAACGGGTCCGCACAACATGCACATCTCAGCCCAAAGGCCCCCCGAGGTAGCGTCAGGGGTAGATCGGACCTGCACAATTGGCAAGGCAAATCCCCTTGAGGCAGGGCGCTGCCCCGGCTAAGGGTTTGACAACAGGAGGTCCGCCCATGTCGATCAACAGCTTTGGCCATCTTTACCGGGTCACCACATGGGGCGAGAGCCACGGGCCCGCCCTTGGGGCGACCATCGACGGCTGCCCGCCCGGCGTGCCGATTGACGAGGGTATGATCCAACAGTGGCTCGACAAGCGCAAACCAGGCCAGAACAAATACACCACTCAGCGGCGCGAAGCGGATGAGGTGCGGATCCTGTCGGGCACCTTCGAAGGGGTCACCACCGGCACGCCCGTGCAGCTGATGATCGAGAACACCGATCAACGCTCGAAAGACTACGGCGACATCAAGGACAAGTTCCGCCCCGGCCACGCCGACATCACCTATTTCCAGAAATACGGCATCCGCGACTATCGCGGGGGTGGCCGTTCCTCGGCCCGGGAGACCGCCGCGCGGGTGGCGGCGGGCGGTCTGGCGCGTGAGGCGATCAAGGCGCTGGCGCCGGAGCTTCAGATCACCGGCTACATGGTGCAGATGGGGCCGCATAAGATCGACCGCGATGCCTTTGACTGGGACCAGATCGACCAAAACCCCTTTTGGGTGCCGGATGCCAAAGCAGCGGATGACTGGGCCGACTACCTCGACGGGCTGCGCAAATCGGGCAGCAGCGTCGGCGCGATCATCGAGGTGACGGCGCGCGGCGTGCCTGCGGGCCTCGGCGCGCCGGTCTATGGTAAGCTCGACACCGATCTGGCCGCCGCGATGATGAGCATCAATGCCGTCAAAGGTGTGGAGATCGGCGAGGGCATGTCGGCGGCGATGCTGACGGGCGAATTGAACGCCGATGAGATCACCATGGGGCCGGATGGGCCGGAATATTCCTCGAACCACGCGGGCGGCATCTTGGGCGGGATCAGCACCGGGCAGGATGTGGTGCTGCGTTTCGCGGTGAAGCCGACCTCCAGCATCCTGACCACGCGCCGCACCATCACCAAGCACGGCAACGAGACCGAGATCATCACCAAGGGCCGTCACGATCCTTGCGTCGGCATCCGCGCGGTGCCGGTGGGCGAGGCGATGATGGCCTGCGTGCTGCTGGATCACCTGCTGCTGCATCGCGGACAGATTGGCCAGAACCGCGGCATAATTGGCCCCGAGGCGTGAGGATCAAAGCATGAAAGTCGATGATTTCTCCGCCCGCCCCGCCCTTGGTGTCGGTCTGAAAATCACGGCGATCCTGCTCTTCACCTGCATGTCCGCGATCATCAAATCGCTGGCCGATGAGGTCCCCGCCGGGGAGTCTGTTTTCTTCCGCTCCTTCTTTGCCATTCCGGTGATCCTGATTTGGCTGGCGCAGCGCGGCAAATTGAAAAGCGGGCTAAAGACGCAAAACCCGATGGGCCATGTTTGGCGCGGGCTCTTCGGCACCACGGCGATGGGGCTGACCTTTACCGGCCTCGGCCTGCTGCCCCTGCCCGAGGTCACGGCCATCGGCTTTGCCACACCGATTTTCACGGTCATCCTCGCCGCCGTGTTGCTGGGCGAGAAAATCCGGCTGATCCGCGTGAGTGCCGTGGCGATTGGGCTGGTGGGGGTGATGATCATCCTTTGGCCGCGCTTCACCAGCATCGGCACGATGGAGCAGACAGCCACCATCGGCGCGTTGCTGATCCTGATGGCGACGATGGTGCGCAGCCTCGTGCAGATCCACATTCGCCAGTTGGTGCAAAGCGAAGACACCGCAGCCATCGTGTTCTATTTCTCGGCCACCGCGTCGATTCTGGCGCTTTTCACCCTGCCCTTCGGCTGGGTCATGCCCGATCTGCAAACCTTTGGTCTTCTGGTCCTCGCCGGGTTGATCGGCGGGGTGGCGCAGATCCTGATCACCTCGGCCTATCGCTTTGGCTCGGCCTCGATGCTGGCGCCCTATGACTACACCTCAATGCTTTTCGCCATTTTGCTGGGCTATGTCTTCTTTGCCGAACTGCCCACGATGATGATGCTGGCGGGCGCGGCGCTGGTGATCAGCGCGGGCGCGTTGGTGATCTGGCGCGAGCGGCAGCTGGGGATGGAGCGTGGCAAAGCGCGGTCTGTCACCGATCCCAAGGCGTAATTCATTGCGGGCTTTCGCCCGGCCCGGCCTCTCCCTATGGTGCCCCGAAACCGGATATAGGAGATGACCGATGAGCGACGCGGATCCGAAAGATCACAAGGAAAAGATGCAGCAGCGTCAGGCCGAACAGCGCGCCAAGGTGGCCGAGTTGCAAGACCCGGACAAGGGTCTGGTGCTGGTCCATACCGGCCCGGGCAAGGGCAAATCCTCTTCCGCCTTCGGCGTCGTGGTGCGTGCGCTTGGCTGGAAGCAGCGCGTCGGCGTGGTACAGTTCATCAAGGGCAAATGGAAAACCGGCGAACGATTGTTCTTTGAACGGCTGGACGAGGTGACATGGCACACGATGGGCGAAGGCTTCACTTGGGACACCCAAGACCGCAACCGCGACATCGCCGCCGCCGAGGCCGCATTTGGCAAGGCGCGCGAGATGATGGAAAGCGGGGAGTATGACCTTGTGGTGATGGATGAGATCAACATCGCCATCCGCTATGAATACCTCAAGATCGAGGACGTGATCGCCGGGCTCGATGCGCGCGACAAGCGCACCGCCGTGGTGCTGACAGGCCGCGACGCCCGGCCCGAGCTTTGCGACTATGCCGATCTGGTGACCGAAATGTCCGAGGTCAAACACCCGTTCAAAGCGGGCATCAAAGCACAGCGCGGCGTCGACTACTGAAACAAAAAGGATCGCCCGCTTCCGGGCGATCCTCTCACTGTGCCATCCAGAGGGCGCTTAGATCGCCGCCCCCTTGGGGTCGAGCGTCACCGAGTAAAGCTCGGTATCGGCGCGGTCCATCAGGCGCACTTTCATCTGCTGGGTCTTGGCGTCGATATCGACCAAGCCAAAGAATTGCAGACCGGCGGAAGGCGGCAGGTTCACCTGACCTTCTTCGGGGGCTTTGACGTATTTCAACTCGGGGCCAAAGGTGCCGTCCAATTCGTTCGGGCCAAAGGTGCCGGCGTGCAGCGGGCCCGACACAAACTCCCAGAATGGGTCAAAGTCCTGAAACTGCGCTTTGTCGGGGTTGTAGTAATGCGCGGCGGTGTAATGCACATCCGCCGTGAACCAGACCACGTTGTCGACCTGCGCGGTTTTGATGAAACGCAGCAGCCCCGCGATCTCTTGCTCGCGGCCTTTGGCGGCACCATCGTCGCCATTGGCAACCGCCTCGGCCCCGCCGCCGACGACCAGACCGATGGGCATGTCGCAGGCGATGACCTTCCACGTGGCCGCCGAATTGGTCAGCTCCCGCTTGAGCCATGCCATCTGCTCGGCCCCGAGGATATCGGTGGCCTGCGACATCTCGGTCTGCATGTTCTCGCTGTTCGGCCCCCGGTAGCTGCGCAGGTCAAGGAAGAAGACATCCAGCATCGGACCGTAGTTGATCTTGCGGTAGACCCGGCCCGGCTCGGCGGGGGTGATGCGCAGCGGGGTCATCTCATGGAAGGCCTGCGAAGCGCGGGCGGCGAGGACATGGATCGACTTCTCGCTATAGCGGTCGTCTTCCATCAGGCTGCGCGAGGAGGACCAGTTGTTCACGACTTCATGGTCGTCCCACTGCATGAAGGTCGGCACATGGGCGTTCATCTCACGCACATGGTCGTCCATCAGGTTGTATTTCCACTGACCGCGGTATTCGTCCAGCGTCTCGGCCACCTTGCGCTTCTCGTCGATGATGGTGGTGTTCTTCCACATCGTGCCATCGTCAAGCTGCACCTCATCCTCAAGCGGGCCATCGGCATAGATGGTGTCACCGGAATGCAGGAAGAAGTCGGGGCGGTGTTTAGCCATGGTCGCATAGGTGCGCATGCCCTCATCGTCGATGCCCCAGCCCTGACCGGCGGTGTCACCGGACCAAGCAAAGCGCACGTCGCGGCGCGCGGTGGGCGCGGTGCGGAACTGGCCGATGATCGGCTCGGAGGTGGCGTTGATGTCGCTCAGATCGGCGGCGGTGAAGCGGTAAAAGATATCCTGATCCGAGGGCAGCCCTTCGACCAGACGTTTCACCGCCAGATCGTGGTTCGGCAGCGCGTTCATCGGCGCAAGCTGGCGTGCGTTGGCAAAGCTTTCGGTGGTGGAGATTTCGACCTGCACCCGCGCCGGGCGGTCGGTGCGGGTCCAGATCATACCGGACTGCGTGTCGACATCGCCCGATTGCACCCCATGGGTAAACATCGGGCGCGAGGCCGCACGGCTAAGGCTGGGCATGGCAAGACTTGCGGCAAAGGCGGTGGAGCCCGCCAGCACAGCGCGACGGGTCGGGCGGATCAGTTTGGTCATCGTGAGCTTCCTCTGAGGGTGGCGATGGCGGCACAGAACCCCCGATGCGTGACAGATGGCCGACGAATGCGTGACTCTTTGGCAAAGCTTTGGTGACAGAGCGGTGACGTGTTACCAAAATCGACCCTCTAATTTCATTCCGTAACATTTTGATTGAACCGAATCGCCCCGATGTGTAGATTACGGTGCAACAACAGGAGACCCCCATGCAGGCATTCATCTGCGACGCGCAGCGCACCCCCATTGGCCGTTACGGCGGCGCCCTCTCTTCGGTTCGCGCCGATGATCTGGCCGCCGTGCCGCTGAAAGCGCTGATGGAGCGGAACCCTTCCGTCGATTGGGCGCGGGTCGATGACGTGATCATGGGCTGCGCCAATCAGGCGGGCGAGGACAACCGCAACGTCGCACGCATGGCGTCGCTATTGGCCGGTCTGCCGGTCGATGTGCCGGGTGCCACGATCAACCGTCTCTGCGCCAGCGGGATGGACGCCGTCGGCGCCGCCGCCCGGGCGATCCGCGCGGGCGATATGGATCTGGCCATCGCCGGCGGGATCGAAAGCATGTCGCGCGCGCCCTTCGTGATGCCCAAAGCCGAGACCGCCTTTGCGCGCAACAATGCCGTCTATGACACCACCATCGGCTGGCGCTTTGTGAACCCCAAGATGAAGGCGCAGTTCGGCGTCGACTCCATGCCCGAGACCGCCGACAACGTCGCCGCCGATTATGACGTGTCGCGTGAAGATCAGGACGCCTTCGCCGCCCGCAGCCAAGAACGCTATGCCGCCGCGGCCGAAAAAGGCATTTTCGCCGAAGAAATCGCCCCGGTCACCTTTCCGCAGCGCAAGGGCGACGACATCGTCGTCGACAGCGACGAACACCCCCGCCCCGGCACCACGCTGGAGAAACTGGGCAAGCTGCGCGGCATCAACGGCGCCGACCTGACCGTCACCGCCGGCAATGCCTCGGGCGTGAACGACGGTGCCGCGGCGATGCTGCTCGCCTCCGAGGCCGGCGTGAAGGACCACGGCCTTGCCCCCATCGCCCGCGTCGTCGCCATGTCCGCGGCGGGCGTCGAGCCGCGGGTTATGGGCATCGGCCCGATCCCGGCGGTGCGCAAGGTGCTGGACCGCGCGGGCCTCACGATCGAGCAGATGGACGTGATCGAGCTTAACGAAGCCTTCGCGAGCCAAGGCCTTGCCACGCTGCGCGCGCTTGGCGTGCCGGACGACGCACCCCATGTGAACGCCAACGGCGGCGCTATCGCCATCGGCCACCCTCTGGGCATGTCCGGCGCGCGTCTGGTGATGACGGCGGCGCTGCAGCTTAAGCGGACGGGCGGCAAATACGCGCTATGTACCATGTGTGTGGGCGTGGGTCAGGGCGTTGCCCTGATCCTCGAAAACGCAGGCTGACACTTCTTTCCTCGAAAGGAACGGACCGATGTATGCACAGATGATCAAATCCACCGGCAAGGGCGTCAAATCCCTCGACGAGATGGACCCCGAAGAGCGCGCCTTTCAGGAACGCATCGACGCGGGCGGCAAGATCGAGCCCAAGGACTGGATGCCCGACGGCTATCGCAAGAACCTGATCCGCCAGATCGGACAGCATGCGCATTCCGAGATCGTAGGCCAGTTGCCGGAAGGCAACTGGATCACCCGCGCCCCGACGTTGGAGCGCAAGGCGATCCTTCTGGCCAAGGTGCAGGACGAGGCTGGCCACGGCCTTTACCTCTACTGCGCGGCGGAAACGTTGGGCGTGACCCGCGACCAGATGACCCGCGACCTCCTTTCGGGGAAGATGAAATATTCCTCCATCTTCAACTATCCGACCCTGACATGGGCCGACATGGGCGCCGTCGGCTGGCTGGTCGATGGTGCCGCGATCATGAATCAGGTGCCGCTCCAGCGCACCTCCTATGGGCCCTACGCCCGCGCCATGGTGCGGATCTGCAAGGAAGAATCCTTCCACCAGCGCCAAGGCTTCGACATCATGCTGAAGATGGCCAACGGCACCCCCGCGCAGCGCAAGATGGCGCAAGACGCGCTCAACCGCTTCTGGTTCCCGGCGCTGATGATGTTCGGCCCTTCGGACAAGGATTCGGTCCATTCCGCGCAATCGATGGCGTGGAAGATCAAGATGAACACCAATGACGAGCTGCGTCAGAAGTTCGTGGACGAGACCGTGCCGCAGGCGGAATACCTCGGCCTCACCATCCCCGACGAGACGCTGAAGTTCAACGAAGAGACCGGCCACTACGACTTTGCCGAGCCGGATTGGGAAGAGTTCTTTCAGGTGCTCAAGGGCAATGGCCCCTGCAACACCGAACGGCTGGCGGCGCGCAACAAGGCTTGGGACGAAGGCCGTTGGGTGCGCGAGGGGCTTCTGGCCCACGCCGAGAAGAAGCGCAGCAGACAAATGGCAGCGGAGTAAGCGACATGAGCAGCCCTGAATCCAGCGAATACAAAGGTACCGAAGCCGCCCCCCACGGCGACGCACGGCCCACCGAATGGCCCCTATGGGAAATCTTCATCCGCGGCCAGCACGGGCTGAGCCACCGCCATGTCGGCAGCCTGCACGCGGCGGATGCGGAAATGGCGATCAAGAACGCCCGCGACGTCTATACCCGCCGCAACGAAGGTGTGAGCATCTGGGCGGTCGAGGCCAGCGCCATCGCCGCTTCCTCCCCCGAGGAGAAAGGCGCGCTTTACGAGCCTGCCAACGACAAGGTCTACCGCCACCCGACCTTTTACGACATTCCTGACGAAGTGGGGGCGATGTGAGCGGCACCGATCCCAAGTTCGAATTCCTCTGCCGGATGGGCGACAACGCGCTGGTGCTGGGCCACCGCGTCTCGGAATGGTGCGGCGTGGCGCCGGTTCTGGAAGAGGACATCGCGCTGGCCAATGTGGCGCTCGACCTGATCGGGCAGACGCAGTTGTGGCTGGGTCTGGCGGGCGAGGTTGAGGGCGAAGGCCGCGACGCCGACAAGCTCGCCTTTCACCGCGATGTCTGGGACTTCCGCAATGTCCTGCTGGTGGAACAGCCCAACGGCGATTTCGGCCAGACCATGATGCGGCAGTTCCTCTTCGATGCTTGGCATTTGGCGCAGCTCACCGCGCTGATCGACTCCAGCGACAAAGAGATCGCCGCCATCGCCGAGAAATCGGCGAAAGAGGTGACATATCATTTGGAGCGGTCCTCCGACACGGTGATCGGCCTTGGTGACGGGACCGAGGAAAGCCACCGCCGGATGCAGGCGGCGCTCGACCTGCTTTGGCCCTATGTGGGTGAGATGTTCATCAGCGATGATGTCGACGCCGCCATGGCCGAAGCTGGCATCGCCCCCGATCCGGCGAGCATGCGCAAAAGCTATGACCAACTGGTCGGCGACACGCTGGCGGCGGCGACCCTCAGTAAGCCTGAGGACGACTTTGCTCATAAGGGCGGGAAAACCGGCGCGCGGCACAGCGAGCATCTGGGCCATATGCTGACCCAGATGCAGTGGCTGCAACGCGCCTACCCGGACGCCACATGGTGAAACCCGCCCCCCACAGCCGGCCCGCCCCCGCGCCGGTGCCGGGGGTGGTGCGCGGGTCCCCCTCGCGCGGCCCCGCCCGCGGCGAAAGGCCGTCGGTCAAGACGGTCTGGGCGTGGCTCTCCGCGATCCCGGACCCCGAGATCCCGGCGATCTCCCTTACCGATCTGGGCATCATCCGCGATGTGGCATGGCAGGGCGACACGCTGGTCGTCACCATCACACCGACCTATTCGGGCTGCCCCGCCACCAGCATCATCAACCTCGACATCGAGATGGCGCTGCACGGCCACGGGATCGAGAAGCTGGAGCTGAAACGCCGGCTCTCCCCACCTTGGACCACCGAATGGATGAGTGACACCGGCCGCGCCAAGCTCGAAGCCTACGGCATCGCGCCGCCGCGCCCCGCCGGCGGGCCGCAGCACTGCCCGCACTGCCAATCGAAAGCGGTGGAGCGGATCAGCCAGTTCGGCTCGACCCCCTGCAAGGCGCAATGGCGGTGCTTGGACTGCCTTGAACCCTTTGACTATTTCAAATGTATCTGAGGCCCCGATGAGCCAGTTCCACCCCCTTTTAGTGACTGATATTCACCACACCATCCGCGACGCGGTGGTGTTGACGCTGAAGCCGGAAGACCCCGAGGCCTTCGCCTTCACCCAAGGTCAGTACCTGACCTTCAAACAGGATTTCGACGGCACCGAGCTGCGCCGCAACTACTCGATCTGCGCGGGGCTCGACGACGGCGAGTTGAAGGTCGGGATCAAACGCGTCGACGGCGGGGCCTTTTCGACCTATGCCAATACCGAGCTTAAGGTCGGCGACGTGCTGCACGCCATGCCGCCGCAGGGCAAGTTCTTCACCCCAATCGAACCGGAGGTCGCCAAGAACTACCTCGGCTTCGCGGGCGGCTCGGGCATCACCCCGGTGCTGTCGATCCTGAAGACGGTGCTGAAACGCGAGCCGAAGTCCACCTTCACGCTGGTCTATGCCAACCGCGCGGTGAACACGATCATGTTCCGCGAGGAACTCGAAGACCTCAAGAACCGCTACATGGGCCGCCTGACGGTGATCCACATCCTCGAATCCGGTCAGGACATGGAGCTTTTCGAGGGCCGCGTCGATCAGGACAAATGCGACGCGCTGTTCAAGCACTGGATTCAGATCGACACCATCGACACCGCCTTCATCTGCGGGCCGGAGCCGATGATGCTGGCGATTGCCGAGGCACTTAAGACCAATGGCCTGGGCGAGGAGCAGATCAAGTTCGAACTGTTCAGCGAAAGCCAGCAGGGCCGTTTGGCGAAACAGGAGATGGCCAAGCGCAGCGAGGGCCAGAAGGGCACCGAGATCACCGTCATCATCGACGGCGCGCGGCGCAGTTTCACCATGCAGAAGGGGCAATCGGTCCTCGAAGCGGCGCTGGAGAACGGGCAGGAGGCGCCGTTTTCCTGCAAGGCCGGGGTCTGTTCGACCTGCATGGGCAAGGTGCTGGAAGGCGAAGTCGAGATGATCTCGAACCACGCACTGGAGGATTACGAGGTCGAACGCGGCTACGTGCTGACCTGCCAGTCCTACCCGCTGAGCGACAAACTCACCATCGACTACGACACCCACTGAAGGAGCCGACATGCGCGATATTCACAGTTACGCCGCCGGCGAATGGCTGGCCCCCGGGGCCGGCGCCCGCAACATCGCCAGCGCCATTACCGGCGAGGTGATCGCGCAGGCCGGGAACGACGCGCTGGACGCGGGCGCCATGCTGGGCTTCGCCCGCGAACACGGCGGCCCCGCCCTGCGCGCCATGACCTTCCACGACCGCGCGCGCATGCTGAAGGCGCTGGCGCTGCACCTGATGGAGCACAAGCAGGCGCTTTATGATCTGAGCTACGACACCGGCGCCACGCTCTCGGACCACAAGATCGACGTCGATGGCGGCATCGGCACCATGCTGGTCTTCGCCTCCAAGGGCCGGCGCGAGATGCCGGATGCGCATGTCTACCTCGACGGCGCACCCGAGCAACTGGGCCGCGAGGGGCAGTTCATGGGCCGTCATATCTGCACGCCGCTGCAGGGCGTCGCCGTGCATATCAATGCCTTCAACTTCCCCGTTTGGGGCATGCTGGAAAAGCTTGCCCCGACGCTGCTTGCAGGCGTTCCGGCCATCGTGAAACCCGCGACCACCACCTGCTACGTCACCGAACATTGCGTGCGGCTGATGCTCGACAGCGGGCTGCTGCCGAAAGGCGCGCTCCAGCTTGTGAGCGGCGGCTTGGGCGACATGCTCGACCTGCTCGGCTGTCAGGATGCCGTGGCCTTCACCGGCTCCGCCGACACCGCGCTGAAGCTGCGCGGCAACCCGCGGCTCATGGAAAACTCCGTCCGCTTCACCTCCGAGCAGGACAGTCTCAACGCCTCGGTCCTCGGCCCCGATGCCGTGCCGGGCACACCGGAGTTCGACCTTTTCGTCAAGGAAGTGCAGCGCGAGATGACCGCCAAGGCGGGGCAGAAATGCACCGCCATCCGCCGCATCATGGTGCCGCAGGCGCAGGTCGACGCGGTGATCGCGGCGCTCTCCGAGCGTCTCGCCAAGACCACCATCGGCGATCCCCGCGCCGAGGACACGCGCATGGGCGCACTGGTCTCGGGCAGCCAGAAACGCGACGTGCTGGAAAAGGTCGGGCTGCTGAGCGCCGAGGCCGAGCGGGTCTTCGGCGACCCCGACAACTTCACCGTGAAGGGCGCGGACCGGGACAAGGGCGCTTTCCTGCCCCCGATGCTGTTCCACTGCGCCGATCCCGACGCGGCCGAGCGCGTGCATGATACCGAGGCATTCGGCCCGGTTTCCACCCTTATGCCCTACCGCGATTTGGCGCATGCAAGCGCGCTTCTCAATCGCGGCCAAGGCTCACTCGTCGCCTCCATCATCACCAATGACGGCGATGTCGCGCGCGAGTTGACCATGGGCTCGGCCGCCTTCCACGGACGGCTTTATTTCAACAACCGCAAATCCATGGCCGAGGCCACGGGCCACGGCTCGCCGCTGCCGCATATGGTCCATGGCGGCCCGGGCCGCGCGGGCGGCGGTGAAGAGCTGGGCGGCGTGCGCGGCGTGATGCATTACATGCAGCGCACTGCCGTGCAGGGCAGCCCCGACATCCTCACCGCCATCGGCAAGCAATGGGTGCCGGGAGCCGAGGAAATCACCGACCGCGCCCATCCCTTCACACGGCGCTTCACCGAATTGGATCTGGGCGAGACCTTCCATTCCCCCAGCCGCGAAGTGACGCTGGAAGATATCGAGACCTTCGCCCATTTCACCGGCGACACCTTCTATGCGCACATGGACGACGAAGCAGCCGCCGCAAATCCGTTCTTCCCGGGGCGCGTGGCGCATGGCTACCTTCTGCTAAGCTTCGCTGCCGGACTCTTCGTGCAGCCCGACCCCGGTCCGGTGCTGGCCAACACCGGCCTCGACAACCTGCGGTTCCTCGAACCGGTCTCGGCGGGTGACAGCATCAAGGTGCGGCTTTCGGTCAAGCACAAGACGCCGCGCAACGAGGAATATGGCGAGGTGCGCTGGCATGTGACCCTCACCAACCAACGCGAGGAAGCGGTCGCCGAATACGACCTGCTGACGATGAATGCCGTCTGACCACGCGCCAGCGGTCGTTGCCGCACTCGCGGGCCTTGGCGGTCAGCGGGTCTGGTCGCTGATGGTCAGTCTCTTCGGCGATATGGCGCAGGGACAGGGCGATGCGATCGACGGGCCGGTGTTGTCGCAGATCATGGCCGCACTCGACGTGCGCCCCGAGGCGAACCGCGTCGCACTCCACCGTTTGCGCAACGACGGCTGGCTGCAATCGGTCAAGGCCGGGCGCATCAGCCAACACAGCCTGACCCCGATGGGCCGCCGTGAGAGCGCCGCTGCCAGCCCGCGCATCTACGCCCCGCCGCCCGATCTGGACGAGCCGTGGCAACTGGCGCTTTGCGAGACCGGCGGCGCGGAGACCGAGGCCACGATGCGTGCGGCAGGTTTCATTCCCGTCATGCCGCGCGGCTTTGCCGGTCCCCGCGGAGTGCGCCCACCCGAGGGATGCGCCTGCCTGCCCGGCACCGAAGCCCCCGATTGGCTACGCCGCGCGGCCGAGCCATCGGCGCTCGAGGACGACTACACCGCCCTGCTGGAGGCTCTGCAGAAGCTGGAGGCTGCGCTGCCCCCGAACGCGGCGCTGTCGGCCCTCGACGTGGCGGTGCTGCGCTGCCTCATCGTGCATAATTGGCGTCGGTTGGTGCTGAAACACCCCGCCGCTCCCGGCGGGCTGATCCGCCCCGATTGGTCCGGTTATCGCTGCCACCTGCTGGTCGACGCCCTCCTCGCGCGCTATCCACGCCCGACGCTGGCCGAGGTCGCCGCGGCATCGGCGGCAGGCTGACCGTCCGCGAAAGGGCTGCTTTCCCATGCGCCCCATGCACGATATAGACGGCCCATGACGAATTATCTTTACCAAGGCGATCTGCCCGATGACCTCGACCTCGGTCCGATGGTCGCCATCGATTGCGAGACGATGGGCCTGAACCCGCATCGCGACCGGCTTTGCGTCGTGCAATTGTCGGGCGGGGACGGGCGCGCCCATCTGGTGCAGGTTGCGCCTGGTCAGACCACGGCGCCGAACCTTTGCGCGCTGCTGGAAAACCCGGACGTGCTGAAAGTGTTTCACTACGGACGTTTCGACATCGCGGCGATGCTGAACACCTTCGGCGCCACCGCCGCCCCGGTCTATTGCACCAAGATCGCCAGCCGCCTCGTGCGGACCTACACCGACCGGCACGGGCTGGCGAAGCTCTGCCAAGAGCTTCTGGGCGTCGATATCTCGAAACAGCAGCAGTCCAGCGACTGGGGCGCCGAGGAACTGACGCAGGCGCAGATCGACTATGCTGCCTCGGACGTGCTCTACCTGCACCGGCTGCGCGACGAATTGAACAAACGCCTCCTGCGCGAGGGCCGGATGGAGATGGCGCAAGCCTGTTTCGATTTCCTGCCCATGCGCGCGCGGCTCGATCTGGAGGGATGGCCGGACACGGACATCTTCGCACACGCATGAACACACCTTTCCTCGACACCGCCCGCCGCGTGATCCGTTGCGAATCCGAAGCGCTGCTGCTGTTGGCCGACAGTCTCGATGACCGCTTCCGCGCTGCCGTCGACCTGATGCGGACCTGCAAGGGCCGGGTGATTGTCACCGGCATCGGCAAGTCGGGCCATATCGGCAACAAGATCGCGGCGACGCTGGCCTCCACCGGCACGCCCGCGCAATTCGTCCACCCGGCCGAAGCGAGCCACGGCGATCTGGGCATGATCACCGCCGCCGATGTGGTGCTGGCGATCTCCAACTCCGGCGAAGCGCCCGAGCTTGCGAATCTCATCGCCTATTCGCGCCGCTACGAGATCCCGCTTATTGGCCTCACCAGCCGCCCCGAAAGCAGCCTTGGCCGCCATAGCGACGTGGTGCTTGAACTGCCCCGCACGGCAGAGGCGTGCGGCACCGGCGTGGTGCCCACCACCTCGACCACGCTGACGCTGGCGATGGGCGATGCCGTGGCCGTGGCGTTGATGGAAAACCGCGCCTTCACCGCCGAGCATTTCCGCGACTTCCACCCCGGCGGCAAGCTGGGCGCAAGGCTGAGCCGCGTGGCCGATCTGATGCATGTGGGCGATAAGCTGCCGCTGGTCACCGCCGACGCCCCGATGCCCGAGGCGCTGAGCGAGATCAGCCGCAAGGGCTTTGGCGTGGTCTGCGTCACCGATGCGGCAGGCGCGCTGGCCGGGATCATCACCATGGGTGACCTCGCCCGGCATCTGGATGGCTTGATGACCATGACCGCCCGCGACGTCATGACCCCCTCGCCCGTGACCATCACCCCCGACGAATTGGCCGAAAAGGCCGTGGGCGTGATGAACAGCCGCAAGATCACCTGCCTTATCGTGACCGACCCCGCGCAGAACGACGGCAAATCGCCCATCGGGCTGCTGCATATCCACGACTGCCTACGCGTCGGGCTGGGGTGACGCAGGGTGAAGGGGGATCGTCACTCTCGTGTCGTGTCGTGGCTGAAAGTGCTCTTTCCGCTGATCGCGCTGGCGCTGCTATCGACCCTGTTCCTGCTGTCGCGGGCGATTGAACCGCAGGCCGTGATCCCTTTCGCGGATAAAGAGGTTCAGGAACGGCTGCGCGACCAACAGATCACCGGCCCCTTCTATTCCGGCACCACCGCGGATGGCGATCTGATCTCTTTCTCTGCCGAAAAGCTGACCACTCCCGGCGGGGAGACGGGCACAAATGAGGCCGAAGAGATCGAGGCGACGCTGGACCTAGAAGGCGGCTCCAAAATCACGCTGCACTCCAACAGCGGGCGGTTCGACACTGGGGCTGAGGAAGCGGAACTGGCGGGCGATGTGCGGGTTAGCACCTCAACCGGCTACGAAATCTTGTCCGAGCGGATGATCTCGAACCTCACCACGCTGGACCTGCAATCGCCCGGCCCGGTGCGCGCCACCAGCCCCGCGGGCGAGATCACCGCCGGCAGCATGGCCATCACCAACCGGCAGAACAGCGCCGGATCGCAATTGCTTTTCACAAAGGGTGTGAAACTGATATACACGCCGCAAGCAACGAAAGAGTAACTGCCTTGAGACATTTGTTTATTTTGATGCTGCCGCTGTTTTTCGCGCTGCAGGCCGCCCCTGTCTCTGCACAATCTGCCAATGTCGCCTTCGGCGCGCTTGAGCAAGACACCAGCCAACCCGTCGAAGTGACCGCCGATAACCTGTCGGTCGACAATGCCACGGGCACCGCCGTCTTCACGGGCAATGTATTGATTTCTCAGGGCGAAATGACCCTTTCCGCCGGTAAGGTCGAGGTCGTCTATCGCGCCTCGGATCAGGGCATTGCCAAGCTGGAGGCGACCGGCGGCGTGGTCTTGGTCGCGGGGGAGGACGCCGCTGAATCGCAGCGCGCCGACTACGACATCGACGCTGGC
The DNA here is from genome assembly GCF_043557225.1 of Sulfitobacter sp. 1A13496. Taxonomy (NCBI): domain Bacteria; kingdom Pseudomonadati; phylum Pseudomonadota; class Alphaproteobacteria; order Rhodobacterales; family Roseobacteraceae; genus Sulfitobacter; species Sulfitobacter sp. 1A13496. The sequence goes on along the minus strand of NZ_JBIFFP010000004.1, from coordinate 95,390 downwards.
ACCTTGGTGATGCGCGGCGATGTGCTGATGACCCAAGGCCCCAGTGCGCTGAGCGCGCAGGAAATGACGGTGAACCTGAACGACGGCACGGCGCAGATGTCGGGCGGCGTGAAGACCATTTTGCAGCCCGGCAGCGACAACTGATGCCGCCTGAACTGAAAGTCGCCGGGGGCGATTCCGGCCTGCGCATTCAGCATCTGCGCAAGTCTTACCGCAAGAAAGCGGTGATCCGCGACTTTTCGATGGCGCTCGACAGGGGGGAGGTAGTGGCGCTTCTGGGGCCGAACGGCTCGGGCAAGACGACGACGTTCTACGCGGTGGCCGGTCTGGTCACGCCCGAAGGCGGGCGCGTCACCGTGGACGGCAAAGACGTGACCACCCTGCCGATGTACCGTCGCGCGCAGCTTGGCATCGGCTATCTGCCGCAGGAGATGAGCATTTTTCGCGGGCTGTCGGTGCAAGACAACATCAGCGCGATCCTCGATATCCGGGTCAAACACCGCCACCAGCGCCGCGAACGGCTGGAAGAGTTGCTGACTGAATTTTCCATCGAACACCTGCGCCGCGCACCTGCCCTGGCGCTATCGGGTGGGGAGCGGCGCCGGGTGGAAATCGCCCGCTGTCTGGCCGCCAACCCGAACTATCTTCTGCTTGATGAACCCTTCGCCGGGGTCGATCCGATCTCGGTCGGGGACATTCGGCAACTGGTTGCTGACCTCAAGAAACGCGGCATCGGGGTGCTGATCACCGACCACAATGTGCGCGAAACCCTAGAGATCGTGGACCGCGCCTATATCTTGCATGAGGGCAAAGTTCTGATGTCCGGAACGCCCGAAGAAGTTGTGCAAAACGAGAATGTGCGCCGCGTCTACCTTGGCGATAATTTCCGTATTTCCTAAGACTTAGCGCGTTTTTCCGGGCCTTCCAGCCCTCGGCGAAGCCTTGCTCGCATGATGCGGAAAACCGCTCTGATTGTAGCGATAAAAGGATGGCGCGCGCATCGGCGCCATTGACTTTCAAACCGAAACGCGGCCTCATTGAGCTATGGTGACATCGCGTTCCTGTTTGATCCTGCATCGCCCTTCCCGCGAAGGAACGGTCAAAATCATCCTGGTCGCAGCGCCATTCCTCCATATCTGAAAGTTGTCGCGCTCCACGCATGTGGACCGTTTGGCAATGTTCGGAACAAGAAAGACAAGGAGACGATATGCGGTATCAGATCAGTGGCAAACAGATCGACATTGGCGACGCGCTTCGGACACATGTCCGGACCGAACTGGACGAGGCGGTTAGCAAATATGCCGAACGCCCGACAGATGCGATGGTGGTGTTTTCCAAAACGGGCCACGAATTTGCCTGCGAGGCGACCGTGCATCTTTCCACCGGACTCAATGCGTCGGCCAAGGCCAAGGCGACAGAGATCTACGCCGCCTTCGACAGCTGCTGCGAAAAGATGGAAAAACAGTTGCGCCGCTATAAGCGCCGCCTGAAGGACCATCACAAAGAACGCGCCGAACCGGTTGAACTTCTGGGGGCGTCCTCCTATATCCTCGCGTCAGACAGCGATTCAGATGCGCAGGAACCTGATACCCTCCAACCCATGATCATTGCAGAGATGCAGACGAAGGTGCCAACTTTGTCTGTCGGCGAAGCGGTGATGCAAATGGAATTGTCGGGCGATCCGGTGCTATTGTTTCGCAAGGAAGGCCAGGAAGGGATGAATGTCGTGTACCGCCGCGAAGACGGCAACATCGGCTGGATCGACCCTTCGTAACCCACGGCGGTAACTTCCGCCACAGAGCAGGGCGAGCGGAATGGATTTCGGCAAACTCCTCAAGCCAGAGGCCGTGAAGGTTTTGACTTCGGCTTCGAGCAAGAAGCGTCTAATGCAGGATATCGGCGAACTCGCCCAGCAAGCCTATGGGCTGCCGGCCGGCCAAGTGGTGGACGCGCTGATGACGCGCGAAACCCTTGGGCCGACCGGCGTGGGCCACGGTGTCGCCCTGCCCCACGCGCGGATGGATGGGATCGACAAGGTTGTCGGTGCCTTCGTGCTGTTGGACAAGCCGATTGATTTTTCCTCGGTCGACCGGCAACCGGTTGACGTGGCCTTTGCCCTCTTCGCCCCCGAAGATGCGGGGGTGGAGCATCTCAAAGCGCTGGCACTGGTGGCCCGCACGCTGCGCGACACCAGCATCTGCACCAAGTTGCGGTCGAACCCCGACCCGGCCACGCTTTACACGATCCTGACCGAAGACAAGGCCGATAAGGCGGCTTGATTTTGGGCCGCTTGATCTTGGGCCGCCTGACCTTACGCTAGACGGCGACCGGTTCCGGCTCCGGCGTGGTCGGCTCGGCGCGTTTCGCTTTCTTCTCTCCCAGCATCAACATCGCCGGTGTCACCACCAGCGTCAGCACCGTGGCAACCACCAGACCGCCCGCAATGGCCGAGCTTAGTTCGGTCCACCATTGGGTGGAAGGCGCGCCATAGACGATCTCGCGCGTGAAGAAGTTGATGTTGAGGCCGATCACCATGGGCATCAGACCAAGCGCCGTGGTGACCGACGTCAGCACCACGGGCCGCAAACGCTGCGCCCCGGTGCGCAGCGCAGCCTCTAGCGGCGACAGCCCCAGTTTCTTAAGGTCGTTATAGGTATCAATCAGAACGATATTGTTGTTCACCACGATCCCCGCCAGCGCGATGACCCCGATGCCGCCCATGACCACCCCGAAGGGCCGTCCGGTAATCAGCAGGCCAAAGAGCACCCCGGCGATCGAAAAGACGATGGCCGACATGACGACGAAGGCTTGGTAAAAGCTGTTGAACTGGATCACGAGGATCACGAACATCAGGAAAATCGCGGTGACAAAGGCACCGACGAGGAAGATCATCGATTCCTGCTGATCCTCCGCCTCTCCGGCGAAGGAGGCTTCGACCCCCGGCGGCAGGTCCATCGCGTCAATCGCACTGCGCAGGGCGACGGTTTGGTCGTTCACCAAAACGCCCGGTGCGACGTTGGCCTCGATCGTCACCACCCGCTCTTGATCCACCCGCGTGATCGTGCCGGTCCGCGGACTCGGCTCAAAAGTCACGAAGTTCGAGATCGGCACCAGCCCTGCGGAGGTCGGCACGCGCAGCGATTGCAACTCTTCCAGCGTGCGCTCATCCGACGGGAAGCGCACGTTGATGTCGATGGAGCCTTCGGCATCGTCGGGCCGGTAATCCGCGACCGTGATGCCCCGTGTCAGTAGTTGCACCGCCTGCCCGAGGGTCGATATATCGGCCCCGAACCGCGCGGCCTCGGACCTGTTCACGGCGATGCGCCATTCCACCCCCGGCAGGGGGCGCGAGTCGGTCACATCGGTGAAACCGCCGATATCGGCCATCTTCTCGCGAATCTGATCCACCACCTGCTGCTGCACCTGCGGGTCATGCGCCTCGATCCGCAGATTGACGGGCTTGCCCGCCGAGGGGCCGTTCGAGGCGGTCTGCACCTGCACGTCGATCCCCGGAATGGCCGCCATCTCGGTCCGGATTTCCTCGCCAATGATGGCGGCGGGGCGGCGTTCGTCCCACTCGGTGAACTCAACCTGAATAGTGCCGATCAAATCCGCGCTGTCGCGGTTGCTGCTGCCGGTGCGGGCATAGACGCTGGCAATCTCGTCATAGGCAAAGAGGCGTTGTTCGACCTGCCGCACCAGCGCGTCTTGTTCGTAGATCGAGAAATTGTCGCGCGCGCGCACCTGCACCTGCGCAAAATCAGGCTCTACATCGGGAAAAAAGGTGATCCCATTGCCGAATTGCGCATAGGCCGTAAAGCCGCCCATCAGCATGGAAATGGCAAGGATCAGGGTCATCCACGGGCGCAGGATGGCGAATTGCAGCAGTTTGACATAGCCGCCGGTAAAGCCCTTCAGGTCACGCGGGTCGCCCTGTTCAGCGGCATGGAGCGTCGCCTTATCCTTGGCCGATTGCGGGGGGCGCTTGCCGATGATCCCGCCAACGACGGGGATAAAGACCAGCGCCATGAAAAGCGATGCGGTCAGGGTCAGGATCACGGTGATGGGCAGAAACTTCATGAACTCCCCCACCGTGCCGGTCCAGAACAGCAGCGGGAAGAACACGCTGAGCGTCGTCGCCGTTGAGGCGATGATCGGCCATGCCATGCGTTTGGCGGCATGGGCATAGGCGGCGCGGGGCGAATGCCCCTCTTGCAGACGGCGGTCGGCCAGTTCGGTGGTCACGATAGCCCCGTCCACCAGCATCCCCACCACAAGGATCAGCGAGAAGAGCACCACAAGGTTCATCGTATAGCCCATGACCCAAAGCGCCGTGACCCCGGCCAAGAAGGCGCCCGGAATGGCCAAGCCCACCAGCAGGGCCGAGCGGACGCCCAAGGCCCAGACAATCACGATCATCACAAGGATCACCGCCGCAATAACATTGGCCTCAAGATCGCTGAGCATGTCTTGGACCTGCTCGGATTCGTCTTGGGTGTATTTGACGGTGATGCTGTCGGGCCATTCCGCGCGCATCTCGTCAATCAATTCGCGCACCGCCGCGACCGTCTCGATAATATTCGCGCCCGAGCGTTTCTTGATCTCAAGCGCCAGCGCGGGCTGGCCGTCGATCCGGGCGAAGCCAGTCGGGTCTTTGAAGGTTCGGCGGATCGTGGCGACATCGGCAAAGGTCACCACCGTATCGCCGCGCACCTTGATCGGCAGAGACATGACATCTTCGACATTCTCGATCAGCCCCGGCACCTTGAGCACCAGCCGCCCCGCGCCGCTTTCAATCGCCCCCGCTGCGATCAGGCGGTTGTTGCGGTTGATCTGGCTGATCAGCTCTTCGAAAGAGATATTGTAGGTCTCAAAGACCGTGGGGTCGATCAGCACCTCCAAAAGCTCGGTCCGCTCCCCCCCGACATCGACTTCAAGCACGCCGGACAGCCCTTCGATCGCGTCCTTCAACTCTTCGGAAATGGAGTTGAGCGTCCGTTCCGGCACCGGGCCGGAAAGGATCGCGGTTAGGATCGGGAAAAGCGCCGTGTTGATCTCGGTCACGACCGGGTCGGTGGCGTCTTCGGGCAGGTCCGACTTGGCCCGGTCCACGCCCTCGCGCACCTTGTCGAGTGCCTCGTCGGAATCGAACCCCGGCTCGAACTCCAATTGCACCGAGGCATGGCCCTCGGCCCCGTTCGAGGTGATTTGTTTCAACCCGGTTATCGCGCTGAGTTCGGTCTCAAGCGGCTCAACGAGCAGCCGCTCGCTGTCCTCGGGCGAGATGCCTTCGAGAGAGGTGGAGACATAGAGCGTCGGAATCGGAATCTCGGGCGAGCTTTCCTTGGGGATACCGACATAGGCATAGGCCCCGACCGCCAAGATCATCACCAAGCTCAGGATCACCACGCGGGCGCGGCTGAAAGCGGCGTCGATCAGCGTGTTCATTCCACCTGCTCCGGCTGGGCGGCTTCGGCGCTGCCGGTGATCTGGCCGTCGCCGCTTGGCTGGTCTTCCAACTCGTCAATCTCGGGCACACCCGTCATGGGCTGCGCTTCCCCTTCATTGTCGCCACCGGTTTCGGGCTGCGGATTGACCGTTTCCCCGTCGTTGACGAAGCCCTGCCCGATGGTGATGATCTGGGCCTCATCCGGCAGGCCCGCGATCCAGATGCCATCGGTCTGCGCGCGTACGATGGCGATCTTGTTAAAGACAACCTTATCGTCATCGTTGACCGTTTTGACGCCCAAGGTGCCATTGGTGTCCAAGGATAGGATCGCCGGAGAGACGAAATGCGCGCGGGTCTCGCCCGTGGGGATGCGCACGCGGGCCGATATGCCCGCGGGGATCGAACCATCAGCGTTTTCGACCCTGACTTCGGCGGTAAAGGTCCGGGTTTCGGCGCTGGCGCTGCTTGAAACGAACTGCACCTTGCCCTGCGCCTCTGTCCCGGTGATGAAGACAACCTCGGCCTCTTGCCCCTCTTCAATATCTTTGAGCGACTGCTGGGGCACCTGCACTTGGATCGTCAGTGGCGTGTTGTCGACCAAACGCGCGATTTCTTCACCGGTAGAGACGAACTCTCCCGCTGAAATATCGAGCATCTCTAGCCGGCCCGGAAAGGGGGCGCGGATTTCGGTGTTGTTCAGAGCCTCTTCGGCGGCGGTGACCGAGGCCTGAGCGGCGGCCAAGGTCGCGCGCGCTTGGCTCACGCGGTCCACGGTCGAGACACCCCTGTCCAGTAGGGCTTGGGCGTTGTCGTATTCGCGCTGTGCGCGGCTCAATTCCTCACGCGCGCGGGCCAGATCGGAATCGCGCGCCGTGGTGCTGAGCCGCGCGATCAACGCGCCCGCTTCGACCACATCGCCCTTGGCGACCAGCACCTCGGCAATTTCACCACCCGCTTCGGCGCGGACCATCGTATCGCGATCCGGCAGGGCCTGCCCTTCGGCCACGAAGACCTGCGTCACGCTGTCCGCCTGAGAGCCGCGCACGGCCACCGTCACCGCTTCGGGAGCAATGGGCGCAGGCGCGGCTTCTTCGGTCTCTTCGGAGGGGATAATATAGCCGCTGCCCATCCAAAGAGCGATCAACAGCGCGATCCCACCGGCGATGAACTTCGACCGTTTCGAGCCGGCATCGCTGTCGAATGAAAGCGTCTGGCGCTCTTGAGATGTGTCACTCATTGATCGAACTCCATCACCGCGACCCTGTGATCAGGCGCGCGTCAATTCTTGGGCTTGCTCACCCGGGTTGCTACGTCATCAAGCGCGGCGCTGATCGTGTCATAGAAGGCGGCGAAAGTATCGAGCCTTTCGCGCACCCCTTCGGCCTCTTCGGGCAGCTTGCGGATCGTATCGTTAATCTCGGATTTGGCGTGGCGAGTCCCTGCCAGCGCGTATTTCGTCATTGCGGCATAGGCGTCATCGGCGAGTTGAAAGTAATCCTGCCGGTCGCCGGTCTTGTTCACACGCCGGATCAAGCCCCGCTCTTCGAGCAGGCGAATGGAGGTGCTGATTGTGGCGCGGCTGACGGAAAGGCGGCGCGACAGCGCGCCAAAGGCAATCGGCTCGCCCTCGAAAACCAGCATGGCAAAGACCTGCCCTGCCATGCGCGGCAACCCCTCGCCCATGGCGACGACGCCCATGCGGGTGATGAAGTCATCGCGGACTTGGTCGATCTGGTCAGTGCTATCCATCATTCCCCGTCCACGGCAGGCGCGTTGACGGTAGATAGACAAGGCGAGGCACAAATCAAGACTATTCAGAATTTTCCGAACAGACGGAACAACGCGCGTCGCCGGTAGACTTCCGGCGCTCGACCCTACTTCAACCCGTTCCGGGCGATATAGCGGGCCAGATCAAGGACGAGTTGCCCCCGCGCCGCGGCGATGGCGTTTGCGCCACCTTCGGGATTGAACGGCACGCTGAGGTCAAACAGGCCCGACCGCTCCCGACGGTCATCGCGGACGGCCACGAAATACTGACCGGAGGCGCGGAACTCCCCCGCTTCGGTGGCCACCAGTTCGGCAAAGCGCACTTCGAGGCTGGCATCGGGGAAGGCTTCGAACGGCCAAGGCTCAGACGCGATGCGCCGCCCCGTCATCCGCGCAAGGTTCTGGCTAAGCTCCAGCGCCACGGCACGCTCAGGCGCATCGGCCCAGAGCACATCGGTGGAGCTGACCAGACGGCCATCGGCCAATTGAACCGAAATCTCCTCGGAGGCGGCATAGGTCGGCAGTGAGACATCGCGCACTTCGACGGAACTGAAAGAGATGGGGGTCTTCTCTGTCACCGCCGGGGCGCGGACGGGGAAACGTTCAGCCGTACTGCCACAGGCCGCCAAGGCTGCCATGAGGCCGAGGGTGATCAAGGGTCTTGCAAATGTCATGCGTTACCGTCCCAGCAATAGAGAATTGGGGTTACGTTCGATGGTCCGCGCCAAAGATGCAAGGGCATCGGCGGCTTTCTGGATGTCGCGCAGGGTGCGCTCGGCGCTGCGGCTGAGCTGTTCACCTTGGTTATAGCCTTCGATGGTGCGGCTGGCTTGGGCAAAAAGCGCGGTCAAACGCTCGACCACCTGCGGCAGGTCTTGGGCCGAAAGGGCGATATTGTCCGCCGCTTTGCGAGCCGAGGCCAAGGTGCGGTTCACATTCTCAACCGCGCCGCCTTCGCGCAGCTCTTCCAATGTGGCGTTCAATTCGTCCAAGGCGCGTTTCAATGCGCCCGGCAGGGCCACCGCATCTTCGGTACCGATCACCGCATCGGCGGATTCGGTGAGGTCGGTGAGTGCGACGACCAGTTCTTCGACCTCAAGCGTTTCGGCCTTGGCCGCCACCGCCTGAATGCGCTCCACCAACTCCGGCACGCCTTCGACCGAGGAGGACACCGCATTGGCCGCATCCGACGCGCCTTCGAGCGCGGTGGAAAGCCGTTCGGCAATCCGCTCTTCCTCAAGCTGGGCCACCAATTCTTCGATCCGCACCAGCGTGCCGTTCAGGGCGACAGGCACGTTCTTGACCTCTTCGGAAGAGACCAGCCCGGTCAATTCACCCAAAAGGGTGCGCACGTCCTGCGGGGTTTCGCGCAGGTCTTCGTCCGACACGAAAGCCTCTGCCGAATTGAGGAAGGTGATCGCGCTGTTGAGCAATTCTTCGATCGGCAGGCTGTTGATGCGGGTAAAGACCCCTTCGACCGTGGCCGCCGCATCGGAGACATCGCTTTCGGTAGTGGGCATCAGGGCAAGACCGTTCTCCGTCTCGGCCAACGACGCTTCGGGTGCGTCTTCCACTCTCACGAATTCAACCTTCAAACCACCCGTCAAAAGGCTGGCCGAGGCAAGCCGCGCGCGCAGGCCGTTTTCCACACGTTCTTTCAAGAACGCCAGCGCGGCTTCGGCGGTCACATCGTCCTGCATCCCCAAATGCGCCGGTTGGATCGACAGGATGGCGTTCAGCCGAACGCGGCTGTCGCCGAACCGTTCGAAATCCACCAACCCCGAGAGGGTCTCGACCTCACCGATCTCCAGCCCGCTCATCTCAACCGGGGCGCCGACAATCAGACCCGAAATATTGTCGTCGAACACGACGCTCAGCTTCAGCGGATCGACTTCGGAGGCGTTAAAGACAGAGTTCCGCGCGGTTTCCTTGTCGGGGTAAATCTCAAACACCGTGCCGTCAGACACCTGCGCCCCGCCCGAGACGAAAGTGTCAAAGGTGATGCCGCCGCCAACGAGGGTCGCCAATGAGGAAAAGTCGATCTCGGCCCCCGCGGGGCCGATGTTGACGCTAAAGCCCGATGCATCCCAAAAGCGGGTGGATTCATTGATCAACTGGCGGTGCTCTTCGAAAATCAGTGCCTCGACAATGGCGTAGTTGCCGCGCGGGGCGATCTTGGCATAGCCGACGCGGCCCACTTCGATGCCCTTGTAAAGGATCGGCGCATTGTCGGTCAGATGCCCGTTTGCGGTGGAGCGGAAGGCAATCTCAAGCCCGCCTTGGCCGCCGCGGATCAACGGCTCAGTCGACGATCCCTGAAAGCGCTCTGCCGCGGGGCCGACCTGTTGGTCCCACGACCCTTCGATATAGACACCGCTCAGCACCGTGCTGAGACCGGTGATGCCCTGTGCGGTGACTTCGGGCTGCACGACCCAGAAGACCGCGCCATTGTCGATGTAAGGCGCCACGTCCTTGTCGACGCGGATATGCGCCGTCACCCGGTCCAAACCCGAGGTGAAGCCGACCTTCTCGACCACCCCGACCGTCACATCGCGAAAGCGCAATTCGGTCTCTCCGGCAGAGATACCTGCGCCCTCTTCGAATTCTACGACGATCACCGGGCCGCGCTCGCTGTAAGACCGATAGGCCACGAAAAGCGCCACGATCAGGGCGAGGATCGGGATGATCCAGATCACCGAGGCCCCGCTGAGAAACATCTTGCGGGCCGGGGAAATCGGTACGTCGGGAGGCGTCTTAGTCATTGGTTTTCAGGCCCTCGTCCTTGGTCTGAGCGTCCCAGATCATGCGGGTGTCGAACGCTTGTGCCGCCAGCATGGTAAAGATCACGGAGAGGGCAAAAAAGATGCTCGCGGTACCGGGATTGATGGCGGCCAGTGTCTTGAGTTGCACCAGAGACGACAAAATCGCAACCACAAAGATATCGATCATGGACCAGCGTCCGATGTACTCAACCACTTCGTAAAGGTAATGCCGTTGGCGCTGCGAGGTGACCGAGCGCCGCTTCACGCTGATCGCAAGAAAGGCCACGGCCATGAATTTGGCCAACGGAATGGCGACAGAGGCGAAGAGGATGATCAGGGCGATCCCCCAGTTGCCATATTGCGCCAGTTCCACCGCGCCGCCAATGATCGTGCTTTCCTCGACCTGAAACAGCGTGCGGGTTTTAAGCATCGGATAGGTATTCGCGGGGATGTAGCACATCAGCCCCACCGTCCAGAACGCCCAGACACGCTGAAGGCTCATCCGATCGCGCGAGACCAGCTTGCTGCCACAACGGCTGCAAAGCTCCGTGCCCATCGGCGCGGGCTTGTTACAGCGGGTGCAGGCCACGATGCCCAACTCCCGTGCGCTCACGATGTCTTGGGATGTTCCAGAGAGTTCCATACGGACCATTTGCATAAGAATCTGTCCTGCGCGATGACGAGGATCACCAGCGCGCCGAACATGTAAAACGCGGGGCCAAAGCCCACATCGGCCAGATCGGCCACTTTGACCAACGCCACGGCACAGCCGATGGCAAAAACCTCGGCCATCGACCAAGGGCGCAGTTCCTCCGACAGGCGAAAGGCGGCGACGGCATGGCGCGCGGGCGGGCGATCCAGCACCACGGGGATCAGCACATAGAGCGTCAGCAGCACCCGCAAGAGCGGGATGAAAAAGATCAGCGCCGCCGTGGCCAGCGACAAGAGGATCATCGGCCCGCCGGAAAAGGCAAGCGCTGCATCCAGCACCGACACCGCGTTGCTGGCCCCCGCCGCGTCGATGGTGAGGAAAGGAAAGACCGCCGCCCCGATGATCAAGACCATGACCGCCACCGCCACGGCGATGATCTGCAACCCGGCGTTCCTGCGGGGCGTGATCAGGGCGGTATGGCACCGCTCACAACTCGCCCGCTCCCCATGGGCGGGGCGGCGCAGCCGGTAGACGGCGTCGCAATGCGGACAGACGATCAATTCGTCCATGGGCAATTCGGCAAGGGGGGTGTCGGGGCGATCCATTCTGAACGCATATATGATGCCGTCCTTTGACGTATCAACAAATATTCACCGCCCTGTGGCGCATCTGCACCGGCGGATCATCGCCCTCGCGCGAATGTGAGGGGAACAGGCGGCTATGCAGACCGTTGGTCTAGCAGAAATGCCAAAGGAGAAAGCAATGACTGATATCACCAATGCAAAGATCCTGATCCTCGCCACCAATGGCTTTGAGCAGTCCGAACTGGAAAAACCCCTGAACGATCTGCGCGACCGCGGCGCCACCGTCCATGTGGCCACGCCCGACGGCAATGAGATCAAGGGTTGGGACGAAGATGACTGGGGCAACACCGTGCCCGCAGACCTCGCCCTTCAGGACGTGAATGTCGACGACTACCAAGGCATCGTGCTGCCCGGTGGCCAGATCAACCCCGACCTGCTGCGCGCCAACGAAGACGCGGTGGCTTTGATCCGCAAGTTCCACGACAGCGGCAAGACCGTCGCCGCCATCTGCCACGCCCCGTGGCTGCTGATCGAGGCGGGCATCATCAAGGACCGCAAGGCGACTTCCTTCTCCTCCATCGCGACGGATGTAAAGAATGCCGGTGCGCATTACGAAGACAGCGAAGTGGTGGCCGACCAAGGCATCGTGACCAGCCGCTCGCCCGAGGATCTCGACGCTTTCGTCGCCAAGATCGTCGAGGAAATCGAAGAGGGCAAACACGACCGCAAAGCGGCCTGAGCCTTGCCTCTGTGACAGGATTTACCCCCGGTCCTGTGGCCGGGGGTTTTTCATGCGCGGTCGCGCGGCAAGCCAAGTTCGGCCAGCACCGCATCGGTATCCGCGCCGATGGCCCGTGGGGGGCTGGGCATCTGCGGCGCGGCACCGTCAAACCGCGGCGCTTGGCCTGATTGCAACACGCCATTCGCCCTCACCACATTGCCCCGCGCCGCCATCTGCGGATGATCCGGCGCTTCGGAAAGGCTGAGCACCGGGGCCACGCAGGCATCAGAGCCGTCGAAATGCGCCGCCCAGTCGTCCCGGGCGCGGGTGGCAAAAATCGCGGTGAACTCAGCAATCCGTTCGTCCCATGTCGTCCTGTCATTCTGGCTCTCGGCAAGCTCCGCAGGCAGGCCCAACTTCTCTAACAAGATCGCGTAGAACTGCGACTCCAATGCCCCGACCGAGATGAACTTCCCATCCGCACAGGTGTAGCAACGGTAAAATGGCGCGGCCCCGTCAAGCCAATTGGCGGCACGCTCTTCGGTCCATGCGCCTTGGGCCAGCATGCCATGGATCAGCCCCATCATCGCAGGCACCCCATCGACCATCGCGGCGTCGACGACTTGGCCCTTGCCGGTCACCCCGCGTTCGATGACGGCAGCAAGGATGCCGAACAGCAAGAACATCGTCCCGCCGCCGTAATCCGCCACCATGTTCAGGGGCGGCACCGGGGGCGCGTCGGCATGGCCCATGGCATGAAGTGCCCCTGTTAGAGCCAGATAATTGATGTCATGCCCCGCCGTCTGTGCCCACGGGCCGGTCTGGCCCCAGCCGGTCATTCGGCCATAGATCAGGGCCTCAGGGCAGTCGTCGGGGCCAAGGCCCAAACGTTCCATCACGCCGGGGCGGAACCCTTCGATCAGCACATCGGCAGAGGCGATCAGCGCCTTCGCCGCGGCGATCCCTTCGGCGGTTTTCAGGTTCAACACCACCGACCGCTTGCCGCGCCGGTTGATGTCCGACGGGTCCGCCGGGGCGGCTTTGCGGTCAACCGTGATGACAACCGCGCCTAGATCGGCCAGCAGTTGCCCGGCCAGCGGCGCGGGGCCAAGGCCGGAAAACTCCACCACCCTGAGCGAGGACAGCGGCCCTTTGCGCGCCGCCCCGCTCATGCCGCCCCCGGCACCAAGACCTGCCGCGCCCCTTCGGTGAAATCCGACAGTGACAGCGCCCATGTCGTGCCGGGCCAGCGCAACTCCATCTCGCGTTTGCGCGGACGGTAGACGGCGGTGTAAAGCGTGCCGAACCCGGCGTTGAAGGCCGTGGAATAAAGCGGCGGCTTGAGGAACGCCCCGATGAACTTCTCCTCCGGGTCGCGGTGCAGACGCAGACGTTGCAACAGGTAGCGCTCACGCTCGACCGTGGCGGTAAAGCGGGCGTGGCTGATCCACTCCACATTCTCTTGATGGTTGGTCGCCACCGCGGCGCGGGTGATGACAGCGGGGCGATCGGGGGCCATCATGGCTGTCAGGTAATTGCGCTTTCGGTCCAGCACGGTGACATTGTAGCTCATATGCGTAGGCACCCGCGCCAGCACCTTGCCCGCCTCCTGCGCGGTTTCGCAGGTCTGCAAGACATAGCGCAGGATCAGCGGCACGCCGAAGCCTTCGCCCACCACACGTCGCCCGCCAAAGGTGAGCGAGATCGACAGCCCTGCATCATTCACCCCGTCGACCAGCCCCCAAAGCCCGTCGGAGGTGCCCATGACCTGCCGCCCCTGCCAACCGGTGCGCAGCACCATCGCGTCGAATGCATTGGGATTATAGTCATAGTTGCGCACCATGACCGGCTCTTTCCCCGCCCAGATCGCCTGCGAACAGGCCGACAGATAGGGCGGCGGACAATAGAAGCTAAGGAAGCGCGCAGCGTGATCGCCGCCCCCTGCAAGACTGCAAAGCTGGTCATAAAGCGGCAGCATCTCGGGCATATGCTGGGCCAGCGCACGGCGGCATTGGGCATAGGTCGGGCGCGCGGCCTCCCCTTCCTTCAACCACCATGCGTGATAATCAGGCCAATAGGCCGCGAAGAGACCGGCCCATTTCGGGCCGGGCTGGTCTTCGGACAATGCGCGCCAGTACATCGCGGCCTTTCAACTCGTTACAGGATCTTGAACGCCGGATCAGAAAGCTCTGGACCGGCAGAGGCGGTGGGCAAGGGTTTGCCATCCACGCTGCGTTTGATCCCATGAATCCACTTTTTCGCGCGTTCGTTCAACTGGAAAGACTTGGTCATCGACCGACCCCGCGTCACGAGGATGCCGATATCCGCGCCCTCGTAACGATAATCACCCGGTTGCAGGATGCGCAGGAAGAAGGCTTCGTTCTCGCTCTCGACCGCGCGGCGGTGATAGTCGAAACGGTCAAACACCACGCTGCCGTCTTCCTTCATCTTGTAAATCCCGGTCTCGGGCGCTTCGGTGCAGATGTCGACACTGTCTTCGGTGTGTTTGATGACCATCTGGCTCCAACCGTCGATATTGTCCGGATCGGCCCAGCGGGCGTTCAACTCATCCACGTCGAGGGTGAACTTCTTGCGGCTGAACTCCAGCAGGTGGAACAGGAACAGCGGCGCATCGGCATGGGCAAAGGCCGCGTGGTTGGTCATGGAACTCGCCCCGGTGATGCGCGGGTTCAACTCCCCCAACCACAGGTCGCCGGTCTTCTTGTCGATCAGGAAGTCGAGCTCGAAATAGCCGCGATAGCCTTCTTTGCGCAGCTGCTCGCCGAACTTGAAGGTCAGATCGCGCGCCTTCTCACGAACCTTGGGCGGGAAGGCGGTGGCGAGGATCTCGTTGCCGCACCAGCCACCGCGGTAGGGGGTCAATTCCTTGAAGCCGACCAGTTCGGTCATCAGCGGGCCGACGATGGTGCCTTCCTTGGTGGCGCAGGCTTCGATCGCGGCGCCACGGCAGTCGATCCTCTTCATAATCTTAATCTCACCTTCGCCGATAATCTCGCTCTCATGGCGGCGGAAATCGGCCTCGGACTTGATGAAGAAGGTCGTGTGCCCGCTGTCGCCATAGGCCGATTGTAGCACGAGGTCATGGCCCAGATCGGCCTTCTCGCAGATCTCGCGGAGGTGGTCGTAGCTTTTCACCTCGCTCAGCGTGTTGGGCACCGAAGGCACGCCGGCCTTGTTGCCGATGCGCACAGTCTCAATCTTGTTGTCCATCGACTGGCGCAGTTTCGCCTTGGGGAACCAGACCTCGGCGCCCAGCTCTTTGCTCAGGCGCTCGGTCTCTTCGTCGAACATCAGGAAGACGAACTTGGGCTTGCCCCCGCGGCGATTGATGAAGTCGATGACCTCCTTGTGCTGCAGCAGGTAGTTGTTGATGTCCTCGATGCTCTGGAACTCCGCATGGGGCTGTTCCGAGGGGCAAAAGACGTTGGGATGCTTGCCGCCGTAGCAGTCGATATAGCAGATGTATTTGAAATTTTTCACCCACTCATCGAGGCCCAGCAGATTGAAGTTGGTGGCCGAGATGAAATAGACTGGGTCCTCGTTTCGGTGAAAGAACCGGCGGATTTCGGAGATATTCTTGAGAATTTTTGCCATGTCGTAGGTCCTTTTGGTCAAACGGGTGAAGAAGAAAGGTCTTTGCGGCGCACGCGTTTCAATGCCTCCGCGGTAAAGACGCGCAGGCCCAGATCGGGCCGGTATCCGTGGATCTCGCTGACATCGAGCGCGCGCATGAAGTCGAGAATTTCCTGACTGACGACCTGTCCGGGTACGAGGATCGGAAAGCCGGGCGGATAGGGGATGATGAAACTGGCCGAGACCACCGTTTCGCCCGCGTCCATCACCTCTTGCAAGGATCCGTTCAGGTCGAGGTAGTCACAATTCTTCTCATCATAGGCGAGGAAGAAGGGCGTGCGTATGTCGCCCTCGGGCGTGTCGGCGGCGCGGAAGGCTTCGTGGAAGCAACTGAAATCCGGCAGCGGCGGGTAGTTCTCCATCAGATTGGTGACGCGGCGGTCGAAAGATAGCCGCTCCATCCGGCTGGCATCGTCGAGCAGATCGTCGAGCGATTTGGCGATCTCGACCAGTACCTCAATCAGATAGGCGACCGAAGAGCGCGTGGTGCCGATGTTGGTCATGAACAGCACGGTATTGCGCGAGGTCTTGTTGATCTGGATGCCGTATTTGTCCATCAAGATCTGGGTCTTGAAGGTATCGCCATCCCAGCCCGTGCCGCCCACCGCGAGGGTCACGCGGGTCGCGTCGAGCACGAATTCATCCTGCTCCCAGCAATCCCACATGTCGGTCCAGCCCTGCTCAACGTCATAGTAGCTGGTGACGCCGCTTTCGCGGTGCTGTTCGGGGATCATGTCCCCGGCGGAGAGCACTTTGAAATACTTGCGTAAGAGGGGGTGTTCGCTGATCGCGCGACGCATCGACATCGCCGCTTCGACCTGTCGCTGGACAAACTCGAACCCTTCGAGTTCGACCTGACGCCGCCCCACGTCGAGCGAGGCGATGATCTGATAGTTCGGAGAGGTCGACGTATGGGTCATATAGGCTTCGTGAAAGCTCTGCTCGACCTCGCCTTTGAAGTCCTGATCGTTGACGTGGATCATCGAGCCCTGCCGCAGCGAGGTCAGCGTCTTGTGGGTCGATTGCGTGGCATAGGCCCGTACCCGCGCCTGCGGCGGGGGGATCAGCCGGGTGTTGAGCAGGGTCTCATCATCCGCGTCCTTCAGGGTCTTTTGCTGGGCCTCATAGGCGGCGGCATGGGCCTCGGACTTGAACTTCGCCCGCAGGGTATTGGCCGCGTTCATCGCGGTGCGTTGGCGATATGTGGGACTAAACCGGGCGAAAGCGAACCATGCCTCGTCCCAAAGGAAGATGAGGTCGGGCTTGATTGCCAGACATTCCTCCATCACCCGCTCGACGTTATAGACCAGCCCGTCGAAGGTGCAGTTGGTCAGCAAGAGCATCCGCACCCGGTCGAGTTTGCCCGCCGCCTTCAGCTCCAAGAGCCGCTCCTTGATCTCGCGCAGCGGCACCGCGCCGTACATCGAGTATTCGTTAAGCGGATAGCTGTCGAGGTAGCTGACCTGCGCGCCTGCCAGCACCATGCCGTAGTGGTGGCTCTTGTGGCAGTCGCGGTCGACCAGCACGATGTCGCCGGGCCGCACCAGTGCCTGCACCACGATCTTGTTGCAGGTCGACGTGCCGTTGGTGGCGAAAAACGTCTGTTTAGAGCCGAAGGCGCGGCTAGCCAGTTCCTGCGCCTCTTTGATCGGTCCATGTGGCTCTAGCAGGCTGTCGAGCCCGCCCGAGGTGGCGGAAGTCTCTGCAAGGAAGATATTCGGCCCGTAGAACGCCCCCATGTCCTGAATCCAGTGACTGCGGGTGATCGACTTGCCACGGCTGATCGGCATGGCGTGGAAGACGCCGGTGGGCTGTTTGGAATATTCCACCAGCGCGGTGAAGAAGGGCGACTTGTTACGCGCCTGCACCCCACGCAGGATGTTGAGGTGCAGCTCCATGAAGTCTTCTTGATTGTAGAAGACCCGCCGACAAATCCCCAGATCGAGCCCGGCGATATCCTCGACCGAGCGTTCGGTGACCAGATAGGCATCAAGCTCGGGCCGGACCTTGGCGATCATGCGGCAAAGCTCTGGGCCATAGCTCTCGGGTTGAAGTGCGTCGATCTCATCCTGCCCCCCTGCGCGGGCGAGGTAGCGGGTCAGGATCTGTTGATCGACTTTCGATTTCAACGTGAGCCCGGGGCGGACGACGATGGCTTGGATGTTATGGTTGAACATCACCGCGATCAGCGCGTCTTCAAGGCTGGGCACCACGACGGCTTCGTAGATGAACGGGTCTTCGGTCCGGCGCATGCGGGTGACATTGCTGCGCAGCCAGCGTTCCTGCTGTTCATTCACATTGTCGACGATCAGCACTTCGAAATAGGGTTTCGCCAGCGCCCGCGCCTCGGGCGGCAACATCGCCTCGTCGTCATGCTCGTCCTGATCCAGACTGTCGCGTTCCAACGGGATGGTGCGGCGCCGGTAAGCGCCGGTGGTCAGCGCCCGGGTTACCCGGTTCACGGCAAAGGCCAGATCCTCGTAATTGCCATGGGCGAACTGCCGGCGCATGTGGTCAAAGGCGGACATGCCCGGAAAGGCCCAATAGGGCTCAATCAGGGCCAGTGACTCAAACAGCGCCTCAATTTCCTTGCGCCCCTGCGCCGCGTTCTTGCCTTTCGGATCGCGCGACATGGCGGCGGCGGCGGCGCGCAGTGCGCTCCACCGATCCGACCGCAGTTGAATGGCCGAGGAATAGTCGTTCATAGAATGCATCAGTCGTCCTCTGCTGGAGGGCCGACCGATGCGTCAGGTAGCGCTTTGTGCGAACCTAACCCCGGCCTAGCCGCTGGTATTGTCGTTCTGCCCGGGCGTGTCGGGCGTTGTCTGTGGGTCGGGCGTGCCCGCAGCCGGGGCCACGGGCGCCGGTGTCTGGGCCACCTCGGGCGCCGTCCCGGCGGTGGGGCTGGCAAGCGGCTCAGGCGGGAAACCGTTCTTGCCCTTATAGGTCGGGATTTCGGCAGGCACCTGCTGGGCGGGCACATCGACATGCAGCCCCGCGCGGCTGCCCTGTTGCGGGATTTCAAGCGGGCCAAGGGTGTGCAGGAAGGCATCCGCGCCGCTGTCACGGTCATAGACCGGGAAGTCTGTCGGGCGGTCGCGGAAGGATTTGAGCAGTTGGCCCAGCCCCTTCATCCCCGTCTCACGCTGACGGCGCACCATGTTGAGGTCGATCTCAATCGGGAACATATCCTCTTGCCCCGCTGATTGGTGCAGCACCATCGAAGTCGGGTCGACCACGCAGGAGCGGCCCACGCCCCCGGCGCCAAGGCCATTCACGTCGAAGATATAGCACTGGAACTGCGCCGCCGTGGCGCGCGCGATGGCAAGTTCCGCATCGCGGTCGGTGGTGCCGGTCAGCACCGGGTGCAGCAGCACCTCGACCCCTTGCGAGGTCAACTGCCGCGTCGTTTCGGGGAACCACATGTCATAGCAGATCGACAGGCCAAAGCGGCCCACATCTGGCACATCGAAAATACAGAATTCATTGCCCGCCGCGATCCCGGCCTCATAGGGCCGGAAGGGGAACATCTTGGCATAGCGGCGCACCACCTCGCCTTCGGGGTTGATGACGACCGAGGTGTTATATACGCGGCCATCCTCGGGATGCTTGAGGAACATCGAACCGGGGATCAGCCAGACCCGATGCCGCCGCGCGGCGGCCTGAAACTGTTCGATCGTCTCATTCTCGGGCGGCAGGGCAAACCGGTCAAGCGGGCCGAAAGGTGCCAGTTCGGAGAACAGCACCATCTGTGTCCAAGGGAAACGCGCCATCAGAATGTCGAGCCGCTGGATCATGCCCTCGACATTGGGCTGCAAGGCATTGACGTACATCTGCACGCCGGCAATCGCGAAAGGGGTCATGCGTGAATACTCCGAACTACGCGGCGCAATGGACCATTTCCTTGCCTATCTCCGCGACGCACGTGTCTTACGCCCTCACGACCAGAACGGAAACAGGGGAACGACGCACAATGCGGTCGGCGTTGGAGCCGACGAGGAATTCGCGCAGGCTGTCGGGGTGCTCCGACCCCATGACCACCAGATCGGCGTTTGATTTCTTTATCGTTTTCAGCGCCTCACGGTGGATCTTGCCGAATTTCAGATGCTGCTTCACCTTTACGTCATCAGACACCTCACGCTCGACCAGCTGTTCAAGCGCCTTAGCCGCGCGGCCCGTGGCCTGTTTCTCGTAATCCGCGGGAAAGAACCCTTCGACCAGCGGTGTGCCCATGTCCGGCACGACCGAGAGGATATGCAGCGTGCCTTTGGAGAGGCGGATCATATCAATCGCCTGCGGCAACGCCTTTTCCCATGATTTCGGGTCGCTCAGATCAACGGTCAGCAGGATGTTATCGAACATGATGCGCCCTCCTCAGGCTGTCGCGGGCTTACGGGGGGCCTGCGCGGCACGGCCCCGTTGCAAGAACACCACCAGCGCCAGAAGTAGCAGGGCGGGGATGAACATCCAGTACTTGCTGGGTTGTGGCATCGGTTTTAGCACCCGCAGCACCTCTTGATCCCAATCAAGGCCCGCGCCCTGCGCCGGGCTGTCGTAGAGGACATCGTCGATGATCATCTTGTCGCCATCCTCGCGGAACATCAGACCCGCGGCCTCCAGCTTCTCGGCCCCTGTCTCGCCCTCGCCAATAGGCAGCAGCGCCACGAACTCCAGCGGATCGCCCAGATCGTTCACGCCTGAGATGCGCAGCCGCAGCCGTTCGCCCGCCGGCGTTTCCTCAGCCGCCTGCACGATCTCGGTCGGGGCTTCCTCGCTATAGGGGGGATAGATCATGTCCATCCAAAAGCCCGGGCGGAACAGGGTAAAGGCGATAAGCAGCAGCGCGATGGTTTCATAGAAACGGTTGCGGGCCAGAAAGAAGCCTTGGGTCGCCGCCGCGAAAAGCAGCATGGCCACGGTGGCCACCACAAAGATGAACAGCCCCTGCCCCCATGTGACCCCGATCAGCAGCAATTCGGTGTTGAAGATAAACAGAAACGGCAGCGCCGCGGTGCGCAGGGAGTAGAAGAAGGCGACAAGCCCAGTGCGGATCGGATCACCGCCCGAAACGGCGGCGGCGGCAAAGCTTGCCAGTCCCACCGGCGGGGTCACATCGGCCATGATGCCGAAGTAGAAGACGAAGAGATGCACCGCGATCAGCGGCACGATCAGCCCGTTCTGCTGGCCCAGCGTCA
Source organism: Sulfitobacter sp. 1A13496 (assembly GCF_043557225.1). Taxonomy (NCBI): domain Bacteria; kingdom Pseudomonadati; phylum Pseudomonadota; class Alphaproteobacteria; order Rhodobacterales; family Roseobacteraceae; genus Sulfitobacter; species Sulfitobacter sp. 1A13496. The sequence continues at coordinate 74,606 of NZ_JBIFFP010000004.1, read as the reverse complement.
CGATCACCGGCGCCAGCAGCGCCGAGACGACGATATAGTTCGCCGTGGTGGGCAGCCCCATGCCAAGGATCAGCGACAGCACCGCGGTCAGGAACAGGATGGCAAGGATATTGCCGCCCGAAAGCACTTCGACCACATCCGCCAGCGCCGAGCCGACACCGGTTTGGCTGACCGCGCCGACGATGATGCCCGCCGTGGCGGTGGCGATGCCGATACCGATCATGTTGCGCGCGCCGGTGACCAGACCGTCGATCAGGTCAAGGAACCCGGCTTTGACATCATTCAGGAACTGGCTCTCACCCCGGAACATCGCCATCAGCGGGCGCTGTGTCAGCAGGATGAAGATCATATAGGCCGCCGCCCAAAAGGCCGAGAGGCCGGGCGACAGGCGGTCGACCATCAGCGCCCAAACCAACACCACGACCGGCAGGATGAAATGCAGACCGGAACGCGCAGTGGGCCCCGGCATCGGCAGGGTCGTCACCTCGGCGTTGGGGTCTTCCATCTCAAGCGGTTCTTCCTTGCTCGCCACATAAAGTAGGCCGACATAGACCGCCGTGAGGAAGACAAAGATGATATAGCCCGCCGTTTCGGGGAAGGCCGGGCGGATCCAGCCCATCAGATAGTAAACCGCGAAGGACAGCGCGCAGATCGCGATGATTGCAAAGGCGATGCCGATAAGCTGCTGCACCAGCGGCTTGGGCGTATAGGCACGCGGCAGCCCCTGCATCCCGGCTTTCATCGCCTCAAGATGCACGATGTAGACCAGCGCGATGTAAGAGATCACCGCAGGCAGGAAGGCGTGTTTGACCACGTCGAAATAGGGAATGCCGACATATTCGACCATAAGGAAGGCCGCAGCCCCCATGACGGGCGGCATAATCTGCCCGTTGACCGACGAAGCCACCTCGACCGCGCCAGCCTTCTCGGAGTTGAAGCCCACTTTCTTCATCAGCGGGATGGTGAAGGTGCCCGTGGTCACCACGTTGGCGATGGATGAGCCCGAGATCAGGCCGGTCATCGCCGAGGCCACGACCGCAGCCTTCGCCGGGCCGCCGCGCATGTGGCCCATGAGGCTGAAGGCGACCTGAATGAAGTAGTTGCCCGCACCCGCACGGTCCAACAGCGAGCCGAAGAGCACAAAGAGGAAGACGAAGGAGGTCGACACGCCAAGCGCGATGCCAAAGACACCTTCGGTCGTGATCCACTGGTGGTTCACGATCTCCGAAAGGCTGTTGCCCTTATGCGCGATGATGCTGGGCATATAGGGGCCAAGCACGGTGTAGAAGAGAAAGACGCTCGCCACGATCATCAGCGCGGGCCCAAGGGCGCGGCGGGTGGCTTCGAGCAGGATCAACAGGCCGGTCACCCCCGCGATATAATCCGGCAGGATCGGCGCGCCGACGCGGTTGGCGATGTCACGGTAAAAGATAAAGAGGTAGAGCGCGCAGAATGTACCGACGATGGCCAAGGCCCATTCCCAGATCGGAACGCGGTTCTTGGGCGAGCCGAGGAGTACTGTGGCAATAACGAAGAGCGCGGGGATCGGGATCCACCAGATGGCGGTCGAGTCCTTGGTGCTCACCATAAAGAGCGCGGCAAGAACGATGGGCACGATGACGCCAAGCGCCACCTGAAAACTCGTGCGCGTGGCTGGAAACACCATGATGCCAAGGAACACGGCAAAGCCAAGGTGAATGGAGCGGGCCAGCGTATCGTTGAAAAGACCAATGGGCGACGCGATGTAGAGCTGAAACAGGGACCAAGCCAGCGCGACGAGCAGCAGCAATGTGCCCATCAAACCACCGACCGAACGCCCACCCGTATCAGAAGAAGCGACAAGTTCGTCCAGTTCCGCCTGGCTCAACCCCCCCCGGTCACCGGTCGCGGCGGTTTCGACAGCCGCCGCCTTTTGCTGGTCCTTCTCAGACATATCGTCCCCCTGTCGGCTCCACCTTGGGGCGGATGCGCATATTGTTTTTCGGGCCTCTGACGGCAGCGTACCGCCGCCAGAGCTATCATGTCACGGATAGATTACTCGAGCCAACCTTGCTCTTTGTAATACTTCTCGGCACCGGGGTGCAGCGGCGCGGAAAGACCGCCCGAGATCATTTCCTCTTGGGTCAGGTTCTCAAAGGCAGGGTGCAGTCGCTTGAAACGGTCGAAGTTGTCAAAGACTGCCTTGACCACCTGATAGACGACTTCGTCGTCAACATCGGCGGAGGTCACAAAGGTGGCTTTCACGCCGAAGGTTTTCACGTCTTCGTCGGTGCCCTTATACATGCCGCCCGGCACGGTGGCCTCGGCATAATAGGGATTGTCGTCGATCAGACCTTGGATCGCGTCACCGTCCACGGGGATCAGCTTGGCATCAACGGTCGACACGGCTTCTTGGATCGAACCGTTGGGGTGGCCCACGGTGTAGATGATCGCATCCACCTTGTTGTCGCCCAGAGCGGCGGCTTGCTCGGCCGGTTTCAGCTCGGATGCCAGTGCGAAATCGTCCAGCGTCCAGCCTTTGGCGTCCATCACGACTTCCATGGTGGCGCGCTGACCGGAACCGGGGTTGCCGATGTTGACGCGCTTGCCTTTGAGGTCGTCGAAGGACTCGATGCCGCTGTCGGCACGGGCGATGACGTTGAAGGGCTCACCATGCACGGAGAAGACCGCGCGCAGGTTGTCGAACTTGTCACCCTCGAACTGGGAGGAGCCGTTGTAGGCGTGGAACTGCCAGTCGGACTGGGCCACGCCCATGTCCATGTCGCCCGCTTTGATCGCGTTGATGTTGGCGATCGACCCACCGGTTGAGGGGGCGGTGCATTTCAGGTTGTGATCCGCTGTGCCGCGGTTCACCAGACGGCAGATCGACTGACCGACGACAAAGTAAACGCCCGTCTGGCCACCAGTGCCGATGGTGATGAACTTTTCCTGAGCCATGGCCGCAGTGCCGGCCACCATGGCACCGGTCATCGCGAGCATTTTGAACATTTTCATAAGATGTCTCCCATTGTTATAATTGGCGGACCACCCTTTAGGCGGACACCATTGCATGCACAAGTAGAGCGCCGCAGCCTTCAGGCAATTGACTGGGCTGGGAAATTCTTCACACACCATTCAGACCGCGAGCAGACATGCCCCTGTGGCGGGAATCCCCGATTTCACGTTAGGTCGGTTTTTCATCGCAATCAATGCAGCTGACACGAAGGGCCGCAACACCTACCCGACCGGCTGGGGCAGGTCAGGCAGAACCGGCGCGGCGGCGATCAGCGATTTAGTATAAGCATGCTGCGGCGCGTCAAAGACCTGCGCGGTCTCTCCGGCCTCTACGATCTTGCCGGACTGCATCACCAACACCCGATCCGTCACCGTGCGCACCACCGACAGGTCATGCGAGATGAAGAGATAGGTCAGGTCATAATGGCTGCAAAGATCGGCCAGCAGATCAAGGATCTGCGCCCGGACGGAGACATCAAGCGCGCTGACGGCCTCATCGAACAGGATCAACTCGGGCCGGATGATCAGCGCCCGGGCAATGGCGATCCGCTGGCGCTGCCCGCCGGAGAATTCGTGAATGTATTTCCGTGCATCCGCCGGGCGCAGTCCCACGGCGGTCAGCGCTTCGTCAATCGCGCGGGAACGCTCGGCCCCCTGTGGCGGGTTGTCGAGCAGGTGAAACGGCTCGGTCACCAAACGGTCGACCCGGTGGCGCGGGTTGAAGCTGCCGAAGGGGTCCTGGAACACCACCTGCATTTTGCGCCGCACGGCGAGGTTCGGCTGCGTGCCGGTAAAGACGGGCTGGCCATCTACGGTGATGCTGCCCTCTTGCACTTGTTCCAGACCCAAAATCGCCCGCGTCAGGGTCGATTTCCCGCAACCGGATTCGCCCACCAGCCCCAAACGTTCCCCACGGTTCAGGGTAAAGCTGAGGTTGTCCACCGCGCGGAACGTGCCGGGCGCGCCGAAGAGTGTCTTGCGCGGCAGATGGTAATCGCGACAGACGCCTTTGACCTCTAACAGAGGCTTAGGCGCGGGCGGCGCGGGCAGGTTCACCTCATGGCGTGAGGCGTCGAAAAGCATTTTGGTATAGGGGTGCTGCATGTTGTGCAGTAGGGCCTGCGTCTCCCCTTGTTCGACGATCTGCCCCTTGCGCATGACGATGATCCGGTCGGCCATATCCGCCACGACGGCAAGGTCGTGGGTGATCATCAACAGCCCCATGCCGTCTTCGCGCGCCAAACGGGTCAGCAGGGCGAGGATCTGCGCCTGCGTAGTGAGATCCAGCGCGGTGGTCGGCTCGTCCGCGATCAGCAAACGGGGGCGCAGGGCGATGGCGATGGCGATCACCACCCGCTGGCGCTGCCCACCGCTCAGCTCATGCGGATAGCGCGACAGGGGGAAGCGGTCTTGGGGCAGGCCGACGCGGGTCAGCGTATCGGCGGCGCGGGCCTCGGCCTCGGCCCGCGAGACGCTGGGTTCATGTACCCGGATGGTTTCGGCCACTTGGCGACCGATGCTTTGCACCGGGTTGAGCGCGGTCATCGGCTCTTGGAACACCATGCCGATGTCATTGCCGCGCATATCGCAAAGCGCTGCCTCGTCCATCTGGGTCAGATCGTCCTCGCCCAGCATGATATGCCCGGTCGTCGTCGCGCCCTTGGGCAGCAGCTGCATCGCCGCCAGCGCGGTCATCGACTTGCCCGAGCCGCTTTCCCCGGTCACGGCCACGATCTCTCCCGGTGCGACGGAAAAGGTCACCCCATCGAGGATGCGCAGCCCGTGGATCGAAAGCGAAAGATTGGAAACGGTCAGAAGCGTCATGTGCGTGCCACCCTCAGACGGGGATCAAGCAGGTCGCGCAGCCCGTCACCCATCAGGTTCAGCCCCAACACCGTCAGGATGATCGCGAACCCCGGCATCAGGGCCATATGCGGCGCGATGCTGACCATGGTCTGCGCATCGGCGAGCATCCGGCCCCAAGACGGCACCGGCGGCTGCGCGCCGAGGCCGACATAGCTCAGCCCCGCCTCGGCGAGGATGCCGAGAGAGAATTGGATGGTCCCCTGCACGATCAGCAGATTGGCGACATTGGGCAGGATATGCTCGAACGAGATCCGCGCCGCGGATTTGCCTGCCACCCGTGCCGCCATGATGAACTCCCGCTGCCACAGCGAGAGCGCGGCACCACGGGTGATCCGGGCGAAAACGGGAATATTGAAGATGCCGATGGCGATAATCGCATTGATCGCCCCGGCGCCAAAGACCGCCGTAATCAGAATGGCGATGACAATGGCCGGGAAGGCAAAGACCAGATCATTGCCACGCATGATGACCTCATCCACAAGGCTGCCGCGCCGTGCCGCAGCCCAAAGCCCCAACGGCACACCCACGCCCATGCCAATGCCAACCGCCACCAGCGCCACGGCGATAGAGGTGCGCGCGCCGACCATGATCATGCTCAGAATATCGCGGCCAAAGTGATCCGTGCCCATCGGATGGGCCAGCGACGGGCTGCGCAGCTTGTTCGCGATATCAAGCCCGGCATAGTCATAGGGCGTCCAGACAAAGGAGATCAGCGCGGCCAGCAGAAAGACCGAGGTCAGCACGGCCCCAAGAAACAGGTTGCGGTTCATGTGCGGGCCCTCAACCGGGGGTCGACGGCGGCATAGGCCAGATCGACAAGGAAGTTCACCAAGATCACCGAAAAGACCAAAAGCATCACGACCGACTCGACCACGATCAAATCCCGCGCCGAGATCGACTGAAACACCAGCCGCCCCAGCCCCGGCAGGTAAAAGACCTGCTCAATAATGATCGACCCGGCCAGCAGGAAAGAGAACTGCAGGCCGATGATGGTCAGCACCGGGATCAGCGCATTGCGCAGCCCGTGCCGCCAAAGCGCCTGCCGCGCCGTCAGCCCCTTGGCCCGCGCGGTGCGCATGAAATCTTCGCCCAGCACATCCAGCAGGGCCGAGCGCATGACCCGCGCAAGGATCGCCGCCTGCGGCAAGGCCAGCGCGATGGCGGGTAGGGTCAGCGCGTGCAGCCCGGCGAAAAGCCCCTTGTCCCAACCGACGAAACCGCCTGCCGAAAACCAGCGCAGATTGATCGAAAAGATCAGCACGAGGATCATGGCGAACCAGAAGTTCGGCACCGCCACGCCCAATTGCGTCGCCCCCATCACGCCCACATCCCCCGCCCGACCGCGGCGCGAGGCAGCATAGATGCCCGCCGGAAAGGCCACGACGACAGAGAAGAAAAGCGCATAAAGCGCCAAAGGCACAGAGACCCAAAGCCGGTCGCCGATCATCTCGGTCACCGGGGTGCGATAGGTGTAGGACGTGCCGAAATCCCCCTGCAACATGCCGCCAACCCACTCCAGATAACGCTCGGGCCGGGACTGATCGAGACCCAGTTCACTGCGCAGCGCGGCCAGCGTTTCGGGCTGGGCATTCAGGCCCAGCATAAAGGACGCCGGATCGCCGGGGGCGACCTCGATCACCATAAAAATCACCAGCGACGCGACCGCGAGACTGATTAGCAGGGAGAGAAATCTTTTCAACGCATAGCGCAACATAGCGCGGAGGTTAGGCGGCACGCTCGGGAGGGTCCAGAGCCCGCGTGCAGTTTCCCCGGCAAGAAGGACAAAAATGCTGATTTTTTAAGTGCCGCTGTGATTTCCGCGCTGGACCGCTATTGGAAGAATCCAGCAGTGACAGAGCCTTATACGCTCAGAACGCGGTTTTCCTGTGCCTTATTGCTATGCGCTGGAACCATATCCGTTATGCGGTGTTGTCTTCGGGAGAACAGACAAAACTGGAGAATGAAAATGAAAACGACTTTGAAAACACTTGCGATCGCCGGCCTTCTGGGCACCGTTTCCGCACCCGCTTTTGCCGCCGCTCACATGGACATGGCCACCATGACCTGCGCCCAGTACCAAGAACTGAGCGATGACGACAAAATGAAAGTCGCTTCCATGGCAATCGCCGAGCTGGAAGATGGCGGCCACGGTGGCTCCCTGATCACCGAAACCAAGAGCGACGGTTCCGAGCCGAGCGACATCTCCGCTGAAGAAGCGACAGATTCCGAAGAGACTGAAGATTCCCTGATCGACAACACCAAAGCTGTTGAAGATTCCGAAGAAGCTGACGAAATGGCAGACACGGACATGCAGCAGGAAATGGAAGACTTCATGGTCGTCTGCAACCAGAACCCTGACGCGCTGGTAAGCGAAGCCGCTGCTGGCATGCGTGGCAAAGACTAATAGGTCTTCGCATCTAATTACAAAGGGCGCGCCTCACGGCGCGCCCTTTTTTAGTGTCTCGACATGATCCTTTCAGATCACTCCGCCCAGCTGACGCCGGTCAGATCGGTCGCCTGTGTAGGTGCGTTCACCCAAAGCCCTTCGACACCAGCCTTGGCAATCGTCGGGAAGGCGAGCTGGAACAGGTAACCGTTCACATAGTCTTCGGCGATAATACGCTGCGCCTTGGCCAGCATTTCGCTCCGCGCGGCGGGGTCGGCGGTCTTGTTGAACTCGGTCATCAGAGACTGGAACTCGGCATTGTCATACTGGAAGTAATAGTCCGGGTTGGCATAGATGTTGATGTCCATCGGCTCGGTGTGGCTGACAATCGACAGGCCGAAATCCTTACCCTTGAACACGGTTTCCAACCACTGCGCCCATTCGACATTGGTGATCTGCGCCTTGATGCCAACCTCGGCCAACTGCGCGGCAATGATCTCACCCCCGCGGCGGGCGTAGGAGGGGGGCGGCAGGTGCAATGTCGTCTCGAACCCATCGGGGAAACCGGCCTCGGCGAGCAGCGCCTTGGATTTCTCGGGATCGTAGGCGCTCATCTCTGTCAGGTCGACGTAGTCTGGATTATGCGGCGCGAAATGGGTGCCGATGGGCGTGCCATAGCCAAACATCGCGCCGTCGATGATCGCCTGCCGGTCGATGGCATGGGCCACGGCCTCGCGCACTTTGACGTTATCGAAAGGTTCGCGCTGGTTGTTGATTGACAGGATCGTTTCCCCCTCGGTCGAGCCGACCAGAACCTGAAACCGCGGGTCGGCTTCGAACTGGGGGATATTCTCGGGCGCGGGGAAGCCGGTAAAAACATCGACATCTTCGGCCATGACGGAGGCGAAAGCCGCTGTCGGGTCCGAGATGAATTTGAAGGTCGCGCTGGCAAGGGCGGGCGCTTCGCCCCAATAGTCTTCATTCCGGGTCAGGGTGATCTTGTCGCCTTGGTTCCAGTTCTCAAATTTGAAAGCGCCGGTGCCGATTGGGGTCTGTTTGATCGTCTCGACCGATTCCGGCGCCACGATCACCGCATCGCCCCAGGCGAGGTTGAAAAGCATGTTGCCGTTCGGCTCGCTCAGTTTGACCTCAACGGTCTGGGGATCGATGACATTCACCTCGGAGATTGCGGAATAAAGTGCCTTTTGCGCGTTGGCGCTGTCTTCGGCATTGATCCGGTCGAGGGTGAACTTCACATCCTCGGCATCCATCGTGGTGCCATCGTGAAAGGTGACCCCCTCGCGCAGCTTGAAAGTATAGGTCAGCCCGTCTTCGGAAATTTCCCAAGATTCCGCCAGCCCCGGCACGACAGAGCCATCGCCCATGAAGCGGGTCAGCCCTTCGAAAACATTGGTATATAGCACCGAGTCGATGGCGCCCGCAGCGGCGGAGGTCGGATCGAGGTGCGGCGGCTCAAGCTGCATGGCGACGGTGATGTCGTCCTTGGCAAGGGCCGTCGTGGCGGCAGCGGCCAATGCGGCGCTGGCCACACCGGTCATCAAACGGTTCAAACGGTTCATGAAAGTCTCCCATATTGGCGTATTTTTTTGCGAGGCTAGCCAAAAGCCACGCGGCACGCCAGCCTTCGTTGCCAAGCACGCGCGAGAAGGGTATCGCGGGTGCTTTGCACGGGCGCGCCGCGCATCGGCCGACCGTGAAAAGGCATCAGGAGAACATCATGGCCACGCTGGGGATTGATTTCGGAACCTCCAACACCGCGGCGGGCATCGCCATCGACGGCACGCCGCGACTGATCCCGCTGGAGGCCGAGGCGCAGACCCTTCCGACGGCGGTGTTCTTTGATTTCGAAGCGCGGGAAATGCGGATCGGTGCCGCGGCATCCGACGCGCTGCTGGCCGGGGCCGAGGGCCGCTATATGCGCGGCTTGAAAAGCCTGCTTGGCACCCGGCTGATGCGCGAACGAAGGGTGCTCTTGGGCGAAAGACTCGACTTTATCGACATTGTTGCGCGGTTTCTGGCACGGGTCAAAACGCAGGCCGAAGCCGCCACGGGACTGCACTTCGACAGGGCGCTCTCGGGACGCCCCGTGCGCTTTCACTCAGCCGATGACGCCCGCGATGCCCAAGCCCTGACAGACCTGCGCGAGGCCTATGGCCGGGCGGGTTTCGATCATGTGGACTTTATGAACGAACCCGAAGCCGCCGCGATTGCCAATCGCGCGGCCTTGCGTCCGGGGGATCTGGGGCTGGTCATCGATATCGGCGGCGGCACCTCGGATTTCACGCTGTTCCGGCAGCGCGGGAATGATGAGATCGACATTCTGGAAAGCCACGGCATTCGGCTGGGCGGGACCGATTTCGACCGGTCCCTGTCGATCGGGCGGGTGATGCCGCAGCTTGGCATGGGCAGCGAAATTCGCCACGCTTTCGGGGGTGACACACATATCGCGCCCAATGCGATCTTTAACGATCTGGCCACTTGGGCGAAAATTCCGTTTCTCTATGGGCCGGAGATCCGCAAGGCGGCGGCGGAACTCCATAAGTTCGCCGAACATCCCAAACGTCTGGCCCGCCTGGTCAAAGTGCTTGATGAAGAGCTTGGTCATGACCTCGCCTTTGCTGTCGAAGCGGGGAAAATCCGTGCCAACGGGGCGGGCGACGCGGGGGATGCTGAACCGGTGATCGACGTGTCGATGCTCAAACCCCGCGCGACCTTGCCCCTGCCCCGCGATTGGATGCGCAAGCGGCTGTCGAAGCTCGCCGTCCAGATGGGGGACGCGGCAGAGGCGACGGCGCAGAAGGCAGGCCTCGCGCCCGAGGCAGTGGACCGGCTGATCTTTGTCGGCGGATCGAGCCTGATGGCGGTGGTCGAAGAGGAGATGCGGGCGCGGTTTCCACGGGCGGAACTGCATCGGGGGGCGGCGCTGACGGCGATTGTTGAGGGGTTGGCCTTGCGGGCCGGTGGGGATGAACACGGCTGATCCGGCTGGTTGAGAGTGCGGGATCGGTATTTGAGAAAGGATGAAGGTGAAGGGGGGAGGCTCGACAGGGCCGCTGGTGGTGCGGCGTGAGGCTGCGGTCTTTTTACTGTGCAGGAGGCCGGGGCGGGCTATGTTCATTATGTCCATAGTTTTTAGGAAGAACGCGCATGGCCCCACTGATCCAGAAAAAACCCCCGACCTCTGCTGTGCAGGAGGAGGCGGAAGAACGCTCTGTCAGTGATGCGGCGGCGCTGTCGCCCAAGCTGATCTATGAGGTGATCCGCCGCGAGGGGCGCGATGAGTTGAACCGCACCAACCGGTCATTGATCTGGTCGGGGATTTCTGCGGGGATGCTGATCAGTCTTTCGGTCTTGGGCGAGGCGATTTTCCGGACCTATCTGCCGGATGCAGAATGGCGCTTCCTGCTTGAGAACCTTGGCTATTCCTTGGGTTTCATCGCGGTCATCATGGGCCGGATGCAGTTGTTTACCGAAAACACCATCACCACCGTCTTGCCGCTGATGCAGGAGCGCAGCTTGGGGGTCTTGTGCAGCCTGTTGCGGCTTTGGGGTGTTGTATTGGGGGCGAATGTCGTCGGGGCCTTTGCGGCGGCGGCGCTATTTATCTATACGCCTGCGATTCCAGAAAACATTCTGCCCGCCATTATCAGCCTTTCGGAACATGCCACCGGGATGGGGGTATCGGAGGCATTCTGGCGCGGCATTCCGGCGGGCGTGATCGTGGCGCTGATCGTTTGGATGCTTCCGCAGGCGGATGAGACCGCTTTTTTCCTGATCCTGACCTTCACTTGGCTGATTGCGGCGGGGGATTTCACGCATATCGTCGCGGGTTCGGTCGAGATGGCCGCGCTGATCCTGCATGGCGGCTTGGGGGTCGGTCAGGCGATCTTTGGCTTCTTCCTGCCGGTGCTTGTGGGCAACATCATTGGCGGCACGGTGGTCTTCACCCTTGTTGCCTGGGGCCAGGTCCGCGACGATGTGGAGGACAGTTGAGGCAAAGCGGTCCCGATCAATGGCGGGGCCGAATTGAGAGGAATGGCATTGGTGTTGCGCAGACCCCCGACCCGACCGGCGATCTATTGGGATGCTTTCAAAGCGAGCCTGAAACAGGCGGCGGAGGACAACCTTGCGCTGATCTCGGCCGGGGTGGCGTTTTTCGCCATGTTGTCGCTGTTTCCGGCGCTGGCCGCATTGATCGCGCTTTTGGGGTTGATTTCAGACCCTGTCGTCGTCGTCGCCCAATTGGAGGAAGTGCGCGGGCTGCTGCCGGATGATGTCTATGACATCATCAATACGCAGGTGACCGGCTTGGTCACCGCGCGGGCCGATACATTGGGTTGGGCCGGTATCGTGTCATTGCTGGTGGCGCTTTGGTCCGCCCGGGCCGGGGTGGGGGCGATGGTGATCGGATTGAACGCCGTTTACAATGAGCGCAACCGCAATGCCGCGAAACACTACCTTCATGCCCTGCTTCTGACGGTGAGCCTCGTGGCGGTCGGCATCGTGGCGCTGCTGGCGGTAGTGATCGCGCCGATCATTCTGGCCTTCATCCCGCTTGGCCCCTTTGGCAATGCGGTGGCCGACCTTTTGCGTTGGACCGTGGCGACGATGGTTTTGTTTGCCGGGGTTGGGGTGCTTTACCGCTTTGGGCCGAACCGGCGGGCGGCGCGGCTTCCGTGGCTCAGCAGCGGGGCGATCTTGGCGGTGCTGTCTTGGGCGGTGCTTTCCATCGGTTTTTCCTATTATGTGGCCAATTTCGGCAACTACAATCAGGTCTATGGCTCGATCGGGGCGGTGATCGCGATGTTAATCTGGCTTTGGATCAGCAGCTTTTTGATCTTGTTTGGGGCCGCGTTGAACGCGCAGGTGGAGCGGCGGACGCGGCCTGACAGAACCGTCGGCCCGGCCAAACCGCGGGGTCAGCGCGGGGCGGAGGCGGCGGATACCTATATCGATGTTGCGCAGGACTGACGGTTAGAGCAGCGGGCGTTTTTGGCGGCTTTCCGGATCGGTCATCCCCTCTTTCGCCAAGGCGGCGAGATCGTTGATTTGCAGCACCCTGTCGGACCATGACAGCAACTGACGTTCTTTCAGTGCGCCGAGGGTCTTGTTGGTGTGCACCACCGAGAGGCCAAGCGCATCGGCCAGATCGCGTTGCGAATAGGGCAGCAGCATCTGGTTGTGGGTGACCATCCCGAGCGACTGGCCGCGTTCGAAAATCTTGACCATCGCCCAAGCGATGGCCTGCATCGCGCTGCGTTGGCCGATGGTGGCGAGGACTTCGCCCATGAAATGCTCTTCGATGGCGGCCAGCCAAGTAATGTCAAAAGCGCGTTCGGGGTGAGATTTGAAGAAATTCCAGAACTCACTGCGGTTGAAAACGCAGAGCCGCATATGGGTGCGGGCTTCGACGGAATGGCCCATTTCGCCCATGATGCCTGCCTGTAGCCCGATGAAATCGCCGGGGAAGACAAAGCTGATGACCTGCCGGCTGCCGTTCTCTAGCGTCTTGTCGCGGATGCCCATTCCGGTGAGCGCCGTGTAAAGCTGGGGCGAGTTCGACCCTTCCATCAGGATCGGCGTGCCCGGTTCGACGGTCAGCTCACCCGACTTGAACTTCTCCATGAAGCTCACTTCTTCTTTCGACATCGGCAGGAAGGCATCCTTGCGCCGAAGGGGGCAATAGCGGCATTGTGTCGTCATTAGATAAAATTTGCCTTCATATGTCTTAGTTTAATGCGCGTGTTTTGCGCACCCCCTACACCGGCGACTTTGCTTACCCGGGGGAAGACCATGTCGATCTTGATCTACGAACCGGACCCATTGGTCTGTTCAGACATAAATGAAACGCTTTCTGCTGCGTTTCCGCAATCTCAAATTAGCGTTCTTGAGACGTTTGATCTCAGCGCCTTGGTGGACAACATCAATGGCATCAAATTCGCGGTCCTGTCGCTGCGGCGCGAGCAGTTGCAGCAGCATCTGTCAGAACTGTTGAACTTGCAGGAGTGGTTTCCGGTCATCTGTATCATGAACGATACGCCCCGGCTGGCGGAGGTTGGTGAGAGGCTGCGGTTCATCACCCGCCCCTTTTCCAGCAGCAACTTGCTAAGCGCGGTTACCGGCGCGCTTTCTGACCCGCGGTTATGCCAGCCAGAAATGCCATAACCAAGTTCTTGAGGCCATCGTGTTCGGGGGAGGCGTGTTCTTCCTCCCGAGGCTTCTGGGCCGCGGCTTCACTGTCTGATCCGGCCATGGCCAACAACAGAAAGCCGATACCGAAATAGACCGCGCCGAGGATCAGCGCGGCTGTGAGCGGTGTGGCTACGGTGATGAGATAAAGCCACGCAGCCAGTGTGAGAAACAGCAGGCCGATCAGCAGAAAAAGCGCGGCCCCGGCGCTGAGCATGGCGGTGCGCAGCGCCCGTCGCAGGGAGCCGCGCAAATGGTGCATCACCGAAGACAGCATTCAGCGGCGGACCGTCACAAGACCGACGAGGAAACCGATGCCTGCGGCAATCCCCAAAGCGGTTCCGGGCTGGGCCTTGAGGAATTCCTCGGCCTGTTGCTGAACTTCCATCGCCTTGAGACGCCCCGTATCGGCGAAATCATTAGCCGCATTGCGGGCATTGTCGCGCATCTCTTCCGACTTGGCCTTGCCATAGTCGCCCAAGGTTTCGGTCAGGGATGCGATGTCTTTTTTGAGAAGTGCGATCTGATCCGACAGATCGTCAATCGTCACCTCTTTTGCGGCAGCGGTTGTGGTCTTGGCCATGCGGGCCTCCTGAATGTTTGAGTGATGTTAGGCGGCACATGCTTTTAATGAAAAGGGTTCCCTACGCGACGTTGCGCGCGGGGAACCCTGTTTTCGCGGCTCAGCTTCAGGCGTTGAGCGTTTCCGTGGAGGAAAAGAACATCGCTTGCGACACGGCTGAGACGACCTGATCCACCGAATAGGGCTTGGAAATCAGGAAGGCAGGCTCGGGCTTGTCGCCGGTCAGCAGACGTTCGGGGAAGGCCGTGATGAAGATCACCGGACGCATGCCCAGCTCGTTCAGCAGGTCGTTCACCGCGTCGATGCCCGAAGAGTTGTCGGCCAGTTGAATGTCGGCGAGGATCAGGTCCGGCACATCGGCCTTGCCCAGTTTCACCGCCTCTTCACGGGTGCGGGCGATGCCGGTCACCCGGTGGCCCATCTCGGCCACGATGGATTCAATGTCCATCGCGATGATGGCTTCGTCTTCGATGATCATCACCGAACCCGAGGTGCTGTCGGCCATCTCACGATGGGCGATCTGGATCAACTCGCCCGCTTCGGCCTCATCCACACCGATGATCTTGGCGATTTCCCCGTGAGAGAATCCTTCGATCGTGTGCAGCAAAAGCGCTTCACGGCTGTTGTTCGTGAGGCTGGAAAGATGGCGCTGTGCCTTGGCCCGTGGGCCGCTTTCGCCTTCTTCCACCGGGGCGCCTGCGCTGGCCCAAATACCGTACAAAACCTTGAAAAGACCCGTCTTTGTATCTACTCCATCGAGCACCGAGCGATCAACCAAGATGGCTTCGAGGGCTGCCGCGGCAAAGGTGTCGCCACTGGTCTGGCTGCCTGTCATCGCCCGCGCGAACCGGCGAAGGTAGGGGATGTTGGCTCCCAGTTCATCGCTGATGCTGGTCTTTTGTGTCGCATCGTTCATCTAGTCGAATCCTTTTTACTTTTCTTGGAACCAAACACGTCGACATTGTGTTTGGTTCCAGTATGCATGCATAATTATTCAAACGAGACGACGATGCCAGAGGTGATGTTAGTGAATTCAGGAAACAAGGACGAGCGCGAGCGCGTCATCGACGACAACCTCAAACGGGTCTTCGATGAGACGCTCGAAGAAGGCATCCCTGATCGTTTCAAGGATCTGCTTCAGAAGTTGAAGGAACAGGATTCAGAAAAAGGAACGTCATGATGACCCGTCCCGATCCGCGCGACGAGCTGGTAGAACATCTGCCGGCCATGCGGGCCTTTGCCATCAGCCTGACACGCAATGGTGCCACGGCAGACGACATGGTGCAGGACACGTTGGTCAAGGCGTGGACCAACATCGAAAAGTTCCAAGAAGGCACGAATATGCGTGCTTGGCTCTTCACGATCCTGCGTAACACCTACTATTCCTCGCGCCGCAAGGCGAAGCGCGAAGTCTCGGACGTGGATGGCGTGCTGACCGATGGGCTGGCCGAAAAGCCCGCGCATGATGGCCACATGCAGATGACCGACTTCCGCAAAGCGCTGGCCCTTTTGAAGGACGAACAACGCGAAGCGCTGCTTCTTGTCGGGGCCTCCGGTTTCTCTTACGAAGAAGCTGCGGAGATGTGTGGGGTCGCTGTCGGCACCATCAAGAGCCGCACCAACCGGGCGCGTGCCCGCCTTGCCGAACTGCTGGGTCACCATGACGATGAGTCGCTTGAAATGACCGATGACGCAACAATGTCTGTCCTATCCGCATCTAAAGTTTCCTCTTTCTAAATATGACATCTGGCTTCTTCAGCGGTGATCTGATGCGTGGGCTGACGATCCGTATCCTGCTGTTCCTGTCTCTCGCGCTTTTGCCCATCGGGCTGATCGCGGTTGTACAGACACGGCAGATCGCGGATCAAAGCCGCCAAAGCGCGGAGCTATCGCTGATCGCCGTCACGGAACAAGCCTCGGCGGCGGAACGCCGGGTGATCCAAGAGGCCTTTGGCGCGGCAGAAGCGCTCACCGCCATCGTGCGGCTCAGGCGGGACGATCCCGAGGAATGCACGGCCTTCCTTAGGGAATACAAACAGGCGTCAGACATTTATTCGCTTGTGGGTTTCATCGGGCTAGACGGACAAATGACCTGCTCCTCCACGGGGCAGGATCATGACTTTTCGCAGGATGAGAATTTCCAGACCCTGCTGGAAAACCCCGTCCGCCGCGCGATGCCAGTGTTGCAGGGGGCGGTCAGCAACCAAGTGGTGACGCTGATCAACGCGCCGGTCTACGAAGAGCGCGAGTTGATCGGCTTCATGGCACTTAGCATCCCCGAGGATGCGATCAACGCGATCCGCGAGCCCAAGAGCAAACACAGCAGCGTTGCGATGATGACCCTCAATAAGATGGGTCATATCCTTACCACCGAAAACGGACTTGAGGTGGCCAAGACGGAATATCCCAGCGATGTCGCCCTGTCGCTGCTGACCACCAAAGAGCCCAATGTCTTTCTTTCGCAAAATTCCGACGGCCAAGAACGCGCCTATGTGATCGTGCCGATCGTGCC
Organism: Sulfitobacter sp. 1A13496; assembly: GCF_043557225.1. Classification (NCBI taxonomy): domain Bacteria; kingdom Pseudomonadati; phylum Pseudomonadota; class Alphaproteobacteria; order Rhodobacterales; family Roseobacteraceae; genus Sulfitobacter; species Sulfitobacter sp. 1A13496. Next base: position 58,055 of record NZ_JBIFFP010000004.1, on the reverse strand, counting down.
CGACACGGTCTTCGCGCTTAGCGTTTGGCCCAGCAACACCCCGTTTTTGGACACCGGCGTTTCGACCCGCCTCAGCGCGCTTTTGCCCATCGTCATGTGGCTGGCGAGCCTTATCGTGGCCTTCTGGGCGCTGAACCGTCTGGCGATCAACCATATCCGCAAACTCGGGCGGCAGATGCGGCGCTTCGCGCTGAACCGCACCCTGCCGCGTGGGACACTCGGCCCCTCGGTTCCCACCGAATTGGTCGAGATGGAGTCTGCTTTTGTTGGCATGGCGGAATCCATCCTGCGGGACGAGGCGACGTTGGAAGACAGCCTTCGGCAGAAAAACATCCTGCTGAAAGAGGTGCATCACCGGGTTAAGAACAACCTGCAACTGATCTCTTCGATCATGAACATGCAGATCCGGCAGGCCAAAAGCGAAGATGCGCGTTTCGTGCTGCGCCGGTTGCAAGACCGTATCCTCAGCCTCGCCACGGTGCATAAGAACCTTTATCAGAATGACGATCTGGTCCGCGTCAATGCCAGCGAGTTGCTGCGTGAGATTGTGGGCCAGATGCTCTCAGTCGGCTTGCCATCCGGCTCTGGCGTGAAGGTGGAACAGTCCTTCGAGCCGATCAAGATCGACGCCGACGATGCCGCGCCGCTGACCCTGCTGGTTTCTGAGGCGCTGACCAATGCGCTTAAATACGTCTCGACAGTCGAACATGGCAAAGGCTTCATTTCGCTTAAACTGATCCAAACCGGGCCAGAGCAGGCGATGCTCGAAGTGCGCAACACCATCGGCAACCCCGAAGAGGTGAAGTCCGGCACCGGGCTTGGCTCGCGTCTGATCCTCGCCTTTACCCGCCAGTTGAACGGCCAGGTCGAGGTCGAAACCAACGACGACACCTACCAGATCAGGGTGAACTTCCACGTCCCGACCGACAGTAAAATGATCTACGATTACTAAGGCCCCAAAGCCGCAATGGAATCTGGCCCAAAACGTGGCGGACCGATCACAGACTCGTCATAGGCGAAAAATTTGTCGGAACCCTTTGGCCTGCGCGCGGTTGAGCACCTGAAACGCAGTGCTAAAAAGGAACACGGAGATGACCACGGAGCTTTTTCTCGGCGGTCTGACCATCCTGACCTTAGCGGCGGTCATCATCCTTGCCCTCACCACGGGCCGAAGGGAACTTCACCCGGATGAGGACCGCGCCGGGCGCGAAAAACAGCAACCGGAGACCCAAAGGTCGAACTACCGGTCAGACTACTAAGACCTGACACCCCCTATCGACCGCCCCGAGCAGAATGCTCGGGGCGGTCGATATTTATGGGGCACCTTTTTTAGAAACTGGGCGGGGTACAGGCGCTGACGATCTCACAACTCTCGGACCCGGTGTTGCGGAACCGATGCGGCAGGCGGCTGTCGAACAGATATCCATCCCCGGCATGAAGCAGGCTGACCGCGCCATCCACCGTCACTTCGATGCTCCCGCGCACCACGACCCCCGCCTCTTCGCCCTCATGGCTCAGAAACTCAGGTCCGGTATCGGCGCCGGGTTCATAGGTTTCATGCAACACCTGAAGCGCGTGATGTGCGGCACTGCCCAACTGGCGCAGGGATACGCCGCCCTGATGGCTCGGTGAAATCTCGGTCAACTCCTCGGCGCGGTAGAAGACCTTGGCGCTATCGTCTTCTTCCAAAATCGCGAAAAACTCGGCCATGCTGATGGGAATCGCGTCCAACAGACTTTTGAGCGACGCGACCGAGGGGCTGGTTCGGTTCTTTTCAATCAGCGATATCGTGCCATTGGTCAGCCCGGCCTTGGCCGCAAGCTCCCGTTGGGAGAGCCCATGTTTCTTGCGGATCGCTCTGAGTTTATCGCCGACGTTCAATGGCTTGTCCTTTGTAGGCCCCGCGCCGCCGCCACGGCGCACGGCCTTGGGTCAATCGGGGGTCACGGGAATTGTTAGATAGAGGCTGCGATCGCGATTGACAATTATATTAAACGGAATATGGATTTTTTAAACGACACGTCACTGCCCCTCTTTTTCGCAATAAGGTATCTGTTCCATGTCCAGCACCGTCAAGAAATCACCCCGGAAATCCGCGGCCAAGGCCAAAGCCGCGCCGCAGATCTCCGTGGTCGAAACCAACCCCGCGACCCAGCCCGACGGTCAGACCAACGCCGACCTCATCGCGCGCCGCGATGCCGCCGTACCGCGCGGCGTCGCCTCCGCCGCGCCGATCTACGCGAAATATGCCGAGAACGCCGAGCTGTGGGACGTGGAAGGCAATCGCTACATCGACTTCGTCGGCGGTATCGGCGTGCTGAACACCGGTCACCGCCACCCCAAAGTGGTCGAGGCCGCCAAGGCGCAGGAAGATCATTATACCCACACCAGCTTTCAGGTCGTGCCCTACGGGCCTTATGTCGAACTGGCCGAGAAGCTGAACGCGCTCGCCCCCGGTGACGCGCCCAAGAAGACGCTGCTGGTCACCACCGGCGCCGAAGCCGTTGAGAACGCAGTAAAAATCGCCCGCGCCGCCACCGGACGCCCGGGCATCATCGCCTTCACCGGCGGCTACCACGGCCGCACCCTGCTGACGCTTGGCATGACCGGCAAGGTCACGCCCTACAAGAAAGACGTCGGCCCCTTCCCGGCGGATGTCTTCCGCGCGCCTTTCCCCTCTGTCCGCGACGGGATCACCGTGCAGGACGCGCTGACCGGGCTGAAGAACCTCTTCCTTACCGATGCCCAGCCCGAGCGTATTGCCGCGATCATCATTGAGCCGGTGCTTGGCGAAGGCGGCTACACCCCCGTGCCTTTCGAGATGATGCAAGAGCTGCGCGCGATCTGTGACCAGCATGGCATCCTTTTGATCGCAGACGAGGTGCAGGCGGGCTTTGGCCGCACCGGCACATGGTTCGCGATCGAGCATTCCGGCGTGGTGGCAGACCTGATCACCGTGGCGAAATCCATGGCAGGTGGCTATCCTCTGGCCGGTGTCATTGGCCGCGCCGATGTGATGGACGCGATGGCCCCCGGCGGCTTGGGCGGCACTTATGGCGGCAACCCTGTGGCCTGCGCTGCGGCATTGGCAGCCATCGAGGCGATCGAAGATGAAGGTCTTCTGGCCCGCTCCACCGCGATGGGCGACACGCTCAAAGCCCGCTTTGCCGAGATTGGCGAGCGTTCCGCCCCCTTCCGGTTCTGGGACATCCGCGGCCTTGGCGCCATGGTCGCCGTTGAATTCGTGACCGACTTCGACAGCGCCAAGCCCGATGCCGATTTCACCAAACGCGTCATCGCCCATGCGCTGAAACGCGGGCTCCTGCTGCTGAGCTGTGGCATGTATGGCAACGCCGTGCGCGTGATGGTGCCGCTGACAGCCTCCGACGCCATCGTCGAAGAGGGGCTCGCCATCTTTGAAGAGGCCGTCGCCGCCGCTGTCGCCGAAGAGCAGAAGTAAACCAAACGGTCACACCGGATGGATCGGGCGCGCGGGGCAACCTGCGCGCCCATTTTTATGGCGTCCCTCCGGCGGGGGCATCCTGTCCCACCTCGGCCCTTGGCATCCGCCGGGGAAGCGCGCAAACTCCGCCCGAAATCAACGCCGGAGTGACGATGCCCTTGTTAGCCCCCTGCCCCATGCGCACCCTTGCGGGGATGTTTCACGTGAAGAGCCTGCCATGAGCGCACCGATGCGTCCCGGCCCGCGCAACCTGATCACCGATGTGACGGGGCTGAAGGTGGGCAATGCGCAGGATGCGCGGCTGAAATCCGGCAGCACCGTGCTGATCGGCGACGCGCCCTTCACCGCCTCTGTCCACGTCATGGGCGGCGCGCCCGGCACGCGAGAGACAGACCTGCTGGCCCCCGACAAAACCGTCGCGGCGGTCGATGCGCTGGTGCTCTCGGGCGGCTCTGCTTATGGGCTGGATGCCTGTTCGGGGGTGGTGGATGCCCTACGCGCACAGGGCCGCGGCTTTCGCGTGGGGGACGCGCTGATCCCGCTGGTGCCCGGCGCGATCCTCTTCGATCTGCTGAACGGCGGCGATAAGGATTGGGCGCAGAACCCCTATGCCGATCTTGGCCGCCAAGCCTTGGAAGCGGCGGGCGAAGATTTTCAAATCGGGTCGGTCGGTGCGGGCACCGGGGCGCTGAGCGCGATGGTTAAAGGGGGCCTCGGCTCCGCCAGTTTGCAATTGCCAGATGGCAGCACGGTCGGCGCGCTTGTCGGGGCCAATCCGGTGGGGGCCGTCACCACCCCCGGCGACCGCTACTTCCACGCCGCCCCCTTTGAGATCGACAAAGAGTTCGGCGGGCTGGGGCCGGACCCATCCGCCGGGTTGGGGCTGAGCTTCGAGAGCCGCAAAATGGCGGCCATGTCGGCCCGCGCCAATACCACCATCGCCATCGTCGCCACCGACGCGACGCTGACCAAGGCCGAATGCCAGCGCGTCGCCGTGGCGGCCCATGACGGCATCGCCCGCGCCGTGGTGCCTGCGCATATGCCCAATGACGGCGATCTGGTCTTCTCTCTCTCGACCGCGGCGCGGCCTGCGGGGGATGTGGCGATGATCGGCCATGCCGCGGCCCTCTGCCTGTCGCGCGCCATCGCCCGCGCCATCTATGCGGCCACCCCCGCCGATGGGGATCTTTTGCCTTGTTGGAGCACGTTGAATGCCTGATCTGCCCCTCTCCGATATCTCACTTCATTACGAGGTCGACGGGCGCGGCCCGCCGCTTTTGATGCTGGCCGGGATGCTGAGCGACAGCGCGAGTTGGGGCGCTTTGGCCCCTTTGCTTTCCGATCACTTCACCCTGATCCGGCCCGACAACCGCAGCACCGGGCGCACAACCCCTTGGGATGCTGAAACCTCTGTCGCGCAGATGGCGCGGGATGCGCTGGCGCTGATGGATCATCTGGGGCATGAGACCTTTCACGTCGTCGGCCATTCGATGGGCGGGCTAATGGCGATGGAGCTTTTTGGGCTTGCGCCGGATCGCATCCGAGCGTTGAGCATCCTCGCCTCTGCCCCGGTTCGCGCCCCCCGGACCATGGCAGTCTTTGATGCGCTGCTCGCCGTGCGCCGCGCGCCGGAAGGGGAGCAGCTTTGGCTGCGCGCGCTCTACCCTTGGATTTTCGCCCCCGGTTTCTTCACTGATCCTGACAATACCGAGGCCGCCCTCGCCGCAGCGCTAGCCTATCCCCATGCGCAGAGTGCGGATGCCATGGCCCATCAACTCGAAGCGCTGCGCGGTTTCCGCCCCACGGTACGGCCCGCTGAGCTGACCTGTCCGACCCAAGTGCTCCACGGGGCCGAAGACCTGCTGATCCCCCGCGCCGCCGCCGAGCAGGCTTTTGCGGAGATCCCAAATGTGACCCAGACCACCCTGCCCGAGGCGGGCCATTCGATCCATTGGGACGCCGCCGAGGCCGTCGCCCAACATCTGCGCCAATTCCACGACACCGCCGGAGACCCGAGATGACACAAGACCTTTACGGATTGGAAACCTCTACTGACCGCCCGGAAACCTTGCAGGCGATCAATGACTTCATCCACGGTTTCCTGTCCTATCAACCCAAGGCCGCGGGCATCATCGCCGCCGCCGATGCCGACCTCGACGGCCCGCTGGTCAATGCCTATGCCGCGCTCTTGTGGATGTTCCTCGAACACCCCATCGCCCCTGAGAAGGCCCGCCCCTATCTGGACCGCGCCAAGGCAGCCCCCGGCGCCAATGCTCGCGAACAAGAAGTGATCCGCGCCGTTGGGCATTGGATCGACGGCGATGTGCCCGCCCTTGTCGCCGCCTGTGATGCCATCACCGATAAATGGCCGCGCGATCTGGCGATGCTGAAACTGGCGCAATACCACCTGTTCAACACCGGCGATGCCGCAGGCATGTTGCGCCTAGCGTTGAAATCCCTGCCCGAGGCCGAAGACATCGCCTATACCCACGGCATGATCGCCTTTGGTTATGAGCAATGCCATCTGCTCGACCGGGCCGAGGCTGCTGCCCGCCGGGCGATGGAATTGCGCCATGATGAGCCTTGGGCGCATCACGCGCTGGCCCATGTGATGCTAACGCAAGGCCGCGTCGCCGAAGGCGCGCGTTTCATGGAAAGCGTGGCCGAGACATGGAGCGATCTGAACTCCTTCATGCGGAGCCACAATTGGTGGCATCTGGCGCTGTTCTACCTGTCGCAGGGCCGTCACGACGATGTGCGCGCCGCCTATGACCAGCATATCTGGGGGCTGGAAAAGGACTATTCCCAAGACCAAGTCGGCGCCGTGTCCCTGCTGGCGCGGATGGAATTCGCGGGTGTCGATGTGGGCGATCGTTGGGGCGATGTGGCCGATCATGTGGCGGCGCGGGGGGCGGATACGGTGAGCCCCTTCCTCACGCTACAATATCTCTATGCCCTTTGCCGCACCGGGCGGCCCGAGGCGGCAGAGATGCTCAACGCGATCAACGCACGCGCGAGTGAGACTGCCGCCCATGACCACGCTGCATGGGCCGAGGTCGCGCTGCCCGCCGCCCGGGGCATCGCCGCCCAAGCCAAGGGGGAGTGGGCCACGGCGATCCGCGAGCTTGGCATGGCCCTGCCCCGCATGGCCGAATGTGGCGGCAGCCATGCGCAGCGTGACCTGTTCGAGCAAATCCACCTCGACGCGCTGGTGCGCGATGGCCGGGCCTCTGCCGCGCAGCAGGTGCTTGAGATGCGCCGGACCTATGACCCCGATGGCGTGCCACTGAACCGGATGCTGGGCGAGGTCTATGAAAAGACCGGCCTGCCCGATCTGGCGGCCCAAGCCCGCGCGCGGGCCGAACGCACGCTGGCCGGGGCCTAGACCGAGCCGCGCACTTTAGGCGCGCGGGCCGACGGTGACTTCGAACTCGGAGATGCCGTCGACCCCCCCGGTGATCACATCACCGGGCTGCACCGCCGCGACACCGGCAGGCGTGCCGGTCATGATGATGTCACCCGGTGCCAAGGTCACGGCCTGCGACAGGGTGGCGGTATGCTCCCGCACCGACCAGATCATCTGCGACAGATCGGCCTCCTGCTTCATCTCGCCATTCACCGCGAGCCAAAGGCGGCCCTTCTCGACCGAGGGGACATCGGCCATGGGCAGGATCGGCGCGATGGGCGCGGAGTTGTCAAAGGCCTTGGACCAGTCCCACGGGCGGCCCATCTTCTTGGCCTGCGCCTGAAGATCGCGGCGGGTGAAATCAATGCCCACCGAGGCGCCCCAAATGTGATCCATCACATCCGCTTCCGCGATATTCGCGCCGCCCTTACCGATGGCGATGACAAGCTCGGCCTCAAAGTGGAAATCCTCCGTCAGCGGCGGATAGGGCACGGTGCAGGGTGTATCGAGCGTGGCATCGGCGGGCTTGGTGAAAAAGAACGGCGGGTCGCGCATGTCATTGCCCATCTCAAGCACATGCGCCTCATAGTTGCGGCCCACGCAAAAGACACGGCGCACCGGAAAACGGTCGCTGGTGCCTTGAACGGCAAGGCTGCTTTGCTTGGGGGGATCAATCACATACATCACGGGTGTTCCTTTTGGCATAATGCCGCCAAGGAACACCCGCGCTTTGTAACAGTCAATAACCCCTTGCGCTTATAAGCCTTTGAGCGGCCACTCTTTCACAGTTCGGCGCCTTTGCGGATGGCCTCTTGCACCTCGGCGATCTCCTTGGCGCTCAGACCATAGTCCGCTGCCGCCACCTCGGCGCTTATGTAGCCGCGCAAAAGGTCGCGTTTGACCTGCGCTTTGGGGCGTTCCTCGGCGGGGCCGTAGCCGGCGCCGCCCGGGAAGGCCATCAGCACCTTCGCCCCATGTGGCACGAACTGTTTGCCCTTGCCGCGCATCGGCGTGCCGTCATCGCGGGCGATGGTGGTGGGCGCGCCGGGATTGCCGCCCTGCCGCCCGCGCGCGGGGTGATCGACGCGGTCGAACATGGCCTGCATGTCGAACTCATGCCCCTCGCGCGCGCCGACTTCCATATATTGCCCCAGCCCGCCGCGCTGGCGGCCCGCGCCGCCGCTGTCGGGGCGCAATTCCTTGCGCCAGATGACGACGGGACCGGCCTGTTCGGTGGCCTCCACCGGCATGGTCATCACGCCCGAGGGGAAGGCCGTGGCATTGAGCCCGTCGTGCTCTGGCCGCGCGCCCGAGCCGCCTGAGTTGAAGGTCAGCACCTCGGCCCGGCGCGCGCCTGCGGGGGCTTTTGCATCGGTGCGGGGGCGCAGGCTGACTTGGAAGTTGCACAGACACCCCGCCCCCTCGGCTGGGACGAGGTTCGGCAGAATCTGATCCAGCGCCGCATAGACCGTGTCGGGCACGAAATGGCCCACGATATGCCGCAGCGCCACGGGTGCGGGGTGCACGGCGTTGACGATGGTATCCTCGGGCGCGGTGATCCGGAACGGCTCCAGCGAAGCGGCGTTGTTCGGGATCTCCGGCGCGATGGCGCATTTCAGCGCGTAGCAGGCATAGGCCTTTGTATAGACCAGCGGGCAGTTGATGCCCTTCTTGTCGATCCCGCTGGTGCCCGCGAAATCCGACAGGATGTGGTCTTCCGCGATGCTCACCGTGACCTTCAGCGTGATGGGCGTGTCGAACCCGTCGATGGTCATCTCGCCTGTCGCCTGCTGGCGCGGAAGGGCGGCGATGCGCTCCAGCGTTGCGCGGCGGGAATTGTCGAGGATGAAGCTCGCGATGCCGGTGAGATCGTCGAGGGCGAATTCCTCCATCATGTCGATGAGGCGGCGGTGGCCGATTTCGTTGCAGGTGGTCAGCGCGTAGATATCGCCGATCAGCTGGTCTGGTTCGCGCACGTTGCCGCGGATGATCCGCACCAGCGTCTCGTCGACCTTGCCCGCATCGGCGAACTTCATGATCGGCAGATAGAGCCCTTCCTCGTAGACGCTCGCCGCATCCGCGCCAAACCCGCGCCCGCCGATGTCGACGATATGCGCGGTGCAGGCGAAGAACCCCACAAGCTTGCCGCGATGGAACGACGGCGTGACCATGGTAATGTCATGCAGGTGACCGGTGCCCTCCCAAGGGTCATTGGTGATATAGACATCGCCTTCGAGGATGTTCTGCCGTCCGATCCGGCGGATGAAATGCGCCACCGCGTCGGCCATGGCGTTGACATGGCCGGGCGTGCCGGTGACCGCCTGCGCCAGCATCTGCCCATCAGTGTCATAAACCCCCGCGGAAAGGTCCCCGGCCTCGCGCACCGAGGTCGAGAAGGCCGTGCGCACCAGCGCCTGCGCCTGTTCCTCGACCACCGAGATGAGACGGTTCCACATGACCTGATAGGCGACGTTGGAATGTGTCTGTGCCATGTCCTTACCCTTTCTCGGTGATGTCGATGCAGCCGTCGGGCTGGCAGATCGCCCGGCGCGAGGCGGGCAGGATGATTGTCGTCTCATCCTCGGTGATGGCGGCGGGCCCTTCGGCGGTCTGGCCCGGGGCCATCTGCCCGCGCAGCACGACGTCGGCCTCGCAGTACTCAGAAAGCGCCGGGTCGAAAATGCGCCGTGTTAGAGCCACATCCGCCGCCGCACCCGGGCTCTGTTCCGCAGTGCGCGTGACCTCTTCGGGCGGAGTGGTGGCATTGACCGACCAAACCGTGATCTCGATGTCCAAGCCCTCTACGGTGCGACCGAAAAGCTTGGCGTAATCGGCCTCGAACAAGGCCTCGAAACGCGCGGCATCGGGGTTCAGCGCGTCCGCCTCGTCCAGCACGATGGGGATCTCCCAACCCTGCCCGCTGTAGCGCATGTAGACCTTATATTCAGACAGAATCTCGGCCCCGGCATCGCAGTTGCGGACAAAGCCCGTGGCCTCGTCACGCAGTTCCGCCAGCAGCGCCTTGATGCGGGTCGCGTCGAAGTCCGACAGCTTCATGTAGACCGAGCGGTTGGCCTCGAAGCTGAAAGGCGCGCGCAGGAACCCGATGGCCGAGCCGACCCCGGCACCGGGCGGCACCAGCAGACGCTCGACCCCGAGCTTCTCGCAGAGCCGCCCAGCATGCAGCGGGGCCGCGCCGCCGAAGGCGATCATCGTGTAGTCGCTGAGGTCTTCGCCGTTCTCCACCGCATGCACGCGCGCGGCATTGGCCATGTTCTCGTCCACCACCTCGGCCAGACCGAAGGCGGCGGTGGCAGCGTCCATGTCGAGCTCTTGCCCGATGACCTGGCTCAGCGCCATCTCGGAATTGCCGGTCTCGAGCCGGATCGAACCGCCGGCAAAATTGTCGGGATCGAGTTTGCCAAGCACCAGATCGGCATCGGTCACCGCGGGCTTCTGACCGCCGCGCCCGTAACAGGCCGGCCCAGGCTCGGAGCCCGCGCTTTCCGGCCCCACGCGGATCTGCCGCATGGCGTCCACATGGGAAAGGCTGCCGCCGCCTGCGCCAATCTCGACCATGTCGATCACCGGAATCGAGATCGGCATGCCGGAGCCTTTCTTGAAGCGATAGGTCCGCGCCACCTCGAAGACCCGGCTGGTCTTTGGCGTCTGATTCTTGATCAGGCAGATCTTGGCCGTGGTGCCGCCCATGTCAAAGCTCAGCACTTTGTCGAGCCCGTAGCGCGCGGCGATATTGGCGGCAAAGACCGCCCCACCCGCTGGGCCCGACTCCACCAGCCGCACCGGGAATTCGGCGGCGCTTTCGATCGAGATGATGCCGCCGCCCGAATGCATCAGGAAGATGTTGCAGGAGACGCCCTCCTCCTGCAGGCGCCCTTCGAGCCGTCCGAGGTAACTCTTCATCAGCGGCTTGATATAGGCATTGGCAACCACGGTGTTGAACCGCTCATACTCGCGCATCTGTGGAGAGACCTCGGAGGAGATCGAGACCATGACACCGGGCAGACGCTCTTCCAGCACCTCGCGGACCATGCGTTCATGCGCGTCGTTCAGATAGGAATGGATCAGCCCGACCGCGACGCTTTCATAACCCGCTTCGGCGATGCGGTCCGCCAGCGCCTCGACCTCGGTGCGGTCGAGCGGGTGCAGAACCGCCCCGGTGGCATCGACACGCTCTTCCACCGTGTAGCGCATCTGGCGCGGCAGCAGCGGCTCGGGCAGGTTGAGGTTGAGGTCATATTGCTCAAACCGGCTTTCGGTGCGCATTTCGATCACGTCACGGAAGCCTTGGGTGGTGATCAGCGCGGTCTTGGCGCCGCGCCGCTCGATCAGCGCGTTGGTCGCCAGCGTGGTGCCGTGGATGATCTGCGTGAGATCGGCGGGCGTGATCCCGGCCTTGGCGCAGACCTGATGCATCCCGTCGATGATCGCGTTCTCGGGCGCGGCATAGGTGGTCAGCACCTTGGTCGAGAAACTCTCGCCGCCCTTTTCCAGCACCACGTCGGTGAAGGTGCCGCCGATGTCTACGCCCAGTCGGATGGTTGATGCCATGTCTCACTCCTCTTTGGGCGCAGGATAGGGGTTGGCACAGCATCGGTGCAAATTATTATATTCTATGGGTGTGAAAGGTTTTTTCGATCCTCGACATCGAAGCTTCGGGCGCAGTCGCGGGCCAGTTCAGCGGCGCGGGCGACATAGGCGGGCGTGCGATCCGCGTGATAACGCGCGGCGACTTGCAAGGGACGCGGGTGCCACGCGGCGGGCAGAATCCGCAGCGCCCCATCGGCCAGCGCGGCTGCCACCATCACACGCGGCATCACGGCAACGCCCATCCCGTCGAGCACCATGTTCATCGCCGCCGACAGGCTGCTGGAGGGCACCAAACGGGCCTTGGGGGCAGTCGAGCCATCGAAATGGCCGATCAGATCAGAATGAGCCTGCGTATGCCGCGCATGGCCCAGCACCGGATGGCGCAGCATGGCGTCGAAGTCGGGCGCGGGGCCGATCTGGGCGGCCAATTCCGGCGCGGCCACCCAGATGTAGTCATAGGTCGCCAGATCCAGCTGCCCGCTCGCCGGGGTCGAGAAGGGTGCGGTTTGCAGGGTCAGGTCGAGCGCATGAGCGGCAAGCTCCTGATCCAGATCGCGCGAGAGATCGACGGTAAGTTCGACAGTGAGATTGGGATAGGCATCGGCCAGCGCGCGCAGAAAGGGACGCAGCCATGTGCTGGCAACCACTTCGGTCACCCCAAGGCGCAGGCTGTCGTCGATCAGATCGGGCCGCGCGGCGGTCTCGACCAGCGCTTCGGCTTCGCGCAGCACACGGCGGGCTTGGGTCAGCAGCGCGCTGCCTTTTTCGGTGAGCCGGATCGACCCGGCATCGCGCTGCATCAGGGTGACGCCCAAGGTTGCCTCCAGCCCCGAAATCCGGGCCGAGATATTGGGCTGTGTCGTGTTCAGATGCGCGGCGGCGCGGCGGAAACTGCCAAGGTCTGCGACCCAGATCAGCGCTTCAAGCTGTTTCAGCGTGAAGAGATTGCCGATCATTCGCGCCAGTCAAAGAAACCCGGTCCGGCCTCGGCCAGAAGCTTGCGGGCCATCGCCTCGCCCGCCGCGGCGCCATCGGAAATGGCGCAGGTCACGTCATCGCCGATGGCATCAGACCCGTCGGGGCGCAGCACCTGACCGCGCAGGCGCATCTCGCTGCCGTTGAGTTCGGCCAGACCGGCGATGGGTGTCTCGCAAGAGCCATCTAGGGTGGCGAGGAACGCGCGTTCGGCGGCAAGCTGTTCGCCAGTCTTGCGGTCATGGATCGCCGAAAGCATCTCGGCGGCGCGGCTGTCGTCCTCGCGCCGCTCAACCCCAATGGCGCCCTGCGCGATGGCGGGAAGCATGTCGTCGGGGTCCACGGCGGCCTGCGGCACGTCGTCCATTTGCAAGCGGTTCAGCCCTGCCATGGCGAGGAAGGTCGCCTCCGCCACACCGTCATCCAGCTTCTTCAACCGGGTTTGCAAGTTGCCGCGGAATTCGACGACTTCCAGATCCGGGCGGCGCAGTTTCACCTGCGCGCGGCGGCGCAGGCTGGAGGTGCCGACGACCGCGCCTTCGGGCAGATCGGCAATGGATTTCAGATGCGGCGAGATGAAAGCATCGCGGCAATCTTCGCGCGGCAGATAGGTGTCGATCAGCAGCCCCTCGGGTTGCAGCGTCGGCATGTCCTTCATCGAATGCACCGCGATGTCGATGGAGCCGTCCAGCAAAGCGGCCTCGATCTCGCGGGTGAACAGACCCTTGCCGCCGATCTCTTTCAGCGGGCGGTCGATGATCTTGTCGCCCGTGGTCTTGATCACGACGATTGTGAAAGCCTCGAACGGCAGATCGAAGGCGGCGGCGAGCCGGTCGCGCACCTCATTCGCCTGCGCGAGCGCCAGAAGCGATCCGCGTGTGCCGATGTTGAGAGGCCGGGCCGGGGTGGGAAGCTGATACGTCATGACGCATCCCTACCCCCGTCGACATGAACTGACAACTGCTGTACCTGCGCTACCTACGGGTTTGCCACAAATAGGAACGCCACAATGACTGCGAATAAGACCATCCTGCGCGCCCTTGCGGGCGAAACCCTGCCGACACCGCCAATCTGGATGATGCGGCAAGCCGGGCGCTACCTGCCCGAGTATCGCGAGACCCGGGCCGAGGCGGGCGATTTCCTGTCGCTGTGCTACAACCCGGAACTGGCCGCCGAGGTGACGTTGCAGCCGATCCGCCGCTATGGTTTCGACGCCTCGATCCTTTTCGCCGACATTCTATTGGTACCGCAGGCGCTTGGCGCCGATCTGTGGTTCGTCACCGGAGAGGGGCCGCGTCTGTCGACGATCACCACCAAGGCCGAGATGGAAGCGCTGAAACCGGCGGACGCCATTCACGACCACCTCTCCCCGATTTACGAGACTGTGCGCATCCTGTCGCGCGAACTGCCCGAAGAGACGACGCTCATCGGTTTTGCGGGCGCGCCTTGGACGGTGGCGACCTATATGATCGCGGGCAAAGGCACGCCGGATCAGGGGCCAGCCCATGCGCTAAAGGACGAGAACCCCGAGGTGTTCGATGCGCTGATGGAGCGGATCACGCTGGCGACGATCGAATACCTCGACATGCAGATCAAGGCGGGAGCCGAGGTGGTAAAGCTCTTCGACAGCTGGGCCGGATCGCTGGAAGGCACGGATTTCGACCGCTATTCGACAGAGCCGCTGCGCCAGATCATCAGCGCGCTGAAGGCGCGTCATCCGGGCGTGCCCGTGATCGCCTTCCCGCGTGGAGCCGGGGCGCGTTTCGCCAATCTACATGCCGCCACCGGGGCGGACTGTATCGCCGTCGACGACGGCGTGAGCGCGGAGTGGGTGGCCGAACATGTGCAGCCGCATGGCTGTGTGCAGGGCAACCTGAAATCCTCGTATATGGTGACGGGTGGGGATGCGCTGGTGCAGGAGACACGGGCGATTTGCGATGCGCTGTCGAAGGGGCCGCATATCTTCAATCTCGGGCATGGGATCACGCCGGATGCGGATCCGGAGAATGTGCAGTTGATGATTGATACGGTGCGCGGGACGCGGGGGTAAGACCTAGCCACATGTGATGAGGGCCATCGCCTGCCCGCGGGTCGGCGATGCGACGCTGGTTCATACCACTTTATGGTTCAACCATGATGTGTGTCCGACACGGGGCGCCCAGCATCACCAAATCGCCTACCCGTCCGGGCGGGCAGGCGATGGCCCGGCGCCTGCGGCTTGAATCCGGGCCAAGGTGGTAACCGTCACCGCTCGGTCTCGCCGAGACTTGGTTCCGGGACTAGGTTCTGCTTACACCCACTTCGCCATCGGCGGCAGGCTCATCAGCACAGCGTCCGGATCATGCCCCGTCTCCAGACCAAACTTCGTCCCCCGGTCATAGACAAGGTTATACTCAGCATAGATCCCCCGGTGCCGCAGTTGCACGTCCTTGTCGTCCATGTCCCACGGCATCTCGCGCCGTTTGTCGACCACGGGCACATAGGCGGGCAGGAACGCGCGGCCCACATCCTGTGTCAGCGCAAAATCCGCCTCCCAGTCGCCGCTGTTGCGGTCATCGTAAAAGATGCCACCCACACCCCGCGCGCGTTTGCGATGGGGGATGTAGAAATACTCATCCGCCCAAGCCTTCAACTCATCATAGAGCGTGGCCCCATGCGGATCGCAGGCGGCCTTCATTTCGGCATGGAAATGGTCGGTGTCCTCGTCATACTCGATACAAGGGTTCAGGTCGGCCCCACCGCCGAACCACCATGCATGGGGGGTCCAGAACATGCGGGTGTTCATATGCACCGCAGGCACATGTGGGTTTTGCATATGCGCGACCAGACTGATGCCCGAGGCCCAGAAACGCGGGTCTTCGGCCATGCCGGGCAGCCCCTTGCGCGCGGCCATGGCGGCCTGCGCCCGCTCGCCCAACTCGCCGTAGACGGTGGAGATATTCACACCCACCTTCTCGAACACACGGCCTCCGCGCATGACGGACATCTCACCGCCACCTGCGTCCGATCCATCGGGGGCAGTGCGGGTGGTGTTGCTGACCACGAAACGCCCGGCCTCTTCCTCGCCCACATGACGCGCTTCGATGTCGTGGAACGCCTGAACGATATCATCGCGAAGCTTGCGGAACCAATCCGCCGCGCGTGTCTTTTGGTCTTGCATGTCGTCGGTCATCTCTGGCCCGCCTTTCTGTTATTCCATCGCCCCGCCGCCAAGGATCAGACCTTCGTGTTCGGCCATGTAAATCCGCAGCCAAGGCGTATATGCATCGGGATGCTGCGCGAGGTCGGCATGTAGATCGCCAAGGGTAATCCAGCGGGTCGCCATCACTTCGTCAGGGTTTTCCATGATCGTCAGATCCGGCGCGGCATGGGCGAGATAGACCTCGACCACCTCATGTTCGATCAGCCCGCCGCCGACATCGGCGCGGTATTCGACCCGGCCCCGGTGCTGCAAGGCCAGCCCGGTGATCCCCAACTCTTCGTCCAAACGCCGCGCGGCGCAGTCCTCGGGCGGCTCGCTCCAATGCGGATGCGTGCAGCAGGTGTTCGCCCATAGACCGGGGGTGTGATATTTGCCAAGCGCGCGCTGCTGCATCAGCAGCTTGCCGTCGGAGATGACAAAGACCGAAACCGCCATATGCCGCAAACCGCGTTCATGCGCGGCGAGCTTTTCGACCGGTTGCAGGGTGCCGTCGACCCAGGCGGGGACCATGATCTCCATCAGATGCGGCTTACCGTTGTGTTCATCTCACCCTCGGCGCAGAAGAAATTCACCGGCAGTTATCGGGGGATTTCCCCCTAGTCTCAACCGCTAACCGGCCCGCCCTGCGCCCGTGCTACCTTTTGGCGCAGTGAACATCCTTTACCCCTTCGCCCCAAACGCTAGTTTCAAGCCAGACAGACAAAGGAACTCACAATGAACATGCGTATCGCGTCGATCTTCGCCATCTGCCTTGGGGCCACGCCCCTTTGGGCGGAAAGCCATGCCTCCGGTGACGCCGAAGCCGGGGAAAAGGTCTTTCGTAAATGCAAAAGCTGCCACATGATCTCGGATGATGAGGGCAACGATATCCAAAAAGGGGGCCGAACGGGGCCGAACCTATATGGGATCTACAACCGTGTGGCGGGTTCCGTCGAAGACTACCGCTATGGCGATTCCATCGTGGCTGCGGGCGAAGCCGGGCTGACATGGGACGAAGAGAGTTTCACAGGCTACGTCGCCGACCCCAAGGGGTTTCTGGCCGAGTATCTTGATACGAAACGGGCCAAGTCGAAAATGTCTTACCGTCTGAGAGACGAAGAAGACGCGAAAGACGTTTGGGCCTATCTGGTCTCCGTCGGGCCGGAGGTGACCGAAACCGAAGCGGCGGCAGAGGCAACCGAGTAATTCGCGCATTCAGCGCAATGCGAAAGGGGGGCCATCTGGCCCCCCTTTTTGTTTCAGATCAGAAGCAGTCGCGCAGCAGCTGCGTGACGTTTTCTTTGGTAAGCTCAATGGGGTTGCCGCCGCAGCTTGGGTCTTGCAGGGCCGAGGCCACCAGCGCGTCGATGTCGGGGTCGGTCACCCCAAGGGCGGTCAGCGAGCTGGGGATGTTCAACTCTTCGTTCAGCTTGCCAACGAAATCATAGAACCCGTCAAAGCCGCCGACGATATCGAGATAGGCCGCCGCCTTGGCTAGACGCTCTTCAATTGCGGGGCGGTTCATGCGCAGAACCGGCTGCATGACCACGGCATTGGTGGTGCCGTGATGCGTGTGATGCACCGCGCCAATCGGGTGGCTGATGGCGTGAATGGCACCCAGACCCTTTTGGAACGCTGTGGCGCCCATGGCAGCGGCAGACATCATATGGCCGCGCGCCTCAAGATCACTGCCATCGGCATAGGCGCGAGGCAGATATTCCTTGACCAGACGCATCCCTTCCAGCGCCATGCCTTGGCTCATCGGATGGTAATGCGGCGAGCAGAAGGCCTCCAGACAATGGGCAAAAGCGTCCATCCCGGTGCCTGCGGTGATCATCGGCGGCATGCCGACGGTCAGCTCTGGGTCGCAGATCACGACGGCGGGCAGCATTTTGGGGTGGAAGATAATCTTTTTCTCGTGGGTCTGGGAATTGGTGATGACGCTGGCGCGACCGACTTCCGACCCCGTACCGGCTGTCGTCGGCACGGCCACGATGGGCGCGATGCCGTCCGCATCGGCGCGGGTCCACCAATCGCCGATATCCTCAAAATCCCACAGCGGCCGGGTTTGACCGGACATGAAGGCGATGACCTTGCCCAGATCGAGGCCCGAACCGCCGCCGAAAGCGATCACACCGTCATGGCCGCCGTCGCGGTAGACCTTGATGCCCGCTTCGGCGTTCACTTCAGTCGGGTTCGGGTCAACATCCGAAAACATCGCGCGGCCAAGGCCCGCGGCGTCCATCAGGTCCAGCGTGGCTTGGGTGATCGGCAGATAGGCGAGCCCTTTGTCGGTGACCAGAAGCGGTTTTTTGATCCCGGCGGCGGCGCAGGCCTCGGCAATCTCGGCAATGCGGCCTGCGCCGAAACGAATGGCGGTGGGGTAAGACCAATTGGCAGTCAGGGACATGTCTCAGGCTTTCTTGAGGTGGTAGGATTTGGGGCGTGTCAGCGCGTGATAGCCCAGTTCAGACAGGCCCGCGCCGCGCCCGGTTTGCTTGCAACCGGTCCAGCAGAGCGCCGGGTCGAGGTAGTCGGCGCGGTTCATAAAGACGGTGCCGGCTTCCAGCCGCGGGCCGATGGCCTCGGCGGCCTCTGCATCGGCGGTGAAGATCGCCGCGGTGAGGCCAAACTGGCTGTCGTTCATCAGCGCGATGGCTTCTTCATCGTCTTTGACCGGCATGATGCCGACGACGGGGCCGAAGCTTTCATCACGCATGACGCGCATCTCGTGGGACACATCGGTGAGGATCTGCGGCGTGAGGTAAGCACCGCCATCATCGGCGGGCATCTTTTCGATATGGGCCTTGGCACCTGCGGCCAGCGCTTCGTCGATCTGCGCGCGGACCTCGTTGGCGAAGCGGACATTGGCCATCGGGCCGAGCGTCGTGGCTTCTTCCAACGGGTTGCCGAGGTTGAGGTTGTTCACCCAAGCCACGGCCTTTTCGACGAAAGCGTCATAGAGGCTTTCATGCACGTAGATCCGTTCGATCCCGCAGCAGCATTGGCCCGCGTTGAACATTGCGCCGTCCATCACACCGTCGACTGCCGCGTCGAGATTGGCATCCGCGCGGACATAGGCGGGGTCTTTGCCGCCCAATTCGGTCGCCACGCCTGTAAAGGTGCCCGCCGCCGCGCGCTCCATCGCCTGACCGCCGCCGACAGAGCCGGTGAAGTTCACGAAATCGAACGCATTGTCGGCGATCAGCGCCGAGGTGGTGTCATGGCTCAGCACAACGTTCTGGAACACGTCTTCTGGCACGCCAGCGGCGCGGTAGGCATCGGCCAGATGTTCGCCGACCAAAATGGTCTGCGAGGCGTGTTTCAAGATCACCGAATTGCCCGCGATCAGCGCAGGCGCGATGGTGTTGTTCGCGGTCATATAGGGGTAGTTCCACGGCGCCACGACAAAGACCACGCCATGCGGTTCGCGCATGATCTTGCGCGAAAAGGCCGCGCTGTCTTCGATCACCGTGGGCGCAAGCGCCTCGCTGGCGATCTTGGCCATGTGGCTGGTGCGTTCCTGCAAACCGCCAAACTCACCGCCATAGCGCACCGGGCGGCCCATCTGATGGGCCAGCTCGGTTGTCATCCGGTCGGTCGAATTCTCGATCTCTTTCAACGCGCCCATCACCAGATCAACGCGTTCCTGCAAGGGCCGCGCGGCCCATGCCTTCTGCGCTTTGCGGACGCGGGCCACAGCCTCAAGCGCCGCATCGTTGCTTAGGGTTTCGCGTTCCGCATAGACCGAACCGTCAATCGGAGAGATACATTTTACCGTCGTCATTCTCAGGCCCTTTCAAAGCCGCGGGCGATTTCCCAATCGGTCACCACCCGGTCATATTCTTCCTGCTCCCATTCCGCCGCGCGGGTGTAATGGGTCACTACATCGTCGCCCAAGACCTCGCGCAGGAACGTCGAGCCGCGCAGGGTCTCGGTTGCTGCCCGCAGGGTCTGGGGGATATCGACAGCGTCGGACTCGCCATAAGCATCGCCGCGTGTGGGCGGGGCCAGTTCCATCTTGTCTTCGATCCCTTTGATTCCAGCGGCCAGCATGACCGTCTGCGCCAGATAAGGGTTCAAGTCCGATCCGCCAATACGGCATTCAACGCGCACGCCCTTTGTCCCTGCCCCGCAGAGGCGAAACCCCGCGGTGCGGTTGTCGACGGACCAGACGGTCTTGGTCGGGGCGAAGGTGCCCTTGGCGAAGCGCTTGTAACTGTTCACATAGGGGGCGAGGAAATAGGTATATTCCGGCGCATAGGCGATCAGACCGGCCATATAGTGGCGCATCAGATCGGACATGCCCAACGCACCCTCGCTATCAAAGAAAGCCGCTTCGCCGTCTTTCCACAGCGACTGATGGACGTGGCTGGAAGAGCCGACGCGGTCCTTGTGCCACTTGGGCAGGAAGCTTGCCGCATGACCCTGCTGCCAAGCGATCTCCTTGACCGCATGTTTGGCAATCGTGTGATAATCGGCGCAATCAAGCGCCTCTGAATAGCGGATGTTGAGCTCTTCCTGACCGGCTTCGGCCTCGCCCTTGGAGTTCTCAATCGGCAGACCGGCGGCGAAGAGATGGTTGCGCAGCGGGCGCATGACGTTCTCTTCCTTGGTGGTCTGAAGGATGTTGTAGTCCTCGTTATAGCCGCTGATCGGCGTGAGGTCGCGGTAGCCGCCCTTGCGGATGGCGTCAAAGCTCTGCTCGAAAAGGAAGAACTCCAGCTCGGTCGCCATCATGGCGTCGAAACCCAGTTCCTTCAGCCGCGCGATCTGTTTCTTCAGCATGGCGCGCGGGGAATGCGGCACCGGCTGGTGGGTGTCGTGATCCAGCACGTCGCAAAGCACCATCACCGTGCCCTCGAGCCACGGCACCGGGCGGATCGTGTCGAGGTCGGGCTGCATCACATAGTCGCCGTAGCCCGTCTCCCATGAGGTGGAGGCAAAGCCTTCGGGCGTGGCCATCTCAAGGTCGGTGGCCAGCAGGTAGTTGCAGCAATGGGTTTCTTTATAAGAGGTCTCGACGAAGTTGACGGCATGGAAGCGCTTGCCCATCAACCGGCCTTGCATGTCCACAAGGCACGCAAGAACCGTATCGACGGATCCTTCTTTGACCAGTTTTTTCAGCGCGTCGAATGTCAGTGTGCCGGGCATGTTCTGTCCACTTCAGGGGGTAAGGCGGGGGCGCAGGCAGCGCGCCCCCGGTTGTCGGTTCAGCCGTTGGTATAGGGCGGACCGGCTTTGTTGATGACTTCGTTATAGTCACGGAAGATCTGCACGATCTTGGCGTGCACTTCGCCTTCTTCGGCGATCTCTGTCCAGAAGTCCTTGGCCGCGTTTTCAACCTCGGCCCATTCGTCGGCAGGCACGGTGCTGAGCTTGAGCTTGTCGCCCTGCGCCCGCAGACGCGCCTCGCCGCCCCAGTACCACTGGTTGCGGTAGGTGTGGCCCGCTTCGATCCCCGCCATGACCAGCTGCTTGAGGTGATCCGGCAGATCGGCCCACTGCTGTTGGTTGACGAAGAACGACCCGATCCAAGCACCCGAGATGTTGTTGGTCAGGAAGTAGTCGGTCACATCGGCCCAGCCGACGGTGTAGTCTTCGGTGATGCCGGACCACGCCATGCCGTCGAGCTCGCCGGTCTGCACGGCGACTTCGGCGTCCTCGTAGGGAATGTTCACCGGCACCACGCCGAACTTCGACAAGAAGCGGCCCGCGGTGGGGAAGGTGTAGAGCTTCAGACCGTCCAGATCGGCGACCGATTTGATCTCTTTGGTGGTGTTGAAGTTGCAGGGGTCTTGGCCCGCAGCCGACAGCCATTCAACACCGACCTTGGCGTATTCCTCTTTCCAGATTTCGGCCAAACCGTACTGGTTGAACAGCACCGGCACGTCGAGAATGTGCTTGGTGGCGAAGGGGAAGTAGCCGCCGAATTGTTGCAGCGGCGTGGGCGAGGCCATGGAGTCGTCATCGGAATGCACCATGTCGATGGTGCCGCGCTGCATGGCTTGGAACAGCTCACCGGTGGGGACGATCTGGTCGGCGTAGAACAGTTCGATCTCCATCTCGCCGTTGGCGGCGGCATTGATGTAATCGACCGCCGGTTTGGTCACCTGTTCACCCAAAGCGGCGCCGGCATAGGTCTGCATGCGCCATTTGATCGGCGCTTGGGCATGAACGATGGAGGGCGCGGCGAGGGCCGCAGGGGCGGCGACGGTGGCCCCGGATAGAAACTTTCTGCGAGTGGTCATACGTCTCTCCTTTGTTGAAATCTCAGGCCGTCTTTGCGCGGCTCTCTTTGTTATTTGTCGTAGATGTAATCGGGCAGCCATGTCGCGATCTCCGGGAAGACCATGACGAGTATCAACGCCAAGACCATCACCAGCACGAAGGGCGTGATCGACGCATAGATGTCGCGCAGGGTGATCTCGGGCGGGGCCATGGCGCGCATCAGGAACAGGTTATAGCCGAAGGGCGGCGTCATATAGGCGATCTGCGTGGTGATCGTGTAAAGGATACCATACCAGATCAGATCAAAGCCCAGCGCACCGACCAAGGGCACATAGAGCGGCGCCACGATCACCAGCATCGCCGTATCATCAAGGAAGGTGCCCATGATGATGAAGCTAAGCTGCATCATGATCAGGATCATCCAGGGGCTGAGGTTCATCTTCTCGGTGAACAGGCTCTCAATCGCCTTTACCGCCCCCAGCCCGTCAAAGACCGCGCCAAAGGCGAGGGCGGCGAGGATGATCCACATGAACATGCAGGTGATGCCCAAGGTGTTGCGCACGGAGTTCTCGAAAACCTCGCGGGTCATGCGGCCCTTGAGAACGGCAGCAAAAAATGCGGCCGCAGCCCCGATGGCCGAGCTTTCGACCAAGCTGGTCCACCCGTTGACGAAAGGCACCATCATCACCGCAAAGATCACCAGCGGCAGGATGCCCGCCCGCAGAAGGCGCAGTTTCTCGGCACGGGGAATGTCGCGATCCTCGGCTGAGAGGATGGGACCAAGTTCGGGATTCATCCGGCAGCGGATGACGATATAGGCGATGAACATCGCTGCCATCATCAACCCCGGGATAACCCCGGCAAGCCACAACTGCCCAACCGGCTGCCGCGCGATCATCGCGTAAAGCACCAGCACCACCGAAGGCGGCACGAGGATGCCAAGGCTGGACCCTGCTTGGATCACCCCCGTGACCATCCTTTTGTCATAGCCACGTTTCAGCAGTTCCGGGAGCGCAATGGTCGAGCCAATCGCCATGCCCGCCACGCTGAGCCCATTCATCGCCGAGATCAGCACCATCAGGCCAATCGTGCCAATCGCCAGCCCGCCGCGCACCCCGCCCATCCAGACGTGGAACATGCGGTAAAGGTCATCGGCGATGCGGCTTTCGCTCAGGACATAGCCCATGAAGATGAACATCGGCAGCGTCAGCAGCGGATACCATTTCATCAGCTTCATCGCGGCGGCGAAACCGATGTCATAGCCGCCCTTGTCGCCCCACAGCAGCAGCGCCGAAACCACGGCGATAAAGCCGATGGCGCCAAACACCCGCTGGCCGGTCAGTAGCATCAGCATCATTGACGAGAACATCAATGTCGCAATCATTTCATAGGACATCAGATGGCCTCACCCTTGAGCCGCAGCACGTCTTTCGCGAGCTCGGACAGACATTGCAGCAGCATCAGAAAGATGCCGACGATCATCACGACCTTGATCGGCCAGAGATAGGGACGCCATGCGGAGCTGGATTGCTCCATATGGCCAACCTCTTCGCTGCCGGTGATCAGGCCACCGAAAAAGCTGAACGGCTCGGTCCCCCAATAGCCCAGCGAATAGGCGGTAGAGCTTACCGCGCCATAGAGCAGCACGCAGAGATAGAAGATCAGGAAGAAGACGGTAAAGAGGTCAAACCACGCTTTGCGGCGCAGCGACCAATCGCCATAGAGCAGGTCCATCCGCACGTTCGACCCCAGTTGGATGGAATAGGGACCGCCCAAGATGTAATAGCCCACCATGACGAACTGCGCCATTTCAAGCGTCCAAAGCGAGGGGACGAAGAAGGCTTTGCTGACGGTGGACCACAACAGCACCCCCATAAGGACAAAGATGCCATACATCATGATCCGCCCGATCCGCCGGTTCATCGCGTCGATGCCCCGGATATAGCCCCGGATGAACCTCATGGTTTGACCTCCTCCATCTCGGGCTGAGCCATGGCGGCACGGAGCCAATTGCTGATCATCTCGGCCATCTGCCGCTGTTCGGCTTCGGTCGTGATGAGGTCGTTACGGACCTCTAGCATGACATGGGGATGACCATGGGCCAGCCCATGTTCTTTCAGCGTATGGGTCACGCCGTCCTGCGGACCGTAGGGCTCATTTCGTTCGACATTCAGAGCCGTGAACTCCGACGCCACCGCGAGCATCGCATCGGCAAGGCGCGTGTCGCTGTCGTGCAGAATGCCGATCTCAACGCTGCGCGGTTTGCCGTGGTAAATCGGCGTGAAACTATGCACCGTGACAATCGCAGGCGCATCGACCCGCTTGATCGTCGCCGCCAAAGTCGCGCGGAAAGGTTCGTAATAGCGCGCCACCCGCTCGGCTCGGCCCGCGTCATCAAGCGAGGCATTGCCGGGGATCGCGAAAATCTCGCTCTGCGCTGGCATCGCGCCGGGGGCTTCGGGCGGGCGGTTGCAGTCATAGACCAGACGCGAGACGCGCCCCGCCACCAGCACCGCATCCAGATCCTGCGCCATGGCCCGGGCCACGCCCAAGGCGCCGGGGTCCCAAGCCACATGGCTTTCGCGGGCCGCGGCATCCAGCCCAAGGCCGTCGTAGCAATCCGGTATCTCACGCGCCGCATGTTCGCAGACCAAGACCAACGGTGCCTTGGCCCCGGCATTGATCACCTCGACGGCTTCATTCGAAAGATCTGTCTGTTCTGACACCCTGTCCCCCTCAATTGCTTCAAACCTCATTCGGGCGGGGGGCTTCTGTCAACAGAATAATGTCAAATTTATTACAACGCCATTCAGTTTGTGTTATTACTCGTCAAAAGAGGGGCATCCATGGCTGAACCGACGCTGACCATTTCCGACCGTATCCAGCAAGAGTTGGACCGGCTGACCCGTGCGGAACGGCAACTTGCCCATTCGATTCTGGAAAACTACCCCGCCTCCGGCCTCGGCCCGCTGACGGCGCTGGCGAAGGATGCCAATGTCTCAACCCCCACCGTGGCGCGGATGGTGCAAAAGCTGGGGTTCAAGGGTTACCCTGAGTTTCAGAACGAGTTGCGCGAAGAGCTTAAGGCCAAGGCCAAAAACCCCATCGCCAAACATGACAACTGGACCGAAGGCGCGCCCTCGGGCCATGTGTTGAACCGTTTCACCGACGCGGTGATCGACAATATCCGCCACACGTTGGGCCAGATCGAGCCTGCCACCTTCGACCGCGCCTGCGCGATGATCGCCGATACTGCGCATCCGCTCTATATCGTGGGCGGGCGCATCACCCATGTGATGGCCGAATATCTGTTCCTTCACGCCCAGATCATCCGCCCCCGGGTGACACATATCCAATCCACATCAAACGCTTGGCCGCATTACCTACTGGACGTGGGCGAAGGGGATGTTTTCGTTGTTTTCGACGTGCGGCGCTATGAGAACAACACGCTAAAGCTGGCGGAGATGGCCCATGCGCGCGGGGCCAAGATCATCCTCTTCACCGACCAGTGGCGCTCTCCTGTGCATAGCCTTGCCGATATCTGTTTCTCCAGCCGGATCGTCGCGCCCTCAGCTTGGGACAGCGCGGCGGCCACGCTGCTGCTGGTAGAGAGCGTGATTTCGGCCATGCAGGACATCAACTGGGAGGATACAAAGGACCGCGCCGAACGGCTGGAAGACATGTTCGATCAGACCCGTTTGTTCCGCAAATTCACCTGACGCCCCGGGCAGGCTACGCCGTGTCACAAAGGGTATTAGCTTGCCCAAACCCCGCCAGTCGTCTATGGCCAGCACGCCGGGTGTGGTGTCCAGCGCGGTGCCGTGACACGCGCCAAGGCCGGAGGGGGACCGACCATGCGTGATGAAATCTTTTCGCCCAGCGAACTTGAGCGCCATTATGACCTCGCGCCATCGCCGGCGCTGGCGGCGGAAATGGCCGATATCTACGCCAAGATGGACCGTGTCGTCTCACCCCCCGATTGGGCCATCCACGCGCCCTATGTCGCCGCGATCAACAAGCTCAAGAAAGAGCGTAACGCCGTCATCCTTGCGCATAATTACATGACGCCCGACATCTACCATGGCATCGCGGATTTCGTCGGCGACAGCCTGCAACTCGCCATCAAGGCGACCGAGGTTGAGGCCGATGTCATCGTGCAATGCGGCGTGCATTTCATGGCCGAGACCTCGAAAATCCTGAACCCCGCCAAGACCGTGCTGATCCCCGACATGGAAGCGGGTTGTTCACTGGCCGAAAGCATCACCGCCGAGGGCGTCGCACAGATGCGCGCGCAATATCCCGGCGCGCCGGTTGTCACTTACGTCAACACCACGGCAGAGGTGAAGGCGGCGTCGGACATCTGCTGCACCTCGTCGAACGCGGCGCAGATCGTGGCTGCGCTTGAGGCCGACACGATCATCATGACGCCGGACAAATATCTGGCCCAGAACATCGCCAAACAGGTGCCGCAAAAGCGCATTGTCTGGTGGGACGGCGCCTGCATCGTGCACGAACGCTATACCGCCAAGGACATCGCGGATTACCGCGAGTGGAACCCTGACACCCGCATCATCGCGCATCCCGAATGCCCGCCCGACGTGGTGGCAGAGGCGGATTTTTCCGGCTCGACCAGCGGCATCCTTGACTATGTGCACCGCGAGAAACCCGCCAAGGCGATGCTGGTCACCGAATGCTCCATGGCGTCGAACATCGCCGATGAATTGCCCGAGGTCGATTTCGTCGGCCCTTGCAACATGTGCCCCTACATGAAGAAGATCACGCTGGAAAAGGTGCTCTGGTCGCTGCACACGATGTCCGGCGCCGTCGAAGTGGAGGCCGAGGTTGCCAGCAAGGCGCGGGTGGCCGTGCAACGGATGATCGACCTCTCCCGCGAACTCGGCCTCTGAAGGGCGCGCGCGTGGAGCAGATCACAACCGGCAGGATCATCATCGTTGGGGCCGGTCTGGGCGCGCTCTATGCCGCGCTTTGTCTTGCGCCGCGCCCAGTTTTGCTAATCTCGCCCGATCCTTTGGGGTCTGGGGCCAGTTCCGCTTGGGCGCAGGGCGGCGTGGCCGCCGCGATGGCGCAGGCCGACAGCCCCGAGGCCCATGCGCTCGACACCATCAAAGCCGGGGCGGGCACGGTCGAGCCGCGCGTCGCCGCCACCGTAGCGGATGAGGCCCGCGCCCATATCCTCGCCCTGACCGATTTCGGCACTGCCTTCGATCGCAGCGCCGATGGTGGCTATGTCATGTCGCGCGAGGCGGCGCATAGCTTTGCCCGCGTCGTGCGCGTGCAAGGCGATCAAGCGGGGACCGAGATCATGCGCGCCCTGATCGAAAAGGTGCGCGAAACACCCTCGATCCAAGTGCTCGAAGGGGTGCTGGCCCGCGGTTTGGAAAGTGACGGTACCAAGGTCTCCGGGGTCGAGGTCGAACTGGCCCGACCCGAAGGCTCCGCCCCCGTGATGCTGCGCGGCGCGGGGGTCTTGCTGGCGGGCGGCGGGTCTGGCGGGCTTTATGCGCTGACCACCAACCCGGCCCGCATTCGCGGGCAGGTGATCGGCATGGCCGCCAGGGCGGGCGCACTCATTGCCGATGCGGAATTCGTGCAGTTTCACCCCACCGCCATCGATTGCGGCGAAGACCCCGCGCCCTTGGCGACCGAAGCACTGCGCGGGGCCGGGGCCCATCTGATCAACCGCGAAGGCGCGCGTTTTATGGAGGCGGTTCACCCCCTTGCCGAGCTTGCCCCGCGCGATGTCGTGGCCCGTGCGATCTTTGCCCAGACCCAGACGGGGCTGCGCCCCATGCTGGACACCCGCGCGGCCTTGGGCGCGGCGGTGCTGACCGACTACCCCGCCGTCGCAGCCGCCTGCGCGCGCAATGGCATCGACCCGGTGACCCAGCCCATCCCCGTCGCCGCCGCGGCGCATTACCATATGGGCGGTGTCGCGACGGATGCGCATGGCCGCTCAAGCCTCGCCGGGCTCTGGGTCTGCGGAGAGGCGTCTTCGACTGGGCTGCACGGCGCGAACCGTCTGGCATCAAACGGGCTGCTCGAAGCGCTGGTCTTTGCCCGCCGCGCAGCGCAGGACATGCTTGAGGAATGCGAGGCGGGCGACGATGACGCCGTACAGCTGCCGGAGTTGTCTGCTGGTGAGACACCGAACGAGACCCTCGTCACCCGTCTGCGCCAAACCATGACCGCAGAGGTCGGCGTGCTGCGGGATGCGGCGGGCTTGCACCGCGCCTTAACGGCCATCGCCGAGATCGAAGCGGCGCAACCCGATTGTGCCCAGTTGCAAAACATGACCGCCACCGCGACGCTCATCGCCGCCGCCGCCCTCGCCCGGCGCGAAAGCCGGGGCGCGCATTGCCGCACGGACTATCCCGAAACGCTCCCCGAAGCCGCCCGCAGCTTCATGACATTGGCCGAGGCCACCGCCCGCCGCTCCAACCCCGAGGACGCCTGAAGATGACCACCGCCCTGCCCGACCTGATCCTTGAGCCGCTGGTCCGCGCCGCCTTGATGGAAGACCTCGGCACCTATGGTGACGTCACGACCCGCAGCGTAATTCCCGAGGGCACGACCTATACCGCCCGGCTGCGCGCCCGCGCCGAGGGGGTCGTCTCTGGCATGCAGATCGCGCGGCTGGCCTTTCACCTTGTCGACCCGACGCTTGAGGTGCGCACGCTGAAGGAAGACGGCAGCAGGATCGCCAAAGGTGACACGCTGATGGAGATCGAGGGCTCCGCCGCCGCGATCCTCTCGGCGGAACGTGTGGCGCTGAACTTTGCTGGGCGGCTCTCGGGCATCGCCACCCTGACAGCGGCCTGCGTGGCCGAAACGAAGGGGACGGAGACCCGGATCACCTGCACCCGCAAAACCACGCCGGGGCTGCGCATGGTCGAGAAACAGGCGGTGCTGCATGGCGGCGGGTTCAACCACCGCTTCTCCCTCTCTGACGCGATCCTGATCAAGGACAACCACATCGCTGCCGCCGGGGGCATCCGGCCTGTGTTGCAGGCGGTCAAGGCCAATGCCTCGCATATGATCCGGGTCGAGATCGAGGTCGACACGCTGGCGCAGCTTCAAGAGGTCTTGGACGAAGGCGGCGCGGATGTGGTGCTGTTGGATAATATGGACACGCCGACGCTCGCGCAGGCGGTCGAAATGGCACAGGGGCGCATCGTACTGGAGGCCTCGGGCAACATGACCCTGCCGCGCTTGGCCGAGGTCGCGGCAACGGGGGTGCACTATATCTCTATGGGCGCGCTGACACATTCTGCAACAACGCTGGACCTTGGGCTGGATTTCTGAACCAACTGGGGCAAAGATCGCGCAGCCAGCGAAGGGAGCCCGCCATGTCCGACCTTACCATCCGAACCGTGAGAGACCATGACCGCGCCGATTGGGAGCGGCTTTATCAAGGCTATGCCGAATTCTATAAAGTCGAGCAGACGCCGGAAATGCGCGCGCGGGTCTGGTCTTGGCTGCATGATCCGCTGACCGAGGTCGAAGGGCTGGTCTGCGAAGATGCTGAAGGGCGGGTGATCGGACTGACCCATTTTCGGCATTTCGCCCGCCCGCTTGCTGCGGCGACGGGCTGTTTCCTTGACGATCTTTTCGTGGCCCCCGAAGCCCGCGGCAGCGGGGCTGCCGATGCGCTGATCGGAGAGGTGAAAAAGATCGCCCAGAAGCGCGGCTGGAGCCTCGTGCGCTGGATCACGGCCGAGGATAACTACCGCGGCCGTGGTGTTTATGACAGGCTGGCCACCCGGACCAACTGGGTCACCTACGACATTAAGCTGTAGGGTCCGGCGCTTTCTTGGGCGTCTCGGGATCGGTCGGCTTTTCCGGTTCGGTCACCAGTTCCGCATCTTCGATATCCTCCGTCCGCGTGGTCAACGCCCCCTCCGTTGGGGTCGTTTCCGGCGCGCCCACGATCAGGGGCAGCATCTGAACACCGCTCGGCATGGCTACCTCCGACAGCGGCGGCGTCTTCCATTCCAGCGTGTCAAAGCTCTTGCAGTTTTCGCAGATCGGAACCCATTCGGCATGGATGTGGTGGCAGTTCTCGCAAATCCACTGCGGCCCGCGTGAAACGTTCAGCGCGCGTGTCAGCCAGCCTTTGACCACGGTGTCCGGCGCGCCCTCGCCCCGCTCGATCGCCGCCATCAGGGTGACGGACCGGGCCGAAGGATCGGTCTCAACCAGATTGCCAAGCGCCCGGCGCGCTTCGGGGAAGTCTTCGTTGGCGATGTGCAGTTCGGCCAGCAGCATCTTGGTCTCGGGATGGTCGGGCTGAGATTTGGTCAGCGCGCGGAACCGTTTGATTCGCTGGGGCGGTGTCTCATCCGGCTGAATCTCGGCAAAGGCGGCGGCAAGATCGGGGTGCGGCTGCACGCTCCACGCTTTTTGCAGCACTTTGGAAGCATTGCGGGGCTTGTCCTGCGCGATATAGCTGCGCGCGGCCATCACCGCGGCGGGCACCAGATCAGGCGACAGGCGGTTGGCTTCGATCGCGGCCTCACGGGCTTCGACACTGTTGCCCTCGTCGATAACCTCGCGCGCCTCGGAAAGCGCCAAAACCGCGTCGCGGCGCTTGTGTACATCGCGCGGCAGATGGCCGTTTTTATACTTGGCCTGCAGAGTGCCACGCGCACCGGTCCAATCATGTTTCTCGGCCTGCAACTTCAGCAGGGTGTCGCCGGTTTCCTCATGTTTGGGCTTCAGCGCGAAGGCCTTTTCGGCCAGTTTCAGCGCCGTTTCGGTATCTCCATCAGCCAGCTTCTGCTTCATGATACCGCGCACACCGACGAAACGGGTCTTTTCGTCTTCGACCAGCTTGCGATAGGTCCGTTCGGCCTTGCGACGGTCCCCCGCCAGCTCCGCCGCCTGCGCGGTCAGCAGATTGGTCAGTGCCGGGCGGCTGAGATAGCGGTCGGCCTTGGCCGCCTTGGCCATCGCGACCTGTCCCTCGCCGCTGGCCAGCGCCATCAACCCGTCCGACAGCGCCTCATAGCCCTTACGCTCGCGGTTGCGGTCAAAGTAGCGCGACAGCGCCGTCTCATCGCCATTCAGGAAATGCCAGACTGCCGAGAGCAGCGACACGATCTTGAGCAACACCCAAACCGCAAGCATCAGCAGCAAAACGGCGATCACCGATTGCAGCGGCCCAAGGGTATATTCCGTGCCCGCCACGGTCAGCTGAATGCCACCTTCGCTTTCCAACAGGAAGCCTGCACCCCAAGCCAGAGCGGCGACCAGCACGACAAAAAGAACGATTTTAATAAGAGACCAGAGCATTTTTCGTTCCTCAGTTGGCCGTCAGGCGTTGGGAGAGTTCATTGGCGGCGGTTTCAGCCGCCTGACGCGCGCGCGCATCGGCGAGCCATTCCGCCATCGCATCCTGCGCGGGGGCCGGCAGCGTGTCGATCTCAGCCAGCGCATCGGTCAAACGGCCATCGCGCACCGCCGCTTCGGCGCGAGACAGGACAGCATCGGCATCCGTTCCTTCGCGCGGCGCGACCGAGCGGGCGCCGAGTTGGCGTTTCAGGAAGTTGCCAAAGCCGCCTTCGCCCTCTTCCGGCACGGCGGCACGGGCGGTGGCCAGCGCTTCACGCGCGGCATCGGGATAACGCGCTTGGAGATTGGCGAGGGTGACGACACCGCCCGCGGCGCTTTCACGCAGGGTTTCGGGTATGTCCTCGACCCCGGCCTGCTGCAATTCGGCCAGCGGCGCTTCGAAGGGGCGGCCGGCGCTGATCGCGGCGTTCATCTGGGTCATCGCAGTCTGGGCACGGGCCGCTTCCGCCGCGGCGGCAGTAGCCTCTTCGGCGGTCTGGGCGTTTTCCAGCAGGCTCTCGATCTCGCTGCGCTGTTCGGCGACGGAGGCGCGCAGGGCTTCCATCTCACGCTCAAAGGCCGCGACCGCGACTTGGTTGTCACCGCCGGTGGCGGGTTGCTTTTCAACCGTGGTGAGGCGGCTGTCGATCTCGGCCAATTGGCTTTGCAGCGCCGAGAGGGCCTCGCGGCTGCCGGTCAGTTCTTCGCGCAGCGCGTCGACCTGCGGCAGGCTTTCCGGCAGGGTGGCAGGCTCTTCGACGCGGGCTTCCAGTTCCGCGATGCGGGCCTGCTGCGCTTCCATCGCGCTCTGCAATTCTGCCGCGCTTTGTGCCCGGGTGCCCAAGACGTCATATTCCGATGCGGCAAAGCCGAGGCCCGCAGCGATGGCACCGCCGAGCAGCATGGGGAAGAACACGCTGCGCTTGCGCTCTTTCGGGGCAGGCTCAGGGGCCGGGGTTGATGCAGCAGGTGGGGACGTCGGTTTGGACGTGGCAGCGCTTGGCTTTTCGGCCTTTTCCGGCGCGGGTTTGGACGAGCTACCGCTCGGCTTAGACGCAGCCGCCGAGGCGCGTGAGGGCGCGGGATCAGCGGCCGGTTTGTCTTTGGGCGCCGGTTTGTCCTTGGGTGCAGCGCTGGTGGCGCTTGTCTTGGGATCGTTCTTGGGCGAAGCCGCCTGGGGCTTCGTCGCTTTAGCCGGTGTGGCACTCTCGGGCTTGTCTTTAGCCTGCGTAGTGCTTTCGGGCTTGGCCGGGGCTTTGTCGTCCGGCTTGGCCGCAGCGGTGGGCTTCGCTGTCGTTTTATCCGTTGTGGGCGTGGTGCTGGGTGTTTTTGATGGGTCGGCCTTGCCCGTTTCGGTTTTCACCGCGTCGGCCTTGGCATCCTCGGTTTTCGGCGTGTCGGGTTTTGCCGTCTCCACCCCATTACCATCGGTCTGGCTGGGTTTCGCGGCCTCGGCCTTCTCTGCCGTGGTTGCCTTATCCGCCGCGGGAGGCGTCTGATCGGCTGTGGTCTTGTCCGCTTCGCTTTTGCTGACCGTCTTCTTGGGTTTTGCCACGCCTCACGCCTTTCGATTCTGAACCTGTCATTCACTCGCAATGGCGAGCTTACCCGGCATACCTATGCCCCTCAAGGCAAGGTGGTGCAGCGGAATAGTTTTTCAACGGCCTCTGCCATGGCCTCGCCGGTGGGTTCTGCGGCGACATCATGCGCATAGAGCGGCAGAGCTTCAAGCGCCTGAGCGACGACGCGGCTGATCGACAGGGCGATGACCCGTTCCGTCGAGCTTGCTTCGCGGGCGAAATGCTGCGCGCTGCGCGGAGAAAACAGCGGCACGATAACGGGGTCAGGGCCGCTTAGAAGGGTCTGCGCGGCGGTAGAGAGCGGCAGAAGGGTCTGGTCATAGACCGTGGCGGTTTCCACCCTTTGACCCGAAGCGCTTAAAATTCCGGCAATATCTGCCCGCCGGTGCCGCCCGGCAAGGTGCAAGAGCGGGCCGAGCTGGGGGCGTTCCGCAAAGGTCGCGATCAGCGCCTCGGCATCCAGCCCGACCATCTGCGCCTGCCAGCCCGCTTTGCCCGCCGCCGCCGTGGTCTGCGGGCCGACACAATAGGCAGGCCGCCCCTCCCCCAAAGGCGCATGGGCCACGGCATTGGCCGAGGTAAAGATCACCCCGGCATAAGGCGAAAGATCGACAGGCTCACCCGTCGCGGTAATCTCGATCAGCGGAGAGATCACGGCCCCGTCGCGCAGCGCAGGCGAAATCCGATCCAGAAACTGCGCGGCACCGGGCTGGGGACGTGTCAGAAGCAATCTTGGCTGCGGCATCGCAAGGCTCCGGCATTGTTTGCGCGTGAGAGCGGTGTTACCTGCGGTACAGGTGCCTTGCAACGGAAAGCCCCCATGCCCTCTACCCAGTCTCAGACCCGCTTGATCCTTGGTTTGGAAAGCAGTTGCGACGATACCGCCGCCGCCGTGGTGCGCATGGAGAAGGACGGGCGCGGCAAGGTGCTGGCCTCGGTCGTGGCGGGCCAGACCGAGCTGCACGCCGACTTTGGCGGCGTCGTCCCCGAAATCGCCGCCCGCGCCCATGCCGAGAAATTGGACCACTGTGTCGAGGATGCCTTGGCCGAAGCTGGTATCGGCCTGCCGCAGATTGACGCCATCGCGGTGACCGCCGGGCCGGGGCTGATCGGCGGCGTGGTGTCGGGCGTGATGTGCGCCAAGGGGCTCTCGGCGGCGACGGGCAAACCGCTTTACGGGGTGAACCACCTCGCGGGTCACGCGCTGACCCCGCGGCTGACCGATGATGTGCCCTATCCCTATCTGATGTTGCTGGTCTCGGGCGGGCATTGTCAGTTTCTACTGGTACGCGGGCCGGAAAGTTTCGACCGTCTCGGCGGTACCATCGACGATGCCCCGGGGGAGGCCTTTGACAAGGTCGCGCGGCTGTTGGGCCTGCCCCAGCCGGGCGGACCGTCGATCGAAAAATGCGCCCAAGAGGGCGATGCGAAACGCTTTGCCCTGCCGCGCCCCCTGCTGGATCGCGAAGGCTGCGACATGTCCTTCTCGGGTTTGAAAACCGCTGTGCTGCGCGCGCGCGACAAATGCGTGGCAGAGCGTGGCGGGCTGACGCGGCAGGATCAAGCGGACCTCGCCGCGGGGTTTCAAGCCGCCGTGGTCGATGTGCTGGCCCATAAAACGCGCCGCGCCTTTGCGGAGTATCCGGCAGAGGGTGCGCGGAGCCTTTGCGTGGCGGGGGGCGTGGCGGCAAACAAGTCCATCCGCGCCGCGTTAGAGACTGTTGCGGCCGCGCAAGAGGCCGCCTTCGTGGCGCCGCCCTTGGCGCTTTGCACTGACAACGCCGCGATGATCGCCTTCGCGGCGGGAGAGCAGGCCGCCCTGCGGGATGCCGATGACCTGACCCTTGCCGCGCGGCCCCGCTGGCCGCTGGACACGGCGCGCCCGGCGATGCTGGGCAGTGGCAAGAAGGGGGCCAAGGCATGAGCGTTTCCGTCCTCGGCGCAGGGGCATTCGGCACGGCGCTGGCCATTTCGCTTGCGGGCAAAGGGCCGGTAACACTCTGGGCGCGTGACGCGGGGGACATGGCCGCGCGGCGAGAGAACGCCAAACGCCT
Source organism: Sulfitobacter sp. 1A13496 (assembly GCF_043557225.1). Lineage (NCBI taxonomy): Bacteria > Pseudomonadati > Pseudomonadota > Alphaproteobacteria > Rhodobacterales > Roseobacteraceae > Sulfitobacter > Sulfitobacter sp. 1A13496. Next base: position 23,203 of record NZ_JBIFFP010000004.1, on the reverse strand, counting down.
GCCCGGCTGCCCTTTCCCCGAGACGCTCAGCGTGACCGAAAGTCTTGCCCAAGCCGCTGAGGCCGAGACCCTTTTGCTGGCCGTGCCGATGCAAAAGCTGCGCAGCGTGCTAAAGGAACATCGCGCGGCGCTTCACGGGAAACATTTGGTCGCCTGCTGCAAAGGCATCGAACTCAGCAGCGGCGTGGGGCCGGTCAGCGTGATCGAAGAGACCATTCCCGAAGCCACCGCCGCGATCCTGACGGGACCGAGCTTTGCCGCCGATATCGCACGGGGCCTGCCCACCGCGCTCACCTTGGCCTGTGCAGACCCTGCGGCGGGCGAACAGCTGCAAGCGGAACTCACCACGGCAAACCTGCGGCTTTACCGCACCACGGATACCACCGGCGCGGAATTGGGCGGGGCGCTGAAAAATGTCGTCGCCATCGCCAGCGGGGCTGCGATAGGGGCCGGATTGGGCGAAAGCGCCCGCGCCGCGCTGATGACCCGCGGCTATGCCGAAATGCAACGCCTTGCCGCCCATCTGAAGGCTGAGCCGACAACGCTGGCCGGGCTTTCGGGCTTTGGTGATCTCACGCTGACCTGCACCTCCGAGCAATCGCGCAACTACCGTTTGGGACAATCGCTGGGCCAAGGCACCCCCTTTGACCGATCAACCACGGTCGAAGGGGCCGCGACCGCCCGCGCCGTCGATGCGCTGGCGCGCGAAGCGGCGCTTGATATGCCGATCACCCGCGCGGTTGCCGGATTGCTCGACAACCAGTTAGATGTGGCTGGTGCCATGAAATCTTTGCTGACCCGCCCCCTAAAGGAAGAATGATATGTTTGTTGCCCTGATCGCCCATGACAAAGCCGATGGCCTGCCGATCCGTCAGGAAAACCGGCCCGACCATTTGGCCTATCTGAAATCCAGCGATGCCGTGGCGCAGGCTGGCCCGCTTTTGGATGCTGAAGGCGGTATGATCGGTTCGCTCATCATTCTGGACGTGCCCGATATGGCCGCAGCCGAGGATTGGGCCGCGAATGACCCCTACGCCAAAGCCGGCTTGTTCCAAAGCGTGACCCTGACCCATTGGAACCGGGTGATCGGCTGATGGCCTATTGGTTGTTCAAATCCGAACCCGCAACTTGGAGCTGGGCCGATCAGAAGGCCAAGGGCGACGCGGGTGAGGAATGGGACGGCGTGCGCAACTATCAGGCGCGCAATTTCATGCGTGAGATGAAGGTCGGCGACCTCGGGTTCTTTTACCACTCGCAGAAAGACCGTGAGGTCGTCGGCATCGTCGAAGTCTGCGCCGAGGCTCACCCCGACAGCAGCACTGATGACCCACGTTGGGAATGTGTGGACATCAAAGCGGTGCGGTCGTTCGCCCAGCCAGTCAGTTTGGATACGATCAAAGCGGACCCAAGGCTGGAGGACATGGTTCTGGTGAAGAATTCGCGCCTATCCGTGCAGCCCGTGACCGAAGCGGAATGGCAGCTTATCTGCGCCTTGGGCAAGACCGCGCCCTAATACCGGCGCGGCCATCGGAAAAACGAAAAAGGGTTCCGGCACCCCGCCAGAACCCTTCTCACCCCATGTGCTCCCATAACCACCACACATGTTCGTAACTCTTACCAGCCGCTCTGGCCGATATAAGAGAGATAGCAGAAACCGGTGATTTACTCAACTTTCGACTGTGTCAAAGCCCGCGCAAAAACGAAACGCGCGCTTAACCAAGCGCGCGTCTCAGGTAAGGTTTTGGTAGGGTTTCCCACCGCCCTTCAGGCGTAGACGGACTCTTTGCCGAAGTGTTTGACCAGCATGTAATAGACCACCGCGCGGTACTTGTTCCGCTCGGACCGGCCATAGGTTTCAATCACTTTTTGAATGCCGCCCATAAGATGCTCATCATCCGGCAGGCCGAGTTTCTTGATCAGGAAGTTGTCCTTTACGGTGTTCAACTCAGCCGTATCGCTGGAAGACACCGTCTGCGCGTCGGCGTTATAGATCGACGGTCCGCAGCCGATGGTCACCTTGGTCAAAAGGTCCATATCCGGCTCCATGCCGCATTTGTTCTTCAGGTCTTCGGCGTATTTGGCGATCCATTCGTCACGCTTGCCCATAAAATCTCTCCCAATAGTGTCTTCGGCCCGTCAGGGGTTCCTGAGACCGGAGCCTAAGGCCATATCCCTGTATTGCAAAAGATTTATTTCGGGCGCGACGGGCTGACCCCGGAGCCGCCAGAAAAAGAGGCGCCCGAATTGGGCGCCTCTCAGTCAGGATATCGGCTGTCGCTTAGGTGGCGTCGTCAAGGCGGACGTCGTCTTCCAGCCCTTCGATGTTGCCTTCATCGACTTCCGGCTGGGCTTCCAGCTCGGCTTTGGTCCAGGAGCTCAGCTTCAGGTCGTTCTCGGCTGCCATGGAGATTTCCTCAAGCGGTACGGCGACGGTGTGCTCGCCAAGGCCAAGGAAGCCGCCCACGCCAACAACAGCGGCATAGCCATCGTCGGTCTTGATGACATAGTCGACATCACCAATGCTCTCGCCATCGGCTTCGACCACGGTCAGGCCGACCAGATCACCCACGACCATGCCGGAGAATGCGTTGCTCATGCCGGTGTCGGTGCGTGTCACATCTGTTTCCATGTCCGCTTCGGTGTTGGAAGCGACATTCTCATCCAGATCGGTTTCGGCATCGCCTTCGATCTCGGCGGTGGTTTCGTTGTCGAAATCGGCATCTTCGTCGGCTGCGAGATCGGTGTCAGTCTCGGTGGTGACGGTGCCGCTGGTGTCGGTGCTCAGGGTCGAATTCGACTCTGAATCGGCGTTTCCGGCCAGATCCGCTTCGGCATCGGTTGTCGGCGTCACGCCATCGGTCTCGGCGGTCAGTTCCGCTTCGTTGTCGACTTCGGTATCACCTTCGAACTCTGCGCCCTGTGTCGGAGCGGTCAGGATTTCATCGGTGGTGTTGGGGTCGTTGGTCCCCTCGTAGTCGTCGGAATTTTCGCGCGACATCTCAGCGGTTCGCTCGGCCTGCTGCTCAACAGTGGCGGTCAGATCGTTGGCCGTGTTGGTGACGCTCTCGCCCGAGATGGTGGTCTCGGCTTCCGCGGCGGCACCGGCTTCGGTGTCGGCGGTCTGAGCGAATGCAGTGCCCGCAGTCAGAGCGAGGGCGGCGACGGTGGACTTCAGGAATGTACGTTTCATCTTCGATACTCCTTTTGAATGGTCTGGGGATGAAACACCGCCCGATTGACTATGTTCCGCCCGTCCTCCGCCCCTGGCAGATATGTGCTTGAATCCGCCGATTGAGCTGATTTTCCTATATATCGTAGTCGTTTGACATAAAAACGCCGCCCCGGTGATCTCCGGGACGGCGCTGAAACATGCTGAAAGAGGGAACTCTTCGCGGCTTAGTAGCGGTAATGCTCGGGCTTGAACGGCCCCTCGGGCGTCACGCCGATATAGGCCGCTTGCTCTGGGTTCAGCTTCGAAAGTTTCACGCCGATCCGGTCGAGGTGCAGACGGGCAACTTTTTCATCCAGATGCTTGGGCAGGATGTAGACGTCATTCTCGTATTTGTCGGTGTTTTCCCACAGTTCGATCTGCGCCAGCACTTGGTTGGTGAAGGACGCGGACATGACGAAAGACGGGTGCCCGGTGGCGTTGCCGAGGTTCAGCAGACGGCCTTCGGACAGCAGGATCAGACGATTGCCATTCGGCATCTCGATCATGTCCACCTGCTCTTTGATGTTGGTCCACTTGTGGTTCTTCAACGCGGCAACTTGGATTTCATTGTCAAAATGGCCGATGTTGCCGACGATGGCCATGTCCTTCATCTCGCGCATATGCTCGATGCGGATCACGTCCTTGTTGCCGGTGGTGGTGATAAAGATATCGGCGGTGCCGACCACGTCTTCCAGCAGCACGACCTCGAAACCGTCCATCGCGGCTTGCAGCGCGCAGATCGGGTCGACTTCGGTGACCTTCACGCGGGCACCCGCCCCCCGCAGAGACGCGGCGGAGCCTTTGCCCACGTCGCCATAGCCCATGACAACGGCGACCTTTCCCGCCATCATCGTATCGGTGGCGCGGCGGATACCGTCGACGAGGCTCTCTTTACAGCCGTATTTGTTGTCGAACTTCGACTTTGTGACAGAGTCGTTCACGTTGATCGCGGGGAAGGGCAGCTGGCCCTGTTTCACGAGATCATAGAGACGGTGCACGCCGGTGGTGGTCTCCTCAGACACGCCCTTGATCTGGTCGCGCATCTTGGTGAACCAACCGGGGCTTTCGGCCATACGCTTCTTGATCTGGGCGAAGATCGCCTCTTCCTCTTCGGACTTCGGCACAGCGATCAGTTCGTCTTCGCCATTTTCCACACGCGCGCCGAGAAGGATGTAGAGCGTTGCATCGCCGCCATCGTCGAGGATCAGGTTCGGCCCTTCGGGGAACATGAAGGATTTGTCGAGGTAATCCCAATGCTCGACCAACGACTGGCCTTTGATGGCGAAGACCGGCACGCCCGCTTCGGCGATGGCTGCGGCCGCGTGGTCTTGGGTCGAGAAGATGTTGCAGGATGCCCAACGCACATCGGCGCCAAGGGCGACCAGCGTTTCGATCAGAACGGCGGTCTGGATGGTCATGTGCAAAGAGCCGACGATCCGCGCGCCTTTCAGCGGTTTGCTATCACCGTATTCTTCGCGCAGCGCCATCAGGCCCGGCATTTCGGTCTCGGCGATGTCCAGCTCTTTACGCCCGTAGGCCGCCAGATTGATATCCTTAACAATATAGTCGTGGGCCATGCGGCGCTCCTGTTTGAAGTGTTGCAGGGCGGTTAGCACCTTCGCCGCGAATTCTCAACGTGAATGGGGGAAAGCCGCGCCGGATCAGTCCAGAAGAGCGGCCAGTTGCTTATCACCCGACAGGCCCGCCATCCAATCATCGCCTTGAGCCAGCACGCAGGCATTGCCATCGGCCAAAGTCTTGACCAAGGTCCATGTCCCCGACTGATCCGATGCCCAAAGCTGGTTGTTGTCCTCACGCTGACCCGGCACCGGCTCTTCGCCGTACCAATCGATCAGGGCAGACTTCATTTCCTTGGCGGGCATGCAGACTTCTTCTGCCTGTGCAGCACCGGCGAGGGTGGCCAAGGTAACTGCAACTATCGTACCGGAAAAAACGGGTTTCATGATCATCTCCTTCGTGGGATGAACAGGTTTGACAGGGATTTGTTCCCAAGGCTCACGACGTAAGGACCCCCGCGAATGGCGCAGAAACCACGCGCATGGCAAAGGATGCTGTCAGGTCGGCGGCTTGACCTGCTCGACCCCACGCCGGTCGATGTCGAGATCGAAGACATCGCCCATGGTCTGGCCTTTGTCGCGCGCTGGAACGGGCAGACACGGGGCGACTATGCCTATTCGGTGGCCGAACATTCGCTGCTGGTGGAAACGATTTTCGCCCGCATCGCCCCGCGTGCGCCTGCAAAATGGCGTCTGGCCGCGTTGCTGCATGATGCGCCGGAATATGTGATCGGCGACATGATCTCACCCGTAAAGGCCGCCGTCGGGCCGGATTATCGCGCTTTGGATGAACGGTTGACCACTGCCGTGCATGTCCGCTTCGGCCTCCCCGCCAGCTTGCCGGTGCGGGTCAAGCAGCAGATCAAGAAGGCCGACCGCGTCAGCGCTTGGATGGAGGCCAGCCAGATCGCAGGCTTTTCCGAGGCCGAGGCGACCCGTTTCTTTGGCCGCCCCGATGCGGCGCTGATGGAAGGGCTGAGCATCCTGCTGCGCCCGCCGGTCGAGGTGCGGGCCGAGTTCACCGAACGGCACGCGGCGCTGCTGCGCGAAATGGCGTGATCCACATCCGCCGCGCCGGAGCGCTCGATACCCGCACCTTGGCCGAATTGCTGAACGCGATTATCGCCAAGGGCGGCACCACCGCCATGGTCAGCCCCGTCACCCCGCGCGAGTTGCAGGGCTGGATGGCCGCGCCCGGCAGCGCATGGCATCTGGCGGAAGACGGGCGCGGCGCGCTGAAAGGCTTTCAGTACATCGAACCCCATCCCGATCTGCCCGAAGGCGGTGTGGACGTCGCAACTTTCGTACGGTTGGGAGAGACGGGGTTTGGCATCGGCTCGGCCCTGTTCGAACAGACTAAACAGGCCGCGCGTGATCTAGGCTATGCCCATATCCACGCCATCATCCGCGCCGACAATCAGGGCGGGCTGGCCTATCACCAAAGCCGCGGCTTCGAAGATTTCAGACGGCTGCCAAACTGCACATTGGCCGATGGCACCCGCGTCGATAAAATCTGGAAACGGTTCGAACTTTAGCGCGGAGAGCGTTTTGCCAAGATGCGCTGCAAGGTCCGCCGGTGCATGTTCAGCCGCCGCGCGGTTTCCGAGACATTGCGATCACAGAGTTCATAGACCCGCTGGATATGCTCCCACCGCACGCGATCCGCGCTCATCGGGTTTTCCGGCGGTTCGGGCAGGTCCCCTCCGGTGGCCAAAAGCGCATTCACAATGTCATTGGCGTCAGCGGGTTTCGACAGGTAATCCGTGGCCCCGGATTTCACCGCCGCCACCGCCGTGGCAATCGCACCATAGCCCGTCAGCACCACGACCCGCGCATCGGCGCGCCTGTCGCGCAGCACTTCCACCACGTCGAGGCCGTTGCCATCCTGAAGCCGCAGATCAACCACCGCAAAAGCCGGGGGGCGTGCGGTTGCGATGGCCTTACCCGCCGCGACGGACCCTGCGGTTTCCACCTCAAAACCGCGTTTCTCCATCGCCTTGGCCAAACGGCGCAGAAACGGCTCATCGTCATCGACCAAAAGCAAGCTGCGGTCCGCGCCTAAGTCAGAAATATCCTGCATCAACATCCCCTCTCAAAGGCTAATATGGGGCGGCCATGGCGGCGGGTCAATTTCAGCTTTGATCGAGGAAGCAGCCAATGCTGTCGGCCATCTCTTCGGGGCGTACTTCGCGGCGGAAAAAGTCGACAACGCCTTCCTCGGGCATGACCAGATAGCTGAAGGTGGAGTGATCGACGAGGTATTCGCCATTCTCATCTTCGGGGTGCACCTTGTAATAGGTGCGATACGCTTGGCTGGCGGCTTTGATTTGCTCGGGCGAGCCGGTCAGCCCGACCATACGCGGGTGCATCACCTCGGCAAAATCACCGACCACTTCTGGCGTGTCGCGCGCAGGGTCAACGGTGATGAAGACCGGCGTGATGCTCTGGCCGCGTTCATCGAGGATCTCGGTCGCCGCGGCGTTGCGGTCCACGTCCAGCGGGCAGACATCGGGGCAGGAGGTATAGCCGAAATAGAGCAGGGCAGGCTCCTTGATCACATCGGCATCGGTCACGGTTTCACCCGCGCTGTTGACCAGTTCAAACGGCCCGCCGATATCGCCGCCCGCCACTTGGCTCGACCGGCAGGTGGCATAGGGATCGTCCTCGCCCCGCAGCACCATGAAAGCCGTCCCGGCCAGAAATACCGCCGCGACCCCTGCCGCGCCAAATGCAATCATTCGTTTCATGTCAGTCCTCCGCCATGCTGGCCGGTCTTGATCGTGTTTCGCCGCAGACCTACGCTAGATCGCAGGTGATGCAAGACGCAATAAAGTGATGGGGCTAAGATGACGCAGGCAAATATCCGGCCCCTCGATGGGCGCACCCGCGCCAGTTGGATCCGCCTGCGCACGATGATCCTGCTGCGCTGGTTCGCCATCGCCGGACAGTTGACCGCCGTCACCGTGGCGCAATGGGCGCTTGGGCTGCAACTGGCCTTTGGCCTATGTTACCTGACGATCGGGGCCTCGGTGGTGGGCAACCTTGTCGCGGCCTTCGTCTTTCCGCAGAACAAACGCCTGTCGGAGCGCGAGAACCTCGCCATGGTGCTTTTCGACCTGCTGCAACTGACCGCGCTTCTGGCGCTGACCGGCGGGTTGCACAATCCCTTTGCACTTCTGCTGCTGGCCCCGGTGACGATCTCGGCCACCGCGCTCAGCCTGCGCTCGACACTGGTTCTGGGCGCCACCGCGATTATCGCGGCCTCGGTGCTGGCGCTGTGGCATCTGCCGTTGGTGACGCAATCGGGCGATGTGCTGCGCCAGCCCGGCATCTTCGTCTTTGGCCATTGGGCGGCGCTGCTCATCGCTATCGTCTTTACCAGTGCCTATTCCCGGCGCGTCACGACCGAAGTCCACTCCATGGCCGACGCGCTCTCGGCCACGCAGATGGTGCTGGCACGGGAGCAGAAACTCTCGGACCTCAGCGGCGTCGTTGCCGCCGCTGCACATGAATTGGGAACGCCGCTTGCCACGATCAAACTGGCCAGCACCGAACTGCTGGGCGATCTGGAAGACCGCCCTGATCTGGCCGAAGACGCCGCGCTGATCCGCGATCAGGCCGACCGCTGCCGGGATATCCTACGCGACATGGGCCGCATCGGGAAAGACGATCTGCACATGCAGCGCGCGCAGCTGACAGCCGTGGTGAAAGAGGCCGCCGAGCCGCATCTGGAGCGCGGCAAGACGGTGATGTTTTCCGACAACCCGATGGCCCGAGACCCGGCCCGCGCCCCGACGATTCCGCGCAAGCCCGAGATCATCCACGGGCTGCGCAATCTGGTGCAGAACGCCGTGGATTTTGCCGAAACCACGGTTTGGATCGAAACCGAATGGTCCGCCGAGGATATCTCGGTGCGGATCATCGACAACGGGCCGGGCTTCCCGCCGCAGCATCTGGGCCGCATCGGCGACCCGTTTTTGCGCCGCCGAGGAGGTGCATCGAACGAGACGGCGCGGCCCGAATATGAGGGCATGGGGCTGGGGCTGTTCATCGCCAAGACCTTCCTCGAACGCTCGGGCGCGCGGTTGCGCTTTGCCAATGGGTCCGACAGCGGTTGGCTGCGCGGGCTGCCCCCCGCTGGCAGCGGTGCTGTGGTCGAAGTCGTCTGGCCACGCCGCCTGCTGGACCTTGGCCCCGATGACAGCGTGATGGGCGAGAACCAGCGTCTGACGGCCTGACGGCGGGATTGGCGCGTTTGTTAACCCACCGTTAACCATTGGGGCTCAAAATAGGGCGTCGCATTTGCCGAAAGGGGTTTCCGTCATGGCATTGCCGGATGTCATCATCGTGCTTGCCGCCGCCTCCGTCACCGCGCTGGCCGCTCTTTGGTGGCTCGGCACGGCTGCGGGGCGACCGGCGGCGGCACCCCCCGGCATCGATGATATGAGCCTGCTGTTCGAAGAGGGGCAGTTGGTTCATGGCTCCGACAGCGCGCTTACCCGCTTTGCCCTCGCCCCCGGCTACCACCAGTGGGAAGATATTCGCGATGCGCTGCTGTCGCGATTTCCCGAATTCCCCCGCACGCCCCGGCATGGGGCCACCGGCAAGTTGACCCTCAGGGCAGAGGATGGCGACAGCCCGTCGGAGCTGCGCATCACATGGCGCGACGCGCTCTGTTGGTTGCACCTGCCCCAGACCCGCGCGACCGAAGAGATCACGGAAGAGACGTTTCAGAAACTCGCCGCCCTGCGCCGGGCCAGCGAGACCAGCCCGAACCCAGCGTGGCAGACCGATGCCGCAGGCCGCATCATCTGGCACAACCGGGCCTACGGGGCCCTGAAACGCAAGGCTCCGGCCGATCCTGAATGCGGCGGCGCCGCATTGTTCAGCACGCCCTCGCCCGAACATCCCAACCGCGTATGCCTGCGCTGCGGCGATGGGGACAAACCAGATTGGTACGCGCTGACCACCACGACAGAGGACAATGTGCAGGTCTACCACGCCACCTGCATCAACGCCGTGGTCGCCGCCGAAGAGGCGCAGCGCAACTTCGTTCAAACCCTTGCCAAGACCTTTGCCCATCTGTCCATCGGACTGGCGATTTTTGACCGCAACGGGCAGTTGGCCCTGTTCAACCCTGCCCTGGTTGACCTGACCGCCCTGCCCGCCCCCTTTCTCAGCGCCCGACCGACGATGGTGTCCTTTTTCGATCAGCTGCGCGAAAGCCGCCGCATGCCGGAGCCGAAGAATTACAAGAATTGGCGTCACGAAATCGCCGAAGTTATCGCCGCCGCAACCGATGGCCGCTATCAAGAGACTTGGTCGCTGGAGAACGGCCAGACCTACAGCATCCGGGGCCGGCCCCACCCCGATGGCGCCACCGCTTTCCTGATCGAAGACATCACCGCCGAGGTGACCCTAACCCGCAACTTCCGAGCCGAACTTGAACAAAGCCAAAGCCTGCTCGACACGCTCGAAGATGGTTTCGCCGTTTTCTCTGCCTCCGGCGTGCTGACCTTCTGCAATGCCGCCTATCGCGCCCGGTGGAAACAAGACCCGGACAAAAGCTTTGCCGAGATCACCATCGACGATGCGATCCGGGTCTGGCAGGAAATGTCGGCGGCCAATCCGCTCTGGCCCGATGTTGTGGATTTCGTCATGGGCAGGGGCGACCGCGCGGGCTGGAACATGCCCATCTACCCGCATCAGGGCGCGCCGCTTTCTTGCGAGGTCTCGGCCATCGCATCCGGTGCCACGCTCATACGCTTTCGCCCGATCCCCGTCGGCGCGGGCCGTTCGGAGCCTACCAATGCCCCTTCGGCGGCCGACCGGCGGCAACCCTCCAACTAGGTCACTCCCAGCCGCTTTAATCTTGCGGCTGCGCGTCGGGACGCTAAGCATGGGGCATGTCCGACGATACCCTTTCCCTCCCGCTCAGCGGCCCCGATGACACCGCTGGGCGCGCCCGGCAACTGGCCCGCCGCCTGTCTCCCGGCGATGTCATCCTGCTCAGCGGCGATGTCGGCGCGGGCAAGACCCATTTCGCCCGCGCGCTGATCACCGAATTGCTCGACCACCACGAGGATATCCCCTCGCCCACCTTCACCTTGGTGCAGACCTATGACACGGCAAGCAGCGCGATCTGGCACGCCGATCTCTACCGGCTGACCTCCACCCATGAGATTGAGGAGCTCGGGCTGATCGACGCCTTTCACGATGCGATCTGTCTGGTGGAATGGCCGGACCGTCTGGGCCCGCTCGCCCCAGCCAACGCCCTAGAGATCAGCCTTAGCCCCGGCACCGAAGAAGACAGCCGCAGGCTGACCGCAGAATGGTCCGGCGGCGATTGGGCCGAGAAGCTGGCGGCGTGGCGCAAATGACCGAACGCGCCGCATTGATCAAAGGTTTTTTGCAAACCGCGGGCTGGGCCGAAGCCTCCCGCAAGCTGCTGGCAGGCGATGCCTCCAACCGGCGGTATGACCGGTTGTGCAAAGCGAATGGAGCGCGCGCCATCCTGATGGACGCCCCACCGGAACGCGGCGAAGACGTGCGACCCTTCCGTCATGTCGCCGCGCATCTGGCAGGCTGCGGTCTCAGCGCGCCCGAGATTTACCATGCGGACAATGACAACGGTCTGCTGCTGATCGAAGACCTTGGCGATGACCTCTTTGCGCGGCTCATGGCGGCGGATCCGGCTCGGGAACTCCTCCTCTACCGCGCGGCGGCTGACGTTTTGGTCAAACTGCACGCTGCCCCCCTGCCGGATCTGCCAATGTGCGATGCCGATTGGCTGACCGATATGGCGGCCCCTGCCTTCGACTTCTACGCGCCCACAGGCGGGCAGAGCGCAAACGCCGCTTTCGCGCAAGTTTTCCGCCCCCTCGCCGCAGCGTTGGATGACGGCCCGAAGGTCGTGATCCTGCGCGATTATCACGCCGAGAACCTGCTTTGGCTGCCAGAGCGCGAAGGGGCGGCGCGGGTCGGTTTGCTGGATTTTCAAGACGCGCTGCTCGGCCACCCGGCCTATGATCTCGTCTCGATCCTGCAAGACGCCCGCCGCGATGTGCCCCGGGCGGTGGAGGCGCAGATCATCGACGATTACCTTGCCCAAACCGGACAGGCGGAAACCCCCTTCCGCCGCGCCTATGCGCTACTCGGCGCCCAGCGCAATCTGCGCATCTTGGGGGTCTTTGCGCGCCTTTGTTTGCGCGACGGCAAACCGCATTACGTCGATCTGATCCCCCGCGTCTGGCAGCATCTGCAACATAACCTGCGCCATCCCGCGCTTGCCGATGTGGCGGAGGCAATCGCAGGCGTGCTGCCCCCGCCGACCCCCGAATTTCTGGAGCAACTGAAAAGCCAATGCGCGACAATCCCGACGCCATCATGATGTTCGCGGCCGGGTTCGGCACGCGTATGAAACATCTCACCCAGAGCCAACCCAAGCCCATGGTGCCAGTCGCGGGCCGCCCCTTGATTGACCATACGCTCGATCTTGCCCGCGGGATTACGCCTGCGCGGATCGTGGCGAACCTGCACTACCTGCCCGACCAGTTAGAGGCACATCTGAAAGCGCAGGATGTACAAACGGTGATCGAAACGCCCCAGATCCTCGACACCGGCGGCGGGCTGCGCAACGCGTTGCCGCTGTTGGGCGCGGGACCCGTTTTCACCATGAACAGTGACGCAATTTGGGCTGGGGCGAACCCGCTCAGGATGCTGCGCGACGCATGGGATCCGGCACGGATGGACGCGCTTTTGATGACCGTGCCGTTGGAGAACACCCTTGGCCATGGCGGCACGGGCGACTTTACCCGCGCCGCGGATGGCCGCCTGCAACGGGGGCCGGGCGAGGTCTATGGCGGGGTGCAGATCATCAAGACCGATCTGCTGGCCGATATTGAAGCCGAGGCATTCTCGCTCAACCTGCTGTGGGACATGATGCTTAAGCGCGAAACGCTCTTTGGCCTGCCCTATCCCGGGCGCTGGTGCGATGTGGGGCACCCGGGCGGCATTCCCCTTGCCGAAAGCCTATTGGCAGGTGCCGATGTTTGAGCCGCAGGACAGCCCCCGCGTCTTTGGCCTTGCCCCAGGTGTCGACTTTCCGCGCGGGCTGGTGCGCGGGCTTTGCGACCGGTTGGAAAATGGCCCACCCGAAGCGATGGCCCGTGTCGAGTTGCTGGTCAACACCAACCGCATGGCCCGCCGGTTGCGTCATGATTTCGATGCGGGCCCGGCGGGGTTTCTACCGCGCATCCGGCTGATCACCGACCTTGATGCATTAGCCCCCGGCATCGCACTGCCCGCCCCGACACCGCCGCTGCAACGGCGGCTGGAACTCATTCAACTGGTGTCGCGCCTGCTGGATGCCGCACCCGATCTCGCGCCGCGTGCCTCGCTCTATGCGCTGTCGGACAGTCTTGCGGGGCTGATCGACGAAATGCAGGGCGAAGGCGTCTCGCCCGAGACGGTGGCCGGGCTGGACGTCGGCAACCTCTCTGCCCATTGGGAGCGGGCACAGCAGTTCCTCGCTATCGCGCATGACTATCTGGGCCAAACCACCACCCGTCCGGATGCCGAAGCGCGTCGGCGGCAGTTGGTCGCCCGGATCATCGCCCGTTGGCAGGACGCGCCACCGCAGCATCCGGTGATCCTTGCCGGGTCCACCGGCTCGCGCGGGACCACCGCGCTGTTGATGGAGGCCGTGGCTCGCCTGCCGCAAGGCGCGATCATCCTGCCGGGGTTCGATTTCGAGATGCCAACCGCCGTTTGGAACGAGTTGGATCAGGCGCTGCTGGCCGAGGATCACCCGCAATACCGGTTCCGCAAGTTGATGAACATGACCGGCGTTGCACGCGGCGCAGTTGAGCCTTGGTGCGAGATGCCTCCGGTCTCCACCGCGCGTAACAAGCTGGTCTCGCTATCCCTCCGGCCCGCGCCCGTCACCCATGCCTGGCTGAACGAAGGGCCGAAGCTGGAAGACCTGCAAGGTGCCACCGCCGACATTACCCTGATCGAAGCGCCCACCCCCCGGGTCGAGGCTTTGGCCATCGCGCTGCGCCTGCGCCAAGCTGCCGAGGATGGTGTGAAGGCCGCCTTGATCACCCCCGACCGGATGCTCACCCGGCAGGTCACCGCAGCGCTCGACCGGTGGGGCATTCTGCCCGATGACAGCGCCGGGATGCCGCTGCAACTCTCCCCGCCGGGGCGGTTCTTGCGCCATGTGGCGGCGCTGTTCGTCCGAAAATTGGATGCCGAAGCGCTGTTGACCCTGTTGAAACACCCGCTGACCCACAGCGGCGCGGGGCGGAATTTCCACCAGCTCTATACCCAGCGCTTGGAGGCTGAGATCCGCCGCCATGGGCTGCCCTACCCCGACGCCGAAGGCTTGGCCGAGATTGCAGAGCGCGCCGCGAAACGGATGGAAGACCCCAGCGGGTTCCGCGATTGGGTCGCTTGGCTGGGCGAAGTTTTCCCCGGCCATGCCACCCCCGGAGAGCGGCCCCTGCCCGAATGCGTCGCCGCGCATCTGGCGCTGGCCGAACGGATCGCCGCCGGGCAACCCGCCGATCCCGACCATCTACTTTGGCAGCAGGGCGCAGGCATCGCGGCTGAGGCGGTGATGGCGAACCTCACGGAACATGCAGCCCACGGCGGGGCGATGAACGCCGCCGATTATGCCGATCTCTTGGGCGCGCTCTTGGCCCAAGAAGAGGTGCGCGAGGCCGATACCCCCCATCCCGACATCATGATCTGGGGCACGATGGAGGCGCGGGTGCAGGGGGCCGAGCTGGTCATCCTTGGCGGTTTGAACGAAGGCACATGGCCCGAAGCACCGCCGCCCGATCCATGGCTCAACCGTCAAATGCGCGAGAAGGCCGGGCTGCTGCTGCCCGAACGGCGCATCGGCCTGTCGGCGCATGACTATCAACAGGCCATCGCCAGCCCCGAGGTTTGGATCACCCGCGCGATCCGCTCGGACGAGGCCGAGATGGTGCCGTCACGCTGGCTGAACCGATTGGGCAACCTGCTGGGCGGCTTGGGCGACACCGGCGGGCCGGAGGCGTGGAAGGCCATGCAGCAGCGCGGCAACCGCTGGCTGGATCAGGTGCGCGCCTTGGAAGCGGTAGAGCGCACCGCCCCGGCCACGCGCCCCTCGCCCCGCCCGCCGCGCGCGGCGCGCCCCCGCAAGCTGTCAGTGACCGAGATCAAGACGCTGATCCGCGATCCTTACGCGATCTATGCCAAACACAGCCTGAAACTGCGCCCGATCAACCCGCTGGTGCAATCGCCCGATGCGCCGGTGCGCGGCATCGTCCTGCACCGCATCATGGAAGATTTCGTCAAACTGGTGGCCCGCGATCCGGCACGGCTGACCCGCGACACGCTGATGCAAGTGGCCGCCGAGGTGCTGGAGGAAGAAGCCCCCTGGCCCGCCGCCCGCGCCATGTGGCTGGCCCGTATCGACCGGATCGCCGATTGGTTCATCGCCCGCGAAAGCCAACGCGCCGCATTCTCCAGCCCCGTCGCCTTCGAACAGGGCGCGCGCGGCAGCTACACCTTTGCCGACCTCGGCTTTACCCTCAGCGGCTTTGCTGACCGGATCGACCAGACCGATGACGGCGATGTGCTGATCTACGACTACAAAACCGGCACCCCGCCCGGCAAAAAAGAGCAGCGGCTGTTCGACAAGCAACTCTTGATCGAAGCGGCGATGGTCGAACGGGGCGGTTTTCCCGAGGTGGGCGTGGCCCATGTGGCCCATGCCGCCTTTATCGGTCTTGGGTCGAAACCCGTCGAAGTCCCCGCCCCGCTTGAAGAGGAGAACCCGCAAGAGGTGCTGGCCGGTCTGCACGCGCTGCTCTCGCGCTACCTCGATGAGGGGCAGGGCTTTACCGCGCGGCGGATGGTGCAAAGTGATGCCTTTGCCGGAAACTTTGACCAACTGGCGCGGTTCGGGGAATGGGATGGCACCAGCCCCGCCCGTCCGGAGGATCTGGAATGATGCGTGATTTCAACGACGCCACCCGCGCCCAGATCGAAGCGGCGCGGCCCGATGCCTCCACCTGGCTGACCGCCAACGCGGGCTCTGGCAAGACCCGCGTGCTGACCGACCGCGTGGCACGGCTGCTGCTCGACGACGTGGAGCCGCAGCACATCCTTTGCCTGACCTATACCAAAGCCGCTGCCTCGGAGATGCAGAACCGCCTGTTCAAACGCTTGGGCGAATGGGCGATGCTGAAAGACGCGGCACTGCGCAGCGCCTTGGCCGATCTTGGCGTTCAGGGCGAATTGACGCCTGAGCAACTGCGCAATGCCCGCACCCTTTTTGCCCGCGCGATCGAGACGCCCGGCGGGCTGAAAATTCAGACCATCCACTCTTTCTGCGCGGCCCTTCTGCGCCGCTTCCCGCTGGAGGCGCAGGTCAGCCCGCAATTCACCGAGATCGAAGACCGCGCCGCCGATCTGCTGCGGGCCGAGATCGTCGATGAGATGGCCGAAGGCGAAGACGCCCCGCTGGTCGCCGAGATCGCGCGGCACTACACGGGCGAAGATTTCGCCAGCCTTACCCGCAGCATCGTGGGCCAACGCGATGCCTTCACCACGCCCCGCTCTTGGGCCGAGATTCTAGCGCTTTTCGCCCAGCCCGAAGACCTGACCGAAGACAAAATCGCGGCTTCAGTCTTCCTTGGCAGCGAAGCGGCGATGATGGCCGAGATCATCCCCCATCTGCTGGCCAAAGGCGGCAATGACGGCAAGGCGGGCGCGGCGCTGCAAGAGATCGACCGCTATGATCTGTCCGCCCTGCCCCAGCTTGAAAACATCCTTCTGACCGGCAGCGGCGCCAAGGCGCCCTTCACCGCCAAAATCGGCAGTTTCCCGACCAAGCCGACGCAAAAGGTCATCGCCGAACAGATGCCGCAGCTTGAGCAATTGATGCAGCGCGTCGAAGACGCCCGCGAAGCGCGGCTGGCGCTGAAGGCGGCGCGCAAATCCTATGTGCTCCACCGTTTCGCGGCCCGCTTTCTTGAACGCTACGCGGATGAGAAGCAAAAGCGCGGCTGGCTCGACTTTGACGATCTGATCCTCAAAGCCCGCGCCTTGCTGACCGACAAGGCCGTGGCCGCTTGGGTGTTGTTCCGCATCGACGGCGGCATCGACCATATCCTTGTCGACGAGGCGCAGGACACCTCGCCCCGGCAATGGGACGTGATCGAACGGCTGACAGATGAATTTTACTCCGGCGCCGGGGCGCGTAACGAGGTGGATCGCACCCTCTTCGTCGTGGGCGACAAGAAGCAATCGATCTACTCTTTCCAAGGCGCGGACCCCGAAGAGCTGGACCGCAAAGGCACGACATTCGAACAGAAGATCGGTGAGGCGGGCCAGTTTTTCCAGCGCCGCAGTCTTGCCTATTCCTTCCGCTCCTCTTCGGCGATTTTGCAAGCGGTCGATGGGGTTTTCGACCCCGCGATCCAGACCGGCTTTACCAATGACGGCCATATGGCCTTCAAAGATCGCCTGCCCGGCCGCGTCGATCTTTGGCCCTTCATCGAAAAGGCGGGCCCAGACGATGAAGGCGATTGGACCGACCCCGTCGACCGGCGCAGCGCGCGGCATCACACGGTGCAACTGGCCGAACGCATCGCCCGGCGCATCAAGGAGCTGACGACCGAGGAACATTACCTCCCCGACGACAGCAAGGGCGGCTTGGCACGGCGGCGCATCCAACCGGGGGATTTTCTGATCCTCGTGCAGCGCCGCTCGGCCTTGTTTTCCGAGATTATCCGCGCCTGCAAGGCGGCGGAACTGCCCATCGCCGGGGCTGACAGGCTCAAGGTTGGGGCCGAACTGGCGGTGCGCGATCTGGCAGCGATCCTGTCGTTCCTTGCCACGCCGGACGACGATCTATCGCTTGCCACCGCGCTGAAATCGCCGCTTTTCGGCTGGTCGGAACAAGAGCTTTTCACCCTCGCCCATTACCGCAAAGAGGATCACCTCTGGCAAGCCTTGCGCAACCAGACCGAGGCCCACGCCGCCACCCTCGCCGTGCTGCGCGACCTGCGCGGGCACGTCGATTACCTGCGCCCCTACGATCTGATCGAACGCATCCTCACCCGCCACGATGGGCGCCGCAAGCTGCTGGCACGGTTGGGGCCAGAGGCCGAGGATGGGATCAACGCGATGCTGAGCCAAGCGCTGTCTTACGAGCGCGGCACGGTGCCCAGCCTGACCGGGTTCCTGCAATGGATGCAGACCGATGATCTGGAAATCAAACGTCAGATCGACAGCGCGTCGAACCAGATCCGGGTGATGACGGTGCATGGTGCCAAGGGTCTGGAAGCGCCAATTGTGATCCTGCCCGACACCGGGCGGCGTGATGTGACGATCAAGGATGAGATCATCACCGTTGACGGCACCCCCGTCTGGAAAGCCCCGGCGGATGACATGCCCCAGCCCATGCGCGTCCGGCTGGACGAGATGAAAGAGGCCGCGCTGCAAGAGCGGCTTCGCCTGTTCTATGTCGCCATGACGCGGGCCGAAAAATGGCTGATCGTGGCCGCGGCGGGGGAATTGTCGAAAGATGAATCCTCTTGGTATCAAATCACCGCTGCCGCTCTGGCCCGGCTCCGGGCCGAACCTTTGGGCGACGATGGCACGCTGCGCTATCAACAGGGCGATTGGGATGCGCTCGACATCATAGAGACGCCTGAGAAAACCATCACAACGCCTAGGTTAGACCCTGTTTTCGCCCGCTCCGCCCCCTCCCCCAAGGGAGAGGATAAGACCCTGTCGCCCTCAGATCTCGGCGGAGCCAAGGCGCTCGCGGGTGAGGCCGGGCTCGATATGGACACTGCGTTGAACTATGGCACGCTGGTCCATGAGTTGCTGGAACATCTGCCGCTCATGGGGCCGGATGCCCGCGAGATCTTTCTGGAGCGGTTGGCCCGCTCACACCCCGCCGAGATGATCGCCCGCGCGGAAGATGAGGCGGAAGCGGTGCTGAACTCCCCTGCCCTCGCCCCATTGTTTGCCGAGACAACCCTCGCCGAAGTGCCCGTGACCGGCGGCCTCGGAGACCAGCGCCTGCATGGCACGATCGACCGTTTGGTGATCGCCGAGGATCGCATCCTCGCCGTCGATTTCAAGACCAACCGCGTGGTCCCCGGCACGGCTGAGGCCTGCCCCGACGGGCTGCTGCGCCAGATGGGGGCCTATGCCCATATGCTGCGCCAGATCTACCCGGATCGGCGGATCGAGACGGCCATTCTATGGACCGCGACCCCCGCGCTTATGGTGTTACCCAACGATATCGTGACAAATGCCCTGCGCGCCCTGCCATATCTTGACGCCACTGCCGTGCATTCATAGGTTCAGGCCTCAACCCATTCCTGTCAGGAGAGCATCATGGCAACCGTCGCAGTCACCGACGACACTTTCGACGCCGAAGTCAAAAATTCGGACATTCCGGTTCTGGTCGATTTCTGGGCCGAATGGTGCGGCCCGTGCAAACAGATCGGCCCTTCGCTGGAAGAGCTGTCGGATGAAATGAACGGTCGCGTGAAGATCGTCAAAGTCAACGTCGACGAAAACCCGAACTCGCCCGCCCAAGTCGGCGTGCGCGGCATCCCGGCGCTGTTCATCTTCAAGGACGGGCAGGTCGTGTCCAACCTCGCCGGTGCGCGCCCCAAGGCGGCCCTGCAAAGCTGGATCGAAGAATCCATCTAAGGCCAACGCCTTAGGCATTGAGTTACGAAAACGGGCGTCCTTCGGGGCGCCCTTTTCATTTGGGCAAAGCCGCTGGCCACTGCACCGCAAGCGTGCCCCCGCATCACAAGCGGCAGCCCTGCCCCACGCGCAACCGGCGCTGCCCTTGTCCTGCCCTGCCACGGGGGCCATATAGAGCGCCAAGCGACAGGAGGCCCCATGGCACAGAACGACGATTTCCCCGGTTGGCACGGGACCACGATCATTGGCGTCAAAAAAGGCGGCGAAGTGGTGATTGCCGGTGACGGACAGGTCAGCCTCGGCCAGACCGTGATCAAAGGCACCGCGCGCAAGGTGCGCAAGCTCAGCCCCGGCGGCTATGACGTGGTGGCGGGGTTTGCGGGCTCCACGGCGGATGCCTTTACCCTGCTGGAACGGTTGGAGGCCAAGTTGGAAGCGACACCGGGTCAATTGGCCCGTGCCAGTGTCGAATTGGCCAAGGACTGGCGCACCGATAAATACCTGCAAAAGCTCGAAGCGATGCTGATCGTGACCGACGGGAAAGACCTGCTGGTCATCACCGGCGCGGGCGATGTGCTGGAGCCGGAGCATGAGGTCGCCGCCATCGGATCGGGCGGGAACTATGCCCTCGCCGCTGCGCGCGGCATGATGGACAGCGACCGGGACGCCGAAACCATTGCCCGTGATGCCATGGCGATCGCCGCCGACATCTGCGTCTACACCAACGGCAAACTCACCGTGGAGAAAATCACCGCATGACCGACCTGACCCCCCGCGAGATCGTATCCGAACTGGACCGCTATATCATCGGCCAGAACGACGCCAAACGCGCCGTGGCCGTGGCCCTGCGCAACCGCTGGCGCCGCAAGCAGCTAAGCGATGACCTGCGCGACGAAGTCTACCCGAAGAACATCCTGATGATCGGCCCCACCGGCGTGGGCAAGACCGAGATCAGCCGCCGTCTGGCGAAACTGGCCCGCGCGCCCTTCATCAAGATCGAGGCGACGAAATTCACCGAAGTCGGCTATGTCGGCCGTGATGTGGAACAGATCATCCGCGATCTGGTGGACAGCTCTATCGCCATGACCCGCGAGTTCATGCGCGAAGACGTTAAAGCCAAGGCCGAACAGGCCGCCGAGGACCGTGTCATCGACGCCATCGCCGGCACCGATGCCCGCGACGGCACGCGCGAGATGTTCCGCAAGAAGCTCCGCGCGGGTGAGCTTGATGACACGATGATCGAGCTTGAGGTCGCCGATACCTCCAGCCCCTTCCCGGCGATGGATATTCCCGGCCAGCAGGGCATGGGGATGATGAACCTCGGTGACATCTTTGGCAAAGCCATGGGCGGGCGCACCACCAAGAAGCGCATGGCCGTGGCCGACAGCTATGAGGTGCTGGTCGGCGAAGAGGCCGACAAACTGCTCGACGACGAAGCCGTGAACCGCGCCGCGATTGAGGCGGTGGAGCAGAACGGCATCGTGTTCCTAGACGAGATCGACAAGGTCTGCGCCCGGTCGGACGCGCGCGGCGGTGATGTTTCACGTGAAGGGGTGCAGCGCGACCTGCTGCCGCTGATCGAAGGCACCGTGGTCTCGACAAAATACGGACCGGTAAAGACCGACCACACCCTCTTCATCGCCTCGGGCGCGTTCCATATCGCCAAGCCTTCGGACCTTTTGCCCGAGTTGCAGGGCCGTCTGCCGATCCGCGTCGAACTGCGGGCGCTGACCGAGGATGATTTCGTCCGCATCCTGACCGAGACCGACAATGCGCTGACGCGGCAGTACACCGCCCTGATGGGGACGGAAGAACTGACCGTGACCTTCACCGAAGAGGGCATCGCGGCGCTGGCCAAGATCGCGGCAGAGGTCAACACCACGGTCGAGAATATTGGCGCGCGGCGGCTTTACACGGTGATGGAACGGGTCTTCGAAGAAGTCTCCTTCGACGCGCCTGATCGCTCGGGGCAAGAGATCACCGTCGATGCCGATTTCGTTGAAAAGAACCTTGGCGAACTGACCCGATCCACCGATCTCAGCCGCTACGTTCTTTAGGGCTTTCCTTTCCTCCATGCCCCGGCGATGAAAGGGGCATGGAATACCTCTCATTTCTGCGGCGCAACTGGCTGTTTCTACTGGCCGGTTTCCTGCTGACCTTCACCTCGTCCTACGGGCAAACCTATTTTATCTCGCTCTTTGCGGGGGCGGTGAAGGGCGACTTTGGCCTGAGCGACGGCCAATGGGGCGGCATCTATACCATCGGCACGACGTTGTCGGCCATCACCATGGTCTGGGCCGGGGTGCTGACGGACCGCTTTCGCGTACGGGCGCTGGCCCTTGGCGTGATGCTGGCGCTGGCGGGCGCCTGTTTGGCGATGGCGGCGGTGCCGAATTGGATCGCGCTGATCTTTGTCATCTACGCATTGCGGCTGACCGGGCAGGGGATGATGTCTCAGCTTGGGCAGGTCGCCATGGTGCGCTGGTTTGAGGCATCGCGCGGCAAGGCGCTTTCGCTATCCTCAATGGGTTTCGCCGCTGGTCAGGCATTTCTGCCGGTGATCTTCGTGGCGCTTTTCGCCAGCTTCCACTGGCGCAGCCTTTGGGTACTGGCCGCGGTGCTGGTGCTACTGACAATCCCGGTGATCCTGATGCTGCTGCGGCAAGAGCGCACCCCGCAAAGCATGGCCGATCAGGCGCAGCGCGCGGGTATGAAAGGGCGGCATTGGACCCGGGCCGAGATGTTCCGCTCGGGCCTGTTCTGGATGATTATCCCGCTGGCCATCGGTCCCGCGGCATGGGGCACGGCCCTGTTCTTTCAGCAGGTGCATCTGACCCAAGTAAAGGGATGGGCCTTGGTCGAATTCGTGGCTTTGATGCCGGTCTATACAATCTCGGCGGTGGCCTCGACCTTCCTCTCGGGCTGGGCGATCGACCGTTTCGGCGTCAGCCGCGTTGTGCCGGTGATGATGCTGCCCTTTGCCCTGTCATTCGCGGTGCTCGCCTATGGTAGTGCCCCACCCCGTGGTGTAGGAGGCCGCGCGCGAAGCCATTGGCTTAGCGCAGCGCGCGGCCGGGCTGGCGGCCACCGCGTTTCTTCGTAGTCTGAGGTTGCTCAAAGACCGACGACAACGAAGGAGAACACGATGACCAACCCCATAATCGACCTTCCGGGGGTGATCGCCAAGAGCGATGACGCAGATTTTCTGCGCGAGCTGATCCAGGACGCCGCGCAGCGGCTTATGGACATCGAAGTGGCCGCTGTCTGCGGCGCCGCGCATGGCGAGCGCAGCCCGGACCGCGAGAACCAGCGTAACGGCTATCGGCCGCGACAGTGGGATACCCGGGCGGGGACCATCGGCCTGAACATCCCGAAGCTACGTAAAGGCAGTTACTTCCCGACCTTCCTCGAGCCGCGCAGGACCGCCGAGAAGGCGCTGATGGCGGTGATCCAGGAGGCCTATATCCAAGGCGTCTCCACCCGCGCGGTGGATGACCTGGTGCGCGCCATGGGGCTGTCCGGCACTTCGAAGAGCCAGGTGTCACGGCTATGCGAGGAGATCGACGAGCGGGTGCAGGCGTTCCTGAACCGCCCCCTCGAGGGCGATTGGCCCTTCCTCTGGCTGGACGCTACCTACGTAAAGCTGCGCGAGGGCGGGCGGATCGTATCCATGGCGGTGATAGTG